>NZ_PENW01000024.1 GCF_003144405.1 Proteus cibi
AAACCGCACGTTAACGTTGGTACTATCGGCCACGTTGACCACGGTAAAACAACTCTGACTGCTGCAATCACTACAGTTTTAGCTAAAACTTACGGTGGTGCTGCTCGTGCATTCGATCAAATCGATAACGCACCAGAAGAAAAAGCTCGTGGTATCACCATCTCTACTTCACACGTAGAATATGACACACCAACTCGCCACTACGCACACGTAGACTGCCCAGGTCACGCCGACTATGTTAAAAACATGATCACTGGTGCTGCGCAAATGGACGGAGCTATCCTGGTTGTTGCTGCGACAGATGGCCCAATGCCACAAACTCGTGAGCACATCCTGTTAGGTCGTCAGGTTGGTGTTCCTTACATCATCGTATTCCTGAACAAATGTGACATGGTAGATGATGAAGAGTTACTGGAATTAGTTGAAATGGAAGTTCGTGAACTTCTGTCTCAGTACGATTTCCCAGGTGATGACACTCCAGTAATCCGTGGTTCAGCGCTGAAAGCACTGGAAGGCGAAGCAGAGTGGGAAGCAAAAATTGTTGAATTAGCAGAAGCACTGGATTCATACATCCCAGAACCAGAGCGTGCAATTGACAAACCATTCCTGTTACCAATCGAAGACGTATTCTCAATTTCAGGCCGTGGTACAGTAGTAACAGGTCGTGTTGAGCGTGGTGTTGTTAAAGTTGGTGAAGAAGTTGAAATCGTTGGTATCAAACCAACAGTTAAAACAACTTGTACTGGCGTTGAAATGTTCCGTAAATTACTTGACGAAGGTCGTGCAGGTGAGAACGTTGGTGTTCTACTGCGTGGTACTAAACGTGAAGAAATCGAACGTGGACAAGTACTGGCAAAACCAGGTTCAATCAAGCCACACACTAAATTCGAATCAGAAGTTTATATTCTGAGCAAAGATGAAGGTGGTCGTCACACTCCATTCTTCAAAGGCTACCGTCCACAGTTCTACTTCCGTACAACTGACGTAACTGGTACTATCGAATTACCAGAAGGCGTAGAAATGGTAATGCCAGGTGACAACATCAACATGATCGTTGAACTGATTCACCCAATCGCGATGGACGACGGTTTACGTTTCGCTATCCGTGAAGGTGGCCGTACAGTAGGTGCGGGCGTTGTTGCTAAAGTATTAGGTTAATT
>NZ_PENW01000021.1 GCF_003144405.1 Proteus cibi
GCGCAATGGGGCATGGATAACAGAGAAAAACGTCACGATTAATGGCAAACGCTCTAACTCACCTTACTTAATGGCCGTTGTATTGGATAATTTACCCCCCGTGCCATTCAGTCTGCGCATGATCCGTATCACTCAAGACAGCACGTCTGACAAAATTCAAAATAATACCATTTGGTCAAGTTATTCTGAATTAGTCGATATTTCACAAACCTATCCGGGGTCTGCTGTTGCAGGATTAATGTTTGATAGTGAACAGTTTGGCAATAAATTTCCACGCCGTAATTATTTAATTAAAGGTCGTATTATTCAGGTACCGAGTAATTATGATCCAGATAAACGGATTTACTCGGGAATTTGGGATGGCACCTTTAAGCCCGCATTTACTAACAACCCCGCATGGATATTATGGGATTTATTAACCCATCCGCGTTATGGCATGGGGAAACGCCTCAATATCAGCGAGGTCGATAAATTCGCTCTGTATGCAATTGGTCGTTATTGTGATGAGCAGGTTGATGATGGTTTTGGTGGAAAAGAGCCCCGTATGACGTGTAATGCCTACATTACGGATATGCGCAAAGCCTATGATGTCATGGGCGATATGTGTGCCATGATGCGCATTATGCCAGTCTGGAACGGGCGAACATTAACCTTTATTCAAGATAGACCGTCTGATGTGGTGTGGCCTTATACCAATGCCAATGTGATTGAGGGTAACTTTCAGTATAGTTTTAGTGCATTAAAATCGCGTCATACCGCTGTCGAAGTTCGTTTTATTGATCCTGATAATGGCTGGAAAACCAGTGTTGAGCTGGTTGAAGATGATGCCAGTATTGCCCGCTTTGGGCGCAATGTGATGCGCGTCGATGCCTTTGGTTGTACTAGCCGAGGACAAGCCCATCGTCATGGTCTTTGGTTATTAACCACGGAGAAATTAGAGACACAGACGGTTGAGTTTACTGTTGGCAGTGAAGGCTTACGCCATATGCCGGGTGATATTATCGAAATTGCTGATAATTATTATGCCGATAATCAAATCGGTGGACGCATAACACACATTGATTATACCTCTCAAACATTAACCTTAGATCGTAATATCGACACACCCAAAAGCGGTAAATCAAGCGTCACACTTATTAATGCTCAAGGTGAACCGCAATCGTATGAAGTGCTGAGTTAC
>NZ_PENW01000028.1 GCF_003144405.1 Proteus cibi
TGAACTGCACCCCAAAAGTTGGACACCAACTTTGGGGTGTTTTTCTATGGCTAAATATTCTCTTGATTTTAAACTAAATGTGATTAATTTTTATCTCGAAGGTAATAGTCTCCGAACAACGGCTAAGCATTTTTCTATCAATAAGTCTCAGGTTCGTCTCTGGTGCTCCGCTTATCAATTGCATGGTATTGAGGGGATTAAGCCTCGAAAATCCAAAACTATCTATTCTCTTGAGCTAAAAATGCATATATTGTCTCATATGGTAGAACATTCGCTTTCTGCCAGAGAAACGGCTGCCCTTTTTAATATTCCAGCCTTTACAATCATACTGGAATGGAAAAATATTATGGATATTCATGGAATTAAAGCGCTAGCCCCCAAGAAAAAAGGAAGACCTACATTGACTAAAAAGAAAAAAGAATTACCTAAGAACGATAAAGATAAATCGGTTAAAGAACTTTTAAAGGAACTTGAGTATTTGCGTGCTGAGAATGCTTGCTTAAAAAAGTTACAAGAATTACAGGAAACAGAACGACGGTAAAACAACGTGTTGCCATCGTTAATCAACTAAAAATGGTTTATCCTATTTTGGTTTTATTACGTGCGCTTTCTTTATCAAAAAGTACATTTTATTACCATCAAAAAAATAGTCATGATTCAAAAGACAAATTATTAAAAGATAAAATAAAGGCGATTTATCATCAACATAAAGGTCGATATGGTTATCGAAGGATCACTGCTGTACTGCGAAATAAAGTTGTTATTAACCATAAAAAAGTACAGCGGTTAATGCAGGTTCAGGGACTAAAATCTATTGTAAGACCTAAAAAATATCGCTCTTATAAAGGCCAATTAGGTCGAATTGCTGATAATCATCTCGAAAGAAATTTTAATGCTAGCAAGCCTAACGAAAAATGGGTTACTGATGTCACCGAATTTAAGGTAAAAGGTGAAAAGCTTTATCTTTCGCCTATTCTTGACTTATTTAATCAAGAAATTGTTTCCTATCAAATAGCTAGACGTCCTCACTACAACATGATTGAGCAGATGCTTACCCAAGCCTTTTCGAAATTGACTCAGGAAGATGAGCTTATACTGCATTCAGACCAAGGATGGCAATACCAAATGAGTCGTTATCACAATAGCCTTAAGAAACAAGGAATTATTCAAAGTATGTCACGAAAAGGAAATTGTTTAGATAATGCAGTAATAGAGAATTTTTTTGGCATATTAAAAACAGAATGTTTTTATACAAAGCAATTTAAAGACTTGGATGAACTAGAAGAAGAACTTCATGAATATATCAAGTATTACAATACTGAAAGAATCAAGATAAAATTAAAAGGACTGAGTCCAGTTCAATACCGAACTCAGTCTTTACCTAACTAATTTAAACTGTCCAATAAATTGGGGTCAGTTCA
>NZ_PENW01000012.1 GCF_003144405.1 Proteus cibi
CTTATTCCAGTCGAGGAGTCGATTTTTTATTAAAACTCACTACGGGTGATCGTATTGTCGGCACCGCCTCAACCTCGGATACGATGTATCGTTTTGGTGGTTTGCCTCAAGGAAATTACGTTTTATCCGTCGTACCTCAAAATGATCGGAAACAAAAAGGCGAGGTGGCCACAACCTCATTTGCGATTAATCCACCCCTACCACCGAGTTATATTGAAGTGGAGTCAGGTTATTTTAGCTTGGGTATTATTCCTCGTTCTGGTGGTCAAAATAGCTTACGAGCACAGTATGAGTTTTGGTTTTCAGAAAAACAGATCACCGATATTCGCGAAGTGGAAAGTCGTGCTGAATATTTAGGTATCAGTACGATGTGGGTTATTCAAGGGCGCAACCTGAAAGCAGGGCATATCTATTATATTTATGTTCGCAGTATAAACGCTGTTGGAAAATCAGTGTTTGTTGAAGCCAAAGGGGAGCCTAATAGTAATACCAAAGAAATACTCGATGAGCTAGACGGCCAATTCATGACAGCAGATGCCGGCAAACAACTCAGTGAAAAATTAGATTGGAATGCTGAGACAGCGCTCATTCTTAGTAACTCTGACTCTCAACTATCACGCAGTTTGTTAGTGAAACACGGTCAATCACAGGCTGGGATCAAAGAGCTATGGCAAGTTCGTGCAACGGATAACGAAGCGTGGGCACAGACTGTTACTCAGCTCTACTCATCAATTGATAATGCAGAAAATACATTTAACTCTGAAATTAAAGAAGTTAAAACAACGATTTCTGATTTAGATAAAGCTTTCGGTCAAACAACTACGGAGATCCGCACAGAGTTAAAAACAACTAACCAAAATTTAGCTGACACCAACCAGAAGTTAGGCAATACAGATAAAGAAGTTGGTCGTATTCGTGCTGATGTTGCAACAAATAAAGAAGCGATATCTGAAACGAATAAAGCCATGGCTAAATCCGAAGAACAGGTACAAGCGCAATTTGGCAAACAGCAGGGCATGATTAACCAAAAAATGCAGGCTGAATTTGAGCAATCAGGCGACGGTGTTGTCACGCATTCCATTAATATCACGATTGTTCATAACAACGTGAAATATAATGCAGCAGGGCAAGTGATTAGTGCTCAAGTTAAGAATGGAAAGCTCGAATCATTCTTTGGTTACAACGCCAATAATTTTGCTTGGTATAACCCATCAAATGGCAAGATGGAATTATTCATGTATGCCAAAAATGGGCAATTGTTTATTCGAGATTTATTTATCGAAGATGGCTCTATTACAAATGCAAAAATAGGAAATGTGATTCAATCTAATAATTATTTAAATGGGAGACCGAGCTGGATAATTAATAAAAATGGGTTTGCTGAGTTTCAGAATATAAAAGCAAGAGGAGAAATAGAGGCAACTTCTGGACGTTTAAAAAATGTAGTTATTGAGGAGAGTTGTGAAATTCTCGGAACATTAAATGTTGAAAACTTAGAGGGAAATATAATCTCTGTTACTAAAGATGTTTATATAA
>NZ_PENW01000022.1 GCF_003144405.1 Proteus cibi
ATGGCGGAGGAGGAGAGAATAAAACAAAAGAAATAAAGCGTTGATTTATAAGTGTAAATTTAATAAGAATTATTCTTCTATACAAAATCCTATACAACCACGACTGATGCTAGATATTTTTTGAACAGTAAAAAAGAAAGGTGATACTTTTATACCACCTCCTCATTTTTAATTCCACACCCTGCTATACTCTACAAAAAACTAACCGGATCCATTATGAATCTCGCAAACCTAACTCAAGAAGAAAAAGATAAAATTAATGTCGATTTATCCGCAAGTGGTGTCGCATATAAAGAAAGACTCGGACTACAGTATGATCTGTACGAAACAGAAAACCAGCAGCCAGAGCACTTACACCCGTACTTCAGAGAGAGACTGGAACACTGCAGGGAGATCGGGAAGAGGTTTCCGCACTGGTTCGAGTATGAGAAGGAAGGTTAAGGCTTGTTCGTCAGCATCTTCTTAGAAAAAAGCCGGACACGAAGATAAACTCCAACATGTGAAATGAGTATACGTACAGAAAAAAACATCTCGCCTCTTTGTATTGCGAGGTGTAGTAATCCGCCGCGTGACCCAGCAAAACAAGGATGATAAGGAATAGCTTAACGTTATCAAACAGCGGGATGCGACCTTTCTGTATAGTGCTGATATTTGTAGTATCAGTCATCGTGATTGATTACTCATCATATGTATGGATTGTTTTGTGTTTATTTATCGCCGTACAGCCACTAAAAACAACGTCAATTCTATGTTGAATATTTAAATTTAACACTTTTAAGGTCATTTATAAATAATTTTGGCGTCCATCCTTTAGTTAATTCTGTTAAAAAATAATTATCTAACATATCAAGCGAGTATTGCTTTAGAAGCATTCCTCCAATCACGCCGATGGCTGGGTTGATAGTTGGATCAATTACACTGCCTAACTTATATCCCAAATACATCATTGTTGCACTTTTTATTGATTTTCCCCAAAATTTGTCAAATATGCCTTTAGGATTCTGATTGCTTTCTACATACATTCTCTGAATATCCAAAGGGTCAGTCGATTCGTTTATATTACTAATCCACTCTCTGAACTTTTCAGCATTTCTGCTTTTCCTTATCCTTAAGAGTTCATCCATTGGTTGCCCCATTAGACAAAATGCACTTTGTAAATCAGGAAAATTTTCAAATGTAAGAATTGATGACATTATGTTTGCTTTAGGCATGTTTTTTATTTTTGACAGTGTATCATCAAATAAAAAATTAATGTTGCTCGTCGGACTGGCCATAGCGTGCTTGGTAATAGCATATTTATAATCAAGTAAATCAGATGCACATTTTGCAAATATATCTTTTTCATAGTTAGTTAGTTGGTTAACGTCTCTTCCGTCCAGTGTTAACCCAACCTTCTTCAATTTTCCGCTTTTTAGGGCGGACTCAGCTTCATCTAGACAGCTTTCCTCTAAACCTATTGGTACCGCCACATAGGAGTCCCTTAATTTCTTTACCAACATTTTTGCTTCTCTACGCTTAATGCTGGCATCCATAGCGTCAGATTTCAAACTTAACTCTATCGATTGCTCTGGGTCTGAATATGGGTCACCTTGAAATCTTCCTAATGACGCGGGAAGTACGCCTGTAAAAGGATGATTAACAGCACAAATAAATGGGTTCCATAATGTAAAACTAATTGCATTATCATCTATTAATTCCTCCACTCCCCTTAATCCAATTTCATTAATCAGGAAGCATAACGGGGCATTTTCCCCTTCAACTTTGAAGTTTACTTCTTTGTGTAAAATGAAGCTTTCAAACAACGATGACTTTATTTCTTGGCGTTTTTTTATTGGGTCATCAACCTTTTTGGGACCAAACATTGCTGCCCCTTCAATTAGCCTTGGCTTTCGATAAAACTCATTAATCTCATTATTAAAAACAACACCATCAAGTTTACGATTAGATAACATTATTCATCTCTTAATACTTAGTGATAGTTTGGTAAATATACCTGTTTGCTACGAGATGTTATACAATTAACTACGCGACACATCTTCCGTATCTATACTCGTAGTCCAAAGACTCTATATAAAAAAAGAAAAAATATAACACACGATTATAATTTAGATTTCAACATGTAGTATATTCATTGGTACTCTGATTTTCTTCCGCTTTCTGCGCCTCTTCCATCTCACGCATTCTCACGTTATAGATTGATTGCTCTGGCATCTGTACACGCACGGAAATAAAACGACCATCAGGAATATCAATCGGGTCACCGTCATTGAAGCCGTCAATATCATTACGGGCAAATTTAGGCGCATTAGGATGAGTTCGGTGATACGTTCTCACGAGAATAGAACCGTCTTTGTTAACTTTAGAGTTAACCCAAATGAGTGGCTGTTTATTTACATCGAGTGGAATTTCAATACCTCCATCAACACCCCCCCATCCTGCATCTGAGTTAAAACCTAATACACCCTCGATAAGGTATTCGCCCTGAGCTACTCGAGTAACCGTAGCGCCCTCAGATTCGTCATTGGTTGTGAATGTGCCGTCAGAACTGATGTCGATGATAGGAGAGGCTTTTTTGTAGAATCCGTTAGAGTCTGGTTTAGCGTTACCCAAATGAAGCACTTCATAAG
>NZ_PENW01000032.1 GCF_003144405.1 Proteus cibi
CAAATCTACGCTGAAAGTTTAGAACGGTTTTGCGGGCTTCTGAGTGCGTTTTTAACATCGTGCAAACTGACAAGTAAAACGATGCGAAATCGCTGAAAGTCACAAACTTGTTTTGTGGCAAGAAGCGATTTGACCAACCGAGTAAAACGAGGGCGGTAGGCTTTTTGTTTTTATCCTGATGAGCGTCCAGCGAAGAAAGGGAAAAACAGGGGGAGCCGAAACGAAATGACACGCCCCAGCGATGGCAAGTGAACCCCAGTGAACGTGTTTCGTTTTGGGGGCAAAGCCCCCCGTCAAGCGAAGCGTCTGACCACCACATTTTTGAGCGACCAAATACAGGGGCGAAAAAAGGGGGTGGTCAGACGAACGCAGTGAGTTTGACGGGCTTGGGTGAATGGTTTTTTTCGCAGGCGTCCAGCCGAAGAAAATAGCCAGAGGGCGGAGCCTTATGTCATTCATTTTCGTCCAGAAAATGAGTGGCATTGATACTGAAAGTATCATGGGGTGCAAGTTAGTAAAACTATGATTCTACCCATTATTTCACCCGTTATTCTGCCCGTTATACCTAAATTGGGTGCAATAACGGGTAAAGTAATAGGTAGAATAACAGGTGGATTAATGGGTAAGAAATAACACAACGTCATCTTGTGTCTATCTATTATTCTGTATCTTATTCTATGTATTATTCTACCTATTACAGACGAAATAGATAAAATAAGAGATAGAATAATAGATAGGATAATACATAAAATAATAGGTAAACCTAACGTCAGCGCACCTTTTCTTCGAGCTGTTTTAGCATCGAAATATCACCTAATAACCGTTGATTTTTACCTGTGAAAAAGATGATCGGACTGACATTTGCATTATCAATACTTCGGCTTAACTGAATTCCCATCGCCTGATAATCATCATCGTTTGTGCAATGGTATAACGCTAAAACAAGCTGACATTGTTCTGGAGTTCCGCATTCTATTGCCCAGCGGATCAACTCCGAAAAGGTCAATCCGTTCGGTTTCCAGTGTTTTTTATGCCGTGACGCTAACGCCTTAAATTTTTCACGCCCTTGATTATATTTTTCTGCCCCGATCACCGGATCTTCACAACGAACCCCTTGAACCGGTCGCTTATCAAATGACAATTCCCATAAATTTAATTCTTCGATGTATTCGTAATCTTCTGGCGATGCCAAACGAAATAATTGAGACATAGAGACACCCTCCGATCATGTGTGAACGGAGACAGTATAAGGCTTTCGAGAAATTCCGCTTCCTCGACGTGAAACAAGTTCACGCCTTGCGGCGAGCGTTGCGAATTGAATTTATGAGGTTTACCAAGCTCCAGATGTAACAAAGCCCCGTGACAGCATCACAGGGCTCTGGTACTCTAAATCTTGTGCATTCGTTGCTCAGATTAGACGTCGCAATCCAATCTTAGCAACGTGAGAGGCGCTTGTCACGTTCTCATTAAATACCAGCCAACGACATTAACCCAAATGCACCACTTGATTGACTCGGACTTAGCCCGGTCTCCGAAAGGATAAACAGGCAAATTGTGGTAGTAAAACGTACCGGAAAACGAAATTCCGGCTCTACCTCCGAATCACGCTGCGGTATCGAAAGATTACAGTGCGTACCTGATAAGAGCACCAATCAACGGACTAGGGATTTCTTGGATTGCGAAGTGTCGAAAGAAGCCCAACCTAACCAAACTTAGCCAGATTAACGAGCTAAGAGACCATGACCCAATAACTGATCATGGAGAAAAGCAAAGACAAGATGAAGATGTCGCTTCGCTCCGTTTTGATTAGTACCACATTGGGGCATTAGGCGTTTTTTACCTAGATTTTATCGGTGAACAATAACACCTAAACTCTCAACAAGCTGAAGCGCCTGCTCTCCATCCAACTTCACTCCATCTAAATTAATTCGCCTTGCATCAAGCTCGCCAAGCGCCCCACCCGTTAAATCACAACCAGTAAAATCAGCCAAAGACCAATCAAACGATGAAAACTCCCCACAAGAAAGATCGGAGCCACGAAACACGGCGCCAGTTATCACAGTGCCATTCCAGCGATTTTCCCACAGTTCGCACTTTTCTAATATGACTCTAGAAAAATTAGCGTAACTAAGATTTGTCTTGGTTATATAAGCACTACAAAACCATGACCTTGTAGTTATCATATTCATAAAATTAGCCCCTCGAAAATCAGCTCCTTGAGCTAAACACTCACTAATTTCAAGACCTAAGGCGCTAATGTTTTTAAAATTACTCATTGATAAATCGCAGCTTTTAAAGCTAGCGTTTTTTAGTTTGGCTCTATTAAAATCACACCCTTCCAAGCTATTCCTGTCGTAAAAACTACAATCAACAAATTCAGTATCAGTTAAATCAACCCCTGAAAAATCACAATTTGAAAAGGCAATATTTTTAACTCTATTCCCCGTAAATTGATCTCGTGAAAACTTTTCATTGATAAAGTGCTTTTCCATACATGCTACACCTGGTTATTTATACAGTGCAATCATTGTACATTAATTTGAACAACCTTAAACTCTAGCTAAAATTGATTCATACAATCCCTTTTATGTTAAACGGGCAAGTTAGTTAGCAAAAACCTCCCGTTCATCCCCATTAAAGCCCCTCGAAACGATTTTAAGACACGATCACCCTATAAAACACCCAAATCTACGCTGAAAGTTTAGAACGGTTTTGCGGGCTTCTGAGTGCGTTTTTAACATCGTGCAAACTGA
>NZ_PENW01000006.1 GCF_003144405.1 Proteus cibi
TTCATTGGCAAGATAAGGCGCTGAGCCATTAGCAATCGCGGTGACAATATTGCCACCCATAATGCCTTGCGTAAATGCCGTAACGGCTTGAATAGCTCGGGTGTATTTACCGCCCGTGCCAAAGTCTGACTGGTTGGTATAATCCTGTCATACTTGCTGAAAATGGTAGAATTTGTGGCTGGTGGCTGGGTAGCAGGTGTAGGTAGGTCTGTGCATTAAGCACAGGCAATTAATTATCCAGATTATTGAGACAGAGTGGTAGCTAAAAGGAAAACTCCAGCACTTAGACTGGGATCTTAACATCATCTACGTAACTTATATTCTGCAAACCAAGTCCCTATTCCAGCTATTGGACCTGTGATCAAACCTACTCTGAAAGCCTTTTTTACATACTCATGTGAAAAAGTAAACTCTCCACTGACAAACCACCAAATTAGGCATTTGCCAACAAAAAAGAATATTATAATCATTAGAAACATGGCAAGCCCACATATAATGCTCATTATAACCACGAACATTAGTTGATCATTTTTTGCTCTCATCCATTTTCTCCTTAATCTCTTTAATTTCCTCTTGCATCAGAGCATTTGTTGTTTCAGTTAGACCAGCAGACCCCATATTTCCCAAAAGACCAGAAACGGAACTATGCTCGGTTTCATATCCTTCGAAAGTCCATATAATCCGTTTATAGCTCCACCCTGCAATTGATGTACCCTGAGAGGCTTATGAGAGGCTTAATAGTTATATCAATTGATCCCCCCTGTAACTTGAGCATTAATTTTATTACCCATTTTGTAAAATCATACTAACGCCTTTTATATTCTAAATAGTTAACTAAACAAATTACTACTCCTAAAAATAATCCCATTACTCCTCCTATTTTTAATGCCTCAATAAAATCATTTAATTCCCAAATAAACGAATTTTTTTCAAAATATATAATTAGTTTAACTAGAAGTTTAATTAAGATTATTGTTAAAAATATAGTTACACACATACTCAAAGACCAACATAAAAAATATATAAATAGTTTCATTTCTCATCCCCTGGTTTTAGTTCTTCTGTAATTATTTTATTTGCTGATTCAGAACCAATAGCTCCAATTGTACTTCCAACAATACTTGGTACTACTGATACACTCGGCGGAGCTGTAATTGATAGCATTACAACTAATGGGCGCTCTTTAAGTCCGCTAGACCAAGGATTAAATTTATTATCCAGACGATGAGTTAACCATTTTTCGCCTCCATAGACGACTGTTGAACCAGCTAATTACTGAACAGCGTTATTAGGCATATGACAAAGGAAAGAAAGATATTTTCATCGGATAAATCAGTAAAAAAGTGGACCATTCTGATACAAAATTGGCGCTCAGCAATGAACTGGTTTATGATCCACTTTGATAGTTGAATAAATGACCACCTACAAATAATACATGGGTTACTTACACAAAGTTATCTACAGGCTCCAATGTAAATACCAATTAAATAATAATCAGTTCACCATGTTGATCAAAAGACGTCTTCACATCGTAATTTCGAGTATAAACATTAACTATATGTCTCAAATAATTTTTTAGATCCCAATCAGTAGCTTCCACTATTTCTTCATTCTCATCATATTGATAAATAATATTAGATGTAACTGATGTTGTTAAAACAAAAAAGTATTGAGTATAACTTTCCACGGAGATAAAAAACGGTTTTTTATCTAATAAATCATACCGTTGAATAGCAGATAGTTCCTCTCTCATTCCTGATTGCATCAATATACTTCCTCTTATTGTTTTTTGATTTCTATAAAAAAGAAGAGGATCATCGCCAAAAAGACCACCACTACAACGCCCTATGCTGGTTAAAAAATCATATAGCTGATCTTTCACTTCGATATCATATAAACGTTCGATTTTTTTTATTTCATCATCAGAATAACCTCGCATATAGCTAACATCGATTGGTAATTCTGGATAAATAGAATGCAGATATTCAATTAGTTTTATATTCATAATATAATTATGCTTTAATCCACATCATAGTAATAGATTAAAAATCAAAATCTATTACTAATTAAGATGATATTATCTCATTTTTTGATGATATATTTTTAATTGAGAAAACTCTAGTAATTCTTCTGCTATTCCAGAAATAATAGATAAATCTCCAAGCCATGGATTTGCTAAAATTTATGGTGAGAAATCCACTTTATCCTCACATGCTATGCTGGATCGTAGGTAATTCAATTGATTATGGCCTTCATCACCGCAGGGTGATTACCTTCAGCAATTCAACATAACACTCGGCGAATATATGTAATTGATACTACCCAATCACATATATTCAGCATTATTTCTTGCGCCTTTTGGTGATAATAATTACAGACTGATGTCTGGCTGGACACTACAAAATTAATATCTATTTAATGATTGAATTAGCCATTCAATGTTTATTTTCCCAATAATTCACAAATAGATGAATACCACTAAAACTCAAACCAAACACTCCCCCAAAAACAATCGGTTTTTTTAAAAAAAATATATCAATATAAAAAACACCTAATTTCATATAATAAATAAATTCAACAATAAAACCAAGCAATAAGAATGTAATAAAAACCAGTGCAAAGTAACAAAAAAATAACATTAAAAAATAATTAATTACTTTCATTTTCGTTCTCTATTGTGATTTCCTTCAATACTCCGCTAGTCTCTTTATTTAAATACTCTGAACCAGTGGATCCAAGGAGGTTACCTATAATTCCAGGCATTGGCGATACACTCGGCGGAGCTGTAATTGATGGCATTACAACTAATGGGCGCTCTTTAAGTCCGCTAGACCAAGGATTAAATTTATTATCCAGACGATGAGTTAGCCATTTTGTGCCTCCATAGCCGACTGTTGAACCAGCTAATGCGCCTCCCATGGAGACCCAAGGTGATTGCCCATCAATTAAACTTGAAATACCTGCACCAGTTGTATTGGTTGTGAGCGTTCCCCAATACCCCATTCCTGGTGTTATTCCTCCTGTTAATAAAGAAGAACCGAAGCTTGCATAACTAAAGCTCGCGTCTGGTTCTGTGTAAATATTATACCCTTGCATGCCTAAATTTGCTGTGCCCGTAGTTGTTACACCTATCACACGGCTAGCGACAGTTGTGCTACCTAACCAACTCGATACATAAGGGCTAATAGCCTTACTCATTATTGGTAAACCTAATGTTGTCGTTGCAATAACGGCTCGTGGAATATTATTACCACGCTGTAACTCACTATAATGTTCAATGATAGGATCCAGTTTTTTGATACTATATTCAGCAATTGATTTACAATGAACATCACATTCTGCTGATTGAATAAGTAAAATTAATTCATCTTGCTGTTGAACCAAATGTTCTTTAGTGATCCTAGTTTCCATCGCTTTTTGCTGTTGTTCCATATCGACTTTATTTCCTAAGCCAACTAAATGTTTCTTTTCTTCATCCGTAGAAGCAAGATAATACTTTTCAAGCCATGAAATTATTTGTTTAGCTGTTAAATAATTATTCTCAACCACCACTTTCCCTGCTTGAGCGGCATTGGCAACGCATGCGCTATTATCGCTGATTAAACCACCGGCAATGCCGGAAGCTAACGTTGCCCATGCACTTATATTTTGCTTTTCAGACTCAGTAAGTTCTTCGGGGGTTTTGCCATAAAGTGAGTGCGATAAAATACCCATGGTTTCGCCAGTCATC
>NZ_PENW01000035.1 GCF_003144405.1 Proteus cibi
CTTATGAAGTGCTTCATTTGGGTAACGCTAAACCAGACTCTAACGGATTCTACAAAAAAGCCTCTCCTATCATCGACATCAATCCAGACGGCACATTCACTACTAACGATGAATCAGAAGGCGCTACGGTTACTCGAGTAAGGCAAGGTGAATATCTCATTGAAGGTGTATTAGGTTTTAATGCTGATGCAGGCTGGGGTGGTGTCGATGGCGGTATTGAAATTCCACTCGATGTCAATAAACAGCCTCTTATTTGGGTTGACGCTGAAATTAACAAAGACGGCTCTATTCTCGTTAAAACGTATCACCGCACTCATCCTAACGCACCTAAATTCGCCCGTAATGATATTGAGGGTTTTAATGACGGTGACCCAATTGATATTCCTGATGGTCGTTTTATTTCCGTTCGTGTACAGATGCCAGAGCAATCAATCTATAACGTGAGAATGCGTGAGATGGAAGAAGCACAGAAAGCGGAAGAGGAACACAGACAAAAAGAAGAGGAATAGTTTTTCTATTTGTAATTATCATTGAACAATAAAAATAACATTTAAAAGCCATATTTAATGAGGGATATATAAATTATTTATTACCCAATGTAACTGAATGTGTATTTTATTATATGTTTTTTTTTTAAATATTTTTTTAATCTTCTGTTTTTATTTGTTTAAATTCATGCATCATCGTTTTTTGATGATTATTTTTGTTGCATGATAATACGATAATATACTTATATTTTATAGAATTGAGGCTCTTGATAACTTAGGATTTAAATACCTTAAATATTTAAATCAACAAATAACTATTATCTTAATCATCATTATTAAGTTAACAGTTTATGGTTATCTATATGAAAAAATCAACTCTTTCTCTTATCATCGCTTCCGTAGTTTTCTCTAGTAATACAATGGCAGTTCAAGACCCGAATAAGTATACTCAGGATCAACATCACATTATGTTAGACATCATGGAAGTTGAAGCTCATCAGAACGCAACTGACCAGAAAGTTAATAACATCAATGTTAATGTTGAACAAGCCAATCAGAATTCGTCGGAAGCGTTGAATAAAGTAAATAATCTTGAAGGTCGTGTCACGACCAACGAGAGTAATATCGAAGTTTTACAAGACACTAAAGCTGATAAGTCTGATTTGACAGACTTAGAAAACAAAGGTAAGGATTTTGTTGCTGATGTTAATACACGTATTGAAAACACAGCTCAGTATTTGATTGACAATAAAGATGAAATCAATGGTAAGTTAAATGCAGCTGTCGATAACTCGGTAACAAATTATATCAACAGCGAAGGCAGTAGTGTTAATGTAATGGTTAATGGTGCGAAAGAAACGGCAAATGATTTTGACCGTCGTATCGCCGACAACCAGAAAAACATTCAATCTAACAAAGCCAAAAACGAAGCCGTATGGGAATTAACTTTCGGCGGTCAACCTCACTTTAATGACAAAGGTGAGTTCGACGGTTTCTTACGCGCAGAGAGTGACAAGTTAGTTGTTGGCCCTAATGGTGAGTTCTATGGTTATAAAGAAAACGCTGGTCTATACGGCAAGTTTGCTCTGAAAAACCAAGAACAAGATAATCGTCTTAACAATCACACCGCACGTATTGATGGTAATGACAAACGCATCGAAGGACTACAAGAAACTAAAGCTGATAAAACTGATTTAGCAGATTTAGAAAGCAAAGGTCAAGATGCTTACACTGAGCTTAATGGCAAAGTGAACAGCATTACTAATGCAAGCACTACAGTGTTAACCAGCGCAATCAAATTAGGCAACTATGTTAAAGATAACACTGACAGCATCAAAGGTAATATCTCTGGTGTGGTTAATAACGTTATCGATAACTCAGTAACTAATTTAGTAAACAACGAAGGTAGCAAAGTTAACTTAGTAGTTAACGGCGCTAAAGAAACCGCAAATGACTTCGAGCAACGTATTACTAAAAACACTAGTGATATCGCAGCTCAAGACAAAATCATCTCTAAACAAGGTGAGCGTTTAACCAACGTTGAATACACAGCTGATAACAACAAACTGGCAATCACTAAACTTAACACTGAAACTCAGCGTTTAGAAGATGTGAAAGCAGACCGTGTTGAATTAGAAGCCTTAGAGCAGAAAGGTAACGACGCTTACAACAATGTCAATGCTAAAGTTGATTCAGTCACTAATGATGTAGAAATCATTAACAACAAAATCACTAAAGTTGAAGGCGTTGCAGGTTCTATCGTTGCTAACAAAGACGTCATTGTAAACAAAGCAGGTGACGTTTACGAAGGTGTTCGCACAGATATCACTAACGAAATTAATACAAGTGTAAACGCTGCTGTCTCCGGTATTAAAGGTGACATCAATAACTCTTGGGTTAATAACAAAGATGGTATCAAAGCCAATGTAAACGGCAAGTACGAAGGTGCTAAAACTGAAATCACTAACAACGTGTTAAATGAAATCGGTGATATCGCAATCGGTGACAGTGAAACAATTGTTAACATCAAAAATGATATTAGCAAAGACGTCACTAACCAGTTAAAACTTGATGCTAAAGATTTAGCAATTAACATCAAGAAAGATATCGTTGAAGGTAATAACGAATACGTTAACCAAATCAAAGGCGAAGTTAGCAACCAAGTTAACATTGCAAAAGATGCGGCTGAAACAGTGGTTAAAGATTTCCAAGATCAAATCGATGCAACTAACGCAAATGTTGATGGTCAAGTTAAACGTGGTGAAATTGCTTACGCTAACCTGAAACAGCAAGGTGATGATAATTCACAAGCTATCATTAATGTAAGCGGTAAAGTTGACGGTGCGATTGAAGACGGCACTTATTGGATTACTAATTTACAAAACCAAATTGATATGAACGTTGAAGCGGGTAAAACTGAATTAACGAATATCAGTGGCAAAGTTGACAACGCGATTCAAATCGGTGGCGACAAAATTACTAACCTAGAACAACAAATCGTTGAAGGTAACACAACTATCATTGCTGACGTTGACGCTAAGCTTGAGGACAATTCGAAGAAACTCATTGCGATGGGTCAAAACGAATCCAACCGTTTAGAACAAGAACTGCGTAACGACGGTCAAGATGCTTATGATGATTTATTAGTTCGTATCGATAACGCGACTTCTAAAGAAGACGTAGATGCGATTCTTAATGAATACAAGAAACAAGCTCTCGCTAATATTCGCGCAACTGTTACTAAAAATGGCCACGCTGTAGTTGATGGTTTACAACAAGCTAAAGACGATGCTAAACAGAAAGCAGAAGATTACGTTAAGAACGAAATCGACCAAGCTATAGCGGATAATACGCAAGCGGGTAAAGATTACGTTAAAGGCGAAATTGATAATGCAATCGCTGGTATGGTTCCGGGTGCTAATGACTTAGATGGTCGTATTGAGAAATTAGAAAATACAGTCAATAAAGGTCAGGTGATCGTTAACAATGTTAAAGATGCTGGTAAAACTGCGGGTGGTGCGTTAATCAACAAAGCACCAGTAGTAAAGGGCGAAGTAATTGCTAAAGCGAATACTGCTATCAACGCAGGTCGTACTATCAATGACAAAGCGAATGAAGCATTAGCTATCGGTGCTAACAACACAGTAGCGATCAATCAAGAACGTACGGATCGTATTCAAGGTCAGCGCGAAACATTGAAAACTTCTATGGCTTATACTGACTCTCGTTTTAACAGCATGCAAAACCAAGTAGATGCTAACCGTAAACGTGCAGCAGGTGGTATCTCTGGTGTTTCTGCGATGACAAACATTCCACAATTGTCTGGTTCGGCTACTTATTCATTTGGTGTTGGTATCGGTGGGTTCGATGGTGAGCAATCAATTGCAGCGGGTGGCTCAGCTCGCATTAAAGATAATGTTGTAATCCGTTCATCTGTATCCACATCAACTGAAGGAGAAATGGTGTGGGGAGCTGGTGTTGGTTTTGAATGGTAATTTAAATTAGTATTTTTTAAAGAAGGCCTCAAATGAGGCTTTCTTTATTACTTAAAAACTCCAGCATTGATTAACTTTACGTAAAATAATCATTATCCATCTTTAAGTGACAATAGCTTTTCACACCATGTATCAAGCGTTTCACGTTTTTCTCTTAAATAATCATATCTATCATAATGCTTTTGAGAAACTCCTGGTCTTTTGTGGTTTTGCACCATATCCCTTAATTCAGAACTAATTCCCATCTCTCCAGCTAATGTTTTAAATGTTCTTCTCACATCTCTAGGTGTAAATTTCTCAAACTCATTTTTCTTACAAAATTTATTTAATTGTTTAGCGTATTCAGATGTTAACAGGTGCCCTTCTTTGGTGTCAGCAGGAAACAGATAATTTGATGTTGGATACAAGAGCTCTTGGATATTCAGAATATCAATAGCAGGCCGTACCAAAGGGATCACATGATAATCGCCTGTTTTTGAAATGTGGGGTGGGACCGTTAATGTATTGTTCTTTTTATCCCAATTGTCGCGAGTATTAGCCAGAATTTCCCATGGCCTTTGTCCTGCGGAATAAACGCAAAATAGAAATAGACGCGCATAATCTGAGTTAATAGGGCATTCTATGGTAGGCTTATTGAATAGCTCTAATAATAGTCTCAGCTCATCCCATGATAAAAATCTATCTAACGCTTTATCTGCACCTTTTTGTCTAGGAACCACAGTGACAGGATTTCGCTCCAACCCATAAATAACGCGCTCGTTTATTTTTGCTGGATCATTATCGGCAAATAAACCGAAGTTGAATACCGCATGTAGGTTTGCTCTTACCTTGTTTGAGCCAGCTAAAGCACCTCGGGAGATAAACTCAGAAAGTATTCTTTTTATATGATCTGGAGTCACATCTTTTGCAGGCATAGAGGCATCAATATGCTTACTATCTAGAACCTGATTTAGTCTGTTTCGAGTTTTATCATATGAACGCTTGCCTTGTCGTTTTTGATCTTCAATGTAATCATCAAAAAGCTGTTTTACTGTGGCGTGTTCATATTTAATTCTCTCTGGGGATAATGATTCGGTAGCAGCTGCTACGGATTTTACTGCAGCATCTGCTAGTGATAAATTAGGGTAATCACCAAGCGATATAAATTTCTCTTTTCCATCTTTGAAGTAGCGGTAGACGAAAACTTTTCTTCCAGATGGATATGTTTTTACACCAAGGCGTCCAGTGCCTCTAGTCGCTGATGCTTGCCAAGTATAATACGCAGATTTCTTTGATTTCAGTCCTCGTATTTTACTATCAGTCAGTAATACGCTAGCCATAACTAATTTCCATTTACAGGTTGTTTGCGGGTCAAGTAACGGGTCAAGTAACGAAGAAATGATATGAAACTAGCTGAAATCATGCAAGGTATATAAATCCTTATAAATCAAAAAGATGAAAACTTGTGAAATTATATAAAACTCAATGAAATCAGTATGTAACGCCCTTCTAAGCCGTAGGTCACAGGTTCGAATCCTGTAGGGCGTACCATTTAAA
>NZ_PENW01000001.1 GCF_003144405.1 Proteus cibi
GCTCATCGCCGGTCAGTGGATGCGCATTATAGGGAGATCTCGGATTAGCGCAAGTGTTTATTTCAATTTTTTTTCTGTTCGTTCTCTTTTTGAACTTTACGTCTATTTTTGATACGGAAAACACATTTTCTGTATCAAAAATACACGACCCACCTTGTTGTTGTCTATTCGATATATTCTATCAATCACACTTCATTGCTCTCGCCAGCCTCCCCCATCGACTGCTATGCTTTTCTTATTTATAAAGTGAAACCAAGTACGAGGTTAAATTATGAGGAAATCAACAATCAGGAATTACTTACACCTTTCACCTTCTATTGATAAAAATGTTTTTATTGATGAGACAGCAACTGTGATTGGAGATGTACGCATTAGTGAAGATGTCAGTATCTGGCCTATGGTTGTTATTCGTGGTGATGTGAATTATGTCAGTATAGGGAAAAGATCGAATATTCAAGATGGTTCGGTTCTTCATGTCACCCACATCTCCCCCAACGATCCTGCAGGTTTTCCTCTTATTATTGGTGATAACGTTACTGTTGGGCACAAAGCAATGCTACATGGATGCACAATCGGAGATCGTGTTTTAGTTGGAATGGGCTCTATTTTACTTGATGGCGCAATTATTGAAGACGATGTAATGATTGGTGCAGGTAGTTTAGTTCCACCAGGAAAGCGGCTTGAAAGCGGTTTTCTTTACTTAGGAAGCCCTGTGAAAAAAGTGCGTCCACTTTCATCGGCAGAAATAGAGCATTTTATCTATTCTGCTAATAATTATGTCGGGTGGAAAAATAACTATTTAGCTACTCATCAATCCGCCATTGACAATGAATAGATAGGATGAAGAGTTGATAACTCATACTCTGTTACCAACTCTTCAAATTCTTCTTCAATGTCCCAACGATTTTGTTTAAATAATAAAATTCCCTCACCAACACCAAAACGCGTAATAAGCTCTTGCTCTGTAATTTGACAATCAAAAAGCATTCCGTTGATCATTATAGGAAAAAGAACACGCCTATTCTCCTCTAGCCATATTTCACGATCTGGAAATTGAATGGATTGGTTCATTGATTCAATCTTTCTCTCAATACATTAAGTACGGGGTTAATATCTGGTACAAGTTCATACCATAATTCCAATGCATAAGCTGCTTGTCCAACTAACATACCTAGCCCATCTGATAAACGTGTACTCCCATGTTTTAATGCGTTATATAGAAATGAAGTCATTCCAGTTTGATAATAAAGGTCGTAGCACGCTGTTTCAAAACCATAAACATCATTAGGAATAGGTGGTAAATCATTAGTCATACTAGATGCAGATGCATTTATAATTAAATCGTAATGTCTATCAGCAACCTCTTCTGCAGCGATTGCTCTGATCGTCCCAAATTGACTAAACTCTTTTACTAATTGCTCAGCTTTAGTAAATGTACGATTGGTTAAAGTAATATCACAATCGTAATCAAGTAATGGAAGTAGTATTCCTCTTGTTGCACCACCAGCACCAATAACTAAGACGGATTTAACCTGATTAGGCACAATAAAATCGAGCCTTGCTAAATCCAGAATAAGTCCTTGCCCATCAGTGTTATCACCAAGAAGTGATCCATCCTCTAATTTAACAATAGAGTTAACTGCGCCACATGCTTTTGCTCTATCTGTTAATTTATCCACAAAGCGGAATGCATCTTCTTTAAAAGGAACTGTAACATTAGCACCTCGCCCTCCATTAGAAAAAAAATGTGAAGCGGTTTTATCAAATTCACCTAAAGGAACAAGTAAGCGTCCATAGCCATACTCTATTCCTATTTGCTTTGAGAAAAATTGGTGAATGAATGGAGACTGGCTGTGTTCGATAGGATTTCCCATCACTAAATATTTTTCCATCGCAATCACCCTTGTCGGTACAATTCACCCGTTAATGCATCTCGAATTTCAGAAGGATTCTGTCTACCACCAACATTCCCTTCAACGATAGGAATCGTATCCTTAAATTGTTCTCTTACTTCTTCAACTGTACGACATGGTGGTAATCCACTTAAGTTAGCACTGGTTGAAACTAAAGGTTTCCCATAAGCTAAACATAACGCTTTAACAACTGAGTGGTCTGTTACTCTCACAGCTAAAGAAGAAAATTTTCCAGTTAACCACTTTGGCGTCGTTGATTTGGCAGGAATAACCCACGTAACGGGCCCCGGCCAAGATGCAAACATTCTCTCTCGTTGGGGTTGTGTCAATGCACTATCGTCAATATAAGGTTTCAATTGCTCATAGTTATCAGCAATTAAAATTAGCCCTTTTTCAATTGAACGTTGTTTTAACATTAATAGTGCCATAACAGCGTGCTCACTATCAGGATCACAACCTACCCCAAATACAGCTTCTGTTGGATATGCGATAACTTTATTATCTTTTAATGCTTCTATAATTGTATTGCTTACAGGTGATGCTTCGTTATTCATGTTCTTCTCTTTTTGTTTGTTGCTTTCCACATAATTTGCTGGCGCACACCAATCTTACTCCTTGAGAAGACCTTTTTTCCATCAATAATGGATAGTGGCAATGTTCACATTCACCATTAACGGGTTTGTGATTTAATACAAATTGACATTCTGGATATTGGTTACAAGCATAAAATATCTTACCAAACCGAGACTTACGTTGTAATAGTTTCCCTTTTTTACATTGAGGGCAAGGTATAACTGTTTCATCAGGTTTATCAATTTGCTCTATATGTTCACATTCAGGATAATTGCTACAGCCAATAAACATCCCAAATTTACCCTGACGTAAAACTAAATCAGCACCACAGCACTTACAAGGTTGTCCTTCTAAGACTTTGATAATTTGTCCATCACTTTGTGGTTTTAGTGTTTTAATATAGTGGCAATCAGGATAAGCAGAGCATCCTAAAAAAGGGCCATGCCCTCCATTTTTCATCACTAAAGCGCTACCACATTCAGGACATTTTTCCTGTTCGGGTTGCTGTGTAAACGGCATATTCTTTGCCATTGTTTTACCTCATTACACTTATTCCAATCGAGTATAACCACCAGCCACAATAGCGACTTTTTTAATAAGCTCAAGTTCTAATAAAAGAGGAGCTAATGCAGAAGTTGATAATCCACTAGCCTGAGCAATAATATCAATAGGTAGCGTTTTATTAAAATGAAGCAAAGGCAATATTACATCCATCGCTTGTTGTTGTTCTGAGGTGAGTTGCTCTATTTTAACCTCTCGTTTTTCATTATTGATAAGCGTTGTATATTCTTCTGTTATTAGTTTTTGTTGATGCTCATTATCACAAGTAAGCCACCGCAAAGAGCTATTTAAATATTCTAGGATATCTTCAGGCGAAGACGTTAAATTTGCACCTTGCTTAATAAGCTGGTGATTACCTTCAAAATGAGCATCGCCTAATAATCCAGGTAACACAAACAACTCTTTACCCTGTTGCAGGGCATAATTTGCTGTTATTAAAGAACCGCTTTTAATTCCTGCTTCAACAATAAGCAGTGCAGCACTTAGCCCACTAATAATTCGATTACGTTGAGGGAAATGGCGCGCTAAAGGTGGTGTCATTGGTAAATGTTCAGAAATAATAAGGCCTGATTCTTTTATTTGTGTTGCCAGAGTACGATGGAATGACGGATAAATCTGCTCTAAACCACTTCCTAATACGGCAATAGTAATACCATTGTTCTTTAATGCACTTCGATGTCCAATACCATCAATACCTTGAGCTAACCCACTGGTAATTGTCAGCTCTCTCTTTACTAACTCCTGTGCAAAATAAGCTGCCCATTTGGAACTATATGGTGTAGCAACTCGACTACCAATTAATGCAATTTGTGTGCTTTTTAAATGCTCCCTATTTCCTGCAACAAAAAGCAAAAGTGGTGGTGATGAAATTTGCTTTAATAAAGATGGATAATCTGAATCTGTAATCGTTAATAATGATGATTCGTTTTTATCTAACCACTTTAATGTATTGTCGACAGTATTTGCATGAAGTCTTAAGAATTGATGACTTTGCTGTTCTGACAGACCACAACCTATTAATAGTTTTTGATTTAACTGAGTAAAGGACTGTAGATACCTTGCAATTTGAATCGCTTTATTAATAGGTAGTCTTGAAACAGCATTAAGCCTTATCCATATTTCTCTAGCATCCATGCATTATCCTAATATTGTTTTTAACAAACAAGGTAAGTGCGAAACACACCAAATACTGTCAATCTAGACAATAAATGTCTAGAATAGACGTTAAATCCTATTCACATTTTAGAAACAGTCCGAATAAATTATGGCAGTGTTACACGTATTACATTATCCAGACGAGCGCCTTCGCACGATTGCAAAACCAGTCGAAAAAGTTGATGCCGAAATTCAAAAAATTGTCGATGATATGTTTGAAACAATGTATTTGGAAGAAGGTATCGGTTTAGCCGCGACACAGGTGAATATTCACCAGCGCATTATCGTCATTGATGTCTCTGAAACAAGAGATGAAAGACTGGTATTAATAAACCCAGAACTTCTTGATGCCAACGGTGATACAGGCATAGAAGAAGGCTGTTTATCTATCCCAGAACAGCGTGCTTTTATTCCGCGTGCAGAGCAGGTGAAAGTAAAAGCCCTTGATTACAATGGTCAACCTTTTGAGTTAGAAGCTGATGATTTATTAGCTATCTGTATTCAACATGAAATGGATCATTTAGTTGGTAAGTTATTTGTAGATTATTTATCTCCACTTAAACGCCAACGTATCCGTCAAAAAGTTGAAAAACTCGATAAACTAGATAAAAAAAGAGCTAAAGCAGGACAGTAACAGTTAAATTGAAACAGGAAGAAAACGTGTCTGATTCATTACGTATTATTTTTGCGGGAACACCCGATTTTGCAGCTCGACATTTAGCTGCATTGTTATCAACCCAACATCGTGTGGTGGGAATACTTACACCTCCAGACAAACCCGCAGGAAGAGGTAAGAAACTGACTATTAGCCCTGTAAAAGAACTGGCATTGACTCATGATATTCCTGTTTATCAACCAGCTTCTTTAAAACCAGAAGAGAACCATAAGTGGATAGCAGCACAACAAGCAGATATCATGATTGTTGTCGCTTATGGCATGATTTTACCTAAAGCCGTTCTTGAAATACCACGTTTAGGTTGCCTTAATGTGCATGGCTCTCTCCTTCCTAAATGGCGTGGTGCAGCGCCAATTCAACGCTCTTTGTGGGCAGGAGATAAAGAAACAGGCGTCACAATTATGCAAATGGATGTGGGTTTAGATACAGGCGATATGCTGTATAAAGCATCATGCCCAATTACGAATGAAGATACCAGCGCATCACTTTATGAGAAGCTTGCAGAACTTGGCCCTAAAGCACTAACAACTACGTTAGATCTCATTACCTCTGGTAAAATAAAAGCAGAAAAGCAAGACGATAACTTAGCGAATTACGCACAAAAATTATCAAAAGAAGAAGCAAAAATTGATTGGTCATTATCAGCAGAACAGATTGAACGTTGTATAAGAGCATTTAACCCATGGCCAATGAGCTTTTTCATGTTAGACGAGCAACCTGTAAAAGTATGGAAAGCACAAGCTATTGCAGATAACACCGCTCAACCAGCAGGAACCATATTAAAAGCAGATAAAACGGGTATTTATATTGCGACAGGTAACGGCATTCTAAATATCACTGAGTTGCAACCATCGGGTAAGAAACCAATGGCTTCTGCTGATTTCTTAAATTCCAAGCGAGATTGGTTCACTCCTGGAAAAATCATTCAATAATACTGATAAGCCCTGATATCTAACATTATTATCAGGGTTTTCCTTTTTTCACGCCAATGTAATACATCTCTGGCGCTCAATATTAAACGTTAACTCATCATGAAAACGTCATACAACTTACGTAGCATTGCAGCTAAAGCAATTAACCAAGTATTAGATCAAGGTTTATCTCTAAGCACTGTCATACCAGAACTTCAGAAAAATATCTCAGATAAAGATAAAGCCTTGTTACAAGAAATCTGCTTTGGCGTATTACGTACATTGCCACAATTAGAATGGATTATTCAGCAGCTCATGGATAAACCATTAAAAGGTAAACAACGCATTTTACACTACCTCATTATGGTTGGTTTATATCAGCTTCTTTATACACGTATTCCTGCTCATGCAGCTCTAGCAGAGACAGTAAATGGTGCTGTTGCACTAAAAAAGCCACAGTTAAAAGGATTGATTAACGGTGTGTTACGTCAGTTTCAACGCCAACAAGATATCCTAAATGAACGCTTTCAAAATAGTGAAAATCGTTTTCTCCATCCATCATGGCTACTTGCTCGTATTAAACAGGCTTACCCTGAGCAGTGGATGAGTATTATTGAAGGTAATAACCAAAAACCACCAATGTGGTTACGTGTAAATCAACGCCATCATTCTCGAGAAGAATATTTAACATTACTTGAAAATGAAGAAATTCCTGCTATTGCTGATGATAGCCACCCCTTCGCGATCCGTTTAGAAAATCCATGCAACGTGAACCTTCTTCCAGGATTTGCTGATGGTTGGGTAACCGTTCAAGATCGTTCAGCGCAACGTTGTGCTGAATTATTAGCGCCAGAAAATAAAGAGCAGATCCTTGATTTATGTGCAGCGCCAGGCGGTAAAACAACACATATTCTAGAAATAGCTCCTCAGGCTCAAGTATTAGCTATCGATATCGATGAACAACGTTTAAAACGAGTACAAGAGAACCTTACGCGTTTAAAACTTAATGCTGTCGTTAAAAGTGGTGATGGCCGTTATCCTGAACAATGGTGTGCCGGCATGCAGTTTGACCGAGTTCTTCTTGATGCGCCATGCTCAGCAACAGGCGTTATCCGCCGTCACCCAGATATAAAATGGCTTCGTCGTAATGACGACATTGAGCAATTAGCTCAAATTCAAAAAGAGATCCTTCACGCTATTTGGCCATACCTAAAATCGGGTGGCACATTAGTGTATGCAACTTGCTCTATTTTGCCTGAAGAAAATAAACAACAAATTGAAGCATTTTTAGCATCAACAAAAGATGCACTATGTGATTATCAGCACCAATGCTTACCAGAAGAAAAAGGTGGTGATGGTTTCTTTTATGCATTGATCAAAAAAATATGATCTTGTGATAAAAGATGATATCAGATCTAAAAAACGCTACTATTTCAACGCAAGATCATCGAGATCTTGCGTTTCTTTTCTATTTGTTAATCAAATACTCTGAGAAATTACGATGAAAATTATTATCTTAGGCGCTGGTCAAGTAGGTGGTACTCTCGCTGAAAATCTTGTCGGGGAGAATAATGATATTACTGTCGTTGACACTAATGCAGATCGCTTACGCCAACTCCAAGATAAATTCGATTTACGAGTAGTCAATGGACATGGATCTCACCCAAGGATCTTAAGAGAAGCCGGTGCTGAAGATGCAGATATGTTGGTTGCCGTTACCAACTCTGACGAAACCAATATGATAGCGTGCCAAGTTGCTTACACTCTGTTTAATACGCCAAATAAAGTTGCTCGGATACGCGCCTCTGAGTTTGTTCGTGAAGCAGATAAACTCTTTCTCCCAGAAGCGATCCCCATTGATTATTTAATCTCACCAGAGCATTTGGTTATTGATTATATTTATAAATTGATCCAATACCCAGGCGCTTTACAAGTTGTTAATTTTGCCGATGGTCAAGTCAGTATAGTTGCGGTAAAAGCGTATTACGGTGGTTCTCTCGTCGGGAATGCGCTATCAACATTACGTGATCATATGCCACATATCGATACACGTGTTGCTGCAATTTTTCGTCAAGACAGACCTATCCGACCTCAAGGTTCCACAATTATTGAAGCTGGAGATGAAGTTTTCTTTGTTGTTGCATCTCAACATATTCGCGCAGTAATGAGCGAATTGCAGCGATTAGAAAAACCTTATAAACGCATTATGATTGTTGGTGGTGGTAATGTCGGTGCAGGTTTAGCTGCTAGATTGGAAAAAGATTATAGTGTCAAGCTTATTGAACATAACCAGCAACGTGCAACGGAACTGGCTGAACTGCTCCATGACACTATCGTTTTTTATGGTGATGCATCAGATCAAGAGCTTCTTGCTGAAGAACATATAGAACAAATTGATGTCTTTATCGCACTGACTAATGATGATGAAGCCAATATTATGTCAGCAATGCTGGCAAAGAGGATGGGCGCCAAAAAAGCAATGGTGCTTATTCAGCGTAGTGCTTATGTTGATTTAGTCCAAGGAGGGGTTATTGATATTGCAATATCACCACAACAAGCGACTATTTCTGCGCTTTTAGGTCATGTACGTAAAGCTGATATTGTTAGTGTTTCATCATTACGACGAGGTGTTGCAGAGGCAATCGAAGCCGTTGCACATGGTGATGAAAATACATCAAAAGTTGTTGGTCGCCGTATACAAGATATAAAACTACCACCTGGAACCATTATTGGTGCAATTGTTAGAGATCAAGATGTTATTATTGCGAACGCAAGTCACTCTATAGAGCAGGGGGATCATGTGATCATGTTTATCACTGATAAAAAATATGTCCCTGAAGTTGAAAAACTTTTCCAACCCAGCCCATTTTTCTTATAAAGATTATGTAGAAATAAGAATAATAGTGATTGTTACTTATAATGGTCTATTATTATCATGTTAGATACTATATTTTTACATAATAAATCTATATTGAGATAAATAAGGGGTGGTTATGTCTTTTTTCAAAGAGTTTCGTGAATTTGCCATGAAAGGCAATGTTGTTGACATGGCAGTCGGTGTCATCATTGGTGCAGCCTTCGGTAAAATTGTTTCATCATTGGTTGCTGATATAATTATGCCACCCCTAGGTTTATTAATCGGTGGTATTGATTTCAAGCAATTTAGCCTTGTATTAAGGGATGCAAGTGGGGATGTGCCTGCTGTTGTACTAAATTATGGTATGTTCATTCAAACTGTTTTTGACTTTGCCATTGTTGCATTTGCTATATTCTGCGCAATCAAATTAATCAATAAGACACGTCGTCAAGCAGAAGAAGCACCTAAAGCACCACCGGCACCTTCCGCAGAAGAAACTTTATTAACAGAAATTCGTGATTTATTAAAAAATCAGCAAAAATAAAAACTAAAAGGCCAGTGATAACAATTGAAAAAATCTTTTGTTATCACTGGCCTCCCAGTTACCCTTCTTGTCATGTTTTGCTTTTCTCATATAACTTCCTTTACCTTTCTTATTCTTTTCCACACGTTGTCTAAATAGTGGATCATGAACAAGTGCTGCTAAAGCATTATCTTTAATCACACCTTTTTGGTGCTGATATTTGCTAGACATAGAAACCTCTTAAATTGTTAAAGAACATAAAATGTAATACGGTACAGATATTATTGCTTTGTGGCCCCAGATTCAAGTATTTCAAGAATAGAACAGTAAGTACTTTCATGAGCACTACCACAACAAGCATTACTTAACATCTTCAATGAATCTCGCATTCTTTCCATTTCTTTCAAGCGAATTTCAACTTCAGCAAGTCTTGCATCAACAATCTGTTTTGACTCAACACAAGTGTGATGAGCGGGATCAACGCGAATAGAAAGTAATTCTGTAATCGCGTCTAATGTAAAGCCCAACTCTTTTGCATAACGAATAAAACGCAAACGTTGAAGATCTTGCTCTGTATATAGGCGATAACCACCTTCTGTCCGCCTGTCGTGATCCATCAATCCCTGTTTTTCATAAAAACGGATTGTATCTGTTGTTACATTCGCTAATTTTGCAACCTGTCCAATACGATACATGGATCATTCCCTCACTCTAAATGATGAATAAGCATAGCAAATAATCAAAAGAATAGAATTGAAATATAGTGCGAAGCTTATCTTACCAAAATAGCAGTATGCTGAAATAACAAAAAATAAATATGATGCAACACAAGAGTAGGTTAAAAAAGCATGAGATAACAAATAGAAAGGTTAGAGTATGGCTTAATAAGTTATTTTTATAAAAACAGTTTTAGTCTCTATCATTTTCAATAGATGTAAAAAAACCGGATTAAAAATCCGGTTTTTTTATTCGCTTCACTAAATAATAACTAAATTATTCAGCTGCTGCTTCTGTTTCAGAATCAGCACGGTCAACAAGCTCAATGTAAGCCATTGGAGCGTTGTCACCAGCACGGAAGCCACACTTCAGAATACGAGTGTAACCACCTGCACGGCTCGCAAAACGCGGACCTAATACTGTAAACAGTTTTGCCACGACTTCGTTATCACGAGTACGGGCGAATGCCAGACGACGATTAGCTACGCTGTCGGTCTTGGCAAGAGTAATCAGCGGCTCAACGACGCGACGCAGTTCTTTCGCTTTAGGCAAAGTTGTCTTGATGATCTCATGACGAACTAAAGAACCTGCCATGTTACGAAACATAGCCTGACGATGGCTGCTGTTGCGGTTCAATTGACGACCACTCTTACGATGGCGCATGACCTTATCCTTCTCAGTAAAACCTTAACCTGTGATCTTATTCATCAGCGATACTTGCAGGTGGCCAATTCTCAAGGCGCATACCCAGAGATAGACCACGCGACGCCAGTACGTCTTTAATCTCAGTAAGAGATTTCTTACCAAGGTTAGGCGTCTTAAGTAATTCAACTTCAGTACGCTGTACCAGATCACCGATGTAGTGGATTGCTTCTGCCTTCAGACAGTTAGCAGAGCGGACAGTCAATTCAAGATCGTCTACTGGGCGCAGTAAGATAGGATCGAATTCTGGCTTCTCTTCTTTAACTTCTGGTTGACGAACATCACGTAAGTCAACAAAAGCTTCAAGCTGTTCAGCCAGGATAGTCGCTGCACGGCGAATCGATTCTTCTGGATCGATAGTACCGTTAGTTTCCATCTCGATTACCAGCTTATCCAAGTCGGTACGCTGTTCAACACGAGCTGCTTCCACATTATAAGCAATACGCTCAACTGGGCTATAGCACGCGTCTACTAAAAGGCGACCGATAGGGCGCTCATCTTCTTCCGAATGAATTCGGGCAGAAGCCGGCACATAACCACGACCACGCTGAACTTTGATACGCATATTAATTGATGCGTTTTCGTCTGTAAGGTGGCAGATAACGTGCTGCGGCTTGACGATTTCGACATCACCGTCATGGATGATATCGGCTGCAATAACAGGGCCAATGCCAGATTTGCTCAAAGTAAGAATAACTTCATCTTTACCATGAACTTTTACCGCCAACCCCTTAAGGTTGAGCAGTATTTCTAGGATATCTTCCTGAACACCTTCTTTGGTGCTGTACTCATGCAGTACACCATCAATCTCAACCTCTGTTACCGCACAACCCGGCATAGACGAAAGCAGAATACGGCGCAGTGCGTTACCAAGAGTATGGCCGAAGCCTCGCTCTAATGGCTCAAGGGTCACCTTGGCGTGCGTCGAACTGACTTGCTCGATATCAACCAGGCGCGGTTTTAGAAACTCTGTCACAGAACCCTGCATTGTGTCCTCTCTTTGGTGCTAAGCCTTACTTGGAGTAAAGCTCGACGATCAGGTGCTCGTTAATGTCAGCAGACAAGTCAGTACGTTCAGGAATACGTTTGAACACACCTTCCATCTTAGCAGCATCAACTTCCAGCCATGTTGGCTTTTCACGCTGTTCAGCCAGCTCTAAAGCAGCCTTGATACGAGACTGTTTTTTCGATTTTTCACGAACGCTGACTACGTCATTCGGGGAAACCTGATAAGAAGCAATGTTAACCACGCGACCATTTACCATGATTGCTTTATGGCTAACCATCTGACGTGCTTCTGCGCGAGTTGCGCCAAAGCCCATACGATAAACAACGTTATCCAGACGACCTTCCAGCAGAGTCAGCAGGTTTTCACCTGTGTTGCCTTTCAGACGAGTTGCTTCTTTGTAGTAGTTACGGAATTGACGCTCTAGAACACCGTAAATACGACGTACTTTTTGTTTTTCACGTAACTGAACACCGTAATCAGAAAGACGCGGTTTACGTGCGCCGTGCTGACCTGGTGCTTGTTCCAGTTTACACTTGGTGTCAATCGCCCGAACGCCAGATTTTAGAAATAAATCTGTACCTTCACGGCGGCTCAGCTTGAGCTTAGGACCCAAATATCTTGCCATTTTCTTTCTCCAACTTTCCTAAAAACGAAAACGTTATTAAACGCGACGTTTTTTCGGTGGACGACAACCGTTATGAGGAATCGGAGTCACATCAGTAATATTAGTGATGCGGAAACCAGCCGCGTTTAATGCACGGATAGTTGACTCACGACCAGGACCAGGTCCTTTAACCATAACTTCCAAGTTCTTAATTCCGTACTCTTTAACAGCTTCAGCGCAACGTTCTGCTGCAACCTGAGCCGCGAACGGAGTAGATTTACGAGAACCACGGAAACCGGAACCACCGGCAGTAGCCCAACCCAATGCGTTACCTTGACGATCGGTAATAGTAACGATTGTGTTGTTGAAAGAAGCATGGATATGAGCCACACCGTCAGAGACTTGTTTTCTTACACGCTTACGTGCACGAATAGGTGCTTTTGCCATTGTTCAAATACCCCGATTATTTCTTGATCGGCTTACGCGGACCCTTACGGGTACGTGCGTTAGTCTTAGTACGCTGACCGCGAACTGGTAGACCACGACGATGACGTAAACCACGGTAAGTACCAAGATCCATCAGACGTTTGATGCTCAGGGTAACTTCACGACGCAGATCACCTTCTACAACGTATTTGGCAACTTCGTCACGCAGCTTGTCGATTTGCTCTTCAGACAGCTCACTGATCTTAACATTTTCAGCAATACCAGCAGCTACACAGATAGCCTGTGAGCGGGTCTTACCGATACCGTAAATCGAAGTTAATGCGATTACAGTATGTTTATGATCAGGAATGTTAATGCCTGCTATACGGGCCACTATGCACTCCTAAATTAGCAGTTATACAGTACCATTCTGAAAAGCCCGTTTTCAGGATACTCAAACAATACTGTATATATTATAAAAGATTGGGCTGGCTAATTTAGCCAGCTCAACCGAACTTTGCAAGAAAAAAATGCAATAAATTAGCCTTGACGCTGTTTATGCTTAGGCTCGACGCTGCAAATTACACGCACGTGACCGTGACGTCTAACAATTTTGCAGTTACGGCACATTTTCTTGACGGAAGCACGAACTTTCATTTTTACTCTCCGTAACTTCTAAAACAAATCGCTTATCAGTAATTAACCTTTAAGATTTGCTTTTTTCAATGCAGACTCATACTGACTTGACATCAGGAGAGTTTGCACTTGAGCCATAAAATCCATGATGACCACAACCACGATTAAGAGGGAAGTACCACCAAAATAGAAAGGTACTTTCATTGCGTCACGCATGAACTCCGGGATGAGACAGATAAAGGTAATATACAAGGCACCAATTAAGGTTAAACGTGTCATTACTTTATCTATATATTTAGCCGTCTGCTCTCCCGGGCGAATTCCTGGTACAAATGCACCGGACTTCTTCAGGTTATCTGCCGTTTCTCTTGGGTTGAAAACCAACGCCGTATAGAAGAAACAGAAGAAGATGATTGCAGCAGCGTATAGTAACACATAAATAGGTTGACCAGGCTGTAGATTTAAAGAAATCGTCGTCAGCCAACCCCACCCTGTACCATCGCCAAACCAAGAGGTTATTGTACCAGGAAACAGGATAATACTTGAAGCAAAAATTGCTGGTATAACACCCGCCATATTTACTTTAAGTGGTAGATGTGTACTTTGTGCCGCGTATATTCTACGCCCTTGTTGACGTTTTGCATAGTTAACAACGATACGTCGTTGTCCTCTTTCTACAAAAACAACAAAGAAAGTAACCGCGAACACCAATACTGCAACCAACAATAACAGGAGGAAGTGCAGTTCGCCTTGCCGCGCCTGCTCGATGGTTTGACCAATGGCAGGCGGAAGACCTGCAACGATACCTGCAAAGATAATAATTGAGATACCGTTACCAATACCACGTTCAGTGATTTGCTCACCTAACCACATTAGGAACATTGTCCCAGTGACTAAGCTCACAACAGCCGTAATATAGAATGGTAGACCTGGGTTGATTACCAGACCTTGCATTCCTGGCATATTCGGTAAGCCTGTTGCGATACCAATTGATTGGAATATCGCCAGCACCAAAGTACCATAACGGGTATATTGGCTGATCTTACGACGACCGGCCTCCCCTTCCTTCTTAATCTCTGCTAACCGAGGGTTAACCACTGATAAGAGTTGGATAATAATCGATGCCGAAATATAAGGCATGATACCCAGCGCAAAGATAGAAGCACGGCTAAGAGCACCACCAGAGAACATGTTAAACATTTCAATGATGGTGCCTTTTTGCTGATCGAGCAATTTGGCAAGCACAGTGGCATCAATACCAGGGATAGGAATAAAAGAGCCAATCCTAAAGACAATAAGTGCACCAAGAACAAACAAAAGTCTGCGTTTTAGTTCACCAACACCACCTTTAGCACTCTGAAAATCTAAACCTGGTTGTTTAGCCATCTGTCACTTATTCCTCAATTTTACCGCCAGCTGATTCGATTGCTGCACGGGCACCTTTGGTAACACGCAGACCACGAATAGTCACTGCACGGTTAACCTCACCAGACAGAATTAATTTTGCAAATTCAATCTGTGGGCCAACAACGTTTGCGGCTTTCAGTGCATTCAGATCGATTACATCGCCTTCAACGTAAGCTAAATCAGACAGACGGATTTCCGCAGTCACGAATGATTTACGTGAAGTAAAACCAAATTTTGGTAAACGACGATATAAAGGCATCTGGCCACCTTCAAAACCACGACGTACGCCACCGCCAGAACGAGATTTCTGACCTTTGTGACCACGGCCGCCAGTTTTACCTAAGCCAGAACCGATACCACGACCTACACGTTTAGGCGCATGCTTGGCACCTTCAGCCGGAGACAGAGTATTTAAACGCATCTCTTACTCCTCAACTTTAACCATATAGGAAACCAAGTTGATCATACCGCGAACTGCTGGTGTATCTTCGCGTTCTACAGTGTGACCGATGCGACGCAGACCTAAACCAGTCATCGTTGCCTTATGTTTAGGCAAACGACCGATCAAGCTGCGTGTTTGAGTAATTTTAATAGTCTTAGCCATGGTCATTACCCCAGAATTTCTTCAACGGATTTACCACGCTTAGCTGCGACCATATCTGGAGACTTCATGCTATCTAAAGCGTCCAGTGTTGCACGAACCACGTTAATCGGGTTAGTGGAACCATAGGTTTTAGCCAGTACGTTACGAACGCCAGCCACTTCTAGAACTGCACGCATTGCACCACCTGCGATGATACCGGTACCTTCATGAGCAGGCTGCATAAATACGCGAGAGCCCGTGTGAGTACCTTTTACAGGGTGGAACAGAGTACCGTTATTTAAAGCGACGGTTTTCATATTGCGACGGGCTTTTTCCATCGCTTTCTGGATTGCTGCCGGAACTTCGCGAGCTTTGCCATATCCAAAACCAACGCGGCCATTGCCATCACCGACTACTGTAAGAGCGGTGAAGCTAAAGATACGACCACCTTTAACGGTTTTAGATACGCGGTTTACCGCGATCAGCTTTTCCTGCAGTTCGCCAGCTTGTTTCTCGATGTGAGCCATCTTACACTCCTACCTTAGAACTGAAGGCCAGCTTCACGGGCAGCATCTGCCAGTGCCTGGACTCGACCATGATATTGGAAACCGGAACGGTCAAATGATACTACTTTGATACCTTTTTCCAGAGCGCGTTCAGCAACAATTTTACCAACTACTGCTGCTGCTTCTTTGTTTCCAGTGTTTTTCAGTTGCTCAATGATAGCTTTTTCTGTAGTAGAAGCGGCCACCAAAGTTTCAGAACCGTTTGGTGCAATAACCTGCGCATAAATATGGCGAGGGGTACGGTGTACCACCAGGCGAGTCGCACCCAATTCCTGGAGCTTACGGCGTGCGCGGGTCGCACGACGGATACGAGCTGCTTTCTTATCCATAGTGTTACCTTACTTCTTCTTAGCCTCTTTGATACGCACAACTTCGTCGGCGTAACGAATACCTTTACCTTTATAAGGTTCAGGGCGACGGTAAGCACGCAGTTCAGCTGCTACTTGACCAATCACTTGCTTATCCGCACCTTTCAGTACGATTTCAGTTTGTGTTGGACATTCAGCAGTGATGCCTGCTGGCAGTTGGTGTTCCACTGGATGTGAAAAACCTACTGATAAGTTAACCGCATTGCCTTTAATAGACGCACGATAACCTACACCTACCAGTTGCAGTTTTTTAGTGAAGCCTTCGGTAACACCTACAACCATTGCATTTAACAGAGAACGAGTAGTACCCGCCTGTGCCCATGCATCAGCAAAACCATCGCGTGGAGCGAAAGTTAAGTGGTTGTCAGCATGTTGAATTTCAACTGCATTATGGATAGTACGAGTTAGCTCGCCGTTTTTACCCTTAATCGTAATTACCTGACCGTTGAGTTTAACCTCTACGCCGGCAGGAATGACGACGGGTGCTTTTGCCACACGAGACATTCTTTCCTCCCGAATTAAGCTACGTAGCAGATAATCTCGCCACCAAGACCTGCTTGGCGAGCTGCACGATCAGTCATAACACCTTTTGAGGTAGAAACAACAGCGATGCCCAGTCCTGCCATAACTTGTGGCAGCTCATCTTTTCTTTTATAGATGCGCAGACTTGGACGGCTTACGCGCTGAATGCTTTCTACTACAGCCTTACCTTGGAAATATTTTAAAGTGATTTCCAGTTCTGGCTTAGTGTCGCCTTCAATTTTAAAATCTTCGATATAACCTTCTTCCTTAAGCACGTTGGCAATCGCCACTTTCAGCTTGGAGGAAGGCATTGTGACCGCAACTTTGTTCGCGGCCTGACCGTTACGGATACGGGTCAGCATATCCGCGATGGGATCTTGCATGCTCATCTGTCTTTACTCCCGTGATTCAATTATGGTAATTACCAGCTAGCCTTTCTAAGGCCCGGGATTTCACCGCGCATAGCGGCTTCACGGACTTTAATACGGCTGAGGCCAAATTTCCGCAGGAAACCGTGCGGACGTCCAGTTTGACGGCAGCGGTTACGCTGACGTGAAGGACTTGAATCACGTGGCATAGTTTGCAGTTTCAGAACAGCATTCCAACGATCTTCGTCAGACACGTTCACATCTGAAACGATAGCTTTCAGTTCTGCGCGTTTTGCGAAGAATTTCTCAGCTAAATTCGCACGTTTTACATCACGTGCTTTCATAGATTTCTTAGCCATGAATGCCCTGCCTTACTTGCGGAACGGGAAGTTAAACGCTGCTAACAGTGCGCGACCTTCATCATCTGATTTCGCAGTCGTAGTAATGGTAATATCCAAACCACGAACACGATCCACTTTATCGTAATCGATTTCAGGGAAGATGATTTGCTCACGTACGCCCATGCTGTAGTTACCACGTCCATCAAATGATTTAGCGGACAAACCACGGAAGTCACGGATACGTGGTACAGCAATAGAGATCAGGCGTTCAAAGAACTCCCACATGCGTTCGCCACGCAGGGTCACTTTACAGCCGATCGGATAGCCCTGGCGGATTTTGAAGCCTGCAACAGATTTGCGTGCTTTGGTGATCAAAGGTTTTTGACCTGAGATTGCTGCTAAATCAGCTGCTGCATTGTCCAGCAGTTTTTTATCAGCAATAGCTTCACCAACACCCATGTTCAGGGTGATCTTCTCGACCCGAGGGACTTGCATGACAGAATGGTAACCAAACTGAGACATCAGTTTTTGGACTACCTCGTCTTTGTAGTAATCATGCAGTTTCGCCATCGTATACTCCAAATTACTTGATAGTTTCTTTATTAGATTTGAAGAAACGAACTTTTTTGCCGTCTTCGAATCTAAAACCTACACGGTCAGCCTTACCGGTTGCCGCATTGAAGATTGCAACGTTAGAAACTTGGATAGAAGCTTCTTTTTCAACGATGCCACCTGGTTGGTTCAGAGCCGGAACTGGCTTCTGATGTTTTTTAACCAGATTGATACCTTCAACGATAACTTTACCAGAAGAAAGAACCTGTTTTACTTTACCGCGCTTACCTTTATCTTTACCAGTCAGCACGATAACTTCGTCTTCACGACGGATTTTCGCTGCCATTGCCTGCTCCTTAGAGTACTTCAGGTGCCAGAGAGATTATTTTCATAAACTTCTCGTTACGAAGTTCACGAGTAACCGGCCCAAAAATACGCGTACCAATAACTTGCTCGCTGTTGTTGTTTAACAATACACAAGCGTTGCTATCGAAGCGAATGACAGAACCGTCAGGGCGACGAACACCCTTCTTGGTGCGCACCACTACCGCTTTCAGTACATCACCTTTCTTAACTTTACCACGTGGAATTGCTTCCTTAATGGTAATTTTGATGATGTCACCTACATCTGCGTAGCGACGGTGCGAGCCACCTAGAACCTTGATACACATTACGCGACGTGCACCGGAGTTGTCGGCCACGTTCAGCATAGTCTGTTCTTGGATCATTTTAGTGCTCCGCTAAATGTCAACTACTACTGAGCCACTTCCACATTAGAAGAGGCCGTTCAATATCCCATAATACGAGGGAGCGGCATTATAACACCACATTCTCGCTATGGACAGAAAAAATAAACGGCTCGTTCAGTTTTGAGCCGTTTATTTCGTACGAAAAGGCTATTTTATTACAGAACAGCTTTTTCTACAACGCGAACTAACGCCCAAGACTTAGTCTTAGACAGTGGACGTGTTTGACGAATTTCTACTACGTCACCAATTCCACATTCGTTGTTCTCGTCATGTACATGCAGTTTAGTCGTACGACGGATAAACTTACCATATAATGGGTGTTTAACCATACGATCGATAGCAACAACAATAGATTTTTCCATTTTGTCACTAACTACACGACCTTGCAGAGTACGGATTTTATCGGTCATTACGCACCCGCCTTCTCAGTCAGTAAAGTCTTAACGCGTGCGATATTACGACGCACTTGTTTCAACAGATGAGACTGTTGTAACTGACCACTTGCTGCCTGCATACGCAGGTTAAACTGCTCGCGCAGTAAGTTCAGCAGTTCTGTGTTCAGCTCTTCAACGCTCTTTTCGCGCAGCTCTTTTGCTTTCATTACATCACCGTCTTAGTTACAAAGGTGGTTTTGATAGGCAGTTTTGCTGCCGCCAGCTTGAATGCTTCACGGGCCAGTTCTTCAGGCACACCATCCATTTCATACAGGACTTTACCTGGCTGGATTAAGGCAACCCAATACTCAACGTTACCTTTACCTTTACCCATACGGACTTCGAGCGGCTTTTCAGTGATTGGTTTGTCTGGGAACACACGGATCCAGATTTTACCCTGACGCTTAACTGCACGGGTCATTGCACGACGTGCCGCTTCGATCTGACGTGCAGTCAGACGACCACGGCCCACAGCTTTAAGACCGTAAGTCCCGAAGCTTACATCCGCACCAGCAGCTAAGCCACGGTTGCGGCCTTTGTGCACTTTACGGAATTTTGTACGCTTTGGTTGTAACATCAGCGACTCTCCTTACTTGCGGCCTTTACGCTGCTGCTTTTTAGGTTGAGCAGCCGGTTTTTCCGCCTGTTCAACTGCAGCCATACCACCCAGGATCTCACCTTTGAAGATCCATACCTTAACGCCGAGCACACCATAAGTGGTTTGTGCTTCTGAGGTATTGTAGTCGATGTCTGCACGCAGAGTGTGCAGAGGTACACGACCTTCACGATACCATTCAGTACGAGCGATTTCAGCGCCGCCTAAACGACCACTTACTTCCACTTTAATACCTTTAGCGCCTAAACGCATAGCGTTCTGTACCGCACGCTTCATAGCACGACGGAACATAACACGACGTTCCAGCTGTGAAGTGATGCTGTCAGCAACTAATTTTGCGTCCAGTTCAGGTTTACGTACTTCGGCGATATTAATTTGCGCAGGAACGCCAGCGATATCCGCTACGTTTTTGCGCAGTTTTTCAACATCTTCACCTTTTTTACCGATAACGATGCCTGGGCGAGCAGTGTGAATAGTCACACGGATACTTTTCGCAGGACGTTCGATAACGATACGAGATACAGATGCTTTAGCCAGTTCTTTAGTTAAGTACTGACGTACTTTAAAGTCGCTGTCTAGGTTGTCAGCGAATTCATTGGTACCCGCATACCATGTGGAATTCCAAGGCTTGACAATGCCAAGGCGGATACCATTAGGATGTACTTTTTGACCCATTGCTAGTCTCCAGAGTCTCAGCGATCAGACACAACCACAGTGATGTGGCTGGTGCGCTTCAGAATACGATCTGCACGGCCTTTTGCACGAGGCATAATGCGCTTCATAGAAGGACCTTCGTCAACAAAGATCTTAGCTACTTTCAGATCATCAATGTCAGCGCCATCGTTGTGTTCTGCATTAGCAATAGCAGACTCCAGTACTTTCTTCACTAAACCAGCAGCTTTCTTGTTGGTAAAGGTTAAAATTTCCAGAGCTTGCGACACTTTCTTACCGCGAATCAGGTCAGCTACCAAGCGAACCTTCTGAGCAGAAGAACGAGCGTGGCGATGCATAGCGATAGTTTCCATCTCTTCCTCCTACCTTATTTTTTCTTAGCCTTTTTATCGGCTGCATGACCGCGATAAGTACGGGTCGGCGCGAATTCACCCAGTTTGTGACCAACCATTTCGTCGGAAACGTAAACTGGAACATGCTGACGACCATTATGGACAGCGATGGTCAAACCGATCATGTTAGGAAAGATCGTTGAACGACGGGACCAAGTCTTAACAGGCTTTTTGTCACCGCTTTCCACCGCTTTCTCTACCTTCTTCAGCAAGTGCAGGTCAATGAAAGGACCTTTCTTGAGAGAACGTGGCATGGCTTATCCTCTAATTATTTCTTAGTACGACGATGAACGATGAAATGTTCAGTGCGTTTGTTTTTACGAGTCTTCTTACCTTTGGTTTGAACGCCCCAAGGTGTTACTGGGTGTTTACCAAAGTTACGACCTTCACCACCACCATGTGGGTGATCGACTGGGTTCATCGCAGTACCGCGAACGGTAGGACGAATACCACGCCAGCGACTTGCACCAGCTTTACCCAGAACGCGTAACATGTGCTCAGAGTTGCCAACTTCACCGATAGTTGCACGGCAATCAGAAGGAACTTTACGCATTTCACCAGAACGCAGACGAATAGTGACATAAGCACCATCACGCGCAACGATCTGAACGTAAGTACCTGCTGAACGAGCTAACTGACCACCTTTACCTGGTTTCATTTCTACGTTATGAACTGTAGAACCAACCGGGATATTACGCATTGGTAAGGTGTTACCCGCTTTGATAGCAGCATCAACGCCAGACTGAACTTTATCACCCGCTTTCAGGCCTTTTGGAGCCAGAATGTAGCGACGTTCACCATCAGCATACAGCACTAAAGCGATGTTAGCTGAACGGTTTGGATCATATTCCAGACGTTCTACTGTCGCAGGGATACCATCTTTGTTGCGTTTAAAGTCAACAATACGGTAAGCCTGTTTGTGACCACCACCGATATGACGGGTAGTGATACGACCATTGTTGTTACGACCACCGGACTTGCTGTTCTTTTCCAGCAATGGCGCATAAGGTTTCCCTTTATGCAGCTCAGGGTTTACCACTTTAACTACGTGGCGACGGCCCGGAGACGTAGGTTTACATTTAACAATTGCCATTGTTCTTTACTCCTCCGACTTACTCAGCGCCGCCGACGAAGTCCAGATTCTGGCCTTCCTTCAGGGTGACGTAAGCTTTTTTCCAGTCGCTACGACGACCAATACGCTGACCGTGACGTTTCACTTTGCCTTTCATCAGCAGAGTGTTAACACTTTCAACTTCGACTTCAAACAGTTTTTGTACAGCTGCTTTAATCTCTGCTTTGGTCGCGTCTTTAGCAACTTTGAGAACGATGGTGTTTGATTTTTCCATCGCGATAGAAGCTTTTTCAGATACATGCGGCGCGCGCAGTACTTTCAGCAGACGTTCTTCACGGATCATGCCAGCATCTCCTCAACTTGCTTCACAGCGTCAGCAGTCATGACGACTTTGTCGAAGGCGATTAAGCTAACAGGGTCGATTGTTGCTGCATCACGTACGTCAACTTTATATAAGTTGCGTGCTGCTAAATACAGATTCTCATCTACATCAGCAGTGATGATCAGAACATCTTCCAGAGCCATATCTTTCAGTTTCTGTGCTAAAAGCTTAGTTTTAGGCGCTTCAACAGAGAACTTCTCTACGACGATCAGACGATCTTGACGTACCAGCTCAGACAGAATGCTCTTCAGAGCACCACGGTACATCTTTTTGTTTACTTTTTGACTGTGGTCCTGTGGTTTAGCTGCGAAGCTAACACCACCAGAGCGCCAGATTGGGCTCTTGATTGAACCTGAACGTGCACGACCTGTACCTTTCTGTCTCCAAGGCTTTTTGCCTGAACCAGAAACTTCAGCACGGGTTTTCTGAGCACGAGTACCTTGACGAGCACCAGCAGCGTATGCAACGACTACTTGATGCACAAGCGCTTCGTTAAAGTCACGCCCGAAGGTAGTTTCGGAAACAGTCAGCGCGCCTTGCGCGTCTTTCATTACCAATTCCATTCCTATCTCCTCGACGTTACGCCTTGACAGCTGGTTTAACGATCAGGTCACTGCCAGTTGCACCTGGAACAGCACCTTTGACCAGCAGCAGGTTGCGCTCAGCGTCAACACGTACTACTTCCAGGCTCTGAACGGTAACTTGTTCGTTACCCAGTTGACCTGCCATTTTCTTGCCTTTAAACACCTTACCCGGAGTCTGGTTCTGACCGATAGAACCCGGAACACGGTGAGACAAGGAGTTACCGTGGGTAGCATCTTGAGTACGGAAGTTCCAGCGCTTTACAGTACCAGCAAAACCTTTACCTTTAGATGTTCCAGTAACGTCGACTTTTTTAACGTCAGCGAAAATTTCTACGCTAATGCTTTGACCTACAGTGTATTCTTCGCCTTCATTCAGACGGAATTCACGTAGTAAGCGGCCAGCTTCAACACCAGCTTTAGCAAAATGACCTGCTTCAGGTTTCAGTACACGGTTAGCTTTTTTGCTACCAGTAGTCACCTGAATGGCACGATAACCGTCTTTCTCTAGATCTCTGACCTGAGTAACACGGTTGTTTTCAATTTCGATAACGGTTACAGGGATTGAAACGCCATCTTCAGTGAAGATACGAGTCATTCCTACTTTCTTACCGACTAAACCAATCATTGTTTCAACCTCTCAATCGCTTGATGACCTGATTAACCTAGGCTGATCTGCACGTCTACGCCGGCAGCCAGATCCAGACGCATCAGAGCATCAACGGTTTTCTCGGTTGGCTCAACGATGTCAACCAGACGTTTGTGAGTGCGAATTTCATACTGATCACGCGCATCTTTATTAACGTGCGGAGAAATCAACACTGTGAAACGCTCTTTGCGAGTCGGCAGTGGGATTGGACCACGAACTTGCGCACCAGTGCGCTTAGCAGTCTCTACGATTTCCGCAGTTGATTGATCAATCAGACGATGATCAAAAGCTTTCAGGCGGATACGGATTCTTTGGTTCTGCATGAGACCAGAGCTCCAACTATTTTTTATAAACGTAAATGATCACTACTCGTACCCATTTCGATTGATGAGAGAGTGTAATCGTTCTGCATATAACTCCCCAATCGGGAGTATTATATTAATGCAATAAAAAATCTGCATTAGCTGATAAATCAGCCTCACTAAATCAGTGAGCCTGCGCATTATACTTGCCTGAGTGATGAAATCAAGCCAAGAATAAAAAATCAGCGATAAAAATTCATTTTATCTTTTTGAAAATAAAAAAAGCAAAGGCAACATTCATCACCTTTGCTTTAGAAACTGTCTGACAACCTACTAAAGAAGATAGGTTATTCTCTCTATAATGAGCTAAGTTACTCTTCAATAATTTGAGCTTGTAGATAGTTTTGAAGTCCCACTCGTTCGATAAGTTCAAGCTGGGTTTCAATCCAATCAATATGCCCTTCTTCATCGGTTAGAATTTCTAACATCAAATCACGGCTAACATAGTCATGAATTGAATCTGCGTAAGCAATGGCTTCACGTAAATCTTTGGCACCACCTAATTCCAATTCCAAATCAGAACGTAGCATTTCTTCAACATCTTCACCGATGTTTAATTTGCCTAAATCTTGTAAGTTTGGAATACCTTCAAGGAACAAAATACGCTCAATATATTTATCAGCGTGTTTCATCTCATCTATGGATTCATGATATTCCATTTCATTAAGGCGTGTAAGTCCCCAATTCTTAAACATTCGGGCATGTAGGAAATACTGATTAATTGCAACAAGCTCGCCACCTAATAACTTATTAAGGTGGGCTATCATTTTTTTATCACCTTTCATTTTTATGCTCCTTTGCTTCCAGTCTTTTTAGTGTAGACCTTTTATACAAAGTGGAGAGAAAGGAAATTAAAAATTTGTTATGCGACTTCAGAAATTTGAGGGTAGAGAGCAGATTGCTCATTTTCGATAAGTTGACGAGCTTGACGTACACACTTACCACAACAGCTTCCAACAGGTAAGATCTTGCGTAATTCATTAATCGTGTGGATTTGATGTTTATGGACTGTCGAGATAATTTTTTTATCACTCACACCATGACAAAGACATACGTACATAATAAAAACCTCATTAACTACTTACGCCAAAATAGTAAATGATAATTATTATGATTTCAATTTATATTTATTTAACTTAAGTGCGTTTACTTATTTATATCATCAAAGATGACGAGGTAAGAAAACCAGCAATACTTTATTGAAATTTAAAATATCTAATTTTCAGATACAAAAAAGGGCATCTAATGATGCCCTTTTTATGCATAAATCTATCAGGAATTAACCTAATACTTTAGCAACAACGCCCGCACCTACTGTACGGCCACCTTCACGGATAGCGAAACGTAAACCGTCGTCC
>NZ_PENW01000002.1 GCF_003144405.1 Proteus cibi
GCGTTATTTTATAAGGCTTTTCACTTTATTTTTTTGTTCTCTCGGCTAACTCACTTAGCGTGGTTTGCCGTGACAACGAGGACGCATTATAGGGAGTTTTCTGAAGCTGGCAATAGTTTTTTTAAGAAAAAAAATCGTTTGCTTAATTCCACAGCAAAACCCCCACTTATACGCACTTATCAACAATTTTATCCACAGAGCACCTTTTTACATAAAATTAGCATGTCAAACGCAAACGTTTGCGTTATCATAGAGGTCGATTAAGCAAGATTGATTTTGTGTCCATCTTCTGAAATGTTAGTTAAGCAAACACAATTTCACTGTATTAATGTGATTTAACTTCACCATTACTACCGTTATACCAACCCCAAGGGATAAAACTCATGCAACATCTTCGTCCTATCCGCCGTGCACTTTTAAGTGTGTCTGATAAAGCAGGTATTTTAGAATTTGCTAAAGCACTTGTTGAAAGAGAAGTCGAACTCTTATCGACAGGTGGAACCGCACGTCTATTAGCAGAAGCTGGCTTACCGGTTATTGAAGTCTCCGATTACACTGGTTTCCCAGAAATGATGGATGGCAGAGTGAAAACGCTGCACCCTAAAGTACATGGTGGAATTTTAGGTCGCCGTGGGCAAGACGATGCAATAATGGAAGAACATGAAATTCGTCCTATCGATATGGTCGTCGTCAATCTTTATCCTTTCGCTAAAACAGTCGCTCGCCCAGATTGCTCATTAGCAGATGCAGTGGAAAATATTGATATTGGTGGACCAACAATGGTTCGCTCCGCAGCGAAAAATCATAAAGACGTTACGATTGTAGTAAATAGTAATGACTATGAAAGAGTGATTGAAGAAATGGATAATCACGAAAATAGCCTTACTCTAGATACACGTTTTGATTTGGCGATTAAAGCCTTTGAACATACCGCTGCTTACGACGGAATGATTGCTAACTATTTTGGTCAAAAGGTTGCACCTTATTATGGTGATACTTCACAACCATCAGGTATTTTCCCTCGTACCTTAAATTTGAACTATATAAAGAAACAAGATATGCGTTATGGTGAGAATGCTCATCAGCAAGCAGCTTTCTATATAGAAGAGAATATAGACGAAGCATCTATTGCTACTGCAAACCAATTACAAGGCAAAGCGCTTTCTTATAACAACATTGCTGATACTGATGCCGCATTAGAATGTGTGAAATCATTCTCCGAGCCTGCTTGTGTTATTGTGAAACATGCAAATCCTTGTGGTGTTGCTATTGCGAATACGCTCACACAAGCATACGACAATGCATTTAAAACTGATCCAACCTCTGCATTTGGTGGCATTATCGCATTCAATCGTCCATTAGATGCAAAAACAGCAAGTGCAATCATCGAACGTCAGTTTGTTGAAGTCATCATTGCTCCTTCTATTAATGAAGATGCACTACCAATTTTAGAAACAAAGCCAAATGTTCGTGTATTAGCTTGTGGCCAATGGCAAGAAGCCAAACCAGCATTAGATTTCAAACGCGTTAATGGTGGGCTGTTAGTTCAAGATCGTGACTTGGGTATGGTAAAAGAAGAAAATTTAAGAGTGGTCACTCAACGCCAACCAAGTGAACGTGAACTTAAAGATGCACTCTTCTGCTGGAAAGTCGCAAAATTCGTAAAATCAAATGCCATTGTTTACGCTAAAAATGATATGACCGTCGGTATTGGTGCGGGACAAATGAGCCGTGTATATTCTGCAAAAATTGCCGGTATTAAAGCCGCTGATGAAGGTTTAGAAGTTGCAGGTTGTGCAATGGCATCAGATGCGTTCTTCCCATTTAGAGATGGTATTGATGCAGCCGCACTTGCTGGTGTGACTTGTGTTATTCAACCTGGTGGATCAATTCGTGATGATGAAGTGATTGCGGCTGCCAATGAGCATAACATTGCCATGATTTTCACCAATATGCGTCACTTCCGTCATTAATAAGGTATTGATATGAAGATTTTGATTATTGGTAATGGCGGTCGTGAACATGCTTTAGCTTGGAAAGCGGTTCAGTCACCGCTTGCAACACACGTTTTTGTTGCCCCTGGTAATGCGGGTACAGCATTAGAAGCTGGAGTAAAAAATGTAGCAATTTCTGCTACAGATATTCCTGCTTTAGTTAAATTTGCTAAAGAAAACGATATTGATTTGACAATTGTCGGACCTGAAGCACCGCTAGTGATTGGTGTTGTCGATGCATTTAAAGAAGCGGGATTAACCATCTTTGGTCCAACAAAAGGCGCAGCGCAATTAGAAGGCTCTAAAGCCTTCACAAAAGATTTTTTAGCTCGTCATCAAATTCCGACAGCGGATTATCAAAATTTTACAGAAATAGCACCTGCACTTGAGTATCTCAATAAAGTAGGCGCGCCGATTGTTATCAAAGCCGATGGTTTAGCCGCAGGTAAAGGCGTTATTGTTGCAATGACAAAAACTGAGGCTGAAGTTGCCATTAAAGATATGCTGGCTGGCAATGTTTTTGGTGATGCAGGACACCGTATTGTTATCGAAGAATTTCTTGATGGCGAAGAAGCTAGCTTTATTGTCATGGTTGATGGTGAACACGTTATTCCTATGGCAACAAGTCAAGATCACAAACGTGTTGGTGATGGAGATACTGGCCCTAATACAGGGGGAATGGGAGCATATTCACCGGCACCTGTTGTTACACCAGAAATCCACCAGCAAGTAATGGAAAAAATCATTTATCCAACAGTAAAAGGAATGGCTTCTGAAGGTTATCGTTATCAAGGTTTCCTTTATGCTGGGCTGATGATTGATAAACAAGGTGTTGCTAAAGTGATTGAGTTTAACTGCCGTTTTGGTGACCCAGAAACTCAACCTATTATGATGCGTATGCAATCGGACTTAGTTGAGCTCTGTTTAGCTGGGGCAAAAGGTAACTTAAAAGATAAAGATTCCCATTGGGATCCTCGTCCAGCTTTAGGGATTGTGATTGCTGCCGGTGGCTATCCTGCGGATTATCGTCAAGGTGACGTTATCGAAGGCTTAACATCAACATCCTCAACAACAGCAAAGGTATTTCAAGCTGGAACAACGCTCAATGACAAAGGCGAAGTTATCACTGCCGGTGGACGTGTATTATGCGCAACTGCATTAGGTGATGATATCGAGCAAGCTCAAGAAAATGCTTATGCTTTAGCGAAAGGTATTCATTGGAATGGTAGTTTTTATCGCCATGATATCGGCTATCGAGCGATTGCTCGCCTAAAGAAATAAATTAACAACAGCAAAAGGGAGTGTTCATAAGCTCTCTTTTGTTGGTTCCCATTTACAAAAATCGTGTTCTGCAACCATAAGTAATTGCTTACCTTCTGGTGACTCAAGCCAAGCAACATAAGAAGGCTTACTTGAATTACGTGTTCTTGTTTTTAACCATCGCTGTTCCGGAGCTTCAAATGAAACACTCACCTTCTCGCCAGCACATGTTGTCATTGTATTTTGATACCAGACCCCCTGTACTAAGTTTACTTTTCCAATAGTAAGCGCTTCGCTAATTTCACGCTCTTTACTTGCAGCAAATACCATTCTTAAACGTTCATCTTCTGTTAATGCGCGTTTTTGCTTCTGGCTTTCTTGTTGCATGAAAATAACTTCACCACGTTTATTTAAACGAAGATGCCAAGATGAGGGATCGTTAGGATTAATAATTTCAGAGCGGACTTGCCAAAGCTTATTTTGGCGATATTCATAGAATGTGATGACAGTTTCTGGCTTTTTATAAAAGCTATAAACACTCATAATTACTTGAGGTTCTGACGTTTTATTATTTAAACGCCATAGTCGCACAACACCTTCATCCGCAATATATCCTGTTGCAGAAAATTCAGGTAGTTGCACAGTAGAGGAGCAGGCGCTGAGCAAAAAAGCAGATCCGATTGCTAACAGCCCCTGTCGTTTCAACAAAAGGGGAGTAAATCCCCCTCTATTGTTCATTCCGTTCAAAGGAATTATTTTACTGCGTCTTTCAGTGCTTTACCGGCAGTAAATGCAGGAACGTTAGCTGCTGCAATTTTAATTTCTTTACCAGTTTGAGGGTTACGACCAGTACGCTCTGCACGGTGATTCACCTTGAATGTACCGAAACCAACTAACTGTACAGAATCGCCTTCTTTCAGAGCACCTGTTACTGAATCGATAAACGCTTCAATAGCAGCTTTTGCTTGAGTTTTTGTCAGATCCGCTTTTTCAGCAACTGATTCGGTTAATTCAGCTTTGTTCATAAAATAGTCCTTAAAGTATGTTTTATCGTTTGAAAAACATCTGGTGAAAAAACTTAACTTACCTTTTTAAGAGGATAAATTAAGTAAAACACCTGAGCCACTTCTTTTCGTACCCAATGTAGAACATACACGGGGGTGATGTGAAGTCTTTAAACGTCGCTTTTCAAGCACTAAATCACGTTTTTCTGATTTAGTGCGTTAATTCTATACCGATATTGCTCATTCCAGCTTCACGAAGGTCTGCACGTAGACCTTTGATCAGTTCAACATCCCTTTCTTCACATTCTACAAGTAGACGGTAAATTTCCCATTGGATATCGAACTCTTCAATAACAGCAGGTAGAGATCTAAGCTCTTCTTCACTCATTTCTCTTTCTGCTTGTGTCATTTCAAGTGAAGCCACTGTCCCTACTGATAATTTGCTTACTTCAATAGCGTGACTTAATGATTCACCGCTTAAACGAGAGTGAACAATTTCACTAAGTGCAACACAGGCATCAATCGCAGGATAGACACCATAAATCTCGAACTGAGATGCATCAGGAATAGCTTCTTCTAATTTCTCTAATTGAGAATCAAAATTCACCTTTGCATCTTTCACCGTTAAAGTTTCCCAAACCAGATCGAGAATACGGCGATACAGCATTGGATCGGTAAAACCTGTTTCACGACAAAATACCTGATAATTGGGGTACATTCTCTCACACAGGCATGCCATAAACGTCAGGTGTTGCCAAGCTTCTAGCTTTTCTAAACGTAAATGGATTGGGTTCTTCAACATTCGTGATTACTCATTTTCTTAACTTAGGCGCAGTTTACCTGAAAATTAAAAATATCCACATATTTCCCGACTATTTAGAGCTTATTCTTATTCAATTGCTCAAATAATCGTCTATTTGAGGCAATACCATCAGCCCAACGCGTTGGTTCTGGCAACCGATATCCTCTCATACACAACTCAACCCACTGCAAAGCGCCCGCCATACTCACTTTATGGCCTGGAGAAATATATAGAGGTTTACATTTTTTCTTACTACGATAAATCCATCCTATTTGCTCATTCTTATCCATTAATGGCTCATGGCTTCCCATCTCTTCATTAACCGCTTTATCAATGCCACATAAACGACTTTTAGCGACTCCAATAGTCGGTGTATCCACTAATAAACCAAAATGACTTGCAACACCAAGCTTTCTAGGATGAGCAATACCTTGTCCATCGACAAAAATAAGAGAAGGTTTCTGTTTGATTAATTGCCAAGCACTCAGTAACGCTGGACACTCTCTAAATGAAAGCAAACCCGGGATGTAAGGAAGAGTAGTAGGTATTCGCGCAATTTGGTATTCAAGAATTTCAAAAGAAGGGTAATGCATTATCACGATGGCGGCGCGAGTCACTGCGCCACCGTCTTCAAAACCAACATCAGCACCTGCAATGAAAACAGGTGCTGTAAATTGGTCTGTTAAAATAATCTGTTGAGCCTTTTCTGTCTGCTCCTGACGTAATTGTTGGGTATTAATCATTATCCTGATGATAAGGCTTCGATAAACGGTGAACCGCATCAATAAATGCACCAGCATGTTCAGGTGGAACATCTTGATGAATACCGTGCCCAAGATTAAAGACATGACCGTTGCCTTTACCAAATCCAGCAAGAATAGTTTCGACTTCTTGTTCTATTCTTGCCGGTGGGGCATACAGCATAGAAGGATCCATATTACCTTGTAGCGCAACTTTATCCCCGACTCGGCGGCGTGCATCTTCGATATCAATCGTCCAATCAAGTCCTAATGCATCGCAACCTGTCGCAGCCATCGCTTCTAGCCAGCGACCGCCACCTTTGGTAAATAAAGTAACAGGTACTTTTCTTCCATCATATTCACGGATAAGACCATCAACAATCTTATGCATATAGTGTAATGAGAAGAGTTGGTAATCACGGCCTGTTAGCACTCCCCCCCATGTATCAAAGATCATGATAGATTGTGCGCCCGCTTTAATTTGAGCATTCAAATATAGAGTAACGCTATCTGCCAGTTTATCCAGTAATAGATGTAATGCTTGAGGCTCTGAATACATCATTTTTTTAATTTTTGTGAAGGCCTTACTACTTCCACCCTCAACCATATAGGTTGCCAGTGTCCAAGGGCTTCCTGAAAAACCAATTAATGGCACACTACCTTGCAACGCATGACGAATAGCACGTACTGCATTCATCACATATCCCAGTTCATCTTCAGGATCAGGAATAGGTAATTTTTTAATATCATCAAGACTATTTATTGGTGATTTAAAACGAGGACCTTCACCGGTTTCAAAGTAAAGACCTAATCCCATTGCATCTGGAATAGTTAAAATATCAGAAAATAAAATAGCAGCATCTAAAGGGAAACGTCTTAGAGGCTGTAATGTTACTTCGCATGCTAATTCGGTATTCTTGCACAATGAGATGAAATCCCCCGCTTGCGCCCGTGTTTCCTTATATTCAGGAAGATATCTGCCTGCCTGACGCATCATCCAAACTGGGGTGACATCAACAGGTTGGCGCAACAGCGCACGTAAATAGCGGTCGTTTTTCAACTCACTCATGACTAACTCCATTAACAGTAATAGGGCCGCAAAATAGTATGCATTGTAACATGCTGGAAAAATAACTGTTGGCAGACAGCGTCTTTATTTAATTCTTTTCTTTATCTTGTCTAATATTGGCTATCGTATCTTCTATCAAGCGCCGAGCAATAGTATCTGGTGGTGGGATCTGCGGTAATTGATCATAGCGATACCAATCTGCACTCATTAATTCAGAAGGATCGTGACGTAGTTCGCCACCATCATAATCAGCCAAAAAGCCCATCATTAAAGAATGAGGAAACGGCCAAGGCTGAGAAGAGACATAGCGAATATTGCGAATACGAATATTGCTCTCTTCAAACACTTCACGCGCCACGGCTTCTTCTAATGTTTCGCCAACCTCAACAAAACCAGCGAGTACGGTGTAAAGAGGCGAATGTTTATGCCTAACATGATGTGCTAATAAGATTTTATCTTCATGACGAATACCCACAATAATACAAGGGGCAATTTGCGGGTAGTAGCGTTCATGGCAGTTATCGCATAAACACGCCCATTCACTCTCGCTATGGCGCATTTTAGAACCACAATAGCCACAAAAACGGTGAGAACGATAAAACTCAGCCAATTGGACACCACGACCGACTAATTTAAATAAGTTTTCATCTTGTGAAGCGATAAGTCTTGGTGAACACATGTCGTTATCCATTTTTCCATGAATAAGCCAAACTGTTTCACCTTGCCATTCACCCACAATTTTGGCGTGCTGACCAATAAGATCCCAATCTTTAGCTAAACCAAACGGAAGTTCACCTTTAGGTAACCACACTCGCCCACCAAGACTGACTGTCCACCAGCCTTTTTCTGAGCCTGTTAATGTATATAAATGCATAACGACCATTCTATCCAAAATAATGATATAGAATAGAGGATACTCTCTTTAGCAAGAACCACTCAATCAATTATACCTATCTTCTCTTATCCATTACTAGTTTCTCAATGAAACCAATAAATTATATTAATGCTATTAAGAGTGATCATTATTCAAATTCCCCCAGAAAAAGGCGAAAATGCCTACAACGGAATTTCAATAAATAACCCATATCGGACTTGTAGTTTTTAAAATCTTTCATATACTGGACATCTTCTTGTCGGAGTGCCTAGTGTTTATAAGGCTATTATAAACACAGGCTGAGACCGTTAATTCGGGATCCGCGGAACCTGATCGGGTTAATACCCGCGAAGGGAACAAGAGTGATTCGACCTTTTGATAGCTTCATTGCGTATATTTTTTATACTCCTATATACACCTATCTGTCGATACTCCCTGCGACCTCCAGACAAGCATTTTTCTCAATATTCACCCGACAGGCGATTAGCCTGCATGATATTTATTAGGAAATGCTATGTCCCAAAATCAAACTATATCCGTTAAAGATATTTCACCAACAAGCAACAAACAGCGCCCACGAAAAGAACAGCGTGATGCTGCTCAAGAGTTTATCAGCACCATTCAAGGCGTAAGCTTCCCAAATTCAAACCGCATTTACCTCGAAGGGTCACGTACTGACATTCAAGTGCCAATGCGTGAGATCCAACTTGATAAAACGCTAGTAGGAGGATCAAAAGATTCCCCTGTTTTTGAAGAGAATGAACCTGTACCGGTGTATGACACATCAGGCCCTTATGGTGATCCTGCGTCTCAACTTGATGTTAATCTTGGATTAAAAAAAATACGTCAACCATGGATTGATGAGCGCAATGATACCGAAGTTCTTTCACTTTTAAGTTCGGATTTCACCCAACAGCGTCTTTCTGATGCCGGATTAGAACATCTGCGTTTTCCCTTAAAACCAAGCCCTAAAAAAGCGCTAAATGGCAAAAGTGTGACGCAATTGCACTATGCTCGCCAAGGCATTATTACGCCTGAAATGGAGTTTATTGCTATTCGTGAAAACATGGGAAGAGAGAGAGTTCGTAGCGAAGTTTTACGTCAACAGCACGCAGGCTTTAGCTTTGGTGCTCATCTTCCTGACAATATTACTCCTGAGTTTGTGCGCCAAGAAGTTGCGGCTGGTCGAGCGATCATTCCTGCCAATATCAATCACCCAGAATCAGAACCCATGATTATTGGGCGCAATTTCTTAGTAAAAGTGAATGCCAATATTGGAAACTCTTCTGTAACCTCCTCCATTGAAGAAGAAGTTGAAAAACTAATTTGGTCTACACGCTGGGGAGCGGATACTGTAATGGATCTCTCAACTGGTCGTTATATTCATGAAACGCGTGAGTGGATCATTCGCAATAGCCCTGTTCCTATTGGTACAGTTCCTATTTATCAGGCACTAGAGAAAGTTAACGGTATTGCTGAAGATCTCACTTGGGAAATGTTCCGTGACACCTTACTAGAACAAGCAGAACAAGGGGTTGATTACTTTACTATTCATGCAGGTGTATTGTTACGTTATGTGCCAATGACAGCAAAACGCCTAACAGGTATTGTATCTCGCGGCGGTTCGATAATGGCAAAATGGTGTTTATCACATCATAAAGAGAATTTCCTCTACGAACATTTCCGTGAAATCTGTGAAATTTGTACGGCTTATGATGTATCGCTTTCACTCGGTGATGGACTAAGACCGGGTTCAATTCAAGATGCCAACGATGAAGCCCAATTTTCTGAATTACATACGCTAGGTGAGTTAACAAAAATTGCTTGGGAATATGACGTTCAAGTCATGATAGAAGGTCCGGGTCATGTCCCAATGCAGATGATCCGCCGCAATATGACGGAAGAGTTAGAACACTGCCACGAAGCACCTTTTTATACCTTGGGTCCACTAACGACTGATATTGCACCGGGTTATGACCATTTTACCTCAGGTATCGGTGCGGCAATGATTGGCTGGTTTGGTTGTGCCATGTTGTGTTACGTCACGCCCAAAGAACACCTTGGCTTACCTAATAAAGAAGATGTAAAACAAGGTCTTATTACTTATAAAATCGCCGCTCATGCTGCCGATTTAGCCAAAGGGCATCCTGGCGCTCAAATCCGTGATAATGCAATGTCAAAAGCACGGTTTGAGTTTAGATGGGAAGATCAATTCAATTTAGCGCTTGATCCTGAAACGGCACGTCAATATCACGATGAAACCTTGCCTCAAGCATCAGGAAAAGTTGCTCACTTCTGCTCAATGTGTGGCCCTAAATTCTGTTCAATGAAAATAACGCAAGAAGTACGCGATTATGCGGCTGGTATGGAACAAATGTCTCAAGCCTTTAAAGAGCATGGCAGTGAGTTATACCACAGTGCAGAAATCACCAATATTGAGGTGACTGAAAATGAACAGATCCTCTAACACACCTTTTGCCCCAACAGAAAAAAAGCTTGGGCTTTATCCGGTTGTTGATTCTGTCAAGTGGATCGAACGCCTGTTAAAAACAGGCGTCACCACAATTCAATTAAGAATTAAAGACCAACAATCAGAAGAAGTTGAACAGGATATTATCGAAGCGATAAAACTAGGTAAACAATATCAGGCAAGACTGTTTATCAATGATTATTGGCAACTGGCAATAAAACATCGCGCCTATGGTGTTCATCTTGGTCAAGAAGATCTTGATATTGCCGACCTTAATGCCATTAAACAATCCGGATTACGCCTTGGTATTTCCACTCATGATGAAGTTGAATTACAAAGAGCGAAAACATTACGTCCATCTTACATCGCATTAGGGCATATATTTCCAACCACAACAAAAGATATGCCATCTAAACCTCAAGGTTTGAAGGCACTCAAGCATCAAGTAGCTCTAACACCTGATTTTCCAACGGTTGCTATTGGTGGGATCTCACTAGAAAGAGTGCCGGATGTTGTTGCTACTGGCGTTGGAAGCATTGCCTTAGTCAGTGCAATAACAAAAGCACCAGATTGGCAACAAGTAACTCGTAAATTATTAGAATTAGTGGAAGGAAAACCATCATGCTAAATGATAATGATTTTATGCGTTATAGCCGACAAGTGATGTTAGAAGATATTGGCTTAGATGGTCAAAATAAGCTTCAACAAGCAAAGGTACTGATTGTTGGTCTGGGTGGATTAGGCTCTCCTGCTTCTCTTTATCTTGCAGGTGCTGGTATTGGTGAACTTATTTTAGTTGATGATGATGAGTTACATGTTTCTAATCTACAACGTCAAATTCTTTATCGTACTCAAGATATTCCTAATGCAAAATCAGCGGTCGCAAAGCAGTCTCTACTGGCTTTAAATCCGGATATAAAAATTACCTCTTATAAACAACGTATGAATGATGATTCATTATATAAATTAGTTAAAGAGGTTGATTTAGTTTTAGATTGCACAGATAACATGCTCACACGCCAAGCAATTAATCGTGCTTGTGTCGCACAGCAAACTCCGCTTATCAGTGGCAGTGCCGTAGGGTTTAGTGGTCAGCTTATGGTGTTTGAACCGCCTTTTACTCATGGCTGCTATCACTGCCTATATCCTGATGAAACTGAACCACAAAGAAACTGCAAAACAGCCGGAATTCTAGGTCCTGTTGTGGGGGTAATTGGCACACTTCAGGCACTTGAAGCAATTAAATTGCTATCTGGTTTACCCTGCTCTCTGAGTGGAAAACTTCGCCTTTTCGATGGTAGAAAACAAAATTGGAGTACTTTGCGTTTAACACCATCAAAAACATGTCCTGTTTGTCGAGGGGTAGCATGAACATCACCGTAAATGACGAACAATATTCTCTGGATATGCCTGTCACCATCTGTCAGCTCCTTATTCAGTTAGAGCAACCACCAATTGGTGTGGCGCTTGCTATCAATGAAACGATTGTTCCCCGTGAAAACTGGGAAACTCATTTTATAAATGATGGCGATACTATTCTTCTCTTCCAAGCAATTGCAGGGGGCTGATATGTTAAAAATTGCTGATACAACATTCACATCTAGACTTTTTACAGGCACAGGAAAATTTGCAACACCAACACTCATGACTGAAGCTATTAAGGCTTCGGGTAGCCAATTAGTCACGATGGCAATGAAACGTGTAGATTTAAAAAATGGTAATGATGATTTAATCGCACCTCTTAAATCATTAGGAGTAAAATTATTACCTAATACTTCAGGCGCAAAAACAGCACAAGAAGCTATTTTTGCGGCTCGTTTAGCCAAAGAAGCCTTTGGCACCCATTGGGTAAAATTAGAAATTCATCCTGATACCAAATATTTATTGCCCGATCCTATTGAAACACTTAAAGCTGCGGAGCTCCTTGTTAAAGAAGGTTTTGTTGTCTTGCCTTATTGCAGTGCTGATCCTGTTTTATGTCGTCGTTTAGAAGAAGTTGGCTGTGCCGCTGTAATGCCTTTAGGTTCTCCTATCGGCTCAAATCAAGGCTTACAAACTCGTGATTTCCTACGAATTATCATTGAACAAGCCTCAATTCCTGTTGTTGTAGATGCGGGCATTGGTGCACCAAGTCATGCACTCGACGCGTTAGAATTAGGGGCTGATGCCGTATTAGTTAATACCGCAATTGCTGTTGCCCGAAATCCTATTCTAATGGCACAAGCCTTTAAAGCTGCGCTTGAGGCTGGTGAACTTGCTCGACAATCAGGACTAACTACACCCGCTTCCGTTGTAAATATGCAAGCACAAGCCTCTAGTCCATTAACTCAATACTTAGAGGCATTCTAATGGATACTTTTTCTGATTATTGGCAACAGCTTGATTGGGATGACATTACATTAAAGCTCAATAGTAAAACCAATGCGGATGTTGAAGCCGCATTAAATCACCACACACTGACACTTGATGATTTTATGGCTCTGATTTCACCCGCGGGTCGCCATTATTTAGAGCCAATGGCACAACGCGCTCAACAATTAACGCGTCAGCGTTTTGGCAATGTCGTAGGATTGTATGTGCCACTTTACCTTTCTAATTTATGCGCAAATGACTGTACTTATTGTGGCTTTTCAATGAGTAATGCCATTAAGCGTAAAACATTAAATGAAAGTGAGATCATTGCCGAATGTAATAGCATCAGACAATTAGGTTTTGATAGCTTGTTATTAGTGACTGGAGAGCATCAAAGAAAAGTGGGTATGGATTATTTTCGCCAATATATCCCGCTTATTCGAGAAAATTTCAGTTCATTAATGATGGAAGTTCAACCTCTTGCTACAGAAGAATATGCAGAATTAAAAACACTGGGTATTGATGGCGTAATGGTTTATCAAGAAACCTATCATGAACCAACCTATCAATTGCATCATCTAAGAGGTAAAAAACAGGACTTTCATTGGCGATTACAAACACCTGATCGATTAGGGCAAGCTGGAATTGATAAAATCGGTCTAGGCGCATTAATTGGGCTTTCGGATAGATGGCGTACTGATTGCTATATGGTTGCAGAACATTTATTGTTTTTGCAAAAACGGTATTGGAAAAGCCGTTACTCTATTTCTTTTCCTCGTTTGCGTCCTTGCGCTGGTGGACTTAACCCAGCATCGGTAATGAATGAAGCTGAATTAGTGCAATTGATCTGTGCTTTTCGCATTTTAGCACCGGATGTTGAACTTTCACTTTCAACGCGTGAATCTCCTTATTTTCGTGATAACACAGTACCGTTAGCCATTAATAACATTAGTGCAGGATCAAAAACTCAACCCGGTGGATATTCTGATAGCCATGAAGAATTAGAACAATTCTCTCCAAATGATAATCGCCATGTTAATGATGTGATTAACGCATTAAAAGAACGAGGATTACAACCCATTTGGAAAGACTGGGATAATTACTTAGGGCGTTAATTAAAGTTTAAATAAGATAAAACCGCCTTTAGTTTATTTAATGACAAATAACAAAGGTGGTTTTTATTATATATTAGATAAAAAATTAATAATTTAATTCCAATCAAACAAAAAATAAAACATATCTATTTATTATTAGGTTTCACTCAAATTCGATAGTTAATTACAGTGATTTAAACTGTATTTAAACATCTTTATGATTAAATAAGAATAATTTTATGAGTGAAAAAAACGACCGAATTATGAGTATTCAGATCTTTTTAAAAGAAATATTTGTTCTATATGTGCAAAAATGGATTGCCCTTTCTTAACTGAAAATAAATATGGAAAAGAGATGATGTAGGCTTATCGCTCTGGCGATTTTGGAAGAGCAAAAAAATATATGTTCAACAATGTGCTCTATTCGAAACCAGCAGGTAAAGGAAGTGATTTTTACCCTAATACTATTTATCGCCCTGTCGATATTAACGCCAGGCTCACCCCCGAAGCATAAATACTGAATATTCCTGAACGAACAGGGACAATTAAAACAACGGCTATTTTTGTCGAGATAAGTATAAATGGTGCAAAACAAATTGATCTTATTAAAACAGAAAAACCAGTACAAACACGTGTTATAGAAGCACGTAAAACGGTGAAGCGGGTGTTTTTTCATTTACGCCGGGTAAAGATAAACAAGAACATAAAATATGAATACTCCTCTTAAATAATAGAAAGGAGTATTCTATTTATAATAAACGCGTGAAGAGATAAAATAAAAAGTTACTCTAATAAATTATTGGTATTTTATTGATTAATAATATTTATTGATTATATTTACTATACTATCACTAATAATTTAATTTCGTGTACACTTAAACCCGTCATTCGTTCGATAAATGGAAGATCAAAGTTCTCTTTTAATAATTTTTGTGCTAATTCTAATTGTACTGATTTTCTTCCTAATTCAATACCTGCCATTTTACCTAATTCAATACCTTCATTTTTTCCTATTTCAAATCCTTTATTTTCTAATCTCCACGCTATATTCATAATTGTCTCTCTGTGGTTATCTACTCGTTCAGCTATCTTATTTATAATAAATTCAAAATCTGATGCATCCATGATTGAGAATAAATATTGTACAACAGCAACAGTGTCTTCATCACTGCAGTTTTTCTGATTTATTGCTTTTGATAACAGCATTGCAATCTTATTAAGATCATGACAGCTATTAACATGCTTCATTGCAATTTCCATTACCGCTGCTTTTTTATGTGTCAGTAAAATATCATCATCAATTGAGGTCAAATCAATTAAAGAGAAGTCATTAGAATAAAGATGATTAGCAAGTGAAGAAAGTGGAAAACATTCCATCCAATTAACAGGAAAAGGATAAGGTTTCTTCTTTCCATGATAAAACAAGATTGGAACAACGAGAGGCAAAGACTTATAACCTTGCTGTAAATGCTGATTCATGGTGCAAAATGCATAGTGCATCATACGCCAAGCTATCATTTGATCAGGTCTAGATTGATGTTCTATAAGTAAATAAATGGGAACATCACCCTCTTTGGTTTTCACCAAATATAAAATATCAGACATACGAGAACGTAATTTTATATCAATAAAAGAAGAATTCTGTAATTGCAAAGTCGAAAAATCACACTGGTTTTTTAACTCTTCAGACAAGTGGATAAAGAAAAAGTCTTTGGCATTACTGACATTCATCATAAAACGTTTGAATGCAGAATCATGAGAAGAAATTGATATGGGCTTATTCATAGCTGACTCCATGTCGAATTTGGACTGCCAGCTTACAGAAAAAAATCTATTTACCTTACTAAAAAATTATCATAATCATCTGAAAAATATAAGTTATTTATTAATTTAAAATGAGTTTGTAATAACAATATAAAAAATACCCTCGATAAATATCAAAGGTATTTTTTAAGATTATAAATTTTATTTTTAATTATTTATCAACAACGATATTTTTATTCACCACTTCATATTCATCATTGCCCACCATTCTGGCAAACTTTTCAATAGGATCGGTACTTAATGCATATAAGCGTTTTAAAGCATAAGGTGAGTCACCTAAACGTACTTTTCCTTGCTGAGTGGTCACCGCCAATGTCATACCTGACGCTTTGACTGCATGAATTGCCCTTTGATTATATCCACCAAAAGGATATGCAAAGGCATATTGATGTGGATTCAATAATCGCAATACACGTTGTGAACGTTGTAAATCTAATATAATTGAGTGAGACTGACGGCTAAAGATAATTGGTTTTTTATTATTATCTAAACGATGTAAAAAATGGGAATGTGATTGAATATCAAAAACATCACGACTCGATTTGAGTGACTGCCAACTCATAAATTGTAATGAATTAGGTGCCCAATTAGGTGTTTTCGATTTTATTCGCGATGAAATAACAAATAGTGTTGCCCGTTGGCCATTTTCTTTTAAAAGAGGATAAGCATAGCGATATACGGATTGCAGGCCATCATCAAATGTTAATGCGACAGCTTTCCCTGGTAAATTAACACGCTTATTTAAATAGCCTGCGACTTGATTTAGTGAAAGCGTTTCATATCCTGCTTCTTTTAAATAATTCATCTGCTCTGTAAATGCAGTTAATGATGTTGTTGTTGATGTATGACGAAAATTATGGTTTTCCGTTGCTTTGAGAATATGATGATAAGTAAGTACCGGTATCCCTAAATCAGGCTTTACATCCCTTGATGAAATATAACCTAAGCGGTCCCCTAAAGAGATTTCAAACCAACTCATTTCACTTCCATTAATATCTTCTTTTATGGTGCGAGATAGCACGGGATAACGTAAATTGGATAAGAGTGTTGCTATTTGTGGGCTAGCAATATCTTTCTCACTATAGATGGGAGTATTCTTTGTCGTAATTAAATATTCGTAGATAGGATAATCTGTTTTCTTTGTGCTATCTGATAAGAGGCGTATTTTTTTATCAGGTTTCATAGTGGCAATATCTTCAAAATAGCCATCTTCTAAATAACCCCCTTCAAGATAACCTTGAGCATTCCCAAATTGTATCTTGTGATAATCTCCCTCCATAACTGATGCATAAAAACCTTGATTAGGACAAAGTTCTGCAACAGGTCGCAATTTATCTCCTACAAACGCATATAGCGTTTTTTGTTGGCGAAGTTGCATCAATGTTGTAATGGGTGCGTTTAAATCCCATTGAGCTTCTGTTGGAATTCCTCTGTCATAAGGTACTGCTGAGGTAAATCCAGTAAAAATAAAACATAGAATAATTAAACAATTAGCTATTATTCTCATCATTTCGCCTACTTAAGTAGAACAAAAACAAAAAATGCCCTCACAATGGAGGGCATTTCAATCTAATCTAAATTAGATTTTAGTCTTTTAATCCACCGAAACCAGCATTCAGTAACTCTGCTAAGTTTGCAGATGCTTCATCAGCACTGATTGTTGTTTCAGTTTCATCTGTCGGCAGTTGTGATTGACGACGCTTCATACGATCTTGGTGATACGCATACCCAGTACCAGCTGGGATCAAGCGACCAACAATAACGTTTTCTTTCAAGCCACGTAATTCATCACGTTTACCCGCTACCGCAGCTTCCGTCAGAACACGAGTTGTTTCTTGGAACGATGCAGCAGAGATGAAAGATTCGGTTGCCAGAGATGCTTTCGTGATACCTAACAGGTCACGAGAATACGTTGCTGGTACTTTACCTTCATCTTCCAGAACACGGTTTGATACTTTAACACGAGCGTATTCAACCTGTTCACCTTCGAGGAACTCAGAGCTTCCTGCGTTCTCAATGGTCACTTTACGCAACATCTGACGAACGATAACTTCGATGTGTTTATCGTTAATCTTAACGCCTTGTAAACGGTAAACTTCCTGTACTTCGTTAGTGATATAGCGAGTAACCGCATGAACACCACGTAAGCGCAGAATGTCGTGTGGTGATTCTGGACCATCGGAGATAACATCACCGCGTTCCACAACCTCACCCTCGAATACGTTAAGTTGACGCCATTTAGGGATCATCTCTTCGTATGCATCACTACCGTCTAATGGAGAAATCACTAGACGACGTTTACCTTTAGTCTCTTTACCGAACGAAACAATACCGCTGATTTCAGCAAGGATTGCAGGCTCTTTAGGACGACGTGCTTCAAATAGGTCAGCAACACGTGGCAGACCACCGGTGATATCTTTAGTACCGCCAGATTCTTGTGGAATACGCGCTAAAGTGTCACCTGCATTAATTGTAATGCCATCGTCTAACTGAACAATTGCTTTACCTGGCAGGAAGTACTGTGCTGGCATATCAGTATTCGGGATCAATACGTCATTACCTTGTGCATCAGTGATGCGCAATGCTGGACGTAAATCTTTACCGCTACCTGTACGCTCTGCTGAATCCAGAACAACCAGTGAAGAAAGACCTGTTAATTCATCTGTTTGACGTGTGATAGTTTGACCATCAATCATGTCTGCAAAACGAATGATACCAGATACTTCACTCACAACTGGCATTGTATGCGGGTCCCAGTTTGCAACAGTTTCGCCACCGTTAACCGCTTCGCCATCACCCTTCGCTAATTGAGCACCGTAAGGTACTTTGTAGCTCTCTTTTGTACGACCGAATTCGTCAATTAAACGTAATTCTGTGTTACGAGAAGTGATAACTAATTTACCAGCAGTGTTAGTAATGAACTTCGCATTGAACAGCTTCAGAGTACCTTTGTTACGTACTTGAATGCTTGATTCTGCTGCCGCACGAGATGCCGCACCACCGATGTGGAACGTACGCATCGTTAACTGTGTACCTGGTTCACCGATTGATTGTGCTGCGATAACACCGATAGCTTCACCTTTGTTGATGATATGACCACGAGCAAGGTCACGACCATAACACTTCGCACACACACCGAAGTCTGTGTTACAGGTTACAACTGAACGTACTTTCACGCTATCAACGGAGTTTTCTTCTAACAAGTCACACAGTTTTTCGTTTAACAGGGTGTTACGTGGAACAAGGATATCGGCAGTACCTGGTTTCAGAATATCTTCTGCAGCCACACGACCTAATACACGTTCACGCAGTGGCTCTTTAACATCACCACCTTCGATGACCGGAGTCATCATAACACCTTCGGTTGTGCCACAGTCGTCTTCTGTTACGACTAAGTCTTGTGCAACGTCAACTAAACGACGAGTCAAGTAACCGGAGTTTGCTGTTTTCAGTGCGGTATCCGCAAGACCTTTACGAGCACCGTGGGTTGAGATGAAGTACTGGAGTACGTTCAGACCTTCACGGAAGTTCGCTGTGATTGGTGTTTCGATGATTGAGCCATCTGGCTTAGCCATCAGACCACGCATACCTGCTAACTGACGGATCTGAGCTGCAGAACCACGAGCACCGGAGTCAGCCATCATAAAGATGCTGTTGAAAGATACTTGTTGTTCTTCTTCACCATTACGGTTAATAACGGTTTCAGTAGACAGGTTTTCCATCATCGCTTTTGCTACGCGCTCATTCGCCGCAGCCCAAATATCGATGACTTTGTTATAACGTTCGCCCGCTGTTACCAGACCGGATTGGAACTGTTCCTGAATTTCTGCAACTTCTGCTTCTGCTTCTGCAATGATCTCGGCTTTTTTAGCCGGGATAACCATGTCATCGATACCAACTGAAGCACCTGAACGTGCAGCGTAAGCAAAACCGGTGTACATGATTTGGTCAGCAAAAATAACCGTTGGCTTCAAGCCCAATACGCGGTAACAGGTATTAAGCATCTTAGAAATTGCTTTTTTACCTAATGGTTGGTTAACCAGCGCGTAAGGTAGACCTTTAGGTACAATCATCCACAAAATAGCACGACCAACCGTCGTATCTTTTAAGCTAGTTTCTGTAGTGACATTACCTTCACCATCTTTGATCTCTTCAGTGATACGTACTTTAACACGTGCGTGTAAAGAGGCTAAACCTGCGCGATAAACGCGTTCAGCTTCTTTAGGACCACTTAACACCATGCCTTCACCTTTGGCATTGATGCAATCACGAGTCATGTAGTAAAGACCTAATACAACGTCCTGTGAAGGAACGATGATTGGGTCACCACTTGCTGGAGACAGAATGTTATTGGTTGACATCATCAGCGCACGAGCTTCTAACTGTGCTTCTAATGTCAATGGTACGTGAACCGCCATTTGGTCACCATCGAAGTCGGCGTTATATGCCGCACAAACGAGTGGGTGTAACTGAATAGCTTTACCTTCGATAAGGATTGGTTCAAATGCCTGAATACCTAAACGGTGAAGTGTTGGTGCACGGTTTAGCATCACTGGGTGTTCACGGATAACTTCATCTAAGATATCCCAAACAACCGCTTCTTCGCGCTCAACCATTTTTTTAGCGGCTTTGATTGTTGTCGCTAAACCACGGGTTTCCAGTTTTCCGTAAATAAATGGTTTGAATAATTCAAGAGCCATTTTCTTCGGTAGACCACACTGATGCAGACGCAGGTATGGACCAACGGTGATTACAGAACGACCAGAATAGTCAACACGTTTACCTAACAGGTTTTGACGGAAACGACCTTGTTTACCTTTGATCATATCAGCCAAAGATTTCAGAGGACGTTTGTTAGAACCTGTAATCGCACGACCACGGCGACCGTTATCTAATAACGCATCCACAGACTCTTGTAACATACGTTTTTCGTTACGTACGATAATGTCTGGTGCTGCTAAATCAAGCAGGCGTTTTAAACGGTTGTTACGGTTGATCACGCGACGATATAAATCGTTCAGGTCTGAAGTCGCAAAACGACCGCCATCAAGTGGAACCAGTGGACGTAAGTCTGGTGGTAACACAGGCAGTACAGTTAAGATCATCCACTCAGGTTTATTGCCTGATTGCATGAATGCTTCAAGTAACTTGATACGTTTGGTCAGTTTCTTACGTTTAGTTTCAGAGTTAGTTTCATTTAACTCTTCACGCAGCGTTTCACACTCTTGTTCCAGATCCATGCTCTGTAACAAGTTTTGAACAGCTTCGGCACCCATTTTCGCATCGAATTCGTCGCCGAACTCTTCTAATGCATCAAGGTATTGCTCTTCTGTCAGAATTTGACCGCGTTCAAGGCTAGTCATACCGCCTTCAACAACAACGTATGATTCAAAATACAGTACACGTTCAATATCGCGCAGTGGCATATCCAGCAACAGACCGATACGGGACGGCAGTGATTTCAAGAACCAAATGTGAGCAACTGGAGAAGCTAATTCGATGTGACCCATACGTTCACGACGAACTTTAGTTTGTGTAACTTCAACGCCACACTTCTCACAGATAACACCACGGTGTTTTAAACGTTTGTATTTACCACACAAACATTCGTAATCTTTTACTGGTCCGAAAATACGGGCACAGAAAAGACCGTCACGTTCTGGTTTGAACGTACGGTAGTTAATTGTTTCTGGCTTTTTAACTTCACCAAATGACCATGAACGGATCATATCAGGTGATGCCAGAGCAATTTTGATCGCATCAAACTCTTCGGTCTTGGTTTGCGCTTTCAGAAACTTTAATAAGTCTTTCACGAAATGGCTCCTGTCGGAGTTAGACCTGCCAGGCAAATGACCCCTGTCATTCACCCCTTTAAACCAGTGTAGTCACTGTTTGACAGACTGCCATTTCTAGCAGTCTGTCTATATGGAATCCGTTATTCGTCTTCCAATTCGATGTTGATACCCAGTGAACGGATCTCTTTCAACAATACGTTGAACGACTCTGGCATACCTGGTTCCATCTGATGGTTACCATCAACGATGTTTTTGTACATTTTGGTACGACCGTTAACGTCATCTGACTTAACAGTCAGCATTTCTTGAAGAGTATAAGCTGCACCGTATGCTTCCAGTGCCCACACTTCCATCTCCCCGAAACGCTGTCCACCAAACTGTGCTTTACCACCAAGAGGTTGCTGAGTAACCAAGCTGTACGAACCAGTAGAACGGGCGTGCATCTTGTCATCAACTAAGTGGTTCAGTTTCAGCATGTACATGTAACCAACAGTTACTGGACGCTCAAATTGTTCACCTGTACGACCATCGAAAAGTGTAATCTGACCAGAAGTTGGAAGATCCGCTAATTTCAGCATCTCTTTAATTTCCATTTCTTCCGCACCATCGAACACTGGTGTCGCGGTTGGCATACCTTTTTTCAGGTTTTCAGCCAAACGTAACACTTCTTCATCGCTGAAGGTGTCCAGATCAACTTTCTGACGAGGTGCCATACCCAGATCGTAAGCTTTCTGGATAAATTCACGTAATTTAGCAACTTCTTGTTGCTGTTTCAGCATCGCATTGATCTTATCACCGATACCTTTAGCAGCCATACCCAAGTGAGTTTCAAGGATCTGACCGATATTCATACGTGATGGTACACCCAGTGGGTTCAGTACGAGGTCTACTGGATTACCGTTTTCATCGTATGGCATGTCTTCAATTGGGTTAATCTTAGAGATAACACCCTTGTTACCATGACGACCCGCCATCTTATCACCAGGTTGGATCTGACGTTTAACAGCCAGGTAAACCTTAACGATTTTCAGCACGCCTGGTGCTAAATCATCACCTTGAGTGATTTTACGACGTTTAGCTTCCAGTTTCTTCGCGAACTCAGCTTTCAGTTCATCATACTGTTCTGCTAATTGTTCTAACTGGTTTTGCTTCTCTTCATCCGCAATACCCAGTTCTAACCAACGTTCACGAGGTAATTTATCTAATTTCTCAGCTTCAATACCGCCAGCAATCAGAACACCACGGATACGCGCGAATAGACCAGCTTCAAAGATACGCAGTTCTTCAGTTAAGTCTTTCTTAACTTCGCGTAACTGTGATTCTTCGATTTCTAATGCACGTTTATCTTTTTCTACGCCATCACGGGTGAAGACTTGTACGTCGATAACTGTACCAGACACACCATTAGGAACACGTAGAGAAGAATCTTTAACATCAGACGCTTTCTCACCGAAGATAGCACGCAACAGTTTCTCTTCTGGAGTCAGTTGAGTTTCACCTTTAGGTGTTACTTTACCAACCAGAATGTCGCCGCCTTTCACTTCAGCACCGATATAAACGATACCTGATTCATCCAGTTTAGATAATGCTGCTTCACCGACGTTCGGGATATCAGCAGTGATCTCTTCAGGCCCTAACTTAGTATCACGAGAGACACAAGCGAGTTCTTGAATATGGATAGTAGTGAAACGATCTTCTTGAACAACACGTTCAGATACAAGGATGGAGTCCTCGTAGTTATAACCATTCCATGGCATAAATGCCACGCGCATGTTTTGACCTAATGCCAACTCACCAAGGTCTGTTGAAGGACCATCGGCTAACACGTCACCACGATCAACAGGTTCACCTAAAGATACGCAAGGAGTTTGGTTAATACATGTGTTCTGGTTAGAACGAGTGTATTTAGTCAAGCTATAGATATCGATGCCTGCTTCACCAGCATAAGTCTCATCTTCGTTAACTTTGATAACGATACGAGAAGCATCAACATACTGAACAACACCACCACGTTTAGCAACCGCAGTAACACCGGAGTCAACCGCTACCGCACGTTCCATACCTGTACCTACCAGTGGTTTATCACCACGAAGTGTAGGAACAGCCTGACGTTGCATGTTTGCACCCATCAATGCACGGTTGGCGTCATCGTGTTCAAGGAATGGGATCAGTGAAGCACCGACAGAAACAACCTGTTGGGTTGAAACGTCCATGTACTGAACTTGGTCACGACTAAATAAGCTTGACTCACCTTTATGACGGCAAGTAACTAATTCTTCAACGAAGTGATTGTCATCGTCTAATACGGAGTTAGCCTGAGCAATGATAAAGTTACCTTCTTCAATTGCAGACAGATAGTGAATTTCATCTGTTACAGCGTTGTTTTCAACAACACGGTAAGGCGTTTCTAAGAAACCGTACTCGTTAGTCTGTGCATAAACAGATAATGAGTTGATAAGACCGATGTTTGGACCTTCAGGTGTTTCGATTGGGCACACACGACCGTAGTGAGTTGGGTGTACGTCTCGAACTTCGAAGCCTGCACGTTCACGGGTCAAACCACCTGGGCCTAATGCAGAAATACGACGTTTGTGCGTAATTTCTGATAGCGGGTTATTCTGATCCATAAACTGTGATAACTGGCTAGAGCCAAAGAATTCTTTGACAGCAGCAGAAATCGGTTTTGCGTTGATCATATCTTGTGGCATTAATGCATCAAGATCGCCTAAAGACAGACGCTCTTTAACTGCACGTTCAACACGCACCAGACCAACACGGAATTGGTTTTCAGCCATTTCGCCAACAGAACGAATACGACGGTTACCTAAGTGGTCGATATCATCCACTTCACCTTTACCATTACGGATATCAATCAGTTTTTTCATTACTTCAATGATATCTTCTTGGCTCAAGATGCCAGAACCTTCAACTTCGTCACGGCTTAACGAACGGTTGAACTTCATACGACCAACAGCAGACAGATCATAACGATCTTCAGAGAAGAATAAGTTCTCAAATAAGTTTTCTGCGGCTTCGCGTGTAGGTGGTTCACCAGGACGCATCATGCGATAAATTTCAACTAATGCGCTTAAACGATCGTTTGTAGGATCGACGCGAACAGTTTCTGAAATATAAGCACCATGATCTAAGTCATTGGTAAACAGAGTTTCTATCGTTTTATGACCAGCTTGACTTAAGCGAGCTAACACATCTAAAGAGATTTCCATGTTAGCAGCACAAATCAGTTCACCTGTCGCTTCATCAATATAGTCACGAGCAACCACTTTACCTGCAATGTATTCAACAGGTACTTCAATGCGGTCAATTTGCTCTTTTTCTAATTGACGAATATGGCGAGCGGTAATACGACGACCTTTTTCGACATATACTTTGCCGTTTGCTTCAATATCAAATGAAGCAGTTTCACCACGCAGACGCTCAGGCACTAATGTCATCATCAGCTTGTTGTTGCTGATTTCAAACAATGTTTTTTCGAAGAATAAACCTAAGATTTCTTCAGTGCTGTAGTTCATTGCGCGTAAAATGATAGTCGCAGGTAATTTACGGCGACGGTCAATACGGACAAAAAGGTTATCTTTAGGGTCGAATTCGAAGTCTAACCATGAACCACGATAAGGGATAATACGTGCGTTATACAGTACCTTACCTGAAGAGTGTGTTTTACCTTTGTCACTATCAAAGAACACACCAGGGCTACGGTGTAACTGGGAAACGATAACACGCTCAGTACCATTGATAACAAAGGTACCATTATCGGTCATTAATGGGATTTCACCCATATAGACTTCTTGTTCTTTGATGTCTTTAACGGTGCCTTCTGGGGCTTCACGTTCATAGATGACCAGACGCAGTTTTACACGCAAAGGTGCTGAGTAAGTTACACCGCGGATCTGACATTCTTTAACATCAAAAACAGGCTCGCCTAAGCGGTAGCTGACATATTGTAATTCAGCGTTACCACTGTAGCTTTGGATAGGAAATACGGAGCGGAAAGCTGCTTCCAGACCGTTTTGACCATCAGGATCTTGCTCGATAAACTTCTGGAACGAGTCAAGTTGGATAGAAAGGAGATAGGGAACATCCAGAACTTGTGGACGTTTACCAAAATCCTTACGAATACGTTTTTTCTCGGTATAGGAGTAAACCATAGGGTTCCTCAGCTCGCTGAAAAGTGACCCACTCTGCCTGTCCTTAACGTTAAGGATGGCTCGACATTCTGCAAACACTGTTTTTTTGTAGGTAGGAAAACAACTATTTTCCGAATATTCATTGCTATTACTCTTAAATCATTTCATTGCGTCAAGATCACTACCGAGCTTTCGAGAACGTGGATCGTAGTGACTAACACAGTATATTAAGTCGTCAATAGCAAAAAATATTGAAGTAATGAGACACCAAAAAAGTGTGAAAAAGTGACTCTTACCTTACAGCGCAAAAAGGCTGGTGACCAAAAAATCACCAGCCATCAGCCGTTAGGCTGCACTCTGGGAAGTTAAATTATTTAACTTCAACCTCAGCGCCTGCTTCTTCCAGAGCTTTCTTCAGAGCTTCAGCATCATCTTTGCTTACGCCTTCTTTCAGAGCTGCTGGTGCAGATTCTACTAAGTCTTTAGCTTCTTTCAGGCCAAGACCGGTAGCGCCACGTACTGCTTTGATTACTGCTACTTTGTTACCGCCGATAGCTTTCAGGATAACGTCAAATTCAGTTTTCTCTTCAGCAGCTTCTGCTGGACCCGCAGCAACAGCAACAGCTGCAGCAGCAGATACACCGAATTTTTCTTCCATCATAGAGATCAGTTCAACAACGTCCATTACAGACATTTCAGCAACTGCGTTTAAGATATCGTCTTTAGAAATAGACATAACAAGTGTTCCTAAAATTCAGAAAAAGTTTATACGTAAATAAAGCAACGAAGAAATTGGCTATTAAGCAGCTTCTTTCTGATCGCGCAGAGCAGCCAGAGTGCGAACCAATTTGCCTGCAGAGGCTTCTTTCATGGTTGCCATCAGGCGTGCGATTGCTTCATCGTAAGTTGGGAGTGTAGCCAGACGATCGATGTTCGAACCTGGGATAAACTCACCTTCAAAGGCAGCCGCTTTAATCTCGAATGCTGGGTTCGCTTTCGCGAAATCTTTGAACAGACGAGCAGCAGCGCCCGGATGTTCAGCAGAAAATGCAATCAAGGTTGGACCAACAAATGCATCTTTCAGTACTTCATAAGAAGTACCTTCAACAGCACGACGCAGAAGTGTGTTACGTACTACACGTACAGTAACGCCAGCTTCACGACATGCTTTACGCAGTTCGGTCATTTTAGCTACAGTAACGCCGCGGGAATCCGCAACAACTGCAGAAAGCGCACCTTTGGCAACTTCGCTGACTTCAGCAACAATCGCTTGTTTGTCTTGAAGATTTAGTGCCATTAGCTTCTTGCTCCTGGATTAACCGAGTAAAAACTCGGGACTCACATCACTTATTACCACAATGGTATAAGCGCTAAAACACGGTGAGTAGAATCCAGAATATATAATTCTTTATTGGCTCTCTCACCGTCTACGCAGGAAAATTAAGTAATGACTTACACCTGCGGTCTTGGACGGGGTCTGGATAGGCCAGACTCCAACCGAAATTCAGAGAATTTAGTTATGTTGACTTAAAAAAATACAACATAGCTAAACTCAAGGCGTCAAATTCTATACAAATTTGACGCCAAGGTAAAGTCTTTTATGACTTTAGTCTAATCTAAGATTAAACTGTTGCGCTTAAGCTAGCTTGATCAATCGCAACACCTGCACCCATAGTGGTAGACAGGCTTACTTTCTTGATATAAACGCCTTTCGCTGCTGATGGTTTTGCTTTTTTCAGAGCAACCAGCAGAGCTTCTAAGTTTTCTTTCAACTGAGCTTCGTTGAAATCAACTTTACCGATAGTGGTATGGATAATACCATTTTTGTCGTTACGGTAACGAACCTGACCCGCTTTAGCATTTTTAACTGCTTCAGCAACGTTAGGTGTTACAGTACCCACTTTCGGGTTTGGCATTAAGCCACGTGGGCCAAGGATTTGACCTAATTGACCTACAACGCGCATTGCATCTGGAGATGCGATAACAACGTCAAAGTCCATTTCGCCAGCTTTAACTTTAGCAGCTAAGTCGTCCATACCGACTAATTCAGCGCCTGCTTCTTTAGCAGCTTCTGCATTTGCACCTTGTGCGAATACAGCAACGCGAACTGAACGGCCAGTACCGTGTGGAAGTACAGTTGCACCACGAACGTTTTGATCTGATTTACGTGCATCGATGCCAAGGTTAACAGCAACGTCAACGCTTTCAACGAATTTAGCAGTAGCCAGTTCTTTCAGTAAAGCAACAGCTTCAGCAATTTCGTACTGTTTAGTTACTTCAACTTTTTCACGGATATTGCGCATGCGCTTGGTTAGTTTAGCCATCAGATTAATCCTCCACTACCAGGCCCATGGAACGAGCAGTACCAGCAATTGAACGCATCATAGCTTCAACGTCAGCACCAGTCAGGTCCGCAGCTTTAGTTTCTGCGATTTCACGAACTTGAGCAGAAGTAATTTTACCTACTTTCTCTTTGTTCGGTTTGCCAGAACCTGATTTCACGCCCGCAGCTTTCTTCAGCAGAACTGCTGCTGGAGGAGTTTTGGTAACGAAAGTGAAAGAACGGTCAGCGTAAACTGTAATAACAACAGGAATTGGTAAACCTTTTTCAACGCTTTCAGTTTTAGCGTTGAATGCTTTACAGAATTCCATGATGTTAACACCTTGTTGACCCAGAGCTGGACCAACTGGTGGACTTGGATTAGCCATACCTGCAGAAACTTGCAGTTTGATATAGGCTTGGACTTTCTTAGCCATTAATTAATTCCTCAATGTGGGTATATCGCCCGGCTAGGGCTCCCCGATTTTACTTTGTTCCGTCTTATGACAGAACAACTCAAAACGAAAGGTGGAAAATTGTAGATAACTTTTCCACCTTTTGCAAGAAAGCAACGTAAAAAGGTTTAACCTTTTTCAACCTGACTAAAGTCTAACTCAACGGGTGTTGCACGACCAAAGATTGATACAGAGACTTTTAAGCGGCTTTTTTCGTAATCAACTTCTTCAACAACACCATTAAAGTCAGCAAATGGACCATCGCTAACACGAACCATTTCACCTGGTTCAAACAGTGTTTTAGGACGCGGTTTATCACCAACTTGTTGTAAGCGATTCATAATCGCATCAACTTCTTTATCGCTAATTGGTGCAGGTCTGTCTGACGTTCCGCCAATGAATCCCATAACACGCGGTACATTACGTACTAAGTGCCAAGTTGCATCGTTCATGACCATTTGGACAAGAACATAGCCTGGGAAAAATTTACGCTCACTTTTACGACGTTGACCGCTACGGATTTCAACCACTTCTTCGGTTGGAACCATAACTTCGCCGAATGAGTCTTCCATTTCGTTTAATTTGATATGTTCACGCAGAGACTGTGCAACACGGCCTTCGAAGCCTGAAAATGCCTGAATGACATACCAGCGTTTTTTTGGAGAATCAGTCATGAACACCTCACAGGCCAGTAATAAATGAAACAAAACGAACCAGAATGCCATCCAGTCCCCAAAGAACTAATGACACAATAGCCGTCACTGCAGCAACAATCAGGGTTGTTTGCAATGTTTCTTGACGTGTTGGCCATACTACTTTACGCATTTCAATACGCGCTTCACGAGCAAATGCTAACGTTGCTTTACCTTGTGTTGTCCACAACGCGATCCCACCTGCTGCTACGAACAAAGCAACAACAGCTAAAGCTCGCAACGCTAGGTTAAATTCACGGTAAAGATAGTTGCCACCCACTGCTACTGCCAGCAATAAAACGGTAATGATCCACTTAGCGATATCACCACCGCGTTTGCTATCTTGAGCTCCGCTATTCGCACTCATAAATTAACCTGTCACTATGATGTAAATAAATAGCCAGCTTGCCTCGCAAGAGCAAAACAAATCAGACTAACCATAAAATCAACTATGATTGCATCTGACACAGTGTCATATCTCTATGACATTCGTATCTGCAAGATACTGGACTCGATTCGTTGTATCAGAGCCTATCTCACCAATAATTTACAACAAACTAGTGATGAGATAGGTTCTTTTTCAAACAACGCATAAAAAGGGCATCAATTGATGCCCTTTTTTAGGAAATTACGCGAGTAATTAACCTAATACTTTAGCAACAACGCCCGCACCTACTGTACGGCCACCTTCACGGATAGCGAAACGTAAACCGTCGTCC
>NZ_PENW01000023.1 GCF_003144405.1 Proteus cibi
CATTTAGTTTAAAATCAAGAGAATATTTAGCCATAGAAAAACACCCCAAAGTTGGTGTCCAACTTTTGGGGTGCAGTTCATGTTTTATATTCAGTAAGGTGATTTTCTCTATTTTTTATCGATTAACGGCATAAGCCAGAAAGATAAAAATTATTTTTTCGCTTTAGCTTCTGCCGCTGCTTTAACGATAACGGCAAATGCGTCCGCTTTCAGTGAAGCGCCACCGACTAATGCACCATCGATGTCTGGTTGACCAAACAGTTCTGCTGCATTTTTATCATTAACAGAACCACCGTATTGGATGATCACTTGTTCAGCAATAGCCGCATCTTTCTTCGCGATATGATCACGAATAAATTTATGAACAGCTTGAGCTTGTGCTGGCGTTGCTGATTTACCTGTACCGATAGCCCAGATTGGTTCATAAGCAATAACGGCATCTTTAAATGCAGCTGCACCATGTGCATTTAACACTGCGTCGATTTGGCGAGCACACACTTCTTGAGTTTTGCCAGCTTCGTTTTCTGCTTCAGTTTCACCAATACATAATACGGGTGTTAAACCTAACTCTTTTAATACGCCGAATTTTTGAGCGATAAACTCGTCAGATTCTTTATGATAGGTACGACGCTCAGAGTGACCAATGATAACGTATTTAACATCAACGTTTTTCAGCATTTCTGCTGAAGTTTCACCAGTGAAAGCACCTGATAAGTTAACACCTGTATCTTGAGCACCTAATGCAATACGGCTTCCACCAATTTCATGGCGTGCTTGGCATAGGTAAACTGCGGGTGGTGCGATAGCAACATCACAACCTGCAACACCGCTAACTTCTTTACGTAATGCAGCAATTAATTCATGAACCATATGAATGCTGCCGTTGAGTTTCCAGTTACCCATGACTAATGGATGGCGCATAACTTTTCCTCCAACCGAGTGGTTTAAATTTAGTTTGCTAATAAACACGAATTCTGTTGATGCACAACAGTATAGAGAACAATGAATAGAATAGCTTTGTTTTTTATCACGGAATAGCTGAAACGATCTTGCTGTTTAAAGAAAGCTTAATCGGTTCAATGGCGAACGTCGTTAATTGGTTATCTTCATGGGCAATAATATAGCGAATAGCCCCCACATCATGGCTAATATAATCAGAAGTTTGATTTTTAAAGGCGAATAAATTGAGCGCCTCTTGAATTTGCTCTTGAGTTATTGATGAGTCAAATTGAGTGACTAAAGTGATAATATATTGCGTTGTGATCTCGCGATTTATCTTTTCTAACTCAGGTGAATCAGGAGTGTGGATCAGCGTGAGTTGTAAACTTTTTATTTTTTCGCTACCGCGTTCTAATATTGCAGATGAATAGAGATAAGGCGTGATACGCGTTGCGGCTCTGACAAGAGGGATCGCAATATCGTGGTTAGTGATAATTTTATATTCATTAAGTGATAACAACGGATTTTGTTGATTGAACTTAGCTCTTAGCTCCGGAATAGTTATCTCAAAAACAGGTGCATCCTGTTTAAGGTAGGCAATATCATTTTTAGCGGGCTGTTTTTGTGCAACAGACATCTCTGTTGCAAAAACTGAAGTTGGCAAACAAAGAGCAATGCTTATGATTATCAGGTATAACGTAGAAAGTGTGTTTGCTTTTATCATCTGTCCTCCGCTTGTCTGTGCTGTTATTGGCTAGTCTGTATTATTTGATACTAAATGGACAGTGTAATTCACAAATTAAGTAACTTATTGAGAATTTATGACCTTACAACATTGGGCATTTTCATTCAAAGGACGAATTGGGCGTCGTGATTTTTGGGCTGGCTTAGGGACTTGTTTTGCTCTTTTTTTATGCCTTTCTATTATTAATGATAGGATTTATCCGTTACCTGCCATTGTGACGTGGATATTGATTTTCTTTATTCTTTATCCATTGTGCGCAATCTTTACTAAAAGACTCCATGATAGAAATAAAAGAGGAATCTGGCTTTTATTACTCTTACTTGCCGTGATGTTAGGATTAGCCGATACCAGTAGTTTAGAACCATTTTGGCAATGGGCGATGGGACGTTTTCTTCCTTCTTTTATCGGGATGATTATGCTGCTTGATTGCGGTGTATTTGTTGGTAATGACGGTGAAAACTATTTTGGCAAACAGACTGAGCAAGTAGATTATCGTCGCTGGCGTTAATTCATGTTATTAAAATCAAATAAATAAAGGTGAGATAAATAATCTCACCTTTATTTTTGTCTTATTACCAATATTGCTCACTGGTGATATGTCCGGGTTTGCGTCGTAAGTGCTTACGCATTTCCCGTTGTTCTTTTAAGAGTTGTTGAGTGTCTCTGACCATTTGAGGATTACCACATAACATAATATGGCTCTCTTCTGGGCTGATGGTTAGACCAACCTTTTTTTCTAAAGCACCACTTTCAATGAGTGCAGGAATACGTCCTGTTAATGAACCAATATGATTTTCACGGCTGACAACAGTTTGAATACGTAATTTACCTTGATAACGTTCAACGAGTTTTTCCATTAAAGGTAAATAACTTAAGTCATTAGCATATCGAACAGCGTGGACAAGAACGATATTTTCAAATCGCTCCAGATCGTGCCCTAATTGCAAAATAGATAGAAAAGGTCCAATGGCTGTTCCGGTCGAAAGCATCCAAAGTGTATTTGCTGTGGGAACTTCTTCTAATACAAAAAAGCCGCTAGCTTGCTCAGTAACCAGTACTTCATCACCGACTTCAAGTGTGCTTAATTTAGGACTTAATTTTCCTTCGGGTACAGTAACAAGATAAAACTCTAAGTTAGGATCATTGGGTGCATTTACATAAGAGTAGGCGCGTTGTACTCGCTCGCCATCGATATCTAGCGCTAATTTTGCAAATTGCCCGGCTGTAAACTTATCAATAGGAGCATTGACGACGAGACTCATTAACGCATCAGTCCAGTGATGAACTTGAGTTACTTTTCCATTCACCCAATTAGCCATAGAGATTATCTCCTTTTGATAAACATGCTTATGTCGCTTATTTATTCTAAATAGGAAACGATTTTTTATTTATCAAGATGATGCGTTGATGTGATTAATCTAATATTTTGTCAATATATGACACAATATGTACATTTATATTGACAACTATGGTGTATTTCTCTGACATTAATCTTTATACAAAAATTGCTGGCTATCTCGCAAATTTCTCCAAATTTGTTAACTTAGTCTCATTCTGAAAAGGCATGCATTTTGCGGAGTTTATTTTTATAAATTCTCTGTAGTGTGTGTCTGTCCGTTAATTTATTTATCTGAAATTCTTGAGTAAAGAAAAGAAATGAGAAAGTTAGAGCATGCAAATCTATTATTATTGATAATTGCATTGGTTGCTGTGGGTCAAATGACTCAAACTATTTATGTTCCTGTTATTGCTGATATGGCCGTTTACTTTGGTGAGCCAACTGGGGCGGTACAGCAAGTTATGGGTGCCTATCTTTTTTCTTATGGTTTTTCACAGCTAATTTATGGGCCTATTTCCGACAAAGTAGGGCGTCGTCCTGTTATTTTAGTCGGAATGACGATTTTTTGCTTATCAACGCTGGTGGCGATTTTCTCGCAAAATTTAACCACACTGGTTATTGCTAGTACCTTGCAAGGAATGGGAACGGGGGTTGCCGGTGTTATGACACGTACTCAACCCCGTGATTTATATACAGGAACTGCATTACGTTACGCCAATAGTTTGTTAAATATGGGTGTGTTAGTTAGTCCATTATTAGCGCCAATGATTGGTGGTGTTGTCGCTCACTTTTTTGGCTGGCATGCGTGTTATATCTTCTTATTATTATTAGGAACCAGTGTCCTGTTTTGTATGTATCGTTGGATGCCAGAAACGCGTCCTGTACAAGTTGAAAAACGTAAAATGTTGTCATCATTTTATTTACTGCTTTCAAACAGTACCTTCAGTGCATTTTTGATTATGCTGATTTGTGCGTTATCGGGTATTGCTGTTTTTGAAGCATCAAGCGGCGTGTTAATGGGCGGCGTGCTAGGATTAAATAGTATTACTATCAGCATATTATTTATTTTACCAATCCCCGCAGCATTCTTCGGAGCTTGGTATGCTGGTCGTGAAGGTAAAACCTTTGTTCAGCTGATGTGGCACTCTGTGTTTTGTTGCTTATCTGCGGGTATTTTAATGTGGCTCCCCGGTTGGCTAAATATTATTAATATCTGGACATTACTGGTACCTGCGGCACTGTTTTTCTTTGGTGCGGGTATGTTATTTCCGTTGGCAACAACAGGCGCAATGGAACCATTCCCTTATTTAGCGGGCTCTGCTGGTGCATTGGTAGGTGGTTTACAAAATGTAGGTTCAGGTGTGGCAACATGGTTTTCTGCTTTACTGCCACAACATAACCAATTTAGCTTAGGTATGATCATGTTTGCCATGTCAGTAGTGATTATGCTTTGTTGGCTTCCTTTGGCTCATCGTTTTAGTCATGAAGAACATACTATTTAGTTGATTAATGCAGTGACTGAAATAAAAAAATGCCGAGATAAAAATTTCGGCATTTTAGTTTTGTAGCCTAGGCTACTTCTCTCTCAAACTGTTTTACTGCGATTAACCGCGATCTTCCCACTCTTGAGCGCGAGCAACGGCTTTCTTCCAACCGTTATAGCGATAATTACGTTCGGTGGTTTCGATACCAGGGCGGAATTCCTTATCAATAGCGGCTTTGTTTTTCACTTCTTCTAAATCATTCCAGAAACCGATAGCAAGGCCTGCAAGGAATGCGGCACCTAATGCGGTACTTTCACGAACAACAGGGCGTTCTACACGAGTACCTAAAATATCGGATTGGAACTGCATTAAGAAGTTGTTGGCAACCGCGCCACCATCAACACGCAGTGATTGTAAACGCGCCCCTGAATCAGCTTGCATTGCATCAAGCACATCACGTGTTTGATAAGCGATAGATTCTAAGGTTGCACGAATAATGTGATTACGGTTAGCGCCACGAGTTAAACCAAAAATAGCCCCACGCGCATACGGATCCCAATATGGCGCGCCTAAACCTGTAAATGCAGGAACAACATAGACGCCATTCGTATCATTAACTTTAGTTGCGAAGTATTCAGAGTCAGTGGCTTCATCAATGAGTTTTAGCTCATCACGTAGCCATTGAATAGAAGCTCCCCCAACGAATACCGCTCCTTCTAGGGCATAGTTCACTTCACCACGAGGACCACAACAGATTGTAGTTAACAAACCATGATTAGAACGAACCGCTTCTTTACCTGTGTTCATCAGTAAGAAGCAACCAGTACCATAGGTATTTTTTGCCATACCGCTTTGTACGCAAAGTTGACCATAAAGTGCTGCTTGTTGGTCACCCGCCATACCTGCGATAGGAATACGTGTACCGCCTTTACCACCAATGTTTGTTTGACCATAAACTTCTGAAGATGGCACCACTTTGGGTAGCATATTGCGAGGAATATCCAGCAGATCGAGAATTTTTTGATCCCAATCTAAAGAGTGGATATTGAATAGCATGGTACGTGAGGCGTTAGTGTAATCTGTAACGTGAACACGACCTTGTGTCATTTTCCACACTAACCAAGTATCAACAGTACCGAATAACAGTTCGCCTTTTTCTGCTTTTTCACGCGCACCTTCGACGTTGTCGAGGATCCATTTTAATTTTGTACCAGAGAAATAAGGGTCAACCATTAAACCTGTATTTTGGCGAATATATTCTTCGACACCTTCTTTATCTTTTAAGCGAGTGCAGAAATCCGCAGTACGGCGACATTGCCATACAATTGCGTTATAAACAGGTTTACCCGTTTCTTTATCCCATACAATAGTGGTTTCACGTTGGTTTGTGATACCGATACCCGCAACGTGGTCGGATGGAATATCTGCTTTTGCTAATACTTCAACTAAGGTTGCACTTTGTGTTGCCCAAATTTCCATTGGGTCGTGTTCAACCCAGCCTGGTTTAGGATAGATTTGGGTGAACTCACGCTGTGAAATACTGACGATATTAGCATTGTGGTCAATAACTACGGCGCGTGAACTGGTCGTGCCCTGATCCAGTGCAACAATGTATTTTTTCTCGGTATTCGATGTATTTGTTTCTGTTGTCATATTAGTAACCTGTTCTGATAATCAACAATATTGCTCTTAATTTTATTTATCGTCTTCAATTTTGCAGGTATCGCAAGGCAAGTGACGGCCAATTAATTTGCGGTAAGCCAATGCGCCTAAGATACCACCGATAAATGGAGCAATGATTGGAACTAAGAAATAAGGGATATCACGTCCACCAGTCAGCGCAATATCACCCCAGCCAGCAAAGTACGCAACCAGTTTTGGACCAAAGTCACGGGCAGGGTTTAAGGCGAACCCAGTTAATGGACCAAATGCACCACCGATAACAGCAATTAAAATACCAATCAGTAAAGGCGCTAATGGGCCTTTAGGTACACCGTTGCCATCATCAGTTAAGGCTAAAATTAATCCAACTAAGATAACGGCAATGATAACTTCAACAAAAAAGGCGTGTACAACGGAAATTTGAGCTGCAGGATAAGTTGAAAATACACCAGCAGTGAAGAGACTTTCTTGTGAGCCTCTGACAATGCCATTAACTTGTTCGTAGTCGAGGAAAACGCTGTAGTACATAAAGTACACAATCGCAGCGGCGAAGAAACCACCTAACATTTGTGCAATAATATAAGGGATAACTTTTCTGCGTTCAAAGCAAGCAAATAACCAAAATGCAACAGTCACTGCAGGGTTCAAGTGAGCACCAGAGGTGCCAGCGGTAAGATAAACGGCTAAGGCAACACCCAGCCCCCAGATAATACTTATCTCCCATAGTCCTAGCTCTGCACCTGCAATCCGTACTGCGGCAACACAACCAAGGCCGAAGAAGACTAGCAACGCAGTTCCGATAAATTCAGAAATGCATTGACCCATAAGAGAGGTTTTCGTCTGGCTCATATATTCTATCCTGAAAGAGGGTTATTTATTGTTAGTATTCTTTTCGAATTGAAAAGATAACTGTGAATTTATCGTTAATGAGCGTAAACGAGAATAAGCGAAATTGAAATTTGTGTGTCTCATCAAGAAAATGAGTGAAAACGCTCTTAATTAGTGACTTGTTCGACATTTGTAATGTGATCTGACCAGTGTTTTTGATAAATTGAAAAAAGAATGTAATTCCTCGGAAGATGCTAGACAGTTGTTGATAGGCTACTTACAATCGGAAGTATCGATTATATGGGGGATTACAGTATGTCATTTGAAGTTTTCGAGAAGTTAGAATCAAAAGTACAACAAGCAATTGATACCATCACGTTATTACAGATGGAAATCGAAGAGCTAAAAGAAAAAAATGATGCGCTGAACCAAGAAGTTCAAGAAGCGAAAGGATCGCGCGAAGCTCTTGTTCGTGAAAATGAAGAATTGAAACAAGAGCAATCAAGCTGGCAAGAGCGTTTACGCGCACTATTAGGTAAAATGGAAGACGTGCAATAATTGTCTTTGTTTGCTTAAAGCCTAAAAAACAAAAGCCACCGTTAGGTGGCTTTTGAGTATTGAAACCGTAAGAACGCAGATAAAAGTTACATTATTCTTCAATCAAATCTTCGTCTAAGCCTAATGGCTCTTCAGATAAAATGATCCCTGTGTTATCAGCATACAGATAATCACCAGAGAAGAAGGTAACGCCACCGAAGTTAACACGGATATCACTTTCACCAATGCCTTCACTTTGACAACCTGCTGGGATAGCTGCCATCGCTTGAATACCTAAATCAAGCTCTGATAATGCATCAACTTGACGTACTGCACCGTAAACGACAATGCCTTCCCATTCGTTAGAAACAGCCAGTTGCGCTAGCTCAGCATCAACTAAGGCTTTACGTACAGAGCCACCGCCATCGACCAAAAGAATACGGCCTTTACCATTTTCTTCGAGTAAGTCATAAAGCAGGCCATTATCTTCAAAACATTTAACGGTGATGATTTGCCCGTTAAAGGCACTTTGACCACCAAAGTTTGAGAAAAGCGGTTCTACGACATTGATATCTTCTTGATAGATATCACAGAGTTCAGAAGTATCATATTTCATAGGAGATTACGTCAGGTTGCCACAGGAAAGTCCAGTATATCCCTTAACAGGGGCGGTTGGCAAAAGACTCACTGAAAATTCAGTGAGTCAAATCAACAATAGAGTGAAATTATTCTAAAACTAAACCTAAAGAGAAAAGAACATTAGTTAACAGTGCCGCTTTTACCATGTGTTCGAGTAGAGGGCGCATTGCTTCACCAGAGTGATCGGCATTCACACGTTTGATATGCAGTAAAAGCATCGGGGTAGCGAGTAAAAATAACCAGGCTGTCCAGCGATGCATATAAAGTAGAGTGAAGATAATTAAGCAGGCAATAGAGAGAAAAATAACACAAGTATGGTAAGTTCGTGAGCCAGCAGGGCCTAAGCGAACTGCTAATGTATTTTTACCTGCCTGAATATCACTTTCTAAATCGCGCATATTATTAATGTTTAGAACAGCGACAGAAAGTAAACCGCAGGCTGTGGCAGGAAGTAGGGTAACAATATCAAAGGTATTGGATTGTAAGTAATAAGTTCCGATGACACTTAACCAGCCAAAGAAAATTAAAACCGAGATATCACCCAGCCCCATATAACCATAAGGGCGCTTACCCACGGTATAAGTAATTGCGGCAACAATGGCGAGTAAACCCATCACGAGGAAGCCAATAGCATCTTCAGGCTTTTTACAGGCGACAATAATCAGTGCAATACCACAGATACAGGAAATAATAACATTTAGGATCAGCGCTTTTTTCATTTGAGCCGCTGTTATTATGCCTTTTTGCATTCCACGAAGTGGTCCCAAACGCTCTTCAGTATCGGTTCCTTTTACGGCATCACCATAGTCATTGGCAAGGTTTGATAGGATCTGTAACGTTCCCGCAGTCAATATAGCAAGCAGTGCAATAGGTAGCTCAAAATGACCCATCCAATACGCTAATGCGGAACCAGTCACTATGGCAATTAACCCTAAAGGTAGTGTTTTGGGTCGTAAACTTTCAAGCCAGGCCTGAGTCCGGCTAGTGGAATTTAGAGCGCTCATGCTGAAATTCGATACTCATGTTCGTTGTTATTATAAAAATAAGAATGGGAGGCAAGCCTCCCACGTAAATATTGCTGATAAGGATCGCACAAGTTGATTATAAAATAAATCGACTCAGATCTTCATCTGCGACAAGCTCATCCAGATGCTGTTTCACATATTCTGCATCAATCAATACTGATTGACCTTGACGTTCACTCGCATCGTAGGAAATTTCTTCCATCAAACGCTCTAAAACGGTATGCAAACGACGAGCACCGATATTTTCAGTGGTTTCATTTACGCGCCATGCTGATTCAGCAATTTTGCGAATACCGTCTTCTGTGAAGCTAATAGACACACCTTCAGTTGCCATTAATGCTTCATATTGTTTTGTTAACGATGCATTAGGTTCAGTTAGGATACGCTCAAAATCTTCTGCTGTCAGTGCTTGAAGTTCAACACGAATTGGCAGACGTCCTTGTAATTCAGGAATTAAATCAGAAGGACTTGAAACTTGGAATGCACCTGATGCAATAAACAGAATATGGTCTGTTTTTACCATACCGTGTTTTGTTGAAACTGTACAACCTTCAACCAGAGGTAAGAGGTCACGCTGTACACCTTCACGAGAAACGTCAGGACCAGAACTTTGTCCACCCCGTTTACAGATTTTATCTACTTCATCAATAAAGACGATACCGTGTTGTTCTACCGCATCAATCGCTTGTTGCTTAAGCTCTTCAGGGTTAACTAATTTAGCTGCTTCTTCTTCAACAATAAGCTTAAACGCATCTTTGATTTTCATCTTGCGCGCTTTTTGTTTCTGACCCGCTAAATTTTGGAACATCGATTGTAATTGATTCGTCATCTCTTCCATTCCTGGAGGAGCCATAATTTCAACACCCATTGGTGTTGCAGATAACTCAATTTCAATCTCTTTATCGTCTAATTGACCTTCACGTAATTTTTTACGGAAAGATTGACGTGCAGCTGATGGTTCTGATGCTTGTTCTGTTACACCCCAGTTATTTTTTGCGGGTGGAATAAGGACATCAAGGATACGTTCTTCAGCCATTTCCTCAGCACGGAAACGATTTTTATCGATAGCTTGGCTACGTACCATTTTGACCGCAGAGTCGGTTAAATCACGGATAATAGAATCGACTTCTTTACCCACATAACCCACTTCGGTGAATTTAGTTGCTTCAACTTTGATGAAAGGTGCATTTGCCAATTTTGCTAAACGGCGTGCAATTTCAGTTTTACCTACACCAGTAGGTCCAATCATCAGAATATTTTTAGGTGTTACTTCATGACGCAGCGCTTCATCAAGCTGCATACGACGCCAGCGGTTACGTAGGGCAATCGCCACAGCACGTTTCGCTTTATCTTGGCCAATAATAAATCTATCGAGTTCGCTGGCAATTTCGCGAGGAGTCATTTCAGACATGCTCTCTAATCCTTACTCTTTTGAAGAGAGTTCTTCAAAGTTGACATTATGGTTAGTATAAATACAGATATCTCCAGCGATGTTAAGTGCTTTTTCAGCAATTTCACGTGCAGAAAGTTCAGTATTTTCTAGCATAGCTCTAGCCGCTGCTTGTGCATAAGGACCACCAGAACCGATAGCAATTAAATCGTTTTCTGGTTGAACCACATCACCATTACCCGTGATGATAAGAGATGTATTTTCATCTGCAACAGCAAGCAACGCTTCTAATTTGCGTAGCATTCTGTCTGTGCGCCAATCTTTAGCAAGTTCTACCGCAGCTTTCGTTAAATGCCCTTGGTGAAGTTCTAATTTACGCTCAAACAGTTCAAAAAGAGTAAAAGCATCAGCAGTGCCGCCAGCAAATCCCGCAATGACTTTGTCGTTATAAAGACGGCGTACTTTGCGAACATTGCCTTTCATGACGGTATTACCCATCGTCGCCTGTCCATCACCACCGATTACAACTTGGCCCTTACGGCGAACACTTACGATTGTAGTCATGAGTCAGCCCCTGGTTTAATCAATAAAAAATGAGACGGGAAGTACCTTTATTTAAGATAAAGTACGACCCGTTGTGTGAATTAGAATTATAGGTGGGGGAGAAAATTTTTTTTTCAACCCCCAGAAGAGCGAAGAATACAACCTGATACGCCAGCTCCGGCTGCTTGTCTACTCACGGAGTTGGCTTGTTCTTTACTGTAAGGACCTGATAAGACGCGGATCCAACCATCATTACCTTTTGTCACTCGACTTTCAACACCAGAAAAAGCCAGAGTTGCTCTTACGGATTCAGCTTGCTCTGTGTTTTTAAATGAGCCACATTGCACTAAAAAGTTTGCTTCAGTAACAGTCGCTTTCGGTGGTGTAACAATTGTAGGTGCTTGCGGTTGTTGAGTTTGTACGGGCTGTTGTGCAACAGAAGGTGTTGTTGCAGGTGGCGTTACAACCACTTGTGAGCGCGGTACTTCCCCGTTATAAGGTACTTCTGGCAGTTGAACGGCAGGTTGGCGCTTATCCGCTTCGATTTGTTGTAAAAAACGCAACTGCTCAGGCGAAAGTGTTGCTTTCGGATTAATCTGGCTACCCGATGAAGGATATTCAGGCAGTAAAGGTGTACCTACCTGACGATTTTCCAGTTCTTTAATATATTGCCAACGCTCTTGCGGTTTTGGCGGTAGGCTATTCGCTGGATGTTGCCCAGTGATGGTTGGCGTTGTTTCTACGGCTTCTTTTTTATTATGTGTAATAAAATAGAGACCGCCGATAAACAGCGCCACAATAGCGATTGTCGCGATAAGCGTCGTTAAAGGCAGCCCTTTAGCAGCCTTTTTGCTCTTACTTTTCGTTGTCTTTTTACGACGAGCAGATGTCTGCCCTCGTCCCACATAGTCTCGTTGTGCCACAGTTCGATTCGCTGATAATTAAAGGAATAGGTATCACAAACGATATGTTACTTAACATAGTGTGTTTTGCCTAGCTTTTAAGCCGACAGACACTGTCTCTTATAATGAGATCACAATCTAATAAGCGAGAGCCGGGTGCAACAGGTCTACCTTGTAGTTGGTCGAGTAATAACAACATAGATTCACGACCAATTTGATAACGAGGTTGTTCCATTGTTGTCAGTGCTGGTTCGCTATAACGTGTGATATCAAGATTATCAAAACCAATCACAGAGAGATCTTTAGGGAGCTCTAATCCTAATTTTTTCGCCTGCCACATAACGCCAATTGCCATAATATCACTATGACAGAACACGGCTGTCGGTGGCTCTGGTAAAGAAATCAGTTTTTTCAGACTTTCTGCACCGCTTTCATGGGTAAAATCACCACGAATAATATAATCTTCGCGCAAAGGTACACCTGTTCTACGCATGGCTTGAATATAGCCTTGTAAACGATAACGACATAAAGGCATATCTTCAGGGCCTGTAATACACGCAATGCGCTTATGCCCCATTTGCTGTAAATAGTGTGTTGCTCTAAAAGAAGCGGTTAGATTATCAATATGAACAGTGGGGAGTTCGAGTTCAGGTGCAAACTCATTTGCCATGATCATGGGGGGGAGATTTTTTTGCTCTTCTTTGGAAACATCAAAAGGAATATGTGAACCAAGCAATAACATGCCGTCAATTTGTTTAGTAATAATAAGATTAATAAAGGCATTTTCATGTTTTTGCTGATGCTTACAATCACCAATTAACACGAGATAACCGTGTTGTGCGGCGGTTTCTTCGATGCCACACACAACATCAGTAAAAAAGGGATCGCTGATGTTAGGGACGATCACGAGGATCGTTTTTGACTCGTTACGTTTAAGGTTTTTTGACAGGTTATGAGGGTAATAGCCCACATCAAGAACAGCCTGTTCAACTTTCTGACGGGTTTGTGAGGATACTTTTTCCGGATTCATTAAAGTACGTGACACGGTTGCTGTGGACACGCCGGCTGCAAGGGCAACATCTTTCATTGTTGCTTGCGTATTATCTTTATTATTCTGTTGCAAACCCCATACCTCCCTTTTGGATGGTTTAGTTAAACGATTGCTTTTTTATTGCAAAAAAACCGCCAATATTTAAAAAAGGATTTTATCGACGGTTTTTAATTCAAGAAATATTCTAAATTGTTATTCTACCCGCTTTTTAAATAGATACTGTTACCTAGTTTGCATAAAAAGTGTGATACCAATCGTTTTTATGAGGTAGTTCGCAAATTTGATAAATAGTCTTGGGTTGTAACGAGTCTCTGTACGATATTGTATCCTCAACAGAAGGCTGACCAAAATATATTCAATTGAGGTAGAAAAGATCCTTAACAATCTGTTGGGTCAACATCAATATTCCATTTCACCTTTTTACTCTCAGGTAAAGCGACAATCTGAGGATAAGTGATAGACATTAATTTTTGTAAATAACCCCGCGAAGGATGTTGGAGCAATAATTGCCAGCGATAATTTCCACCCCGTTTGGCTTGAATAGCAGGAACTGGCCCCATTACCCATAAGTTAGCATCTCGCATTGGATGTTGTTCAAAAAACTGTTTGAGCTGTCGCAAGAACTGAGGTGCACGTTGATTATTATGATCTTCGGAGCGGATCATAATATGACTAGAATAAGGCGGTAAAAAAGTTGCTTGTCGCTCTTGTAAAGCTTCTTTAGTGAAAGCGTCATAGCCTTTTTCTAATAGCGTCAGCAATAGAGGGTGATCGGGTTGGTGAGTTTGTAAATAGACAGCACCTTGTTTACCCGCACGACCAGCTCGACCTGATACTTGTATATAAAGCTGTGCAAAGCGCTCGGCTGCACGAAAGTCACTGGAGAACAGCGCGCCATCCACATCAAGCAAAGCGACTAAGGTGACATCAGGAAAGTGATGCCCCTTAGCTAACATTTGTGTACCGATAAGAATACGTGAACCACCTTGATAAATATCTTCCAGTTGCTGCTCTAAAGCACCTTTCCGACTTGTTGTATCTTTATCAATTCGTGTCACTGGCGTATCAGGAAATAATTCACCAATTCCTTGTTCAAGTTGCTCGGTTCCTAACCCTACAGGCATTAAATTGGTTGAGCCGCATTGTGGACATTGTGCTGGAATTCGTCGCTGACTATCACATTGATGGCAACGTAACATGCCATGTTTTTGATGGAGCGTATAATAGTGATCACAGCGAGGGCATTCTGCTATCCAACCACATTCATGACATAACAATGCGGGTGAAAATCCTCGGCGATTTAAAAAGAGCATCACTTGATTACCTGCATTCAGGTGCTCTTTGATTGCTTTAATCAGAATTGGAGACAGTCCTGTTGTCAGAGGTTGCCCTTTTAAATCAATTAAATGCTCTGTTGCGGGTTTGGCATTACCTGCCCGTTGAGTCAGTGTGAGTTGTTGATATTTTTTTTGCTCAACATTAAAACTGGTTTCAATGGATGGGGTTGCAGTTCCCATCACGATAGGAATATTTTCTTGCTTTGCGCGGAAAACGGCGAGATCACGGGCATGATAACGCCAACCATCTTGTTGTTTATAAGAGCCATCATGCTCTTCATCGATAATGATAATACCAAGATGATTAAAAGGGGTTAAAAGCGCTGATCGTGTACCGATAATAATGGCATTATCACCTCGCTTTGCTCGTAACCAAACGGCTAACCGTTCAGTATCATTTAATCCTGAATGCAGTACATCTACTGGCGCATTAAAGCGAGCTTTAAAACGGCGAATGGTTTGAGGTGTTAAGCCAATTTCGGGCACCAGTACCAGTGCTTGTTTACCTTGTGCGAGCACTTTTTCTAATACGCTTAAGTAAACTTCCGTTTTTCCTGAGCCTGTAATACCCAATAATAACCAAGGTGAGAATTGATCAGCTTGCGCTGTGATTGCACCGACTGCAATAGCTTGTTCGGTATTTAATTTAAACCGTTCGCCTTGAACCGCAAGATCATCGTGCCAATGTATAGGAGCCGGTTGAATAGGGCGGAGATCTGCAAAGGCTTTCTTTTTTAAGTTATTGAGTGTTGCCGTGGTGATCTCAAATTCATCAAGTTGATGGCGATATAAAGGTGTACGGCGAAGCGCAGCCAATGCTTGTTGTTGTTTTTTTGCACTTTTTAAACTGTTGAGGTCGAGATTAATTCCCTCTTCAGTGGCATACCATTGCCATAATGGTGTGAATTCTGCGGGTTTTCCTTGTCGTAATAAAATCGGCATGGCATGAAATAGCACTTCCCCTAAAGGATAGTGATAGTAAGCCGATGCCCAATTTAACATATCCCATAACACCCCGGGAAAGAGTGTTTCACGATCAAGGATCTCATCAATAGGCTTTAGCTTTTCGATAGGAAACTCACTGTGAGTACTGAGTCCTTTGACAATACCAAGAGAGCGGCGTTTATTACCAAAAGGCACGATCACTCGACTACCGATAACAGGCGCATCGATCCCTTCTGGTAACAGATAATCAAAAGAGGAAAATAGTGGTACAGGTAAAATCACCTGAACTATGGTCATATCAGGGTTTCCGAGAGTTTTAGCGAAAAGATGACGTTAAGAATATCACAAAAAGTGTGCAGATTTCATTGCGCGTTTAGTGGATATTCTGTATGATCCGCCCCCTTTGGTAGATAAATTACCAAACACTTAATTTCAATCAACACGACGTGTGGTGTTCGGCTGTGGGCTGAATGGCGACACGGCCTTAGTAGAGGTTTTCCATGCAAAAAGATATCCATCCTAAATACGAAGAAATTACTGCATCTTGTTCTTGCGGTAACGTTATGAAAATCAACTCCACTGCAGGTCATAACCTGAATCTGGACGTTTGTGACAAATGCCACCCATTCTATACTGGTAAACAACGTGATGTTGCAACTGGTGGTCGTGTTGATCTGTTCAACAAACGCTTCAAAATTCCAGGCAGCAAATAAGATATTTGTTGTCACAAGATGTCAGCCTCGTCTGGCATCTTGCAGACAGTTCGGAATTGAAAAAAAGCCCAAAGTTTTTGCTTTGGGCTTTTTTTATGGGCAAAGTCTTCTCTTTTTAGATAACGCTTTTGGTAGTGACAAGCCAGATCACAATTGATAAATTATCTATTCATTTATCTATTCACTCACTTATTCATAAAGCAATTAATATCATGACAATACGCGCTGAATTGATACGGCAAATACTACGTAATGAACCTAGGTCAGCAAGACAACTTACTGATATTATGAATATTAGTCAGCCAACATTGTCACGGGCATTAAACGCGCTAAGTGATGATATTGTGAGAATTGGTTCAGGAGCCTCTATTCAATATGCTTTACGAGATAGTTCCCGTGGGTTTAATTCAGTGCCTATTTATCGCATAAATGAAGAAGGTAAGGTCAAGCCACTAGGTAAATTGACGCCAGTTTTCCCAGAAGGTTTCGTCATGGAGCGGATAGACAATGTGAACCGACATAGTGAAGGTTTGCCGTGGTGGTTATTGGATATGCGCCCCCAAGGATATCTTGGAAGAGCTTATGCTTCAGCCTATTCGGCTGAGCTTGGTTTGCCACAAAACCCCGATCGTTGGTCTGATACCGATATAATCAGAGCATTACTGACTCATGGGCATGATGCGGTGGGAAATCTGCTAATAGGAGAGCAGGCAAGAGATCAATTTTTGGGTATGCAGACACCAGAAATTGTTGAGCGTGATAAAACTTTTCCCACATTAGCACGAGCTGTTAGCTCGGGAGAGGACCCTGGTTCATCGGCGGGTGGGGAGCAACCCAAATTCTGTGCCTATACAGAGAAAGGCCATGTTATCGTAAAATTTACGGCGCCTCATAATAATGCTGTTAGTGAACGTTGGCGTGATCTGCTTCAAGCTGAGCATCTGGCATTAAAAGTACTTGGAGTTGAAACAGAGGTATTTGATTTTGAAGGGCAACGCTTCCTCGAAATCCCACGATTTGATCGTGTAGGTCCACTAGGCCGTATAGGTCTTTTTTCTTTACAAGCACTAGATGCTGAGTTTATAGGACGGGCAAGGGAGCCTTGGCCAGTATTAGTGAATGAGCTAATTAAGCAAAAACGCGTTCATCCAGATGCTGCGATTAGCACGGCACGCCGTTGGGCATTTGGTATGTTGATTGGAAATACTGATATGCATCACGGCAATTTGTCGTTTATCAGTAGACATGGCCGCCCATATGAGATTTCACCTGCCTACGATATTTTACCCATGGGATTTGCACCTAAGTTCGGTGGTGAAATAGTCAATACACTTCGTCCAGTGACATTACTTGATGGGATCAGCGGTGAAATCTGGCAGGAATGTTTAGAGTTAGCCGAGCAGTTTTATACTTTAGCCGAGAGCTGTAATTGTTTTTCTGACAATTTTTCTCCCTGCCTTAAAGCGTTACGTAGTCATCTTGATGAAGCAAGTTCGCGTATAGCTCGCCTAGGGTGATGACAAATAGACCTAAAAAAATTAACTTAAGATGATGTATTGCTAGGTTTTATTCATGCAGTTGATGAGCATTATCTTCGATACATACCTAAAGAACCCCCCTCTCGCTAAAAGCTAGGGGGGCATAATCTGACGCCCAAAGTTTTTACTTTGGGCTTTTTTGTTCGTGTTAATCAAGCAATAAGTCAAAAACTGACGCTGATTAATACTCCCAAGTATCGGGATCAACCCCGCGCTGGCGCATTATTTCTTTTGCCTCTTCAGGGATTTCATCGTTACGTTCTTTACGTAAGTCTTCATCATTTGGCAGAGGCTGTCCGGTAAATGCGTGCAAAAATGCTTCACACAATAACTCACTATTGGTTGCATGTTTTAGGTTATTAACCTGACGGCGAGTGCGTTCATCGGTCAAAATTTTCAACACTTTCAATGGAATTGAAACTGTAATTTTTTTAACTTGCTCACTCTTTTTGCCATGCTCAGCGTAAGGGCTGATATATTCACCGTTCCATTCAGCCATGGATTACCTTAATTAATATCATTTAGTTGAAGTCAGAATAGGGCTAACCCATATTCTGATGGGCAATACCAGTTTATCATGACTTTTCTAAAACCACCGACTCTTCTGGCTGAAGGTGAGAGAAAAAGTAATAGTCACTGGCGATATTCTCAATTTATGTATTATTCCATTACTTAATCTATCCGTAAAGTAGTTTAGATGGCTAGATGTATTGACGTCTTTATGTCTAATTAGGTATGCTGTTGTAGATTTCTCCACTTATCGCTGTGACAAGGTGCCTGTATGACGAAGAAAACAGCAACAATTGCTATCCATAATGGGCTAAATGAAGACACTCAATTTGGTTGTGTCGTACCGCCTATCTATCTTTCGAGTACTTACAATTTTTTAGAATTTAATCAGCCTCGTGAGCATGATTATTCTCGTCGAGGCAATCCAACACGAGATATGGTGCAAAAGACATTAGCCGAGCTAGAAGGTGGTGTGGGAGCCGTTGTCACTAGCAGTGGAATGTCAGCTATTCATTTAATTTGTACAGTTTTTCTAAAACCTGGTGATGTGATTGTTGCACCTCATGATTGTTATGGGGGAAGTTATCGTCTTTTTAACAGCCAACAAGAGCGCGGAGCTTACCGTGTCATTTTTGTTGATCAAAATGATGATATTGCACTTAAGCAGGCTTTAGCGCATCAGCCTAAAATTGTTTTTATCGAAACACCAAGTAATCCTCTTTTAAGAATAACGGATATTCAAAAGATCAGTGAACTGGCTCATCAACAAGGGGCTTTAGTCGTTGCTGATAACACCTTTATGAGCCCTGTGTTGCAAAAACCGTTAGCATTAGGCGCTGATATTGTTGTGCATTCATGTACAAAATATCTCAATGGACACTCAGATATTGTTGCAGGGGTTGTTATCTGTCAGTGTCAGAAACAGCTTGAGGAGCTAAGCTGGTGGGCGAATAATATTGGTGTCACTTCTGGCGCATTTGATAGCTATTTATTATTACGAGGTATAAGAACATTAGTACCTCGAATTCGACTTCAGCAAGAAAATGCACAGGCATTAGTGGCATTCTTACAAGCACAGCCATTAGTCGAAAAAATGTATTATCCCGCACTGGAAAGCCATGCTGGTCATCAAATAGCAAAAAAACAGCAACAAGGTTTCGGTGCGATGTTAAGTTTTGAGTTAAAAGGGGGACTGGATGTGATTAAACTCTTTTTATCTCAATTAACACTCTTTACACTGGCAGAATCTTTGGGCGGGGTAGAAACCTTAATTTGTCACCCTGCCACCATGACACATGCGGGTATGTCAGAAGAAGCGAAAAAAATAGCGGGGATCAGCCCATCATTACTTCGTATCTCAGTGGGTATTGAAGATAGTCAGGATTTAATCAATGATTTGCAAAGTGCGTTTGATGCAGCAACTAAAAGGTAACCATGGATCATGAGCGTAGTGGCGATTAAACAACAGGCGGAGCCGATTTGCCGTCAGTTACATAAATTCGGTGGTAGTAGTCTTGCGGACATAAAATGTTATCAACGTGTCGTGAATATTATGACGAACTATAGCCAACCGAATGACCTAATGGTGGTTTCCGCGGCGGGCTCTACGACGAATCAGTTGATTAACTGGCTAAAACTTAGCCAAAGTGATCGTATCTCTGCCCATCAAGTTCAACAAACGTTGCGCCGTTACCAGTTATCCTTAATTGAAGGGCTGCTTTCAAAAGAGAATGCAGAATTACTTTCTCAAACCTTTATTGCTGATCTTGAACGCTTAAGTTATTTGTTGGATAAACCCATTACAGACGCAACTTATGCAGAAGTTGTTGGTCACGGTGAAATTTGGTCTGCAAGATTAATGGCAGCCTTGCTGTCAGAACAAGGTTTACCTAGTGTATGGTTAGATGCCCGTGAATTCTTGTGTGCTGAACGTGCGGCTCAGCCACAAGTAAATGAAACGTTATCTCGCCCATTACTCCAATCACTATTAACTCAACATCCTGAAAGTCGTTTTGTTGTAACGGGTTTTATTAGTCGCAATCAACAAGGTGAAACGGTCTTATTAGGTCGTAATGGTAGTGACTACTCTGCAACACAAGTAGGTGCTTTAGCTGATGTCGGTAAAGTGACTATTTGGAGTGATGTTGCGGGTGTGTATAGTGCAGATCCTCGCAAAGTAAAAGATGCTTGTTTATTACCCTTGTTGCGTTTAGATGAAGCGAGTGAATTGGCTCGATTAGCCGCCCCAGTTTTACATACGCGTACACTTCAACCCGTTTCAGGCAGTAATATTGATTTACAACTTCGTTGTAGCTATCAACCCGAACAGGGGTCAACTCGTATAGAACGTGTTTTAGCATCAGGAACGGGCGCTAAAATCGTGACTAGCCATGATGATGTTTGTTTGATTGAACTCCAACTTTCATCTCATCAAAATTTCGAACAAGTGGTGAAAGAGGTTGATGAATTACTTAAGCGCACACAAATCCGTCCGTTAGCTACTGGTGTGGATAAAGACAGCCAACTGTTACAACTTTGCTATACCAGCGAAGTCGCTAATAGCGCATTAGATGTACTTCAAGACGCCGTTTTGCCGGGTAAATTACATTTACGAGAAGGCTTCTCATTAGTGGCGTTAGTGGGGGCGGGTGTTTGTAAAAATCCATTGCATTGTCATCGTTTTTATCAACAACTTAAAGACCAACCCGTTGAATTTATTTGGCATGCTGAAGATAATATCAGCCTAGTTGCTGTGTTACGTAATTATACCGAGCACTTACTACAAGGTTTGCATCAAACATTATTTAGAGCTGAAAAACAAATTGGTTTAGTGCTGTTTGGTAAAGGGAATATTGGATCACGTTGGTTAGAATTGTTTGCTCGTGAACAAGAGCCTTTATCAGCACGTAGTGATTTTGAGTTTATTCTTGCCGGTGTGGTCGATAGCCGTCGTAGTTTACTTGATTATCAAGGGATTAATCCTAGTCGCGCTTTAGCTTTCTTTGATGACGAAGCGACTGAACATACGGAAGAGTCGCTTTATCTTTGGATGCGAGCGCATCCTTATGATGATTTAGTGGTTGTTGATATTACCGCCAATGAGTCTCTAGCTGCTTCTTATGAAGATTTTGCTAGCTACGGTTTTCATGTTATCAGTGCAAATAAAATTGCTGGCTCGGCTTCGAGTGTACGTTATCGTACCACACGAGACGCGTTCTCTAAAACGGGTCGCCATTGGTTATATAACGCTACTGTGGGGGCGGGTTTGCCAATTAATCATACGGTGCGTGATCTGCGTGAAAGTGGTGACACTATTTTATCAATTAGCGGTATTTTTTCTGGCACGCTCTCTTGGTTATTCTTGCAATTTGATGGCACAGTCCCTTTCAGTGAGCTGGTGGAACAAGCTTGGCAACAAGGATTAACCGAGCCTGATCCTCGTATTGATTTATCAGGGCAAGATGTGATGCGTAAACTGGTTATTCTTGCTCGTGAAGCCGGTTATGACATCGAGCCAGAACAAGTCCGAGTTGAATCTTTAGTACCAGTACAAGCTGAAACGGGTTCGTTAGAAGCGTTTTTTGATAACAGTGCATTGATCAATGAACAAATGGAACAACGATTAGCTGCCGCAAATGAAATGGATATGGTATTACGTTATATCGCCCGTTTTGATGCTAATGGTAAAGCCAAAGTTGGTGTCGAAGCAGTGAGAAAAGATCATCCTCTTGCTTCACTGTTACCGGGGGATAATTTATTTGCGATTGAAAGTCGTTGGTATCGTGATAATCCACTTGTGATCAGAGGGCCAGGAGCTGGCAGAGATGTGACCGCAGGCGCAATTCAGTCAGATCTAAACCGCCTTTCTCAATTACTGTAATTACATTATTTCTTTTTTATAAGGGTTATCAGCGGGTTATTTTCTGCTGATAACCTTTTGTCATTTTTGTGTCATATCACCCAATTTTTTTAATTTCTTTGGCTATACTTAACGTATCTCTAGTCACAAAGGAGCGATTGATGTCAAAAGTAGTAAGACAGATTGTCCCACTAAGAAATGAAATGACGGAGGTGAACCATCAAGCTAAAGAGAACTTTTGTCGGTAGCTCATGATGTGAAATTTAAGCGTCTTGAGTGGAAGTTGAAGTACAGTGACAACGTGTTTAAACGTTATTTAGAGTACAATTCGATTAACCACATTATTTACAACAGACAACTTAACTTACTGAAAGACAATTCGTTATTCTTAATTTAAAGCGCTGATATTCAGCGCTTTATTCGTTTTTATCTTATGAAAATCTTAATCTAGTAAAAGAGAAGAGAAATAAGGAGTGAAAGAGAAACATGAGTTATAGCTCGTTAGTAAAATAAGCTAAAAATCAAAAAATAGACCAGACAATTTATCAATATTAAAAAAAATCATCTAAATTTCTCGCCAGATAAATTTTCACGTATCTCTCTCTTTTTAGTAAAAAACTCTTCACTGTAGATAAGAAACGAAAAAATGTCCTTATTCTCGATAAAATTGAGCTAGAACAGCATGAATATTAGCCATTCTAATAAGACTAAAGCCGTAATTAAATTTCAGAAAAATCCCCCAAAACGATTATTTTCTGATATGAATAGTAGGCTAAGTAAAAAAAGCAGTGTGGCTTATCACAAAAATCAAAATAAAGTCACATCAGAAATGAAAGTTAATTACACAACTGGGAGGACATGACTTTTCTAATAGGAAGAAGCATGTTGTTACCGCCACAAAGACAAGGTCAGGAGTCTTATGAATCAACAATATTCAGCTATGCGTAGCAATGTCAGTATGCTTGGTAAGCTACTTGGAGATACGATAAAAGAAGCACTCGGTGAAGAAATTTTAGATAAGGTTGAATCTATTCGAAAATTATCTAAATCGTCACGAGCAGGTAATGAAGTTCAGCGACAAAAGCTGTTGTTGACGTTACAAAATCTCTCTAATGATGAATTATTGCCTGTTGCTAGAGCATTCAATCAATTCTTAAACCTGACGAATGTGGCAGAACAATACCATAGTATTTCGCCTCACGGTGAAGCGGCGAGCAATCCTGTGGCATTGGCAAAACTAATCACTCGACTAAAAGATAAGAATTTTACTGACGAGCAATTAAAAGAAGCCGTAGAGCAAATCTCTATTGAACTGGTATTAACGGCACACCCAACCGAAATTGCACGTCGTACACTTATTCATAAATTAGTTGAAGTAAATACCTGTTTATCTCAACTGGATCACGATGATTTAGCGGATTATGAGCGAACTAATATTATGCGCCGTCTGCGCCAGTTAGTTGCGCAATCATGGCACACGGATGAAATTAGAAAAATTCGCCCAACACCGATTGATGAAGCGAAATGGGGCTTTGCGGTTGTTGAAAATAGTTTATGGGAAGGTGTTCCTGCTTTTTTACGTGAATTTAATGAGCAGCTTAAAGAATCCATTGATTACAATTTACCAGTAGAAGCTTCTCCGATTCGTTTTACCTCATGGATGGGTGGAGATCGCGATGGCAACCCAAATGTGACGGCTGAAATCACACGTCATGCTTTACTATTAAGTCGTTGGAAAGCCGCTGATTTATTCTTAAATGATATTCAAGTCCTTGTTTCAGAACTTTCAATGACAGAAAGTACACCTGAACTGCGTGAATTAGCCGGTGGTGCTGAAGTTGCAGAGCCATATCGTGAAATCGCTAAACAATTGCGTACTCGCTTACAAGTGACACGCGATTATTTAGAACAACGCATTAAAGGACAGCAATCTCTACCTCCTGAAGGATTATTAATTGATAATGCCCAACTTTGGGAGCCGCTATATGCGTGTTATCAATCACTGACTCAGTGTGGTATGCGTATTATCGCTAATGGGCAACTGTTAGATACATTACGTCGTATCCGTTGTTTTGGCTTACAGCTCGTTAAGCTTGATATTCGCCAAGAAAGTACCAATCACACGGAAGCACTCTCTGAATTGACACAATATTTAGAACTGGGTGATTACGCGAATTGGTCTGAAGAGCAAAAACAAACGTTCTTACTTGAAGAATTAAATTCTAAACGCCCACTGATCCCGACAAATTGGCAGCCAAGTGCCGCGACTCAAGAAGTCTTTGAGACGTGTCGTGTCATTGCACAATCACCTAAAGATTCTATTGCTTCTTATGTGATTTCAATGGCAAAAGTGCCATCTGATGTATTAGCCGTAAAACTATTACTGAAAGAAGCCGGTGCAAATATTCGCTTACCTGTTGCACCATTATTTGAAACACTTGAAGACTTAAATAACGCTGAAAGCGTGATGACACGTTTGTTTGATATCCCTTGGTATCGCGATTTAATCGATGATAAACAAATGGTGATGATTGGCTATTCAGATTCAGCAAAAGATGCGGGTGTGATGGCGGCATCATGGGCGCAATATCGTGCTCAAGATGCATTAATCAAACTCTGCGAAAAATCAGGCGTAACATTAACACTATTCCATGGACGTGGCGGTACGATTGGTCGTGGTGGTGCACCTGCACATGCAGCATTACTTTCTCAACCACCAGGAAGTTTAAAAGGGGGTCTGCGTGTGACGGAACAAGGCGAAATGATCCGCTTTAAGTTCGGCTTACCACAAGTCACAATCAGTAGCCTTGCTCACTATGCAGGTGCAATTTTAGAAGCGAATTTATTGCCACCACCAGAGCCAAAAGCGCCTTGGATTGAGGTAATGGATTCCTTATCTGATGTTTCTTGTGCTATGTATCGTGACTATGTACGAGGGCAAGAAGACTTTGTTCCTTATTTTAGAGCAGCAACCCCAGAAGGCGAGTTGGGTAAACTACCATTAGGCTCACGTCCGGCTAAACGCCGTCCTACTGGTGGTGTTGAAACCTTGCGTGCTATTCCGTGGATCTTCGCATGGACTCAAAACCGCTTAATGTTACCTGCTTGGTTGGGTGCTGGTGCCGCATTACAACATGAAATTGATAGCGGAAAACAAGCCGTATTAGACGATATGTGTGAGAACTGGCCGTTCTTTAATACACGTATTGCGATGTTGGAAATGGTGTATGCCAAAGCGGATTTATGGTTAGCAGAATATTACGATCAACGTTTAGTTGAAGAGCGTTTATGGCCATTAGGATCTAAATTACGTCAGCAACTCTCCGATGATATTAAGAGTGTCTTGGCAATTTCAAAAGATGAACACTTAATGGCTGATTTGCCATGGGTTGCGGAATCTATTGCACTACGTAATGTCTATACCGATCCATTAAACGTACTTCAAGCTGAGTTGTTACAACGTTCTCGCACACATAGCGAGTCTGATCCTCGAATTGAGCAGGCACTAATGGTCACTATTGCCGGTATTGCTGCGGGTATGCGTAATACAGGCTAGTTATCTGTATTTAGACATAAAAACAGCGCTTAATAACAGCGCTGTTTTTTTATCTCTTATTGCGGATATTGGCTTTATTTTTTTGCTTGTTCATAAGACTCAATCGCTCTTATTCGTGCTTTTGCGTGATCAACAATGGGTAATGGATAATCGAGAGAGTTATTTGTTTTTGCCGCCCATTCGTGAGGTGTATGAATATATCGGCTCGGCACATGAGCGAGCTCAGGGAGCCAGTGACGGATAAATTCACCGTCAGGATCGAACTTACGACCTTGGGTGGTAGGATTAAAAATCCGAAAATAAGGTACGGCGTCAGTTCCTGTTGATGCAGCCCACTGCCAACCCCCATTATTTGATGCGAAATCACCATCAATGAGTTGCGACATAAAATAACGTTCGCCCCAACGCCAATCAATCAGCAAGTCTTTGATAAGAAAGCTAGCCGTAAGCATACGTAAACGGTTATGCATCCAACCTGTTTGGTTAAGCTGTCGCATTGCCGCATCAATAATAGGGAAACCTGTTGAGCCTTGAGTCCAAGCCGTAAATTCATCTTGGCTGTTACGCCAATTGATTTTTTCTGTCCAAAGCTGAAATGCAATGTGTTTGCATAAATTGGGGTTTGCTACAATTAAGTGTTGGTAAAACTCTCGCCAAATAAGTTCATTAAACCAAACAAATGCGCCTGAAGTATTGTTTTCTAAGAAATCAGGTTCGGTTTGGTAAAGGCGATTAAAGCATTGGCGAATAGACAGTAATCCCATTGAAAGATAAGGAGACAATCGGCTTGTGCCATCAACGGCAGGAATATCTCGCCATTTTGCATAATGTGGCACGCTTTCATAACAGAAGTGTTTTAAGCGTTTAAGAGCCTCTTCTTCTGTAGAGATAAAAGAGAGCGAGCTTGTATTTTCAAGTGAAAATAGCGGTGCTTTTAACGGCGATACCGCTTTTTGATGTGTTCTGATCTCTGGGATAGGTAACGAGGCGTTATCTTGTGAAACAAAGAGTCGCAAAAATGCATTTCTAAAGGGCGTAAAAACTTTATACATTTCCCCTTGTTGGGTAACGACATGACCTGGAGGAATAAACACATTGTCATGATAAGTATAAACGGTTGTCTTATTCTTTAGTAACTCAGTGACTTTTTTATCACGGCGTTGTTCATTAAGGGCATATTGGTGATTGAAATAAAGTGCAGTGACGTGATGTTGTTGGCAATACTCAGCCACTTTATCGGCCGCATTTGAATAAGTATCGCTTATCACAACGGTCAGTGGAATATTGAGTTTTGCTAGTGAGATTGAAAGATCCAGCAACGCATTATGAATGAACGCCTGACATGACAAAGCCATATTGTGAGCTTTCCATTGTTCAGGCGTTACGGTGAAAATAGCATGCACCTGTGCTTGTTTATCTTGGCAAGCGTGAAAGAGTGCCTTGTGATCTGTCACTCTTAAATCATTACGAAACCAAACTAAATGAACAGGGGACGGGTGCATGTAGCCTCTCTTAATCTAATTTAGGGTGTTGATCGATAAGGGATTGGCGTTTTTTCTGTAATGCTTCGATTTCTGCTTCAATATCTTCAACGCGTTGTTCGATATTATCATAATGTTCAGACAGAATTTCTTTTGCCTCTGATTTATCTGATGCTGCAGGTGTTGCACCTCGTAAAGGTTTATTTGCAGTTTCGATCATCTTGATGCCTGTTATCAAACCGACAACAGCGACAATCATCAGGTAATAAGCTGGCATATATAAATCACCGGTTGCTTCAACTAACCAAGCTGCCGCTGTTGGTGTTGCCCCTGCAATTAATACCGAAATATTAAAGGCGATTGCTAATGCACTATAGCGAATATGGGTTGGGAAAATAGCGGGTAAAATCGATGCCATTACCCCAGTAAAACAGTTGAGTAAAACCGCTAGAATTAATAACCCTAAGAAAATTAAACCAATTTCATCACTGTTAATCATCATAAACGCAGGGTAAGCAAGGACAAACAATCCAATACTACCGCCAATAACAAATGGCTTACGACCAATTTTATCACTCAGTAACCCAATGACAGGTTGTACAAACAACATCCCTATCATAATTGCGATAATGATCAGTACACCGTGATCTGCCGAATAATTTAAGTTATGAGATAAATAACTCGGCATATACGTCAATAACATATAGTAGGTCACATTAGTGGCAATCACTAAACCGACACAGACGGTTAAACTTTTCCAATATTTTGATGCAATTTCACGTAATGAAACACGAGGTGGATCTTGGATAGATTTACGATCGTCGCTATTCATTTCATCGACATGTTGTTGGAATGCTGGCGTTTCTTCTAATGCATGACGTAAATATAAGCCAATAAGACCTAATGGTAATGCTAAGAAGAACGGGATACGCCATCCCCACTCATGGAATGCTGTTTCTCCAAGGATAGTCGAGATCAGTACCACAACACCGGCACCCATAACGAAACCTGCAATAGAACCAAAATCTAACCAGCTTCCCATAAATCCACGTTTTCGGTCTGGCGAGTATTCTGCGACGAAAATCGCCGCCCCAGAATATTCACCACCAATGGAAAAACCTTGTGCTAATTTAGCGAGTAATAATAAGACCGGAGCCCAAATGCCGATGGTTTCATAAGCAGGAATAAGGCCGATGGCAAATGTACTCAGTGCCATAATGATGATAGTAACCGATAACACTTTCTGACGACCAAACTTATCCCCAAGCATCCCAAATACAACACCTCCTAATGGTCTTACAAGGAATGGTACTGAGAATGTGGCAAGCGCGGCAATCATCTGCACACCCGGAGATGCACCAGGGAAGAAAACTTGACCTAAGACATACGCAAGGAAGCCATAGACACCAAAGTCAAACCATTCCATGGCATTACCTAACGCCGCTGCAGTAATGGCTTTCTTTAGCTTACTATCATCAATAATAGTTATATCGTTGATTTGTAGTGGTTTGTTTCTTTTTTTCTTCATTTTCATATTAAGTGACCTTTATTAAGGTATTTGTGATTTTTTGTTTATCAATTAATTAAAAGAAATGAAGCGACTATTTGTTAGCGAGAAGAGTGAGTGATAAAAATTCACTAAAAAACAGCTTACTTCTACCAAATTTAAAGTGAGGTATTAAGCTAATAGATAAGAGAATGTTTATTAAGTATAGATGAGATTGAATAAGATATTAGAAAGTTTTCGTTGTTGTTTTGATATAACAAAACAGAGCCTCTAAGTATTAAAATGTGATCAATATCATAACGTAATTCTGCTTTTGTGTAAAATTCATAGCGTTACTTAGGTGTTATTTGTGTTAAGTCAACGGAAAATCTCGCTTGGAGAAATAAAAAAACAAATTTATTTTTTGTTTTAATAACAGTGTGTTATATCCTTTTTCCGTTTTTTTGATTCAGGCTAACGCATTTATATGTGTATTGTGCATAATGCAAGGTCTGATAGATAAATAGCAAATAATAATGCCTTATTTTACTTAATTATTTGAGAGAATAATCAAGATGAAAATGTGGATAATAGAATAGATCTCGCTATTCTTATTATAAGATTATATCAAGGTCGTTATGGGATATTACTACAGAGATATTAAAGATCGCCAAGCGTTACCTATATTTAGAATAACAATTTATTAATTTAATAATTAACCGCGCATTTGTGCAGATTAACCCGGGTACCTCTATGAATATTAATCAACTGAAAAGCTTTGTTGAAGTCGTGAAAAATAATTTCAACATCACTAATGCGGCTGAAAAACTCTATACCTCACAACCGACAATCAGTAAGCAGCTAAAAATATTAGAAGATGAACTCAGTGTGTCGCTGTTTGTGCGTAAAAATAATAACTTATTAGCACTCAGCCCGATGGGTAAAGAAGTCCATAAAATTGCTTGCGATATTCTTGGGCAAGTTGACCGAATCAAAAGCATTGTGGCAGAAGAAGATCGTAATAAAAAAGTCGATTTACATATTGCGACAACACACACTCAAATACGTTATTCATTACCGAATGTGATTGATCACTTTCGTCGCTATTACCCTAATATTTCGCTACATTTTCATCAAGGTGCGCCAGCTCAATTAGCGGAAATGGTTAAGAATGGTGATGTGGATTTTGCTATTGCAACAGAATCTATGCATCTTTATGAAGATCTCATTACACTACCGTGTTACCGCTGGACTCGTAGTTTATTAGTTCCTTATGATCATCCTCTTGCTTTATTGAAAGAGGATGAGCAGGTTACTATTGAACAAATGGCAGAGTATCCATTGATTACTTATGTTTTTGGTTTTACAAGAGGGTCTAAATTAGACAAGGTATTTTATAAAAATAACCTGAAACCTAAAGTGGCGTTAACCGCGACGGATACAGAGATTATTAAATACTATGTTAAGCGACATTTAGGTATCGGCGTTATTGCGACCGCCTCTTATGATGAGATTGAAGATGGTGGCGCATTAAAATGTATTAATATCGATCATTTAGTGCAACCGAGTTATACCCATATTTGTGTCAGTAAACATACTCATATGAAAGATTATATGCATGAATTTATTTCTCTCTATGCGCCACATATTGATAGAAATATTATTCAGATGCCAGAGCAGTGGGAAACACAATGGCACAGTCAAGAGGTATACCAAGGATTACCTGATTTACGATCAGTAAATGTGAATAATAGCGTTGCAGAATAAGAATAGACGTCAGAATAAAAAAGCCCGTTTTGCGGGGGCAATAACGGGCTTAGGGCAGAATAATAAGCGATTAGCGAGTCAGAATATTAACAAAAATCTGAGCACCAACAAGTAAACAATCATCATCGACAAAATAAGGATTTGCGTGAAGGTAATTATTAATACCTTTCGCTTGGTTACCACTTCCTAAGAAGAACATGGCACCGACCTTGCCTTTAGTGGCGTTAACCATATAGCTAAAGTCTTCACTGCCTGTCATTGGCTTACCGTTCGATTCAATATTCTCTTCTGGTAAGAATTTACGCATCGCATCTAATAAACGCTGATGTGCAGTTGGATGATTCACAACCGCTGGGTATCCGCTATAGCTTAATGTGGTTTTAAATCCACCTGCTGTACTGCGTGCAACGATTTCATCAAAACTAGCTTTCAGTACTTGGTCGGTATTTTCATCCATCGAACGGATAGTACCGCGAGCTTGTACGTGATCGGCTAATGCATTAGGGATTGTTCCCCCATTGATCATGCCACAACCAAATACCGCAGGGCTAAATGGATCTGTTTTTTTCGCAACAACATAATCCATATAATCAATTAAGCGCGTTGCTTCACGAATCGCATCTAACCCTTTGTGTGGTGTTGAACCATGGGCAGAAACACCATAAACATCTAATGTCCACGCAGAACCATAAGATGACATCACACCATCATTAAAGCGAACACAACCTGTTTCAATCGCTGCATCGTTATGAAGTGCGTAAGTTTCATCAACGCCTTCCATGCAACCGAGTTCAACCATTTTTTCAGCGCCAGGTACACGCATATCTTCTTCAGCCATTTGGAAAATAAAGCGAACGTTCGCGCTCATCTCTTCTCTATTTTCGGCAAGATATTTAGCACTGGTTAATGCCATGGTCATATGAGTATCGTGACCACAGTTATGCGCACAACCTTGGTGAACTGAACTATGTTCATTATTGGTTAAGTCTGGCATTTCTAATCCGTCCATATCAGCACGGATAGCAATTAATGGAAATTCAGAATTAACAATTAAGTCTGCTGTGAAACCAGTATATCCATCAAAAGTTTTAATTTGATAACCAAAACTTTCCATTAATTCACGACAGTATTTAGATGTTTTATATTCTTCACCTGATAGCTCAGGTATTTTATGCAGGTCTTGTCGTGTTTTTTTACTAAAGTCATTTAATTGAAAGAGTTTTTCACTGACATTATAAATATTATTCATTAGATAACTCCCTGGATAGTAAATCCAATTTGCGCGACGATTGATGCGCCAAAGAAACAACAAGTTGAAACAATCATGAAAATAAGAATAACTTTCCATGACATTTTCTTAAGTTCTTCTAATTGACCACCAACAGATAACCCAGCAAATGCTAATAAAGGAACACAACAAGATAAGAAGGAAACTTTACCAATAGAACTAATAAAGAAATCTCTTACCGGAGTTTCGGGTAAACAAATAAGTATCCCGATAATTGTTGCATAAGCAAATGTGGGTAAAGATGAAGGTAAATAATGTTTTGCAACGAGTGAAATAAATACCACTAATGACATAGCAATAAAGCTATCCCACATTGCATAAAGAGCGATCCCTGATGTTAACGTCTGAGTAAACATTGCCAGTAAAATAGCAACGAATACAAATTTCATATCAATAATTATATTTTTCATGCAGTTTTGCCTCTGGTGAAAATTTTATAAATTTTTTCTGAAAGAGGTAAACCTAAATAGGTTAATGACAGTGCGCCAAGTGCTGAAGATAATAAGTTAGATGCAGCGGCAACACTTAATACTTGCTGTGCTAATGCTTCATCAAGACCATTAATTAATGCACCTGATGCCGCACTTAACATTGAACCTGAACCCACGCCAGAGCCTGCTGCAAGAGCAAGTGGATGTAATCCAGTTAATGGAGCAATACTACCTAATACGCTAAACCATAAAGTACCGATAACAGAACCACATAAATAAATGGCTAATACACCAATATATTCTTGAGAACCTGTACCAAATTTACCTTGAATAACAGCGATAGAAGGTTCACGGCTAATAGATGAACAAGCACCAATTGCACGACGACCAAATCCAAATTTAATGGCTAATGGAACCGCAATTAATACTGGTAATAAGTTGCCGAGTTCCTGAACAAATAAAGGAATACCGACACTTAAAATCATTTTAATATTAGGAACAATCATTCCCGCATATTGTGTACCTAAAATAAGTAGGCTGAAACCTACCATTTTACCGCAGAAGCCTTCTTCTTTTTCTGTAAATAATTTACCCCATACTTTAATTTTTTTACGGGTAAATCCAGCAGATATACACATACCAATAATGACAGCGAATAGCATTGGTAAAATAGGTATTACCGCAATGCCAATCTTAATTTCTTTTTTACCAATGACATATTGTGAAATAAAAATTAAGAAAAGGACTGCCAGAATACTAATAAAGAAAACCTTTATCGGACTTCTACTTTTGTCCATCCGTTAATCTCCGTTGAAAAATAATCAGGCTTTATTCTAGAGGACAAAAAGCAAAAGGTAGCGTGACCAATGTCATGTTTATTTCATACCTCTTTTTCATGGGGCATGAAATAATACAATGGTGATAAATTTATTAACAAATAGAAGAAAGGTAAATTTATTAATAAAGACAGTGAGTAAGGCTGAAATGAGTCAGCTTAATTGTTAATAAAAATGTGAAGGGGGAAATTATAATTAAAAATTATTTTAATTATTAAAATAATCCTATAAGTGAAGATTGTCTATAATTTAATAAATAATAATACGTTATTAATGAGATATATTCTTATTTAATGCGATTATTATAAATTTAGCGAATGTATTTGGAAGTGATATTTTATTTTTCACATTTTTGAGAACGGATTTTATCTCCACAGTGACATTATAGTGATTGGTGTTATTCTTTATATTTGAGTTAGTCAGATGATTTTCTCTGCAAGCTGAGAAGAAAGAGAAACAGAATATGGGAAGGAAATACGTGTAGCTCGCAGAGGTGCAATTCACCCAAAACTGAGGAAAAACATCACCATGAGTAAGCAAACAGTTGCAACCTATATTGCTAAAGTACTCCATAATGCAGGTGTAAAACGTATTTGGGGCGTGACAGGCGATTCTCTCAATGGATTAAGTGATAGCTTGCGAAAGATGGGAACGATTGAGTGGATGGGAACCCGCCATGAAGAAGTTGCGGCTTTTGCGGCAGGAGCTGAAGCGGCAGTTGATGGTCAATTAGCGGTTTGCGCGGGCTCTTGTGGACCGGGAAATTTACATCTTATCAATGGGCTTTTTGATTGTCATCGTAATCATGTCCCTGTGTTAGCCATTGCCGCACATATTCCTTCTGCTGAAATTGGTAGCAATTATTTTCAAGAAACACATCCTCAAGAACTTTTTCGCGAATGTAGCCATTACTGTGAATTAGTCTCAAATCCAGAACAGATCCCTCAAGTGTTGGCTATTGCAATGCGAACCGCTATTTTGAAAAAAGGGGTTGCAGTAGTTGTTTTACCGGGAGATGTGGCACTGAAACCAGCCCCAGAAGATGCGCATGAAAACTGGTATCCGTTGCAATTTCCACTCATCATGCCAAACCGTTTCGAAATCGAAAAATTATCCGATGCACTAAATAATGCAAAAAATATCACTTTAATGTGCGGTGCCGGATGTGCTCAAGCGCGTGACGAAGTGATTAAACTGGCTCAAACATTAAAAGCCCCTGTTGTACATGCATTGCGAGGGAAAGAGTATATAGAGTGGAAAAATCCCTACAGTGTAGGAATGACAGGATTAATTGGTTTTTCATCGGGTTATCATGCGATGGAAAATGCTGATACGTTAGTGTTATTAGGTACGCAATTTCCTTATCGTGCATTTTATCCATCAAAAGCCAATATTATTCAAATCGATATTAATCCAAGCAGTCTTGGTTCGCATTGTCATGTTGATATGGCGATGATTGGCGATATTAAAGCTACACTAAATGCGATACAGCCTCGTTTAAAAGAGAAAACGGACACCACTCACCTTGATGCTTCATTAAAACATTATGCGAAAGCACGACAAGATCTGGATGCACTGGCACAACCGAGTGAGCGTGAACTTATTCATCCACAATATTTAGCGCGTCGATTAAGTGAACTTGCAAATGATGATGCTATTTTTACCTGTGATGTAGGAACGCCAACAGTGTGGGCAGCGCGTTATGTTGGAATGAATGGAAAACGTCGTTTGCTGGGATCGTTTAATCATGGCTCTATGGCAAATGCGATGGCTCAAGCCATTGGTGCACAGGCATTAGATAGAAAGCGTCAAGTAGTCGCAATGTGTGGTGATGGTGGATTTACCATGTTAATGGGCGATTTTATCTCATTAGCCCAAATGAATTTACCTGTAAAAGTGATTATCTTTAATAACAGTGTATTAGGTTTTGTGGCAATGGAGATGAAAGCCGGTGGCTATTTAACCGATGGTACGGATTTACATAATCCTGATTTTGCTGCTATTGCGAATGCATCTGGTATCAAGGGTATTCGAGTAGAAAAAGGTGAAGATCTCGATAATGCACTAAAAGAGGCTTTTGAACATGATGGCCCTGTGATTGTGGATGTGGTGACGGCAAAACAAGAGCTTTCAATGCCTCCTGAAGTGAAGTTTGAACAAGCAAAAGGGTTTAGCCTGTATATGATGAAAGCGATCATTAATGGTCGAGGCGATGAAATTGTTCAACTCGCAAAAACGAATTGGTTACGCTAGCTATTAAGTCAGACTGAAGATAAATAACCCTATCAACATCAATCGATAGGGTTATTTTTTATTATAGGGTTTTCTCTGTTAAACAGAAGTTTTCAATTAATTGCCCCATTAATTCACGAGTCGGCTCAATAAATGCCATATCAATAAATTCATCAGGTTGATGTGCTTGCTCAATAGAACCAGGACCTAAAACTAAGGTAGGGCAGAGATCTTGAATAAACGGCGCTTCAGTACAGTAATTCACAGTTTGCGCTTTCTCACCTAATAGTTTTTCGATCACAGCGACCATCTTATGATCGGTTGGGCACTCATAACCTGGAATAGGATCGTGTAACGCTTCAACATTTAAACGACCCGGCCAACGTGCTTTGACTGGCGCTAATGTTTCGTGAAGTAAATCATCCAAGTCTTGTAGCGTTAATCCCGGTAGTGGGCGAATATCCATATGCAATTCACAGCAAGCACAAATTCTATTTGCTGCATCACCGCCATTAATATAACCAAAGTTCATTGTTGGATAAGGGATAACAAACGCAGGGTTGTTATAGCGAGTTTTTAACGTATCGCGCAGTGTACTCAGGTGAGTAATCGATTCATGCATCAGCTCTATTGCATTCACCCCTTTTTCTGGATCACTAGAATGCCCTGATTGCCCTGTAATACGTATTGCATTCGATAAATGTCCTTTATGAGCACGAATAGGTTTTAGCGATGTAGGTTCCCCAATAATGGCAAAATCAGGGCGGATTGCTGTATGAGCGGCAAAATAACGAGCCCCTGCCATAGAGGTTTCTTCATCTGCGGTAGCAAGAATGTAGAGTGGGTGAGTTAACGTCTTAGGATCGATATGTCGCAATGCATCGAGAATAAAGGCAAAAAAGCCTTTCATATCGGCAGTGCCTAAACCATATAACTTATTTTCTTTTTCTGTCAGCGTAAAAGGATCTTGCGTCCAACGGCCTTCATCAAACGGTACTGTGTCAGTGTGACCACAGAGTAATAACCCACCTTTACCCGATCCTAATGTTGCCAAAAGGTTAAATTTACCTCGCGTTTCGGGCACGGGTTGGATCTCAATTGAAAAACCCAATGTTTCCAACCAATTAGCAAGTAAATTAATCAGCGCTTCATTACTTTGATCATTTTTAGCGTCTGTAGCACTGATAGAGGGTGTTGCAATTAATTGACGATAAATCTCAATAAATGTAGGTAATTTAATATTCACTGTTGACAGCCTTTCTTCATAATAGTATCAATATTCATGCACTTTTTTTGAATAAAAATACATTAATCGGTTTGTGTTCATAGTACAAGGTAAGAATGACATGTTAAATACTCTGATTGTAGGAGCAAGTGGTTACACTGGCGCTGAATTAGCCGCCTATCTTCAGCAGCATCCTCATGTGAATTTGAGCAGACTGATGGTATCCGCTCAAAGTGCAGATGCAGGGAAGTACTTTTCTGAACTTCATCCACAATATCGTGGTTTAGTGGATCTCCCACTTGAGCCGATGGTTGATGTCGCGAAAGCTGCTGAAAACATTGATATCGTTTTTCTCGCAACCGCTCATGAAGTCAGTCATGACATCGCCCCTGTTTTTTTAGAGCAAGGTTGTGTGGTATTCGATTTGTCTGGTGCCTATCGAGTACAAAACAAGCATTTTTATCAACAATACTATGGATTCGAGCATAAGAATACTGATTGGTTATCACAGGCAGTTTATGGGTTAGCTGAATGGAATGCCGACATTATTAGTCAGGCGCAATTAATTGCTGTGCCGGGGTGTTATCCAACAGTCTCTCAATTGTCACTAAAACCTTTAGTAGAAGCAGGACTGTTAGATACAGCACAGTGGCCTGTGATTAATGCCACCAGCGGTGTGAGTGGTGCTGGCAGAAAAGCCTCTTTAACCAGTAGCTTTTGCGAAGTGAGCTTGCAACCTTATGGCGTGTTTACGCATCGCCATCAACCTGAAATTGCCACACATCTGGGTATCGATGTGATTTTTACACCTCATTTAGGCAATTTTGCCAGAGGGATCTTAGCCACTATCACCTGTAAGTTAAAAGCAGGTGTGACACAAGAGAACGTAAGACAAGTCTTTGAAGATGCTTATCAAGATAAACCATTAGTGCGTGTTTATGAAAAAGGGTTGCCTGCATTAAAAGCCGTGGTAGGAACTGCATTCTGTGATATCGGATTTGCTCAACAAGGTGAACATCTGATTGTCGTCGGTGTTGAAGATAATTTGTTGAAAGGGGCTGCTGCACAAGCAGTGCAATGTATGAACATTCGGTTTGGTTTCGCTGAAACCGAATCACTTATTTAAATAATGGGTAGGGAAGTTTCATGGAACCATTAATTATCAAACTGGGTGGTGTGCTCCTTGATAATGAAGAAGCGTTAACACGGTTTTTTACTGCATTACAACAGTATCGCTCAACGTATTCTCGTCCTTTAGTCATCGTACATGGTGGTGGCTGTTTAGTGGATGAGTTGATGGGTAAATTGCAGTTGCCTGTGGTGAAAAAGCAGGGGCTTCGAGTTACACCCGTTGATCAGATAGACATCATTACAGGGGCGCTTGCCGGAAGTGCCAATAAAACCTTGTTATCGTGGGCAACGAAGTTTGGGCTTAATGGCGTGGGGCTTTCTTTGGGTGATGGCCAGTTAGCTAAAGTCACTCAAATCAATGAAGAGTTAGGTCATGTAGGAAATGCCAATCCCGGCTCTCCTGATTTACTCAATTTATTATTGGGTGCTGGCTACCTACCTATTATCAGTTCGATTGGTATGACTGAAAAAGGTGAGCTGATGAATGTGAATGCTGACCAAGCGGCAACCGCTATTGCTGAAACATTAGGTGCTGATTTAGTCCTACTTTCCGATGTCAGTGGCATTTTAGATGGTAAAGGTCAGAAGATTGCCGAGATGTCAGCTGAAAAAGCACAAATGTTAATCGACCAAGGCATTATTACTGACGGCATGATAGTGAAAGTTAATGCGGCATTGGAAGCGGCTAAAACGTTAGGACGACCTGTTGAAATCGCAAGTTGGCGCCACGCTGAAAAACTGACGACATTATTTAATGGTGTTGCAGTAGGAACTCGTATTTTAGCTTAAAAATTACGCTAGATATCTTATCGTTATTTGATCATTGGCAGAATTTAAATAAATTGGGAATTGAAGGTTATCACTATGACTAAAGGTATTAAGAAAATCGTATTGGCATACTCTGGCGGATTGGATACTTCGGCAATCATCCCTTGGCTAAAGGAGCATTATGATAACTGTGAAGTTGTCGCTTTTGTGGCAGATGTGGGGCAAAGCCGTGATGATTTAGTCGGTGTGGAACAAAAGGCATTAGCATCAGGTGCTTCCGAGTGTCATATCGTCGATTTACGCGAAGAATTTATCAAAGACTACGTCTACCCTGTATTAAAAACAGGCGCGTTATATGAAGGTAGCTATTTATTAGGTACTTCAATGGCACGTCCTGTTATCGCTAAAGCACAAGTTGAACTAGCCTTAAAATTAGGTGCGGATGCTGTTGCTCATGGCGCAACGGGTAAAGGTAACGATCAGGTTCGTTTTGAAAGCACTTATGCGGCACTTGCGCCACAACTGAAAGTCGTTGCGCCTTGGAGAGAGTGGGATTTACGCTCTCGTGAAGCGCTGTTGGATTATCTAAAAGTGCGTAATATCCCAACAACAGCAACCCTAGAGAAAATTTATAGCCGTGATGAAAACGCATGGCATATCTCAACAGAAGGTGGCGTATTAGAGAGCCCATGGAATGCCTCAAATGCAGATTGTTGGGCATGGACTGTTGATCCTAAAAAAGCACCAGAAACACCAGAATTAGTCACTGTGACGGTAAAAGCAGGAGAAGTGGTTGCGGTTAATGGTAAAACACAATCACCTTTTGAATGCTTAGATACCTTGAATGCGTTAGGTGTAAAACACGGTATTGGGCGTATCGATATTGTTGAAAACCGTTTAGTGGGTATGAAATCTCGTGGTTGCTATGAAACCCCTGGGGGCACGATCATGATGGCGGCTCTGCGTGGTGTTGAGCAACTCGTACTTGATAGAGATGCTTTTAAATGGCGTCAGCAATTAGGCTTAGAGATGTCTTATGTCGCTTATGATGGGCGTTGGTTTACGCCAATTCGTGCTTCATTACAAGCTGCTGCTGAAGCGCTGGCAAAAGATGTGAATGGCGAAGTGGTGTTAGAACTTTATAAAGGTCATGTGAATGCTATTCAGAAAAAATCAGACAACAGTCTGTACTCTGAAGAGTTCGCAACCTTTGGCGAAGATGAAGTTTATGACCATAGCCATGCTGAAGGTTTTATCCGTTTATATTCTCTGCCATCACGTATTCGTGCACTGAGCAAGAAATAACGTAAGGCAATAGAGTGGTGCTAATAAGGCATCACTCTCACTCTTTTTATTACATAGAATAAATACAGGAAGCGATTATGGCACTCTGGGGTGGACGTTTTAGTCAGGAAGCTGATCAACGGTTTAAACAATTCAATGATTCACTGCGGTTTGATTTTCGACTGGCACAACAGGATATCTTTGGCTCAGTAGCTTGGTCTAAAGCGTTAGTCACAGTTGGCGTATTGTCGCAAGATGAACAAGCTCAACTTGAGCAAGCTTTAAATGAATTATCAGAAGAAGTCACAGCAAATCCGCAGTCTATTTTGCAAAGTGATGCAGAAGATATCCATAGCTGGGTTGAAAGTAAGCTTATTGCTAAAGTCGGTGATTTAGGTAAAAAACTACATACAGGGCGTAGCCGTAATGATCAGGTCGCAACAGACTTAAAATTATGGTGTAAAGAAGAAGTTATTCATCTTCGTCAAGCGATTGTTGAGCTACAAAAAGCCTTAGTTATCACCGCAGAACAAAATCAAAACTCGGTAATGCCGGGTTACACCCATTTACAGCGCGCCCAGCCAGTCACTTTTGCGCATTGGTGTTTAGCATATAATGAAATGCTAGCCAGAGACGAAAGCCGTTTAGCTGATGCATTAAAACGTTTAGATATTAGTCCATTAGGTTGTGGGGCTTTAGCCGGAACGGCTTATGATATTGATCGTGAACAATTAGCAGGATGGTTAGGTTTTGCGAGTGCAACCAATAATAGTTTAGACAGTGTATCCGATCGTGATCATGTCTTAGAGCTATTATCCTCTGCGGCTATTGGTATGGTGCATTTATCGCGTTTTGCAGAAGATCTTATTTTCTTTAATAGTGGTGAAGCGGGTTTTATTGAATTATCAGACAAAGTGACTTCTGGTTCATCATTAATGCCACAAAAGAAAAACCCAGATGCACTTGAGCTTATCCGTGGGAAATGTGGACGAGTACAAGGTGCATTAACGGGCATGATGATGACCTTAAAAGGTCTACCTCTCGCTTACAATAAAGATATGCAAGAAGATAAAGAAGGACTGTTTGACGCTATCGATACATGGTCTGATTGTTTGCATATGGCAACGCTCGTTCTTGATGGGCTCCAAATCCGTCGCCCTCGTTGCGAAGAAGCCGCAAAACAAGGTTATGCTAATGCCACTGAACTGGCAGATTATCTTGTTGCGAAAGGTGTGCCATTTCGTGAAGCTCATCATATTGTGGGTGAAGTGGTTGTTTGTGCCATTGAACAAGGTAAAGCGATTGAAGAACTCCCGCTGTCTGAATTACAGATGTTTAACAGTAAAATTATGATTGATGTGTACGACATTTTATCGCTTCAATCTTGTTTAGATAAACGTCTTGCAAAAGGTGGTGTTTCTCAAAAACAGGTCGCTTATGCGATAGTAAAAGCCAAAGAAGTCTTAAATATGGATAAATAAAAAAACGTTTATCTAAGACAACTGACTGTTATTCAAAAAGAACAGGGTGAATGCCACTCTGTTCTTTTATTTTTAATTGCCGATAATATCTATACTCATTTTGAATTCTTTAGAGTATGAAGTAATTCGTTTTTTGAGTTGTTTGTTTAGAAAATATCGAAAAAGAGAGACAGAATAACATTCGACTGATAGAAAAATTTATCAGTTACTATATTATCTATAGACATTAACTATCAGCAATAAATGTAGGATCTGCAATGAATATCCGTGACTTGGAATATCTGGTGGCTCTAGCTGAGCATAAACATTTTCGTCGTGCGGCAGATTCTTGCCATGTGAGTCAGCCAACATTAAGTGGTCAAATTCGTAAACTTGAAGATGAACTCGGTGTAATGTTACTTGAAAGAACGAGCCGTAAGGTTTTGTTTACTCAACAAGGCTTATTGCTGGTGGATCAAGCGAAAACCGTTTTACGTGAAGTCAAAGTGCTACAAGAAATGGCTTCATTGCAAGGAGAAAGTATGGCTGGGCCTTTACATATCGGGCTTATCCCTACTGTTGGTCCTTATTTATTGCCTCACATTATTCCGGAATTACATAAAAACTATCCTAAGTTAGAGATGTATCTTCATGAAGCACAAACTCATAGCTTATTAGCTCAATTAGATAGCGGAAAACTCGATTGTGCCATTTTGGCAATGGTAAAAGAGAGCGCGCCGTTTATTGAAGTGCCTCTATTTGAAGAGCCAATGAAGTTAGCAATTTATGAGGGACATCCATGGCATGAGCGTGGATCTGTGCCGATGGGTGACTTAGCAGGTCAACGTTTATTAATGTTAGAAGATGGACACTGTTTACGCGATCAAGCGTTAGGTTTCTGTTTTCAAGCAGGTGCAAAAGAAGATACTCATTTTAGAGCAACGAGTTTAGAGACCCTACGTAATATGGTCGCTGCCGGTAGTGGAATAACCTTGTTACCTGATTTATCCGTCCCTCAAGAACAAAAGCGTGATGGGGTGTGTTATCTAGAATGTACCGATCCTAATCCATCACGGTCTATTATTTTGGTTTATCGTCCCGGATCGCCTTTGCGTAATCGTTATGAACAGTTAGCAGAGACAATCCGTGAACATATGACCGCATTTTATGCAGAAAAACAAAATGCATTAAAATAAACGGTTTAAACCATTAAGAGCCGCAACACGATAGGCTTCTGCCATTGTTGGATAGTTGAAGGTGGTATTAACGAAATACTCGATAGTATTGCCTTCACCTTTTTGCTCCATAATCGCTTGACCGATATGAATAATTTCAGCAGCCCGCTCACCGAAGCAGTGAATACCTAAAATTTGTTTGGTTTCGCGGTGGAAGAGAATTTTTAAACTCCCTACATTCATACCTGCAATTTGTGCTCTTGCCAAATGTTTAAATTGAGAGCGCCCTACTTCATAAGGGATTTTCATTGCCGTGAGTTGTTGCTCTGTTTTACCAACAGAACTAATTTCAGGAATGGTGTAGATCCCCGTTGGAATATCTTCAATTAAATGCGTTTCTGATTTTCCGGTTGTGATAGCTAACGCCGCAATTCGACCTTGATCATAAGCAGCTGAAGCTAGACTTGGATAACCAATCACATCACCGACGGCATAAATGTGTTCACAACTGGTTTGGTAATGTGCATTAACAGAAACTTGTCCACGACTGTCTGTTTTGATACCCACGTTCTCTAAGCCTAGAGTGTCTGTATTTCCTGTTCGACCATTCGCATAAAGTAGACAATCTGCTTTGACTTTTTTACCTGATTTTAGATGTACAATAACACCATCATCGACACCCTCAATGCTTTCATATTCTTCATTATGACGAATAACAATGCCGTTATTCCAGAAGTGATAAGAAAGGGCATCAGACATCTCTTGATCAAGGAAAGACAATAGATGATCACGAGTATTAATTAAGTCTACTTTTACTCTTAATCCTCTAAAAATAGAGGCATATTCACAACCAATAACACCTGCACCATAAATAATGACATGATGAGGCTCATGCTCTAAATCGAGAATAGTGTCACTGTTATAAATACGAGAATGAGAGAAATCGACATCTGGCGGGCAATACGGGCGTGAGCCTGTTGCAATAATAAAACTATCAGCGGAAAGAATATCGCAAGTACCATCAGGATAACGCACGCTGATCCGGTGCTCGTCAATAAATGCAGCTTCACCCGAATACATCGTACAATTATTACGCTCGTAAAAACCTTGACGCATTTTAGTCTGCTGATTAATTACGGTACTGGCTTGGCGAAGTATTTGAGAGAAAGAAGAGTTAATAAGACGAGATTGGTCGCTGTAAAGCGGGTTTTGATTAAATTCGATAATACGACTTACTGCATGACGTAGGGCTTTTGAAGGAATAGTTCCCCAGTGAGTACAGCCCCCACCGACTTTGTTATAACGTTCTATAACAGCGACGCGCTTTCCTTGTTTAACAAGCCCCATGGCCGCGCCTTCACCACCAGGACCTGAACCGATCACAATTGCATCGAAATGAGAATGTTGCATAGGAAGAGACCTGTTTTATACAAACCGACAACGCTATATTAACATTACAATGAATAATAGCCCAACGGACATTAAGGGCATTAGTCACACTTTGTTGAGTTTTTATGAGAATGTGTCTTGATAGATGATTGTACGCACTGCTTTTTTAACAAAGTTTGATATATTGAGTATAAACCAAATTAGGATTATCAGGATTTCTGTGAGTAATAATATTGGCATTAGAGCTAAACAAAAAGAAAAAACCCGTCGCTCTTTAATTGAAGCTGCTTTTAGCCAACTCAGTGCTGAACGTAGCTTTACAAGTCTAAGTTTACGAGAAGTGGCTAGAGAAGCTGGTATTGCACCCACCTCATTTTATCGTCATTTTAAAGATGTTGATGAACTTGGGCTCACCATGGTTGATGAAAGTGGATTGATGTTACGCCAATTAATGCGCCAAGCACGTCAACGTATTGCGAAAGGTGGCAGTGTTATCAGAACATCAGTAGCAACTTTTATGGAATTCATTGGCAATAATCCTAATGCGTTTCGATTATTACTTCGTGAACGTTCAGGGACTTCTGCTGAGTTTCGTGCGGCTGTCGCACGAGAGATCCAACATTTTATTGCAGAACTGGCAGACTATCTTGAGCAAGAGAGCCATATGCCACGTTATTTTACAGAAATGCAATCTGAAGCAATGGTCACTATTGTATTTAGTGCAGGCGCAGAAGCACTGGATATCGATATTGAAAAGCGTCAACAATTAGAAGAAAGATTAGTTATACAACTGCGAATGATTGCTAAAGGTGCCTATTATTGGTATCGACGTGAGCAAGAAACGCAAATACCTCCACAAGATAACCCAGAGATAAAGAAAAAAACGCATCAGAAAGGAGACAAATGATGGAACAAAATCGCTGTGAAAAAAGCACGCTATTACTTGCCACAGTCATTGGTGTCGCTTTACATGGTACTTATTCAAGTCTTTTTAACCCGTTTATTGAGTCGTGGTCAGTTTTCCCACTCATCAGTTTAATCTTGGCAGTTTACTGTTTATATCAGCGCTATTTAAATCAACCCATGACCGATGGTATGCCTAAGCTGATTTTTTCATTCTTTTTATTAGGCTTATTTGGTTATAACGCTTACACCAGAACCGTTAACCCTGAATGGGGTTCAAATTTCTTCTCTTCAGTTTGTATCGTTATTGTTGCGTTGTGGATTTATCGTCAATTCAAACAGCGTCAACGTTTACGTATACAGGCAGAAGAAGCTGAGAAAGCATCACAAGCAGAGCAGTACTAGCCTGTACTTATCTCTTTGTTGTAAACACAGCGAAATTTTGACACCAGCAAGTTATCTTGCTGGTGTTTTTGTTTTTACTCGTGCTATTGAACGCTTTTTATCTATAACCAGTGAAATAAGGGGTTATCTTTTTTCTAATAACACGCCACATTCCATATGGTGGGTATATGGGAATTGATCGAATAAGGCTAATTTACTGACTTTATGGGTTTTAATGAGCGTTTCTAAATTTTGGCACAGTGTTTCTGGATTACAAGAAATGTATAAAATACGAGGGTAAGTTTTAACCAACTCTACAGTTTTCTCATCTAAACCACTACGAGGTGGGTCAACAAAAATGGTTTCACATTGGTAATCTTTTAAATCAATCCCTTCTAGGCGTTTAAATTCCCTTACACCATTCATTGCTTGAGTAAAATCTTCCGCAGACATGCGAATAATTTTCACATTATCAATATGGTTCATTGCAATATTATATTGCGCGGCATAAACAGAAGGTTTTGCAATTTCAGTTGCCAGTACGCGTTCAAAATTACGCGCAAGTGCTAATGAAAAATTGCCGTTACCACAATACAGTTCAAGCAGATCGCCTTTTGCATTCTCCGTTGCCTTTAATGCCCATTCCAGCATTTTAATATTGACCTGAGCATTAGGTTGCGTGAAGCTATTTTCAACTTGGCGATAAATCATTTTTTTGCCAGCAACGGGTAATACTTCATCAATAAAATCGTTATCAAGCATAATTTTTGTTTTATATGCACGACCGATTAATTGCACATCAAAACCTTGAGCAATTAATGATTGGCGTAATGCCATTGCTTCTTGCTGCCAAGTTTCATCAATTTTCTTGTGATAAAGCAGTGAGACAATAATTTTATTACTCAACGTAGAAAGATAATCAATCTGAAACAGTTTCTTTCTGAGTGTTGGTTTATCTTTTATTTCTGCCAACAAGACAACCATCATTTTATTAATAAGCTGGCTAGCAACGGGAAATTGGTCAACCCGAATACGCTGCTTAGTCTCTTGGTCAAACATAATATGATAGAGAGACTCTTCTTCATGCCAGATACGGAATTCCGCACGCATACGATAATGCTGTTCTGGTGATGAAAAAACCTCGGCTTTAGGCGCATTAAAAGGAGCCATCATTGTTTGTAGACGTTGTGTTTTTTCATTCAGTTGAGACTGATATGTTTGCGTTGGTAATGAATTCTGCATGGTATCTCGCCTTTTTTGGCAGTAATAAAGTTAAGCGAGCGAAATTGTAGAGATCCTCATGAAGATGTCCAGTATTCTTCATGTTCAATTTCTGGACTCAATGGATTTGAAATCGTAGCATAGTTATTCGGTCTCCTAATAGGAGTGAAAAGGGAATCTGGTGCAAAGCCAGAACTGACGCGCAGCGGTAATAGGATCAAGGATAATAAAAGACACTGCAAAGCACTTATATAAGTGTAGTGGGAAGTCATTATCTTAAAGACATAAATTTGTTGCTTTAACCTAAAGTCCGAAGACCTGCCGAAGACCTGTCGCATCTTAAATTAAATACGCGCTTTATTTAATTTTGGCGGCATCCTGCTACTTATTCTGTTGGATGCAGATTATTCATGAATCATAAAAATGTTTTTTTCATTTCGAGTCTTGCTTTGGGTGTAATGGCAAGTAGTTTTAGTACATTTGCAGATAACAACAATACATTAAGTGTGACTGCAAATCGTTTCCAAGAACCTAGCTCTTCTATTTTAGCGCCAATGACGATAGTTGAACGCGAGCAAATAGAGCGTTGGCAAAGTAATAGTGTCCTTGATGTATTACGCCGATTGCCGGGGATTGATGTTGGGCAAAATGGTGGAATAGGGCAACAAAGCTCAATATTTGTGAGAGGTACAAATTCAAACCATGTTCTCATTTTAGTAGACGGTGTACGTTTAAATCAGGCGAATGTTTCAGGAAGTTCTGATATCAGCCAAATTCCTCTTTCTCTTGTTCAGCGAATTGAATATATAAGAGGGCCTCGCTCTTCGGTTTATGGATCTGATGCAATTGGTGGGGTAATTAATATTCTAACTGAAAGAGAAAACGAAGGTGGTACTCTCAATGCCACAATGGGTTCTCATGGTTATCAAGAATATGATGGCTCTGTAAAACAAAAACTCGGTGATAAAACAACACTAACGGCGGCAGGTAGTTATCTCTATACCAAAGGCTATGATGTAGAAGCGAGAGGTAATACAGGAGGGCATCCTCAACCTGATCGTGATGGTTTTATGAATAAGTCACTATGGTTAGGCGTTAATCACGATATAAATGATAACGTTTCTTTATTTGCACGGGCTTATGGTTTTGATAATCGTACGGCTTATGATGCTGAGCCAGATTATAACGATAATACCATTATTACGGATACTCGCGCACTGTTTAGCCGCACTTATGATGCAGGTATGCAATTTCATCGTGATAACTACTCTTCTTCTTTAAATACCAGTTATAACTACACCAAAGATTATGATTACGATCCACATCAAGGTCGCTATGGTAAAGGCAGCCGGTTTACCAACTCTGAACAATATAATGTGCAGTGGAGCAATCACCTTTTATTAGGCAATGGCAGTGTAGGGGGGGGAGTAGATTGGCAACGTCAATCTGTTAAAGAAGGTTCTAATGGATTCCCTAATAAAGAACATTCCGACAATACTGGGCTCTATCTTACTGGTCAGCAAAAATTAGGCGATGTGATTGCAGAAGCTTCAGTGCGTTCTGATAAACACTCTGAATATGGCTGGCACACTACATGGCAATCTAACTTAGCGTGGGAGTTCGTTGAGGGCTATCATGTGATTGGTGGCTATGGTACGGCATTTAAAGCACCGACACTGATGCAACTTTATAGTGAATGGGGAAGTAATCCAGATTTACAACCTGAAGAGAGCAAACAGTGGGAAGGGGGATTTGAAGGGTTAACGGGACCTTTATCATGGCGATTAACCGCATATAGAAACCGAATTAATAATCTTATCCAGTCAGATCCTCATCAGGGTTGGAAAAATCATAATATTGGCGAGGCATTAATTAAAGGTGCAGAATTTACAGGGGAAATGGATACAGGTATTTTCCATCACACTTTTAATTACCAATATATAGATGCAAGAAATGATGAAACACATCAACGCCTTGATCGCCGAGCTCGTCAGCAAGTGAAATATCAGCTTGATTGGCAAGTCGAAAAATTAGATATGGGAGTGACATACCAATATATTGGTCAACGTACTGATAAAGAGTACGATCCTTCAACTTATTCATCAAAACCTATTTCTTTAGGCGGTGTGAGTATTTGGGATTTAACTGCGTCATATCCTATTACATCACATCTCTCAATTCGTGGTAGAATAGCCAACCTGTTTGATAAAGATTATGAGACAGCTTATGGCTATCGCACGCCAGGACGTGAATACTTCCTTACAGGAAGCTACAACTTCTGATGCACAACTTACCGCTAACCCTACTGTATTAGTTTTTGATTCAGGGGTTGGCGGTTTATCTGTTTATCGTGAGATCCGTGAAAAATTACCGGATGCTCACTATATCTATGTTTTCGATAATGAAGCTTTTCCCTATGGTGAGAAGTCACAAGAATTCATTATTGACCGTGTTGTTCGAATAGTTAGCGCGGTTGCGGAAAAGCATGATCTCGCCACCATTGTTATTGCTTGTAATACAGCAAGCACAGTGAGCCTTCCTGCTTTACGTGCCAAGTTTACTGATATTCCTATTGTGGGTGTTGTTCCTGCTATTAAACCGGCAGCTAAATTAACCTGTAATGGTGTGGTTGGATTATTAGCAACAAGAGCAACCGTTAAACGTCCTTATACCCACGAACTTATTGAACGCTTTGCAACTGATTGCAAAGTTCACTCTTTAGGTTCGGCTGAGCTGGTGGAATTGGCGGAAAGAAAACTTCATGGTGAGGCCGTTTCTTTAGATGCGCTTCGTAAAATCCTTACACCTTGGCTAAAAATGAAAGAACCGCCAGATACGGTGGTATTAGGTTGTACTCATTTCCCTTTATTAGCTGATGAACTTCTTTCTGTTTTACCTGATGGCACACGAATTATCGATTCTGGTGCTGCAATTGCACGAAGAACTGCGTGGTTGGTCGTAAATCAAGCGAAAATAAAGGGAACTAATGAAATTAGTTTCGCTTATTGCTTAAAAGAAGATGAGAATAGCGAATTATTAAAACCTGTTTTAGCGGGTTTTGGCTTTGAATCGCTCAGAAAACTGGCGCTTTAAGTGCAATTTGGTGGAAAATTCAACGGTCAGTAAAAAAACTCAAAAAAAGTGTTGCCAGCTTCACAAAACTCCCTATAATGCGCCCTCGTTGTCACGGCAAACCACGCTAAGTGAGTTAGCCGAGAGAACAAAAAAATAAAGTGAAAAGCCTTATAAAATAACGC
>NZ_PENW01000029.1 GCF_003144405.1 Proteus cibi
GCTTCTTGAGCCAGTCGTTCTTGCTCTAAACGTGCAGCTTCTTGACGTTGCGCTTCTTCTAAACGTGCTTGTTCAGCTTGGCGCAGGGCTTCTTCTTGCGCTAAACGTTGTGCTTCGGCTTCCTGAGCCAGTCGTTCTTGCTCTAAACGTGCTGCTTCTTGACGTTGCGCTTCTTCTAAACGTGCTTGTTCAGCTTGGCGCAGGGCTTCTTCTTGCGCTAAACGTTGCGCTTCAGCTTCTTGAGCCAGTCGTTGAGCTTGTGCTTCTTGAGCCAGACGTGCTTGTTCTGCATGCTCCGCCTCTAAACGTGCTTGCTCTGCCTCTATTTCAGCTTGGCGCTGGGCTTTTTCTTGTTCTAAACGTTGCTTTTCAGCTTCTTGTGCCAATCTATCTTGCACAACACGTTGTGCTTCTTGGCGTTCTGCTTCTAACTGCGCTTGACGAGCCGCTTCTTCTTGGGCATCTTTTGCCAAACGTTCTTGTTCTAAACGCTCTTCTTCTAAGCGTTGCTGTTCTTTCTCTTGCTCAATATTTTCTTCTTTGTTACGCCCAAAACCGAGCCACGAGAAAAAACCTTTTTTTTCTTTTGCCATTAGCTACTAAACTCCTCGCACTAAATCATGGCGCGATTACATTGACGATATTGAAAATAATAATGAAGTCTATCATTTGATCATGGATAAACGCATCTTTTATACGAATTTTATGGTAAATTATTCCGAATTAAATCAAGGGAAGTCATCGAGATAACAACAGACACGAATTCCTTATTCCCAGAGACACTCCAAAACTCACGTTTAAACGATATAAATCAAAATAATATGGCCAAAAAACCACAAAAAGCCCCAATGGGACAAATCAGAATAATTGGGGGAAAATGGCGTGGTCGTAAACTTCCAGTTCTCGATAGCCAAGGATTACGACCAACAACAGATAGAGTAAAAGAAACGCTCTTTAATTGGCTAATGCCTGTTATCCAAGACGCCCGTTGCCTCGACTGCTTTGCAGGAAGCGGTGGTTTAGGAATTGAAGCCCTTTCTCGCTATGCTCGTGAAACCACGTTTATTGAATACGAACGTGCTGTTGCCCAACAAATCACCGCAAATTTAACCTTACTTAAGGCAGAGAATGGGTATGTCATTCAAGACAGTGCATTGTTATATCTCGCCAAACAAGGTTCGCCTTATAATGTCGTTTTTTTAGATCCTCCTTTTCATAAAGGCATGTTGTCAGACACTATCCAATTATTAGAAAATAACGGTTGGTTAGCGCAAGATTGCTATATTTATATCGAGGAAGAAGTTAAAGCACAGACTTATACAATTCCGAGTCATTGGACATTGCATAGAGAGAAGATCGCAGGACAAGTTGCGTATCGTCTTTATATTCGCAGTTTATCTGCTTAATTTTTTATGGAGTTGCTATGTTAATCTTTTTTGGCCGATTTTTAATGGTCGGTGTTTGGGGCTTTTTGGTTTTAAATATTATTTCCCCATTTCCTAAACCTCTAAAATACTTTATGGATATCGCATTGATTTTTATGGTAATCATGCATGGATTGCAAATCGTTATGTATAAAGCAGGACAACCTAAAGATAAAAAACCGTCAACAGCATTACAATTTCGTATTTTCTTCTTTGGGATCTTTGAACTCTTAAAAATACAAAAAGAATTACGAAAAGAATACGAAGAAAAACAGAAAAACAAGACTAAACAGCAGCCATAAATATTATTATATCCTCGCAATTATCTGGGGTGGATAATCAACCCCAGAGGTTGCCAACTCTATGAATAAATTATCTTATTTATTATTTTGATCATTACCTGGCATATCTGTTTCAAACTTTATAAATCGGCTCCCCTGCATAAACAAACGTCCTTTCATTTCAAGCTCTATATCTTGATAAGATGCTTTATCAATCTTTAACACTAAATCTTTACGCTCATCGGTCGTTAAACGAAAGGTGACTTGATAATAATGTGTAGTTTCTGGACCATTCACGTCATTTTCTCTTGAGCGCCGTTCATTTGCTGCAATTTCTTTTTTATCAATTATTTCAACCATATAAAGTTTAACGGGTGAATTATCATCACTCATTCGCTGTTTTCTTTGTTCGAAAAAACGATAAGTTGCCGACGCTATAATAATGATCAGTACCGCAATTCCTAAAATAGCCGCTTTATTCATTACATTAATTCCTATCGTTATATGGATTAAAAAAGCAGTGTGCTTTATATTATTTTAATAAGTCCATCAGTTTCGTCATTAATCGCTATTCTTAAATTAATCTTTCTGTTATGAATAATAAAACAGTTCTGAATATAAGGAAGATATTATGAGTTGGCCTTTTCTCGCCGTATTATTCTCCGGATGGCTTTATATCGATGCTGCATATCGAGGTCCTAACTGGCAACAATGGTTATTCCGTCCTATCACACTACTTCTTCTATTACTTTGGGCATGGCAAGCTCCCGAACACAATATTAATAGTTACCTGATTGTAGGTGCATTATTAGCGACACTGCTCTCTGATATCTTAAGAATATTTGATGGTAAGTATTTACTACCATCTTTTGCCTTGGTTTTTCTAAGCTATATACTTTATATGGTAAGTTTTTTACTACCGCTCCAACTCTCTTTTTATCTTCCTTTACTTGGGTTCGTTATTCTTGCTTTCATTATCATTTTAGCGATTGTATGGACTAAGCTCGATAAATTAGCCATTCCAGCTTCAATAACGTTATTCGCCGCATTTGCGATGTTTTGGGTTGCTGGCGAAAAATTCTTCTATTTAAGCAATGATTACAACTTATCAGTGATGGTGGGTTCATTATTGTTAGTAATCGCTTACTCTATATGGCTAATCAACCGCTTCCGCTTCTCATTTTCAGCTTCTAAAGGGCTTGTCAGCGCCTGTTATTTTATTGGCCATTTCTTCATCGTTAGAGCTTTATTCCTTTAATATTTATTAACCCCTTGTTTTTACAAAAAATAGAATAAGGGGTTAATTTTTTGACCTAATTCGCACTTTTTGCCAATGAATATACCTTCGGTATCTTGACTCTGGACTCTACTCCAAGCTGTAAAGTACTTATCAGATAAATAAATGTAGACTTTACTTTGTTGAACAAGGAGAGCCCGTTATGACTAAACATGCTCATCAACACGATAATCATAAACATACCGATGCTTGCTGCTCAAGCTCTCAATGCTGTTCAGGTCACTCAGAGAATAGTACGCACTCACATACTGAAAGTGGACATTCTCATACCAAAAGAGATAAAAGTGATCCCGAATGCGAAGATGAACATCATCACGAACACTCCCACGAACATGATCATGGACGTTGTGATATCAACGCCCCTATTTCTAACATTGAGCCAGAAAAGATTGCACAGCAACGCTTTAGTTGGAAAGTGCAAGGAATGGATTGCCCGAGTTGCGCTCAAAAAATTGAAACGGCGGCACTCAAAGTTGCAGGGGTGAAACAAGCAAAAGTCCTTTTTGCCACCGAAAAATTGGTCGTTGATGCTGATAGTGATCTACGCGCTGATGTGATTGCAGCAATTAATAGTGCAGGTTTTGAACTTTTTGATCTCTCATCACCTCAATCCAAAAAAGTCGCTAAGCAAAGCCTCTTAAAAGAGAGCGCATTTGTTATTGTCTTGGCGCTTTTAATGGTGATTAGCTGGGGTACAGAGTTTATTGATCCTCAAGCAGGTCGTGTCGCTTTTATTACAACCACCTTAATTGGTTTATTCCCCATTGTGAAAAAGTCCTTACAACTTATTCGCAGTGGTACACCATTTGCCATCGAAACATTAATGAGTGTTGCCGCAATTGGCGCACTATTTATTAATGCTACCGAAGAAGCCGCAATGGTCATTTTACTGTTTATGATTGGTGAAATGCTTGAGTCTTACGCTGCAGGGCGTGCTCGTCGTGGTGTGAGCGCATTAATGGCATTAGTGCCAGAAGAAGCAACATTAGTCAAAGAGGGTAAAAAACAAACGGTCCCTGTTGCGCAATTACGTCCAGGTGACATTATTGAAATTGCACCAGGTTCACGTTTGCCAACAGATGCGGAACTAGTTAGTGCATTTGCAAGTTTTGATGAAAGTGCATTAACGGGGGAATCCGTGCCAGTAGAGCGTCTACAAGGCGAAAAAGTGGCAGCCGGTTGTTTATCTGTGGATAGATCTGTACAGATGAAAGTGGTATCTGAACAAGGGCAAAATGCTATCGACCGTATTTTGCAATTGATTGAAGAAGCTGAAGAGCGTAGAGCCCCTATTGAACGCTTTATTGACCGCTTTAGCCGTTACTATACCCCTGCCATCATGCTGTTCTCTGCACTGGTTATCATTGTGCCACCACTGTTGTTCTCACAACCTTGGGAAACATGGATTTATCGCGGTTTAACCTTATTACTCATTGGTTGTCCTTGTGCTTTGGTGATCTCAACACCCGCCGCAATTACTTCAGCATTAGCGGCAGCCACTAAACGCGGGGCGCTGATCAAAGGCGGTGCGGCATTAGAGCAATTAGGTACTGTTAATACTATCGCATTAGATAAAACAGGTACGTTAACAGAAGGGAAACCTCAAGTGACTGATGTTGTCGCTGGATCTGGGTTTACTGAAAAAGAAGTACTGACTTTTGCTTCATCCGTAGAAATTGGCTCTCATCACCCATTAGCCAAAGCCATTATCAATAAAGCACAAGATGAAGGCGTGTTTGTTGTGGAAGCAGAAGATCGTAAAGCGTTAGCGGGTAAAGGTATTGAAGGTTATTTAAATAGCCAACATATTCTCGTCAGTGCTCCTTCTCAATTATCAGAAGCCACATCACTCTCTTCTCAGTGGCAACAAGAAGTGGCACGTCTTGAAGATGAAGGTAAAACCGTTGTTGTCGTCTTAAAAGAGAATCAACTTATCGGTGTTATTGCTATGCAAGATACCTTGCGCAACGATGCTGTTGAGTCAATGAAATTATTGAAAGAGATGAACATCAATGCCGTTATGCTAACGGGTGATAATCCAAGAGCAGCCGCAGCGATTGCGAAAAAACTCGGTATGGATTTCCGAGCAGGATTACTGCCTGAAGATAAAGTGACTTCCGTAATGGAAATCAGCAAAACGCATAACACAATGATGGTAGGCGACGGTATCAATGATGCACCCGCAATGAAGGCGGCGACTATTGGTGTCGCGATGGGAAGCGGTACTGACGTTGCACTTGAAACAGCGGATGCTGCATTAACGCATAACCGTTTAACAGGCTTACCTGAAATTATTAAATTATCTCGTGCAACACGTAAAATTATCCGTGAAAACATCACGATAGCACTGGGCTTAAAAGCCATATTCTTGGTCACAAGCCTATTAGGTATCACTGGGCTTTGGGTTGCCGTTCTTGCTGATTCCGGCGCAACGGCACTGGTCACAGCCAATGCTGTAAGGTTGCTAAGAGTAAAAGTTAACGCTTCAAATAAAGAGTAAGCACGCTAAAATAACCAAACCCAAACCTCAGTTAATCTGGAGTTTGGGTTATTTTTTAGCGCAAAGATCCGCAAGGCTTATAGCATAAATTACACGTTGCTCTCTTTTTTACGGATAAGATAGCGATAAGGCGCAGACTCAGTCTCTTGATTTAATAAATCATGCTCCATAAAGCGGCAAAAGCCCGGAATATCACGTACTGTTGCAGGATCATCCGCAATGACTAAAAGTGTCTCACCTAATGCCATATTTCTTATGGTTTTACGGACTAACATTACCGGCTCTGGGCAACGTAATCCTAGTGTGTCTAATGTCTTAGTTGCATCATCAAATTGCGCATTCATTCTATTAACCATTCTTCTTACACTGACAGATTGTGTCATTATATCTCGCTTTCGTGTTCACATCACGGCACATTAAACACAAAGGTATTTCCCCTAACCTTTGCTTTTGTTGCGCAACAGGCGTATTATGCGCATCCTCTCATTTAAGAGAGAAATCACGGTTTTATTGGGTTCCCTCACCCCAATCACTAAAAAGGTACAATTTATGTATACGTTTACTCCCCGCCAAAAAGCGGTGGCGCTGTTATGGCTTTCTTTGTTCCACATCCTGATAATTACTTCGAGTAACTATCTTGTGCAATTACCTATTTCCATTTTTGGTTTCCATACCACTTGGGGTGCCTTTACCTTTCCGTTTATTTTTCTGGCAACAGATTTAACGGTTCGTATTTATGGCGCACCCCTTGCCAGACGCATTATTACCGCCGTTATGCTACCTGCATTAGCCATTTCTTACCTGATCTCAACACTCTTTTTCCAAGGAAGTTGGCAGGGGTTTGCCTCATTAGCTGATTTTAATATCATGGTGGCAAGGATCGCGACAGCAAGCTTTATGGCTTATGTGTTAGGTCAAATCATGGATGTGTCTGTCTTTAATCGTTTAAGACAACAACAAAAATGGTGGGTAGCACCAAGTGCAGCGATGTTCTTTGGTAATTTGCTCGACACACTCGCATTCTTCTTTATTGCTTTTTATCGTAGTACAGATGCCTTTATGGCAGAAAATTGGATTGAGATTGCATTAGTTGACTACGTGTTTAAATTGACCATTTGTATGCTGTTTTTCTTGCCTGCTTATGGTGTTTTATTGAATTTTATTTTGCGTCACTTTTTCGCACAAGAAAATCAAAAACAAGATTATGCTGAAATTCGCTCATAATACGCCTCACCTCGCAAAAAAATAATGATTTTAATGCCATAATTCAAATAATAAAGCTTCATAAGTCAATTTTATGAAGCTTTATTCTGACTGAAACAGTTTATTATTTTACGTAAATATTTCGTATCGTAATTAATTAGCATGATTAGTTAAATAACTCACAAAATATTACTTAAATATCAGTATTAGGATATTTTTTGCATGCTAATATAAAAACAATTAATTATTTGCAATGAAATATTTTATTCATCTATTAAACTGTTAATGTATTTAAGTTCATCTCCATAAAATTCAGTGTCAATTGGGATGACAAGCCCCACCATAAGGATTTTTTACTCTCTTTTGCGAATAGTAGGAGTCTATTATGTTAAAAGTTATTCAATCCCCCGCTAAATATATTCAAGGACCAGATGCGCTATACCATATTGGTAAATACGCAAAACCTTTTGGCGATAGAGCACTGATTATTGCTGATAAATTTGTTATGGATCTCGTCGGAAGTACCGTCAAAGACAGTATGTCTCAATATGAAGTGAATGGGCACTTTGAACTGTTTAATGGTGAATGTACACACAACGAAATCAATCGGTTATCTGAGCTTGCGAAAGCACAAGCCTCTCTTGTGATCATCGGCGTTGGTGGTGGTAAAACACTTGATACTGCCAAAGCTGTTGCTTATAAATGCCAGCTTCCTGTCGTTATTTCTCCAACCATTGCTTCGACCGATGCCCCAACAAGCGCACTTTCTGTGATTTATACAGAATTAGGCGCGTTTGATAGTTACCTTTTCTACCCAACAAATCCTGACGTTGTCGTAATGGACACAAATATCATTGCTTCTGCGCCAGCGCGTTTATTAGTGGCAGGAATGGGAGATGCTTTAGCCACCTACTTTGAAGCAAGAGCCTGTAGTCATGCCCAAAAACAGACTATGGCAGGAGGTAAATCAACACTAGCAGCCCTCGCTCTAGCTGAACTTTGCTATAACACCCTTTTAGAAGATGGCTATAAAGCAAAACTTGCAGTAAGCCGAGGTGTTTGTACAACTGCGGTAGAAAATATTATTGAAGCTAATACCTTCTTAAGTGGTATCGGTTTTGAAAGTGCGGGTCTTGCGGCTGCTCATGCCATTCATAATGGATTTACGGCATTAGAAGAGTGCCACAACATGTATCATGGTGAGAAAGTCGCTTTTGGTACATTAGTCCAATTAGTGTTAGAAAACAGTCCATTAGAAGAATTAGAAGAGTTCCTTGATTTCTGTGTTTTAGTCGGACTGCCAGTCACTTTAGAAGAGTTGGGCATCAATGCAACAGGTGATGAATTAAATGAAAAAATCATGGCCGTTGCTGAGCTAAGTTGTGCTGAAGGTGAGACAATTTACAACATGCCATTTGATGTCGATTCCGATAAGGTTTATGCCGCGATTTTAACTGCCGACCAATTAGGACGGGAATGGCTTTATTAAAGCCTGAGTAAACGGGGAGTGTTTATCTCCCTGTTTACATTTACAAAAAAGGGTGCTTTATGGTCAGTATCGTATTAGTTTCAAAGAGCCTTACGCTCGCCAATGGTATTAAAGAGCTCGTTAATCAGACTGTAGATCGCCAAGTAAAAATTGCCATTGCGACCAATTATCAAACACCTTCTGATCTTGCTAATGAAGTGTCACCAGAAACGATACTCGCAGCAATAAAAAAGTGTTATAGCAAACAAGGTGTACTCGTTTTACTCGATACTTATCATTCAGCACAAAATGCAGCACTCGCCATCGCTAATCTTGAGCATAACGTTGCCACTAACGTTGCGTTAAGTTCGGCACCGATTGTTGAAGGTACCTTAGCTGCCGCCAATAGTATTGCGCTAGGCGCGTCGCTTGAAGAAGCTGAAAAAGCAGCACATAAAACCATTACCATTAAAAAACTGCAATTAGGTGAAAATCTCCCTAATTTTAATATTCACCCTAAAAACACAAATTATGAACCTGTCAAAGTTATCACCGCACCTGTTTGGCTATACCCTTATCATCGTTTCGTGATCCCTCGTAAAAAAATCTCCTCTCATTTATTACTTGAAGAGCAAAAACGTCTCGTAAAAGCGATTGAGCGTGCCAAAAAGGATATAGACTGGTTAACTGAAGAAGCGTATCGAAAAATTGGCGAGCAATACGCTCATATTTTTTCTAGTCACCGCTTCTTATTAGAAAATGCCGAATTACAACTGACTGTATGTAGCATGATAAGCAAACATCATTGTAATGCTGAATTTGCCTTACAGCAGACATTCATTGATTTAATAGATACTTATGTACAAATGGATGATGATAATATGCGTGCTCGTGAAAGTGATTTAGATGATATTTTATCTCGATTACTACGCTATTTAACCTCTGCCCCTCCGCCAATTACGCATCCTCCCTATACAAACGCAATTCTAGTAACAAAACAGCTTCATCCCTCCACATTAATGGCGCTTGATACCCAAAAAATCAAAGGAATTGTATTGAGTCATGGTAACCCACTGTCTAATACAACCTTATTAGCAAATGCATTAGATATTCCAATTATTAACGAGGCGGGAAGACAAGCACTCTCGCTGATTGATGGACAAAATATTACACTTAAAAAAGTCCAAAATATTTGGCTTTATCAAAACACCTATATCTCTCATTAAAAATCAGTCTGTTTAAATAACCGGTGAACCACAATATCAAGTTATTTAATTTCCTTATCATTTTCTCTTCATCCCTTTTTTTATTAAAAATAAAAAAAGGGAATAAAAGATCCTCTTTTATTCCCCAGCTGCTTGTTATCTTAGTAATCAATTACTTTTTTATAATCTAATAGGCAATACTTATAATGCTCTTGCCAATAAACTAATAGGGTGTTCACATTTTTTCGTTGTTGACATCTCAATTTGCCATTTACACGTTTCGCAGTCTGTGATCACCAAATCGCAGCCACTCTCTTCAATTTGGCGGAATAAACCCGCACCAATGCCTTGAGCAACATCGTAGTTTTCAGATTTAAAACCGTAAGTTCCGGCAATACCACAGCATTGAGAATCTAAAACAATGACTTCAACACCAGGGATGCGTTTGATTAAATCAATGGAATATGCAGTCCATCCCATTTTTTCCATATGACACGGTGTGTGATAAACCACTTTTAACGGGGTGTGTTTCAGTGGTAATTCACGACCTTCTTCTAATAAGCGATAAATATAACGTGTTGCTAATTCAATATTTTCACGTACTTTTGATGTATCAACATCAAGGATATGTTCATATTCATCACGAATAGTGAAAGTACAAGTTGATGATGTTGCAACGACAGGAATATTGTTTTCAACAATTTTTTCTGTCAGAGATTCAAGGTTTACAGCCGCTTGTTTTTTAGCTTGTTTAACAAAACCATTCGCAATTAATGCAACACCACAGCATTTTTCACGTTTTAATAACTGAACACCAATCTCCATCTTGTTGAATACCTTAACTAAATCTTTCCCTAATTGTGGGTGATTATAGTTAGCGTAACAACCATGGAAGAAGGCAACTTGATCTTTAAAACGCGCCTGCTCTTCAACTTGTTTTTTCATCCATGTTCTAAATGTACCAAAAGAGTATTTTGGCAATTCACGACGATGGTCGATTTTAAGTGCTTTATCCAAGATCTTACGTACAGGTTTTAATCCTGTGATCGTATTCACTATCGGCGCCATTGGCGTTGATAATGTTCCCATTAAATCCGTATGACTTAAAATAGCATCACGAAGTTTTGGTGTTTTTGTATTGTAGTTCAGTTTCGCACGCGAAATGATGTCACCAATCTTCACATCTGACGGACAAGCCACTTCACAACGCTTACAGTTAGTGCAATATTTCAATGCTTCATCATAAAGCATTGGATCTTTTAGACGTAAACGCTCACCATCAGGACCAGCCTGTTTAGGGCCTGGGTAAAGTGGATTTACTTTTGCAACTGGGCAGTAAGTCGTACAAACAGTACACTTAATGCACGCTTCAAAACTGTTATCATGTAAACTCATTGTGCTGCCTCCACAACCGCAGATGTGGTCTGTTCTGATTTATTGTGCTGTAAAATTTGTTGCGCGGCATAAAGTGCGCTGATCATTGAAACACCGGCACCACAGCCTTCATTAAGCGGGTCAAACCCACCTAATACAGCACCTACAGCGTAAACATTCTCTAAAACCTCGCCATATTTCATCGGTCTTAATTGGCTATCTGTATCAACACCAAATCGCATATAAGGCTGTTTTGCAAAGACATTTACTTGTGTCCATTCATTGCGTGGCAATGTCTCTAGCATATCCAGTTCCAACAAAGGCTCATAAACACGATCAAACTCTGCAATTAATCCATTATTGAAGAAACTGCCCGTTGCCAAGACAACATGTTCACTACGAATAGGAATATCAGTATGGTTTCGTGTATGAATACCGCTAACTTTATTGCCAATTAAATCAACGTGTTCCGCACGATCGCCCGGCATAATTAAACCACCCGCTTTTTGAAAACGTAGTTTTAAAGCTTGATGTAAACGAATACCTAATAGTGATGGTGGTAATGTTGGTAATAAACAGATAGGTTTACCGACAAGTTGTTGAAGGAGCGTCACGGGCTCTTCTGCATCTAGTCCGATACATGCAGGTAAAATAATCGCTTCGACACTATCATCGATATGCTTTTTCAGCTCTTCCGCTAACGCTTTAGTGTTTTCTGGCTTGTCTAAATAGCGCGCAATATTGACGGCTCTAAATTCACTTGGGTTATCACGCAGTCTGTCTAATAGCGGTAAGTGAATATGGTAAGGAATAGACTCAACACCCTGCTCATTCAGCGTATTGCTTGCAAATTGTGGCTGAAAATCTAAGAAACCTTCAATTCCAACAACAGCTAGTTTTTTCCATGGCAACGCTTGATCAACACCATGAGTTGGGACACGTTTTGGACTCATCCAACTCATACGTGAACGCCCAACAGGTGTAATACGATAATGGTTTTCATCACCATTACCTTGATATTCAAGACCTTTTGTACTTGATAATAAGGCTTGAGCCTGCTCAATTAAAAATGAAACTTGAGTTTCACCCATACGGCTATAAGGATGTTTCGGAGCCAGCTCAGCCAATGCGGCTAACGCTTTTTTAGGTTGAGTCACTAACGAGCCATCAGGAAGGTGAGTTAATAGATCTAGCGAACCTGATGAAAAATGTAGTGCGCTTTGGCCATTACTGATAATGGCGCAAGACTTACCGGCTTCAGCAAGACGAATACCTGCGGTTAAACCAGCAAGTCCGCTACCTATAATGATGACGTCAAATTTCATTATCTGCCTCCGCTGAAGCTGTTTTTTCAATCATATCAGCATCTAAACCACATAAACCTTGGTAAACCCAACTGGTGAATTCACTCTCTCGTAGCGCATTCCCCCAAGCAATGGGTCGAATACCTTTCCAACGCTCATTTAAGAAATGGGCAAGCTGTTGTTCTGACTCGTGAGGAGTAGTGACTTGTAAACGGTTTAATAAACCCGCTGCACGACAAGCACAAAGTTCACCTTGGCATGTACCCATCCCCACGCGAGTACGACGACGTAAATCAAGTAAGTTATTGACGGTTAAAGAGTTAACGGCGTAGCGGACTTCTCCCGCAGTCACCGCTTCACATTCACAAACTAAACTCTTATCGCTACGTTCATTGCTTAATAATTTATTCGCTAAATCACCATGGCGATAAACGGCAGAGCCACGAATTGGCGCAGGTAATGAAACAACGCTACGTAATGCTTGCTCTGCAGATTGGCGAGAGCCCGGTAAAGCTTCTTCTGCGGTTGTACATTTAGCAGAGACATTTAATTTTTCACAGATTTTATCTGTTGCCCATTCAGCCATTAAACGGTAAGTCATTAATTTACCGCCAGTAATAGTAATAAAGCCTTCTAATCCATCACGTTGCGCATGGTCGAGTAAAACAATACCACGGCTCACATTACGACCAGATGGATCATCATCACTTGCAACTAAAGGACGCACACCTGCATAAGCACGTAAAATTCGAGTTTGAGCCAGTTTTGGCGCTAACATTGAACCTTCACGAATAAGAATATCAACCTCTTCAGGAGTGACATACATATTGTCGATTTCATCGTAAGGTACGCGTGTTGATGTTGTACCAATCAATGAAATGGTATCACCAGGCACTAAAATATCGGCATCTGCTGGTTTACGACAACGGTTGATCACCATATTGTTAATACGATGACCCAAAATCAACAACGCACCTTTGGCTGGGAACATACGCACTTTTAACTCGCCATATTCAGCGATTTTTTGTCCCCAGATCCCCCCTGCATTTGCGACTATTTGTGCGCGAATTTCATACAGTTTTTTCGCTTGATGATCGTAAACTTTCACGCCTTTAACACGATCGCCTTCACGAATAAGCCCGACGACTTCATGATAAGTCAGCACTTGAGCGCCATGTTCGCGGGCATCTAACATATTTGCGGCTGTTAAACGGAAAGGATCGACAGTACCATCAGGCACCTTAACCGCACCGATTAAATTTGGGTTAACAGATGGCTCTAAGCGAATAGCTTCTTCGGGTGAAATCGCTTGAGCATCAATACCTGCCGCTTGGCAAGATTGAATAAAGGTCTGTTGAAACTCTAAAGAATCTTCAGGAAGGGTAATAAAAAGGCCATCCGTTTTTTCAACACAATGACGAGCGACCCGTTTTAAAATCATGTTTTCTTCAATACACTCACGCGCTGACTCTGGGTCTGTTACTGCATAACGCGCACCACTGTGTAACAATCCATGATTTCGACCGGTTGCACCGGTTGCAATATCATGTCTTTCTAGCAGGACGCAACGTAATCCACGGCGCGCACAGTCTCTTGCCATGCCTGCACCGGTTGCTCCCCCGCCAATAATAATGACATCAGTTTCTGTCACTGGTGAACCGCTCATCATAGAGATGCCCTCTCACATTACATTCAGCAAACGCTTATTTATTCTTTAGCGTTAATTATAGTGTATAAGATACACAAAAAATGTGGTTAATGTTTGATAATGAGCAAAAACGAAAGAGAAACGCTCACGAGTGAAAAATTAAAACCACATATGTGATACTAATCACAAATTATTTAACAAAAAGTATTTGATAAAGTTAACATATCACTCAAAATTGCACATCTTGAAAAATTATTCGACAACTGAGTAATACCTCACAGTAAATTTGATTGTATAAGTTTACTATTAAGTTCGTTAAAGAAAATTTTTTGATAACTTCGTTGTTCGTTTTGTCATTATTTAATATCAACATATTAAAATAAAAGCCATCGGAGGCTAATATGTTAAGTCTGTTTAGACCTGCGCCACATAAAGCGCGTTTGCCAAAAGAGCAGATAGATCCCGTCTATCGTCGTCTGCGTTGGCAGATCTTTATGGGAATTTTCTTCGGTTACGCTGCTTATTATTTAGTAAGAAAAAACTTTGCGTTAGCAATGCCTTATCTTGTAGAAGAAGGGTTTTCTAAAGGTGACCTAGGTTTTGCTTTATCAGGGATCTCGATTGCTTACGGTTTCTCTAAGTTTATCATGGGCTCATTCTCTGACCGTGCTAACCCTCGTTATTTCTTACCTGCAGGTCTTATTTTAGCATCCGCAGTGATGCTATTTATGGGCTTTGTGCCATGGGCAACTTCGAGCATTATGGTAATGTTCGTTCTGTTGTTCCTTTGTGGTTGGTTCCAAGGTATGGGTTGGCCTCCTTGTGGACGTACCATGGTGCACTGGTGGTCACAGAAAGAACGTGGCGGTATCGTTTCAATTTGGAACTGTGCGCATAACGTTGGTGGTGGCTTACCTCCATTACTATTCTTATTAGGTATGGCATGGTTTAACGACTGGAAAGCCGCGTTATATATGCCCGCATTTGCCGCAATCTTAGTTGCAATGATTGCTTTCGCATTAATGCGTGATACCCCACAATCTTGTGGTTTGCCACCTATTGAAGAGTACAAAAACGATTATCCACCAGACTATAAAGAAACTGACGAGCAAGAACTGACTGCAAAAGAAATCTTTATGAAGTATGTGTTCCCTAACAAACTTCTGTGGATGATTGCAATCGCGAACGTGTTCGTTTACTTACTGCGTTACGGCGTGCTGGACTGGTCACCAACTTATCTACGTGAAGTAAAAGACTTCGCAATGGATAAATCATCATGGGCTTACTTCTTATACGAATACGCAGGTATTCCAGGCACACTGCTGTGTGGTTGGATGTCGGATAAAGTGTTCAGAGGTAACCGTGGTGCAACAGGTGTGTTCTTCATGACCTTAGTTACTATCGCAACGATCGTATTCTGGATGAACCCAGCGGGTAACCCGAATGTTGATATGGCGTGTATGTTAATTATCGGTTTCTTAATCTACGGTCCTGTTATGTTGATCGGTCTGCATGCGCTTGAACTTGCACCGAAAAAAGCCGCAGGTACAGCAGCAGGCTTTACCGGTCTATTTGGTTACTTAGGTGGTTCTGTTGCGGCAAGTGCTATCGTAGGTTACACCGTTGACTACTTCGGCTGGGATGGCGGCTTTATGGTCATGATCGGCGGTAGTGCACTGTCTGTTGTATTATTACTTATCGTGATGGTTACAGAAACCAAACACAAACGTGAAATGCTTCAGAAGTACGAATAATCACTAACTGATTATTTATGAAATTGATTAAATCTCATCTCTAAAAACCAAGCCACATCAACTCTTTTTGATGTGGCTTTTTTATTGCCAACTGTACATAACTTTATTGTACGTAGAATTAAAATGGAGCTGCTTTATGAGTACATCTTTTAAAATAAAACCGTTAGTTGCAGGCGTTCTTTTAACTCTATCATTAAGTGCAATCGCACAAGCGGCAAGTGATAAGGTCGTTATCGCTCACCGTGGTGCAAGTGGTTATTTGCCTGAACATACGCTTCCTGCCAAAGCATTAGCTTATGCCCAAGGCGCCGATTATCTCGAACAAGACTTAGTGATGACCAAAGACAACGAATTAGTTGTTTTACATGACCACTATCTTGATCGTGTAACCGATGTGGCTGATCGTTATCCTAATAGAGCAAGAAAAGATGGTCGTTATTACGCTATCGATTTTACGCTTGAAGAAATTAAAGGACTGAAATTTACTGAAGGCTTCGACATTGTTGACGGTAAAAAAGTCCAAAGTTACCCAAATCGTTTCCCTATGGGTAAATCGGATTTCCGTGTACATACATTCCAAGAAGAAATTGAATTTATTCAAGGCCTAAACAAATCAACAGGCCAAGATATTGGTATTTACCCAGAAATTAAAGCACCTTGGTTCCATGAACAAGAAGGTAAAGACATTACCACTAAAGTATTGGAAGTCCTTAAACAGTACGGTTATACAAAAAAAACCGACAATGTTTATCTGCAATCATTCGATGCTAACGACTTAAAACGCATCAAAACAGAATTGATGCCAAAAATGGGCATGGATCTAAAACTTGTTCAGTTAATTGCTTATACCGACTGGAATGAGACCTATGAAAAACAACCAGATGGTACATGGACAAACTACAGCTATGAGTGGATGTTTAAGCCTGGCGCAATGAAAGAAATTGCCACTTATGCGGATGCTATCGGCCCTGACTACCATATGTTAGTTGAGGAAAATTCAACGCCAGAAAAAATCACCTTAACTGGCATGTCTGCAGATGCTCATGCGAATAAATTGACTATCCATCCGTTTACTGTCCGTATTGATAAACTGCCTAAATACGCACAAGATGGTGATCAGCTTTACGACATCATTTATAACCAAGCGGGCGCTGAGGGTGTCTTTACTGACTTCCCTGATTTAGGGGTTAAATTTTTACAAAAACAAGCTAAATAATTCAAGGTATCGCTAGGAGCCATACAGGAGTGTATGACTCGTGCGAGTAAATGCCGTCAATAACGCGGTAACCTGAAGTATGACAAGTATCCTACTCTTTTTTAAAAGGGTAGGATCTTTACGCCCATTCTGATTGTATATTTCTTCATCTTTGTCTAATTTAGTCCCTGTTGGTATTCAAAATAAAAATAATTTTGATTTATGGATAAATTTCACCATTGCTATCGTTACTATTTTATTTATTTTCTATAAAGGAAAGGGAACACTATGACAATGACCATAATTGTTTTAGCTATTCTGATAATCATCATTATTGGTTGGGGTATTTCAATTTACAATCGTCTTATTGCGACACGCAATCAGGTCAGTAATCAATTTGCGAATATTGACGTTATTTTAAAACAAAGAGCTGACCAAATTCCTCAATTAATGGCGGTAGCGGAAAAAGCAATGGAGCACGAGAAAAGTGTATTTATTGCATTAAGTGACGCAAGACAGCGCTATTTTAAAGCACAAAATATTAATGAAAAAATCAGCGCAACAAATGAGATGAATACAGCATTGCGAGGCATGATTGCCCTTGCTGAAAATTATCCGACACTCATTTCAGGTGAACAATTAGCACTACTTCAAACAAGTGTTAGTGATGTAGAAAATAAAATTGCCCAACGTCGTGAAGGCTTTAATGATGCAACGACTCACTACAACACCGCCATAGAAATGTTTCCTGATAGCTTAATTGCTGGTCTCTTCCGCTTTGAACGTATGCAATTACTAGAAATACCAAAAGAAGAAATGAAATATGAAGGGATTCATTTTAAATAACAGCAAGTTAAATAACCGCATTAAGGATAAATTGCAGTGTTAATTTATTTTTTTATCGGCTGTGCTGTGGGCGCATTAATCTATTTTTTACGCAGCAAACGCTCTCAAGAAAAGAAAAACAGCTTGAGTATTGTTCCTTTTTTAGGGTTCGCTTTTGCCGCTGGAAACTATCTGTTTTTTTCGCGAGAAACTGACGTTTTACCTAGTGGTGAAGACTCAATTGTTAATCTTATCTCCTGTATTGCATTTGCTGTCATTTTGCTATTTGCATATGGTATTTCAAATCATATTGCGAATATTGGTGAAAAAGCGATAAAGAATTATCATCAATTACAAAATGAAGGTGAGTCCAAGTTTACTGCACTTATTAATACGGTATTTATTAGTCTTTTATTATTAAGTTTAAGCTTTAGCTTGTTTATTGATCAAAGATTGTTCTTTTTAAGTTTCGTTTTAATGTTCGTTTACCAAATCGTCAAAAGAACACCTGAAAAACGTTTTTTACGTTTTCAAAAAATTCTAGCCACATCTAAAATTCGCTCTTTAGCTATTGGGCTTGTTGAGATTGAAGGTAAAATAACTGAGGGTAAAAAATTAACGAGTCGTCTAGGTAAAAAAGAGTGCTATGGCTACATCTATTATGAATATGACGTATCCACAGACAAAGAAGGCAAGAAAAGCTATCACCAAACACGCTGTGAAAAAAAGATCAATAATTTCACGATGACAGACGATACCGGATCAATTCAAATTCTTGCAGCAGATAAACCTTTAGTTCATCTTGGCATCAATCCTCATCAAGATCTGGAATATAACAATAAACGTTTTAAGGAGTATATCTTAGAAGCTGATACGACTTATTTATTGATAGGTAGTGCAGAGCCTATCAATGATGAAGTTATTATCACACACAGTGCCCCTCACTATCTATTAGGTTTATCACCGCAAGATTATGTTGTTCGCTGGAACAAAGCACGTCCTTTTCGTCGTAATGCAACTTTCATCGTTATCATTGCTCTTTTTGTGATCTTTTCCATTCTAGTAATACCAATGGATTATCAAAATGGCATACTAACGCTTTATTTTAATCATACTTCTCTTCCTTGGTAATTGATTATATGGAATGGCTTATTTTCATCATTTTTATTCTCACTTTGGTGTATTTTTTCATACGTCAGTTAGTGATGATTTATAATAATATGGTGATGTTAAAAAATAACTGCTATAAAGCCTTCGCTAATATTGATGTTTTATTAAAAAAACAAGCTGACTTGATCCCCATGCTGATAGTGATTACACAAAAAGTAATGGGTCACGAGAAAGCCTTATTTGAAAAATTAGCTGAAAATAGAGCTCACTATTTACAAACAGATCGATTAGATCAAAAAATTAATTTAGCTAATCAGTTATTACCACAAATAAAAAAATCATTAATTATTGCTGAAAAATACCCTGAGCTTATCAGTGGAAGAAATTTACACCTATTACAAACACAAGCAAAAGAATTAGAAGAGTGTATTGCAGATAGGCGTGAATTTTTTAATCAATCCGTCACGCTCTATAATACTGAAATACATATTTTTCCTAATATCTTGTTTAAACTGATTTTTAATTTTAAAGATATTCCTCTTTTCTATCCTAGTAGGGAGGCAGCTTTATGATAGAAATTCCCTTTTCTTTTTTGGGTATAACGGATTGGTTTCTAAGCTTTGATGAACCTATCTCAATTATTATGTTTGCCACATTTGGCGTACTGTTCTCTATGGCCATTATTTTGCCATTAATCAGTATCACCCCTTTAAAAAAATATATGTCGCAAATTGCAGGAGGATTATTTAGCTCGATATTTGTTAGCTTAATGGTCTTAATTAGCTTTCATTTAATGCTGGGGGTTAATTCTACATTAAAGCTACTCTTAATTTGGTGGGTTATTTTATTTTCGTGTATTACGTTTTGGTTTATTAATTATCGCTATATGAAAGACGTCACAGGGGATAAGTTTGCGAAGTTTCAAGAAAAAGCCCTTGAAGCAGAAGAAAAACAGAGGCAAAGCCGAAAATCTAAAAAATAAAAGAGAGCCTAAGCTCTCTTTTTTAGCACTATCGATATCGCACTTACGCCCTGTAAACAGGAAATGCAATAACATCACTAAGGCGTTCTACCCCCAGTGCTAGCATAATAAGGCGATCAACCCCTAAAGCCACACCAGAACACTCGGGTAATCCTGCTTCAAGAGCCGCTAAAAAGCGCTCATCAATAGGTTGCTCTGGTAGTCCCATCGCCACACGTTGACGATTATCACGTTCAAAGCGATGACGTTGTTCTTGCGCATCCGTTAGCTCGCGAAATCCGTTCGCTAACTCAACACCTTTAAAATAGACTTCAAAACGCTCTGCGACACGATGATCTTCAGAGCTGATTTCAGCTAATGAGGCTTGTGATGCAGGAAAATGATAGATAAAGGTTGGCTTTTCTAGACCGATATGAGGTTCAACGCCAGAAACAAATAGCAACTGAAGTAGCGTATCTTTATCTTCTTCCGTATCTGCAATATTTGATAGATCCAGCTTTGCCGCTACTTCACGCAATTTATCTTTATCTACAGATAAAGGATCGATATCAAGATAACGCAAGAATGCTTGTTGATAAGAGAGTGATTCTGATGCCTCACAATCTAACACTTCTTGCAATAAATCATCGACTTCATTCATCAACCGGTACATATCAAAACAAGGGCGATACCATTCTAGCATCGTAAATTCCGGATTATGATATCTACCGGCTTCCTCATTACGGAAGCAACGTCCCATTTGATAAATCGGTCCACTATTTGCGGCTAATAAACGCTTCATGTGGTATTCAGGGCTTGTCATCAAATAAAGTTTTAGCCCTTGAGAAGCACCTGGCCCCACAAATTGGGTTTCAAATGGGTAAAGATGAACATCGGTAACGGTAGCCTGACTCATCATCGGTGTTTCAACTTCTAACACACCACGATCAGTGAAAAAACGCCTAATATTACTGACTATTTTCGCCTTTTTTAGTAAGTTGGCGATTGAGGCGCTTGGCTGCCAATCCGCGATTTCACTCATGAACGAAAAACTCCAACAGAAAACAAAGCGTGCAGTTTACTCGCATCCTCTTCAACAGACAAATTTCTCCCTCATAAAGAGGGATATCATTTTATGTTTTTCCACTGATCTTTTCGTCTTTTAAGTAAAAACACATAAGACAAATAAATATAATTCTACAAAACATCTACTTTTGGGCACTTTTTATTGTTCAAATAAACACCAATTTAGAACGATAAACTCAGTGATTTTTCGCTATTTTTATAATAGGAGTTAATTGGAATAATTCTTTTTCTCAATTACAAATAACAATAAACTAACACAATGCTTATATTTAAATAGCCAAACTCATCTAAACTTCAACGTTAACTTTCTATTTAAATCTACGTATTTTGATTAGTATTAAAAACCTTTAGAAATATTATTAATATTTTATTAACAATTAACAAGACAAACCGATTTGTTTTAGATAAATAGTAAAAAATTTATTTTAATTTTTAGAATAGACTTTTATTAATTTAAATTAGACTTAAGAAAGATAAAAACATTTACCCTTTAAAATCAACACCTAATAAAAAACCATTATCATTTTCAATTAAACTTATCTATACTTTCAAAATAGGTTATTCATTACTATTTATAATTTTCAATTTAGAAAAATATATTCTATTTGATCTTCAAGTTTCTCTGGTGACTTATTACCAAAACCCAGAATTCTTGGTGTAGATCACACTTTTTTTGCGAAATACGGGAAAACCATCATTCATATCAAATTTCGGTGCCCTACATTTCGTTATACTAAAATTACAGTCAATGATAATAAAGATGTTATCAAGCGCAGTCACAAGGCAGTGAAACAATTTCGTTACGGATAGCTTAAAAAAATAGCATTACAAATTAATAATGTCAGTGAATTGATTTCTAGACAATTATTCCAATTTTCACTTGAACAATGGAGAAGCGCAGTGCAAACCTTTAATGCCGATATAGCGATAATCGGAGCCGGGGGCGCAGGCTTACGAGCAGCAATAGCTGCAGCGGAAGCGAATCCTCAACTGAAAATTGCTCTGATCTCAAAAGTTTACCCAATGCGCAGCCACACCGTGGCAGCAGAAGGCGGATCAGCAGCAGTGACTCAGGCTCACGACTCCTATGATTTCCACTTCAATGATACCGTTTCAGGCGGTGACTGGTTGTGTGAACAGGATGTCGTAGATTACTTCGTTGAGCATTGTCCAACAGAGATGACTCAACTAGAACTCTGGGGCTGTCCTTGGAGCCGTAAAGAAGACGGGTCAGTCAACGTCCGACGTTTTGGTGGGATGAAGATCGAACGGACCTGGTTCGCAGCCGATAAAACCGGCTTCCATATGCTACATACCCTGTTCCAAACATCCTTAAAATATCCACAAATTCAACGTTTCGACGAACACTTTGTTCTCGATATATTGGTTGATGAAGGTCACGCTCGTGGTCTTGTTGCTATCAATATGATGGAAGGGACGAAAGTTCAAATTCGTGCTAATGCTGTCATTATGGCAACAGGTGGTGCAGGACGTGTTTATCGTTTCAATACCAATGGCGGTATTGTTACAGGTGATGGTATGGGTATCGCTTTACGTCATGGCGTTCCACTGCGTGATATGGAGTTTGTTCAATATCACCCAACGGGTCTACCAGGTTCAGGTATCCTGATGACCGAAGGTTGTCGTGGTGAAGGTGGTATTCTGGTCAATAAAGATGGCTATCGTTATCTACAAGATTACGGCCTAGGACCAGAAACACCATTAGGTAAACCAGAAAATAAATACATGGAATTAGGTCCTCGCGATAAAGTTTCTCAAGCTTTCTGGCATGAGTGGCGCGCAGGTCGTACCATCAAAACTCACCGTGGTGATGTTGTTCATCTTGACTTACGTCATCTGGGTGCGAAAAAACTTCATGAACGCCTGCCATTTATTTGTGAACTGGCAAAAGCGTATGTGGGTGTTGACCCAGTTAATGAACCAATCCCTGTTCGTCCTACTGCTCACTACACTATGGGTGGTATCGAAACTAACCAACAAACTGAGACGCGTATTAAAGGTCTGTTTGCGGTGGGTGAATGTTCATCTGTTGGCTTACACGGCGCTAACCGTTTAGGTTCTAACTCATTGGCAGAGCTGGTTGTATTCGGTCGTCTTGCGGGTGAAGAAGCGGTTCGTTGTGCACAAGAAGCAGCACCAGCTAACGCATCTGCATTAGATGCTCGCACTCGTGATATCGAAGATGGCCTGAAAAAACTGATGAACCAAAAAGGTTCTGAAAACTGGTCACAAATTCGCGATGAAATGGGTGAATCAATGGAAGAAGGTTGCGGTATCTACCGTACACCTGAGTTAATGCAAAAAACCATTGATAAACTGGCTGAATTAAAAGAACGTTTCAAACGCGTTGAAATTAAAGACACCAGTAGCGTCTTTAATACTGATTTACTGTACAAAATTGAGCTTGGCTTTGGTTTAGATGTCGCTGAATGTATGGCTCATTCCGCAATCAATCGTAAAGAGTCTCGTGGTGCACACCAACGTCTTGACGAAGGTTGTACTGAGCGTGATGACGTGAACTTCCTGAAACATACTCTGGCATTCTATAACCCAGAAGGTGCCCCTCGTTTAGAATATAGCGATGTGAAGATCACGAAATCTGCTCCTGCTAAACGTGTCTATGGTGGTGAAGCGACTGCACAAGACAAGCAGAATAAGGAGAAAGCGAATGGCTGATGACATGAAGCACATTAAAATGGAAGTCATGCGCTATAACCCAGAAACGGACGAAGCGCCTCATTTCGTCACTTATGATGTGCCTTATGATGAGCAAACCTCATTATTAGACGCATTGGGTTATATTAAAGACAATTTAGCGCCTGATCTTTCTTATCGTTGGTCTTGCCGTATGGCTATTTGTGGCTCTTGCGGCATGATGGTCAACAAAGTGCCTAAATTGGCTTGTAAAACCTTTATTCGTGAATATCCAGACGGTGTAAGAGTTGAAGCACTGGGTAACTTCCCAGTTGAGCGTGACCTTGTTGTCGATATGACTCACTTTATTGAAAGCTTAGAAGCGATTAAACCTTATATCATCGGTAATGATCGTAAGCCTTCAGAAGGGACGAATAAACAGACTCCTGCTCAAATGGCGAAATACCACCAATTCTCTGGTTGTATTAACTGTGGTCTTTGCTATGCAGCATGTCCTCAGTTTGGTCTAAATCCAGAGTTTATTGGCCCAGCAGCGATTACATTAGCTCAACGTTACAACACAGATAGTCGCGACCATGGGGCAAAAGAGCGTATGCCTCAGTTAAATGGTGAGAACGGTGTCTGGTCTTGTACCTTTGTTGGCTACTGTTCTGAAGTCTGTCCAAAACATGTGGACCCTGCTGCCGCTATTCAGCAAGGTAAAGCAGCCAGTGCGCAAGACTTTGTCATTGCGATGCTGAAACCACGTTAAGGAGGAAACAAGACATGACAACAAAACGTAAGCCTTATGTTCGTGGCATGCAACCAAACTGGTGGACGAAACTTGGATTCTATCGTTTCTATATCACCCGTGAAGGGACTTGTCTTCCACAACTTTGGTTCAGTCTGGTTGTACTGTTTGGTGTATTCGCACTGAAAAATGGACCAGAAAGTTGGGCAGGTTTCGTTGGATTCCTGAGTAACCCAATTGTAATGCTGATTAACATTGTGACTCTTATTGCAACCTTATTTCACACTGCGACGTGGTTTAAACTTGCACCAAAAGCAGTGGTTATTGTTGTAAAAGATGAAAAAATGCCTCAAGAACCTATCGTACGTGGTTTTTGGGCTGTCACTATCGTTGTTACTGCCGCTATTCTGGCAGTGGCGTTAATTTAACCCAGGAGGAAATAATGAATCAGAATCAACTTCCTAAGCGCTCTGATGAACCTATTTTCTGGGGATTATTTGGTGCAGGTGGTATGTGGAGTGCGATTGTTTCTCCAGCAATCATCATCCTGCTCGGTATCCTAATCCCTATGGGTATTGCGCCAGAAGCATTTACTTATGAACGTATTATGGCATTTAGCCAAAGCATCATTGGTCGTCTGTTCTTACTGCTAATGATCATTCTGCCAGTATGGTGTGCATTACACCGTATTCACCATACTCTGCACGATTTTAAAGTGCATGTACCTGCAAGCAAATGGGTATTCTATGGTGGTGCAGCAATTATCAGTGTTCTCGCTATCATTGGTGTATTTACACTGTAATTGATTAATACGTAAGATAAAAAGCCACTCTATGAGTGGCTTTTTTTATTAAAATTTTTTTTAATTACGTTTAGCTTATTAAAATACGCTTTAATAAAACAGAATTCGGAATCACTTATCCTAAACATAGAATGAATCTTAACAGGTTCCACTCTCAAAATAGGTCATTGCATTTATATTAACAAGCTCATAATCAAGTAATGAAATAATAATTATTTATTATCAATATATTATAGTGAATTATATTATTTTTATGCCGTATTTCTTATTTTAAAAATGTCGTATTTCTTCCTATATACCTTTCCCTCGTGTATGTTTTCTATACATAAAAGGAGGTTCTATGACAGCAGCAAGTCAAATTAACCAAAAATTAAAACGTTCAAGACGTTATGTCTTTGAACGTAAAGATTTTGAAAATATTGCCAGTTATGATCAAATTGGTCGTGCTCTTAATCAATTGATCAAGCAAGGTAATCTGATGAAAATTGGGTATGGTCTTTATACCAAAGCGCGGAAAAACAGCCTCACGGGTCGCTTAATGCCAACTAACCCTGGTGGCACAGATGCCATTTTACGTGAAATTCTTAAGATGAAAGGCGTCAACTTTGAAATAGATACTCTATCTTGGCAAAGTCTTTCTGGTAATAGCACTCAAATTCCTTCATCTATCCAGTACTCATGGGATCCAAAACGGTTCAATCGAAAGCTAGTGATTGGTGATCGATTACTTAACTCACCAAGTGGCAAATGACAAAATTAAAAAATCAATTTTTAGAGGTTTCTGATGCGTTAGCGCTCGGAAACCCAGCCATCCCTGAAAAGGATTACTGGGTAGTCGCTTTACTTGCGCAGTTAGCTACACTTGCGTTTGATACACACCAAATGGTCTTTTCTGGGGGAACCGCACTCGCTAAATCTCATGTAAGAATATTCAGAATGTCAGAAGATGTTGACATCAAACTCATTCCAACCACTGTATTTCATTCCTTTTCTCGAGATAAACGCAAAGAAAAACGTAAAGCCTTATTAAAAGAAATCGAGGATCTTCTTACTCTTCAATCAAGCCATTTTTCTATTGAAAAAAAATAGTTCGTGATGAATACCGCTATGTTGAATATCAGCTAAAATACCCTCAACAATTTAGTCAAGCTCCTTGTTTACGTCCAATCATCAAACTAGAGTTAATAGAAACATTCCTCTACTCCAAGTAGAACAACGTAGTATTCAATCGTTAGTTGCGCAGTTATATCACCAATCTCAAGAAGTCGGTAAATTTGCCTGTGTCACGGTACAATCGACATTAGTTGAAAAAGTCATTTCTATGCTACGACGTACCATGTTAGTTAAACGAGATCCTAAACGTAAAGATGATCCTACGCTAGTACGCCATATCTATGATATATACTGTATTAATATAGACCAGCAGCTTGATTATGAAGTCCTTATACCTCTTTTTCGAATTGTATTACAAGAAGATGTGAGGCGTTTTGGGAAACAACATTTAGACTTTGCCCTTAATCCAATTCAAGAATTACAACTAGGCTTAGCAGAATTGGAACTTAATCCATTGTATTATCAAAGGTTTATAGATTTCGTTACCCCAATGGTATTTACTACCGAAACACCTAATTTCGATACCTGTTTTGCCTCATTTAAGCGTATTGCTCAGTTATTAATGGTTAATAACGAGAAGAGAGTACCAACTAAATTCCCCCAAAGTTCATCATAACTTTGGGGCTTTTTTATGCCAAATATTCGGGTTTTAACTCGCTAATTTCAGTCCAATAATACCGAAAATAATCATTGCCAAACTTAATAAACGATAAATATTGGCAGACTCACCAAAGACCAAAATACCAAAGATTGCGGTACCTACTGCGCCAATACCCGTCCAAATTGCATAAGCCGTACCCGCAGGCAAGCCTTTCATGGCATAAGACAACATTCCCATGCTCACAATCATGGCACTAATGGTAATAATACTTGGCGTTAACCGCGTAAAACCGTGTGTGTATTTAAGACCAACAGCCCAAACGATTTCTAATAAACCCGCGATAAAAAGAATAATCCAAGACATAACTTTCCCCTACTCGATAAGTTGGGGTCGTCCCCTGAATACAAAGACAAAAAGCTGGGTCGTCCCAGCTTTCGAAAGATGAAGTCCAAGTATAAGAAAAAGAAATTAATCGTGCAATAGTACAAAACTAACTCAATTGTTCTTAGGGGCACCCTCTTCACCATAGAGAAAAGCTGACACATCGTCTTCCACTTCTCCCATTGCCATCAACGCATCCAGTGTCTCTTTTGCTTCTTCTTCATTAACGATGCTCATAGCAAAACCAACATGCACCAGCACCCATTTGCCGATCATCGTATGAGGTTCACCTTCACAAACTAGCGCAATATTGACTTCTCGTTTAACGCCACAAACATCGACCATTGCATTTTCAGTGATTGTTTTTCCAACTTCAACAACCTGACCTGGAATACCAAGACACATAACAACCCCTATTCGATCTCTATTTGCTTTATTCGCATTGCATCGTCATTTTCAACGCGCAGATTTTGGCTTCCACAAGATGGGCAACCTGCATTAAAGGCTGAAACAGTAACAACTTGATGACAATCCCAACACCATGCTTTTGCAGGGATAACGTCAATATGTAATTCACAACCTTGAGCAAGAGTGTCTCTGCAAACAATATCAAAGCAAAATTCAAGTGCACTGACTTCAACACAAGATAATGCGCCAATTTCCATCCATACACTTTTTACTTTTTTTGCATTATTTAATTTAGCTTGAGAATCTATTATCTCAAATGCGCTCTGGCAAAGCGTGATTTCATGCATGTCGATACCTTATTGAAGCGAGATAAATAATAGCAACTATAGTATCAGTACATAGTTGCTTTATTCTTGATCTCAGAACAACAATTCAGCACCCGTTTCAAAAGCGGCTTTACGGCGACGCTCTTTAACCATCTCTTCAAGTGCATCTCTATCAATACACACTAAAGCGTGAGTTGGGCAGACTTCAATACATGCAGGGCCCGCTTCACGGTGGTGACATAAATCACATTTGTTGGCTTCCGCTTTAAATGCCTCAATCGCATTCAGCGCAGTTGATTTGCGCATCACCGGACGAGAAACCACCTCCATCGTGCCATAAGGACAAGCCAATACGCAGGTTTTACAGCCGATACATTTTTCCTGATCGACATAGTAATAATCTTTGTTATGAATGATAGCGCCATTCGGGCATACATTGGCACAAGGGGCATCTTCACATTGATGACAAACAACTGCCGTACTAATAGAAAATCCCTTGATCACATGAATACGGGGTTGGAAATTCTGCTCACTAATTTGGTCAATGGCTAAATTATCTTGGTCTGCTTGCTGATGTGACACAACACAAGCCACTTCACAAGTATGGCAACCAATACATTTTTTAGGGTCTGCAATGATGAAACGGTTCATCATATTCTCCTGATCTTTGTTATATATAGCCGTTATATATGGCGATAAATGCAACGAGTTATTCTAATTAAGAGTAATAATTAGAGTATCAATAGAATGAATCTAGCACGGTTCATGCCAATATATTTTTGATATAACTATTCCTTATTTTTCAATTAAATAATTTTCAAATAAAAATGATTATTAATTAATGAATAAGTCACTTCGTCAAATTATTCGACAATTTTGACGATAAAATAAATCGTTATATATTTTATTATATAGTGATTTGATACATTTATATTCTTAAGTTTCATTACATATACAAAAATAGCGGGTTGGATCAAAAATGATTCAGTCATTGATATAAATTTATTATAAACCTACTACAATATAGCTAATTTTTTAGGGCAATCGGTGGTGTCATGAAATTAAGCAGTAACAATGCTGAAACTATGGAGAGCCTTCGTAATGAGCGTAATCAATATCGAATATTGGTAGATATCACAAATTCTGTATTAGCTCATCTAGACATGGATGGTCTTATTTCTGAAGTCTCTAAAGAAATACATCGTTTTTTTGGACTGAACCATATTAGTCTTATGTTATGCCGTACCTCATCACAAAATAGTAATGAAGGTATTCTTTATTCTAGTCGCTATCAGACTGGGAAATCGGTCATTCGTCAACAACGTAAATTTAGTAGCGCGAATAACAAAGCTGAAGAAATTATTAATCAGAATAAACCTGTCTTAATTGATATTAATAAAGAAGATCAGGAAGATATTTTGATTAAGCGTCTAGTTAAGCAAAATATGCAGACGGCTTTGTTATTGCCACTGGCTTTTAATCATAAACCTCTCGGTTTATTAATTTTAGCACATGAAATAGGAAGCGTTTTTACTAACGATACTTGCCAATTGCTTCAACAAATTGCGGCTCGTATTGGTATTGCCATTGAAAATGCAGCCGCTTATGAAGAGATAACACATTTAAAAGATAGTTTAAAGAATGAGAATATTTGGCTTAATGAACAGATAGATAATAATGCATGTTTTAGTGAGATTATTTATCAAAGTGATGCGATGCATAATGTGCTCGAACAAATTGAATTAGTGGCACAAAGTGATAGCACCGTTCTTATATTAGGTGAAACCGGAACAGGTAAAGAATTAATCGCACGCGCTATCCATCGTCTCAGCCAGCGAAAAAGTAAGACGATGATAAAAATGAACTGCGCGGCAGTCCCTTCTGGTCTTTTAGAAAGTGACCTCTTTGGTCACGATAAAGGCGCCTTTACCGGTGCAACAAATACACATATTGGTCGATTTGAAATGGCGGATAAAAGTACGCTATTTCTAGATGAAATTGGTGATATGCCCATTGAATTACAACCTAAACTGTTGCGCGTTCTTCAAGAACGAGAAATAGAAAGATTAGGCGGTAATAAAGTGATCCCTGTGGATGTCAGACTGATTGCGGCAACCAATAAAGATCTTCATGATTTAACAGATGAAGGTGAGTTTAGAGAAGATCTGTATTATCGCCTTAATGTTTTTCCAATTATTATTCCGCCATTAAGAGAGCGACCTGAAGATATTCCGCTTTTAGCAAAACATTTTACGCAAAAAATTGCGCGAAGAATGGATAGAAAAATAGATTGTATTCCAGCTAATGCATTGGAGCAATTAACACTTTATCCATGGCCGGGTAATGTTCGTGAACTTGAAAATATTATTGAGCGCGCGGTTATTTTAACGCGAGGATCAACATTAAATCTCCAGCTAAAAGAGTTGCATATTAATAAACCCTCTCGTTTAAAACAGGTGCTATCTCAACCTTCATCTATTGAAAAGCGTATGCAGACGAATGCGCCAGAAAGTGATGATGAGGAGCGAGAAAGGATCATTCAAGCATTAAGAGAAACCAACGGTGTCGTTGCGGGTGCCAGAGGTGCTGCTTTAAAATTAGGATTAAAAAGAACAACGTTATTATCACGGATGCAACGTCTCGGTATTTCCATTCCCGAAATACTTTAATTCAGAAATAATTACTTATTTAAAGAGAGTGTAATTAATTTATTACACTCTCTTATTTCATTTGTTTGAAACTTATTAATCTCTATCTATAATTTATTTGATTGCATTTCATTAGATAACTTTCTAATTAATAATATAAACCATCAATGGAGCATATTATATATGAATAGCCTGCTTATAAATAAAATTAGTGAAATAAAAAAAGAATACAAAAATAATAAATATGTCTTTATTCCTCAAAATATTGTCATTGATTTAATAAAACAATTAGGTGCTAAAGAAAAAGATATTAATACACTAATGGAATATGGTGATTATTTAGCACAAGATCCAACGCTTTCATTTCGTCACACTCGAACAGGACGCTACCTTTTTGATAATGATATCGAAACAATCTCCAGACTAGAGTATCAACCTTTTGTGCTCACTGAAGAAGATGGATTTATTCGAGAAGACAGTGGTGCACAAAGGCATTTTAGAGCACTGGATGATCGCTGGCAGAGTAATACCGCCTATCAAGCCTTATTAAAATTAAAAATGCTATTAATTCAAGGTAATACATTTACACCTCGTCACTTAACAGATCAAAATTCGTCTAAATCAATATCAACTGTTTTTCATTTAAGATTAATTGCCCAACCCGATTCCTTAAGTGAACTTTCAATTGAAGGTGTTCATAAAGATGGCGTTGATCACACTATGATTGTGATGATAAATAAGAATAACGTTAAGGATAAAACGGGGGCTTTACGTGTTCATTCACCGAAAGAAGCCATTGGAACACCTTGGCAAAAAATCACCCCTGAAAACATGCTTTCTGAACATAATAATCTACAATATCTTGATATTTTATTAATTGCAGATAATGAATTAAATCATAGTGGTACACCCATTTTTACGCATGATAATAAAAATCAGGCTTACCAAGATCTTATCGTTTTACTCTCTCGCTATCCAACGGTTGATTCTCACCCATCACATAAATTTGATTCGATGAATTCACATCCTGACTTGCCTTTAACACTTTATTTAAACCAGTCAGTGGGTTAGTCATAACGCGTTATCGCATAAATTAAAATCGTTGAGCACGGCTGAGTAACAAATCAATCATCAAGATAAGATTTGATTCAAAAGATGAGCTCTCAAGAGTGTCGCAATGATAATTCACTGCATCGTCATAAATGGGGAAATGAATATCAGCAAGTTCAGCCAACGGATTGGCACTTGCTCGAGTAAATGCAACAATCTTCATACCAATACTTTTTGCTATTTTCGCTTTTTCAACGACTTGTTCTGTCTCTCCACTACGAGATATTGCAATAAAAACCGTATAGCGTGAGGCATTATTAATAAAGATATTCTTACTGTCACTGAGACCAGAAAGAAAAGCATCTTTACCAATCAGTTGTAACCGCTTACTAATATATTCTGAAAATATATGGGAAAAACCTGCACCATAAATAAAAAATGAGTTCTTACGATTAATTAAATCAGCAAAAGCGTGTCTTCGTTCGACTGAAATTAACGTGAACGTTTTTAAATAATTTGCTAAAAACTGATCAAAAAGAGGCTCTGTTACCTCGCTTTCATCACTTTTCAATGGGTGGGATTTTTCAGCCGAGGATAACAACTGTTTGCAGTAATAAACCAACTCACTATAACCAGAAAAACCTAATTTCTGGCAAAGTCGCATAATGGTCGTTGTCGAAACAAAATTAACTTGAGCGAGTTCTCTAATGGTAAGTTTGCCGATCTGTGTTGGATTATCAATTAAATAGGAAAGAATGCGATATTCTGCACGGGTTAATTCTGTTGCTCTTGAGAGTAAAGATGACAATCGCGCCGACATACCTGTTACCTTGTTTGATACATCGTCCTTAGCAACATAAAAGGAAAATGCTGTTCTAGTGATAGAACAGCATTCTTATTCAATTACTCGTTAACAGCAAGTCTTGAGATCAAACACGCTTACCATTTACATACGCTTTCCGTAATTCAGGCCAATACTCACGATTAGCTTCAATCATATCATCAAGGATCTTCTTAGCATGGATCACACTTGGTACCGTTTTATTCAATGTAAATGCCTCGAGTGCTTTTTCGTAGCTACCTTCAAGCGTTGCTTCTACCAGCAATTGCTCTGATGCCAATTGTTGTTCTAACAAAGTGCGATGGAAGCGCGGAATATCACCAACACGAATAGGCTCTGGTCCGTGAGAGGTAATATATGCAGGCACTTCAACCATTGCATCATAAGGTAAATCAGCAATTGCACCTTTATTCTCAACAATCACTAAGTGGCGCTGGCGTAAATCAAAGGCTAAAGAGCATGCTACATCAACAATAAAAGCACCGTGTACACCAACGTGGAAAGCATCAGGTAAAATACCGGTCTCTTTGTATTCACGCGCCGCTTCAAACAAGCGTTTTTCTCGACCATCCATCACTTCATTTGCGCGCGTGTAATCTGGATCTTGATGTTCAACGATATAATTTGGCATCAAGTAATACTGCAGATATGGATTTGGAATATATTCAGGGAATGCCTCCATTAGTGGCTGAATATGACGCCATGTTTTTACCCATGATGGATCGGAGTGTTGTGGATCTGTTTGAGCAGCATCTTCTGTTAAAAGACCAAATTTAGCGATATGTTCACGTAATTCAGGGAGTTTTTCCTCACCGTTTACGCGCACAGAAGTGAACCAACCAAAGTGATTTAGACCGAAATAGTCTACATCTAAATCATGGCGATCAACATTCAATACGGCAGCCATATTACGCATCGCCGCAACAGGCATATCACAGATATTCAATACACGAGCATTAGGACGTAAACGACGTACACCTTCAGCAACAATCGCAGCTGGGTTTGAATAGTTTACAATCCATGCATTAGATGAGGCATATTTCTCAACTAAATCAATTAACTCAACCATAGGTAAAATAGTGCGCAAACCGTAAGCAAGCCCGCCAGGTCCACAAGTTTCTTGCCCGACGACACCATGACGTAATGGGATTTTTTCATCTTGCTCACGCATTTTGTATTGACCTACACGCATTTGAGCAAACACAAAATGTGCACCATCAAACGCGATTTTTGCATCCGTTGTCACCGTAAATTTAATCGTATCGCTATGATCACGGATCACTTTTTCAACCACAGGTGCAATCGTATCTTGGCGCTCTTGATCGATGTCGTATAAGCGAATTTCACTCAGTGGGAAATCCGCTAAACGCACCATTAAACTTTTTACAATTCCCGGTGTATAGGTGCTTCCGCCGCCTGCAATACTTAAGATAAAGGGTGATTTAGTCATCTTTCTTTCTCCTATTAAAGTGCGGCTTCGACCGCTTCACGCATTTTTTTCACATGTAATCCATAAACAACTTGAACGTTATTACCGTGGCGCACAACGCCTTTAGCTCCCGTTTTTTTCAAGATATCCTCATGAATTACATCGATATTTTTAACAATGACTCTTAAGCGGGTGTAACAATTATCAACCACTTCAATATTGTCACGTCCACCGAGTCCTTCAATAATCTCTTCACCTAACTCATTGATCGTTTGAGTATTTTCTTCAGAGGCAGTCACTGCTTCGGCTTTTTTCTTGTAATCTTCTTTGCTGTATAAACGCGTCTCTTCATCATCATCTTCACGACCAGGTGTCTTAAGATTGAGTTTTAAAATCAAGGTTCTAAAGATAACGAAATAGAGAACTGACATAATCAAACCCACCACGATATACATAGGCCAATTTGATTTTTCAGTGCCTAATGGCAAGTTATATAAAATGAAATCAATAACACCGTTCGCACCAATCGCATGAACACCTAATAGGTAGAACAGCATCATGCCAATACCCGTTAATACGGCGTGAACTAAAAACAGAACAGGGGCAACAAAGAGGAAGGAAAACTCAAGAGGCTCTGTCACGCCCAGCAAGAAAGAGGTCGCTGCGGCAGGAATTAAAATCGCTTTCGCCATCTGCTTTTTCTCTTTTTTAGCCACTGAGATCATGGCTGCGGCTGCCGCAGTTAAACCAAACATTTTAGCGATACCGCGCGCATCCCAAATCACGGTGCTACTAAGTTGTTTAACTTCAGGACATGCCATTTCAGCAAAATAGATATTTCTTGCACCTTGATAAGTTGTGCCACATACATCCGCAACACCGCCTAATTCTGTATACAAAAATGGGGTATACACTAAATGATGTAATCCAGTTGGGATCAGAATACGTTCTAAGAATCCATAAATCAGCGCACCAAAAGCACCTGAATCATGAATCACCAGCGCCATTTTAGTAATTCCCGCCTGAGCAAAAGGCCAGACTTCACACATTAAAACAGCCAATGCAATGGTGAATGGAATAGCAATAATGGCGACAAAACAATGACCAGAGTAGATAGCCATAATGCCGTTAAATTGACGACCTGAATAACGGTTATAAAGCCATCCTGATATTGCCCCGGTTAAAATCCCAGCAAATACCCCCATCTCTAGGACTTGAACACCTAATACCATGCCTTGACCAGCTGCTCGCATCTCTTCTGCGCTAACCAGCTTACCTTGTAGCGTTAGCGTAATGTTCATGGCATTTGTGAAAATGACAAACACCACTAAGCCAATTAAACCTGCATAGCCTTTATCTTTTTTTGCTAAACCAACGGGAATACCCACAGCAAAAATCAGTGCCAAATTGACTAAAATAGCAACGGATGATTTTGCGAGTAATTGCCCAATGCTTTGAATAACCGGGTGATTTAAAAACGGAATATATTCCGCAAGATTGCCATTGCCAAAGACATTACCTAAAGCGATATATAAACCGACAATAGGTAATATCAAGACGGGGCCATATAAGGATTTACCAAACGCTTGTAGGGCATTAATGAGTTTTTTCATACGGTATCTCGTTGTTGTTTTCTTACACTCATTTCCATAGCAGCATCCTGCGCTGGCATTTAATAAAAAGCAATTTATCCACTTGATTTAGAAACGGATTACGCAAAAAGTAACATGTTACTTTTTTTATTGTGAGCTAACGCATGGTGAACATTCAGACAAAAGTTAAGTGATTTTTCGACAATAAGCAGAAGAGAAAAAGACCCTACAACAATAAAAAATCATAAAAAAACCGAGCTTCCTAACACAAGGTCAGTAAGCTCGGTTTTAAGGCAGAAAAACAATACTCGTTAAGTCAGATCAGCCCTCGGCGGCTTCTCTTAAACGACGTTTAATATTGCTATATTCCGTTTTCACATAGTGTTCTGCCTGAGCCTGTTCCTTGATTGGCTCAACACATACTGCACAATATTTATACTCAGGTGTTTTAGTAATTGGGCTTAAATTCTCTGCAACCAATTCGTTACAAGCACCAATCCACCACTGGTAAGTCATATATACCGCGCCTTTATTCGGTCTATCACTGACCGCGGCACGCGTAATGACTTTACCTTGACGAGAGCGTATCCAAACTAGCTCTTGATCTTTAATCCCCAACTGTTTGGCATCTTCGGTGTTTAATTGAACATAACCCGGTTCATCAGCCAACGCCGCCAATGCTTTACAGTTACCTGTCATTGAACGGCAAGAGTAGTGTCCAACTTCACGGACTGTTGCCAGTACCATTGGGAATTCATCAGACAGTTTGTCAATCGGTGGTGCCCACTCACAAGTAAAGAATTGACCTTTACCATTAGGGGTATCAAAATGACCGCCTTCGTACAGATATTGTGTACCTGGACTATCCTCTGTTGGGCAAGGCCATTGAATATAAGCCAAGTCCGCCATTTTTTCGTAAGTCGCACCATAATAAATAGGGCATAACTCACGCAACTCATCCCAAATTTCTTTGGTATTGTTGTAATGCATTGGATACCCCATTGCTGTTGCCATCAGACTGATAATTTGCCAGTCTGTTTTTACATCACCAACAGGTTCAACCGCTTTATAGAAGCGTTGGAAGCCTCGGTCCGCTGCAGTATAAACACCTTCATGTTCACCCCATGATGTTGCAGGGAAAATAACGTCAGCAATAGACGCTGTTTTGGTCATAAAGATATCTTGTACTATCAGAAGATCCAGTTTTTCAAACGTTCTACGAATGGTTGCTAGATCAGGTTCCGTTTGTAGCGGATCTTCACCCATTACATAGTGAGCTTTTAACAAGCCGTGATCGATATTATGAGGGACTTCACTTAATGCATAGCCCACTTCATCAGGCATGGATTCAATGCCCCAGAATTTAGCAAATTTCTCACGCGCTTTTTCGTCAGTAACGTATTGATAGCCCGGCAGTGTGTTAGGTAATGCCCCCATATCACACGCACCTTGTACGTTATTTTGACCACGAACTGGGCCAACCCCGACGTATTTTTTACCTAAATTACCGGTTAATAGAGCTAAACTAGTCAGTGAACGAACCGTTTCAACACCTTGGTAGAATTGAGTTACCCCCATTCCCCAAAGAATTGTTGCTGTTTCTGCTTTCGCGTACATACGTGCAGCTTCACGAATAATTTGCGCACTTAATCCTGTCGTTTCTTCAACGGATTCAGGTGTATAGCTTTCAACTAATTTACAATACTCTTCAAATTGCTCAGTGTGATTTTCGATAAAGGATTTATCATGCAACCCTTCTTCAATAATCACGTGCGCAATCGCATTTAAGAGCGCAATGTTAGAGCCATTTTTTAAGCCTAAGTGTAAATCAGCTAAACGTGCTGTTTCGATGTAACGAGGGTCACATACAATAATTTTAGCACCCTTTTCTTTCGCCTTAACAATACGGCGAGCGACAATAGGATGCGAGTCTGCGGCGTTATAACCGAAGACAAATAGACATTTGGTATCCTCAATCTCAACGATTGAGTTGCTCATAGCACCATTACCGACCGAACGCTGCAGACCTGCAACCGAAGGGCCGTGTCAGACACGAGCACAGCAGTCTATATTATTATTTCCGATAACCGCACGAGCAAATTTCTGCATAACGAAGTTAGCTTCGTTACCCGGACCTCGTGAAGAGCCCGTTGTCATAATAGATTTAGCACCGTATTTCTCTTTGATAGCAAGAAGCTTGCTACTGGCAAACTCAATTGCTTCTTCCCAAGAAACCGATTCTAATTTTCCGCCTCTTTCACGACGGATCATAGGTGTTTTAAGACGTGGAGTCAGTATCTTAGTATCATGGATAAAATCCCATCCATAATACCCTTTCAGACACAGCTCACCTTGGTTTGTTAAACCATTGGCGCCTTCAGCACCAATGATTTTACCGTTTTCCACCTTCAGGTAGATTTTGCATCCTGAGGCGCAATACGGACAGACCGTGATGACTTTTTTCATCAACATTGCTCCTGTGTTCATCAACTTTCAGGTTATTACCTGATCCTCTCCTCTATCTATGCAGAGAGTGTGCCAAATAAGCACTCTTTTTTACTTTTCCACAACGCAATGAAAAATAAAGAAAAATAAAATCTGTTGAATGAGCAAGAAAACAATGAAAACGAAAGTAGCAGGAAGTGATCGACACTAATGACGATATTTATGTCGATTTGTATTTCTATCAAAATCCGTTATACATTAACGCTTATAACGTAATAATACTTATTCGTTTTATCTGCAAAATCAAAATAATAAATACGCTTTCTTATCTGCCTTTATCGGGATCTTGCCGTATATAATGATGACAACCTTCTAATATCTCTATCAATATGCCTATCTACTAGAACTATTTAAAATTAATAATTTTTATATCAATGTAATTCAAATAAAAAATTTTTAAACTTCAATAAAAAAAAGAACATAATACTGAACCTGAAAACAACTTCGCGGTCTTAAAGACCTCTACATCATATAAATTGATAATAACTGAACATGCAAAAATTAAAGTTTTTACGGTTTTCTAAAGAGAACATTGCCCTTTTTTTAGCTATCTATCTTGGTTTTTTTCTTAATCTTTCCGTTTATATTGGCCGATATGGCACACAGAATACAAACAACCCCCTCATTGATGCATTATATATTCTAGGTGAAGTTGCTGTTAATATTGCCTTTACTTTCTTTCTATTACGACTACTCTCTTTCTTCGGCACTCTCTTCTTTAAGATAATCGCCTCTTTTATTCTCGTCGTGAGTGTTTGTGCTAGTTACTATATTTCTTTTTATGATGTCGTTATTGGATACGGCATTATCATTTCAACACTCACCACGGATACGGATTTATCTAAAGAGCTGGTTAGCCCCAATGTGATTATTTGGATTATTGGCTTATCTATTTTGCCATTGGCTCTTATTTGGCTCTGCAAAAAACCAGAGACAAATCTAACACCACAACAAAAGAAAAAAATCTGGATAAAAAATACCGCCAAAATGCTTGTGATTGCACTGGCTGTTTTTAGCTATTTAAAAACGCTTGATTCAAGACAAAAAGCCTATGAAATAAAAAATAATTTGGATCTGCCAAGTTATAGTGGTGGCTTAAGTTATGCGTATTTACCTACAAATTGGATTATTCCATTGTTTCAATATGCAATAACACAGTATGACGACACGTTTAATAGCCAAAATGTTTTTAATCCTGCCGATCACTTCACTTATCAGCCTTCAAAGGCAAATGAAGATGTGTATGTTGTTTTTATTATTGGTGAAACAGCAAGATGGGATCATATGGGATTGTTAGGATATGAACGTCAAACAAATCCGCGATTAAGCCAAGAGAAGAATCTGGTTGCCTTTAAAGGTATTTCTTGTGATACCGCAACAAAACTCTCTTTAAAATGTATGTTCGTACGCGAAAACGGAACAGAAAGTAACGATCAGCGGACATTAAAAGAGAACAATATTTTCTCAGTACTAAGCCAACTAGGTATGTCATCAGAACTGTTCTCAATGCAAAGCGAGTTGTGGTTTTACAATAAGCTTGATTTAAATAACTACGCAATGAAAGAGATGATGACGGCAAAAAATAGCAATTTTGGTAAAGAGCTTGATGACACCTTATTAATTGCTGAAACGGCGAATGCGGTTTCTCAGCATCCAAAGGGAAATCATTTAGTGATTTTACATACTAAAGGCTCTCACTTTATGTATTCTCAGCGTTACCCTGAATCATTCAAAAAATACCAACCTGAATGTTTAAATGTGGATGATGAGTGTACGAAAGAGCAGTTAGTGAATGCTTATGATAACTCTATTCTTTATACCGATTATTTTATTGATGGCATACTCGACACATTACGCGATAAAAAAGCCATTGTATTTTATACCTCCGATCACGGTGAATCTATTTCAGAAAAAGGTGGCTTACACGGCACACCAAAAGAAATTGCCCCACCAGAACAATTTAAAGTGCCATTCTTAGTGTGGATGTCAGATAGCTATTTAGCAGAGCCTGAAAATAAGCAGTTATTCGATAACCTAAAACATAATCAAGATGCAGAACGCACGTTCTATCATCACAATATTTTTGATTCGATGTTAGGTTGCTTAGGTTATACCTCACCTGATGGTGGCATTAATAACCAAAATAACCTCTGTTTTGGTGATACACCATCAACCCAAAAATAAATTTTCGTAATAACCGATAAACAAAACCCCATGCTCAAATTGAACGTGGGGTTTTTATTATTCTTAACTTAATAAATAAGTTAATTATTGATTAAAACTTGCATCAGTATAAAGAGGAGTAGCTTGAATATCTTTTACTGTTTTTGCACCACCCAACATCATATTAATTCTCAGCTCTTTATTTAAATGTTGAATAACTGAATTCACACCTTCAGATCCACCTAAATTTAAGCCATAAAGAATCGGGCGACCTACCGCAACCACATCCGCACCACTTGCGAGGGCTTTAAATACGTGTGAGCCACGACGTACGCCACTATCAAAGACGATAGGAACACGTTTATTCACCACTTTTGCAATCGCAGGTAATACATCAATCGTTGCGGGTGCGCTATCTAATTGACGACCACCATGGTTAGAAACCCAAATTGCATCTGCACCGGCTTTAATAGCAGTATCTGCGTCTTCAGGTGATTCGATACCTTTTACAATGACCGGTAAACCAGACATTTTTTTCACATACTGAATATCTGCTGGTGTGAAGGCTTGTTTAGCTTGAGCATAAATTTCGCTAATACCCGCACCTTTACCTGTTTTAGATTTATCATCACTGATTTTTGCAAACGCTTCTAAGTTGGCAAAGCCGAGTGGAAATTGGAAATTATTTTTCACATCATCTTCACGATAGCCACCAACAGAAGAGTCGATAGTCATAATGATACCTTTAGCGCCATACTGTTTTGCTTGAGATAAAATATACTCATTAAAGGCATCATTTTTACTCATGTATAACTGAAAGAAGAAGGGGTAACCGGGTTGGGCATCCGCCACTTCTTTAATGGTTTTATTACCATAAGTGCTTAATGAAAAAATAGAGCCCGCTTTCGCCATACCTTTTGCTGTGGCAACTTCGCCTTGTTGATGAGCAAGCCCTTGAGCTGCCATCGGCGCCTGAATAATAGGCGTATCTAATTTAATCCCTAAAAATTCTGTTTTTAGGTTTATGTCAGAAAATTCGATGCCTTGTAATGAACGTGGCATAATATATTTTTTATCAAATGCGCGTGTATTCGCACGTAAATTATTTTCGTCTTCAGCACCACCACGAATATAACCAAAGGCACCTTTTTCCATATTTGCTTGAACTTGAGCTTCCATTGCTTTTAAGTTTACAATTTTAATTGGACCTTCAGCAGTACTTGCTTTATATTCAGCCGCCTGTGCAACACCGACACTTAATGCCATAGCAATAGCGGTAGCTTTTAATATTTGACGTTTCATTTCTATTCCATATTTAATTAAGGGCTTATATCTATAATTTAATAAATTTTAAATTTGATTAAATTATATTCTTCAAAAAATAATATAAGCCCTATTTTTAGATAAAACTTAAATTAACCGCTTACTTTTTTGTTAAAGTATTATAGCTTGTCATTAGATTACGATAGTCTGGAATATGATTAGCAAACAGTGTACCTAATCCTTCAACATCATTACGCCAGTCACGGTGTAATTCGCAAGCTAAACCAAACCAGTTAATTAATTGTGCCCCTGCTTTTGACATTCTATCCCACGCAGAGTCACGAGAAATGGCATTGAAAGTGCCTGAAGCATCAGTGACAACAAAGACTTCAAAACCTTCTTCAAGTGCTGATAATGCAGGGAATGCAACGCAAACTTCTGTCACAACACCCGCAATAATGAGTTGTTTTTTACCCGTTGCTTTAACGGCTTTAACGAAGTCTTCATTATCCCATGCATTGATTTGACCTGGGCGAGCAATATAAGGGGCATCTGGGAACATTTCAACGAGCTGAGGCATTAGAGGACCATTAGGACCATCTTCAAAAGAAGTCGTTAAAATGGTAGGTAAATTAAAGTATTTAGCAGCATTGGCTAATGCTAAAACGTTATTGTTGAATTTATCAGGTTCGATATCTCTAACTAAAGAGAGTAATCCTGCTTGATGGTCTACTAACAGAACAGCGGCATTATTTTTATCAATACGATGATATTTAAAGCTCATAATAATCTCCGATAGTATATAGAGGTAAGACTCAATTAAATCATAGCACCAAATTTACATGACAATATTCAGATTAATTTAAATTTGAGTTTATTTATAATAAACAAACAATTATAAATCTTTAAATTTAATTAAATATCACGATATTTAATTAACTGTTTATTGACGGGTATAAATTCATTTCGTTGAAAAGAATTATAAGTGCAACCATTTTTAAATGAATCTAAAGATTATTGCTTTAACTATTCAAAAATTTTGTTGATGTTTTAAGGCAAGAAAAAGAGATAAAAAAACCCCCGCGGGCGGGGGTGAGATAAGCGCAATTAAAAGGTCTCTAATTTACTATCAGGAGAGGGGTATTCATTAATGACGATTACGCACAATTTGATAGCGACGAGTTAAATACTCAATTGGCACGCTCCAAATATGGACTAATCGACAGAATGGAAATAATAAGAAAATCGTCATTCCTAAGAAGATGTGTAATTTAAATACCCATGCAACACCTTCAAGGTTTGCTGAGGCACCGCCATGGAAAGTCACGATAGATTGAGCCCAAGCCACCAGCTTCATCATTTCGCTTCCATCCATATGTTGTGCTGAGAATGGAATAGTGAGTAAACCTAACGCAACTTGGATCACCAGCAGTGTTAAAATCATAATGTCACCAAATGAAGATGTGGCCCTTACGCGTGGATGAGTTAAACGGCGTTTTAATAGCATCACGCCTCCCACCAGCATTAATACACCACAAGTACCACCACCGACCATTGCCATAATTTGTTTATATTCAATAGGCAGGAAAGATTCATACATCCAGTGAGGCGTTAACATCCCCAGAAAATGACCAGCAAAAATGCCGATGATCCCGATATGGAACAAGTTAGAAGCCAATCGCATATTTTTCTTGTCTAACATCTGGCTAGAGCCGGCACGCCATGTATATTGACCATAGTCGTAGCGTAACCAGCTACCGATAATAAAGACGGCACCCGCAATATAGGGATAGATATCAAAAAATAACATATTGATGTAATTCATTTTTGTGCTCCCGTATCCAACGAATTCCCCACGTTGAGATATTGAACTGTCGTCTCTTGTGCGAAACGACGCTGATGTTGGCTGATTTTGCCACTACCACATTGCGTACCTTCGCCAAGAAACGTCACTTGTTCTTCTTCCCACACAGCATCTAATGCAGCAGGTGTATCATCTAAAGGCTCTTTTTCGACTTGAGCAGTCAGCTGTGATGCTTCCAACCCACTTTGTGAGAGGCAAAGCAACACATCAAAGAGTGCGTGATAATCACTGCCTCGTTGTTTTAAACGCTCACCTAACAGAGCCAAAATAGGCGCAATATTGTTTAGCCCTTCAATACACTCGGTTATAGGTAAAAGCGTTAAATACTCAAGATACGTTGGCAAATAATCAGGAAGTTCACGACTACTCAATGTGATCCCTGCTTGTTGATATTGATTAAGCAGATCAACCATTGCCTGACCACGATCGCGAGACTCACCATGAACGTGTTCAAATAACAACAGTGATCGCGCTCGACCTCTATCAAAAAGCTCACTGTAATTGGCTTGCGCATCTAATAACTCTTGTTGCGTTAACGCATGAATAAATGCCATTAATTTCGCAACTTGAGTCACAGGAAGCTCATCCGCTTCCTGTAATGCATCGATAAGCTCACTTCGGTTATCCCACAGTTCTTGAGTGGGATAATCTAAAAGATGGGAAATGACTTTCAGAGAGATCATTATATTTTCTCCTCTGAGCGGCGTTCGTCTTGAGGTGTTTTTGATGTGATATCAATTGCATCAATACGATGACTATTAAACAAATTAAATTTGCTATCACTGCCATGGCAACCATCACCAAAGCTAAAACCACAACCATTACGTTCAGGGAAAGCTTCTCTTGCTAATTCACGGTGACTTGATGGAATAACAAAGCGATCTTCATAATTGGCAATCGCCAGATAGCGATACATCTCTTGTGCTTGCGCTTCAGTCAAACCGACTTGCTCTAACGCACTTAAATCTGTTTTTCCTTCTACGGTTTCAGCACGTTTGTAATGACGCATCGCTAACATGCGTTTTAATGCTAATAACACAGGAGCAGTATCACCCGCTGTCAGTAAGTTAGCTAAATACTGAACGGGAATACGCAAGCTTTCTACATCAGGCAGTACACCCGTATGTGGCAAGACCCCCGCATCAGTAGCAGATTGGATCGGTGACAAAGGTGGCACATACCATACCATGGGTAAGGTGCGATATTCAGGGTGCAGTGGTAATGCCAGCTTCCAATCCACTGCCATTTTGTAGACCGGTGAACGTTGTGCTGCATCAATCACACTTAATGGAATACCTTGCTCTTCAGCGGCTTTGATCACGTCAGGATCGAAAGGATCTAAAAAGATATCTAATTGGCTTTGGTATAAATCCTTTTCATTATCTGCGCTGGCGGCTTGTGAAATTTTATCTGCGTCATACAGCATCACCCCCAGATAACGAATACGTCCAACACAGGTTTCTGAGCACAGTGTTGGCTGACCAGCTTCAATACGTGGATAACAGAAAATACATTTTTCTGACTTACCACTTTTCCAGTTGAAGTAGATTTTTTTGTATGGGCATCCAGTTAAACACATGCGCCATCCACGGCATTTATCTTGGTCGATAAGCACAATGCCATCTTCAGCACGTTTATAAATCGCACCACTTGGACAAGTCGCGACACAAGCGGGATTTAAGCAGTGTTCACATAAACGTGGTAAATACATCATGAATGTATTTTCAAACTGCCCATACATCTCTTTTTGCATATTGGCGAAGTTTTTATCCGCAGCACGTTTGCTAAATTCGCCCCCTAAATCATCTTCCCAGTTTGGGCCTTTTTCGATCTTGGTCATACGTTGCCCCGTGATCAACGAACGAGGACGTGCTGTCGGTAATGAGCCTTCTGGTGCATTTTTTAAATGCTCATAGTCATAATCAAATGGCTCATAGTAGTCGTCTAATGCGGGAACATCTGGGTTGGCAAAAATTTTAGATAATAGACCAACACGGTTGCCCATTCTTGGTACTAATTTACCTTTGATATTTTTGATCCAACCGCCTTTCCACTTCTCTTGATCTTCCCAATTTTGGGGATACCCTGTACCTGGTTTGGTTTCAACGTTATTGAACCATGCGTATTCAACACCTTCACGGCTCGTCCAAACATTTTTACAGGTTACTGAACAGGTATGGCAACCGATACATTTGTCGAGGTTCAGTACCATACCGACTTGTGAACGAATTTTCATTATGCCTTCTCCTGTCCATTCAGGGTCTGTTGATAAGCATCACCTTCACCATCAAGCCAATCAATCTGTTTCATTTTACGCACCACAACAAACTCATCACGGTTAGAACCCACAGTACCGTAATAGTTAAAGCTATAAGCCAACTGAGCGTATCCGCCAATCATATGAGTGGGTTTAGGGCAAACGCGCGTCACAGAGTTGTGAATACCGCCACGCATCCCTGTGATTTCAGAGCCTGGTAAATTTATTTGACGCTCCTGAGCGTGATACATATAAATCATGCCATCAGGAATACGTTGGCTGACAATTGCTCTCGCCGTTAGCGCACCATTGCTGTTGTATGCTTCAACCCAATCGTTATCACGAATCCCCATCTCTTTAGCATCATCTTCACTCAACCAAACCACAGGACCACCACGACCGAGCGTTAACATCAGTAAGTTATCGCTATACGTTGAGTGAATACCCCATTTTTGGTGAGGCGTCAGGAAGTTCAGCGCTTTTTCAGGGAAACCATTGGGTTTTTTACCTTTAACCGCATCAATCGCCTTCGTATCAATAGGTGGACGATAGACCACTAAACTTTCGCCATAAGCACGCATCCACTCGTGATCTTGATACAACTGCTGACGGCCACTTAAAGTACGCCAAGGGATCATCTCGTGAACATTGGTATAACAAGCGTTATAAGAAACATGCTCATCTTCAAGACCAGACCATGTAGGACTTGAAATGATCTTACGAGGTTGAGCAACGATATCGCGGAAACGAATTTTCTCATCTTCTTTGACTTTAGCTAAATGAGTGTGATCGCGTCCTGTCACTTTACTGAGTGCATCCCACGCTTTTACCGCCACTTGACCGTTAGTTTCAGGGGCTAAAGAGAGGATAACTTCGGCGGCATCAATCGCGGTTTCAATCGCTGGGCGCCCTTCTGCTGCACCTTCATGACGAACACGATTAAGTTTTTTCAGGAAATCAACTTCTGTCTGTGTATTCCAACTGATCCCTTTACCGCCATTACCTAATTTATCCATTAACGGCCCAAGTGAGGTAAAGCGAGCATAGGTATTTGGATAATCACGCTCAACCGGGATCAGGTGTGGTGCTGTTTTACCCGGAATTAGGTCACATTCACCTTTTTTCCAATCTTTTACATCAAAAGGTTGTGCCATTTCAGCGGCGGAGTCATGCTGAATCGGTAGTGTCACTAAATCCGTTTCGACACCTAAATGACCCACACACAATTTAGAGAAGGTGTTAGCGATACCTTTATAAATTTCCCAATCTGTTTTAGATTCCCAAGCAGGATCAACCGCAGCGGTTAATGGATGAATAAATGGATGCATATCCGACGTATTCATATCATCTTTTTCATACCATGTAGCGGTGGGTAAAACGATATCGGAAAACAGGCAGGTGCTCGACATACGGAAGTCTAACGTCACCACTAAATCAACTTTACCCTCACCGCCTTTATCTTGCCATTCCACTTCTTGTGGCTTAACGTGGCCTTGCTCGCCTAAATCTTTACCTTGTAGGCCGTTCTCAGTGCCCAGTAAATATTTCAGTAAATACTCATGCCCTTTACCCGCAGAGCCTAATAGATTAGAACGCCAGATAAATAAATTACGCGGGAAGTTTTGTGGATTATCAGGTTGTTCTGAAGCAAAACGAATTTCACCTGATTTCAATGCATTAACGGTATAATCAGTGGCACTAACACCTGCTTCTTGCGCTTTTTTCGCAATAGACAGAGGGTTCACGTTTAATTGCGGTGCGGAAGGTAACCACCCCATACGCTCTGAACGCACGTTCATATCAACCAAGCTACCAGTAAAGCGAGATTTATCCGCTAATGGCGATAACAACTCGGTTGGTGATACAGTTTCATAACGCCACTGACTTGAGTGGTTATAGAAAAATGACGTACTGTTCATATGGCGAGGCGGACGCTGCCAGTCAAGACCAAAGGCTAATGGCAACCAACCCGTTTGTGGACGCAGTTTTTCTTGTCCAACATAGTGTGCCCAACCACCACCACTTTGACCGACGCAACCACAGAAAATCAGCATATTGATAATGCCACGATAAGTCATGTCCATGTGATACCAGTGGTTAATACCGGCTCCCACTATCACCATTGAACGACCATGTGTTTTTTCTGCGTTATCCGCGAATTCACGCGCTATACGGGTGATATCTTGACGACTGACACCTGTCACTTTTTCAGCCCATGCAGGTGAATATGCTTTAATTTCATCGTAGTTTGACGCACAGTTTTCATCATTTAAACCGCGATCAACACCATAGTTGGCCAACAATAAATCATAGACAGTTGTGATGTATTTTTCTTCACCATTAGCAAGTGTAATACGTTTAGCCGGTAACTTGTGAACTAGCACATCATCAAGGGCAACACCTTCAAAGTATTCACTCTTGATCCCGCCAAAATAAGGGAATGCCACATCAACAATATCATCGTGGTGATCTAAAAGACCTAATTGTAAGGTGACATCTTCGCCACTTTTGCCATCTTTAGGCTCAAGGTTCCATTTGGCAGCGCCTTCCCAACGAAAGCCCATCGAACCTTGAGGCGCAACCAATTGCTGTGTTTTCTCATCAATGGCAATGGTTTTCCACTCTGGATTTTTCTCTTGATCCAGATTGTTCACTAAATCAGAAGCACGCAACATACGACCTGCAACTAACTTACCTGAGTCGTGTTTATCTAACATCACCAACATTGGCATATCAGTGTAAGTGCGCACATAGTTACTAAAATATTCAGTTTGGCGTTTAACGTGGAATTCGTTAAGAATAACGTGTCCCATCGCCATTGCCATTGCGCTATCAGTACCTTGTTTTGGGTTTAACCATTGGTCACAGAGCTTGGCAATTTCAGCGTAATCTGGCGTTACCGCAACGGTTTTCGTGCCTTTATAACGAACTTCGGTAAAGAAGTGCGCATCAGGAGTACGGGTTTGCGGTACGTTAGAACCCCATGCAATCAGATAAGAAGCGTTATACCAGTCTGCAGATTCTGGTACGTCTGTTTGCTCACCCCAAGTCATGGGAGATGCGGGGGGTAAGTCACAATACCAATCGTAGAAACTTAAACACGCGCCACCAATAAGCGATAAATAACGTGCGCCCGCCGCATATGACACCATTGACATAGCCGGAATTGGCGAGAAACCGATAATACGATCGGGACCAAACTCTTTTGCAGTAAACACGTTAGAAGCGGCAATGATTTCATTCACTTCTGACCACGAAGAGCGAACAAAACCGCCCCGCCCACGTGCTTGCTTATAGCTTTTGGTTTTTTCTGGTGAGCCAACAATAGAAGCCCATGCATCAACAGGATCACGATGTTGTGCTTTTGCTTCACGCCATAATTTAATGAGGCGTTTACGCACCATTGGGTATTTAACACGGTTCGCGCTATATAAATACCATGAATAGCTTGCACCACGAGGGCAGCCTCGAGGCTCATGATCCGGTAAATCAGGGCGTGTACGTGGGTAGTCCGTTTGTTGGGTTTCCCATGTGACTAACCCATTTTTGACGTAAATTTTCCAACTACAAGAGCCGGTACAGTTTACACCGTGAGTAGAACGAACAATTTTGTCGTGTTGCCAGCGACTACGGTAACCATCTTCCCAATCGCGGTTAACATTTAGCGTTTGGCCATGATCCTTTGAAAAGGTATCACCAAGCTGCTTAAAATAGCGGAATCTATCGAGAAACTTACTCATCAGATACTCTCCCAATGCGCGCGAGCGCTCTCACATTGCGTATAATTCGTCATTATTGTTTATTGTGTTTACGTCCATAGACCAACCAAGTGATCAAGACGCAGGCGATATAAAATAGAACAAAGATTTTCATGGCACCGGCAGGAGAGCCAGTCATAGTCAGTGATGTCCCAAAGGCTTTAGGAATAAAGAAGCCACCAATTGCACCAATCGCGGAGATAAAACCAAGTGCTGCGGCACTTTCTGTTACCGCTTCTTTTTGAGCCATTTCATCTGTGGCGCCTTGGGCTTTCATGCGATCAACCGTGATTTTTCTAAACACCACTGCAATCATTTGGAATGTAGATCCGCTACCTAAACCTGCGGTTAAAAACAACACCATAAAGACACCGTAGAACGCGATAAACGAACCACCAGCACCGTTTTCAGGTAGCGTTAAAAAGAGTAATGCCGAGAATATTGCCATGATAATAAAGTTAATCAGCGTAACTCTAATGCCACCAAACTTATCAGAAAGCGCACCACCGATAGGACGTGCTAAAGCCCCTAATAAAGGTCCAAAGAAGGCATAATGTAAAATAACGATATCGGGAAATTGGGTTTTAGAAAGCATGGCAAAACCCGCAGAGAAACCAATAAATGAACCAAAAGAACACAGGTATAAAATACTTAACAACCAGAGGTGGCCGCGTTTTAAAACGGGTAATTGCTGGCTCAAAGACGCTTTGTTAGCCGCAAGGTCGTTCATACCAAACCAAGCAGCAAAAGTGAAAAACAGTAAAAAAGGTACCCAAACCCATGCGGCATTTTCTAGCCATAAACGTGAACCATCAGGTTGAACAACACCGGGGCCACTAAACATTGCAAAGACACCCACACCAATCACTAATGGGGCAATTAATTGCATAACGCTGACACCCAGATTGCCTAATCCACCATTTAATCCTAATGCACCACCTTGGCGTGCTTTCGGGAAGAAAAAGCTGATGTTTGCCATACTGGATGCAAAGTTTGCACCAGCAAAACCACATAGCAGTGAAATCACAATAAAGGTTGAGTAAGACGTTGTGGTGTCTTGCACTGCAAAACCAAGCCAAATACAAGGAATGATTAGAAATACGGTACTGATTGCAGTCCAACGACGACCACCAAAAATAGGGATCACGAAAGAATAAGGAACGCGTAAAAGAGCACCTGAAACAGAAGGCAGCGCAGTCAGCATAAATAACTGATCTGTAGTAAAGTTAAAGCCAACTTTGTTCAAATTTACTGCAACGGCACTAAAAAGCATCCATACGCAGAATGATAAAAGTAAACAAGGAACAGAAATCCATAAATTGCGTGAAGCGATCTTTTGACCAGTCTTTTCCCAAAAAGCTTTATCTTCAGGATGCCAATCTTCGATCACCCCTTTTCTCATTTTTTCTGGGTGTTGAGTGAGTGCCATAACAACCTCGATTAACGGTTAGATTGGCACCTTTTTACGATTAGAATTGTTAATTAGTCATGATCTGCATCAAGCAAAGATTTGTTTGATTTTTAAGCTAAAATCGTTCTTTATACCTAAGTATTAATAGGGTAACCCTTAATTTTTCATTTTAAATGAATAAGTTAATTTGAAATCGCTATAATTTATAAGTGAAATTATCTCCATGAGATATTTAGAGGTAATACTTTAGTAGTATATGACATTTGATGCCTTTTTAAGGCAAGATAGCGCTTGAATAAATTTGGAAAAATAACGATGAGCACTCATAAAATCCAATGGCATTACCGTTTTTCAATTATTAATCAAATAGCGATACTCATGTTGCTTTTCACTCTATTAGGTGTGGTAGGCATGGCCATTTCTAACCACATTATTTTAAGTGTACAAGGTAATGCTCATGCGATTAATAAATCAGGCTCTCTGCGTATGCAAAGCTATCGCTTGTTATCCGCTTTACCCCTAGATGAACAACATCGTTATTATCTTCACGAATTAGAAACCGACTTAGACAGTGGTGAATTACGTCAAGTCTTAAGCAATGAATCGCTACAATCACAATATGCTCAATTAAATACTTACTGGAAAGATACCTTAAAACCCACATTGCTCTATGCAAAACAACGTGATGACGCCAAACAAGAAGTTGTCTTTTTTGTTTCTCAACTAGATAAATTAGTATTAAGTATCGATCAGCTAACGGAGCAAAAAATCAGGCTGGTGGCTTATACCCAGCTTATTTTTACTGCACTTACGCTGTTATTGCTGTTTGGCTCTGTTTGGCATTTCCGTCGCCGTTTATTACACCCTTGGCAACAACTTATGACGATGGCTAATTCCATTGGTCATGGTGATTTTTCAGCACGTTTCCACCAACGTACACACCATGATGAAATTGCCACATTGGGGATTGCACTCAATACCATGTCAGAAGAGCTTTCTACACTGTATAGCGAATTAGAAAAAAGAGTGGTTGAAAAAACTTACGACTTACAACAAAAAAATAAAGTGCTCTCTTATCTCTATCATTCAAGCCAACAATTACACTCTCCAGCACCACTTTGTGCCCGATTAAGACAGATATTATTTGAGCTTCAACAAATCATTCCCGATACTTATTTTCAGATACGTTTATATGAAGATAATCATCACACATTATTTAATGAAATCAGTTTAGAACCTCAACCACGCTCCGAACATTGCCCTGATCCACAATGTGAACGTTGTGAAGATAATACGCCAATAACGACTTCATTAAATAGTGAGTTATTACATTGGGAATTAGCTGATCAAATCCATCGTTATGGATTATTTGTTATACAGTTACCTGAAAATACCGTTTTAACAGATGAACAAAATAATTTAATGCTCTTACTGACAAAACAGATCTCAGCAATGCTGGCAATGGAACAACAAAACGAACAACAACAGCAGCTTTTATTAATGGATGAACGTTCGGCAATTGCGCGTGAATTACATGACTCTATTGCTCAATCGCTTTCTTGTTTAAAAATGCAAGTTAGCTATTTACAGATGCAGTCAGAAACCTTACCGGATAATTGCCAAAAACTCCTTAAAGAGATGCGAGAAGAGCTTAATGTCGCGTATCGTCAATTAAGAGAACTGTTAACCACGTTTCGCTTAAAACTCACAGAACCAGGATTACTTGCAGCGCTAGAAAGTACACTGACTGAATTTAATCAGCGCCTTGGTTTCTCCATTAATTTTGACTATCAATTACCCGCAAAATGTGTGAATTCACATCAAAGTATTCATGTTGTACAAATCGTCCGGGAAGCATTAAATAATATTTTACAACATGCCAATGCCAATTGGGCTGAAGTCTCTTTATCTCTAAATAATGGTATGGTTGAACTAAAAATTAATGATAATGGTGAAGGAATTAACCCAGAACCTGAAAAATTAAATCATTATGGTCTTATTATTATGCGTGAACGCGCAAATAGCTTAAATGGTTCTTATACGATAAAAGTACGCGAACAGGGCGGTACTCAAGTGTTTGTTAAATTTCCATTAATAACTACTCATAAAGACCCTGTCTAAATTGGAGCAAGTCGTAATGAATAATATGGGTTCCCCCACAGAAAAAGCGACAATTTTACTCATTGATGATCACCCGATGCTACGCAATGGTGTAAAACAACTTTTAAGCCTTGATACAACACTCACTGTCGTTGGGGAAGCGGGAGATGGCATTCAAGGTGTGAAACTCGCTGAAGAATTAGATCCTGATTTAATCTTACTCGATCTGAATATGCCAGGAATGAATGGTTTTGAAACTCTTGATCAACTGCGATTAAAGTCGTTATCCGGTCGGATCGTTGTTTTCAGCGTATCAAATTATAGTGATGATTTAGTCACGGCGTTAAAACGTGGTGCAGATGGCTATCTTTTAAAAGATATGGAGCCTGAAGAATTACTTGTCGCTCTAAAACAGGCGGCGGCTGGAAAAATGGTCGTCAGCCCTACGTTAACCCCTATTTTAGCCGAATCATTACGTGAAGATCGTTCTGAAGGTGAGCGAGATATTGAACAACTCACCCCGCGTGAACGTGATATTTTAAAGCTGATAGCGCAAGGGTTATCAAATAAAATGATCGCACGTAAGCTTGATATCACAGAAAGTACGGTCAAAGTGCATGTAAAACATCTACTGAAAAAGATGAAGCTAAAATCTCGTGTTGAAGTCGCTGTTTGGGTTCATCAACAACGCGTCGATTAATTAAAGTTAGGTACAATGGGCTGGTGAGTACTCATCAGCTCAACGAGTTCTTTTGCCCCTTTTTGTAATGACTCCCCTTTTAGCCACATGGCATGAATAGGCAATCGCAACTCATTTTTCGTATTCTTAAACTGCAGCTGTTTTAATTTTCCTTTTTGCAATTGAGTATAAATCAGCGAATACGGCAAATTGCCCCAGCCCATTCCCGCTTCAACCATACCCAGAGCCATTTGGAAACTATCCGTTTGCCAATAATTCGTTGCCACTAATGAGCGCTCATCTCTTAACTCTTTGGTATGACTTGCGATCATAATTTGGCGCACATTGACCAGATCCTCAATAAACACACTTGCGGGGTGTGCTAATGCAATATGACTTGCAGATATTGTTGCCACCAATGACTCAGAACCTAGATATTGAAATTGCTCATCACCATTCACATACAATCCCCCATAAACTAGGCTCAATTGAATCTTATGCGAATGTAACATCTCAATAATGTCATCTTGTGCCGCGGTTATCACATTCACATTAAGTAACGGATAACGTTGCGTTAATTCAGATAACGCAGGTAATAAATAATCAGGATTAATATCAGCCGCAACACCAATATTTAAAACACTTTCGAGATCCATGGAAAGCTCTTGTGCGTGCACTTGTAATAATTTTAATTGCTCTGCGATCATTCTGGCATGAGGCTCAAGTGCTTTGGCTTTTTCAGTTGGCTGAGGCTCTCGTGATGAACGTTCAAAAAGCGCATAACCTAATTCAGCTTCCATATTAGCAATCGCCATACTGACTGCTGATGGAACGCGTTTTAATGAACGTGCAGCTGCAGAGAAGGAGCCTTTATCCATCACGGCTAAAAATATCGCAATATGTTCACTTGAGAACTGCATGTTCACTCCTGATGTTTCAGTCAAATTGATACTAGCTAACTTTTTCTATCATTCTTACTGATTTATCTTACGATGCTTAACAGCACAGATCCACAGAAAAAGAGAGTACAATGCAAGGTATTAAACGAAAAATTGTCTACGTGACAGCTTATGAGATTTTTGGCTGGGTCATTTCATCCGTTGGGCTTGCACTGTTGGCTGATAGTTCAACCGCAGTAACAGGTCCATTAGCGCTTGTGATCACCACCATCGCGGTGAGTTGGAATTTTATTTATAACTGCCTATTTGAATTTTGGGAGAGTCGGCAAGTTTCAAGGATACGAACTTTCAGACGCCGTCTAGTACATGCGATTGGATTTCAGCTCACGCTGGTGCTCTATTTAATTCCGTTAATTGCATGGTGGTTGCATGTTTCATTATGGCAAGCATTAGTGATGGATTTTGCGCTGATCATCATCATCCCTTGTTATACTTTCGTTTATAACTGGGTATTTGATAAAGTGTTTGGCTTACCAAAATCTGCATTACCTGAAAATGCACCTGTAGCCTAAGTGGCAAATTAAATCAGGAGAGTGATCCGAATAACAGATCACTCTTTGACAGGATAGATATCTTCTAACGCAAATTGCTCAATACCGCCTTCTAACTCGCAACGACCTAAACCAATATTTTTATCATCAGCCGTTGTTCTTCTTAAAAGCTTACCCGTTACTTGCCCTAAATCTTTATCAGCTTCCAGAACACGGTAATACTCTTTCATATAGCTCTCTTCACCCAGCGCCATATAAACTAAAAACTCATCACCTATTTTAATGTTCATACTTTAACCATCTGCATTCTTAGTTAGTTGCATAAATTCCTAATGCATTTAATAAATCAGCATCAATTAATGCATTAGAAGATAGCTTCATATCTCTTCTATAATTTTGTATTGATTGGCGGGTTGCAGGTCCCATAACGCCATCAATTACACCATTGAAATAATGTTTTTCAAATAATGCAAATTGTACCCTCATAACAAGGCGCTTTCTTTGTTCTTGAGTAAAGTTTGAATTCCTAACTGATTGTGAAAAATCATTATTAGATGAAGAAGCTGACGAATTCTGCGAATTTGTTCTATTGGTCGTTTGTGGCTGAGAATAACTCGGTGTAGAAGGAGCACTTCTGTAATAACCACCACCAGAAGAAGAGCGGTGAGAACTATGGCTACGATGGCTTCTGTGAGAACTATGGCTTCTATGCCCTGCAATATAAAATGGTGTTTCTACATTTAAAGGTGCAAAAACAAGATCTTCAGGTTCAAATGTTAATTCAGAATTAGGTAGTCCAGTAGAACTGGCTATTGCCTGACTATTTAAGGATAAGAAACCAGGTAGTAATGCAGCTAAACTCCACTTTTTCATAAAATGGCCCTCGCAGTTTGATGATATTTACCATATGAAGAACTAAAATATCCGCCACAGTGCTCTTTCATTTTGCATAGGCTACATTCACTTGGATAATAGTTCTTCCAATCAGAAATAGATTGAACGCTGTATTCCCATAAGTTTTCAGGTAGATGGCATAAAGGATAGTTAAACAATGCCAAAGGTATTTGACTAATATCCGTCATATTAATCGCTAAATTTAGCTGTTCTGAGTACTCATCAGGAGAAATATAAAGATCCTTCCAATTTCTTTTGGCCCAACCTGTTGGCTCTAAATTCATAATTGAAATTTGATTAATATTTGAAAATATTCTTGCACATAATTCAATAACCCCATGAAAATAAAGGTGATTTATTTTTGTTGGAATTATTCTTAATTCAATATTGATGCCTAAATTACCCGCATTAATTAATCCTGCAATCGTTTCTTTATATGCTCCTTTACATGCAACTAATTCGTCATGAATTTTCTCATGGGTAGAATAGAGAGGAATACCAAATGATATAGCCATTCCCTTAATTTCTTCCGCTAATTTTTTAGTAAAAGTAATATCACTAAATTTTCGCCCATTAGTTAATACATGTAGTGCCGTTTTAGGTGCATTCTTTTTCACTATTTGGGTGAAATCGATAAATTTATCATCATAAATTAAAGGCTCTCCACCACTAATCCCAATAATGCCATCGAAATTAAATGCAGATATTGCAAGAATAGCATCTTCTAATAGCCAAGAGTCATCATCTTTTTTGGGTGGCTGAGAACAAAACTGGCATAGATTATTACATCGTTCCGTTACGAGTAATGTGTTGTGATTTGCCTTACGAGATAAAATTACTCTCACTTTATTATTTGAAGAGGAAATAATATCACCATTCTCGACGCTATTATAAAGCTCACTATCTACTATTACATATTTTGCACCGTTATAGAATGTTGGTGATAGAACCGCTCCTTCTTGTTGAACAATAACATTGTCTAAATAGAATTTAGGATCTACCAGTTTATCTTTAAATACTTGGTAGTAACCATTATCTAATTTATTCTTAATATCGAATAAATCTTTTCTAATAACCTCAGGCATAAGTCCAACTTTTTAATAATGTAGATCCTTCATTACCTTTATCAATCTTTTTTACTAATAATTTAAACATCCCTTTGTGATAAAGGCAAAATCGTGAAAGACTTTTATTTCCAACCGGCTCACCAAATAAACTGATATTTTGACAAGGATCAACGCCACAATATGGCTGAAAAGCACAAGTTTCACAACCAACATGTAACATGTTAAATGAATTAGAAAGTAAATTATTATAGATAGGATTTTTATTAAATGATAACGAATCAAAGTCACCTAAAGAAAAGTCAATATCAGAGTATACCTGCTGAAGCATTCTTGATTCATCACTTCCATAGACTTTCCCATCATAATTGAATAATAAGCTATTAAATACTATACCACTTGGCGATTTTAAATCAGCATATCCACAAAAGCCTGGATTATATAATCTTTTTATATGTATAGCACCAGAATGCTCAACAAAAGGAAATCCTTTCTTGTTTTCCTCGAAAATAATATCTAATAATTTCTCATAAAAATTAATATATTCAGATATTGTGTAGCTTTCTTTTTTCTCTGCAAATCCATAAGGACTTATAGGTCTAATAAAAAGATCAAATATATCTAATTCAAAATGAGCATCAATGAGTGACCGAGGATTATGAAGTAATTCTTTTGTTACTGTAGTGACTGTTGAAACCCTATCTTTACCTAATCTGCGTTGTAGTTTTTTTATATTTTCTGTGATTATCTGAAATGAATTTTTTGTAGGTAATATTCTGTTTTTATTATGTACATATTCATTTCCATCTAAAGATACTGAGTAGATAACAGGTTTTTCTTCTGACCATTCAATCATTTCATCTGTAAGTAATGAAAGGCTTGAAGTAATAACAAACTCAATATTCTCTTGACCAAGTTGAATAATAGCTTCGTCATATATTTTTTTTACAAGGTCAAACCTAATTAATGGTTCACCACCTTGTATTTCAATTTTATAGTTATTTTTTGAAAGACTTTTTATTAGTGCGATTATTTTAGGAATTTCATTCTCATTTAAATCGAAATTATTAGACGATATGGAGGCTCGACTTACTTGGCAATATTTACAAGTATGATCACAACGTAATGTCGGCACGATCATAAAAATTGGAGAAAATCTCATTTCTGACATTAATTTTTTTCCTAAACCAGATGCAATCATCATTTTAGGAAGTTTTATATCCTCATCAGTAATAAATAATTTATCTCGAAGTATTTTATTTACTTGCTCATCAGCACTTTTTCCAAAATCAATAATATTTGATAATTCAATGTGATTTAAAACATGATTAAAACCAGCTAGGTTGCTGATAAATAATCTATTATCATCTATATATTCGAAGTTAAATGGTAATAAATTCATTCGTTCAACCTTTCATTTATACTCACCAATACTTTATTAATAATTGATTCTTTTACTTTTTCTGTTTTTAATTCTATTTTTTCTCTTAAAATATAATCATTAATTAATTTATTAAATTCAAATAAATTTGACTCGTTATTGTCTTCAAACGTAATTTTCCATTGATTATCTATTTCTTCTAATGTCCAACGAGTATAGCTAGACATCCAATACAAAGAATTTCGTATAACCCATTGAGAATAATTAGCTTTATCCAGTTTTATTTCGGTCATTTCATATCTTTCATAGAAAAAACATAAAAATATCTTATATTTTTATATTGCTTATGTCATTCAATATATCCACAATAATTGAATTGAATATAAAAAATTTTTATATTCAATAGATTAACTTCCAACTCATCATAATGATGCTGATCAGAATAAAAGACAGTGTTAAATATTGGAAAAAACGCTCTGATAAATAGACAAGTAAATAGCGTGCTAATGGAATGGAGAGTAATGAGCCTAAACAAAGAATAAGTGCCGTATGAACATCGGTATAACCACCAGCACTATAAGCAATCGCTGATCCGCCAGAAAGGATTGTGGTAATAAAAATAGAAGTACCGATTGCCTCTTTAATGCCCATTTGTGCAAAACGCATTAACACCGGCAACACCACTAATCCCCCACCCACACCGGTTGCTCCTAAAACAAAGCCCGCACTCATTCCCGGCACTAACAGCGAAGAGAGTGTCATCGAATTAGGTGGCGTTAATAATGTTAATGGATCAACCGCAGATTTTTTTACCATACGTTGTAAAAAAAGTATTAGCGAAAAAATTATCGCGACGATCATTAAGATATTTATGCCTAATTCCACACGTTGGTAATATTCTGGCTGATTACCTAACCACGTTACACCATAACTCGCTAAAAATGTCGCAGGAAACATGATCCCCAAAATCAATAATGCAGGTTTTAATGGAATATTGCCTAAACGAAAATGAATATAAGAAGATGAGAGTTTCATTAGCATCGAGAGCAGATTTGCTGTTGCAACCGCAGCTAATGCATTCATACCAAAAAGATAAATAAGAACAGGTAATAGAATAACACCACCACCTACACCGGTCGTTGTAATAACTAACCCTATTGCAGCACCAATAATCAGTTGAGTTACAAGCAACATCCAATTTCCTTTTTGGTTAAAATTTAACAAACTTCGATTATAGGCAAAATAACTTATAACCAAAAGGAATTAGATATAACAAATAGGAATATAAATAGAGTTATTATAAAAAAGCCCCTTAATATGAAATGACCTCATATTAAAGGGCTGATATTATAAATAGATAATATTATTATTAATCAATAGGTTATTTTATAATATCGTTAATTAATTTCTGCTAACACCGTTTCTGCTGAAAAGTAATCACCTGTTTTTGCTTTTTGCTGTAATACACCATCACGAGAAGCAACGACTTGTACTTCCATTTTCATGGCTTCCATAATCGCAATAACATCCCCTTCTTTGACCTTATCACCATCAGATAAGATCCAGCTATGTAATACACCAGAAATTGGCGCGGTGACTGCTTTTTCATTCTCTTCTTTCTCATGACCGGCATTAATTGCTGTTGGTATTACCGCAGAGAGTGACAATAATTGAGCAGGCAAAGCAAGTTCATGGCGACGACCATCAATTTCAATAAAAGTACGGACAAGCTCTTCATTTTTTGCCAGTGTACTACGAGGGAAATGACTATTTTTTGGCTGAAAATCAGTTTCAATCCAACGGGTATGCACTTTAAAATCTTCAGTGAAATCGGTCTGCTCCATCATTTCACAATGGAAAGGCAATACGCTTGCCACGCCTTCAATTTTAAATTCAGATAACGCTCGACGAGCCCGTGCAATCGCTTGTTCACGTGTTGCCCCAGTTACGATCAGTTTTGCCATCATAGAATCAAATTGGCGCGAGACTTGGTTATTTTCAGCCACACCACTATCTACACGAATACCAGGACCTGAAGGCTGAGAGAAATGCGTGATTAAACCTGGTGTAGGTAAAAAGCCTTTCGCCGGATCTTCCGCATTGATCCTAAATTCAAAAGAATGACCTCGCGAAACGGGGGTTTTATCAATACTGAGTGGCAACCCGTCAGCAATACGTAACTGCTCTATCACTAAATCAATACCCGCTGTTTCTTCTGTAACAGGATGCTCTACTTGTAAGCGTGTATTCACTTCTAGAAATGAGATAGTACCATTTGCACTTAATAAAAATTCAACAGTACCTGCCCCCACATAGCCCGCTTTAGCACAAATATCTTTCGCTGATTGATGAATTCGTTCACGTTGTTCATCTGTTAAATAAGGTGCTGGGGCTTCTTCAATAAGCTTTTGATTACGGCGTTGTAACGAACAATCTCGTGTTCCGACAACAACCACATTACCTAATTTGTCGGCGATAATTTGCGCTTCGATATGGCGAGGTTTATCTAAGAATTGCTCGACATAACATTCACCGCGACCAAATGCAGTTATGGCTTCTCGTACAGCAGAATGATAGAGCTCTTCAATCTCTTCCATTTTATGAGCAATCTTTAAACCTCGCCCACCCCCACCAAAAGCAGCTTTAATGGCAATAGGTAGGCCATATTGCTTGGCAAAATCCAGAACCTCTTTAGCATCATTAACGGGATCAGCCGTACCATTTACAAGAGGAGCACCGACAGATTGTGCAATTTTGCGAGCTTTCACTTTGTCGCCAAGCACTTCTATCGTTTCTGGGTTAGGACCGATCCAAATAAATCCAGCGTCTCGTACTGCTTTCGCAAAATCAGCACGTTCAGAAAGAAAACCGTAGCCGGGATGGATCATGGTTGCTTTAGCTTTATGAGCAATATCAATAAGTTTATTAATATCTAGATAGCTTTCTTTCGGCAAATTACCCTTGAGCCCATAAGCTTCATCAGCAAGACGAACGTGCAGTGCATCAATATCATCATTGGCATAAACAGCGATGGAAGTCGCACCATAGTCCTGACAAGCACGAATGATACGAACTGCGATTTCGCCTCTATTGGCAATCAATACTCTATGCTTCACTCGTTGTTTTTGGTTGATTGTTGTCATGAGTGGCATTCTCCTATCAATATTCTTGAAATTCGGTAATTGGATTAAAACGAATTTTAGCGTTAACAGGGATCTGCCCTGCGAGTGGTAAGTGATATTCAGCAACAGCGCCGATAACAGGGTATCCTCCTGTTAAAGGGTGATCGTTAAGAAACAAAACAGGTTGCCCATTAATTGGAACTTGTATTGCTCCAATGCAAGTGCCTTCACTCGATAGCTCTTGTTGTTGCGCTCGTGCAAGGGGGGTTTCGCCCAATAAACGTAAACCAATACGATTAGACTGTGGTGTCACTTGCCATAATTGAGACGTTAATGTCTTTATAGCCTCCGTTGTAAACCAGTCTGTACGAGGCCCTAGAACAACATCTAGTGTAACGATATCACCTTGTTTTGGCAGTATTGATGTCGGTTGCTCTTCAGCAATAATCCCATTTAGCGTACTTTCGTGATTAAGGTGAAGTACGTCGCCTTCTTGTAAAGCATTAGGACCAATTTGCGCTAAAGTATCAAATGCATGACTACCTAAAACCGTGGGTAATTCAAATCCACCTCTCACAGCAAGATAACTGCGTACACCCGCTTTTGGCATACCTAGAATAATTTCATCACCACAACGAACATCTATAGGTTGATAACCAGATAGGGATTCATTCTCACCCGATTCATGTTTTAGCGTAAGAGCGCAATCTGCTCCTGTTAAAGCAATCACACAATCTTGTCGTGCTTTAAGGATCAGTCCACCTTGTGTTATCTCAAGTGCAACAAAAGTTGTAGGATTACCCACTAAACGATTAGCCGCATGTAAAGCAGGTTTATCAAGTGCACCTGAAGCTGAAACGCCCATTGATGCCGCACCAATACGGCCTTCATCTTGGAATAAAGTTTGTAGCCCTGCAGAAATAACATATAACCCTTTATCATTTAACGAGAGCGAGGAAGTGACGGCTGATTTTTTCTCAGGAAGTGAAACAGTCATTGATGTCTTTTTTGCATCGACAAAATGGACTTCATTACCCGGTAAGAGAAAAGCGGGTTGTTCACGAGAGAGATCCCACATTTTTATTTCTGTCGTACCGATAAGTTGCCAACCACCGGGGCTTTGTTGTGGGTAAACCCCACTAAACTCGCCTGCTAATCCCACTGATCCAGCGGGTATTCTTGTACGTGGTGTTTTACGACGAGGCACATAAAGCTGAGTTTCATCAGCAATCAAATAGGCAAAACCTGGTGCAAAACCGGTAAATGCAACTTGATAAGTTTGTTCTGTGTGTCTGCGGATCACCTCACTGGTTGTGATCCCTAATAACTCAGCAACCTCATTGAGATCTTCACCTTGATAATGAACAGGGATCGTTAATGACTGTGTGTGACGTGCTGATACCGCTTTGACTTCTAATTGTCGAAGTTGAAACACAAGTTCTTCAGCCGTAATTAGCCACGGCGTATAGTGAATTAAAAGTGTTTTTGCTGCTGGCACAATATCTTGAATAGCCACAATATCCGCTTGTTTAACGGATTCATACAATGCGAGCGTCTCTTTTAAAGAGGAAAGTTCAACAAGTAAATGAGAAAAGTTAACGGGTAAAAAGCGCAAAATATCTTCCTCCCTTATACATGATAAGCAGCATCAGGCACATCAGTAATAAACATATGCCCCGGAGCATGGCTGAGTGCGAAAGGAACACCTGAACGCATCACTGCCGCTTGTGGGGTCACACCACAAGCCCAAAACACGGGGATCTCACCTTCTTCAATTCTTACTGGAGAGCCAAAATCTGGCGACATAATATCGTTAATCCCCAGAGCATCAGGTGAACCAATATGTACAGGAGCACCATGTACAGAAGGGAAACGACCACTGATCATCACGGCATCAGCGATCCTATTTGCAGGAATAGGACGCATCGAAACCACTAACTCCCCCTCTAATCGCCCAGCAGGACGACACAAACGATTCGTTTTATACATCGGGACATTACTGTTATCTGTAATATGGCGAATTTCAATGCCCGCTTCTAACATCGGTGTTTCAAATGTGAAACTACAACCAATAAGAAAAGTGACTAAATCAGGATGTTGCTCCCAGATTTTAGTCGCATCCGTAATTTCATCAGCTAATTTTCCATTTTCCCAAACTCGATACAACGGAATATCAGTACGCAAATCAGCGCTTTCCGCCAAAATTGTACGATAGCTTCCAGCCTCACAAACATCTAAGATCGGACAACTTTTAGGATTACGCTGGGCATAGAGCAGAAAATCAAATGCCCAATCACGAGGCAGACTAATCATGTTAGCTTGTGTCATTCCTTTAGCCATACCTGCTGTTGGTTTTACTAAACCATTACGAATAGCTAATCGAGCTTCTTGTGCTTTAGCAATTGCATCCGCGGTGGCTTGCATTAAATGAGTCATTTTTGTCCCTCATTTTTAAGTGACAGAGGTGCAAAAGGTTGAATGCTAACACCATGATTAATTAAAATTTCTTTTACACTTTGAGCAAGCGTTACAGCATCAGGGCTATCACCATGAACACAAATAGAATCAGCTTGTATCGCTGTAAAAACGCCTTCTATAGACTCAACACCACCTTCTTGCACAAGCCGTAACATGCGCTGTGCAACAAGTTTAGGATCATGTAAAACGGCGCCCTCTTTTTTACGAGACACCAGCGTACCATCCGCGTGATAAGCTCTATCTGCAAAAGCTTCGGCAATAACACGAAGCCCTTTTTCCTTTGCCTGTGTGATTAAGGGAGAGCCCGCTAAAGCAACTAATGTCAATTGAGGATCTACGGCGAGTATCGCTTCAATAACCGCAAGCGCTTGACGTTTATCATGAGCAATTGTGTTATACAACGCACCATGAGGCTTAACATAAGTCACGCTCAACCCCACTGCTTTAGCCAATCCTTGCAAAGCACCTATTTGATAAATCACATCTGCGGTTAATTCATCACTAGCGATATCCATATTACGGCGACCAAATCCCACTAAATCAGGATAAGCAACGTGTGCCCCTATCGCGACATTGTGTTGTTTGGCTGCTTTTAATGTTTTTAAAATTCCATCGGGTGAACCAGCATGAAAGCCGCAAGCAATATTGGCACTACTGACAATCTCAAGCACTGCATCATCATTGCCCATTGTCCATTGACCGAAACTTTCACCTAAATCACTGTTTAAATCGACTGTTTTTATCATCGTTATCATTCTCTTAAGCAATGTTGAGGTAGTTGAAAATAGCACCTACGGACATAATGCCCATATACCAAGTGAGCGCACAGACTAAAATACCTGACCACAGTAACCATGCGGGGTATTTATAACCATTCATGAGATCTTGACGGCGCCATGCAACAAAAATGAAGAGTGTCATACCAATAGGTAAAATTAGGCCATTAAAACCACCGGCAAAGACTAATAATGCAGCAGGTGCCGTTCCCATAACCATATAAATGGCGAGTGAAATAGCGATGAAAATAATGGTTGCGATATTACGTTGACGCTCAGTAACACCATTTTTAAATACGGTAATAAATGACATCGAGGTATAAGCAGCACCAATCACGCTCGTTAATGCAGCAGCCCATAAAATAAGACCGAAGATGCGTAATCCAGTTAAACCGGCTGCATGCTGAAATGCTTGAGAAGCCGGATTAGCAGCATGGCTAGAAATATCTAATGTTACACCACTGGCAACCACACCTAAAATGGCAAGGAACAGGATATAGCGCATTAATCCAACGACTAAAATTCCCTTGGTTGCAGCGCTTGATACCGCATCAATATTCTCAATACCCGTCGTTCCTTTATCAAGAAGACGATGAGCACCTGCATAACAGATATACCCCCCAACCGTACCACCGACAATTGTAGTGATCGTCGCAAAGTTAATCGCATCAGGTAAAACCGTTTGTCTTAATGCTTCACCTACAGGAGGATTAGAAGCAAACATAACAAAAACAGTCAGTAAGATCATGACAATACCAAGAACGATAATCATACGATCAATAAAGTTACTGGCTTTACGTGATGAGAAAATATAGATCGCAAGTAAAGCACTTAAGATCCCACCCCATTTAGGATCAAGACCCACCATCGCATTAAGCCCTAAGCCAGCACCTGCAATATTACCCACGTTAAACACTAAACCGCCAAAAATCACTAATACAGCAAGTAAGTAACCACTGCCGGGTATTGCTTTGTTAGCAATGTCTGAAGCCCGCATATTGGTAACCGTAATCACACGCCAAATACTTTGCTGAACAACATAATCGATGATGATTGATGCCAAAATACCAAATGCAAATGAGGCTCCCATAGTGGCAGTAAAGGTTGCAGTTTGAGTAATAAAACCTGGACCAATTGCTGATGTTGCCATTAAAAAAATGGCGGCGATCAGTGAAGAGCGTCTATTTTTTATAAACGAACTTGATGTTGTATTTGCAGAATCTTGTGTAGCCATGAGCTACCCCCTTTATCATCATTATTGTAATTATTATTACTAAGGCAATTAATGTGCCATTGTTGAGCATGCACACATAATTGTTAATCACCTGATATTAGATTGTTGAACAATTAATAATTATAGATGAATAAATAAGCAAATAGATTTAAATATGAGATGATAAAAGTGCAAAGAAGATCGCATTTTTAACATTTTATTGACAATTACACCTCGTTAATAAATTATGAATATGCACTTAAATGAGGCATAAAAAGATCAGATGCACAAAAATAGTGCGCTAAATGAACGAAAGAATACATTTGAGCACTAAAATATCGTGAGAATAAATTAAGATTTTTGATGGAAATAAATAGACAGTTGTATTTGATACAGTGAGAAGTGCGACAGAGTGACATAATAGAGGTTATATATTATAAAACACACTGTTAGAATAGACGCTTCTATTAAGCTAATAGCAGAAGATAATGCAGAAAAAAACATCTCCACAAATTCTTTCTCAAAAAGTCGCAAATGTTATTCGGCAAAAAATTACTATTGGAGAATTACCTCCTGGTGAAAGATTGTCAGAAACTGCATTAAGTGAAACGCTAGAGATATCGCGTAATACTTTACGAGAGGTTTTCCGCGTTCTTACTCAAGAAGGGCTTTTAACTTATAAACCTAATCGTGGTGTTTTTGTTTCTGTACCAGATATGGCAAGTATCATGGATATTTATCGTGTAAGACGATTAATTGAATGTGATGCTCTACGACATTCTTATCCTATGCATCCAGCAATAGTCAGAATGCAAGATAGTGTTAATCAAGCAAAAATTTTTCAAGAACAACAAGATTGGAACGGTGTCGGAACCTGTAATATGCATTTTCATACCGCCATTGTTGAACTATCAGATAGCCCTAGATTGTTTAAACAATACCAACTTATTCTAGCAGAACTGCGTTTAGCCTTCGGTTTATTAAACGATCCTCAATTGCTACATGCACCGTATATTGAGAAAAATGAGCAAATTTTAACACTCTTAATGGATGGAAAAGCCCAAGAAGCGGCTACAGCAATGGAAGACTATTTAGAAATTTCAGAAAGAACCGTACTCGCTGCGTTTTCTCGTCATAATTTTTGTTAAAAGATCATAAAAATGCCCTAAATTAGGGCGTTTTTTATATTCAGAATTTAAAATAATATTAGAATTTACTCATTTTTGATCTTTGAAAAACCCCAAACGCAAAAAAGCCAACCCATTGGGTTGGCTTTCTCGTCTTATTTAATGCCTGGCAGTTCCCTACTCTCAC
>NZ_PENW01000025.1 GCF_003144405.1 Proteus cibi
AAGGACTGAGTCCAGTTCAATACCGAACTCAGTCTTTACCTAACTAATTTAAACTGTCCAATAAATTGGGGTCAGTTCATAAAAAAGTGGCTTTTTAACAAAGAGTAAGATCTTAATTAATACTCAAATAAATTATTGCTTATCAAGTGCAGGCAATTCAGCTAAAGGCCAACGTGGTCTTACGGTTACACTTAACGGACCTTCTGTACCGCCTTTAAAGCGGATCATTCCTGCTAGTGCGATCATGGCGCCATTATCCGTACACAATTCAGGGCGCGCATAAAAAACTTCGCCCCCTAATTGCTTCATGACAGTTTCCATTTTCGCACGTAATGTACGATTAGCACTTACACCACCCGCCATCACTAAACGTTTAAAGCCTGTCTGTTCTAAAGCTCTACGACATTTTATCGCCAGCGTATCAACAACCGCATCTTCAAATGCCCGTGCAATATCTGCGCGAGTTTGGTCTGAATCATCATTTTGACGAATAGTATTAGCCGCAAAGGTTTTTAAACCAGAGAAACTAAAATCAAGTCCCGGTCTGTCTGTCATTGGACGAGGAAAGACAAAGCGACCTTCTGTGCCTTGTTGCGCCATTTTCGATAATACAGGACCGCCAGGGTAATCTAATCCCAACAGTTTTGCCGTTTTATCAAAAGCTTCACCAGCTGCATCATCAATAGATTCGCCTAATAAGGTGTATTCGCCAATTCCTGTCACACTAATTAATTGTGTGTGACCACCAGAAACCAAAAGTGCCACAAATGGAAACTCTGGTGTTTTCTCTTCAAGCATTGGCGCTAATAAATGGCCTTCCATATGATGCACTGGGATTGCTGGAACATCCCACGCAAATGCTAATGAGCGCCCAATGGTTGCGCCAACAAGTAATGCGCCAACCAGACCCGGCCCCGCAGTATAAGCAACTGCATCAATATCTTGCGCCGTAAGATTGGCTTCTTTCAGTGCCGCTTGAATAAGAGGTACTGTTTTACGGATATGGTCCCGTGAAGCAAGCTCAGGAACGACACCACCATAATCGGCGTGCAGTTTAATTTGGCTATAAAGTTGATTCGCTAATAGACCGGCTTTATCATCGTAAATTGCGATACCGGTTTCATCGCAAGATGTTTCAATACCTAAAACTCGCATGACGCTTCCAAATTCTTCTTCGCTAACTCGCGTAATGAATCGATTGTATCATTATTTCGGTGATTTTATACGCCTTCGCAACATCTTTTACATACCAGCATGTGACAAATTCCTTTTTCTGTTCTATAATTATCCACCTATTTTAAGTGATTTAAATGTGTGGTTAGCGATTTTCGCTTTTCGTGTTCTTCCCAAAAGACACAAAAGTGAGAGTTTGCGTTTCAATTTTGTGCATCTCTTTACAAAGTGCCCTGCTTTGAAGTAAAATTCCGCACCATTTTAAATGTCGGCTGGCTTAAATAATGCCAGCGCAAACCGATTTCTATTGAGGTGAGAGGCACATGCCGGTAATCAAAGTACGTGAAAACGAGCCATTTGACGTTGCTCTTCGTCGTTTCAAACGCTCTTGTGAAAAAGCAGGCGTATTAGCAGAAGTTCGTCGTCGTGAGTTTTATGAAAAACCAACGACTGAACGTAAACGCGCTAAAGCATCAGCAGTAAAACGTCACGCTAAAAAATTAGCTCGCGAAAACGCACGTCGTACTCGTCTGTACTAATATTTTGCGGCTTATACCGCAACATATGCAGACACTGTAGTCGCAGTTAAAGGCCGTGCTTTCTTCTGAGAGCGCGGCTTATTCTCGTTCAACAACAGGCGTAAAAGGGCTTATGGCTGGACGAATTCCACGTTCATTTATCAATGATTTGCTAGCTCGAACCGATATCATCGATCTTATCGACGCTCGCGTGCCGTTAAAAAAACAAGGCAAAAATCATTCAGCGTGTTGTCCGTTTCATAATGAAAAAACGCCCTCTTTCACAGTAAATAGCGACAAACAGTTTTATCACTGTTTTGGTTGCGGCGCGCATGGCAATGCTATTGATTTTTTAATGAATTACGACAGGCTCGATTTTGTCGAAACCATTGAAGAGTTAGCAGCAATGCATGGGTTAGAAGTTCCTTATGAATCAGGAACAGGCAGTAGCCCTATTGAACGACATATAAGACAAAATCTCTATCAAGTGATGGAGAAATTGAATCAGTATTATAGTAGCGCTCTCAATAAACCTGATGCACAGGAAGCAAGAAACTACCTTGCGCATCGTGGGCTTAGTGAAGATATTATTACCCGTTTTTCGATTGGATTTGTACCAACAGGTTGGGATAACGTCCTAAAACGTTTTGGTCAAAGTGCCGATAATAAAGCCTTACTTCTTGAAGCGGGTATGGTAATAACTAACGATAATGGTCGTACGTATGATCGTTTTCGCCAACGAGTCATGTTTCCTATCCGAGATAGACGTGGCCGTGTTATTGCCTTTGGTGGGCGTGTTTTAGGTGATGATTTACCTAAATACTTGAACTCGCCAGAAACAGAGATATTCCATAAGGGTCGTCAACTGTACGGACTTTATGAAGCGCAACAATCTAATAATAACGTCACAAAGCTATTAGTTGTTGAAGGTTATATGGATGTTGTGGCATTAGCGCAGTTTGGTATTGATTATGCCGTTGCCTCATTAGGAACCTCCACCACAGCAGAACATATCCAGTTGCTCTTTCGGACAACGGATAACATTATTTGCTGCTATGATGGAGATAGAGCTGGACGTGATGCCGCATGGCGAGCATTAGAAACCGCCCTTCCTTTTTTAAATGATGGTCGCTCTTTACGTTTTATGTTTTTACCCGAAGGTGATGATCCTGATTCATTGGTTCGTCGTGAAGGTAAAGACGCTTTTGAAAAACGTATGGAACAAGCACATTCATTATCAGAATTTTTATTTGATTCACTCGTTCCTCAAGTGGATCTGAGTACTCAAGAAGGCAATGGTAAGCTATATAGTTTAGCCAGACCATTAATAGATAAGATCCCAAGTGAAACTTTACGTCTATATTTATTAAGAGAGCTTGGAAGCTTAACGGGAAATCCCGATATTGAGCAGATGGATCGTTTATTTGGTAGAGCGCCGGTTAATCACGAGTTATCGTATCAACCGACAAAATTACGCACAACACCTATGCGTATATTGATTGCCCTATTGATACAAAACCCAGAATTCTCTAAATTAGTGCCCCCTCTTGAGGGATTAAGTACAGAAAAAATTGCAGGTCTATCGCTTTTTATTGAATTAGTTTCTGTTTGCCAAGCACAACCAGGTCTGAATACAGGACAAATTATCGAGCTCTATAGAGAGAATAAATTCGGTAAACAGCTTGAAAAATTGGCAATGTGGAACGATATAGATATAGATGAGATCGCAGAGAAAACCTTTACAGACACGTTAGATCATCTTTTTTTAACTGCAATGGACGAACGTTTAAACGCGCTTATTGCAAAAGAGAGAACAGAAGGCCTAACGCAAGATGAACGCGAAGAAGTCCAATTGATAATACAGGCACGCGTTAAAAAGTAAACACAGAATTAAGATTAAAAACACGGCTTAATTGCCGCTATCGGTAGGTACTAAAAACCTACATTTGCTACGCTGAGGGGACCGTAGCAATCGACAATGAAAATGCCCCTCCGTAGTTATTGTTGGCTGAACAGTTATCGCCGACCGACACCAACCCAAATTACTTTGAAGTGTGGATACCGTCTTATGGAGCAAAACCCGCAGTCACAGCTGAAGCTACTTGTTACTAAAGGTAAGGAGCAAGGCTACCTGACCTATGCTGAGGTCAATGACCATCTGCCGGAAGATATCGTCGATTCAGATCAAATCGAAGACATCATCCAGATGATTAACGACATGGGCATTCAGGTTATGGAAGAAGCACCTGACGCCGATGATCTGATGCTGGCAGAAAATTCAAATGATACTGATGATGATGCTGCAGAAGCCGCCGCTCAGGTACTTTCTAGTGTAGAATCTGAGATTGGCCGTACAACCGACCCAGTGCGTATGTATATGCGCGAAATGGGTACCGTTGAACTGCTCACCCGGGAAGGTGAAATTGATATCGCAAAACGCATTGAAGATGGTATTAACCAAGTTCAATGTTCCGTTGCAGAATATCCTGAAGCAATTACTTATCTTCTTGAACAGTATGATCGCGTTGAAGCTGGCGAAGCACGTCTTTCAGACTTAATTACTGCGTTTATTGACCCTAATGCCGAAGAAATGGCAGAAAGTGAAGATGTCAACTTAGGCAAAGATGATGATGAAGTTGACAACAGCGCTGAAGACGAAGATGAAGACGAAGATGAAGATGGCGACAATGACAGCGATAGCGATGATGATAACAGCATCGATCCTGAATTAGCGCGCCAGAAGTTTACTGAGCTTCGTGAGCAATACGAAAAAACTCGCCAAACTATCAAGGCAAAAGGTCGTAACCACAAAGATACAGAGCTTGAAATCTTATTGTTATCTGAAGTTTTCAAACAGTTCCGCTTAGTTCCGAAACAGTTTGATTATTTGGTTAACAATATGCGTGACATGATGGACAGAGTTCGTGCTCAAGAGCGTCACATCATGCGTCTTTGTGTTGACCAAGTTAAGATGCCAAAGAAAAACTTCATTACGCTGTTTACAGGTAACGAAACCAATGACACATGGTTCACGGCTGCTCGAGCCATGAATAAACCTTGGTCTGAAAAGCTGGCAGGTATTGAAGAAGAAGTACAACGCAGCCTACAAAAACTGCAACAAATTGAAGTTGAAACTGGACTGACAATCGAACAGGTTAAAGATATTAACCGTCGTATGTCTATCGGTGAAGCAAAAGCACGCCGTGCGAAAAAAGAGATGGTCGAAGCGAACTTACGTCTCGTTATCTCTATTGCGAAAAAATATACCAACCGTGGCTTACAGTTCCTTGACCTCATTCAGGAAGGGAATATCGGTCTGATGAAAGCGGTTGATAAATTTGAATACCGTCGTGGTTATAAGTTCTCAACTTATGCAACATGGTGGATCCGTCAGGCAATTACTCGTTCAATCGCTGATCAGGCGCGTACAATTCGTATCCCTGTTCACATGATCGAAACGATTAATAAACTGAACCGTATCTCTCGTCAAATGTTGCAAGAGATGGGACGTGAGCCTTCACCAGAAGAGCTTGCAGAACGCATGCTAATGCCTGAAGACAAGATCCGTAAGGTACTGAAAATCGCTAAAGAGCCAATCTCCATGGAAACCCCAATCGGTGACGATGAAGATTCACATTTAGGTGATTTTATCGAGGATACGACTCTCGAATTACCACTGGATTCTGCAACATCAGAAAGCTTACGTTCAGCGACTCACGAAGTGTTAGCAGGTTTAACATTACGTGAAGCAAAAGTCCTGCGTATGCGTTTCGGTATCGATATGAATACTGACCATACCTTGGAAGAAGTGGGTAAACAGTTTGATGTTACCCGTGAGCGTATTCGTCAGATTGAAGCGAAGGCACTGCGTAAATTACGCCATCCAAGCCGTTCTGAAGTATTACGTAGCTTCCTTGATGAGTAATCAACTTACTTTTCAATAAAAGTTATAACAAACGCCTGTGATATCACAGGCGTTTTTTTATGGAATTTCGATACGGTATCTACAATCTATCTAATCTATCTAATCTACGATAGATTTCACCTACATATATTTATAAAAAATAGCCTTATTATTTATAATATTGTACCTGTGTGTAAGATTATCCATAAATCGTTACGCTATATTATTGATATCACAGTTATTCTCTGTTTTATTTTTTTATTGTTTATATTGAACAGAATTTGCGCATACAGTCATTCAAAGGCTAGACCTCGTGCCAAATGGCACGTATAATCACACTCCATTAAGGCCCCTTAGCTCAGTTGGTTAGAGCAGGCGACTCATAATCGCTTGGTCACTGGTTCAAGTCCAGTAGGGGCCACCAAATTTTAGCTGTTAAATCAGCGCATTAAGCCACTTCTTAGCAAGTGGCTTTTTTGTTTCTATGAACTGTTGCCCCATTTTCTCTATTGAGACAGATACATTATCCTTTCTCAGCTCGTGATCGTTAATCCCTCAACTAAGAAAAGATTGATTACTACACATTAATTACATTTTATCTTTAATTTTTTCAATAGAATAAATTAGATAATCTCTTATTTTATTGCAATAATATTCCAACAAATTCAAACTTCGTTTTATATCATTACTATTATGGTCATTCGTCCTAATCAACACTGGTTCTTTCGGTTATTTGATTGGCATGGTTCTGTGCTTTCAAAAATAATCTTTCGTTTATGCCTTAATGTTATCATGTCAATTATCGCTATTTTGATTTATCAATGGTATGAACAATTAGGCATACACTTAACAGTTGCTCCTTTTAGTTTACTCGGTATTGCCATCGCAATATTTCTTGGTTTCAGAAATAATGCAAGCTATAGCAGACTTGTGGAAGCCAGAATCCTATGGGGTAATATGTTAATTACTCATCGTAATATATTAAGAAATATAAAAGCATTATTACCTGAAGATAAACAATTTAATCGAGACCTTTCTAATCTATTAATTGCTTTTAGTTGGAGCTTAAAACACGAGTTAAGAAAAACAGATCCAATGGTTGATCTTTACCGCCTATTACCTCGAACTTTGTTCAATGAAATAATGAATAGCCCTTATCCCACCAATCGTATTTTATTACATATTGGTTTAAAAATAGGTGAATTGAGAGATAACAAGATGATAAGTGACGTTATTTTTCAATCAATCAATAAAGATATTAATAATCTATCTGATGTACTTGGAGGTTGCGAACGGATCTCAAATACTCCAGTTCCATTTGCTTATACTTTGATATTGCAACGTACTGTTTATTTATTTTGTACATTATTACCTTTTGCTTTAGTTGCAGATCTCCATTATATGACACCCTTTGTATCTGTATTTATCTCTTATACTTTCTTGTCTTGGGACTCATTAGCTGAAGAATTAGAAGATCCTTTTGGTGTGTCTGCAAATGACTTACCTTTAAATGCCATTTGTAATACGATTGAAAGAAACTTATTAGAAATGCAAGATATTGCTCCATTACCAATAACAGTAAGACCAGACAAACATTATAATTTACTCTGATTAACAGATAAAAAACAGGATCAAATAACGTTTCAAAAATAAAGCTCACTCTTATATCGCTATTAAAGTGAGCTTGTTTTAAATATAAATGTTAACCAGCTATTTCAATTATTGATATTGTTCTTTAATTTGAAAGACTGAAACTTTATCAGTTAAGTTTTGTGCTTTCTCATCTAAAATCATTGTTGAAGTTGCACCTTGTTCAACTAAAGCCGCATTTTGCTGAACAACAGAATCCATTTGGTTAATGGCGACTGCGATCTGTTCAATACCCACTTTTTGCTCTTCTGATGCAATACTAATCCCCTGCATGATATCGCTAACTTTAGTAATAGAAGAAACGATATCCTGCATATGCTCACCCGTTCTATTGACCAATTCTCTACCATGAGCCACATCAGCAACGGATTCTCTGATAATTTGGTTAATTTCACGTGCGGCATCCGCACTTCTCGCTGCTAAATTTCTCACTTCTGTTGCAACAACCGTAAATCCACGACCTTGCTCACCTGCACGCGCTGCTTCAACAGCGGCATTTAATGCCAGAATATTAGTTTGGCTTGCTATGTTATTAACCACATCATTGATTTCAGCGACTTTTAATGTTCCTACCTCGATTTTCTTCATCGAGTTAATAGCATCATTCATAATATTAGAACCATCAATTGCTAAATCGCGGGTTTCTGCGGTAATGGAGTTGGCTAAAATCGCATTATCCGTATTATTCACTACAGCGATTTTTATCTCTTCCATACTTGCAGCTGTTTGTTGCAAAGCACTTGCTTGCTCCTCAGTACGTGAAGAGAGATCTTGGTTACCAGAAGCAATTTCTGCCGAACCTTTTTTGATCTCTAATGCTTCTTCTTTAACAAGTTGAATAGTGGATGTTAGCGCAGTTTGCATATCTCCCACATTAGAGAATAAAGTTCCAAACTCATCATTTCGTTTCTTAGGTAGAGTGAAACTTAAATCACCCTCTCCCACTTTCTGCAAAATAGCGGATAGAGTATTTAAATTAAAGATAAACGTTTTATTTACCCAACGGATGACAATATAAAGAAGAACAAGAATGATCCCCAGCGCAATGATGGTCGTGTAAAGTGACAACTGCACCATCCAAGCTTGCTGTGCTTTAATATCATCATTCACGCCTTTCGTGATCATAAGATACTCATCAAAGAGATCAGATAAGCGATTAAAGTCACTGGAGAGGTTTGACTCTGTGTAATCTAGCGTATCGATAGGTGCAATAAGTTCATCTAGAAGATAATAGAATAACACTGATAGTTGTTCTGAATTACGTTGAGCATCAGGACTTATCTTCTTCACGCCTACCCAATGTGTAATAGTCGCTTTTGATTTTTCTGCCAGCTCTTTTGCTTCAGCAACCAGTGATTTAATTGTTTCCTGCTTATTCTCATCCGTCATTGTTTTCAACAACATCAGGTAGTTGACGTGAGAACGAATGGTCGCTAATTCATACCTTGCTTCTTGAACACTATTCAATCTGGTATTCAAGGAATCCAATGATGCGAAGTTTTCTTGCATTCTATAAATAAAAAACGACGACAATACAGATGATAATAAGAAAATGGCTAACAGTATGATAGAACCTACTTTAGCTGATCTTTCAATACTCATGAAATAATCCACCCCGGCAATAAAATAATACAAATGTACTCATTTATCGGCACGAAATAGATTTTATTTACTTATTAATCAGAATTATCAATACAAACACTTATTACAGATCTCAATCAATGATGCTAATTAGTCTTTTACTCTGTTTTCGAACCATTAATACAGATCATGTACCGCAATGAAATAGTATTTCAGTGTTATTAATTGATTAGCAACGAGGGTCTGATTATGATTAAAACTAAAAACCAGTAAAAAAATTAAGTTCTGCACAAAACAATAAATACTGTTTAGCAATTAACATTTCTTAAGTATTTTTACGATCTAGCGCATAAAATTGGCATAAGTAACTGCAAAAGAAAATATAAATAAAGTATATATACCTAAGAGATTATTAACAAAAAATTATCATCTTAAAAAGAGTAAAATAAGGAATATGTACTCCATTTATACATCCACTTCACTTATAGTAAAAAAACAAGCAGTGTTAGAAAATAAACAATTTATAATTAGAACTAATACTTAAAAAAATAACCCCTTCTTCTTAATAGTGAACTGTCAACCCACCTCCTTTTTAATATTCCCGTCAAAATTATTGCGTTAGATCAATTTTTATATTTTATCTCATCAAGAAAAAAATAGGATGAAACATATTATTTAGAAAAACACATAACCTATTTTCATCATATAACCCAATTTTTAATTTTATTCAGAGAATTCTTACATTCTATACTTTCCATAAATACCCATAATACGCGTAAAATACTTTTGTTTACAATAAATAACCCTTTCATACAATTCATCTTATAAAGATTAGAAATGAAACATAAAATAACATATAACTCACCAAACAATATTTTCCACCCAAGTAAAACTCGTATAATGAGTATCAAAATTAGTTTATAGTTTCATTAAATTACTTAACGTATTGATATCTCTATCACTTACTAAAACTTAAGTATAACCTTGCAATAATTACTCTCTTAATAGGTACAACCTATTATAAATAGTAATCGCATAGGGTAAACCATTTTTACGCAATAATTTATGTGTAATATAGTTATTCAAACTTAAATGACTAATTTTAATATGTGATAACTTCTATATATTAGACCTCATGTTATTGGAATTAATTTATGAACGATCTAGACACTAAAGTAGGCTTTTTTTTTAAGAAGGCTAGAAAAGAGAAAAAATTATCAGGTCGTGAACTGGCAAAAATAATCTCTGTCAGCCAACAACAAATATCCCGTTATGAAAACGGTAAAAATAGTATGTCTCTTAGCTTAATAAATAAGTTACTTATTATTTTTGATAAATCATGGGATGATTTGAATCGTGAAGTAATAAGCACCTATAACGAAAAAGGATCAAACTCACAACCTAAAAAAAAGGATTATGAATTTAGTACTAGAGTTATTAGCCAGCTAAATTAAAAAACAAATATTTAACACAATTACGTAAACACCACTATAAAAAATTAATCATGGAAATAAAATATTTAATTAATGTTTTATTTTCATGAGTTATTAGCTTTATGAAAGTAGAGGTGTTAACAACAGACAAACTATTACCCTGTACAATAAATAACAATTATTAGGAAAATAAAAAATACGTATTAAGTATTTTTATTTGCCACGGACTGCTTTTATTTATTTTACACCAATAGCGAGTCAAAAAATAAGTTTCTAAATATTAACTGTAATATTTAGCGATTTATTAAAACGTAGTTATCTAATATAAAACGAAGGACTTTAGAATGAAAAAATCTATCATTGGTGCATCTTTAGCAGTAGCATTCGGTCTAATGGCAGGTAATGCTATGGCTGCAGATAATACAGGTACAATTACTTTTAATGGTGAATTAACAGATACAACTTGTAAAGTTGATATCGAAGGTCAAGGCCCAGATGCAACTATTACTCTGCCAACAGTAAGTACCAATGTTTTACAAAATGCAGGTGAAGTCACTGGACGTACTGCATTCAACATGAACTTATCTGATTGTAAAATCGGCGTAGCTGGTCACAGCACTGTTTCTGCATTCTTCGAAACAGGCGCAACCGTAGACCAAGCAACTGGTCGTCTGAAAAATATGGATGTTGCTGCAACGGGTGCCAAACAGGTTCAATTACAACTGTTAGATGGTGCTAATTTCAATGCCATTAAAGTAGGTAATACATCTCAAGTAAATAATACTACTTACTACACAATTACTAATGATAAAGCCACTCTGCCATACGCTGTTGAATACTACGCTATCGGTAAAACCGAAGCGGGTAAAGTAACAAGTAGCGTTGTTTATACTCTGCAGTATAAATAATCGAAATAAACAGGGAGGAGACTCCTCCTTCCTGTTTGCTTTTTATTAATGGAATAAAGATAAATATGAAAACCACTAAATTAATTAAAAGCTTTTTCTTGAGTTTATTATTAATTATTCCAACATGGGTAAACGCTGGCGTTATTATTAGTGGTACTCGTGTTATTTATAATGAAAATGAAAAAGAAGTCACAGTAAAAATTAGTAACGAAGGGAAGGTGCCTGTATTAATTCAAAACTGGATTGACACAGGTAATGTTGATGCAAAACCAGAAAATATTCAGGTTCCCTTTGTATTAACACCACCGGTATTCCGTATTGAGCCAGAAAAATCGCAATCATTAAGAATTAGTTTCACTGGTGCAGCCGCATTACCTAAAGATAAAGAATCTATTTATTGGTTAAATGTATTAGAAATACCACCAAATGCAAATACAGAAATAGATAATAAATTACAAATTGCTTATCGCTCTAGAATAAAACTATTTTATCGTCCAGACGCACTAAAAGATAAAATAGGTGCAATAAATGCAGCTGAAGGTCTTCAATTTTCAATTGCTGGTAACAAATTAAAAGCAATTAACAATTCACCTTATTTTGTTTCACTCGTTTCTATCACTATTGCAAATAATGAGAAAAACCCAATTGATGGTGAAGTTGTTCCACCATTAGGCCAACACGAATTTACGCTCCCCAATGGCGTATCGGCAAATTTAGGAAGCAAGGTTGTTTATCGTTATGTGAATGACTGGGGTGCAATGAAAATAGTTGAAACGAAACTCTAGCACTCTCAATACTTCATAAAATAGATGGGAATATTCAAATGAGCAGTTATATTTTAAAAACTATTATAATATCTGCTAGTGCTACTTTATTTTTAGTAACACCTTATACTTATGCAGAAAATATAACAGGGATCGAAAATAATAAATGGCTACCTAACGGTACTCCTTCATTATCGTCCAATATGTCGCCTTTATTACAAAATAGTACTGACTCATCAACAGAGAATAGTCACTCTTCTCATACAAATGGAAATGGCTCACTCTCATTTAATCCTATTTTTATGAATACTTCTCAAGGTGATATTGATATCAGTCGCTTTGATAAAGAAAATACCTTTTTGCCTGGTACATGGAATGTTGAGATCTATGTCAATAGCCAATTTATGGCAAGGACCCCAGTCACTTTTAAAGATATGGAAAATGGTCAAGTATCACCTTGTTTAACTAAAGATATTATCGACTTAATTGGCTTTAAAAATGACAAAATCACCCCTTTATTAAAAAGTGCATTAGAATTACATGAGTGTATTGCACTCACCGATTTTGTCCCCTCAACAGAAGTCAACTATGACCATTCAGTTCAACGTTTAACGATTAATACACCACAAGCTCTTGTTGGTTATAAACCTCGTGGTTATGTAAATCCTTCACTTTGGGAGCGAGGCATAAATGCGTTATTAGTGAGCTATAACGCAAACTATTTTATGTCTCGTAGCAATGGAACGAATTACAAATCCGCTTTCGTTGGCGTTAATAGCAATCTTAATTTAGGGACATGGAGTTTCCATCACACGGGTAACTATTCATAGAATGAACAGAATGGCCATGACTACACATCAACTTATAATTATCTGCAACGTATTATCACGACAATAAAAGGTGTGGTTCAAGTTGGCGATGTCCTTACGACAGGACAACTTTTTGATTCTCAACCATTAAGGGGGATTCAACTCTTTAGTGATGAGAAAATGTTACCTGACTCTCAACGTGGCTTTGCGCCGACGATCCGTGGGGTCGCAAAATCCAATGCGCGAGTTATTATTCGCCAAGATGGACAAGTGATCCATGAAATTGCCGTACCACCCGGTCCATTTGAAATTAATGACCTTTATCCATCAGGATATGGCGGTAACTTGGATGTCACCATCCAAGAATCTGACGGTTCACAACAGAATTTTAGAGTCTATTACGCTTCCGTTGTACAGTTACTGCGCCCAGGACAACATAACTATACCGTGGCAGCGGGTCATTTAAATTCATCAGCAGTGGATTATGATCCAACATTATATCAGGCCACTTATCGCCGTGGATTAACTAACTTGATAACGGGTTACGCTGGTATACAGAGTACTGGTGCAGATTACTATGCACTTCAAGCGGGTTTAGCATTAAGTACACCATTAGGGGCATTTTCTGCTGATATTACTCAAGCGCGCTTGCACTTAAATACAACGTCGTCAAAAGTGAATAGCGGACAAAGTTATCAAATCAGTTACAGTAAATTCATTCAAGATACTAATAGTAACCTGACAATTGCCGCTTATAAGTTTAATACCGAAAAATTCTATGACTATAGCTCTGCCGTTCAAGCAATAAATGAAGAGCGCTACGGTCGAAGTATTAATAATATTTGGCGTCCCAAAAGTCGCTTTAACGTCACAATTGATCAAGGTTTACCTGAAGGTTGGGGAACATTCTATGTTAGTGGATTTACACAAAACTACTGGAATAACGACACCACCGACTTGCAATATCAAATGGGTTATAACAATCGCTGGAAACGTCTCTCCTATGGCTTAAACGTCGGTCAAGCTCGTAATGCAGATGGCAAAAAAGAGACATCTTTTGAGTTGAACTTTATTTTACCACTCTACGATTTAAGTGTTGATCATATGCCAACCTTAACCGCAGCCTTAACTCGTAATGGTCGAGGTGACGTCGGTGAGCGCATCGGGATCTCAGGATCTGCGGGTGAAAATAACCGTTATAACTATGGCATAACTGCAATGAATACTAACCATGGTATTGGCTCAAGTATGACCTTAAACGGCAGTGCAAAAACTAACTATACCAACTTAACAGCAAACTATGGCTTAGGTGAGCATTATCAAAATGGTTCGATTGGTGCTAGCGGTTCATTAATCGGCTGGTCTGGTGGTGTAGTTGCAACGCCTTATCAAGGCAATACTTTTGCTGTGGTTGAAGCAGATGGTGCTAAAGGTGCAAAAGTCAGTGGCTATCCGGGCATTGAAATCGATGGCTTTGGTCATGCTGCTGTACCTTATTTAACCCCATATCAAATGAATGACATCACGATTAACCCGAAAGGAATGTCAAATAATATCGAGCTACAAAATACACAAGCGCGTATTGCACCATTTGAAGGTGCGATTACTAAAGTAGAATTTAAAACTCATGCAGGTATCCCTCTGTTAATTACAATTCAACGTAATAACGGCGCTATTCCATTTGGTAGTGTCGCTTACGATGAACAGAACAATGAAGTGGGTAGTATAGGTCAGGGAGGACTTCTCTACGCCCGAGTTGAAAAAGCATCAGGTCGTTTAACCGTGAAATGGGGGCCGGGTGAAATACAGCAATGTACTATTAACTATAGTGCGCCAGCACAAGATGAAAATAACCAAAGTAGTTTTGTTCAATTAACCAGTGTCTGTGGAGAATAAAGTATGAAGCCTATTATTAAAAACTCATTAGCCTTAATGCTTCTACTTTTACCTGTGGCTGAAGTAATGGCAAAAACAGAGGTCACATGTACAATGGATGCCCCTGTATTTACTCGCTCAATGACAATAAACGGTACTATCTTTGTTGGGCCTGATATGCCGATAGGTTCCGTTGTTTATCAAGGACAAATAGACTATAACAACAAAGCACTAAATTATGAGTGCTCTAGTTACGATCCAGAAGATCCTGATAAAACAGTCCTTTTTATGGAAAGGCAGGAGTTGAAAATACTCAGTACCACAGGCACCCCTGTGATAAGTCCAGGTATTCCCGCTAATGTCTTTAGAACAAATAATCCAGGATTAGGCATTGTATTTTTCGCAAATAGAAATGTAGATAATACATTGCCACTCGGCATACCTAAGCTATCTTGGGAAGGACAACGCATATTAGATAAAAATAGGAGATCAATTCGGTATTTTGCCTCACCAATATTACATTATTCAATAATTAAAATTGGTCCAATTCAACCGGGTATTTTTGATCTAACTGACATTGCACGTATGCAACTTGATGTAAATTATCCTAATAAAAATCAAGTTGATGCACCTGGCTTTCCCATTATAGCCTCATATATAGATGTTACAGGTTCCATAACTGTGACATCTTCAAGTTGTAAAACTCAAGATTACACCGTAGAACTTGGCTCGCATGAAACTGCCACACTACCTGCCAAAGGCAGTTCAACCAAATGGATAAACTCCGATATTATATTAACCAACTGCCCTGCATTTAGAGGTTATTATTCAGGAAAGAAAGGTAATGTATACACAAGTGAAGTGGGTCAAACATTCCCTGAACGCGATCCTAATGAATTAAGAGTCACCATTAAACCTGTAAATCCAGCTATTCCAGAATATCCTGGCACTTTTAAAGTCAATGATGTACCGGGTGCGGCTAAAGGTGTCGGTATCCAACTTGCATTTGGTGATGTAGGAGAAAATTTTGTTAAATTTAATACGCCAACCGCCTTTGCACAGCCAATCACGGAAAAAGCAGGTACAGTCAGCATTCCATTACGAGCACGTTATATTCGTGTCGATGACCGATTATCGGCAGGTTCCGCCAATGGTGCTGCAACCTTTATGATTGAATATTATTAATTTTTACTCTGTTTGCCAACAACATAAAACTCACTCTGATAACCTAAATCAGCGTGAGTTTTTTAATCATAACTACGCGTGTTCCTCAACTTGAAAAACAGCGACATTATCCATTAAGAGTTGTGCTTTTTCGTCTAACATCATGGTGGATGTTGCACTTTGATCAACTAGCGATGCATTTTGCTGCACAACGGTATCCATCTGATTAATCGCTACCGCTATTTGCTCAATGCCTAAACTTTGCTCTTCAGAAGCAAGGCTTATTCCCTGCATAATCTTATTTAGTTTAGTAATTGAAGAGACCATCTCTTCCATATGCTCACCGGTTTTATTCACCAACTGAGTACCATGAGAGACATCCGCCATGGATTCTTTAATAATATGATTAATCTCTTTTGCCGCTTCTGCACTTTTAGCTGCTAAGTTTCTTACCTCTACGGCAACAACTCTAAAACCACGACCTTGATCACCCGCTCTTGCGGCTTCTACGGCGGCATTCAATGCCAAAATATTGGTTTGGCTTGCAATGCCATTAATTACGTCGTTGATTTCACCCACTTTTACCGCACCATTTTCTATTTTTTTCATCGAGCTAATGGCATCTTTCATAATGATTGAACCATCCATAGCAACATTATGCGCTTCAGTAGTAATATCATTTGCTAATACGGTATTTTCTGTATTATTTGCCACTGCTGTTTTTATCTCTTCCATACTTGCAGCGGTTTGTTGCAGTGCACTTGCTTGCTCTTCAGTACGAGATGATAGCTCTTGATTGCCTGATGCAATTTCAGTGGCTTCTTTTTTCATCTCTGACGCCTCTTTTTTAACGGCTAATATTGTGGACGTTAATGATTTTTGCATATCACTGACATGAGAAAATAGCTTGCCAAACTCATCTTTACTTTCTTTGGGTAATGTAAAAACCAAATTTCCCTCACCCACTTTTTTTAAAATATCAGAAAGTAAATTAAGGTTGAAAATAAACTTCTCATTTACCCAGCGAATAACCACATACAACATGGTTAATAAAATTATTAATGATATAAGCGTTGAATAGAGAGAGAAATGAACCATTGATAACTGTTGATGACTAATAGTGTCATTATTGGTTTTTGTTATAAGAAAATAGTTATCAAATAACTTAGAGAGATGTTCAAAATCTGAGGCAAAGGTTTCATCTTTGAAATCTATCGAGTTTATATTATTAATAGATAAAAGAAGCCTATCAATAAGATTATTAAATAGCTTAGAGACTGCTATTGCACTTTCCTGTGCTTGAGCTGTGTTTTTTTTCTCTGTTACCCAGCTAGTAATAATTTTCTTAGCATTCACTGCTAGCGCTTTAGTTTGTCCAATAACTTTATCATCTACTGCGTTACTCTCCTCGCTGTTTTGCATAATAAAATTCACATTAGAGCGCATTGTTGCGAGTTCATATCTCGCTTCTTGAACATCGGTAAAGCGCGTTGATAATGCTTCCGCCAGTGAGAAATTATTTTGCATTCTATAAATAAAGAATAATGATATTGCAGATGAGAGAAAAAATAGAAACAACAATATTATCGCGCCAAGCTTAGCCGAATTTTTAATGTTCATAATAAGAAACACCTATGTACTCATATTAATATCAATAAATTATATTTTCTTATCGGCACTAAATACCTTTTATTTAAATCAAACAAAAATTAATAATATTATATTTTTTATAGTGTTATTATCTTTATATAGAAAAACAATCATATTATTTCAAGTAACAACTCAAATATATTTAAACTCTAAAATAAACCGATAAATATTATTATTAATAATTAATCAATAATTTATTAAATTAACATTTTTGATGGCTTTTATTTTATGTAGCACTTTGTTTTTACTTATCAAACGTTTTGTGCGTGTTTAAAAAGAGGATCATTACCCGTAAATTCCCTACTACTACCTGATTTTTTCAACAATGATATAATAAACAAAATTACTCCTCGAACCCTGATGATTTACGGAGCCTTACCCTGTATGCAACCCCAATTTGAAAACGCGAAAAATACCGTAAAAACGTTATCAGTGTTTGATTTTGATGGCACGCTAACCTATCACGACAGTTTTATTCCTTTTCTAAAATTTGCCTTTGGTAAACGTAAATTCTCACGCCGTTTAATTAAAATGGTATTACCGACATTACGTTGTTTTAGACGCAAACTCACCCGTGATGAACTAAAAGAAGTGCTGATCAAAACTTTTCTAACCAATATTGAAGAACAATGGTTAAAAGAAAAAGCAGAACAATTTTGCCAGCTTTACTGGACTAAATTAATGCGCCCTACGGGCTTATTCGCTGTTGCAGAAGAAGTAAATAGCAATGCTGAAGTAACGATTTGCTCTGCATCACCTGCGATGGTGTTAGAGCCTTTTGCAAAACGCTTAGGCATTAAACTAATAGGAACAACACTTGAAGTTGTTGATGGGAAGCTGACAGGTAAAATTATTGGCAATAATTGCCGTTGTGGTGAAAAAATCAAACGATTAGAAGCGGTATACGGCGACTTAACACAATACCATTTAAGGGCGTGGGGAGACTCTCGTGGTGATCATGAATTACTTTTCGCCGCGCAAGATCCTCATTGGCGTCACTTTCATACTGGTCGTCGTAAAGCTAAAAATTCACCAATCAAAGTAACAGCAAAAAAAGAGTCTTAATTGCTGATTATTTTCTTATCGATACAAACAAATAGCCCCCGCAATGCGAGGGCTAAATAGCGTCTTAGATATTGACGCCGTGTTGTGCGGCTAACGCACCTAAACCACCGGCAAAACCTTGCCCAACGGCTTTGAATTTCCACTCTGCGCCATGGCGATATAACTCACCAAAGATCATTGCTGTTTCTGTTGATGCATCTTCAGAAAGATCAAAACGTGCAATTTCAGTGTTATTGTCGTTGTTATAAACGCGCATAAAACTGTTGCTGACCATACCAAAGTTTTGTTTGCGGTTTTCTGCATCATAAATAGTGACTGCGAATACCAGTTTTTTCACTTCAGCAGGGACTTTTGATAAAGTGATTTTAACTTGCTCATCATCACCATCGCCTTCCCCAGTTCGGTTATCTCCTTGGTGTTCAACGCTTCCACATTGACTCACTTTGTTATTAAAGAAGATAAAACTTGCATCTGAAAGTACTTTTCCATCTTCACCTACCATGAATACTGACGCATCTAAGTCAAACTCTGCGCCATCTGTCACGCGGGCATCCCATCCTAGACCAACCATAGCAACCGACATTGTTGGTGCTTCTTTAGTCAGAGAAACATTACCACCTTTAACGAGGGAAACTGCCATATCAAAGCTCCTACTTTATTGAATAAACTGGCAATCACATCTTATGACTGCCAGCGGTTAGTATTTTACCAATCGGCTATCAAGAGGCATTAATACCGTATTGCGCACAAACTGAACCTAAACCACCCGCATAGCCTTGACCAACCGCGCGGAATTTCCACTCTGTACCATGGCGATATAACTCACCAAATAACATTGCAGTTTCCGTTGAGGCATCTTCCGTTAAGTCATAACGAGCAACTTCGATTTGGTTGTCATCATTAACTAAACGAATAAATGCACCCGATACTTGACCAAAACTTTGGCGGCGCGCTTGCGCATCATGGATCGTGACAACGAAGATAACCTTATCGACATCATTTGGGATCATGTCTAATTTGATTTTCAGCGCTTCATCATCACCATCGCCTTCACCTGTGCGGTTATCACCGGTATGAACAACAGAGCCATCAGCAGATCTTAAATTGTTATAAAAAATGAAATCGGCATCGCTACGCACTTTTCCATTTGCAGCTAACAGAAATACAGATGCATCTAAGTCAAAATCTTGACCATCTGTAGAACGGGCATCCCAACCAAGTCCGACAAGGACGTTTTTCATCGTTGGGGCTGCTTTGCTCAGAGAGACATTACCACCTTTAGAAAGAGAAACGCTCATTTTATAACCTCTTTAGTTTTGTTTTTAATATTCTGATTTCTCAAGAATATTTGTTAATTTGTCTTACCTTCATCATCTTTTTTCTCTGGGAATACAAAGCTTGCAATAATACCCAGAGCAAGAACACCTAGCACAACAAATAAGCTAGTTGTCGCGGAGATACTGTATCCATGTTGCCAGATATGATCTGTTGCATTTAAACCTAGTTTTGCAGCAATAAAGAACAACAACACAATAACCGCTTTTTCAAGGTAAACCAGATACTGTTTTAACGCTTCTAACACAAAGTAGAGCGTACGTAAGCCTAAGATTGCAAACATCATTGCACTATAAACAATGAGGGGTTCACGGCTTACTGCGATAATAGCGGGAACCGAGTCGAAAGCAAACATCACATCGGAAAGCTCTACAACAGCCACACAGAGCATAAGTGGTGTTGCATATAACGCTGCTTTTGTACCACGACCGATAGTAATTTCTTTGTTTTCTGGTTTTGCTAATTCAGCATCGACTTCTTTTTGTGTTAATACGAAAGCGTGCCCTGTGATTTTTGGCCATATAGGGAAAAATCGTTTAACTAAGCGATACGCAAGATGTTGTGAATAGTCTTCAATCTCTTCACTATCATCACCGCTTTTCAGCATCATTACTGCCGTCCAAGCAACGATTAAGGCAAATACTATCTCAACATATGGTCCTAAACTTAACAGTCCTGTACCGATGGCAACAAAGATCCCACGGAAAACGATAGCACCGATGATACCCCAATAAAGAACGCGGTGACGGAAGCGGTCAGGTACAGCAAACCAAGAGAAAATCGCCATCATGACAAATAAGTTATCAACAGAAAGCACTTTCTCTAATGCATAACCTGTCACGAATAAGCTCGCGACTTCTGCACCATGGTGAATATAAAGGAATCCTGCGAATGCCATTGCAACGGCAACCCAGAATATAGACCAAAATATGGCATTCTTTAACGTTATCGGCTTATCTGCACGATGCATAAATAAGTCGATAAAAATAGCGCCAATCGCAAGTACAACAAAGACAATGACAGTTTCTGTCGGAAAACCAATATGTGTGGATACCATAATAATTCCTGAACGGTTCCCTATATTAAATTAATTACAAACCAAATTCTGCGGGCTCAAAGCCTAATGCAATGGCAATAGCACGCACAGCTTCTTTTTCATCATTGTCAAAATCACCATCACTTTTCGCAACAGCAATACCGACACGAATAGCTAATTGCGCAGCTTCTGGCTGATCTTTCATTGCCAGAATATACTTCATGGTTTCGCCTTTACCGACTTCAGTATCGAACTCGAAACTCAGGATTAGCTTATTAAAGAATTCGATAACTTCAGTAGTATCAAAAACTTTAAGTTCATCCGATGCTTTTAAAAAACCAAGCATCTTCTGTTTTTCTTCAGAACTCACACCGTCACTTGCAATGGCGATACGCGCACAAACCGCAACAGTACCTTGCATAAATTTTTTGTTTTTAAAGCGACCAACTTGCTTGGCTAACTCAGAACGGCCTGTATTAAAACCTTCTTTTAATTTGTTAAAAAAACTCATGTTTATTTTCCTTATATCAACTTGATCACTTAGAACCCGCTGTCCAGCGAAATCCCCACCCGTAGGCATTATCCATATCACGGTGGCCTTTAAAAAACTCATTGAGACGTTCAACTTTTATTGATCCGTTCTCATTAACAAGTCGGGCAATCGCACACATACCACGCCCATTATTACCATCCGTTAAGCGTGTCTCGATAGGTGGTTGCTCAGGGACATGAATGGTAACGACGCCATCCGTCTTGCTCCAATTCGGTACACCTTCATAAATAAACGCGAAAATCAGCACTTGCTTAATATTTTTCCATTCACGTCCATTTACGAAAATCCATTCACCACCAGCAACATCACCTGTTCGGTCATCACCTTGTAACTCAACATAAGGCATGCGATTAAAATCACCAAAACCATTACCTAATGCTTGAATAACCGATTTATGCCCACCTTGCAGTTCAACAAAAGCACCAATATCTAAATCGATACCTTTATTGCCGCCGAATAATCCACCTAATAATCCAGAACCTCCACTTTTGCTTTCACGATGCCAATCAAGATTGATTCGAATTTTACCGAAGTCATCTTTTTTCGTTAGGCTGATTGCTGGTTTCTCTTTAGTTAAAGAGACCTTACTTAAGTTCACTGAACTTGGCGCTGGTGTTGGCGCTGGTGTTGGTGCTGGTTTCGGTGCTGGTGTTGGTGTTGAGTCTGCGATATCAACACCAAAGTGTTCTGCTAATGGCTTTAAGCCACCGTTAAATCCTTGAGCAATGAAACGGAATTTCCAACTACCATTACGACGATACAACTCACCTAAAATTAATGCCGCTTCGGGACGACCGTTAATATCAACATTACCGTTCGCCACAACTTCATTATTAGCATCAACTTGAATGGATAATCGTTGTAAATTTGCGATAGTTTGTTGACCATCACAAGTCGCTGTAAACGCAATTTTTTCGACATCTGGACGTAAACGCGTTAAATCCACAGTAAAAGACGTGCTATTTCCGGCTGTCGCATAAATAACAGTGCGATCATCACTGGCTGTCTGTCCATAAAACACCATATCGCTATCGCCATTCACTTTACCTGACGCATAAAGTCTAAAAGCGGATACGTCAACAGGCGCCCCTGATTGAATTCTAACGATTAATGTTTGATTAGGAACGGGTAAGTTCCCACCTGGAGTCATATTCATTTATCGCACCACCGTAGCTACAATATCAGGCATCATGTCGTTAATAACACGGCCTTTACAAGGCGCACCAGACGCAGTGAAATCCCATTGACCATGATTACGTTGTAAAGAAGCAATCACGATACCTGTGTGAGAGCCTTGCTCTGTTAAGGTATAACGCACTAGCTCTTTATTCGTTGCTTTATCAACAACTCGGCAGAATGCGTTTTCAACTTCATTAAAGGTTTGTCCACGGAAACTGTTTACTGTGAATACCAAATATTCAACATTTGTTGGTAAACGGTTTAAGTCAACGAAGATTGTTTCATCATCGCCATCACCGTCACCCGTTAAGTTATCACCAGAGTGAATAACTGACTGACAACTTGATTTTAATTTTCTAAACCAAATGGTATCGATTTGATGACCACTTGCGTCAAGCAATACGCAACTTGCATCTAAATCAATAGAACCACCACCACCAAAAAGACCGCCTAATAATCCTTTTTTCTTAATCGGATCCCAGCCCAAACCAAACATTAAATGGCTCAGTGTAGGTGCTTGTTTACTGAGAGAAACTGTTTGATTCTTGCTTAATGAAACCATAATTAAATTCCTTCAGAGGTAGAGTGAAACAATAACGCCATTTGTGATTAATTCCATATCTTGAAAATCATCATATCATGATGAAGTACATGAGCAAGACTATTTTTCTGAATTAAACTTAAAGTTTTGTCAACACATTGATAATAATGATGTTTTTATTGTAATAAAATATTAAAAACACAAGAAAATCATAATAATAACTCAATCAACAATCTGATTTTAAAATTAACTCAAATAAATCATATTATGATTGACATAGTTCTTCGAAATCTTCATGATTATAGGCATTGAACCCTACACTTTTATTTCACGGTATACAGAGTAATGAATAACACAGTTTGGTTTATGGAAGGCTTATCATCACAACGCGATATAATTCAAAGTGTTAAAGACTTTGCAAAACAGCAACACCAAGAGATCTTTGTGCTTGCATCTCATCGTCATACTCGAAATGAGATTTTATCGCTGGCTGATGGGGCTTTTTATGAACCTCTTGAAGAGACATTACGCTTACAATTTATCGCTGATGTTGTAAAACAGCACCAAGTCAGTGCGATTCATACTGGTCGTAATAGCGCATGGTTTGAATTACACCGGAAAGAAATCGAGTCATTTGGGGTAAAATTAACCACCGGAGCCACACAACGTGAACAGCTTCACTTAGCTGATAATAAAGTCGCATTCGCACAAGCGATGGAACAATGTGGGCTTCCAGCAGTACCTTCTATTTACATTGAGTCTATCGATGAACTAGAAGCGCATATAAACGAACCTCCTTTTGGCGAAATACCTTTATGTATCAAACCGGTAAAAGGGATTTATGGCATGGGTTTTTGGCGATTTGATAATCAGGTTTCGCCGATGGCACTGTTTAATCACCCAGAAAATCGCCAAGTTAATCCTCAACAATATCTTGAGGCATTAAAGGCGGTTGAGCGTTTTGAACCTTTAGTCTTAATGCCTTATCTACCCGGTCCTGAATACTCTGTGGATATGGTGGTTGAACAAGGTGATGTAATTGCGGCGGTGGCTCGGCGCAAAGAGGGTGCAATACAACATTTAGAAATTTCAGGCGAGGCTTATGAATTAGGTAAAGCATGTGCAACAGCGATGAAAGCTGATGGGCTTGTGAATGTGCAAACTCGACATAATCATCAAGGTTGCCCGCTGTTACTTGAAATTAATATGCGCCCTTCTGGTGGTATTGGTTATACCCAACATTGTGGAATCAATCTTGCCGGTATTTTCGCTTTACGCCAATTAGGATTAATGAGCGTTGAAGAGGCTCAAGCCCAAAATAACCATTTTACACCAACAAAAATACGCTCAATCACCGATTCTATTGTTTTCAATTCAACGTTAACAAACTTAATCAGTACGGATAATAATTAATAATGAAAAATAGTATGAGTAACTCATCCGTTTATCGTCGCCCTCTTTCTTGTGGCACATTAAGTGTGACGCCAAATTGCGCTATTGAGTTACTTGATGAATTATTTGATATTGCAGAAAGACGCAATCCTAAGCGTGCATTTTTATTTGTCAGTAAAGTATTAGGGCGGCATATCCCTGTTTCACCGAAAAAAATGCGTGAAACCTACCAAAAACTAGCCCGTCAATTTCCTGACTCACTTGAAGGTCCTGTTCTGTTTATTGGTATGGCAGAAACCGCGGTTGGTTTAGGTGCGGGTATTTTTGATGAAGTGAGAAATCGTTATCAACAGGCCATTTATTTAACATCAACGCGCCATCCTGTTGATAACGGTGAACTGCTATGTGAGTTTAAAGAAAATCATAGCCACGCAACTGATCACTTACTCTATTTACCTAAAACAGCAGAACAACGCCAATGGGTACAACAAGCAAAAACCGTAGTATTAATTGATGATGAAGCGACTACGGGTAATACCTTTATTAACCTACTTTCCGCGCTACGTGAAGACGGTGGATTAACCCATATTGAGCAAGTTATCGCGGTAACCTTAACCGATTGGAGTGGGGATTCTCTCGCTGAGCGCTCGCCATTACCGATGAAAACCCTCTCCTTAGTACAAGGGAAGTGGCAATGGGATGCCGATCCAAATGCGCCTTTACCTGTTATGCCTAATGTCAATATTACTGCATCAGGACAAGTTGCAATTACGGGTAAACAGAGCTGGGGTCGATTAGGCATGACAATACCCGCAAGTGATCTGGGTTTATCTATCAATGTTTCTTTAGGTGAAAAAATCCTTGTTTTAGGATCGGGAGAATTTGTCTGGGAACCGTTTTTATTAGCTGAACGCCTTGAAAAACAAGGTGCTATCGTAAAATATAGCTCGACAACGCGTTCACCTATTTCAACCAACTTTGCCATTCAATCGGCGATTACATTTACTGATAATTATGGTTTAGGTATTCCTAATTTCGTCTATAACGTGGCACATCAACAATTTGATCGTATTTTGCTTTGTTGTGAAACACCCGTCGAAAGTATTGATAGCCAGCTGATTGAAGCCCTCAATAAAGTTGCCCCTATTGTTGAGGTAATAAGTTATGACTAAACCCGTTATTTTAACTGATCTCGATGACACCTTATTTCAAACACGTCGTAAGATGGTGGATGAATTAGCACTAGAACCCTACAAAACTGGCGCGCTAGATAGAAGCTTAGAACCTCGTAGTTTTATGACTCAAGAGCAAGCCATGCTAGTAGATTGGATGTTAGAACATGCTGATTTAGTTCCTGTTACTGCGCGTGGAACGGAAGAGATTAGCCGAGTCACTATTCCTTTTCATTCTTGGGCGATTACCACACATGGTGCCGTGATATTAACACCAGAAGGCAATGCTGATACACAATGGCAAAACCACATCACTCAAAGCTTAGCGCCATATACACAGCGTTTGTTGACACTACAACAATCAATTACGCAATTAATGGCAGAGCGAAATATTGATGGTTGGGCTCGTATTAACTATGAATACGATGATTTGCCTATTTATTTAGTCATGAAGCATAACGATAGCACTCGATTAGACGAGCTATATGCCATAGGTGATGAGATAGAAAAAACATTCTCAACCGAAGGTTTTTATATTCATCGCAACAGCAACAATATTGCTTGGTTACCGGAGCCTATCGAAAAAGGCAAAGCTGTTACCTATTTGCTCAATAAATTAAAAGCTGAGCGTGGTGTTTTCCCTGTGATTGGATTCGGTGACAGCCTAAGTGATCATCGCTTTATGAAATTATGCAGTTGGTATGGACTTCCTCGTCAAAGCCAGTTTGCAGATGCGATCAACACAAAAATTTTTGGAGAATAAACATGATGGATCATAAACCTTTTTCAGGCTCTTATGTATCAGGAGATGTCGATTTCCTACTTCAACCGGTTAATATCGAAATGACGCCCGTTGAGTTAAAAGAAGAACTAATACAATCGGGTAAACGTCACTATTCAGACATGCTAAGTCAAGAGCCAGAGCCAACAACATGGCATTTAGATCTCTTTGAAAAAGCGCTAGAAACAGGTGCTACACGCTTAGCCACTGAAGTCATCATGTTGGCTAAATCACTGATTGAACGTTTTGGTGATACCCCAATTATCTTGACCAGCCTTGTTCGTGCAGGTGTTCCTTTAGGCGTCATGTTGCAACAAACATTGCGTAAAATGGGAAAAACCACTTACCACTACGGCATGAGTATTATTCGCGATAGAGGTATTGATAGCGAAGCACTTTCATGGATAGAACAACGTCACGGCACAGAAGGTATTGTGTTTGTCGATGGATGGACAGGAAAAGGCGCGATTACGGGTGAACTTATTCGTTCATTATCTGGGCGAAAAGGCTATCCAGACCAACCTCGCCTTGTCGTCCTTGCTGATCCTTGTGGCTGTGCATGGCTAAGTGCTAGCGATGAAGACTGGCTTATCCCCTTTGGGATCATGGGAGCGCCTGTTTCAGGATTAATTTCACGTTCAATTTGGACGGAAAAAGGCTTTCACGGTTTTGTGGATTGCCAACATTTAAAACAGTATGAATGCAGTCGTTACCTAGTTGATACTGTCGGAAAAGTCGTTGATACATTAATCGATAACGATATTCCACTCGCCACATTTAAAGAACAACAATCAGACTTAAAAAAGCTGAGCGAAAACGTCGTTAGTTCACTTGCAAACAAATATGATATTTCAAATATCAATCGTATAAAACCCGGTATTGCTGAAGCTACACGTGCGGTTTTACGTCGTGTACCTGATCATGTTCTTGTGAGAGAAATAACCGATCCTGATGTCGCATTACTGGTTTATCTTGCGCAGGAAAAAAATATTGCTGTTATTGAAGCAGGGCAAGCGCTTGGTCAATATCGTGCAGTGACTATCATTAAAAAGGTGAAATAATGATTGAACGATTATCCCCATGGAATTTAGGGGCAACACTTTATATGCCCGCAACACGAACAGATATCGCGACGACAATTATCAACCAGAAAATTGAAGGATTACGCTCTTTAATTATCTGTTTAGAAGATGCCGTGAGTGATGCTGATATTCCTGTTGCATTAGAAAACTTGGCGACATTATTAAATACTTTAGCAGAGCACAAAAAAAGCAGTGATTGTAGCCATTGGCCACTGCTATTTATTCGCCCTCGCCACACTGAAATGGGTCAATGGATCACTGAAAACCTTGATGTCAGTGCCATTGATGGTCTTGTTTTACCTAAATTTACGCAAGCGTCTCTGCCTGTTTGGTGGAATATTATTGAAAATACGCATTTATGTATGATGCCAACACTTGAAACAGAAGAAGTGTTTGATGTTATTCAAATGACAGCGCTTGCAAACCACCTACTAACTCACCCTTGTCATAACAGAATTATTGCCCTACGTATTGGTGGTAATGATTTAATGAATGTCATTTCTCTTAGACGTAATCGCCAATTAACACTTTATGATGGCCCAATGGGTTATGTGATAAAAATGTTAGTTGCTGTCTTTGGGGCTCGCCAATTTGCCCTCACCGCACCCGTTTGTGAGCATATTGATGATCACCATATTATGGATAAAGAGCTGGCACTTGATATTGCTAATGGTCTTGTAGGCAAAACAGCAATCCATCCTAAGCAAATTCATAAAATTGAACAAGCTCTGATGGTATCTCAATCCGATCATTCAGATGCATTACGTATTTTGAATTCGACACAAGCCGTTTTCAAATCACAAGGTGCAATGTGTGAACCAGCAACACATCGTCGCTGGGCATTGAGTATTTTAACTAGAGCTAAAATTTATGGCATTGTTCCTAACCAACAAAATAATGCTCAACGTTTTAACGCAACATAAAATACTCTATAACGGGCAGGAGTCTCTATGAGATAAAATAATTATCTTATATTGATTTTGATTTATAAGTTTCTAGTTAAAGCATGTTATCTTTAACTAGAACTTATAAAAATAACATAAAATTTTTTATTTAAAAAAGTGCATTTTTTTTATTTCAATTATTAATTTATACTACATTTAATAGGAAGCTTATTTTATTTATCTTTGTTAACGCAGAACAAAAATAATAGAAATTATTGCTGAATATTTTAACACACGAATGACATAATAAATGGTAACTAAGCATGCAATTAAGCACTCGTCAGGTCAGAGTCTTTACACTGGCAACTCTTTTAAGTTCAGGAAAAAAGGTTCCAACCATTAAGATTATTTCTGCTCTTGAATGCTCAGAGCCTACGTTAACTCGCGTATTAAAAGAGATAAGAGATTCTTATGGTGCTGAAATAAAATACAGCAAAGCTTCTCGCGCCTATCAAATGACTGAACGAGGTCAACTCGATAGTAAGGCATTACGCCGTATGCGTGAGGCATTATCCGCCAGTGAAGATCTTCGCCACAATGGAATGACAAGCCGAGTTTATCTTGATAAAGATAAGAAGAAATCTGTTTCACTTTCATTAAAAATGTCGGCATTACGCAAGATTGATAGATTATCTTATTTAAATAATTCCACACGTAGTGAAGCTGTTGAATTATTAGTTGATCACTATATTGAAAATTTAATTCAATCAACACTTGCTGAAATAGCAGAGAAAGAAAAAGAAAAAAAGAATTAAAATTAAATAATAAAAAGTAACTTGACACTTCGGTATCAAGTTATTTTTTATAAAATGACAAAAATAAAAAAACGTATAAAAAACTTATTTAATAAAGTTAATTTATATATTTAATTATACTTTTGTTGTATTTTAAATAACTTTAAAAACAAAAAAACAATAACACATAATGCTTTGAATTTATTGATTTTTATAAATTTTACTATTTTTAGTTAAAAGGCGTATTTATACTTAATCATTATTAGCCCTTCATTTAATATTACTCTTATTAGGACAATTCAATAAAATACATTTTCTTTAATAAAAGAAAATCGCTTCATCACTCAATTAAAGGGTAATAAACAGGTAAATTCCTCTTTTATTTTACTTTTCATACTATCTTCATTCAGATTAATAATATCGGACAATCATCACTGCGTTTTCTCTCTAATTTAATTAAACTAAGCATAATCTCAATTGAACACCTTCATGAGTCGGTTAGTATATTAATCGCTTATTTCTATCTCACTCACAGGATAAATGCATGAGAAGATTGCCAGTTTACCTTTTACTTGATACATCAGGCTCCATGCATGGAGAACCTATTGCAGCAGTAAAAAATGGCGTTGAAATGCTCTTATCAACACTACGCCAAGATCCTTACGCATTAGAAACCGCTTATATTTCTATCATCACCTTTGACTCAACCGCACAACAGATTGTGCCACTCACTGATTTAATCAATTTTAAAGTCCCTGATTTAGTCGCAAGTGGAACAACCGCATTAGGTTCTGCGCTCACTTTAGTTTCTAGCCGGATTGAAAAAGAAGTACAAAAAACCACAGCTGAAACAAAAGGCGATTGGCGCCCGTTGGTCTTTGTGATGACAGATGGCGCGCCCACCGACGATTGGAAAAAAGGCGTTGAGAAATTTAAAGCCGCACGCACTGGCGTTGTTATTGCATGTGCAGCAGGACAATCAGCACAAACGGATGTACTCAAAAATATCACTGAAATTGTATTACAGCTAGATACGGCAGATTCCAACACCATTAAGTCTTTCTTTAAGTGGGTTTCAGCCAGTATTTCTGTAGGGAGTCAAAAGGTCGATTTAACTAAGAAAGAGATTAGTGAGCTTGATGACTTACCGCCACCCCCTCCTGAGGTTAACGTTGTACTTTAAATAAAAAGGAATGAATATGTCTATTAGTTTAAAAAAAGGACAAGGTGTTAGTTTAAAGAAAAATGAATATGACCTTTCCTCTGTCACTATCGGTTTAGGCTGGGATATCAACGAAGAAAAACGCGGATTCCTTGGCGGGCTTTTTGGTAAAAAAAGCGAAGAATACGATTTAGATGTTATCGCCTTCTTATGTGGTGAAAACGGCAAAGTCAACGATTTAGGTAAAATTGAAGGTGGGCAACCTTCTCTCGTCAACGGCGATATTATTTTCTTCAATAGTCTACAACACAAATCAGGGCAAATTTGGTTAACCGGTGATAACCGAACAGGTGCTGGTGATGGCGACGATGAGCAGATCATCGTGAAATTAAACACACTCGATCCTAAATTTACCAAAATTGTCTTTATTGTTCAGATTTACAATGGTCGAGAACGACAACAACACTTTGGTAAAGTACAAAACGCCTTTATTCGTGCAGTTGATGCAAAAAATATAGAAATGGCTCGTTTTGATTTATCTGGAGGCGAAGCCTTCAACAATCAACGTTCAATGCTGTTTGCTGAATTAGTCAGAGAAGAAAATGGCTGGAAACTTAACGCCATTGGTGAGCCATCAAGTTCAGATAGCTTTATTTCTTACTTAAAGGACTTCACCTAATGAGAAGACTTCCTGTTTACCTGCTAATTGATACTTCAGGATCAATGAGAGGTGAATCTATTCATGCAGTTAACGTGGGGATACAAACAATGCTTAATGCATTGAGACAAGATCCTTACGCATTAGAAAGTGTGCATATCTCTATCATTACCTATGATAACGAGGCACGAGAATTTATCCCATTAACTGCATTAGAAGATTTTCAATTCTCTGATATCACCGTACCTAGCTCTGGCGGTACTTTCACGGGTGCAGCGCTAGAATGTTTAATCCAGTGTGTTGATCGTGATATTAAGCGTTCCGATGGTGACCAAAAAGGGGACTGGCGTCCTCTCGTCTTTTTAATGACAGATGGCACACCTTCTGATGCTTACGCCTATGGTGAAGCAATTAAAGAGGTGAAAAAACGTTCATTTGGTTCGATCATCGCTTGCGCAGTGGGTCCTAAAGCCAAACACGATCACCTGAAAGAACTCACCTCTCAAGTGGTCGCTTTAGAAACGCTAGACTCCAATGCTTTTTCTGGCTTTTTTAAATGGGTTTCTGCCAGTGTCGCCTCCGGCAGTTCAAGTGCTGGCGTGAATACAGATAAAGATACTCTACCGCCGCCACCGCCTGAAATCCAACTGGTACTGTGATCCACAAAAGCAAAGCGCTTAAAAAGGCTTTGCTTTTATTTTATTCAAGCGTTGGTTTATCCATCACAATATATAACAGCCACGATAAAGCGATAAGGTATAACAATGAGAAGGCTCCCCATTTTCTTTGTTTTAGATTGTTCAGAGTCGATGATCGGTGAAAACCTTAAAAAGATGAATGACGGTCTAACGACGATTATTAACGATCTAAGGCGAGATCCCCACGCCCTTGAAACAGCGTGTGTTTCTGTTATCGCCTTTGCTGGCGTTGCTAAAACCATTGTTCCACTTACTGAAGTCGTCTCTTTTTATCCTCCTCAACTTCCTTTAGGTGGAGGCACTTCATTAGGCAGCGCATTACGTGAACTTTCTCACCAAATCGACACTCAAGTCAGGAAAACCACGCTTGAACAAAAAGGCGATTGGAAACCTGTCGTTTACCTTTTAACTGACGGCAGACCTACCGATGATTACGCACAAGAGATCACGCGCTGGAAAGCCCACTATGCCAACAAAGTTAACTTAATTGCGATTGGATTAGGCTTAAGTGCAGACTTACATGTACTGTCGCAATTAACTGAAAATGTGCTGTTATTTACTGAAGCACAAGAAGGCGATTTTACACGTTTCATTAAATGGATAACGATGTCAGTGGTTTCTCATAGCCGAAGTGTTGGCGAAGAGCCACCACCACTTTTAAGCCAAACAGAGCATATTGTTCGTCTTGCAAAAGATGATGTTGCTCGTGCCTATGATGAATCTTGTGTCACTTTTGTCGGGCGTTGTAGCCACACACGCTCACCTTACTTAATGAAATATGAACGCCCGCCAATGAAAGCGTCAGGGCTCGATTTTAATCTCAACCTTAATGGCTTTAACTTAACGGGCTGCTACACCTTAAATGAAGATTACTTTACATGGAGTGATCTCAGCGCCACGGCATATCAAGTTAACACCAGCGAACTTCATGGTACGCCCGGTTGCCCTTATTGTGGCAATGCGACAGCTTTTGCCGTTTGCCAATGTGGTAAATTACTCTGTGTAAATGGCCCTGAAACCGTTATTTGCCCTTGGTGTGATAACAACATCACCTTTGGTGATAACAGCAACCAATCTGACTTTGATGTCACACGAGGTAAAGGCTAATGGATAAAAAAGCCCTACTCACAAAACTGATTATTGATGACACGCTGACACAACATCGTATCCCCGTCCATGAAGAGCTCGTTATTGCGCTGTATGAAGATGTGGAAATATCCCAACACATTGATTTTATTATTAATAAAATCAAAACCAAAACAGCAGAAAAAATAACACCGCAAGACAAAGTACAACCTATTCTTCTGTTATTGCCACCCGCTCGTGATTTAACCTCTGAAGAAATCGCATTACCAGAAGAGAAGCCATTAAAACCAGGTCAAATTCCAACACATTCATCATCAATGCCAACAGAAAAACCGATTATTCAGCGCCCTACGGCAAAAATTACCCTTTCTAATGCCAAAGTAGGTACCGCGTTCAACTCCACGCTCAATATCGAGCTAAATACTCTCGAAATTGCCGAAATTGAAGCGGTTGATGTTCCAGAAGAGCTTGGAATAACCTTTGATCATGAAAGTTGCTGCTTAGTCGGTATGCCAACAAAAAGTGGCAATTTCACCTTGGTTATCCATTGGTCTGTTAATGCCATTCGCTATCAAAATGAAGTCTTATTAATTATCAATCCTGATCCGCGTAGTTTATGGCAAATCAATGAGCCTCCTGCTGATAGTCCTTATCCCAAAGCACATATTGATAGCAAACTGATCCTTGAAAAAGACATTCGTATTGCTGGTGCAAGCCGCCGCGGACGTTCTCATGAACATGCCGGCACTTTCCGTGATGATGATTTTTATATTCATCACGATAACCAAAGCCAATGGAGTATTTTAATTGTCGCGGATGGTGCAGGCAGTGCGCGTTATTCTCGAGAAGGCTCACGCATTGCTATCAATACCGTAAGTCACTATTTAAAATCACAGTTAAGCGTAGAAAACGCAGCATTTAAACCTCATCTTGAGGCCATCCATCAATGGAATGACAACAACGCGATTAATCAAGTGGGTAGCTTTTTTGCCCAACTTTTTCGTAATGCGGCGCAATTAGCGATTAATAACCTTAAAAACGAAGCCATTCATATTAATGAACCGGTAAAATCTTTTTCTACGACCTTATTAGCCACCGTTTCTTTACGCATCAATAATGAGTTATTTGCGGCTTCATTTTGGATGGGAGATGGTGCGATTGCCGCTTATGGCCCCGCAGGAAAAGTGCGTGTTTTAGGTATTCCCGATAGTGGTGAATATGCAGGACAAACCCGTTTTCTTGATGATAGTGCGCTCAACGATGCTGAATTTAATCGACGCATTATTATTGGTAAGTGGAAAGAGATTTCACATCTTATTTTAATGACAGACGGGGTGTCCGATCCGGTATTTGAAACGGATAATGGCTTACAAGATCCCAATAAATGGACTGCACTTATTGATGAAATATCGCCTTGTTTAGCCTCTCCTGAAAATGCAGATAACGCATTGGCTGAATGGCTGAATTTCTTTTCAGCAGGCAATCACGATGACCGCACTCTGGTTGTGGCTTGGTAATCATAAAAGAGAGAATGGGTGAGTTTCATGGCAGAGATCATTACCTGTACAACGCAAAGTGGAAAAACAGTTCAGTACGTCAATGAGATTATTGGCTCTGGCTCAATGAAAGATGTCTATTTTTCCCCTGACCGAACCTATGTTGTTGCCTTCTACAAAACAAAACAGAATGCGCAAGCCAAAGATAGAATCGATATGATCACAGGCAATTATCGACATAATATCTTTGAACAAAGTGGTGGCGAATATTGGAAAAACCTCTTTTGCTGGCCAACAGATGTTGTCGAACATCAAGGCAAAATTGGTATTGTTGTTCCGACTTATCAATCCCACTTTTTCTTTAAATATGGTTCTAAAAACAATGACTTTCTTGCGATAAAAGGTCGAGAAAAAGAAGGTAAATGGTTTGCAAGCGCCAATAACCAAAATAAATTTCTCGATCCCCGCGAAAGAGGCAATCTATTAAATTACTTGAAAGTCTGTTTATTACTCTCTCGTGCTGTACGCAGAATGCATGCGGCAGGCTTATGTCATAGTGATTTAAGTTATAAAAACGTCCTTATCGATCCTGAGCAAGGTCATGCCTGTGTCATTGATATTGATGGTTTAGTGGTTCCTGGAAAATACCCCCCTGATGTCGTGGGAACCCCTGATTTTATTGCGCCAGAGGTGGTAAAAACCAGTCATTTACCGAAAGAAGATCCTAACCGTATCTTGCCCAGTATCACAACAGATAGACACGCCCTTGCGGTATTAATCTACATGTATCTGTTTTATCGCCATCCTTTACGGGGCGGTAAAATTCACGATCTTGACGATGAAATGCGTGATGAAACACTCTCTATGGGTGAAAAAGCGTTGTTTATTGAGCATCCAACTGATCGTAGCAATGCAGTAAAACTGAATCAGGTAAAACCGTCATCGCTACCTTGGGCTGATCCTGAAAAGATCCCATACACGATTATGGGCCCCTACCTAACGCCTCTTTTTGAAAGAGCCTTTATTACAGGATTACACGATCCTTCACAACGCCCTACCGCAGATGAATGGGAGACGGCTTTAGTCAAAACGGTAGATTTAGTTCAGCCTTGTCAAAATAAAGATTGTGAACAGCAATGGTATGTTTTTTCTGGCAAAACACAGCCCGTTTGTCCTTATTGTCACACACCTTATAAAGGTCAATTACCGATTTTAAACCTCTACTCTTCGCGTAAGGCTGGTAGCTTTAGACCGGACGATCACCGCTTAATGGTTTGGAGTAATCAATCACTCTTCCCTTGGCACGTTAATCGTCTTATTGCGCCCAATGAACGCACCACTGATGAACAGAAAAAGCGTGTTGGTTATTTTGTTTATCACAATTCAACATGGTGGCTGGTTAATGAGCGTATTAAGGGATTAATGGTATTACCGGAGAAAAAACCGATCCCTATTGGCGATAAAATTGCGCTGACAGATGGATTACAATTTGTGTTATCAACTGAAGAAGGCGGACGACTGGTTGTGGTGCAATTAGTCTCAAATTAATAAAGAAAGAGAATAACCCACTTGATTAACAAAGGGTTATTCTCTTTTTATTGATTAAATTCTTAACTTATTTTTTAAGAAAAACGGGGCAATAATCTTATTTCAGCTGTTCTATTTAAATTAAAGTCAGATCACATATTCACATCTCACCCTTACTATCTAGCACTAACGTTCAATATTGGATATCAAGATCCCAGTTTATTAATCCCTCACACTTACAATACCGCACAGTGATAATTGGAGGGGCTAATGAAAACTAAAAATAAAATCAATGTGCTAGAACTTATTTCGCCAGAAATGCAACAAGTCATGCAATTTTATGCAGATAATCTGCAACCTGCGCCGGAAAGTAATGACTACCCTTCGATGCGCCTTGCTTATAATCAAGACAGACGTTATTGGAATGCAGATGCACCAGAGATGTTTAGTATTCGAGATATTTCCGTTAACACGTCTTATGGCGAGGTATTAACACGTCTTTATCAACCCAAAGAAAAAACACCAGCCACCCTCTATTATCTTCATGGTGGTGGTTTTATTTTAGGGAATTTAGATACCCACGATCGCATAATGCGACTGCTTGCCTGCTATACCTGTTGTACTGTGATTGGTATTGATTATTCACTGTCACCAGAAGCGCATTATCCACAAGCGATTGATGAATCAGCACAGGTTTGTCAGTATTATCATCAAAATGCAAAACACTATGGTATTAATACACAACATATTGGTTTTGCAGGTGATTCTGCGGGCGCTATGCTATCGCTGGCTACTGTATTATGGCTACGCGACAAACAAATTCACTGTGGTAATATCTGTGCCGCTTTGCTTTGGTATGGATTATATGGCTTACGCGATTCCACCAGCCGTCGGCTTTATGGGGGTGAATGGGATGGATTACGCCAGCAAGATCTCGAAGAGTATGATAATGCCTACTTAACCGCGTTAGGCAATCGTGATGCTCCTTATTATTGCTTATTTAATAACGATCTAACGCAAGATATTCCCCCTTGCTTTATCGCCAGCGCTGAGTACGATCCGCTAATTGATGATAGCGTGACGCTATTTAAAACCTTAGAAGCGCATCAATTAGCTTGTGAATATAAAATGTATCCCGGCACATTACATGCCTTTTTACATTATTCACGCATGATGAAAATCGCGGATGACGCCATTCGAGATGGCGCCGATTATTTTGTTAAACAACTCAATAATTAAAACTCAAGATTACGAATAAAACGATAATCCGCCGACGCCTCTTTAAGTCGATACAGACTTGCGGGGCGTCCTCTCTCTGCCCGTTTTTCTCCCGTATCAACCAATAAATCGGCTTGTTCGATCCGTCGTCTAAATGATTTTTTCTGGATCTCTTTACCAATCAGAATTTCATGAACATGTTGTAACTCTGGCAAAGTAAACACTTCTGGCAATGCAAATCCGGGAACAATCGAATAGAGTGACTTTTGCTTTAATCGCTCTCTTGCTTGTGCAATTAATTCATGGTGATCAAACGCTAAGCTTTGTTGTGCAATCTCATCAATAGGACACCAGATTACCGAATCCACGGTATCAATATGTGCTTCACAGGCTTGATGTGCAATCAACGCGGTATAACAGACCGTCACAGACCAACCTCTTGCATCACGCTGGTTATTTCCCACAGAACAGAGTTGCTCAATATAAGGGGGGATCACCCCTGTTTTCTCTTTTAATTTTCTTAGCACAGTATCTTCAAGGCATTTGTCCTTCATTTCATCGACAAATCCACCGGGTAAACCCCATTTTCCTTTTTCAGGATGTTCCCCTCTTTTCACCAACAATACTTTTAACTGCTCTTCATGATAAGTAAACAGTACCGCATCAACAGTAATCAGTGGAGATAGGAAATCACGGCGGTTATAGCTGGCTAAAAAATCTTGTTCATTCATGGCGTAAGTTTTATTAGAAAACGATAAAACTATTTTAAGGTTAAACAGCAAAAAATCAAATTTTGTCATAAAGACACTAAATCAGTTGACAAGCATAGTGTCGATAAGACACAATCCAGTTATTGTCATAAAGACACTAACTGGAGAAAAACTATGTTTAACTTAAATTACTTTAAAGCTGACTCATCAACATTCATTATAAAATCCGTCAATGGTAACGTTCGTCAACAAGGCAAAGGCTTGAGCTTTTGGTATAACTCAGCCACAACCTCTATTGCAGCATTACCTTTAAACGCGCAAGAAGCTCCTTTTATTTTTAACTTTCAAACCTCGGACTTTCAGGGTTTACGCATTCAAGGGCAAATCTCCTTTCAGGTTAAAACACCGGAAAAAGCCGCAGAAGTGCTTAACTTTAACTTGAGCAAAAACGGCAAATCCTATGCCTCTGAAGATCCACTCAAACTCAGTGATCGTGTTGTGCGTATTGCACAAACCTTAATTCAAGCAAAGATCCAAAGCACGCCTCTTAGAGAAGCGTTATTACTTAGCCAATCATTAGTCACTTTGGTGATGGAACAATTAATTGAACACCCATCATTAGAAGCATTAGGTATTGCGATTTTAGACGTTTCTATTGCGGCAATCACGCCATCACCAGAAACCTTAAAAGCACTCGAAGCCGAAGCGAGAGAATCCTTACTGAAAGAAGCCGATGATGCCATTTATGCGCGTCGTAAATTCTCAGTAGAACAAGAACGCACCATTAAAGAAGCTGAACTAGAAACCGATTTATCGGTTCAACGTAAACGCCAAGAGATTGAAGAAGCACGTTTAGAAAACGAACGTACATTATTAAGGGAACAAGCTGAAATTGAAAAAGAGCGCCTTGAAGCCAAGGTTAATGCAGAAGCAAAACGCAAAGAGCTGGTCGCATTAAGTGCTGAAAATCAACGAACACAATCAGACGCCGATGCTTATGCTATTGAAGCGACCATGCGTGCTTATCGTGAATTGCCGGTTGAGAATCTAAAAGCCATGGCACTAGCAAAAATGGACTCACAACAATTGATGGCAATGGCATTTGAAACCTTAGCGCTGAATTCAGGGAAAATCGGCGAACTCAATATCACCCCTGATTTATTTAGCCAATTCATGAAAAAAGGGAATAAATAATGCAACGTAACGAAGATTTTCGCTTTGTGCTGGTGATGAGAAAAAGTCGCTTACAGGAATTAATTGAGCGGTTTAATACTTGGTCACAAGCCAAATTCTATCTAGAACACAACAATGTTGAGGTAAAGGATTACCTCAATGAACACAATTTATATCAAAAGCAACTCACAGAAGCGGAGCTGATTTTAAAATCATTAGGACGTTTTCAACTTTTAGAAAGAGGTTTATTACCTAGCTATCAATTCTCACCCCACGATATTGTAGTGGTGATTGGTCAAGATGGGCTGGTAGCTAATACGCTGAAATATCTTAATGGACAGCCCATTATTGCCATAAACCCTGATCCATCAAGATGGGATGGCAAATTATTACCTTTCGAGATTGGACAATTAAAAGAGACAGTTATTAATACCATTAACAAGAAGATGCCTTTTAAAACAGTTACTTTTGCGCAAGCAACAACCAACGATGGTCAATCATTATTAGCGGTGAATGACTTATTTATTGGTCCTAAAAGCCACACCTCTGCACGATATATTTTGCAATGGAGTGGCGCCCAAGAAGCGCAATCGTCATCAGGCATTATTGTCTCAACAGGATTGGGATCAACTGGTTGGTTTCAATCTATTCTTGCCGGTGCGATGGCAATTACGGGGGGCTCCTCGCACCCTCTGTTACAAGGTTTTAGCTGGAGCGAGCGAAAATTACAATTTAGTGTAAGAGAACCGTTTCCAAGTAGGACGACAGGCGTCGCGCTGACTTTTGGCACTATTGAGCCCGATTCCCCTTTGCAATTAGAATCTTTGATGCCAGAAAATGGCGTAATTTTCTCTGATGGCATCGAAGATGACTATTTACAATTTAATGCCGGTTGCATTGCCCACATTAGTATTGCTGACATACAAGGGCAATTAATTAGCCAAAAAGGACGTCAGCGTATTTAGATTTATTGAGCGCTCTTTAATACCGTTTCAAGTCCAGAGATCATCACATCAAGGACAAACAGAAATGCCGCATCACCATTATCACTATCCATAATTGCAACGGCTTGGGTTAATAATGGCGGATAGGCAATAACATCCGTCTCTGGTTTTTTACGCTCTTTTTGGCTTTCTTGATGCTCTTGCGTTTCAAGCACTGAACCTAATGTGAAATGCGCAATAGAACTCAGTGCATATGTGGCTTGAGATAAACTAAATCCAGCATCACACAAAAACTGTAGTTGCTGTTCTGATGTCTCAAATTGGCTTTCAGACGGGCGTGTTCCTGCATGGATTTTGCCACCATCACGATACATTAATAAGGCTTGGCGAAAGCTTTTCGCATTATTTCGCAAAAAATCCTGCCACGTTTCATTAGGCAATGGCAAAACATGATGATGATGTTTTTGCAAAATAGTTTCTGCTAATGCATCCAACAAAGCGCGCTTATTTTTTACATGCCAATAAAGCGTTGGTTGCTCAACACCGATTTTTTGTGCCAACTTACGCGTTGTTAATCCTTCGACACCAACTTCATTAAGTAAAATCAACGCATTATCAATAACTTGTTCTTTATTTAGCTTTGCCATTATCTACCTCAAACTAAAACAGCCTTGACAATCTATCACTGATAGAGTTATTTTACACCAACTCTATCAGTGATAGATTTTTTAGGATCTCAATGAATAAATCAATTATTATCATACTGCTGATCACCGTATTAGATGCCATTGGCATCGGGCTTATCATGCCAGTACTCCCTACGCTATTAAATGAATTTGTCAGTGAAAATTCGCTCGCGACCCATTACGGTGTGCTATTAGCGCTCTATGCTAGCATGCAGGTTATTTTTGCACCTATTTTAGGACGACTATCTGATCAATACGGCAGAAAACCTATCTTGATATTTTCACTTTTAGGTGCCGCCCTCGACTACCTTTTAATGGCATTTTCAACCACTCTTTGGATGCTTTATATTGGGCGTATCATCGCCGGTATTACGGGCGCAACAGGTGCTGTATGTGCATCAGCTATGAGCGATATTACGCCCATAAACAATCGTACTCGCTATTTTGGCTTCTTAGGTGGCGCTTTTGGTGTTGGTCTTATTATTGGGCCAATGCTGGGAGGATTGTTAGGTGAAATTAGTGCTCACACACCATTTATCTTTGCAGCGCTTTCACACTCGGTATTATTAATACTCTCTTTGCTCTTTTTCCATGAAACACAAAAAAAAGAAGCCCTTGTTGCAAATAGCACACCTAAAAACCAAACAACATCAAATTCAGTCACCTGCTTTATTAAGAAAAGCCTCTATTTTTGGCTGGTAGCTTATTTTATTATCCAGCTTATCGGTCAAATTCCCGCCACGATCTGGGTGCTATTTACGCAATACCGTTTTGATTGGAACACAACCTCTGTTGGGATGTCTTTGGCTGTTCTAGGTGTCTTACATATTTTCTTTCAGGCTGTTGTCGCTGGAAAATTAGCACAAAAATGGGGTGAAAAAGCCACTATTATGATCAGTATGTCTATTGATATGGTGGGCTGTTTATTATTAGCGTGGATTGGTCAAGTTTGGGTGATCTTGCCTGCATTAATTTGCTTAGCTGCGGGAGGAATGGGGCAACCTGCTTTACAAGGTTATTTATCGAAATCAATCGATGATAATGCACAAGGGAAATTACAAGGTACACTTGTGAGCTTAACCAATATTACTGGAATTATTGGTCCACTCTTATTTTCCTTAATTTATAGTTATAGTGTTGCTTATTGGGATGGTTTATTGTGGATGTTAGGGGCAGTACTTTATGGTGCGTTATTAATTAATGCCTATTTTCATCAATAACGTAATAATAAGCACTCATCACTTCACATCGCGTGTTATTAAATAGCGTAATAAAATCGGTATTAACACAGTCATGTTCAAAATCTGCCTTTGCTATTTCTTGATTGTGTTGATATTGCAATAAAGAAAAAAGTTGAAGATCAAGACAAGCATCCATGTTTGCTTGATCTTCGATTGCCGTTATTAACATCCGTTGTTCTAACGCTATATTATCTCGATGCCATCCTTGAGCAATCCAACCCAAACTAAACGCCAGTAGTGCAATCCATGCATATAACGCTTGTGTGTTGAACATGACCTAACTCCTTAGTCATTCGAGATAAAACTGATTTTATCGACTTTTATTATGATGAAAACATGTTGCACTTTTTACTTGGTATCATCTTTTTCTTTCCCTGAAAAAAATTGATTACCTCGTTTACGTAACCCGATCTCGACTAATTGATAACCCACAATACCGAGCGCTGAGCCGATCCCCATTACTGCGACAGAATCAATTCCAGGCCATAAAATAAGCAGTGCGCCAGCAACAACAGAAACCGCAGAGCCTAAAATAATTTTGCCGATAAACAATCTTAATGTCATTGTTTCATTCGCAACGAGCATCTTCCCTAATGCAATAAAAGCGCCCACTATGACTAACGATATCAATGTGCTGTTATATTCATCCATGAATACACCTCATCTCTGATTACACTTTCTTTTTTCGTAAAAAGAACCCTCACCTCCCAACATTCATCAGATAATCTGTAAAGAATTAGCAGTAAACCACGACCCTGTGTCACTGAATAAATTCCCGATTGAGATAACGTAAGTTCCTTTTATTTCAACGATACGCAACATCCATTTGCGGTAAACAACAGGCGATTCAGCTATATTACTGCTAACTTCCTTGTTAACTTGTAATAGACATCCTTGTCTATTGTTTTCTACTCACACTGAAAACCAACAAAAAGAATAAACAATAAATTCAATATGTTGCTTATCTCCGTATGATTTAACGTGAAGCTATTATCTACAAAGTTTGTATTTCAGGCTAGTAAGTTTGTTCGGTTAACGTCGGTTATGAAGCTTTAGCCGACAATAACCGAACTATTTACAGTGAATAAAACAAATAAACTTGTTTTAAGCACTTTTAAATAACCTAAAAACAAATATTTATATAAAAAAACAATAAATAGGCTGGTTATAATACAAATTTGAGCTAATATAGAAGGTATCTGATAGCCCTTAGTAAAGAGAAAAATAATATGCGTGTCTTAACTATTTTTTGTCCTGAATGTGGTGAAAAAGCGCTTATAAAGAAAAGTAATCGCAAACACAAAGAGTTATCCGATCTCTATTGTGCTTGTCGTGATCCTGAATGCGGGCATACCTTTGTTTTAAACCTCACTTTTAGTCACACCCTTATGCCAAGCGCAAAAAACAAAGATACATTGTTATTAGATGTCATTAAAAATCTTTCTCCAGAACAACGAGAGAAAGCACTTACACTTTTGCAAGGCATGTAATCATCACAAACAGAGACTCTCTTTTTCATTTATTTTTATGATCTTGCTCTCATTCTGACAGGTTATTTGACTAACCTATTCTTATAGAAAGATAAATGATGTAGATTCATTTTTAAGCTAAATAAAAATAATTCTTATGTTTTAAATAAAACAACACCGCTTATTGATGCGGTGTTTGCCAATCCTTTAATAAATAATTTGTCAGCCTCCCAAACCAGACACCCTATTTCTGGTTTGAAGACTAAACACAAATTTCAAATTGGAGCATTTAAGATGAAAAAGCTGATTAATCGAGTTGATGATGTGTTATCTGAACAACTACAAGGCTTTGCAAAAGCTCACCCTGAAATCAAACTTCATCCCTCCTCTTTTTATGTCACGCGAAAAGATGCTCCAGTAAAAGGTAAAGTTGCTCTTTTGTCCGGTGGTGGTAGTGGGCATGAACCCATGCATGCAGGGTTTGTCGGTAAAGGAATGCTTGATGGCGCATGCCCGGGTGAAATATTTACATCACCCACACCAGATAAAATGTATGACTGTGCCAAAGAGATTGATAGCGGTGAAGGTGTTTTAATGATCGTGAAAAACTACACCGGTGATGTGCTTAACTTTGAAACAGCGACAGAGCTACTGCATGACGAAGGTATAAAAATCGCCACGGTATTAGTTGATGATGATGTTGCGGTCAAAGATAGCTTATATACCGCAGGACGCCGTGGTGTTGCCAATACCGTTTTAATAGAAAAACTACTGGGTGCGGCTGCCGAAAGAGGCGACTCTCTTGATGAACTGGTTAAATTAGGTCATCACATCAATAACAATGGTTTTTCTATCGGCATAGCCTTGGAAGCCTGCACGGTTCCAGCCGCAGGGAAACCCTCTTTTACTTTACCTGAAAATGAAATGGAGTTTGGTGTCGGTATTCACGGTGAACCGGGTATTGACCGCCGTAAATTTACTTCTCTCAACGATACGGTTGATGCCATGTTTAATACCTTAATTGAGCATGGTCACTACCAACGGGTGATCCGCAATTGGGATCGTAAAAATGGCACTTGGATCGATGAAAACCAGGAAAAACAGCCGTTAAAATCTGGCGATCGCGTCATTGTTTTAGTCAATAATCTGGGTGCCACACCACAATCTGAACTGTATGGTGTTTATCACCGTTTAACTCAATGCTGTGAAAAATTTGGCTTAACCATCGAACGTTCTTTAATAGGTTCTTATTGTACTTCGCTTGATATGTCGGGGATCTCAATCACGTTATTAAAAGTTGATAACGAATTACTTACCTTATGGGATGCCCCTGTACATACACCTGCGATGGTGAAATAAATCTTTAATAACAAAAAAAGGAACAAACAATGGCGTTAACTCATGCTCAAATTATTCTTTGGTTACAGCAATGTGCATTGCTGTTTGAACAAAATAGCGATTATTTAACGGATTTAGATCGTGAAATTGGTGATGCTGACCACGGCTTGAATATGAACCGTGGCTTTAGAAAAGTGCAGGAGAAATTACCTGAATTTGAAGGACAAGATATTGGCACTATCCTCAAAACGACGGGCATGACATTGCTGTCAAATATTGGCGGCGCAAGTGGCCCTCTATTTGGTACCTTCTTTATTCGTGCCGCCAAACCGACTGCTTCATTACAAAACCTAGAACTTAATCAACTTGTTGAAATGGTAACAGAAGGTGTAGATGGCATTGTAAGCCGAGGAAAAGCAGAGCCAAATGACAAAACCATGTGTGATGTTTGGTGGCCGGTGGTTGAGTCATTAAAACACGCCAACGAACAAAATCTTTCTCTCAAAGAAGCGCTCACTCAAGCACTAGTAGTCGCTGAAAAAGCCGCTGAAAACACCATTCCAATGCAAGCTAGAAAAGGACGAGCAAGCTACTTAGGTGAGCGTAGCATCGGACATAAAGATCCCGGCAGTGCTTCTGTGGTACTGATGATACAAGCCCTTGCTAATAGCATTAATGCATAGCTGACCAAGCAACCAATAAAGGTCTACCATGATAAATATTGTTATTGTTTCTCATAGTAAACATCTCGCTGATGGTGTAGCAGAACTTGCCAGTCAGATGCTTAATCCGGCTCATTGCCAACTTGCGGTTGCCGCAGGCATCAACGATGAAGCACATGCGATTGGTACTGATGCCGTTAAAATTATGACCGCGATAGAATCACTTTCACAAGCACAATCTATTGTTGTGATGATGGATTTAGGAAGTGCAATATTAAGTGCAGAAACTGCGATTGAGTTACTGGAGCCAGAGTTAGCGGAGAAAGTCACCCTCTGTTCAGCCCCTTTAGTTGAAGGGACACTTGCAGCAGTTGTAGCGGCATCTTCAGGGGCATCTCTAGAAAAAGTGATTGAAGAAGCTTCAAATTCTTTATATCCAAAGAAAATTCAACTGGGTGAAAATTTCGTTCAACCTAAAAATGACATTAATGCTCCGGTCAAAATTCATGGTAAAGAGGCAAGTTGGGTCGTTCGTAACCCTCATGGTTTACACGTAAGACCTGCGGCAACATTAGTTGAGGTGCTTTCTGCTTTTCATGCTGATTATCAACTAGTTAAAGGGGATAGACGTATTAATCCTCTCAGTTTAAATCAGCTTTCATTAATACAAATTAGCCAAGGTGATGAGATAACGCTAATTGCCTCTGGTGAACAAGAAGATGAGGCAATTGAGGCGTTTCTTGAACTAGCCCGAAATGGCTTTGGTGAAGAGCTACCTTCTGATTCTAATACCATCACATTAAAAGGTATTTTAGCGCCCGTCTCTCAAATTAAAGCTCCCGCTTTTGTTTGGCATGAAATAGAACTCTCACCCGTCGAAAACTTATCTGAACCGATTGATATTCATGCTCAAATTGGCAAACTTAATTTTGCAATAAAAAGCACGTTAAAAGCACTAAAACAGAATGCCAATAAAGCGAGTCAAAAATTAGGTGAGCATGTAGGTGCTATTTTTAACGGTCATATCATGATGTTAGATGATGATGAGTTAATCACTAGCGTGATTGATCGTATCAAAGCAGAGAAGATCAGTGCACAGCAAAGTTGGTCGGATGAAATGCAAGAAAGAACACAATTGTATTGTGCACTCACCGATCCCTATTTACGCGCGCGTGAACTCGATCTTCGTGATCTACGTAATCAAGTGCTTTACCATTTACAAGATAAAACTCGCCCAAGCTTTACTCCGTCACAACCCGCGATTTTGGTCGCAAAAGAGCTTTTCCCTTCCACATTAATTCAATTAGTGGATAGTCAATTGGTCGGTATTGCTTTAGCAAAAGGGGATAGCCGCTCTCACAGCGCCATTATCGCGGCTGAAATGCGCTTACCTATGTTAGTCAATTTAGGCGCTACGCTATTAAAAGTCACTGAATCCCAAAAGTTAAAACTCGATACCAATAAGGGCGAATTAATTATTGAACCGATAACGCTATAAAAAAACCCGCACAATAATGTGCGGGTAAGTCAACGAAAAACGCTATCGATAATAGGTCATTATTGACTCTTATAATTATTAAGGTATTGATAATACCAATGTCGTAGTACCACTAAAATTACCTAATGAAGGTGTGCCATAAGTTTGAAGTTTTGACATCACTCTCACATAAGTGTATTCGTTCTTTATTGCATTAACCTGTGTTCCTATTGACGCAGGTGAACCATTTAATGTTAAAAAAGAACGGATGCTCCCATCGGGTTTTAAGTTTAAAAAATGATCTTCCATCGAGCTGGTAATTTTTACTGGCATAGTTTCATTACACGTAAGCGCAAATTGTTCTTCCGCCTCATTACCATTAACTTGTGTCACATCAAGCACGCCATGTGAAATAGTAAGATTATTAGAAATAAATGCACATTTACCTTCAGGCGGTGGAGCAATACCACATACACCACCAGGTACCATTCTTCCGCTACCACCTGTTGGGCTACTTGTCATAAAGAAAGCGATACATTCATCAACGGTTACAGAGCCTGCATGGGTACTATAATTCACATAAGGGAAAGTCAGACCGCATTGATTAACAGCCACATCGCGTATTTCCGCCATAGAGCTTAAATGTTGTAAATCGACATCACACCGCCATCTTGCTCGATGCTCAGTACCCGTTCCTCCCTTATTAGGTTTTGAGTGGAAGTGATTTAACTGAATATAACACCGCCCACTCAACCCTAAACTTTTACAAGGGTTTGGCGTAAACCCCATCTCTGTCCAATATTCCAACACGTAGTCATAACGAATATTACCTTTAATCTCTGGAGAAGGACCCGATTTAGTAATATAAGTAAAATAACCTGCTTGTACGCTAAAGAGTGAAAAGCCACATAGTACAATTAATAACTTTAAAATTTGCTGTATTTTTTTCATTATCTTTTACTCATATTTCAAAGAAAACACGGCAGTAGCAGAGAAATGTCCCGGTTTAATTGATTTGTCTGCAATCGCTTTTGCTGTCGCTTGTAAATAAGCAATAAAGTTCAGCTCAAAAATGCCATTATTAGGAATATTATATAGACTGGTGTAATCCCCTAATTTAACAGGGACACCTTCTTTGGTAGTAATTTTTATGCCTAAATCAGGATTATTAGCGCTATCATCTAATGCCAATAATCCAGCAAGTTCATTATGCGTTGCCCCTTCAAACTTAATTTTCACCTGCTTGGCAATAGAGATATCACATTCTGATAAAGTAATTTTGAAATCCTTTTTCTCAAATTCAAAATAACTTTTATAAATATCATCCAAGCGAATTTCATCAAAAACAACATCGACTTGAGAATGCTCAGGTAAAACTTTACAAGGCGCGATAATTAATGAACCGAAAATATGCATATTTTCAGCAGCAAAAACCGTAGAAGACAATAATAAACAACTACCAATAATAGAACGAGATAAGGTCAATTTATTCATTATTGGTACTCCACAAACAATGTGCCACCCGCGGTAAAATTACCCGGTGTCAGTTCACTATTTTCTTTTTTCACCAATACTGCCCAAATTTTTTCAGGATTATTTAAATTAACCGAATACTTTTTATTTAAATCAATAATGGAATCGCCCAGCATAAATTTTACGGTTAATTCATTAATATTGGTTCTCAGCCCATTAGGATCGAAGCTACTTTTATTACCATCAATCGATAAATACATATTCCAGTTATTTAAATTTTCTTCACAGGTTATTTGGTAATTAATTTCTCTTTTTTGGTCGTAACCTTTAATTGTTTTTATTGCTACAGGACCAAAATTTACCTCAATCATATTGCCGTCATTCACTTTACAAGGCGGTGGCGTTAGTAAATTACCTTTAATCAATACTTGTGTTTCATTATCTTTTGCCAAACTGGGTGAAGAAAATACAGAAAATAAAAATAACATTGTGAGGAATGGATAATAACGCATGTTGTTTATTCCTCTGTTAGTTGTAATAAACCTGCATAGTTGCAGTTGCAGTAAAGGCCCCGGTTGGTAGCGTGGCGCCACTTTTTTTCACGAGCATCGCATAAAGCTCAGGTCTAGTTTGATAGTTAAACTTAAACGGTGTTGTCATATAAATATTGGTATCCGTGGTTTTAAATAACACCCCCAAATCTGCCACACTGGTTTTTAAATAGCGTGTATCAAATCCTGCGCCATCTCCTGTAAATTTCAGCGACATACTTGGATCACCTGTTGTTTTACAATCCAAGGTGTAATCCATTTTTTGTTTATAATTTTCGTTTTCTATTCTTGTGGTCATCACATCATTAAAGTTTACTTCGATAGGTTTACCATCGTTAACCTTGCAAGGGCGTGACTCCACACTTCCGCTCACCGTAATTCTTAAAAAGCCCGAAACAGCCCATACAGAAGGAGCGAGAAAACTCAGACAAAGAAAAAGTATTACACCTCGGAATATAAGCATAATATTACGCCTTCTTATCTTTGATATTTGCTGAACAAATATCTCCACGACATTGGAATGTTAATTCAACTAATCCACCGAAATCATTGAGATATTCAATAGCAGGTGCTACACCTAAATCACCCACTTTTGTCCCTAATGAACGTTGACCGAAAGGCTCGATCATCACCGCTTCAAAGTCTTTTACTTCCGTATTGTTCTTTCTGACTTTGGTAATAGTTAAGTAATAAGGCGATGGATTTTTCACATTGTAATTACCACTCTGCTTTTCAATCACAATGTCTTTTTCCATTGGATTAGCCTCTAAACGGCTAGGTGCAACAATGCTTTTGGGTCGATAAAACACTTTAATTTTTGTTTGTAATGCGATTTGCAAAACATTCGGAGAATCACTGCGTGGAGGAATTTCACGAACATTAAGGTAATAAATACTTTCTCTGTCTGTAGGCAACATATTCGTTGCCGGTAATGCCTGTATTTTAATTTGGCTTTTGTTACCAGCCTCGATACGTTGAACTGGCGGTGTTACCACAAAAGGAGAATTAATTTTTTCATCTTTACTATTCTCAAGCCAAGATTGTGCTAAATAAGGTTTAGATTCATTTTCATTTTCTAAAACCATACTGACTGAGCGTTCACCCTCATTATATAAAACACGTGTTCTATCTAATGCGATAGCGGAATAAGCGGATTGAGAAAAAAGGCAAAGTGTAGCGATAGCGCCTAATGTTCTTATATTGATATATTTCATTTCATTCACCGTTGACTTAAATTTAATTACTTACAAGGAAGCAACAACATGTTGCTTAAATTATTTTCTAGTACTTGAGGTAATTGGAATTGGCAAGTTTCGCCATTCCAAGCAAGATCTAAAGTTTCACCTGCTTTTACACCTGATAAATAAACAAAACCTTCATCTGAAATAATGCCAACTTCTAATTTTTCTTTGTTATAAACACTGGCACCAAAAGGAGGATGTTTCTTATCAGCCATCGTGATCACCGCTAAGACTTTCTCACCTTCAATCACCTTAAATTTACGATAACCAATCGCCCCTTCGGTTAACGTGGCATATTGTGACGATTGAACGGCATCCGCTTTTTCAGGAAGATTATTAATATCGATGGTGATGTTGCTACGAGAATAGTTTTGCACCCCCATTAAAACCGCTTTACCATGTCGGTTAGTTTCAATTGGGGTTAAACCTGTTTTAATCGGAATATCTTGAACATTATTGGTATCAACCAATATGCGCGAATTCCCCATTGAAGTGACTCGGTGGAATGCTCCCCCTTCTGGAGTGACGGTTATTCCCCCCATTAATTGCATCGATAATGCGCTTTGATTATTTTGGGTATAAGTTCCACTTGCAGTCAGTTTTGCTAAATTACCATCGTAGTTATAAAAACCCGACAAATTCACTTTATCGCTATCCCAAGTACCCGCGGATAAGTTATACGTACTTCTTTCATTCAGTCGCTCATAATAGTTAACGCTATTGCTAGTATTGTGACGATTAAACGATCCTGAATAACTAATATTGGCTTCATTGCGCTCTAGCGGTACACCCAATGACACATAAACCCCTTCGTCATTGTTATGGCTTGATTCCACTTTATAAGCAGATAAGTTAATCGATAAATTTTTAAAATTAGCCCAATCAAAATAACTAGAAATAGTAAAACTGTAGTTATCAGTTGAAGGTCGATTCCAATAGGTTTGGCGAGAATAGTTTAAATAGGTATTGATATTATAATCAGGGAAAGCGGTACCAAAAATGGCAGTATAAAGCTCTTTACCACTATCAATATGGAGCCCGCGATAACGACCATCTAAAAACTGAGTCATACTTAAATAATCACGTTGAGAGAAACGATAACCCGCGAACGTAATCTGACTGTTTATTTCATCAAATTGCTTTGAGTAGGTAACATTATAAGAAGTACCTGATAACGTTTTATCATCAAAGTTACTGCCCATCTCAGCTCGTGAAGCTGAAATATTAAAAGAAAGCACCCCAAATGGGGCTAAGTCTTGCCCTAAACCTAAAGCAATATTTTGATATTCTGTTGAGGCTAATAATCCACCATAAATTGTGGTGTTATTCGCCGCCCCCCATGAGAAAGAACCTAATGAAAATGCGGGGCCTTCAGTGTCATGTTCATTTTTAGTGGGCTTACCCATCACCAACTTATATAAAAACTGTCCGGGTCTTGTCAGTGTGCCTAAACGCGATGTTTCTACTTTAAATGTTTGAACAGAACCATCTTGTTCTTCAATAGAAACATCTAATGTACCGCCCCCGAATGTATTAACGTCTTGAATGCGAAATGGCCCTGGGCTCACTTCATTTTGATAAACGATACGACCATCTTGACGCACAATAACCGTGGCATTCGTTCTTGCAACCCCTGCAATTTCAGGTGCATAGCCCTGTAAACGCGGCGGGATCATCGCATTATCACTTTCTAATGAAGCACCAAGATAACGGAAACTGTCAAAAAGTTCTGATGAAAGATATTGTTCACCTAACGTTAGTTTTGCACCTAAAGAGCGAATAGCACGAAAAAGATAAAGCTGGTTCCAACGCCATGATTTATCGTTGCGATTTAAATTACCGCCAGAAGCTTGCCAATCTGAACGCAATCGCCAAGCCCCCATATTAATGCCCATCACACCACTAATATTGGTCCCCGTTTCAGTGCCTTTTCCATTATTTTCATATCGAATAAGACGATTACTCATATTGTAATCAAGAAAGAAACCCGCAATACCATCATCCCAACGTGATGGCGGGTCCCAACTTGGATCTTGATATTCCATAAAAGCTTGAGGAATGCTGATATTTAAAATACTAGTATAGAGATCACCTACCGCATTCATATTTGGCACGGAACGAAAATCAAGGCACTGGGTATTATCGGTGGTTAACCAAGTGACTTTTTTTTCCCATTCAGACTTTAAACCTAAAATGGGATAAACTTCTGGGGTAATACAAGGAATAGATAATTCTGCGTTGTAATCTGGGGTAAAAAATAAAATAGGCTCTTCGTTTCTTACTCTTTGTTTATTAACGTCGGTCGCCAGTAAATGAGTGCCCGGCTGAATATAGTTTGCGTAAGAGAATTTAGTAAAATCGGTATTTTCAATACCCTTATCTGTTAAGAAGTCGGTATTAAAATCTACGGCTTCTTCTGCAAAAACAGGCAACGAAAAAGGAACAAAGAATAAAAGCATTACTTTTGTGATCGTATTTATTTTCATGCTTTTCATTTTGCTATGCCATCCTCAGCATTATTAACAGAAGATAATATTGATGAGATGCATGGCGCCTAAACGCCACACATCTTATTAAATAAAAAAACAACAATTATTCGTAAATAACTTTGAAGTTAGCTACTGTATCGAAAGAACCGGTTGTTGCTTTCTTATCATCTGCTTCATTACCTTTTACATAAGCTGAAAATTGCAAAGTAGTAACAGAGCCATCGCCATTATTTAAAGCGTGACCGGCTACTGGGAAGCCTTGACCAAAAGTAATTGGGTTATTACCACGATCCGTGATAACGATACCTGCGTTTTGTACTTTGCCACCTAAGCCCAGTAATTCGCCGGTATAACCGTCAAAGCCACTTACAGTTGCACCAGTGAATGATACTTTTGCAGTTTTGTAAGTTTCAGTTGAGCAGTTTTTCAGGATAATATCGAAGTTTTCGCTATCTGAACGGAATTTATTGCTCGTCAGTTCATGTAATGCAATTTCACCAAACTTAACAGTTTGATCTAAACTTTTATCATCAATTGAACATGGAACGTCATTGATAAAACCCGTAAAACGGACTTTACCTTCTCTACTTTCAGCTGGGTCTGCTGCAAAGCTAGGAGCAGCAACAACTAAAGATAACGCAACACCTAAAGCTAATTTAGTAAATTTCATAAAATTTCCTTTATACACAATAAATATATTGATATTTCTTGGTTTCTGACTAAATAAGCGATAGGTCATAAAACCTCACCGCCTTTCTACAATGTAAAATTCACAGATCCATTGATATTGATTTATAAAATCAAGATAGGGGATATCCTACAAATGCATCCTTTTTGCATTCATATTAAAATTAATTTATGGAATAAATTAATCGTATTAACTTATTTAAACGCCCTTTTTAAATGTTTTATAAAAACTAAGTTCCTTAATTAATAAAAACATCTTAATGAGACATATAAATAATCAATTTTAATCAGAAAGTAAGAGTCAAAATTAAAAGCAAAAAACAGATTTAAATTATGTTCTTTGGCTTGTTTTGCGATCAAATACTCGCAAAAGGTGTAAATTAAGTCAAAAGTCAAAAAATGATGTTATTAGTAAAATGAAAGGATAGTTAACAAATGAAATAATTCTTTAAATGAGTAATTGCGGTATTTTAAACTAAATTAAAGACATATTAGATATTATTACTTAATGAAAAAGGAAATCACCATTATTAACACCCTCAGGGCGTAAATAAAGCACAAGAACCAAATAAATAACATTTAATGGAATTTAATAACATAAAATCACCCTAAAACAGAAAATTATATTTTGCTGACACGATAAACCCAGCATATATACAAAAACACTTAGGATTCATCTCAATTGGGGAATTAAATTATATTATCTAATTTAATTAAAATTTAGACAATCTAATTGTGACGAGATCTTAAAATATCATTTTATTATTATTAATAATATCTAAAACCAAATTAAAAATATAAATTAAATATGATAATCTTTTAATGAGTGCTCTTTTTAATATAATCAATTATGGAATACAATCTCCACATAACAAATAAAAGCAATATTCATTACGATATAAACAATAACAATTAGTAACTATTTTTTTACTTTATTTTGGCTATTTTATAAAAAATTAAAAAACTCATTATTATGAAAAGATACTATTATGACAATCAAATAAAGACATTCTGCTTTTATATTTTTCTCATAATAAGATTTTAAAATAAATAAATTTAAAACTCCCCACCAATTTGACACGCAAAAGGTGTAAATATTACACATCACCAAAGAAATGGAATTTTAATCTAAAAGAAAACCCATTTAAGCATAAGAAATCAAAATTAATATCTTTTTATGAATAAAAATAAAATAAAAGGCAAAAGACGTTTAATATAAAATATAAAATATAATAGTAAAAAAAGAAAACAATAAATAAATCTTATATTAAAAACCACCATACGCTTTATAAGAGTGAAACTTAAAGAAATATATAAATATGTTTTACCTTTTTTGTTTTTAAACAATAAATGCTATAAGAATTTTCTTATCAACTTATACTAGCAGAGTGTCTAAATTAACTCACATAATAAGTATTCAGATATAAAACACGAGGTTAGACAATATTTACTTAATATAAAAAACACCACAATTAATTAACAATAAAAAATTAATCTTATTTAAATGGCTATTTCTTTAAATAGCGATTTGGGGCTAATCATACCTAAAAAACAGTAAGATAATATTTATTGATTAAAAAAATATAAAGATGATTTCTTTAAAATAGCATTTATTTAAATAATGCATTTTAAAGAAGGACTCTTTTATTCAAAAAATGGATAAACACATAAAACTTCTTTCATTAATGAGAAAGATAAAAAAAGCAATCTAATATAGATAATCAATAAAGGATATAGTATGAAAAAGCTGACATTAGCGGTTCTTGCTGTTGCTATTATGGGAGCAACTACCCTTGCTCAAGCAGACACTCGTAAAGCAAACGCGGTTGCTTCGTGGGATGCGAAAGCAATTAAAGACACTAAAAGTATGTTAGTTGTTACTCCATTAAAATCTTTAGTATTTAACTATGCCGAAGGTCTTAAAGGCTTTAATACTCAAGATGGTGCGTTCGACATCACTATCCAAGGCCAAGAGCAAGCCACTGACTTTAAACTGACTTCAAAAATCGTGACTGACAAATTAACTCGTGCTGCTGATGATAGCGAATTAACCGTCGGCGTTAAATGGAATGGCGTTGCATTATCTAACTCAACAGATACCACCATGGTTGACGTTGCAGCGGGTACAACTGCGGGTCTGGATTTCTTAGCTCAAGATGGCGCTTATAACGGTAAAGAACGTGTAAGCGGTCAAGGCATATTCACTTTCAATATCGCTTCTGCAAAACAAGCGGGTGCTGACGCTAAATTCTCTGATTTAGCAGACGGTTACTGGGATGGTGACGTTAAAGTTCAGTTTACTGCAACTTGGGAAGGCAACTTCCAATAATAGATTCGCCCATCTTAAAACATACTTTGTTTATGCAATAAGGGATGAGCGAATATTCGCTCTCCCTCAAGGATCTGTGATGAAAAAAATAATACTGGCTTGTTTAAGCCCTTTATTTCTTTATAGCCATTTTGCTACAGCCATTCACGTAGGTCCCATTACAGAAATGATGGCATCAGATCAAACTATTCTCGCTAAAGAAATTGAAAATAATGTTGATCAGGCTCGTTTAGTGAGTTTATCCATTGAGCGGATCACCTCCCCATTAGATAACGGAAAAGTGATCCCTCTCCCCAATAATGAAATCTTAATTTCTCCTGCTAATTTAATTTTGCCAGGAAAGACCAAAGAACATTTTAAAATTTATTATAAAGGTCCTGCTGATAACCAAGAACGTTATTACCGTCTTGTGTGGCGTGATGATCCTGTCTCCGAAGAGGGTTCCACGCAAAATAAAAAATCAGCTACAGCAACCACTTCCGCCATGATAAGCACGATTTTAGTCGTCGCACCACGACAAGAGAATTTTAATTACCGATTCGATAAAGAAAAACGCGTGGTTTATAACACTGGAAATAGCGCATTCCGCACCGTTGCAACGGGCGATTGTATGCCTGATGCCGTGACCAAAAATGAAAATAATCGTTGCAGTGAGCGTTATTACGTTATGCCAGGTTTAGGCGTCAAATTAAAACAAGTCGATGTACAAAGTAAAAAAGCAACTGTCGGCGTTTGGCATAACGATGATTTTATTATTGTAAATTAGTTTTAATTTCATAAGGATCTATTGTGCGTAAATCTGCGGTAGCGCTGGGTATTGCGATATGCTTTTTATCAAAAAGTGTATATAGCCAACCCGCTAATTTAAAAATAGGCAATTATATTATTCCTAGTGTTTTTGCTACCGCATTAACAGAGGGAATGACTATCCCTGTATATTTACGTTACAACTTATCTCAACAATCCGTGTTAGAAGATCAAAACCGTCATAAAATTGCTGATGCGCTGGTTGTACTAAAAGATAATCAGCTGGTTATTAGTTCAGTCACACCGACCAATGATAATGATGATCCACAAGTTGCTTCTATTAATGAAAAAATTATCGAGTCACTGAGTGAATTAAAAGACACTCCTATTGAGCAACAAGGTAAAATCACGCTTTCACCGGATGCAAGTTTAGTCTTTGATTTAAATTCCTTTATTATGACACTGGAGGTCAGTGAAGCAGGCATTGCAACTCAAGTTCAAGCCCGTACTGAAATGCTCGGGGATTCAACGGTCAAAAATATATCAGCGGTAACCACCTACGATTTAGGCATTTATAACAATCAAATAAAAAGCCAGAAAGATAATACCAACAGCTATTTTTCTGTTGATAGTGTTATCAGCCTCGCTGAGAACCACCTAAACCTAAGTGCAACAGTCTACGGACTGGGAACGACGGAGCAAACTGTTGACTTTTATCGTGCCATGTTTGAACGTGATTTTAATGGTCACCGTTTAGCTTTTGGTCTATTAAATACATGGAACTTACAGTCTATTGCATCAATGTCGGCGCTTAACAGCAGTAAAGTTTACGGGATCACTTACGGTAACAACTCATCTTCTAAAGTTAATCACTCGCAACTTTCTCTGACACCAATTACCGTCTTCTTACCCAGTGCAGGTGAAGTGCGTATTTATCGTGAAGGTAAACTATTAAGTATTCAAAGTTTTCCAATGGGAAGTTTTGAAGTTGATACGGCACCGTTACCTTTTGGTATTTATCAAGTTGAAGTTGACGTGGTGATTGATGGTAAAACACACTCCAAACAGACCCAGACTGTAAATAAAACCTTCAATATGCGCGGTGCCACACTTAATGAGTTTCGTTGGGAAATATTCTCTGGCTATGTTGATTATAAGAAACGTATTAAAAATAGAGATAATGAATATAGAACCTCGAACTCAGATAATACATGGCTTGTTGGGGGCGCTGGGACGGTCACATTAGGGGTTTTCTCAGGATTAAATTTACAAGCCTCAACCTATGCATTTGATGATTTAGCAGTACTTGAAACGAATGCCAATTTACAACTTAGCGAAAATATCTCTACCAGTTGGCAATCGCTTTTTGCTAACGATGGCAGTGATCGTAATATCATCACGGCGTCTTATTCATTACCCAAAGGACTTGGTTCACTTTGGGTGAATAAAGAGAAAGGGAATATAAAAGATGATTTCCCTATGTATGACTCTGATAACTACGCGTTGGGTACAACGCTAAACTTCACCCAATTTTGGGAGCATGCCGGCTCCTTTACCTACTCTTACACCAAAGATCTACGTGATAAAAACAAATCGAATAGTTTTGAGTATTCAACGTCACTGTATAACGGGCGTTATGGCTCAATGAGTTTACGCACGGGTATTCAGCGTTATCACTACGATAACCAAAACAGCACCAATGAAAAATACATCACTCTCGATTTCTCATTGCCGTTAGCGACTTGGTTGAGTGCGGGTGTCTCATCGAGCAATGGGAATGTGCGTGGGGAGCTTTCAGCATCGAAAAGCTTTGAAAACTCAGCGATGAGTCATGCAGGCTTATCCGTATCAACACTTTTACATGATAAAGACGGTACTGACAGCGATTTCTCTGTTAGCGGCTACGGTATGTTCGATACCAAATACAGCACGGGTACGTTAACCATGAGTCGCCCTAATAATGACCGTTTAAATACGACCTTAACCGCACGAGGCTCTCTGGCTTACAGTGATATGAATTTCTCTGCCAGTGGTAAACAAGAAACATCTGGGGTGATTGTGAAAACAGGTATTGAGGGTGAAGGGCAAATTGCCGCCAACGTCAATGGTCAGCGTTTCGTCTTATCGGGAGGGAATAATTTTATTCCGCTCTCTCCTTACGGTACTTATAAAGTTGAATTACTGAATGATAAAAACAGTGAAGACAGCTTTGATATCGCCTCAGGACGAGTGAAAAATGTTGTGCTTTATCCCGGTAACGTTGCCGTTCATCAACCAGAATTAAAACAGATGGTGACCGTGTTTGGTCGCATGAAAGCACCTGATGGCACACTGTTAGCCAGTGCGCAGGTACGCAACCATATCGGTCGCACTCAAACCGACCACCAAGGCCAATTTGCGATGGATGTTGATAAACGTTATCCCGTGATTTCATTGCAACAAGATGATAAGCAAATTTGTGAAGCTGAATTAGATTTGTCATCAGCTCGCGGTGTGCTGTGGGTGGGTGATGTCATTTGTGATCCGCAGACTACTTTAGCGATTCGGCATTAAGATCTCTTTAAATTAGGTTCCTAATATTATGATAAATTTAAAAAAATTAGGCTTTATTTTTATATCTTTATTTTCTGCTCATTCATTCGCGGACAAAAATGAATTCTTTTTTGTCGAAAATAATATCGATAATGAATATTTTATTACTACATCAAAATTAAGCCCTCGCTTCACTGGCGCAAATGAGTTTGCGAAATTTGTCGCAAAGCACTCCAGCCTAGGCTATATGGGAATGGGCACATGGAAAGTGGGGAAAAATTATTATGGTGATATTTGGTTAGAAAATTCCCCCATTAGAGAACCTTTTACGGGTAACCGTTGCCGAAGGGATATGTCTGGTTGCCCTGATACTGCATTAAATGCCGCAGAATATATACTCGCCGATGGTGCTTATCACATCCCGGCTTTCAATAGTGATGGGCAATCGAATAATGCGAGAGGGATTTTTTCTAATAGTGCATATTTATTTTTCGATCAAATGGCAGTCAATACTCAAACAACTTTAGATTACCGTTTTTGTTCAACAAATAAATTTTATGATCCATCAAGAGGTCAACGTTGTGTCGATGTTGAACCTAAAAATGAAGAAAAAACCATTTACGATTTAACAAAAGTTGGGCACTTAAAATTAATCTCTACAAATGCATTACAAGAAATTTTTGTTGATAGTAATGGTAATGCCGTATTGGGTCTAGGCTCCAAATTTTGTTCTGTCACAACCATAGGTAATGTATCCGGGGTAAGTTGTCGTCTTGTGGAATCTGAACTAAAAGGCTCATTAATCAGTACAATTCGTATTAGTTTAAATATAGATCCAATGCTAGGTTTTACCCCTAAAAGTGCCACAATTAAAATCAAAGGAAGCAACTTTACCAAGTGGTATAATTACGATGATAGAACTTATGCTACAAATATTTTGTCTGCCGGAGAAAATGGAATTGATATCTTTTTTTCACAAACATTTCTAAAAGAACTCATTACTCGTAAAATTGATTTATCTAAAAGTCAGCAATTATTTACTTTTGGTTTCGATAATAAAACCGTTGCACCACAATCTGGCTTTTATGAATTTACGCCGTCTAATACGATTATTATAAAACCTCGCGACTATGGCATTAGTATTGTCTCTAAAGAACTCGTGAACAATCCTCATAGAGAAGGGAAAGTGGGCGATAAAGAGCCGCCACTCACTTTCGACTATATCGTTACCACCAGTGCATTTCGTCAAGCCGATAAAATTACAGCTTCAGTAGAAGGTCCTCAAACGACGATTAGAGGGCAGCCATACTGTTTATTTAGTTCAAAAGATAAAAAAATAAATGTGCCTTTTTCAGCCTATCTAACGTATACCAATGAAGCGGGTTCAAAAGTGAAAACCCGTACTGCTTGCGATAATGTGCCTATCTCCATTAAAGAAGCTTTATGGACACAAACGACATGGCCTTACCCATATCAGCTAGAGGGCTACTTTTACCGTACTGATTTACAACTGACATTCCCAATGAATGAAGGCACTTCACTGTTTTCATTAGAAGGTGAAGATTGGATTGGCGTAGTAGAAGCGAGTGGCTATGTTAATGTCTTTGCTGAATGGTCTGGCACAGATATTCATTAAACAAAATCGATAACGTTGGCGGGTATATATCGAGAGTTTATCCCCGCTTTATTTTTGCTCCTACATTATGCAATTTAGATTAACGGTATTATGGTGTTGTTTATTACTGATGATTAAATAAAGTCATTTAAAGAGATAGAATGAAAAAAATATTGAAGATTATCAGTGCGTTAACGTTTTTGGCATTAACATTTTCAGCCCATGCTCTTTATGTGGGCTCTGAAGTGTTTACTCTTGAATCTGATAAAACCTTTTTCTCTCGCACTTATCTTAATAATACAGACCGAACGAATCTTTATAAAATTCATGTTTATAAAATCGAAAAGCCGGGCGGAAAAGAAAAAGAGGAAAAACAACTCCCGATAGAAGATGGTGAAATACTTTATACACCGTTGCAAAAAGTATTATTACCGAATGAACATGAGTTTTTTAAATTATTTTATAAAGGTGCCAAAGACGATAAAGAGCGTTATTACCGTATTATTATTGAAGAAACGCCCGTTAATCTAGTGCCTTACAATGAAAATACCAAACAGCCTTTAGTCGTTCCTACTGTGGGATTAAATACCGTCATGGTGATACGCCCACGCGAAATGAAATTCGCTTATGATCATAATAATATTGCGGGTACCATCAAAAACACAGGCAATACTTATTTTCGCTTACTGTTAAATGACAAATGCGATTCTGACGAAGAAAATGCCAAAATATTACAACTGTTACCCGGTGAAAGTTATCAACACCCTTGGTTAACGCAAGAACATAAACAGTTTATTATTGCCTTTAATCGTTATATTGGATTAAAGAATAACTGCATTCAAGATTAGTTAACTTTGCAGCCCGTTATTATAAAAAAGGTCACATTTAGGTGACCTTTTTTGATATTAGAGAATAAGGGGATTATGAGTTATGGTTAGGAGCGCTGACCGTCACTAATTCTTTGTTTTCATTTAAACGGTAGTAATTCTCATAACTGATTTTTTGGCTCTCAGAGATATTTTCCGGATATTCACCCTCTTCATCCTGAGTAAAAAATAGTAACATATTAGGGCGATTATTCGTCATTGTCATAATGCCTAACATACTGTTAATACCCACTTTAATCCATTGAGCATCCTCTTGTACAATCACAGAAGATTTATTATCCGTTGAAATATGACTCGTTTTACCTAAACTGATGACCGTTTGATGCTCAACAAGATCCATCGCTTCGGAACTCAATGCGTTATTTTTAATATCAGCAGAAACGTCATCTCCCGTAGAAAATAGCACTCGACAGCCATTTGAACTTATTGATGCTCCATTACCGGTTGATACTATAATATTATTGGATGCAGGTGATTCATCATTTATACTTGCATTCTTACCCGTAGATATCAATTGAGTATTAACAACACAATAATCATAATATGCCGTATAAATAACGGCATTTTCTCCTGATGCAAAACACACGGTATCTTCTAAAAATTGATAACTATCATAAGAATTCGTTTCATTAACTAAACTTTGCGGGTTCAATAATTCATACCCAGTATAGAATGTTGAGCTATTACCCAAAGCACAATTGACTGATTTATTTCCTGGGCAAATTGTTGCATTTTCACCTAAAGTAACAAATGTATTGTTTATGGCAGGTTTGAATTCAAGTGGGTTTTCGTAAATAGTTTCACTGGCATCGCCATATAACCTTACCCCATCTTCAAAACTAACAATTTTAGCATTGTTACTTTGTGAATAAACATGTGCAGGAGCATCATCTGTGCCTATTGCCGTTAATCTAGCATTATCATTAGATAAAAAAATATTTGTACTATCAAATATATAAGCACTTTTAGTAAAATCAACGTTTTTCATTTTAATATCCTTATCTTTAATTAAAGAGACACTTCATGTGTCTTACTTATAACAACTCATTATTACTTTTGACTTACTGCTTTCTATTCATACAACAAAATAACTGTACGTACATACAGTATAATATTGTAGTAATGATTACTGTTATCCCTATCACAAATATTAATTCTTTAGTCTCATATCACCTATTGCCCCCCTAATTCTAAATGAAACTAAATGTAATATTGCTAAATATATAATTTTTATAAATACATAATTAATTAACTTAATTTATATTCTGTCATATTTACAGCGTTACCCATTTAATTAATCAAAATAAAAAGACCATTTCATCTTTATAATTCATTGATAATAAATAGCTTTATGTTATTAATACTAAAATTAACTTTATTACATTTTATTCCTACTTTTCCCAAGTATTTTAAATAAAATATTTTCTCTATTTATTTAATCGTTTTTCTAATGATTACTCTTTTTAAAAGTCTCTCAATATTCTTTATTGACTCATGAAAAAGAATTTTCAGCCGATATTGCTATTAGTCGTCATTTAATAATGTAGGAATAAACAATGAAAAAAAACCGTTTATTATTTGGTTTATTACTTGCCTCTTTTACCACAACGGCAACTTATGCAAACAGCACAACCTCAATACAAACCGTGGCAAATTGGCATGCCACAGCCGTAAAAAAACCACAAAGTGAATTAGGCGTAACACCGTTAAATGCACTGCATTTTGAATTGACAGAGCATGATCATTTTGATCAGCAAAATGGCGCTTTCAATATCACCGTTAAAGATATCGAAGGTGCTACTGATTTTAAACTGACTTCAAAAGTCATCAGTAATGAACTAAGAAATTCTGCTGATAATTCAGTGTTAACGATAAAAACAGACTGGAACGGCAAAACACTATCAAGCTATCAAGAAACCGTTATTCTCGATAACCCAAAAGGAATAAACAAAGGGCTGGTGGTTGAAAATAAAGCATCAGAAAAAAGTGAGCTAAAAAACCTTCAAAGTGCTTTTTTATTTAATGTTATCACTGGAGCACAACCAACAATATCCTTAGCTGAAGGCTTATGGCAAGGGACATTACGTCTTGAATTTACCAGTAAATGGTCTGGTGATTTTGTGACTTTAGCAGCAAGATAGTTCAAATGCTGTGACTTAAAAAACCGTTAAGAGCGCCAGTCTGGCGCTTCTTTGGTATTCAATAGCACGTAAATTAAACTTTGGGTTTATAGCTGTCTTTATCAAGATCGTGTTTTTTCATTCGTAAATAGAGCTTCTTACGAGGAATACCCAAGTAATCCGCAACGTCACTTACACGCCCTGCAAATAAATATAATGCATCTTCAATTAATCGACGCTCATATTCATCAACTAAGTTATCCAAAGGACCTTCTGGTGGAATAATGGCTCGATGTTGTTCACTATCCACCATTTTCACAATGCCTACCGCATAGAGTTCGGCAACATTTCGTAACTCACGAATATTCCCCGGCCAATCGTAGCGCTTTAAAATATCGAGGTAATTACGATCAATCTTGGGTACTGCAATACCGAGTCGCTGTGCACTTTGTCGTAAAAAAGCTCTAAATAACGGAATAATATCTGGGCGTCTTGCACTTAATGGGGGCAGTGAAAAGGTGATTTGTGAAAAATAGTAATAGAATTCAGGAATTAATCGCCCTTCTGTGACCAGTTGCTGGGTATTATTTTCTAAGATCGCAATCGTTCTAAAATTGCGCTTTCCTTGGCGTTCCATATCGAGCAGATAAGAACTTAGCCAGCGTTGTGCTTCTGATGATAAATCATAAGGAGAACGTAAAATCAGTGTCCCTACTTCATCCGCTTCAATTTGAGCAATAACAGGTTTGATATCAGATAAATTCTGACAATCGACGGTTTGGATCGCTTTATCACTGTGCGGGCTTAATTCATGCAAGAGTTGAGCAAGCAGATGACGCCCCGTTCCCATCTCACCTTCTATCATTAAATCTTTATCGATATCAGCAAGTTGTTGTACTTGTTCTCTGATCGCAGTGATTTGCGCACTGTCTCCCACTAATCGCTCTTGTGTCGTGCTTATTACGGCATTTCTAAGGGAAAGAATGGATTGACGCTCTTTATGTGCCTTCGTTACTAACTCTAAGAAAACAGGGGGATTTATCGGTTTTTCAATAAAATCATAAGCACCTTTTTTTACCGCTTCTACGGCTAATGGTATATCACCATGCCCGGTGATCATGATAACGGGAATACGAGCATCAATTTGTTTAATGCGCTCTAATACTTCCATGCCATTCATTGCTGGCATATAAATATCAAGTACAACAGCACCCTGCCATTCTGGTGTTAAAAGACTTAATGCTTTTTCTGGTGAGTTGGTTACTCTGGCAACCATTCCCGCAAGATTGAGTAAATGACGATAAGATTCAAGGATATCTTCATCGTCATCAATTAATAAAACATCGATATCAAGCATGTGTGATTGTGTCATCTGTAAACTCCAAAACAACCATGGCGCCACCTTTTAATGTAGAGGCCAAGTAAATTTCATAACCAAACCGTTGCATAATTGAACGGCAAATAGATAACCCTAACCCAAGCCCCACATCTTTTGTGGTTGTAAATGGGATAAATAGTTTTGGTAAAACCTCTGAATTGAATCCTTTTCCACTGTCGGCGATCGCCACTAATTTTCGTTTAGGATCAACAGATAAAAGATCAATCGTGATCTGACTTTCACCCCCACCCGCAATGGCATCCATGGCATTAACAAACAAATTAACCAAGACTTGCTCAATTTGTGTTGGATCTGCACAAATGGTTAATTCATCAGGAATATTATTCGTAATTATGCACTGCTCTCGTTTAGAGCGAGACTCCACCAGCACCATCGCACTATCTACCAGCTCTTTTAATGGCGCTGAAACAAAGCTAATTTCAGACGAAGATTTGCGTGAGAAATTACGTAATGCCGTAATGATTCGATTCATTCGTGCACACAGTTTTTCAATACGTTCGATAGAATCAGGTAGTTGATCATATTTTCCCATCTGTATGGTCAGTTTTGCACTGTACAGATAGGTGTTGATTGCAGAGAGTGGTTGATTAAGCTCATGTGCAAGGCTTGTCATCGCCTGACCTACAACTGCCATTTTAGCGGCTTGTACTAACTCTTCTTGTGTCTGAATTAAATGTTTTTGAGCCTGTTCACGGCGCAACATCTCTTCATTTAATTGCTGGTTTTTATCCTGCAAATCTTGTGTTTTTAATGTCACCAATCGTTGAAGCTCTAATCGGCTTAACTCTTGGCGTGTAATATCCGTGATAGTGACAATGTATTTGTGTTCATCTTTATGCGGATATTCTCGAATATTAAATTGTAAGAAATGAGGCTCCCCCATTTTTACCATTCGAATAGTACATTCACTTTGCCCTAAGCGATAAAGCTGGCTCGTTGAGCTAAATTGCGCTTTAAGCATTGTGCTCGCCTCACCACTAAACAGTAGCCAGAGTGGCTTATTGCTTTGCTCTTTTCCTGTGCCTAATAACGTTGCTGCACTTGGGTTAACGGTTTCCATTCTGCCATCATGGTGACAGGTAATTAAACTTGCATCAGTGTTATTAATAAGATTTAACGCATTACTCGCTTCAACTTCTTTCATTTGACGCCAAAATCGGCGAAGCCGCCGACTTAATAGGCCAATTTCATCTTGCCCTTCAATCAGTACAGGCTCTGTTAAATGGCCTTTGGCAACATGCGCTAAGTCATCACTGAGTTTATTTAATCTTGCGATAAGTCGTCTATCAATCAAGATTTTCATCACAATAATACTCAGCAAAAGTGATGCAATAATGATGACAACAATAACGATTTTCCCCGTTGCCATTAGCTTACGGGTATTATCATTAAGCTTATTTAGTGCTTCACTGGTAGCAAAAACATTACCTCTTACAGCACTATCAAATTGTGATAATTTTTCATTCAGTTCAGGAGTTAATGCTTTGAGCTTTTTCTCGTTATCCACATCATCAATCAATGTTTGATAGATATCACCATCATAGCGAGTAATAGCAATAATCTCTTGTAATATCTGGCGGTGAGCAATCGTTGAGGGATAGCTTTTTAGCTTCTGATTTAACGCGATGATTTCGTCAATCTTAACACTGATATAATGAAAAGCGACATCAATATCACGGCTATAACGTTGGTGAGCAATTTCTTCAACTAAACTAATTAACTCATTTTCTGTAGTGAATAATTCCTGTAACAGTGTTGATTCTAATAATAACTGTAAGCTATTTTCCTGTACATTTTTCTCATTGATCATTTGGCTAACATGCCACTCAATTTCATTCAGTAGCGGTTTAATATCTTCACCAACAGCGTCATGCATCCATGCCAATTGCCCCAATAATTGAGCAAGACGGTTCTCTAATTCACGTCGCTTATCCAGCAACACATCCTGTTGATTAATAAGCGCCGATAGCTCATCAACAAGTTGAGTATAAAAAGCACGCTGTGGTTTTTGCTCAATAGGAAACTCACGCAAATTATCGAGTAACTGATGAATTTCCTGCTGCTGTTGCTCTGAAACTGATTTTCTCTGTGTCTGCTCTCGCTCTTTTAATAGCATTTGTAAATTGGTGCTATAACGTTCCATATTATAGCTGGTGGTTAACATCGGTAGAGATCCTCCCACTGACGCATTAATTTGTGTCGCCAGTTTTCCCCACATAAAAAAGATCACCACACCAATCAATAAGGTGAGTAAAGAACTAAAGATAAACGCCATATACAAGCGTCTACCTAGTTTGCCAAATTGTTTAGGCACTAATAATTTCATCCGTAATACCTTTCATAAAAACAGCGCTTCCTGCTGTATATTTGAACCACAAGGCGGTTAGGGTGATTTTGTCTCTTTCAATAAAACCAGTGCTTGTTCAAGCTTTTCAGCTTCTAATGTACGCCATTGATATAACACCGCTAATGCTTGATCAGAGTATTCTCGCTGATCGGCTTCTTTCATAAATAATGCTTGTAATGTCGGTGAATTAGCCTCTTTTTCGCTAATCAGTACTGAACTTGCTATTTTTCGTGCTTTACTGATCGCAGATACACGTTCTGGCGTTTTATTTTCCTGCTTTTCTGCTTCGTGGATATCATTCCAAACTTGGCGCATTAAAGGAAAATTATGGGTGATCATTTGATCAAATAATGCATTAACAACTTCACTACGGCGATAAGCCTCATTGCTGTTTAAAATAAATTCCGTGTTATTAGCAAGTTCATCGTTATTACGTAAGATCTCTTTGCTTAATGGGATCTTTGCCATATCACTTTTATAGATAATTTCTTGCCCTTCATCTGATAAAAGAAAGGCAATAAATTTGGCTGCAGTGTCTCTTTTACTGCTTTCGGCAACAATGGCGACATAAGCCGGTAAAATAATCGACTTATCAAAATAGCTAAACTCGACAAAATCAAATCGCTTTTGATGGTTAAAAGCGTAGTTATCAATAATTGGTCCAGCCCCTACAATACCTCTGGCGATAGCATCACTAACACGTGAACTCCGTGCCGAAATAGAGGAAAGATTACCACTGGTTTCGAGTAAGATCTGCCATCCACGCTCCCAGCCATACTCTTGTAGCACATTTTCCACCATCAATTGCATCGTGCCGGAGTTTGCCGGAGTGGTCATGGTTAAGTGCCCTTGGTAAATCGGATCACTTAAATCAACCCAGCTTTTAGGTGCGGGAATACCGAGTTTTTGTAGGTATTGCGTATTACTCATAATACCAATACCGGAATAACCAACCGTGGTTATCTTATCGTTTAAGATATCACTATGACGTGTTAACCATTTTGGCGTTTCGTAATTCACAGGTAATCGCGCTAATAACCCTTCTCTATCTAGATGATGGAAAAAGTTAGCCGATGACGACATGACAATATCAACTGGCTGTGTGGGATATTGTTTCATCATCCGTGTCGCAATCGCGACACGACGATAAACCACTTGCACCTTAGTATCGGGATAACGCGCGCTAAAGGCTTCTGTAAGTGGTCGCATTGGTGTATCTGAAAGTGTCGTCAGTATAACAAGTGGCTGCTCATCACTACGCACAGGTGTGATAAACAGCCAACTAAACAATAAACAGACGAGGCTCAGTGTTATTTTTATTCTCATGACATACCCCTGGTTTTGTTTTGAATAAACATAAAAATGTGTCGAACTTCAAACTTCTGATATTTAGCAATATTTATTATTTTGAGCTAATGAGTCCTTAATGACCCATTTACAACAATGATACGACGATATCTTCACTCATTTTTAAACCAACACCTAATAGCGATGTTACAAATTTGACTCACCGATTCAGCAGAATGTGTCATCGATGACTCAAATTCCCTCTTTTGCACCAAGATGACCTAAATGAATAGCATCAGCTCTGAAAACCAAAATCAGCTTCAGACATGAATAATATTCGGAGTCATCTCTATGCTAAGTTTCTTTAAAACCAGAAAGGATCTGCCGCTAATAGAAGCGTCAAGTGAAAAGATCCGCGCAATATATAAAAAGCACCAATGGCAGGTCTTCTTTGGTCTTGTTCTTGGTTATGCCATGTTCTATGTGGTTCGTATGGCACTCGGTGTGGTGAAAAAACCTATGCTGGATGCAGGTATCGTAACCACCGCTGAACTCGGTTTAATGGGTTCTGCGTTCTTCTTTACCTACGCATTTGGTAAGTTCTCTAACGGCTTCTTGTCAGATTATGCCAACATTGGACGCTTTATGTCCATCTCGTTAATTGCCTCTTCCTTTGTTTGTATCTTCATGGGAATGTCAACGGCGAGCCTGTTCTTTATCCTGTTATGGGGTATTAACGGTTGGTTCCAATCTGTCGGTTCAGCACCTTCTTGTGTCTCTATCTTCCAATGGTTCTCACCAAAACAGCGCGGTACCGTTTATTCCATCTGGGGTGGCTCGCGTAACATCGGTGAAGCAATTACGTGGATCTTGACTGCAACCATCGTGAGTTTCTTCGGCTGGCGTGCAGGTTTCATCGGTGCAGGTATCGCAGGTATTGCTGCGGGTATCATCTTACTGATGATTTTAAAAGACCGTCCTCGTACTTATGGCTTACCTGATCCAGCAACCGCGTATGGCGAAGAGTCAGAAGCCGTTAAATCAAGTGACCCGAAAGAAACACGTCGCGCTCAATTATTCATATTAAAACAACCAACAGTGTGGATCATTGCAGCAGCTTGTGCAGCTATGTATATCTCTCGCTACGCAATCAGCTCATGGGCCGTTCTTTACCTGCAAGGTTCAAAAGGCTACTCACTGATTGATGCGGGTTTTGCGATGTCAACTTACCCTATTGCCGGTTTCTTTGGTGCAATCTTAGCGGGTATGGCTTCAGACAAACTGTTTAACGCTAACCGTCATATTCCTACACTGATTTATGGTCTGGCTAACATCGCTGGTTTCGCACTGATGTTCTGGGGTCCTCAAAGCCGTGTAATGGATGCGGTTGCATTAAGTATGGTTGGTTTTGCAATGGGGGGTCTGGTTGTGTTCTTAGCGGGCTTAACCGCTTGTGACTTAATGCCGAAAAACGCAGTAGGTGCAGTAAAAGGCTTTATCGGACTGTTTGCTTACATTGCCGCATCTGCGCAAGAGTTAATTTCAGCATCACTGATTAAAGTTACTCAAGTTGGTGATATCACTCACTACGACTTCACCACAGTACAGTACTTCTGGATTGGTTCTGCCATCGCCTCCATGATTTTAGCGACGCTAGTCTGGAATGCGAAAAAAGTGACCATGGATTAATGAATTAATTAAGTTGTCATCAAGGGATACCGTTGGGTATCCCTCTTTAAAAAGAGAATGTCATTATGCGTAAGACAAAAATTGTTGCGACTCTTGGCCCAGCTAGCTGCACAGAACAGATGATCGAAAAACTGATTTTGGCAGGTGCTAACGTATTTCGTTTAAACTTTTCACATGGTACTAGCGAACAGCATCAGGCTACAGCCGCAACTATCCGTCAGGTCGCAGAAAAACATCGTGTATTTATCGGGATCTTAGCTGACCTTCAAGGCCCGAAAATTCGTATCGCTAACTTTAAGAATGATTCTGTTCAATTAACGCAAGGCGATAGCTTTATCCTAAATGCAGATCTTGATCCAACATTAGGGGATGAGCAACAAGTTGGCTTGGATTATCCTCAACTTGTTCAAGAAGTTACACCAGGGAATATTCTGTTACTGGACGACGGTAATATTCAATTACAAGTCAGTGCTGTAAACAATAATAAAATCGAAACCAAAGTCACTGTAGGTGGAAAACTCTCTAACCGTAAAGGCATTAACTTACTCGGTGGTGGTTTATCTGCACCTGCATTAACCGATAAAGACAAGCAAGATATACACACAGCAGCAGCCATCAAAGCAGATTATATTGCCGTTTCATTCCCACGTAATGGTGCGGATATTGAATATGCACGAAGCTTAGTCATTGCTGCAGGAAGCCACGCCAAAATCGTTGCTAAAGTTGAACGTGCGGAAGTGGTTTCTTGTGAAGAAAACATGGACGACATTATTAAAGCCTCTGATGTCATTATGGTAGCGCGAGGCGATTTAGCGGTAGAAATCGGTGATGCCAGCTTACCAGGCGCACAAAAACAACTGATTGCACGCTGTCGCGCATTAGGTTGCCCTGTGATCACCGCAACCCAAATGATGGAATCAATGATTGAAAGCCCAATGCCAACACGTGCAGAAGTGATGGATATTGCGAATGCTGTTGGTGATGGAACAGATGCTGTGATGCTTTCAGCGGAAACAGCGGCAGGAAAATACCCCGTGGAAGCCGTTAGTGCAATGGCTCGCGTTGCTGAAGGTGCTGAGCGCTCTTTTGCAGCAAACGCAGAAAATCCATGGCAAACACCGTCTTACTATTCACAAACAGGACGTTGGATTGCGCTAGCCGCCGCGACAACCGCTTTCCATGACGACAAGCATTTAAGTGTTGCGGCATTAACAGAAAATGGCAAATCAGTGACCTTATTGTCACGCTTTATGCCAAACAACAACGTCTATGCATTAACCGATAATCCCGCACTTGCAGGTCAATTGACGGTATTACGTGGTGTAACGCCTGTGGCTTATCAACGTCAAAATAATAATGACTGTGATGAAAGCATCATGCAAAAACTACAAACCGAGGGATTATTAACAGACATGAATTCACTCTTGATCACCCGTTTATCAACTTTTGAAAACACCGGTGAAAGCGATTGTTGTCATCTTGTTCCTGTAAAACAAGTTGAAGCTGCGACCGCTTGAGTGTCTTCCATCAAGGAGCTTATGAGAGAGGCAACCTGAAGTAAATAACAAGAAAAGAGCACACCAAATCATTTTAGCCACAGGGACTGTGGCTATTTTTCTTTCTACTTATCGCAAGGATAAGCCTCTTTTAATGCAAGAATATAAATCAATTCTATAGGTGTATCTTTTTGTTTCTGTTTAACAATGGGATTTTTATCTAAATAAGCATCAATATGCTTAACCATAAAATCTCCATTTTGTTCTATTTTAGGCGGTGGACAATAAAGAGGACGAAAATCATCGTTATTTTGATTCTCAATTTTTACCGCAACAGCATAAAAATTAAATCCATTCGCAATACCATTAAGATAAGCTTGTGTCACGGACTCTAATTGTTTATTAGCAGGGTTATCTTTGGTAAGTAATTGTTTAACTTTAAGATAATTACTCAACGTTATCGCTTGTGAATACAGTGGAAAGAGCAATAGCATTCCTATTAGCCCCTTTAATAACATTCCTTTTTTCATTCTGATCTTCTCTTTAATCGATATTGATTTAATTCTAGCCGTTTTATTGCGTTAAGAATATGTGCAATAAATATATACATTGAAGATCTTTGAGAGGATCACATTGTACAAATCAAACGCATCAAATTGTGATCACATACTCATTTAGGATGGTTTCTAAACTAATTAGTTGATTTACACTTTACAAAGTAAATAAAACGGTGCATAACTATCAATCACAGACGATTTTATATAAAAAAAACATCTTTTAGTTTTGTTTCTAAACAAATGGAGTAGTAACGTGACACCGAACGTACCCAATACATTACGGCAAATGAATGCCTCGCTTGTATTAAATGTCATTCGTCATCAAGGTCCTTTGTCACGGGCTCAGATAGCCAAAATTAGCGGAATTACAAAAGCGACGGTGTCTGAAATTATTAACGATCTCCTTGAAGAAAAAATCGTCTATGAAAGCGGTGTCAGTTCGCCAGCAGGACAAGGCAGAAAAGGGATTTTAGTTAACTTCGATCCTCAACACAGTTTAGGTGTCAGCATTGATTTAGGTGGAACCAAGATAGCTTATGCGGTTTTTAATTTAGATGCCGAACTGTTGTATGAATATCAAGAACCTACCTTTGATACTGACGATCGTGAGTACTTTATTACACAATTTGCTCAAAGTATTGAAAATGTGATCGAAAAAAGCGGCGTAGACCGTAAAAAGATCAATGTTATCGGTGTCGCCACACCAGGGATCATCGATATCAAAAATGGTGTTGTGCTAGAAGGCTCCCCTAACTTACCTCACTGGGATAACTTACCTTTAGCACAACAGCTTACAGAAAAACTCAATGTACCCGTTGTACTCGAAAATGATATTCGTGCAGCACTTGTGGGTGAAATGTGGAAAGGCCGTTGCCGTCATACACACAGTTGTGCGTTGATTGGTATCGGCACAGGATTAGGCTCCGCCTTGCTGATGGATGGAAAAGTGATCCGCGGCGCAAACAATGCCGCAGGTGAAATCGGCTATATGATGTTTGCTCGTGATCATCTTTTTCGTAATTGGCGCAATAAAGGATGCTTTGAGAGTTTCTGCTCCGGCTCAGGCTTAAGTGAGCGTATGGCGAGCTTACGAGGGGAAAATCTTAGTGCGATTGAAATTATTCAAGCCTCACAACAAGGCGATCCGCTTGCTCAATCCTTAGTAGAAGAAATGGCAGATTATCTTGCTATCGGCATTATGAATCTAGTCGCCATTGCAAATCTGGAAAAAGTGGTATTAACAGGCGGGATCACCCGTTCTGCTGACACCTTTTTACCGCGTGTTCAGGCAAATCTAGATAGACATTTATTTGCTAACACCAAAGTGAATATCGAGCTTTCTGAATTATGGGAAAAAGGCCCGCTTTATGGCATTGCTATTCTCGCCTTAGCCACGGCTTATCCATCAATTCAATTTATGCCCGAGATCCAATTGAGATAACCCTAATAAAAAAATCTTTAAACGAGATGGGAGCGACTCATGGCAGGAATACATCTTCACCCACATGATATTTTAGATGAAGGCATGCCCGCTATTCTTCAATGCCTTGATGGTATGAAGCATGTTGAGCATCTATTTGTCGAAATTAATACTATTTTTGAACGAAATCCTTACCCTATTGGCGATCTACCCCATAACCCTATTCATAATGTGGTTATGGGAACAGGTACACTACATATCCATACTCATACTGATTTTCCTCGTCTGAGCCAACGAGTTGATCCCACTATTTTAGCGGGTGCAGATCCGCTAATGACGATAAAAAAAGCAACAGATGGTGGTAAATATAAAGTCATTCCATGGGCAAATATTCTTAATGGCGACTTTGTCGGTGATGTGGAAAACAATCAGGTTGTCGATTTTAAAGGTCGTCCACAAGCGCATTGGCTCTGCCCTAATGCCCCTGATGTTGCGCAATTATGGCAAAAGACATTCACAGCATTAAAACAAAACTACGGGTATGACACCTTTTTAATTGACCGAATTCGTTTCCCTGATTGGGCAGGTAAAGAAGTGAATCCAGCAGGGCTATTTACCTGCTTTTGCCCTCACTGTGAAAAGAAAATGGTGCAACAAGGTTTAGCCGTTGAACAAATCAAAAGTCGCCTTGCTGCATTAGCTGATTTATTAAAACAAGGTGATTTCGAAACGCCAGTGACTGCATTAAAAGAAGAACCGCTATTAAAAGCATGGCAACTATTTCGTCAACAAAGTGTGACTCAATTGGTTGAGCGATTACTGTCTGATGCCAAACACACTGCAGGTGGAATTACGTTATGGCTCGATTTATGGCCACCCGCTTATAGTTGGATTTTAGGTCAGAACTATCATGAATTAACACGTTATTCTTCAACACTCAAACATTTCCCTTATCATAAATTAGGAGGTGGAGCGGATGTTCAAGGGTTAATTAATCATTTTGCTCATGATAGTGAAAGCCAAGAGCGTGCATTTACTGCGTTTAAACGTCTATTTGAACTACCTTATGATATTTCATATGAAACCTTTAAACAGCAAGGCTTCCCTATCCACTTTGTTGCAGAACAAAATAATAAAGTTCGCCAGCTTTCGCAGCCAAATACCTTTATTTATAGCGGTATTCAAATGTGGAATTTACCAGCTTCTCAATTAATTGAAGCGGTTATTGCTGCAGAAAAAAGCGCATGTGATTCTCTGCTTTATTACTGCTACGGATGGGCAACTCAAGAATTATTTGATGCGATTGGTGAACACCATACACCTAATAATAATCATAACAACAACACAATTAAAGAATAATACACCGCGGAAAATCAGGATCAAATTATGGCTAAACAACAAAAATGGAAAGTTTTTTTCCTTCTGTTTGTCACGATGTTTTTACTCGGTGGCATTCAAAATACAAAAGGTCTTATTCTCGAACAAGTTCAACATGATATTTCATTAAATATGAGCCAAGTCGGCTCATTAATTACCTTTTTCCAAATCGGCTTTTTAGTCGCCAGTTTATTAACGGGCTATTTTACCGATAAAAAAGGGTTAAAAGTCATGATGTTTATTGGCTCATTAATGATGGCTGTTGGTTTAACAGGAACCAGCCTTGCTTTCAATGTGATGCTATTCTTTGGCTTTTATCTGGTGATTGGTTTAGGTATTGGTTCGATGCTTGTTTCTATCGTGACTGTTATTCCAACTTTCTATAAAGAGAAAGCGGGAATGATGTTTAACGTCTCTAACGCTATGTTTGGTGTAGGGATGATTGTCACCCCGCTTATTTTACAATACCTATTCTCACACTCTATTTCATGGCGTACTTTTTATGTGGGTGTTGCCGTTATTGTTGCTGTGATTATTTTAGTATTAAGTACCTTAAAAATAGAAAATAGTGCACAAGTCGATATGAAATTCAGTGACTTTTTAGAGTTACTGACACAAAAATCACTGTTACTGGTTATTTTATTTATCACTTTATATGTTGCAGCCGAAGCTGCGTTCTTAAACTTCTTCCCTATTTTCTATACCTCGATGGATATTGGTAATATGACCAATGCCCAGAAAGCAGAAACTGCCGCTTATGTTATTTCAAGCTTTGCTTTCTTATTCACTATCGGTCGCTTTATTGGTGGCTTTATTAACCTCGCATTAGGTGATCGCAAAACCTTAATTCTATTTTCACTGTTCTCTTTAGTGGCAATAATTGTTAGCCGTATTTTTGTGCAAGATATTGTTTATCTGTTTATGGTGTTTGGTTTTGCATTATCGGTTCTATTTCCAACCGCCGCAGCCGTTGCAACAAAATTAACCAGCAAAAGTGGCTCAGTGATGGGGCTTATTTATGTTGCTTCAGGGTTGGGTGGCGCCTTAGCGGGTTCATTAATCGGTCAGGTTTCAGAAAGCTATAATGTTTCTGTTGGTTTTAACCTCATTATCGTATTCGTCGCCCTCTTCTTTATGATTTCTCTGTTTATTAGAGAACAAAAACAATAACAACAACGCATTATGCCTCTGAAAATTTCCCCCTCTTTATGAGGGGATTTTTTATTTTGGTGGTAACCCGTTCTAAATGGATTACATATAATCTTGAGGAAAGCTGTATCGATAAATGGCAATCCCTTACCTTCTCCTCGATTTAACAGAGATAAAGCTATTGGTCGTCACTGGTTTAATGCCGTTAACATTCTATTTTCACGGATTTGATTGCCATTTTGTCGCTCAATTTATGGTATTTTATCTTTACCTTACTTTTATCATAATCCAGCCAATTTTGATCACGCTAGTTACGTGATCAAAATGCGATACCAACAAGACGATAAATAATGACAACACCTCCTCATACCATTACTTTTATTGATAGTGCTTACCCTAAACCTCATACAATCAAAGAGTTTGTCTGGTCTGGTCGATTAGATAAAAATGGGCAACTTTGGTTTGATCTTCACCTTAGAAGTGCCGACTATTATTTAAGCGAGGGTGAAGATTATTGTGCTGATATAGATGAAGAAGAGTCGGATGAGCAACAAGAATATACCAGCCTTGCACACTGGCAAGATCACATCGTTTGGGATAATTATCACTGCTGTACACTCTCCTCAACTTATTGGTCTGACGACCAAGGTATTTTACTCAGTACAGGAAATACACCGTTCGATTTTGATAATTTTATGACGCATCAATTTAATGTTGATGTTGTCCCTCAGATCCATAGTGAAATCGATGATGAAGATGAAGAAGAAAGCGCAAACATTCCTGCTTTTAGTCTTTATTTATTAGGGCATGATGAGTGTACAAATCATCAAATCACCTTCCAACGCCAACCCAATCATACTTTCAATATTGATTGGACAGGTAAAATCGCACTGACTTACGCTGGCTTTGATGAATTTATCCATCAATTTATTGCAAGATTAGAAAATATTTCTTTTGATGGTTTTTATTTCCCTGAATCATGGGATTTAGATAAAGCAACGGTTGAATTTAAAAAAGTGCTTTCTCATTTTGAACACTATGAATTCACATTAATTAACCCTAACAGCCTAATTAAACAGTGGAAACTCAGCTATACGGCTTAAATAGGTAGGCGATTAACCAAGTGAATCGATAATAATAAGATTATTATCCAGATGATATTCTATAAATAGAATATCTGTCATTTGTGTATACCGGCATTGTCTATATAATAGACAATATCTATGTTTATCAGGGAATTACAATGACTGCCTTACCAAGAAAAAAAACCTGGCAGATTGTCCTCACTATTATTCTAGTTGGGATAAATTTACGCCCTTTCTTAACCAGCCCCGGTCCAGTTATTGACAATATTATTCTTTCAACAGGAATGAGTTATAGCCAAGTCTCGTTACTCACGCTATTACCCATGCTTTTAATGGGAATAGGCGCATTAATCGTTCCTTTCTTACAGCCTTATATTCAAGTGCGTAAAGGGCTTTTAGTCGCAATGTTGATGCTTCTTATCGGCTCATTTTCTCGGGCTTATGTTTCTGATGGTAATCAACTATTACTGACGGCTCTTTTTTGCGGTTTGAGTGTCGCCTATATTCAAGCGGTATTCCCTGGCATTATTAAAGGGTGGTTTGGAACTCGAACACCTATCATGATGGGGTTATATTCCGCAATGTTAATGGGTGGAGGCGCACTTGGAGCACAACTATCCCCACTTCTTACTGCGAATAATGGACATTGGCAAAGTGCTTTAGCATGGTTTGCTCTTCCTGCTGGATTTGCATTTATTGCTATTCTTTTTTCAATTCAAAATAGCGTAGCCTCTGCTAATAAAATATCACTAAATACCTTAATTTGGCGCCCCAGAACAGGATTGCTTATTTTAGGTTTTGGTTGCGTTAATGCAGGTTACGCCTCTGTTGTGACATGGTTGGCACCTTTCTACCAATCCTTAGGAATGCCAAGCGCACAAAGTGGCTCACTGGTTGCCATTCTTTCCCTTTTTCAGGCCTCAGCGGCATTAATCATTCCCTTCTTGGCATCTAAAAATCACGACAGGCGTTTTTGGCTTACGATAACATTAATAAGCCAATTTATCGGTTTTGGTGCCATTATGCTGATCCCAATGAGTGCGCCTTATCTTTGGAGTATTTTCTTAGGCTGTGGCTTAGGTGGATGTTTTTCCATGATGATGATTGTCGCGCTGGATCATATTCCTGATCCAGCGCAAGCGGGTGCACTGTCGGCATTAATGCAAGGTGGGGGTTTTATTATTGCCGCTTTTGGTCCATTAGTGGCTGTGCTATTACGCCAACCGAATGGAAGCTTTACTTATGCATGGGCATTTCATGCTATTTTAGTGATTGTCACTATAGGATTATTTGCACAATTAAATCCTCGTCATTATGCAAAAGCCTATCCCGCTAATCATCCTACTCAATAGCCCCCTATCGTTCAGGCTTACATAAAATAAGCGCCTTACTTTTTACAATAAGGCGCTTATCAATGAAATAATCGAACACTACTGATGGAGATGATTACGCAATGATATGCGTTCCTGTTTCACCTTTTAAAGCTGAAGCTAATTTTTCTGGTGTTGTGATAATCACTCTTTTTCCACCTGCGGCTAAAAATGAGAGGCTAGCTTCGATTTTAGGAAGCATACTCCCTGGTGGGAAATGACCTTCATGCATATATTGTGTCATTTCTTCAACCGTCGTTTCACCTAAGGCTTTTTGTTCTGGCTTGCCGAAATGAATACACACTTTTTCAACACCTGTGGTAATGATAAGAATATCTGCATGTAATTCTTTTGCGAGCAATGTTGATGACAGATCTTTATCAATAACCGCATCAACACTTTGGTAATTACCATCTTCATTTTTGATAACGGGTATACCACCACCCCCCACAGCAATCACGACATAACCACATTCTGATAGTGACTTAATTGCTTTAGATTCAATCACATGTTGTGGAATTGGCGAAGCAACAACACGGCGATAACCACGACCAGAATCTTCAACAAAATGCCATTGAGGATTTTCTTGCTTTAATTGCACCCTCTCTTGCTCAGAGAAAAATGCACCAATAGGTTTTGTTGGAGAAGCAAAATTGGGGTCATTTTTATCTACTTCAACTTGTGTAATAAGGGTAATAGCTTGCTTATTTTGTTGAACACGAAGCTTATTCGTTAACGCTTGCTGTATTAAATAACCAATCCCGCCTTGTGTATCTGCAACACAGTTGGCTAAGGGCGTTAACGGTAAACCTTCTTGCACATGCGCTATTTCAGCGCGACGTAAATCAAGCCCTACTTGTGGCCCGTTACCATGAGTTAATACAATATTATACCCTTCAGCCACCATATCGCTGATATGGGCGGCAACCTCTTGTACTGCTTGTTCTTGATGAGCGATAGACTGGCTAGCATTGTCTTTAATAATACTGTTGCCTCCAATGGCAACAACAACGAGTTCTTTCATATTTCACTCTCAATGATATTATTGGCAATTAAAGTAGAAATAACACACCTCTACTCTTAGAGGTTGGGTTGATAAGGTCGCTATATTTGCTAACCATTTTCCCCATTGTATTTTTAATGAGATAAACATTATCGTGCTGAATAATATCTATTCATTAATTGCGCAGGATAATAACAGAGAATGTAAAGAAAACATCTATTACTCAATATTTCTCTTATTTAACGTCTGTAAATAGAAGATAGAAGAAAAAGATGAAAGGCGTCATCAAACACATCTATAACGCCTTATTCAAGATAAGTAAGGAGGGATAGTTAGTCCTTTTTCATTTTGCTATTTGATAAACATCCTGTTGATAAACATCAGGCATATCAGTGATCAGCATATCAACCCCCCATTGCTCAAACTCTTTCACTTCTTCAGGATTGTTCGGGGTATAACAATAAATTTCATAACCTGCTTGTTTTAACAATTGTGCTTGTTCTTGCGTAAGATATTTGTAATTACAATGCACACTAAAACCATCAATCGCTTTTAGTGTTTCTAACGCATTATCAGGGATCTCATCCCACAATTGACCTCGACGAATAAAAGGCAGGTATCGTTTCATAACGATAAGTGCATGTGTATCAAAAGAAGAAAATAGAATTTGCTCATTCGGGATATCTGCACTTTTTATCATGTCAGAAACCGCTAAACATAAACGTTCAACATCATCATCAGGCCATGTCTTTAGCTCAATATTGAGCTTTGTTCCTGAACGCTTAATGAGCTGCAACCCTTGTCTTAAAGAAGGAACCTTCTCACCTTGATAGAGTGAACTAAACCAACTTCCCGCATCAAGGCGATGTAAATCATCTAAGGTATGAAAACGCACAGCACCTTGCCCATTCGTGCAACGATTAACGGTTTTATCATGAATAAGCACAGGAACATGATCCGCAGTTAATTGCACATCTGTTTCAATCCATTCGCACCCGAAATCAATCGCCATTTTAAACGCAGCCAATGTATTTTCAGGGGCTTTTCCAGAAAAACCTCGGTGAGCAGCTATCTTCATTTCTCTCTCCTTTTCATTTGTGCCGACATCATGACAACCATTTATGACAGCAATTTGACAGTCATACCATCAATATATCTTCATTTAATTGTCACCCCTTTGTCATAAACAACATTTAGGGTAATTCGCAGATGAGATTGCACCTTTAACTTTCGATTAAAAAGGAAATTCTGCATGTCGATAAAATCAATAACAGGCCTTGCTGTTGCGATGGCGTTATTTACCTCTCCTACACACGCAAAAACACAAATTGAATGGTGGCATGCAATGGGAGGTGCGCTTGGTCAGAAAGTCAATCAAATCGCCTCTGATTTTAACGCCAGTCAATCTGAATATGAAATAAAGCCTGTTTATAAAGGCACATATGCGGAAACAATGACCAGTGCGGTGGCTTCATTTCGCGCTAAAAACCAACCGGCTATTGTGCAAGTCTTTGAAGTGGGTACAGCGAGCATGATGGGGGCAAAAAAAGCCATTTTTCCTGTTTATCAATTAATGGAAAAAACCAACGAGCCTTTTGATCCTAATAGTTACTTATCAACCGTTACGGGCTATTACACCACCAGTGACGGCAAAATGATGTCGTTACCCTTTAATAGTTCAACCCCAGTGCTTTACTACAACAAAACGCTATTTAAAAAAGCGGGGATAGAACAACCGCCAAAGACATGGAAAGAGATGGAAGTGGTCTCTCAAAAACTGCTCGATTCAGGGGTTAAATGTGGATTTACTACCACATGGCAATCATGGACACAAATTGAAAACTTTGGTGCGCGCAATAATTTGCCTATTGCGACAAAAAATAACGGTTTCGATGGTTTTGATACCACCTTCCTTTTTAATAAAGCACCTTTCGTAGCACATATTCAACAAATGGCTGATTGGTCAAAATCCGGTATTTTCAAATATGGCGGACGCCAATCAGATGCAATGCCCCTATTTTATACCCAAGAGTGTGCCATGGTGATGGAATCATCCGCAGGTTTTGCAGGCATTAAAGAGAACATGAAAGGTCTTGATATTGGTGTTAGCCAATTACCTTACGACGACACGCTTGTACAAAAACCCGCAAATACCATTATTGGCGGCGCATCGTTATGGGTTATGTCAGGGCGTCCAGATGCAGAATATAACGGTGTAGCTAAATTTTTCACTTATCTTTCAAGTCCTGAAGTGCAAGCCGATTGGCACCAAGCTACGGGGTATTTGCCTGTCACTAAAGCGGCTTATGCGTTAACACAGCAACAAGGTTTTTATCAGAAAAACCCAGGGGCTGACACTGCAATATTACAAATGACAACCTCAGAGCCTACTGCAAATTCAAAAGGGTTACGCTTTGGTAATTTCCTGCAAACTCGAGAAATTGTTGATGAAGAGTTAGAAAAAGTGTGGTCAGGAAAACAGAGTGCTCAAGTTGCATTAGATAATGCGGTTACGCGTGGAAATGAACAGTTACGCCGCTTTGAACGTACTCAACAATAATCATTTATATTAGACGAGCCAAGTGCTCGTCTTCTGTTTTTATCGGTTCACTGGATATTGTATGGCTTCTCAATCCATTTATTTTAAACAAAAATGGTTACCTCTCGCGCTAATTTTTCCTCAATTAGCTATCACGCTTATCTTTTTTATTTGGCCTGCTGGGCAAGCATTCTTTCAGTCATTTCAATTAGAAGATGCATTTGGACTTAGTCGAGAATTTGTTGGTTTTGAAAATTTTCAGCGACTTTTTAGCAACCGTTATTATTTTGATAGTTTGGTCACGACACTTATTTTCAGTACCTGTGTCGTATTTTTATCGATGCTATCAGCACTTATTTTAGCCGGTATTGCCGAGCAAATTTTGCGAGGTAAACTTTTTTATCGCACCATTTTAATCTCACCTTATGCCATTGCGCCTGTGATTGCGGGTTTTCTTTGGTTATTTATGCTTGATCCCACAATTGGTGTATTAAGCCAACAATTAAAGAAAATAGGAATTAATTGGGACCCTGTACTTAATACACATCACGCGATGTGGATGGTGATCTTAACGGCGACATGGAAACAAGTGAGTTATAACTTTCTGTTTTTCCTCGCAGCCTTACAATCTGTCCCTAAATCTCTTTTAGAAGCGGCAGCTATCGATGGCAGTGGTCCTATTAAGCGCTTTATGACTATCAGTTTTCCTTTAATTTCTCCCACCACTTTTTTCTTACTTGTGGTTAATTTTGCTTATGCCTTTTTTGATACGTTCGCCATTATTCATGCAATGACGCAAGGTGGTCCTGGAAGTAGTACATCAACACTGGTTTATAAGGTCTATAACGATGGTTTTGTGGGATTAGATTTAGGCTCCTCCGCTGCACAATCCGTTATTTTGATGTTTATTGTCGCGATATTAACCATTATTCAATTTCGTTATGTTGAGAAAAAGGTGGCTTACTGATGGTTGAACGTAGACCTTTATTCCATGCTTTCTGCCACTTTATTCTTATTGTCGGCATACTTTCTGTTGCGTTTCCTGTCTGGATTGCGCTTGTGGCAACAACGCATCAAAACACTGAATTTGCCACTGGCTCTCCCCTTTGGTTTGGGGCTGAGGGCATGAGTATTTTTAAAGCGATATTTTCACAAGCAGGCACCACGCAAAATAGCGCCATTTCAATTAATAGTATGTTATTGAATTCCTTGATTATGGCGTTAGTGATCACCCTCGGGAAATTAACAATCTCGATTTTATCTGCCTACGCCGTCGTTTTCTTTCGTTTTCCGGGAAGAATGCTCGCCTTTTGGACTATCTTTTTCACGTTAATGTTGCCTGTTGAAGTTCGCATTATGCCTACCTTTGAGGTGGTCACTGATCTCAATATGTTGAACTCCTATGCAGGCTTAACTATTCCATTAATTGCCAGTGCCACAGCCACTTTTTTATTTCGCCAATTTTTTCTTACCATTACCCCTGAATTAATTGAAGCCGCTAAAATTGATGGTGCTGGTCCTATTAAATTCTTTTTCTCTATCTTACTTCCTCTTTCTCGCACCAATATCGCCGCCCTATTTGTTATCACTTTTATTTATGGCTGGAACCAATATCTTTGGCCAATGTTGATCACAACAGATACTCACTACTACACCATTGTCATGGGGATTAAACAGATGGTTGCAGTTTCTGATGGTGTCGTTGAATGGAATAAGATCATGGCAACCACGTTAATTGCAATGTTGCCTCCCGTCCTTATTGTCATTTTGATGCAAAGAGCCTTTGTTAAAGGCTTTATTGATACGGAGAAATAACATGACAACCGTCACTCTCACAAATTTAGAAAAGCGTTACCCAAATGGTCATCAAGCCATTTCAAAATTAAATCTTTCTATTGAGCAAGGTGAAATGGTGGTGTTAGTCGGACCAAGTGGTTGTGGTAAATCGACTTTACTACGAATGATTGCAGGATTAGAAACCATTACACAAGGTGACTTATTTATTGATCATTTACGGGTTAATGAATATGAACCAAGTGAACGCGATATCGCCATGGTGTTTCAAAACTATGCCCTTTATCCTCATATGTCAGTTTATAACAATATGGCATATGGCTTACGTAATCGAAAAACCCCCAAAGCCAAGATTGAAGAACTCGTTACCAATGCCGCCAACATGTTGGAAATCAGCCACTTACTTGATAGAAAACCCAAAGAACTTTCAGGTGGACAACGTCAACGGGTCGCAATGGGCAGAGCCATTGTTCGTGATCCTAAAGTCTTTTTATTTGATGAACCTCTTTCTAATCTTGATGCCAAATTACGAGTTCAAATGCGTCTGGAAATCAAAAAATTACAGCGAAAGCTCTCCACAACCTCTATTTATGTGACGCACGATCAGGTAGAAGCGATGACATTAGCTGATAAGCTGGTGGTTTTAAATCAAGGAAATATAGAGCAGGTAGGCACACCATTAGATATTTATGAAAGCCCCGCCTCCGTGTTTGTTGCTACGTTTATGGGTTCGCCAGCTATGAATATCTTAGACGTCCCGATTAATCATAGTGTGATTGAAGTCGCTGATGGGCATATTGCCATTTCATCTCAGCATTTTCCTTATCAAGCCATTAAATTAGGTTTACGCCCTGAACATTTAATAATTAGCCGCCAACATCCTCTTTTTCATGTTGATGTTGAATTTATTGAAGCTCTCGGTGCAGATGTTTTAATTTATGCCACGACTTGCGATAAACAGAAACAACCTCTCGTTATTCGTGCGCCAAACGATCATGGTGTGAAAATAGGTAATAAAATAGGTCTTACCATTCATCCAGAAAATCTTCATTTCTTTAATGAACAATCAGGGAAACGTATTCTTCGTCCTTTTATGCTGATCCGTGAATTAATGGTTTCATAAGGCTTTGATATCATTTTATTCACTTTCAGTTTAATCTGAATAGCGATGTTTTAAACGTCGCTATTTATTTATGACTAAGCAATAAATATTAAAAATATAAAAATTGTCAGAATTAAACCAATAAAACCCTTATCTAAACACAATGTTTCTTGGAGATTATTCCAGATAAATATAAATAGCCTTGACTACATTTAAAATAAATATAATTAATTGATTCATATAATATTTACACCAATAAAATTTATCAGATCAAGATTAATTTATTCATTAATTCTCTTAAATTTAAAGATGTTAAATATATTTTCCCATTCTTATTACGACTGATTAAAAAAGAAAAAATAATACATAGCAACTAAAAAAAGAGAAAAGCAAATATTGAGATACTATTTCTCACATAAAATGCTTATATTGCACCGATAGATAAGCACTGTTATTCTTCTGCTCGAATTTGATCTGCAATTATATAAACTGCCAAGCAGAAAAGGACTTAATTAAAAAATGAAAATTAAATTACTTGCTACAGTGATGGTATCAGCAGCACTACTCTCTGGTTGTAAAAACCTCAATACAGATATGTTGACCAAATCAGGAACCCAACTTTTCCAAGCAGCGACATTAAGCGACGATGATATCAAAGCGCTAACAAATGATGCTTGTAAAGAGATGGATGCGCAAAATAAAGTTGCACCTGCAAATAGCACCTACACTAAACGTTTAAATAATATTGCTAAAGCGTTAGGTAATGAAGTTAATGGTACACCTGTAAACTACAAAGTTTACATGACCAAAGATGTCAATGCATGGGCAATGGCTAACGGCTGTGTGCGTGTTTATAGTGGCTTAATGGACATGATGACAGATAACGAAGTTGAAGGCGTTTTAGGTCATGAGATGGGTCACGTCGCTTTAGGTCATACTCGTAAAGCCATTCAAGTTGCTCACGCAACAGTTGCAGCACGTACAGCAGCAGCATCCGCTGGTGGTGTAGCGGCACAATTAAGCAGCTCGCAATTAGCTGAAATGGGAGAAAAACTGGTTAATGCTCAATTCTCTCAACACCAAGAATCAGAAGCAGATAACTTCTCTTATGATCTACTGAAAAAACGTGGGGTCAGCACCGCAGGTTTAGTCACAGGTTTTGAGAAATTAGCTAAATTAGGTGGCGGTGATTCAAGTATGTTTGATTCTCACCCACCATCAAAAGAGCGTGCAGATAATATCCGTAATCGCATTGCTGCAGATAAATAATCATGATCTTGCCCCTATATCTCATGGTATGGGGGTTTTCTTTTTGAGGTTTATCTATGAATGGCGAAAACAACCCACAACATCGGTAAAAAAGCGTTTAATCGCCTGTTTTTCCTGTTGGTCGTATTGCTCAAATAGCGCAGACCATTTTGCTTGAGATTGTTGATGTAACACCTCATGAGCATGAAAAAGACGTTCCCCTTCCGTTGTTAAGATAAAAAATATTTCTTTTTGATTATCTGCTAACTTTATTTTTTCAATAGCTCCCTTCTTTTGTAATCGACTACAAATTTTTGAAACGGCTCCTCGGGTCATGGACATATATTCACTGATGGTTGTGAGATTTCTCATACTCTCTTCACCAATACAATGGATCACATGCAGTTCTGTGAGTGAATAATTATCTAATCCATTCTCTTCTAATACTTTTTTATGATCACTATCGGCTCGATCATCTTTAAGATGCAAAAAATCACTTAACCCTTTTAACAACTCTTGTGTTGTCACATTCTCTTTTGTCATTTTGTTTCCTTGGAAAAAATATTTCATAAAATAGTATCAAAAGCATTTACAACAATCAAAATATCGCTATCATCTATTTTGTTTCCATGGAAACAAAATAAAAAGAGGCAATATAATGAAATTATCAATCCGCAGTCTGTTTTATCTTGTTTGTTTTAGCGCACTCTTAGGCTCTTTAGCGCAAAACATCTATACCCCTGTGCTTCCTTTGATCCAACAGCAATTTAATACCACATTATCATTGGTTAATTTAACGGTATCTGCATTTACTTTTGCTATGGCTGTTATGCAACTATTTTACGGTTCATTGATTGATAAATGGGGAAGAAAACCCATTTTACTCAGTGGGTTAGCCATTTCCATGGTAGGTGCATTAGGTTGTATTGGGTCTGATTCTATTAATTTATTCATTTTTTGGCGTGTGATCCAAGCTATCGGTATTGCGGCTATCCCTGTGGTAGCGGCAACTATTCTTGGCGATCTTTATCAAGGAAACGAGCGCGCTAAAGCGATGGGATCGTATCAAATGCTATTAGCACTAGCCCCTGCTTGTGGCCCTTTATTAGGTGGATATTTAGCGCAACATTACCAATATCAAGGCATTTTTATTTTCTTAGCCATTATCGGTATGATCTTACTTCTTACCCATCTCTTTTATTTACCGGAAACACGTCCAGAACAGAAAGAAGTCTTTAAAAGCGTATCGGCAATACAACAAGTGCTTACGGCATCTGCAGGTAAATCTGTATTTGTCATGAGTTTTATGGTGTTTTATAACTATTTTTGTCTACTGGTTTTTTTACCCTTAATTGCCTTTCATCTCTATCAGCTTAATAGCACTGAAATAGGTGGATTATATATACCTATGTCGATTGCACTTATCTTAGGTAGCTATCTTTACCGCAGAATTTGCCCTCTATTTAGTGCGGAATATGGTGTGATTATTACCTCTTGTATCAACTTAATTATGTTGACGTTATTTGCACTCTTTTGGCAAACCTCATTACCTGTAATGCTTGGCTTAACCGTGTTATATGGGCTTTCTTTAGGATTAACCATGCCCACACATACCACATTATTAGCAAGTCATTTTAGTGCAATGAGAGCGACTGCAATGGGGGTTTATAATTTTATTCGTTATTGTGGAATGGCTGCAGGTCCGATGGTGGCAACCTATTTTGTCACAGGCAATAGCTATGAGTATGTCTTTTACTCTTGTGTGATCTTAACGAGTTTGGCATTGTGTTTCACACTCAAAATCTTAATGCCATCATTAAAAGAAAAAAGACACACGACAAACTAACAGGATATTTAATGAAACTGACCATTGAAAAACTGACACAACCCTCTGAACAAGACCGTATTGATTTAGGCAAAATTTGGCAAGATGTACGTTATCAATCAGCCCTAAAAAATGAGATCAACGACGAGAATGTACTCTTTGTAGCAAGATTTAATGAGCGATTATTAGCGGCTTGCTGGGTTAAATTATCGGCTGAGAACGCTATTATCACCGATTTTATGGTCAGAGAAGTGACACGCCGTCGCGGTGTTGGGCATTATTTACTAACACAATGCTTATCAGCCTATCCTGATATTACACATTGGCAGGCTATTAGCTTATCCGCCGAAGAAAATGGGTATGATATTGCACATGCTTTTTTAACACATCATCAATTTAGTGCATCACCACAACCTGATCTTTATATTCTCAATATTTGATAACATTCTTATTCTGAATAATTCAACAACAAGCGAATAAGTCGCTATGTAGGTACCACGCCTGCCAGTAATCTTGCACTTACAGTGTAATGACATTGACATTACACCTATGTATAACAATAAATTGGGGGGTAATATGCCAACTCAAAATGATGTGCCCGTAACACGTTCATCTCTGAACCTAAGAATAAAACCGGAAGATAAAATCCTGATCGACCGTGCAGCAAATGCTGTGGGAAAAAACCGTACTGAATTTATCCTTGAAGCCGCTCGACGTGCTGCTGAAGAAACACTGGCGGATCTGCGAGTGATTAACGTCAGCCCTGAGGTATAGGTATACCAGGAGTTTATTAATCAGCTTGATGCCACGCCCGTTAGCAATGAGGTATTGAAGAAAACTATGATGTCTAAATCTCCTTGGGAGAAATGACATTGAAACTAACTGCACCTGAACCTCTTAAAATCGGTCATTTGCTGGAAAGTTTTTCCTCTGATGAAGAGGCCTTAGATCTCTGGCTAAAAAACAGAGCGATAAGCAATCAAAACTCTGGAGCGTCGCGTACTTTTGTGACCACTTCGGATAATCAGGTAATGGGATATTATGCCCTATCCACAGGAGTCATAAGCACGAATCAAGCCGTTGGTCGATTCCGTCATAATATGCCCACCGACATTCCCATCATTCTTCTCGGCAGACTAGCAGTGGATACAAGAGCAAAAGGACTTGGGATTAGAAGAGGGCTGGTCAAAGATGCCTGTCATCGTGTTATTCAGGCCTCTGGGTTAGTAGGCATTCGAGGGGTAGTGATCCATGCTCCAACTGATGATGCTAAACGATTCTATGAGCACATTGGTTTCGTCCCTTCACCGCTTGATCCCATGATGCTGATGGTAACGCTTGCCGATCTGCAACTCGCAATGGGTATTCACTCGAACTGAGCAAGTCCGAACTAAATAATTCAAGGTGTAGCTAGGCGACAAGTAAATATTAGTCAACAACACTACAACTTAAAGTATGACGAGTATTGACGGTTAAAGCATAAAGCCTCGCCACATTATAAGCCGTCTCACTAAGATTCTTTTGCGCATTATGAAGTGCATCATCCAGTGTCGAGACACCTGGTACAATAGAGAAAACAGCATCAATACCCTGCTGATGAACCACATCATAATCCGGTAAATAACCACCGACCAACGCAATCACAGGAAGGTGGTATTTTTTCGCCAACTTAGCAACCCCTATTGGTGTTTTACCTTGTGCCGATTGGCTATCCATTCGGCCTTCTCCCGTGATGACTAAATCAGCATCAATAAAATATCTTTCTAGTTCAACCGCTTTAGCAACCAGTTCAATCCCCGGCGAAAGCGTTGCTTGCGTAAAGGCAAGTAACGGTAGTGCCAATCCGCCCGCTGCGCCACTTCCTGCAATATTAATAAGATTGCGTTGCGTCATTTTCTCAAGATAAGTACCAAAATGATGTAAGGCTTTATCAAGTTGCGCAATATCTTCTTGGGTTGCCCCTTTTTGAGGACCAAAAATAGCGGATGCCCCGTTTTCTCCACACAATGGATTAGTGACATCACAAGCAATTTCGAACTCGACTTGCTTAAGTTTAGGGTTAAGCGTTGTGATATCAATAGAATAGAGCTGTGTTAATGCCTGTCCACCAAAAGGCAAAGAGGAGCCTAATTTATCTTTAAGACCAAGACCAAGTGCTTGCATCATGCCGGCACCAGCATCATTTGTAGCACTTCCGCCTAATCCTAAAATGATTTTTTTAACGCCCATCTCAAGTGCGGCATTAATTAATTCACCCGTACCATAGCTGGTCGTTAAATTGGGATTACGTTGAGATGACGGGATAAGATGGAGACCGGAAGCTTGTGCCATTTCAATCACAGCTGTGGTGTTATCGCCTAAAATTCCCCAAGTTGCGGTCACTTGTTTCCCCAAAGGCGAACACACTTGTGTAGAGATAAAACGACCTTGCGTTGCTTCCACCAGCGAGGTCACCGTTCCTTCACCACCATCCGCCATAGGAATGCAACAATATTGCGCATTGGGTAAATAACGTGAAAAACCCTGTTTTATTGCTGTTGCAACGTCTTTCGCACTTAAGCTTTCTTTAAATGAATCAGGGGCGATAACTATTTTCACGTTCTTTTCTCCAAGCAACAAAAAAAGCGATATTTTCATATCGCTTTTATAACATACTCTACTTTATGAGCGCGTATGCTTGGTCTGAAATGTGATTAATCTTCAATCGCTAAACGCAATTTCTTCATCGCATTTTTTTCTAATTGACGAACACGCTCGGCAGAAACACCGTATTTTGTCGCCAAGTCTTGCAATGTCGATTTGTTATCATCATCTAACCAGCGAGCACGAATAATATCTTGGCTACGTTCATCAAGAGTTTCAATTGCTGACGTCAGTTTATCCGTTGCATGATTATCCCAATTATCTTCTTCAATGCCGTCGGCAAAGTCAGAAGACTTATCTTCCAAGAAGAGTACGGGAGCAATAGGATGAGAGTCATCACTATCATCAGCAGTCATATCAAATGCCATATCTTGTGCTGACATTCGTGATTCCATTTCTCGGACATCACTTTCTGATACGCCTAATTCTCTTGCAACAAGTTCTACTTCATCTTGATTAAACCAACCTAAACGCTTTTTATTTTTTCGCAAATTAAAAAATAGTTTACGTTGTGATTTTGTCGTTGCGACTTTCACGATACGCCAGTTACGTAGCACATATTCGTGAATTTCAGCTTTGATCCAATGCACAGCAAAAGAGACTAGTCGAACCCCCACTTCAGGGTTAAAACGACGAACGGCCTTCATCAGACCGATATTACCTTCTTGGATCAGATCAGCTTGTGGTAAACCATAACCTGAATAGCTGCGAGCAACATGAATAACGAAGCGCAGATGTGAAAGGATAAGCGTTCTTGCTGCATCCAAGTCACCATCATAATGCAGCCGTTCAGCGAGTTCCTTTTCTTCCTCTGCGGTTAACATCGGATAGGAATTGGCTGCACGTATATACGCTTCGATGCTGCCTTGCGGAACCAATGCTAAGGATTGCATTTCTTTTGTCATTCAAATCCTCATAAAAATCAAATAAATAATTAAAATTATCGCGGTAAGGGAAAGTAGATGAGCCTTCTAAATATAGCTTAAATAGGAAGCCTGTTAAGGTTTTTTACGATGTGTTTTTATCATAACGGATATTTGACCAGCATAAAGACTAAAGGTTCATCTCGCATCTATGTTTACATATCTTTGTACTTTTCTATCACAGATAGCAAATATAACGGCTACCTTATCGTAAAAAAGAGTGCGTGCATTATTATGCCAGAGACGGGGCGTCGATAAAATGGCTGGGTGACGATATTAATGTAACCCAGCCTGATAAAAAATATCTTCTTAATTATTGGTGAATAAATATAAAAATACGTTAATTTATTATTCCGGTGTAAATTGACGCAAATGTTGCATTGTCGTCAGCCATGCAGCAAGCCAGCCAATAGTCATAGCAACAAGAATAAGAATGATAGATTCATCAAAACCGAGTCCTGAAATGGAAAAAGAGGTTCCAAACACGGTCGCGGCTTGCGTCACCACATCTGAGAGTTTCCACACCAGTAAAGCTGAAAAAATCAGAGCAAATACGGCACCAATAAAGCCGAGGATCAATCCCCAATTAAGGAAAGGACGCATAATAAAGCCATCGGTTGCCCCAATCAGTTTCATCACATTAATGGTGTCACGGCGACTGAAAATATTGAGGCGCACACTGTTACCAATCACCAATAACAAAGCAACAACCATCAATGTACCAATCACCAAAGCAATTTGCCCGACTAATGAAGTTAACGTTGAAAGCCGAGTAAACCAGCTATCATCCATTCTGACTTCGTCAACACCCGGTATTTTGGCGACTGTATCGCGCAAATTCACCATTAATTGTTGATCGCTAGGCTCCATAACGGGCGTCACAATTGCAACTGCAGGTAATGGATTCTCTTCTAACATATCTAACGCACTACTAAAACCAGACCAAGAACGAAATTCTACTAACGAATCTTGTCGTGAAAGATAGTTAACACCCTCAACTTTATCTAAGGCTTCGATTTTCTTGATTGTGGCTTCAGCTAATGAATCATCAAGAGATTTATCAAGATAAACCGTTAATTGTGGTGTTGGATACCATTGTTCTGCCGCCGTTGAAACATTTTTCCACACAATATAAAAGATGCTAGGCAAGGTGAGAGAGATAGCGACAACCATGACCGTTAAAAAAGAGGAGAGTGGCTGACGTAAAAAATCTGCCATGGTATTACGCCATGCATAGCGCCACTGTTCGCGCCGTCCTCCTTTTAGCGCCTTGGTTTTTGCACCTGGCGTTGGCATTGATTTACGGGAACTTTTTGCTTTAGCCATTTTGTCCTCCCACCATTCTGCCTTGCCCTAATGTAAGAATGCGATAATTTCTACGTTCTATCAGCGACATATCGTGCGTCGCCATTAATACCGTTACGCCAACACGGTTAAATTCTTCAAAAAGGCGCATAATACCTTCTGAAAGCTCACCATCAAGATTACCTGTTGGTTCATCTGCAAGTAAAACAGTCGGTTTATTCACAACAGCACGCGCAATACCGACACGTTGTTGTTCACCGCCAGAGAGTTGAATAGGATAATTTTTGGCTTTATCCAATAGTCCTACTTTATCTAAAGCGGCTGAAACTCTTCGTCGAATATCCTCTTCACTCGCACCAGCAATAATCAGGGGAAGAGAAACATTGTCATAAACCGTTCTGTCCATCAATAAGTGGTGATCTTGGAAGATCATCCCAATTTGACGACGCAGAAAAGGGATCTCACTATTTTTTAGTCTACTGATATCATGACCAGCAAACCAAATAGCGCCATCACTTGGGCGTTCTATTCCACAAATTAACTTAAGCAATGTACTTTTACCGGCGCCAGAGTGACCCGTTAAAAAAGCCATTTCACCAGGGCGAAGATGAAAATCAACCCCCTGTAATGCTTGTCTTCCACCTAAATAAGCCTTGCTGACGTGTTCGAAGCGGATCATTAAAACTACTCCTCGCGGGCAAACAGAGCCTCAATAAAATCATCGGCCTTAAACGGACGTAGATCTTCAATACCTTCACCTACCCCGATATAACGGATAGGAATACTAAACTGATCAGCAATGGAGAAGATAACCCCCCCTTTTGCTGTACCATCGAGTTTAGTCAATGTTAATCCAGTTAGCCCAACTGTTTCATTAAAGAGTTTTGCCTGACTAACTGCATTTTGTCCGGTACTTGCATCTAATGTCAGCATCACTTCGTGTGGTGCTTCTTCGTCTAATTTCTTCATAACACGAACGATTTTTTTCAGCTCTTCCATTAAATGGGATTTATTCTGCAATCGTCCTGCGGTATCAGCAATAAGAACATCGACACCTTTTGCTTGGGCTGATTGAATTGCATCAAAAATAACAGAGGCAGGATCAGCGCCAGTATGTTGTGCAACAACAGGGATATTATTACGCTCCCCCCAAACTTGTAACTGTTCAACAGCTGCTGCTCGGAATGTATCACCCGCAGCTAACATGACCGATTTACCCTCAGCTTGGTATTGTCGCGCTAATTTTCCGATTGTGGTTGTTTTACCAACACCATTAACACCAACCATTAAAATAACAAAAGGTTTTTTACCTTCAATATTTAATGGCTTATCCACTTTACTTAAGATATCACCCATCTCTTCACGTAGCTTTCCGTAAAGCGCTTCAGCATCTTTCAGATCTTTATGAGTGGCGTGTTTGGTCAAGCTAGTGATGATTTTAGTGGTAGTTTCCATGCCCACATCAGCAATTAAGAGTTGCTCTTCTAACTCTTCAAAAAGCTCATCATCAATTTTCTTACCACGAAATAGGCTAAGGAATCCGGAACCTAAGTTCTGGCGAGTTTTCAGTAAGCCTTTTTTCAGTCGACTAAAGAAGCCTTCTTTCTTCGGTTTCTCTTGTTCAACAACTTTATCTGCTAGCACTTCTTCGCGTAAAGATCCAATATCCTCCGCTTCTGCTTGTGCAATAGCGATACGTTCGTTTTCCTCTTCTTGCGCAAGACGTTGTGCTTCGGCTTCCTGAGCCAGTCGTTCTTGCTCTAAACGTGCTGCTTCTTGACGTTGCGCTTCTTCTAAACGTGCTTGTTCAGCTTGACGCTGAGCTTCTTCTTGCGCTAAACGTTGTGCTTCAGCTTCTTGAGCCAGTCGTTCTTGCTCTAAACGTGCAGCTTCTTGACGTTGCGCTTCTTCTAAACGTGCTTGTTCAGCTTGACGCTGAGCTTCTTCTTGCGCTAAACGTTGTGCTTC
>NZ_PENW01000003.1 GCF_003144405.1 Proteus cibi
CATTTAGTTTAAAATCAAGAGAATATTTAGCCATAGAAAAACACCCCAAAGTTGGTGTCCAACTTTTGGGGTGCAGTTCACATAAGCGTCGCTGTTTTGAAGAAAAGAAAAAGAGAGATAAATTTATTTAGAGGTGTTGCTGTCGTCACTTTTTGTGAGCATTTTTTCTACTTGGTCGCCACCTAAGTGGCGGAAATCATGGCCTTTTACGTAATAGAAAATAAATTCACAAATGTTCTGGCAACGGTCGCCAATGCGTTCAATTGAGCGCGCACAAAATAGTGCAGTTAACACACTTGGAATGGTGCGAGGATCTTCCATCATGTAAGTCATTAATTGACGAACAATACCCTCATATTCGTTGTCAATTTTGGCGTCTTCACGATAGATGCGTACGGCTTCATCCAAGTCCATACGCGCAAATGCATCAAGAACATCATGAAGCATTTGTATGGCGTGTTGACCCAAAGATTCTAAACTTACGAGTAGCGGTTGATGCTGGTGTGAAAACTTTTCAAGCGCCGTTTTACAGATTTTTTCAGCAACATCACCAATACGTTCTAGCTCAGCGATCGTTTTTGATATCGCCATAATTAAACGTAAGTCACTCGCGGTTGGCTGGCGTTTAGCAATAATTCGCATACACGCATCATCAATGGCAACTTCCATCATATTGACGTTATGGTCACCTTGAATAACTTCATTTGCCAATGCTTGGTCTTGGTTATGCATTGCCATAATCGCTTTTTTCAGTTGCTCTTCAACAAGCCCACCCATAACCATCAGCTCGGTACGGATATGCTCTAACTCAGCATTAAATTGACCAGAAATATGCTTGTTGTGATTTAAATTATCCATTGATTGCCTCGTTATCAGCCATAACGCCCAGTGATGTAGTCTTCAGTTTGTTTTTTCGCAGGACGCGTAAATAATGTATCCGTATCGCTAAATTCAATTAACTCGCCTAAATACATAAATGCAGTGTAATCAGAACAACGTGCCGCTTGTTGCATGTTATGTGTCACGATCACGACGGTATATTCTGATTTGAGTTCGCTGATAAGTTCTTCAATACGACCTGTTGAGATTGGGTCAAGTGCTGAACAAGGCTCATCAAGTAATAAAACTTCAGGACGAATAGCGATACCGCGTGCTATACATAAACGCTGTTGTTGACCGCCAGATAGACTATATCCACTCTGATGTAATTTATCTTTGGTTTCGTTCCATAATGCGGCTTTAGTCAAAGCCCACTGAACACGTTCGTCCATATCCGCGCGAGACAATTTTTCGAATAAGCGTACACCAAAGGCGATGTTGTCATAAATTGACATCGGGAAAGGTGTTGGTTTTTGGAATACCATGCCGACTTTAGCGCGTAATAGCGCAATATCTTGCTTATCTGTCAAGATATTGTTGCCATCTAGCAGGATTTCGCCTTCTGCACGTTGTTCGCCATAAAGCTCATACATTTTATTAAAAGTACGCAGTAAGGTCGATTTACCACAACCTGAAGGGCCGATAAATGCAGTCACCTTATTTTTGGCAATATCTAAAGAGATATTTTTCAGCGCATGGAATTTACCGTAGTAGAAGTTCAAATCACGAACTTGAATTTTATTTCCTGCGTTATCATTAGCCATAATCATTCAACGTCTCTCTTGCTTAACTTTCTGCGTTAACCGTGTTTGCGTTTAGCAAACAGCACGCGCGCAATAATATTGATAAATAGAACACAGAGGGTGATAAGTAATACGCCAGCCCAAGCAAGCTCTTGCCATTGTGCAAAGGGACTCATGGCGAACTTAAAGATAGTGACAGGTAAGTTAGCTATCGGTTCGTTTAAGTCTGTGCTCCAGAATTGATTTGATAGTGAAGTAAATAACAGTGGTGCAGTTTCACCCGCAATACGTGCAATCGCTAATAACACACCCGTGATAATGCCTGATACCGAGGCTTTTAAGGTGATTTTAGAGATCATTTTCCACTTTGGTGTTCCTAATGCGTAAGCAGCTTCGCGTAAGCTATCAGGGACTAACTTCAACATATTTTCAGTGGTACGAATAACGATAGGAATTTGCAGTAATGCTAATGCGATAATCCCCGCCCATCCTGAAAAGTGCTGCATCTGTGCAACAACAATGGTGTAGACAAAGAGTCCAACAACGATTGATGGTGCTGACAGCAAAATATCGTTAATAAAACGTGTTGTTTCAGCAAGCCATGAACGACGACCATATTCAGCAAGATAAATTCCGGCAAGAATACCTAACGGTGTACCAATCACGGTCGCCCATAAAATCAGTAATCCACTACCGACAATGGCGTTTGCCAATCCACCACCATCAGTATTTGGTGGTGGTGTCATTTCAGTAAAAAGCGCAAGTGACATGCCATCAAAGCCTTTGGTGAACGTAGAGAATAGAATCCACGTTAACCAGAAAAGACCAAATGCCATCGTCGAAATCGATAAGAACAGTGCGATACGATTCTTTTGGCGACGCCAAAGTTGGCGTTTATGACGTATACGTAATTCACTTTCAGTCTGAACTTGTAATGAAGAAGAGGATGTTTTAGACATATCAGCGCGCTCCTTCATTTTTTGATAAACGTAATGTCATAAACTTAGAAATCGCAAGGACGATAAAGGTGATGACAAACAGGATAAGCCCTAATTCCATTAATGCGGCAGTGTGTAATCCTGTTTCTGCTTCAGCGAATTCGTTCGCTAATGCCGACGTGATACTGTTACCCGGCATAAACAGCGAGGCAGAGTCTAATTGGTAGGTATTACCGATGATAAAGGTTACCGCCATGGTTTCACCTAAGGCACGTCCTAATCCCAACATAACACCACCGATAACGCCATTACGGGTATAAGGTAGAACGATATTCCAAATCACTTCCCATGTTGTACAGCCAATACCGTAGGCAGATTCTTTCATCATGACGGGCGTCTGTTCAAACACATCACGCATGACAGAAGCGATATAAGGAATGATCATGATAGCGAGGATAACGCCCGCAGCTAAGATACCGATACCAAAAGCAGGGCCAGAGAAAAGTTCGCCAACGATAGGAATGGAAGAAAGCACATTACCAACCGGCTCTTGGAAATAGGTTGCAAAGAGTGGTGCGAAGACAAATAGTCCCCACATGCCATACACAATACTTGGAATCGCTGCGAGTAACTCAATCGCGATACCTAATGGGCGTTTTAACCAATTAGGGGCTAATTCAGTTAAGAAAAGCGCGATACCAAAACTGACAGGAACAGCAATTACCAGTGCGATGACGGAGGTAACAACGGTACCGTAGATAGGGACTAGTGCACCAAATTCCTGAGCAGGAGGGTCCCACTCTTTCGACCATAAGAATGAAAGGCCGAATTGTTGAATGCTTGGCCATGAGGCGAAAATCAGTGAAACAATGATACCTGTTAAAAGCAAAAGTGTAATCAACGCAGCTAGGCGAACCAGTGCGCTGAAAATAACGTCCCCTCGTTTACTAGGGGCCTTTATTACCGTTGTGTGCTCGGCCATAAAGCCTCTTTTAATTTATTACCCCCTGTTTAGCAGGGGGTGAACGTTAACTTATCTCTTAATGATTGCCGGTTTTATTAGTAAATCGGTTTACCATTACTGTCTTTAATACTTGTTTTCCATGCTGCACGAATTTGTTCTACAACTTCTACAGGTAATACTGCGTAATCTAGATTTTTCGCTTCTTGATTACCTTTGTCGTATGCCCAGTTGAAGAAATTCAGCACCTCTTTACCTTTTTCTGCATTTTGCTGTTTCTGATGCACTAAGATAAAGGTGGTTGAAGTAATCGGCCATGCGTTTTCACCTTTCTGATTAGTCAGGTCTTGTGCAAAGCTTTTACTCCAATCAATTTTTCTTGCCGCCGCACTGAAACTGTCTGCTGTCGGAGCAATAACTTCGCCGTCAGCTGTAACTAATTTAGTATAAGCAAGATTGTTTTGTTTCGCGTAAGCATATTCAACATAACCAATTGAACCTGGTACACGTTGAACGAATGCCGCGATACCATCATTCCCTTTTCCACCTAAGCCGGTCGGCCATTTAACGGTGGAACCTGCGCCTACTTCATCTTTCCATGCGCTATTAACTTTTGATAAGTAGCTCGTGAAAACGAAAGATGTTCCTGAACCATCAGCACGACGAATAACCGCGATATTTTGGTCAGGTAATTTTATGCCTGGATTGAGTTTAGTGATGGCAGGATCGTTCCATTTTTGGATCTTGCCTAGATAGATATTACCGATAGTGTCGCCATCTAAGGTCAGTTCACCTGATTTGATACCAGGAATATTAACTGCCATAACAACGCCACCAATCACGGTAGGGAATTGGAATAAACCGTCAGCTTGTAATTTGTCGTCTGCTAATGGTGCATCAGAAGCACCAAAATCAACGGTATTTGCAATGATTTGTTTAACACCACCAGAGGAACCAATGCCTTGGTAGTTAATTTTGTTACCCGTTTCTTTCTGATAGGAATCTGCCCATTTAGCATAAACTGGGGCGGGGAACGTTGCGCCAGCACCAGTCAGCGAGGTCGTTGCCTGTGCAGAAAGAGCGGTCATTGAAAACGCAGCGGCAATGACACTAGTCAGGGTGGTACGCATCAGTTTCATAATCCCTCCTGTGGGATAGGTAGAATAAATTTCGACATCTATCAACTTCGGTTACGGTACGCACAGACAATAGGTCAGTTTGATGACAATTAAATGTCTTAATTGTGACAGTTTTATGACAAAGCAGAAAAATGATGAAATATTTATAGGGAGAGTGAAATTAGAATGGAAATAGCGTAATAAAAAGGACTTCAATATTTGAAATAGAGAGGACTAATCATCCTCATCTTCGCGCTCTTTTAATGGGAAGTTAGCACGAATTAATAATCCACCTTTAACGCTATCATCAAGTTCAACATAACCACCATGAGCATCCATAATACGGCGAATAATGGATAATCCTAAACCCGCCCCTGTTGAGCTACGAGCTTGCTCACCTTGAACAAAAGGTTGGAAAAGACGTTGTCTATCTTCTTGTGGAATACCAGGACCATCATCTTCAACTTGGAACCAAGCATATTCTTCATTTTTTCCACTTGAAACGCTTATCCAGCCATTGCCATAGCGAGTAGCATTCACCACCATATTGGCAAGTGCTCGTTTTACAGCAATAGGGTTAGCTGTGATATTAATGGGTTCAGGATGAAGATGTTCTTCACTAATTTTTCCTGAATTAGATTCAGCGGAAATGACTTCTTGTAATAGATTATTCATATCACACAGTTCTAAAGACATCTCTTTACCTGTGCGCATATAGTCTAAAAATTGCCCAATAATGGCATCACAATCTTCGATATCTTTATTGATAGAGTCTGCGAGGTAGCTATCTTCGGGACTCATCATTTCAGTTGCCAAACGAATTCGAGTTAGTGGTGTACGTAGATCATGACTAACACCTGCCATAACCAGCGTTCTATCATTATCTAATGAGCGAATGCCTGAGGACATCTGGTTAAAGGCACGAATAATTGAGCGCATTTCAGAAGAGCCAGATTCAGGAATCGGTGGAGGAATAACGCCTTTTCCGATGCGGCGTGCTGCATATTCTACTTCATTGAGTGGGCGATTTTGAAAACGGCTATAAAGCCAGAAAAAAGCGACAACAATAATAATAAAAATAATCGCTTGTCGATAAACAGGCAGTAAGAAGTTTTGCCCTAATTCAGTCAGTGGTACGCGGATCCAAAGAGAAGGGGAAATATGTGTATTGACCCATAAAACTGGATATTCCAGCGTATTCTCGATCCAAATTTCGGTTTTTCCCCCAAGATACTCAGTCATTTGTTCACTTAATGCATCATCTATTTTTGCCCAATAGAGCCCTTCCTCAAGTGCCACGTCTCTATCAAAGAAAGAGATACCCAATTCGTTATAGATTTTATTGCGTAAAGCAGGGGAAATTTTTAGCGGAGTGCCATCGACGAGGATCAATTCTTCAGGCATCAATGTGCGTATTTCATATGCTAATACTTTATTAAATTGCTGAAGGCTTGGCCCAACAATAAGGTGCTGCACAACGATATAACTGGCTATCAAGCTAAAAAAAAGTAGCGAGATAACCAGAAATAACGAGCGTGTCAGTTTATTGTGAGGGGAAAGCCTCAGTCTTCTCATTGAACGCTGGTTCCATCAGGAACAAAGACGTAACCAAGTCCCCAAACTGTTTGAATGTAACGAGGATGCGTTGGATCTTCTTCAATCATGCGGCGTAAACGGGAAATTTGAACGTCAATTGAGCGCTCCATTGCACTGTATTCGCGGCCACGAGCAAGGCTCATTAACTTATCACGAGAAAGCGGTTCACGAGGGTGTGATACCAATACTTTCAATACCGCAAATTCACCACTTGTCAGAGGCATATGCTCTTCTTCGTGGAACATTTCACGCGTACCAAGGTTTAACTTGAACTTACCAAAAGAGATAATGGCGTTATCTTGTGATGGTGCACCAGGGAGTTCATTCGCTTGGCGACGAAGAACGGCGCGAATGCGTGCCAGTAATTCTCTTGGGTTGAACGGTTTTGAGATGTAATCATCAGCGCCAATTTCAAGCCCTACAATTCTATCAACCTCTTCTCCCTTTGCAGTAACCATAATAATAGGAATAGGGTTATTTTGGCTTCTTAAGCGACGGCAAATAGATAAGCCATCTTCACCTGGAAGCATTAAATCGAGCACAATAAGGTGGATAGATTCACGCGTGAGCAGACGATCCATTTGATCAGCGTTTGCAGCAGTACGGATTTGAAAACCCTGCTCTGTCAAATAGCGCTCGAGTAGTGAACGTAGACGTAAATCATCATCCACGATTAGCACTTTATAACTTTCTTGCATTTTTTAAGCTCCCGGAGTGCAAATGCTTTTGTTAGCGAATTCTATCATTGATAAGAATATTAAACCAAAACCAAAGAATAAATGTTAATAATTTATAGATAAAACTTGTTCCTTGGTGAGAATAAAGAGAATAAATCTATTTATTTGTCTTATTCCGAATGATACTTGATAGATAATACGCAGTAATTAACTTCACCACCTGGTGTTTGCACACTAATTTCATCATCAACTTGCTTACCAATAAGCGCCCTGGCAACAGGGGAGTCAATAGAAATCCACTGCTTTGCTGGATCAAATTCATCGGGACCCACAAGTCTAAAGGTTTTCACATTTTCGTCATCATCTTCAAGCGTGACCCAAGCACCAAAATAGACTTTTCCCTCTTGGCGAGGATCTGGATCAACGATTTTTAGTTCATCGAGACGTTTTGATAAAAAACGAACACGTCTATCAATTTCGCGTAATCGCTTCTTTCCATAAATATATTCAGCATTTTCTGAACGGTCACCTTGTGCTGCTGCTTCTGAAACCGATTGTGTGACACGCGGGCGCTCTTCTTTCCAAAGATATTTTAGCTCTTTGTCTAAAGCATACCAGCCATCACGAGTAATATAGTTACTTTTTGCCATTACAAATAAAAACTATCATCAACATTGAATTTCATAAAGGTACTATAGCGTGAATGTTAAAATAATCTGTTAATTTCCTCATAATTGTCGAGCTGGATAGGAAATTTGCCAAATTTTTTTAGTGTTCTGCGTGTATAATAGCCATCTTTTTTTAACTATTCCTCTCGGTAGGTAAATATTTTATGAATGAATCATTAAGCCGAATTATTGCAGATGAGCTCTCAGTTAAGCCCCAGCAAGTCCTTTCGGCTATAACGTTACTGGATGAAGGGAATACGGTGCCATTTGTTGCCCGTTATCGTAAAGAGGTCACCGGCGGATTAGATGATACGCAATTACGTCAATTAGAAATTCGCCTCAGTTATCTACGGGAACTCAACGATCGCCGCCAAACAATTTTAAAATCAATTGAAGAGCAAGGAAAACTGACGCCAGAATTGCGCTCTTCAATTAATGAAACGCAAAGTAAAACAGAGCTTGAAGATCTCTATCTTCCCTATAAGCCTAAACGTCGTACTCGTGGTCAGATTGCGATTGAAAATGGATTAGAACCCTTAGCAGATTTACTGTGGAATGAACCACAAAATAATCCGGAAGAGGCAGCAACTGCTTATATCAACACAGAAAAAGGGGTTGATGATACGAAAGCTGCTTTAGATGGTGCGCGTTATATTTTAATGGAGCGTTTTTCAGAAGATGCCGGATTATTGGCGAAAGTTCGTCAATATCTATGGAAAAATGCACACCTTGTTGCCAAAGTGATTGAAGGTAAAGAAGCGGAAGGGGCGAAGTTTAGTGATTATTTTGATCACCATGAGCCTATCTCTAATGTGCCTTCCCACCGCGCATTAGCGATGTTTCGCGGTCGAAATGAAGGGATACTTCAATTATCGCTTAATCCAGATCCGCAATTTGAAGAAGCCCCTAAAGAGAGTTACGGTGAACAACTGGTTACGGAGCATTTAGGGTTACGTTTAAATAATCAACCAGCAGATAGTTGGCGTAAAGCTGTTGTAAGTTGGACTTGGCGCATAAAAGTTTTAATGCATATTGAAACAGAACTGATGAGCCAATTACGCGAAAAAGCGGAAGAAGAAGCGATTAATGTTTTTGCTCGTAACCTTAATGATCTCTTGATGGCAGCTCCTGCGGGCATGCGAGCCACAATGGGGCTTGATCCTGGTTTACGTACGGGGGTTAAAGTTGCGGTTGTTGATAGCACAGGTAAATTAATCGCCACAGATACTATTTATCCACATACAGGACAAGCGGATAAAGCGGCAGCAAGTGTCGCGGCGTTATGTATCAAGCATAATGTTGAGTTAGTCGCGATTGGTAATGGTACGGCTTCTCGTGAAACAGAACGCTTCTTTGCTGAAACAGTAAAACGCTATCCAGAAGTAAAAGCGCAAAAAGTGATTGTGAGCGAAGCGGGTGCATCGGTGTATTCAGCGTCAGAGCTTGCAGCTAATGAATTCCCTGATTTAGATGTTTCTATCCGTGGTGCCGTTTCTATCGCGCGTCGCTTACAAGATCCTCTGGCTGAACTTGTAAAAATTGATCCTAAATCAATTGGTGTGGGTCAATATCAGCACGATGTTAGCCAAACATTATTAGCGAGAAAACTGGATACTGTCGTTGAAGACTGTGTGAATGGCGTTGGTGTTGATTTAAATACAGCATCAGTACCGTTATTAACGCGTGTTGCAGGGCTTAGCCAATCTATTGCGCAAAATATTATTAGCTGGCGCGATGAAAACGGTCGTTTTGTTGATAGAAAACAGTTACTCAAAGTAGCGCGTTTAGGGCCAAAAGCGTTTGAACAATGTGCCGGTTTCTTACGTATTCGAGGGGGTAAAAACCCGCTTGATGCCTCAACAGTTCACCCTGAAGCATACCCTATTGTTGAAAATATCCTGCAATCTACCCATCAAAAAATTGATGATTTAATGGGGAATAGCACTTTAATTTCACAAGTCGATGCAAGAGCCTTTATTACGGAGCAGTTTGGTCTACCAACGATTAATGACATCTTAAAAGAGTTAGCTAAACCGGGACGTGACCCACGTCCCGAGTTTAAAACGGCGACGTTTGCTGAAGGTGTCGAAACGATGAATGATTTAGTCAGTGGCATGATCCTTGAAGGAACCGTGACTAACGTAACTAACTTCGGTGCCTTTGTGGATATTGGTGTACACCAAGATGGTTTAGTCCATATCTCTTCTTTAGCCGATCGATTTATTGAAGATCCTCATACTGTGGTGAAAACCGGAGATATTGTTAAAGTTAAAGTTCTTGAGGTTGATTTAGCTCGTAAACGTATTGCACTGACTATGCGTTTAGACGAAGTCGCGGGAGATAGTGATAAAAAACCATCATCATCAAATAACACGAATTCTGGTAGAAATAACAAAGGGCAAAAACCCGCACGTAATAACCGTCAGCCAATGAATAATGGTAACAATGCAGGAAATAGTGCAATGGGGGATGCTTTAGCTGCCGCGTTTGGGAAAAAACGCTAATAGCGCATTTATTACTGTCGTATAAGTCGTTAAAAACAACGAAAATAGTGCACGTGATATAACCAATATTGGTTATATCACGTTTTTTTAATGACACCTTATTTAGGTGTTTTCTTTAAATAAAGATATTTATAAGAATTAATTAAATAGCCAAATAATATAAATTTACATTCATTTTTTTATAGGTTTAATTTTAAGCTGACTTAAGGGATATTGAAGAAATAATAGATAAATCATTCTCTGTTTTATCTCTATATTTATTTGTTATTCTGTTTATCATCGATCTACTATTCTCCCTTTCGCTGATTGCCTTTATATTATCAAATAAGAGTTGATGGTCTTTTATCCTTATTATTATTGAGGTTTTTAACGGCGACTCTCACGAGCTAAAACTGAAAAGTATTATTTCTGTTTATATCAACTCTACTTCAATTAATAGAATGAATATCCATGGGTTTATTTCACCTTTATTAGGTTATTAATATGAATTTAAACAAATTATCGTTTGGTTTGATTATGATTTCTGCTTCCCTACTCACAGGGTGTGCATCAGAATCTTCACGCTCTTTAGAAGTCGCTAAAGTGGCAACCTATAACACAACGTATACAGGTGCTAAAAGCGCAATTTCTATTGGTAAGTTTGATAACCGTTCTAGTTATATGAATGGAATATTCTCTGATGGCGTTGATAGATTAGGAAATCAATCTAAAACTATTTTAATGACGCATTTACAACAAACAGGGCGTTTTAATGTATTAGATAGAGCTAATTTATCTGAATTAAAAGAAGAAGCTGGCATTAAAGGGCAAAATCAACAATTGAAAGGCGCTACTTATGTGATCACTGGCGATGTGACAGAATTTGGTCGTAAAGAGGTCGGTGATCGTCAATTATTCGGTATTTTAGGTCGCGGTAAAACACAAGTTGCTTACGCAAAAGTGAATTTAAACGTTGTGAATGTGAATACATCAGAAGTGGTGTTCTCATCTCAAGGTGCAGGTGAATATGAGCTTTCTAACCGTGAAATTATTGGGTTTGGTGGAACAGCAAGTTATGACTCAACACTTAACGGTAAAGTGCTTGATTTAGCGATCCGTGAAGCGGTTAATAACTTAGTTGCGGGTATTGAGAGTAATGCTTGGCAGCCTTCAAAATAATACGCGTTTATAAGGATATAACGATGTCTAAATCATTAATAAGCCTTGTTTTGGGGGCATTATTACTGACGGGCTGTGCAAGTGGCCCTAAACCACTTTATAACTGGGACAGTTATCAACAAGTGGTATATCAGCACTATCAACAAAGTGAAAGTGATCCTCAAGCACAAATTGATGCATTGAAGAAAAGTATTGAGCTTTCTCGTGCTAAATCATTAGGTATTCCGCCAGGATTACATGCGCATTTAGGGATGTTATATGGTGCGACGGGCGCATTAGATTTAGCAATGGCAGAATTTAATGAAGAAAAAGTACTTTACCCTGAATCAGCGGAATTTATGGATCGCCTGATGAAAAATAAAGGAATGCAAAAATGAGTCGTTTATTCACTTTAATTTGCTTGGCTTTTGCGTTGGTATTAACGGGTTGCGCTCAGCCCGCTAAAACAGATTACACGGCATTTAAACAGAGTAAACCAAAAAGTATTTTAGTTTTAGTACCGCAAAACCATACAACGGAAGTCGGAGCGGGGCACAGTTTCTTATCTCAAGTGACATATCCTTTGGCTGAAGCGGGATATTATGTTTTCCCTGTTGCTGTCGTTGAAGAGACATTTAAGCAAAATGGTTTATCCATGGCTGGGGATATTCATGCAGTAAGTCCTAATAAGCTACGTGAAATCTTTGGTGCTGACGCTGTTTTATACTTAGATATCACAGAGTTTGGAACGTCATATCAAATTATTTCCAGTGATACGAGAGTGACTGTGACTGCTAAGCTTGTTGACCTACGCAATGGTGGTATGTTGTGGAGCAGTTCTGCAACGGCATCAAGTACAGAAACAGAAGGTTCGTCAGGCAGTTTAGTCGGAATGTTGGTTTCAGCTGTTGTGAATCAAATTGTGAATACAGTATCAGACAAAAGCTACCAAATTGCAGGTATAACAAGTGTACGTTTACTTTCAGCAGGAAAAGCGAACGGTATTCTTTATGGTCCTCGTTCTCCTCGTTACGGTAAAGATGCAGAATAAGCAAATGTAATAAAATAAGTATAATAATGAAAAGGCTCTGTTTAATTAGTTTAAAATAACAGAGCCTTATTTTATTCATGGATAATAATTATTCTTATTTGAGGTTAGATAATACTACTTATATTTATCACAGAATAAGTATGAAATAGAGAATCAATAAGAAAGAGGGGGGGATTGAAGAGATAAACCATCCTTGGTTGCTAGTCCGTTTCCTTCCGTGGTTAATAATCCATAATTCGGGTATATAAAAGAGACTGATTAAATAAGAGAAACGTCAATGAGAATAAGATAAGGTATGGGGGATGCTATCTTTCCTTGTAATATAGCGACCTTTATTCTTTAAATAGTCCTCAAATTTAAATCAAAACACGACATAATTGGATATTAATCAATGTTTGTCTCTAGGATATGTAATATTATAATTCAGGTAAAGATATAATTGTTAATATTATTATAATCATCGAATTAAGAAGGAATAAAAGAATAATAAAACTAATATAACGAGATATTTAATTAATTTAAATCGTATTTTGAGTAATATATCGTTTTAAACTCGGTGTGAAAGTCTTCTTCTGATATTCCACGATGAATTTAAACGACTAACATATTGAATAAGCTTAATTTATTCATGCATATATTTAATGGATAAGACTATTTTTACATAATGTGATTTACGTCACGTCATATATTGGCATGTTATCGCCTATCAATAAGAAGAGAGGGATTTATATTATACCTCTTTCAATCATATTCAGTACCCGATTTATTGGTTACACTATCCTTTCAGATATTCATGATGTCTGTTTGCTGGTATGAATACCCAGCGGTTCACTTTTGGAAGGTAGAAGCATGTCAGAACAAACAATTATTTGGGATCTTGACCTGATCCATAAGTATAACTATTCAGGTCCTCGCTATACATCATATCCAACAGCATTAGAGTTTAATCAGCAATATGGCGATGATGATTTTATCAAAGCGACTCAACGTTATCTTGAGCGCCCTTTATCGCTTTATATTCATATCCCTTTCTGCCATAAGCTGTGCTATTTCTGTGGCTGTAATAAAATTATTACGCGCCATAAACACAAAGCAGATGAATATCTTGATGTTTTAGAAAAAGAAATTATTAATAGAGCACGCTATTTTAAAGACAGAAAAGTCACTCAAATGCATTGGGGTGGAGGGACACCGACTTTTCTGGATAAGCAACAAATTAGCCGATTGGTTTCGCTATTACGCCACCATTTTCATTTTGTCGATAATGCAGAACTCTCTATTGAAATTGATCCTCGTGAAATCGAGTTGGATGTTATCGATCATCTACGTCATGAAGGATTTAATCGCCTGAGTATGGGGGTGCAAGATTTCAATAAAGAAGTGCAGCAAAAAGTAAATCGTGAGCAAGATGAAGCATTTATTTTTGCATTGGTAGAACGTGCGCGTGAAGTGGGTTTTCACTCCACCAGCATTGACTTAATTTATGGCTTACCGAAGCAAACCAAAGAGAGTTTTGCCTTTACATTAAAACGTGTTATTGAACTGTCGCCAGATAGATTGAGTGTTTTCAATTATGCACACTTACCTAATTTATTCGCAGCTCAGCGTAAAATTAAAGATGAAGATCTCCCTTTAGCAGAAGAAAAGCTAGAAATATTACAAGAGACCATTTCGACACTGACAACAAACGGCTATCAGTTTATTGGTATGGATCACTTTGCTAAACCTGATGATGAATTAGCGGTTGCTCAGCGTAAGGGTATTTTACACCGCAATTTCCAAGGCTATACCACTCATGAAGAGTGTGATTTATTAGGTATGGGCGTTTCTGCAATAAGTATGTTAGGTGATAACTATGCGCAAAATGAAAAAGTATTAAAAGAGTATTATGCGCGAGTCAATAGCGAAGGAAATGCACTATGGCGAGGTTTATCTCTGACTAATGATGATTGTATTCGTCGTGATGTGATTAAAACTTTAATTTGTAATTTTAGTCTGCGTTTTTCTGATATTGAAAAAATGCACAATATTGTCTTCCATGACTATTTTAAAGAAGATTTAGAATTACTTGTGCCAATGAAAGATGACGGTTTAGTTGAAATAACAGTAGAGGGTATTCACGTTACACCACAAGGACGTTTGCTTATTCGTAATATCTGTATGTGTTTTGATACCTATTTACGAAATCAAATGCGCCAACGTCAATTCTCGCGTGTTATTTAATGGATGAAGGGGTGGAGGATCAATATTCCTCTATCCCTAACTCTTTTAATTTACGGGTTAGCGTATTTCTGCCCCAACCTAATAATCTTGCTGCATCTTGTTTATGTCCTTGCGTATATGCCAAGGCACTGAGTAAGAGTGTGCGTTCAAATTGAGGTAGAGCATCTGTTAAGATGTTTTCTTTTCCTTCTCCTAATGCTTCATCTGCCCATAATGAAAGATGTTGTGACCAATGTTGAGAAGAAGCTATTCGACTAATATTTTTGTCTTTTTCATCAGGTTGGCGAATTTCTTGTGGTAAATCTTGAGGCATAATTTCTTGGCTTGCCGTCATTACCGTTAACCAGCGACATACATTCTCTAATTGTCTGACGTTACCTGACCAGTTGTATTCCATCATGATTTGCAAACTTTGCTGATGAAGGATCTTGGTTTCGACGCCCAATTCTTTTGCTGTTTTTTGCAGAAAATAGCGCGCCAAACTGGGAATATCTTCGGTTCTATCGCGTAATGGTGGTAACTGAATGCGTATTACATTGAGTCGATGATAGAGATCTTCACGAAAATCACCGGCTTGAACCCGTTTTTCTAAGTCTTGGTGTGTCGCGGCAATAATACGCACATCGACTTTTACAGGGGCATAACCACCAACTCGATAAAATTGTCCTTCAGCAAGAACCCGCAGTAAACGTGTTTGAATATCAAGAGGCATATCGCCAATTTCATCAAGAAATAGTGAACCGCCATTTGCTTGTTCAAATCGACCTTGACGTACTTGAGATGCGCCTGTAAATGCCCCCTTTTCATGACCAAAAAGCTCTGATTCAATTAAATCTTTCGGAATTGCCGCCATATTGAGGGCGATAAAAGGGGAGGAAACTCTTGGGCTGTGGCGATGTAATGCATGTGCCACTAACTCCTTTCCTGTACCCGATTCCCCATTAATAAGGACACTAATTGAAGAGCGAGAAAGCCGACCAATAATGCGGTAAACCTCTTGCATTGCAGGTGCTTCACCAATCATATCTGTCACTGATTGTAGCGAGGTTTCGTCGGTATTCGGTTGTTTTTGTTCGCGATAATGAGTAATGGCGCGGTCAATTAATGCTAATGTTTCGTCGATATCGAACGGCTTTGGTAAGTAATCAAAAGCCCCTTGCTGATAGGCATTAACAGCGGCATCGAGATCCGAATGTGCCGTCATAATAATAACGGGCAGAGTTGGATATTGTTCTTTAATTATTTTTAAAAGAGATAAACCATCAATATCAGGCATACGAATGTCTGATAACAATACATCAGGTATTTCTGTATTGAGTGCATTAAGCACATCATTCGCATGTTCAAAGGCTTTACAAGACATACCTTCACGAGAAATGGCTCGTTCAAGTACCCAGCGAATAGAGCTGTCATCATCAACAACCCATACATTTCCTTTTTGCATTGGTTATCTCCTACTTAATTGGTAAATAAATAGAAAACTCAGTATTTCCGGGCCAACTGGTAAATTCAATTTTACCTGCATGTTGATCCACTAAATTACGTGCAATAGAGAGTCCTAACCCATTACCCCCCTCTCTACCACTCACCATGGGATAAAAAAGCGTATCTTGTAGATGAGGAGGAATGCCATCACCTGTATCAATGACATCTATACGGGCAACAAGGCGATGACGCTCGCCATGAAGTGTGATTTGAAAAGCAGTACGGGTACGCAAAATAATCGTCCCTCCTGTTTTTTCAACCGCTTGTAAGGCGTTGCGTGTAATATTAAGCAGTACTTGTTCTATTTGATCTGGGTAATGTGATAACTCAGGTAAGCTGGGATCGTAATCTTTTAACAAGGTGACATTCTCAGGGCATTCAAGTGAGATAAGCTGAGCAACGCGCTCAACAACATGGTGAATGCTTTGATATGTTTTTGTACCGGGATGTTGGGGACCCAGTAATCGGTCAACCAGTACTCGTAGGCGATCAGCTTGTTCAATAATGACTTGCGTATATTCCGTTAAAGCAGGATCAGGTAGGGATTTTGCTAGCAATTGAGCCGCGCCCCGTAATCCTCCTAACGGATTTTTAATTTCATGTGCCAGCCCCCTAACCAATTCCCTAGCAGCCATTTGTTGGGCTTGTTGTATCTGCTCTTGGCTTAACCGGCGTTGACTATCCATAGGCGCCAGTTCCAGCAAAATATGTTGCTCGGAAATAGGTTGGGCACTGAGCGACATTGTGTGTGATTGGTTATTTACAACCAGTATCACTTCATTGTCGGTAAAGCTTTGTCCATTCGCTAATGTTTCACGCATTAAATCAGCATCAAAAGAGTAATAGCTGAAAAGGGCGGTGAAAGGTGTTTCAAATAATTTTCGACGGCTTTGCGCTAGCACCTGTAACGCAGAATGATTTGCGTAACAAATAATAAACTCTTTGTTGATAACCAATACAGAGTGTATCAATGAGTCTAAAATTAATGTGTTGTCAGGTAAGCCCGCCGTTTCCATATTGAATACCTCATTGCACCATTTTAGTGCATCTTACCTTTATTACATTTATGAACCAATGCGTAAGTGAAAAGACTGACTCCTTAAATGGGAGAAAAGTGCCCATCCGAAGATGGGCAAAATAGCTTCACGGCAAAAAAAACAGTTTTATATCTAGGCTTAAGTGTTTATCAATAAAAAGAGTCTTAAGCGCTGTAATACATTTCAAATTCAAGAGGATGCGGAGCCATACGTACACGTTGAACATCCGCACGTAATAATTCTAAATAAGCATCAATAGCATCATCCGTAAATACACCACCGCGGGTTAAGAATTCACGATCGGCATTCAATGTATTTAATGCTTCTTCTAATGAACCTGCGACAGTTGGGATCTCTTTCGCTTCTTCAGGCGGTAAGTCATAGAGGTTTTTATCCATAGCATCACCTGGGTGAATTTTATTGATAATGCCATCAAGACCAGCCATTAACTGCGCCGCAAACGCAAGATAAGGGTTTGCTAAAGGATCGGGGAAACGTACTTCAATACGGCGTGCTTTCATGCTGGCAACCACAGGAATACGAATTGACGCTGAGCGGTTACGTGCAGAGTAAGCTAGCATTACAGGTGCTTCAAAGCCCGGGACTAAGCGCTTGTAAGAGTTCGTGGTTGGGTTAGTAAAGGCATTTAGCGCACGAGCGTGTTTGATAATACCGCCGATGTAATACAGCGCCATTTCAGATAATCCGCCGTATTTATCACCTGCAAACAGGTTTACACCGTTTTTAGACAGTGACATATGGCAATGCATACCTGAACCGTTATCACCAACGAGTGGTTTTGGCATAAAGGTCGCTGTTTTACCAAATACGTGAGCTACGTTTTGTACCACGTATTTATAAATTTGGGTTTCATCTGCTTTTTTGGTCATGGTATTAAAGCGAGTAGCCACTTCATTTTGACCCGCAGTTGCAACTTCATGGTGATGAGCTTCAACAACTAAGCCCATTTCTTCCATAATGTTACACATGGTAGAACGAATATCTTGTGATGAATCGACGGGTGGTAGTGGGAAATAACCCCCTTTAACCATTGGGCGGTGACCTTTGTTGCCATCTTCATATTGGGTATTGGTGTTCCATGCCGCTTCAATATCGTTGATAGCGTAAGATGCACCGGAAATATCGTTTTTGAAACGAATATCGTCAAATAAGAAGAATTCTGGCTCTGGTCCAAACAACACTGTGTCTGCGATACCACTTGATTTTAAATAGTCTTCAGCACGTTTTGAGATAGAACGTGGGTCGCGATCGTAACCTTGCATTGTGCCCGGTTCTAAAACGTCACAACGAATAATCAGGGTTGGATCTTGGAAAAATGGGTCAAGCATTGCGGTTGTTGCATCTGGCATCAGTACCATGTCTGATTCGTTAATGCCTTTCCAGCCACCAATAGAAGATCCATCGAACATTTTTCCTTCTTCAAAGAAATCATCGTTAACCTGATGAGCCGGAATAGTAAGATGTTGTTCTTTACCGCGGGTATCAGTGAAACGTAAGTCAATATATCTAACTTTATGTTCTTCAATCATGGATAATACATGTTCAAGGGACATAGGAACTCTCCTGGCGAATGGTTTTATTGAGTGCAGTGGCCTTACACATTTTTCGGTGAATTTTTTGCTCACCCAAATTCTATTGCGAAAAGCATGCCAACTTATCTAAAAAGGGATATATACTGTATTGATGAAGTTTAGTGTAGAATATCCCCTGTGATTTTTTAATTATTGCACAAAGTTGGTGCAAATTAAGCCTAATTAGTTGCACTGTTTTGGTGCAATCGAACGGATGCTACTAAATTCTGAGGCGTGAAAAGGATCACAATTCAATTAATTGCATATTGTTAAGCAATCATTATTGTGATCTTGTTTAGTCTCTCGTCTAAAGCGTGTACAATACTGCGCTTATTTCTACAATGCCTGAGGCAAATTTTGTGATCGAAAACTTGCGTAATATCGCCATCATCGCCCACGTTGACCATGGTAAAACAACTATCGTCGATAAATTACTACAGCAATCTGGTACGTTCGGTGAACGTGAGACCGTTGCTGAGCGTGTGATGGACTCAAATGATCTCGAAAGAGAGCGCGGAATTACTATTCTTGCGAAAAATACAGCGATTAAATGGAATGACTATCGTATCAATATCGTAGATACCCCAGGACACGCCGACTTCGGTGGTGAGGTAGAACGCGTTATGTCTATGGTAGACTGCGTTCTATTGCTGGTTGACGCGATGGATGGCCCAATGCCACAAACTCGTTTTGTGACACAAAAAGCGTTTGCTAACAACTTAAAACCAATTGTTGTTATCAATAAAGTTGACCGCCCTGGTGCGCGTCCAGACTGGGTTGTTGATCAGGTATTTGACCTGTTCGTAAACTTAGGTGCAACTGACGAACAACTTGATTTCCCAATTATCTATGCATCTGCATTAAACGGTATTGCGGGAACAGATTACAATGACATGGCTGAAGATATGACTCCGTTATATGAAGCTATTGTCAAATATGTAGAGCCACCAAAAGTGGATCTGGAAGGCACATTCCAGATGCAAATTTCTCAGTTGGACTACAACAACTACATGGGTGTTATCGGTATTGGTCGTATCAAGCGTGGTAAGGTTAAACCTAACCAGCAAGTCACTATCATTGATAGCGAAGGTAATACTCGTAACGGTAAAGTCGGTAAAGTATTAGGTCACTTAGGCTTAGAGCGTATTGAAGTTGATGTTGCAGAAGCAGGCGATATCATCGCAATCACTGGCTTAGGCGAACTGAACATCTCTGATACGATTTGTGAAACAGGTGCTGTTGAAGCATTACCAGCATTAGCTGTTGATGAACCTACTGTTAGCATGTATTTCTGTGTTAATACTTCACCTTTCTGTGGTCGTGAAGGTAAGTTTGTGACTTCTCGTCAGATTTTAGATCGTCTGAAAAAAGAGTTAGTTCATAACGTAGCATTACGTGTTGAAGAAACTGAAGATCCAGATGCATTCCGTGTATCAGGTCGTGGTGAGCTTCACCTGTCAGTTCTGATTGAAAATATGCGTCGTGAAGGTTACGAATTAGGCGTATCTCGTCCTAAAGTTATCTTCCGTGATATTGACGGTCGTAAACAAGAGCCTTTCGAACAAGTGACTATCGATATTGAAGAACAGCACCAAGGTGATGTGATGCAAGCGATGGGCGAGCGTAAAGGCGAAATGCGTGATATGCAACCAGATGGTAAAGGACGTGTACGTTTAGACTACATCATTCCTAGCCGTGGTCTGATTGGCTTCCGTACTGAATTTATGACTATGACATCAGGTACGGGTTTACTGTATGCAACATTCAGTCATTACGATGATGTTCGTCCAGGTGAAATCGGTCGCCGTAATAACGGTGTTATGATCTCTAATGGTCAAGGTAAAGCCGTTGCTTACGCACTGTATAGTTTACAAGATCGCGGTAAATTATTTGTTACTCATGGTGCAGAGGTTTATGAAGGTCAAGTGATTGGTATTCATACTCGTTCTAATGACTTAACAGTAAACTGCTTAACGGGTAAAAAACTGACGAACATGCGTGCTTCTGGTACTGATGAGGCGACAACGCTGACTCCACACCTGAAACAAACATTAGAACAAGCGTTAGAGTTTATTGATGATGACGAGTTAGTTGAAGTCACTCCGCAATCAATCCGTTTACGTAAACGCTATCTGTCAGAAAATGATCGTCGTCGTGCTTACCGTAGCAAAGACTAATTGATTATTTAGACAACATAATTCTTAGGGCGCGTTTAGCGCCCTGAGTTTATACTCTTGATGAGTATATGTTGCTATAAAAGACGAATGCGGTGGAAAATAATCTCTGCCGCATAAGTTTTCTATCAATCCTTTCTTTCTTCTCGTCTCTTTTTTTAGCTCTCCCTCTTCTGGTTTTATGTTTTACAAAAAAATTAAGTGTGATTATTGTACTTTTTTGGTGTTTAAGCCTGTTCAGTAAAGCGATTTATGATTAAAGTAAAATGAGTTTTCTATTATGGAGAGGATTTATGCTTTATATCTTTGATATGGGTAATGTGATTATTGATATCGATTTTAACCGAGTATTTGCAGTATGGAGTAAGCTGAGTGGTGTTCCATTAGCAAGCATAAAAAAGAATTTCACAGCCGGCGAAGTATTTAAATTACATGAGCGCGGTAATATTACAGATATCGAATTTGCTGAAGAAATTAACTCAGAGCTTGGCATGAACTTAAGTTTTGAGCAATTTGCTGAAGGATGGCAGGCTATTTTTATCGCAGTACGACCTGAAGTCATTGATATAATGAATAAATTAAGAGAACAAGGACATCGGGTTGTGGTGTTATCAAATACTAACCGTTTGCACCAAGATTATTGGCCAGAACACTATCCTGAAATTGCGGCTTCCGCTGATTTTCTCTACTTATCGCAAGATCTTGGCATGAGAAAACCTGATCCTGAACTCTTTAAGTATGTTTTAGAATCTGAAGATGTTGAAGCACAAGATGCTGTTTTCTTTGATGATGTACAAGCCAATGTTGATGCCGCAATTGCGGTGGGTATGAAAGGTGTACATGTCATTGATAAACAGACTGTCATTGACTATTTCAAAGACTATGATTTTTCTCTCCCAGTAGAAGAATAATGCTATTGTAAGGATAGCAATGAATTGAATTTGTTATCCTTTTTTATTGATTTATTTTGGAGAGAGTATGATCGCGTTAATTCAACGAGTGACACAGGCAAAAGTGGATATTGCAGGTGAAACAGTCGGCGCTATTAATCAAGGCTTATTGGTTTTATTAGGTGTAGAGAAAGACGACAACGAACAGAAAGCCAAAAGATTATGTGAGAAAGTATGCGGCTATCGTGTATTTAGCGATGAAAATGACAAGATGAACCTAAATGTGCAACAAGCAGGTGGTCGTTTATTAGTTGTCTCTCAATTCACCCTTGCTGCAGAAACACAAAAAGGCATGCGTCCAGGATTTTCGAACGGTGCGTCTCCAGAATTAGCGAAAAATCTCTATCATTACTTTATTGAACAATGTCAGCAACAAGGTTTAGAAACGCAAACAGGCCAATTTGCCGCGGATATGCAAATCACACTGACGAATGACGGTCCCGTCACCTTTTGGTTACAGGTATAACGTTGAACGTACAGTGATGTTAAAAGGAGCTCAGATATGTACCATTTACGAACCCCAAAAACAGAGGCAGAATTTGATGCCTATTATGCTTTTCGCTGGGAAATGCTTCGTAAACCTCTACATCAACCTGAAGGCTCTGAAAAAGACGGTTATGACACCTTTGCACATCACCAAATGGTTGTTGATGAAACAGGGCAACCTGTTGCAATTGGACGGCTTTATATTAATGCGGATAACGAAGGTGCTATCCGCTTTATGGCAGTACGTACAGATGCACAAGGTAAAGGCTTAGGTACTCTTGTTGCCATGGCGCTAGAGTCGCTGGCTCGCCAAGAGGGTATAAAACGAATAGTGTGTAGTGCTCGAGAAGAGTCTGTAAGCTTCTTTGAAAAATTGGGTTATGAAAATTGTGGTCTTGTTACAGGCCCACAAACCACACCTATTAAGCACTTTTTTATGAAAAAAAGCATTGCGTCTTTGGATGATATTCTTCATCGACCAGATTGGTGTGCTGAATTACAAAAACAGTGGCACCAACATATTCCTTTAAGTGAGAAAATGGGGTTACGTATCACTCAATATACGGGAACCCGTTTTTATACCACGATCCCAGAATCAGGCAATCAAAACCCTCACCACACTATTTTTGCAGGTAGCCAATTTTCACTCGCAACATTAACGGGTTGGGGATTGATTTGGTTATTAATGCAAGAGCATAAGTTGCAAGGTGATATTGTGCTGGTGGATGCCCATATTCGTTATCGCAAACCTGTCTCGGGTCGTCCTGCCGCCGTTGCCGATATGGAAAATTTAAGCGGAGATTTAGGGCGATTAGCGAAGGGAAGTAAAGCACGAATTAAGCTAGATGTTGATATTTGTGGCGATGAAGGGGTCGGTGCTGTTTTTAGTGGTACTTATATTGTTTTACCTTCACAAAATAAGCAGTGCTAATTCAGCTAGCTATCTTTAGAGTAACTTAAAGGGAAATAACGATTTTCTTTTGGGTTACTTTTTCTATTTTTTGCATTTTTAATTAAAAAACCAGAGTATAAAAAATCTATTCTTGAATGCTGATGTTATAGAGTTTCTATCCCTATCCAATTGATGTATATTTCGCAGTTTACGGAGGGAAGCATGGACACCAATTTATCTACTCGTCTTAATAAATATATCAGTGAAAGCGGGATCTGCTCACGTCGTGAGGCTGACCGTTATATTGAGCAAGGACTTGTCCTTATTAATGGCAAACGTGCCGGTATTGGCGACCAAGTATTTGCGGGCGATGAAGTCAAAGTCAATGGTCGATTGATTGAAGCACAGGATAACTCTGAGCTGGTTTTGATTGCGCTGAATAAGCCTGTGGGCATTGTGAGTACCACAGATGATGGCGAAAAAGATAATATTGTTGACTATGTTAACCACAGTACCCGTATTTTCCCAATTGGACGTTTGGACAAAGATTCACAAGGATTGATTTTTCTGACCAACCACGGCGATTTAGTCAATAAAATCCTACGTGCAGGTAATGATCACGAAAAAGAGTACCTTGTGACAGTGAATAAGCCGATCACCGATGAGTTTATTCATGGAATGGGGGCGGGTGTTCCTATCATGGGACAGAAAACCAAGAAATGTAAGGTCAAGAAAGAAGCGCCAATGGTGTTTCGCATAACCTTAGTTCAAGGGTTAAATCGCCAAATTCGTCGTATGTGTGAATATTTTGGTTATGAAGTCACTAAGCTTGAACGCATTCGTATTATGAATGTTAGCCTATCAGGATTACCTGTTGGCGAATGGCGAGATCTGACCGATGATGAGCTGATCAAACTTTTTGACGCAATTGAAAAATCAACATCAGAAGCGCCACCTAAAGCGAAGCAAAATAAGCCCAAAAAACAAATCAGTAGTAATGCGAAAGCATTGGGTATTCATATTCCTCAAACAAAAACCAAAGAAACGGAAAATAATTCCCGTAAGCGTTTTGTTCAGCCCGGTCGTAAAAAGAAAAAACGTTAATGTTATTGGTGAAGATGCGATAAAAACAAAAAAACACCTGAAAGGGTGTTTTTTGTTTGTTCTATTTAAGCAAATTATAGCATCGACCAAATTAGTCTAAATTAAGATCATCTAATTTATTTTGGCGACGTTCAAGTACGATCGCTGCAAGTTCGGCATCCATAACTCGTTCAATCAATGCATCATAGTCTTCTTTAGAAAGGCAATAGAACAACGGAGTTTTGTTGTCATCACACACAAGCAGTGTGCTGTTATCTTCAAGTGCAGTTAAAGGAGATTGTTGAAACAGATTTAAAGATATTTTTTCAGGGGAAAAATCTTCGTCAGACATGAAAACTCCACAATAAAGAAAAGGGCAATAGCGCATTGTAACGCTTTTTATCAAGGGAGCAATCCGTGCTCCTGCGAAAGATCAATATTACAGGTGATTAATTATCTCACCATTTTGTATCACTGAGTTGAGTATTTGTTGATCACCCTTATTTCCCGTTAATGTACCATTAAGTGTTGATACCACAGGGTTTGAACGTAAATTACCTTTCAATTTTAGTGTGAACTGGCCTATTTCATCAGAGTAGGTTGTTTTTAAACCTAATGTATAAGGCGTTGATAAAGGGACATTTAGACCATTAGCAATAAGTGAAAATTGGCGCTGTTGGTTAGATTGCATTAAACCGGCTGAACCTCGAACAATACCGTCACCTATGAATGCTGAATATTGCTCAACAATAGCGTTATCTTGTTGAGTGACAAGGTTTAAATCAGGGCGACGTAATTCAATGCGATTTAACGTACCACTATCGGCATTTAATACGGCGGAACCTTGCCATAATCCCCATTCACCCTCTTTCGCAACCACTAAGTTTTGCAGTTTCCCTGTTAAGTTAGTGAATTGGAATGGAAATTCTGGTGTGATATCAATCAAAATAGATTGGTTGATAGATAACTGTTCGATAGTGATATTTTGAATATTACTCTTGTTATCTATTGGTTTCGCTAAAAAATTGAGCCAATTTTCAGGTAGTGTATATAAAAGGCCTGATAGCGTGGCGTCTTGGATCGTGATGGTTTTATTGTCTTTATTCCAATGACCTGCAAGTTTAATTAAGCCTTTTTCATAGCGTAGACTAAGATTATCTAGATTAAGTTGATTGTTTTGCTGGTTGAGCGTTGCGATAAGATCAGTGAAGTGTTCATCTTGAAAAACAACATCATTTGTATTGAGTTCGCCAGTTGTAAATGAAATAGCGTTATCCCAACTAAATTGAGAAAATTGCCCATCAAAGCCACTAATCGCCCACTGTTTTCCTTCCGCAGTAAAATCAACAATATTGAGTGCTCTTATGCTAATACGGGGATATTCAGAGAGAGACTGAATTAATTCATTAAAGGTTTTCGAGGATTGCCAGCGCAAGCCATTCATATACACTTCATCAAGTTTCCATTGATTATCTTGATATTGCCCGCTCAAGGAGAGTGAGCCATTCAGTAGGCGAGTACCTAATTTTTCTATTTGAATGTTATTCGGCTGATATTGCCCAGAAATAATAAAATTACTGAATTCATTATTATTTATCATGCCGTTAGCAATGGAAAATTGAAAATGACCTGCTCCAATTAAGTCGGTTGATGTCGGAACCCAAGGTGTGATCCCTCCGGTTACTTTCTTGGCATCAAAAGAAAAATCACTTTTTTCACTGCTTAATGCCATGTTTTTAAATTGTAAGATATCGGCACTTAACGGTATTAAAGGTGTTTTGTCTGCAAAATCAATATTGCCATTTTCTAATGTAATTTTTTGCAGATGAGAAGGGGAGGTAAAAAATTGCCAATTCAATCGAATTTGTGCTGATTTTGCCGACACAGTAGCTTTATTCTGTTTAGGATTGACGAGGAGATCACGAACAATGACTTGCTCGGGTTGCATAAGATCATGTTCAATACCTGAGAAGCGAATATCATAGTCAGTGTATTGTGTCAGCCATTCACTGGTTTTTTGTGCGCCCCACTGAGTCTGAATAAAAGCGTAAATTATAATAATAAATAAAATAACGATAAGTATCAGAGATACCAAACTTTTCATCAGCCAGCGCATAGCCCTTCTCCTGTTTTATACTCCATCAAAACAGTATACAGTTATGCCTGAAAACTAGACGATGCTCAAGTATTCATCACGATATAAACCGATATTATCTAACTGTCAGTTTATTTATGACGTCGGGTAGCTTGTTTCTCAATTCGATAGTGGAGTGACTCGTTTTATTCTGTATTTCGGTGTTAATTTCCTCCAATATTTTCTTTATAGAACTCTTATTCTGTTGTTCTTTATCATTTAATTCTTCTTTTATTAACTTATTGCCATAGTTAATAAGTTGAGAGATGAGTTCATTAGGTTCAAGGTTACCGGAATGATAAGTATCGTAAAAATTAGGGAGGATACCTGCTTGTGTTGGTAAGTATTGAAACTGATATGCCAGGGATCCCTTTTTATCTTTATCTTTCTGATTATTAAGGGAAGGATTTTGTAAAAACGCCACTAAGTCTGTTTTAATATGTTCTAAGTTGAACTCAGAAATAGACTTACTTCCTAAATGAGTAAATTTATGATCACTATTAAACAATGAAAGAATGGAATCTTTGAGATAAGTAAAAAATTGCCCAATAGTTTGTATATGGAAATCTTTAGTAGATGAGTGACTTTTTAAGTATTCGAGTGCGGGGTTTTTAATCGGGATCAAGGGTGTAGCCATTTTATTTTCCTTTGATTTTCAGTATTGCACTAAATAGTTATCGCAACTCACAGGAAAATGCTTTCATAAAAATATCATTGGTTTAAATATAATAAATAAAGCGCTATTTTTGGTCATGAAAATAGCGCTTTATTATTTTGTTGCTAGTTAATGATTATTTTTCTGGTGGAAAAATCAGATTTAAAATAATCGCGGTTAAACCGCCGGCAGCAATACCGGATGACAGCAATGTTTTTAGCCAATCAGGTGCAAACTGCAAGATTTGAGGTTGCTGTGAAACGCCTAGTCCTACCGCAAGTGAAATCGCGAGGATCATGATGGCTCTACGGTTTAATGCTTCTTTAGAAACAATACGTACACCAGATGCAGCTATCGTACCGAACATGACTAATGTGGCTCCGCCTAATACTGGCTCAGGAATTCTTTGCACAAATTCTGCAACGAATGGAAATAAACCTAAGATCACGAGCATTGCAGCAACCACATAACCCACATAGCGACTAGCAACACCTGTTAATTGGATCACACCATTATTTTGACCAAAGCAGGAATTTGGGAAGGTATTGAAAAATGCCGAAACCATCGAGTTAATTCCATTAGCTAATACGCCCCCTTTAATCCGTTTCATATACAAAGGACCACTGACAGGTTGCTCTGAAACATCAGAAGTTGCTGTAATATCCCCTATGGTTTCTAGTGATGTGATCATAAACACTAGCATTAAAGGAATAAGTAAATGCCAATCAAATGATAGCCCATAATAAAACGGCTCAGGAATGGTCATAAAAGGTGTTTCTTGATGTTCTATTGGTGTGGGCAACATATCTAACGCCCAAGCAAGAACATAACCCACAGCCATTGCAATGACCAAAGACGCAACGCGTAAATAAGGGTTTTTTTGTCGATTAAGTAAAATAATAACAATAAGAACAGAGCCTGCTAATAACAGGTTTTGTGGTGAACCAAAGGTATTATTCTCAATGGCTGCATAACCACCACCAATAGAGGTTAATCCAACTTGAATTAAAGAGAGACCGATGATCATCACTACGACACCTGAAACTAACGGTGTAATAATGCGTCTTGCTAAGTGAAGTACACGAGAAAGGATGATTTCAGTTAATGAGGCGACCATTAATGTGCCAAAAAGGGCTGCCATCATTGTTGGAATATCGGCGCCACCATTTTTAAGTGCTAATCCCCCCATAATGAGCGGAGCAACAAAGTTAAAGCTTGTTCCTTGGATTGATAACAATCCTGAACCTATCGGTCCCCATGCCCGAATTTGAATAAGAGAGGCAATACCTGATGCAAATAAAGACATGCTGATAATGCGTTGAGTATCGTGTGCAGGTAATCCTAATGCTTGGCAAATGAGGATCGCGGGTGTGATAACGGCGACAAACATCGCTAAAAGGTGTTGGCAAGCTGCAAAAAGTGTTTGTGGTAATGGCGGCTTTTCTTCTAAAGAAAAAAGAAGCTCACTATTTTTTTTAATTGGAACGTCACTATTTTTAGGCAAATTTTGATTTTCTGAAGTAACCATGGTGTGAATTTCTTATTCGGCAAAAACGGTATTTTAATGATCTGCGCCACAAAAGCAATCGTTTGCGTAAAAATGATGTTATCAAAATGCATAAGAGGCGCTCACATTTTTATATGTTTTAACTTGTGTTTGTCTCCGTTTTTTTTTCTAATCGGGGATACCTGCTTTTGGCGTTGTTTATGGATGAACTTAGCGTCGTAGTATTTTTATATAAAATTAACAAATAAGACGGGGTACATAAATGTATCATCTTGATGTTTATGGCACGCTGGTTGCGGCCACTTTGGTTCTCTTGATCGGACGTAAGTTAGTGAAATCTGTTCCTTTTTTAGAACGGTATACGATCCCAGAACCCGTTGCAGGTGGGCTACTTGTTGCAGTTCTGTTATTAGCATTTAAATCATTTATGGACTGGGAAGTTAGTTTTGACCTCTCACTTAAAGATCCATTAATGCTAGCCTTCTTTGCAACAATTGGTTTAAACGCGAACCTCGCAAGCTTAAAAGCGGGGGGAAAAGCGCTTTTTATTTTCGTCTTTGTTGTTGTTGGGTTATTGCTAGTGCAAAACACAGTCGGTATTGCATTGGCGAAAATGTTAGGCCTTGATCCATTAATGGGATTACTGGCTGGCTCGATTACATTATCGGGTGGTCATGGTACAGGTGCTGCTTGGGGTAAAACCTTTGTTGAAAATTATGGTTTTATGAGCGCATCTGAAGTGGCGATGGCGTGTGCTACCTTTGGTTTAGTATTAGGTGGATTGATTGGTGGTCCAGTTGCTCGTTACTTAATTAAAAATATCCCAACACCGGGATTAGGCGCTGATGACCATGAAATGCCAACTGCGTTTGAGAAACCGACAACAGGTCGAATGATCACTTCAATGGTTTTATTAGAAACGATTGCGATGATCGCTATCTGTTTAATGGCGGGTACGTTCCTTTCTCAACTGTTAGAAGGTACAGTATTCGCACTACCGACCTTTGTGTGTGTTCTGTTTATTGGTGTTATTTTAAGTAATAGCCTTTCAATGCTTGGATTCTACCGGGTTTTTGATAGAGCGGTGTCCGTCTTAGGTAACGTGAGTTTATCGTTATTCTTAGCGATGGCATTAATGAGCTTGAAATTATGGGAACTGGCGTCACTGGCGATACCAATGCTGGTTATCCTTGGTGTTCAAGCCGGTGTAATGGCACTGTACGCAATTTTTGTCACTTTCCGTGTTATGGGTAAAAACTACGATGCCGCAATTTTAGCAGCAGGTCACTGTGGTTTTGGTTTAGGTGCTACACCAACGGCGATTGCGAATATGCAAGCGGTAACAGACCGTTTTGGACCCTCTCATCTTGCGTTCTTAGTCGTACCTATGGTCGGTGCATTCTTTATTGATATTGTGAATGCCATAGTGATTAAACTGTATCTGATGCTACCGTTTTTTACACCTATAGTTGCAGGGTAGGTGGGTTGCTATAAATTAAAATAGTTTCAAAAACGTTAAAACACACCTCAATGTTGAATATCAGCATTGAGGTGTTTTTCTATGTGTATTTAATTTACGAATATTTCAAGATCAACCCAAAACGAGTTTAAACGCACGCTAAGCCATGCAAAAGCGTGACCTTAAGCTTGGCTGTATTGTGTCTTGGCTGGTAGCCAGCGTTCGATTAAGGCTTGAGAATGCTTAGGATAGTGTTGATGCAGATAACGAGCGATGCGCTGAACTTCAGGAACAAGCCCTTGGTCGCGTAACAAATCAGCGACTTTAAATTGTGCATTACCCGTTTGCTTAGTACCTAAAAGTTCACCGGGACCACGGATCTCGAGATCTTTTTGTGCAATCACAAAGCCGTCATTGCTATCTCTTAATACCTGTAATCGCAAACGTGCTGTTTGAGTGAGTGGTGTTTTATATAGCAAGACACAATGAGAGGCGATAGCGCCTCGACCTACACGTCCCCGTAATTGGTGTAACTGTGCGAGCCCTAGTCGTTCTGGGTTATCAATGATCATTAAACTTGCATTAGGCACGTCAACGCCGACTTCAATCACAGTTGTTGCAACTAAAAGTTGGAGCTCATTTTCTTTAAAGGCGGCCATTACTGCCTGTTTCTCTGCCGGTTTCATTCGCCCGTGTACCAATCCCACGTTGATTTCAAGGAGTGCAATTGTCAGCTCATCATAGATAACTTGAGCGGCTTGCGCTTCAAGAACCTCAGAATCTTCAATTAAGGTACACACCCAATAGGCTTGTCTCTTTTCTTCGGTACAAGCACGGCGAATTCGTTCAATAATTTCATCACGACGAGTATCAGGAATAGCCACAGTGGTTACAGGTGTTCTACCCGGAGGTAGTTCATCAATAATGGATGTATCCATATCAGCGTACGCGGTCATCGCTAATGTACGGGGAATAGGGGTTGCCGTCATAACCAGTTGGTGAGGATGAAAACCTTGTTCTTCGCCTTTTTTCCATAGCGCTAATCGTTGATGAACACCAAAACGGTGTTGCTCATCAATAATGACTAAAGCAAGAGAATGAAACTTCACTTGTTCTTGGAAAATTGCATGAGTACCAATAATGATTGAGACTTCACCATTTGCAATGGCATTTTGCTGTGTTTCTCGTGCCTTGCCTTTTTGCTTACCTGCAAGCCAGCCCACCTGAATACCAAAGGGCTCAAACCATTTTCTAAAGGTGATAGCGTGTTGTTCGGCAAGCAGCTCTGTCGGTGCCATTAACGCCACTTGTTTGCCATTAGCAATCGCACGTAGCGCACTGAGTGCTGCAACTAAAGTCTTACCTGAACCTACATCCCCTTGGATCAGTCGCATCATTGGATAGTTTTTTTCTAAATCTGTTTCTATCTCATTGACGACACGTTGTTGTGCATTCGTAGGGGTAAAAGGGAGCGAAGCGAGAAATTGCTGACGTAATGTTGACGTATTTGGCATAAACAATGGCTCTGCACGATAAGATTGTGCACCCGCTCTTGCATTGAGCATACCTAGATTGTGGGCGAGTAACTCTTCAATAATGAGTCTTTTTTGTGCAGGGTGTTGCCCTTTCTCTAGTTCTGCAAAAGCGATATCAGGAGGCGGATTATGCAATGTCCGTAATGCGGTGGCTAGTGGAGGTAAACCGTGAATAAACTGATCGGGTAATAATTCGTTGATAGCACAGGTATCAAGTAATGTTAATGCTTGCTCTATTAATTTACGTAGTGATGTTTGGCGTAAGCCTTCTGTTGTTGAATAGATAGGCGTGAGCGTTTCTTGCAGTTTAACTTCAGAGCCTGCAACTTTGATTTTGTATTCAGGGTGAATAATTTCTGGGCCCCGACTTCCCCGTTTAACTTCGCCATAAGCCGTGACTTGTTTACCTTGAGCAAGATTGTTTTTCATTGCTGCGGTAAAATTAAAAAAGCGAAGTGTTAAAATTCCAGAGCCGTCAGAAATTTGGCAAGTCATCATTTTACGCCGGCCAAAACTGACTTCAGTCCTTAATATTTCGCCAGAGACAGTGGCAGGAATACCGGGAAGGAGATCGCTGATAGCATAGAGGTGCGTTTGATCCTCATAACGCAAAGGAAGGTGGAGTAACAAATCCTCAATAGTCACAAGCCCTATTTTTGCCAGCTTGTCTGCCTGACTTGCACCTACGCCGTGAAGAGTGGTTAAGGGGATTGCATCAAGCAGTTTTCCTTTCATGGGATCAATACTCCGTCTTTTTTAATTTCCTAAGTTGTTTTTGCGTCATTTGCATTTCAGCCCACCATGACTCAGGCGCTTCAATCTCACCGCGATCATTAATATAAGGGCGAGGCAGTCCTTTTCGACGAGAAACTTCTGCCAATACTGGGTATCCACCTTCAAAGAGAAGAATTTGTTGTTCTTCTTCTGTTAAAGTGCTTTCTGTTCGATTATACATACCCGCAGCCTGACGTTGGCGTTGTGCTTCATATAAAATGAGCGCACTGGCGACAGAAACATTTAGGGATTGTACCATTCCCATCATCGGCACAATAATATCTTGATCTGCAAGTGCGATGGCATCTTGTGAAATACCTGTTTTTTCTTGCCCCATAATAATACAAGTTGGACGTGTGTAATCAATCTCACGAAAATCAATTGCTTTATCTGAGAGATGAGTCGCAAGAACTTGCATACCTTGGGCGCGAAAGGTGCTAACCGCATCTGTAATAGAAGGATGAGTTTCTACATTGACCCAGCTGTTACTCCCTGCGGCAGGGGAAACTAGCATCCGCATTTTTTCTTCAGGCCAAATAGCATGAATTTTAGGGATACCCACAGCATCAGCTGTTCTTATAACAGCAGCAACATTATGGGATTTATGTACTTCTTCAAGGCAAACGGTAAGATCAGGCTGCCGCATCGCCATCATTTGGCAGATGCGGGCATATCGAATTGAATTCATGACTAGTTTTTATTACGGCTAACGCGCAGAACGTCTGGCATGATACGAAGCTTACGCATGATATTGGCTAATTGAATTCTGTCTTTCGCGGTTAAGCGAATAAAAGCACAATACACGCGACCATCTTTCTCTTCTGTATTCATACTTTGAATACTTGAGTTTGCATCATTAATAGCTGCGGTTAAGTTTGCTAAAGCGCCTTGGTGGTTAATCATATCGACTTTAATTTCAGTAATGAAATCGCTGTTGATCTCTTTATCCCACTCGACAGGCATGAATTTTTCAGGCTCTTTTTGGTAACCACGAATATTACGACAAGATTCATGGTGAATAACCAAACCTTTACCCGGGCTAATATGTGCAATGATAGGATCACCCGGAATAGGGCGACAACATTTAGCGAAGGAGATCAATACGCCATCAGCACCTTTAATTGGGAGTTTAGGCGTTTCATGATGGGTTGTGTCTGTTTGTGCGTTTTCATCTTGATTTTGGCTATCAATTAATAAATTACGCGCAACAACAACGCTCATCGTATTACCTAAACCAATTTCAGCCATTAAGTCGTCGATTGAATGAAGCTTCATGCGCTTCAACTCGCGCTCAATATTTTCAGCTGAAATATCAGCAAGCTTGTGTTCACCTAATGCATGATTGAGTAAACGACGGCCTAAATTAATAGAGTCTTCACGTTTTAGGTTTTTCAGCAATTGTCGAATTTTAGAGCGCGCTCTTGAACTGACGACAAAGTTTAACCAAGCTGCATTGGGTCTTGCACCTGGAGCGGTAATAATTTCAACCGTTTGTCCGGTACGTAACGATTGTGAAAGTGGGTAAGGTTGTCTATCCACCCTTGCCCCTACACAGGCATGACCGATATCTGTGTGTACGGCATAAGCAAAATCGACAGGGGTAGCACCTGTTGGTAATTCAACAATGCGACCTTCTGGCGTGAAAACGTAGATTTCATCAGGAAAGAGATCGGATTTTACGTTCTCAATAAATTCAAATGAGCTACCCGCGCTTTGTTGCAATTCAAGTAAACTTTGCATCCAGCGTTGGGCTCTCACTTGTGCAGTTGTACCCGGTTGTTCACCTTGTTCTTTATAAGCCCAATGTGCAGCAACCCCCATTTCTGCCATTTGATCCATATCTTCAGTACGAATTTGTACTTCAACGGGCACTCCATGAGGACCAATGAGTGAGGTATGAAGAGATTGATAGCCGTTGGCTTTGGGGATGGCAATATAGTCTTTAACTCGACCAGGACGTGGTTTATAAAGACTGTGCATTTGGCCTAAAACGCGATAACAGGTATCGACTTCTTTCACGATAACGCGAAAGGCGTAAATATCCATGATCGAGTGAAAACGTTGCTCTTTTAACAACATTTTCCGATAGATAGAGTAAAGATGTTTTTCGCGACCGTTAACTTTGCATTCGATATGCGCTTCTGTCAGGCGACCTTCAATTTCAGAGAGGATTTTATTAATCATCTCTTTACGGTTGCCTCGAGCGGCTTTAACAACTTCTTTGATTACACGGTAGCGATTAGGGTGTAGCGCCTCGAAACCCAGCTCTTCAAGCTCTGTTTTGATATGGTGTATACCTAAACGGTGTGCAAGAGGACTGTAAATTTCGAGTGTTTCGCGAGCAATACGGCGACGTTTATCTGGGCGTAATGATCCCAGCGTGCGCATATTGTGAGTTCGGTCTGCCAGCTTGATCAAAATGACGCGGATATCTTTTACCATCGCCATAATCATCTTACGGAAGTTTTCAGCCTGAGCCTCTTTTTTGTCTCTAAACTTCAATTTATCAAGTTTAGAGACGCCTTCAACAAGATCGGCTACCGTACTACCAAAGAGGCTTTCGATATCTTGGAAAGTTGCAGGTGTATCTTCGATAACATCATGCAACAGCGCCGCCATCAGCGTTTGGTGGTCTAATCGCATATCTGCAAGAATACACGCAACCGCAACAGGGTGAGTAATATAAGGCTCACCACTTGAACGAGTTTGTCCCTCGTGGGCATTTCGGGCGACGATAAAGGCTTTTTTAAGTTGTTCAACTTGCTCCGATGGCAAGTATTTTTGAACGATTTGATTCAGGCTTTCAAACAGGTACAAGGCAGACCTACCCCTATTTTATAAAACGATTAACGACGACCTTCCGCAATCGCTGAAACAGCTTGTAATTCTGCTGCTTCTTGCTCTTGCTGCTCTTGACGTTCACGAGCATCAAGAATTTTACCGTTAATCAGGCCTTCTTCGATTTCACGTAGCGCGACAACAGTCATTTTATCATTTTCTTCTGGAACTAAAGGATCTTTAGCGCCAACTTGTAACTGACGCGCACGACGTGCTGCGACCAGAACGAGGTCAAAACGGTTACCAATTTTTTCTACAGCGTCTTGAACGGTTACGCGTGCCATATTTGTGTTACTCCACCATTAACGAAATGACTGGGCATAATACTGAAAGTTAACTCAGTCTGCCAATAATTTGCTGATTAAATCACCATGTCGTAGTGTTTGACGATCAAGGCGTAATTTTTCTGAACGAATAATTGATTGTAAATCAGCAAGCGCAGTATTGAAATCATCATTAATCAGCAAATAATCATACTCATTAAAATGTTCCATTTCCGATACAGCTTGTGACATACGTTTTGTAATCACTTCTTCGCTATCTTGCCCACGTCCACGAAGACGGCGGTAAAGCTCTTCTTTTGACGGTGGCAGAATAAAAATGCTGCGAGCTTCTGGCATCGCTTTACGCACTTGCTGTGCGCCTTGCCAGTCGATATCTAAAAAGACATCGACACCACTGGCTAAGATTTCTTTGATAACTTTGCCGGATGTTCCGTAGTAGTTACCAAAAACACAAGCATGTTCGAGGAAATCCCCGCTGTCTATCATGCTTTTAAATTCTTCTTCAGTAACAAAGAAGTAATGTTCACCATGGTTCTCTCCCGGTCGCATTGGGCGGGTTGTATGAGAGACAGAAACCTGTGTGTCATATAAAGGCTGTGTTTTTAACAGCGCTTGAATAAGACTTGATTTACCCGCACCGCTTGGAGCGGAAACAATATAAAGTGTTCCTTGGATCATGATGACTTTCTGAATTTGACTGGAGAATTAAGTATAAATACATGTTTAGGGAGCAAATCCCCCATATAGTATACACATACAATGAATGACATACAGTGCCCATGTTTAATACAGGGGCATTTTTTTCTTATTACATTCTATTTTTTTAATGTAGAAACAAGAGAAAAATTAAACGATATCAATATTAACATACAATTAAAGGTTGAGTGATAGGAATTACCTTTTATCACAATAGCGAAAAGAGATTATATTTTGAGATACCCCACAGAATCAAAAAGAACCGCTATCGTTAAAATAGCGATTCGTTAATCTTGATTCTCGTAATTAAAGACAGGTAAGCCCAATTTATAACGAATAGCGAGAAGTCGAGCTGTTAATCCAGCAATTAGGGTAATGATGATAATGACGTCTCTTGGTAACGGTGTATAAAACAGTAATCCCATATAAAGCCACGCAGCACCAAAAGCGATACCGGCATAAATTTCTTTTTGGAACACCAAAGGAATGGTATTACAAAGCATATCTCTTAATACACCACCAAAAGCGCCTGTAATTACCGCGGCAATAGCTGCAATAATTGGACCATACTCCATATCGAGTGCGATTTGCGCGCCGATAATAGAGAAAACCATTAGACCAATGGCATCTAAGATAAGAAAGAGTCGCTGTAAGTGTTTCATCATCGGAGCAACCCACATGGTGATAACAGCAGCACATGCAACAGTGACGATATATTCAGGATGTTTTACCCAACCCAACGGGTAATGGCCGAGTAAAATGTCTCTGACAGAGCCACCACCAATGGCAGTTGCAGAGGCGATAATAATAACGCCAAAAACATCCATTTTACGACGACCAGCAGCAAGTGCACCGGTCATGGCTTCTGCAGTAATACCAATAATATAGAGAACACTAAGTAACATGATTTTCTAATTTTCTGACTATTTAGTGAGGGTAGAATAATTACCTTGCGAAAAAGTCTCGACTGAATTTTTTTAGTGCCAGGTAAAATTAATTAGTTTTTATAATGTGGAAATTTATTTCCCGATAAGGATAAATATGTCTTTTCAGGAACACCAGATTACGTTTGATAGCCGTCATCATCAGCTAACTAATATAAATGTTTGGACGCCAGATAGCCAGTGGTTAGTCTATGATGTACGTCCCAATGGGGGATCTTTTACAGGTCTAACCATAGAAAAAATTCATGCGAAAACAAAACAGCAACAGATTATTTACACAGCAACACAAGGGGCACATGTAGGCGTTGCGACAGTATGTCCAACAGAGCCTGTGCGTTATGCGTTTATTCATGGACCCGAAAATCCAGATAATGAATGGCATTATGATTTTCATCATCGTCGAGGTGTGATTGTTGATGAGTCAGAAAATAACCGTGCATTTAATATTGATGCGTGTTCACTGACATCACCTTATCAAGTTGGTGCATTACGTGGCGGCACGCATGTTCATGTTTTTAGTCCTGATGGCACACGTTTAAGCTTTACTTACAATGATCATATTATGCACGAACTTGGTGGCGAATATGATCAACGTAATGTGGCTGTGGCTGTACCACTGAAAGCGGTTAATGTTGCTAAAAAACATCCTCGTGAATATGACGGTGAATATTTTTGTACTGTAATAAGCCAAACTGTTGCTCATCCACAAAAGGGGAGCGATGAAATTAATAAAGCTTATGAAGAGTGTTGGGTGGGTACTCAGGGTTACACAAAGGTGGATGGTTCACAACAACGTTGGGCTATTGCATTTATCGGTGATACCGTGAGTGAAAATGGCAATAAAGTTTCTGAAATTTTCTTAGTGGATTTACCTGATGATAATCAGGCTTTCAGTATTGAGGGTGATAAACCACTGGCAGGAACCGAGACAACAATGCCAGCAGTAGCTAAAGGCATCCATCAAATTCGCCTAACAAATACCGCGAATAGAAAATATGCAGGTGTTTTAAATCAGCCTCGTCACTGGTTAAGAAGTTCGCCACAAGGCGATGCGATTGCTTTTTTAATGAAAGATGATCATGGTATTGTGCAGTTATATACCGTTTCGCCAACTACGAAAGAAATAAAGCAAGTCACCTCGCAGGATTGGGATATTCAGTCAGCGTTTACGTGGAATCGTAACGGACAATATCTCACCTTTATTTGTGATAATAGCGTGATGCGATGTAATGTGAAAACGGGTGAGTTAACTCGACTCACAGAAAAAACAGCACAAGCACCGAGTAGTGATGCTGTCGTATTCTCTCCTGATGACCAATATATTGCCTTTATGCGTGATGTTGATGGTTATCGTCAGATATTTACGGTAGAGAGTGGGCTGTAGTTAATTATTATTCTGCTAGAAAAATAGAGTCTGTATATATAGGTTCTATAGTAAATTAGATTAAAAGTGATTTTTGAGCATATTCTATTAAAAATGAACAAAAAAAAACCGGCATTGCTTTCACAATGCCGGTTTACGCTTTCTGAGCTTTATAACTTATTGTAAAACAGAAATATCTGCGACTTTTAAGAACAGTTCGCGTAATTGACTTAACATGGTTAAACGGTTGATACGAACAGCTTCGTCTTCATCCATCACCATGACTTTATCAAAGAAGTTATTGACCACATCACGTAATGATGCCAGCTCAACTAAGGCTTCTTGGTATTTACGTTCTGCAAATAACGGTGCCAATTTATCTTGTAATACAGCAAGATTAGCCGCTAATTGGACTTCTTCAGGCGCTTTTAGTACCGACGCTAACACTTTATCGTTCAGCTTAACGTTAGCCGATTTTGCTAAAATATTAGAAACACGTTTATTGGCTTCTGCTAACGCAGAGGCTTCCTCTAATGTGCGGAAATAAGTGACTGCTTTAACGCGCGCATTGAAGTCAGCAGGTTGTGTTGGGCGACGAGCTAATACAGCTTGAATAGTATCAATGCTGTAACCTAACTCTTGATACCAAGAACGGAAACGGCCTAACATAAATTCAACCACATCATTGACGACATTTTTATTCGTCAGTTTGTCACCGTAAAGGCGAACCGCTTCTTGTGTCAGCTCTTCAATATCTAACGGTAAATCTTGCTCAACGATAATACGTAAAACACCTAATGATGCACGACGTAGAGCAAATGGGTCTTTATCCCCTTTAGGATGTTGACCAATACCGAAAATACCGGCAAGTGTATCCATCTTCTCTGCAATAGCAAGGGCGCTAGCAACAGGATTAGACGGTAATTCATCACCCGCGAAACGAGGCTGATATTGTTCTTTCAATGCAACGGCGACTTCTTCGGCTTCACCATCATGACGAGCATAATGCATACCCATAACACCTTGGGTATCGGTGAATTCGAACACCATATTGGTCATTAAGTCACATTTTGACAGTAAGCCTGCACGGGTTGCTTTATTAACATCTGCACCCATTTTGCCCGCAATAAAACCAGCTAATGCTTGAATACGGTCTGTTTTATCACGCAACGTGCCTAAATCTTTCTGGAATAATACGGTTTCAAGGCGTGGTAAGTTATCTTCTAAACGTTGTTTACGGTCAGTTTTGAAGAAGAACTCAGCATCCGCTAAACGTGGACGTACTACTTTTTCGTTACCGCTAATGATTTGTTGTGGATCAGAAGATTCAATATTAGTGACGAAAATAAAATTAGGTAACAATTTGCCTTGCTTGTCATAAACAGGGAAGTATTTTTGGTCACCCTTCATGGTATAAACCAGTGCTTCAGCAGGAACTTCAAGGAATTTTTCCTCAAATTTTGCTGTTAACACAACCGGCCATTCAACCAGTGAAGTGACTTCTTCTACTAAGCTATCGCTTAAGTCTGCAATCCCGCCTAATTTTTCGGCAGCAAGACGCGCATCATGAAGAATAATTGATTTACGTGTTTCGTAATCAGCTATTACTTTTCCGCGTTCATACAGAATTTCAGGATATTGGTCAGCGTTATCAATAGTGAATTCAGCTTCACCCATAAAGCGGTGACCACGAATAATACGGTCACTTTGGATGCCTAAAATTTCACCATCAATAACAGTATCACCTAATAATAAGGTAACCGTATGAACAGGACGAACAAAGTGAGTGTCTTTATCGCCCCAGCGCATTAATTTAGGGATCGGTAATTTTGATAATGCACTGCTTACCATGCCAATCAGTAATTGGTTAACTGCTTCACCTTTTACTTCTGCACGATAAAATAACCATTCGCCTTTATCTGTTGATAAACGTTCTGCTTGGTCAACAGTAATGCCATTACCTCTTGCCCAGCCTTCAGCTGCTTTAGTTGGCTTACCTTCAGCATCAAAAGCTTGTGCAATAGCAGGACCTCGTTTTTCAACGGTTCTGTCTGCTTGCGATTTTGCCATATTTGCCACTTTAATGGCTAAACGGCGAGGAGCTGCAAACCAAGATACATCACCATGAGTGATATTGGCGTTATCCAGTTCAGCAGTAAAATTAGCAGCAAAAGATTCGGCTAAAGAACGAAGCGCTTTCGGCGGTAATTCTTCTGTGCCGATTTCCACGAGGAAAGTCTCAGTTGTCATGATAGCCTCTTACTTTTTACACATAGGGAAACCAAGCGCTTCACGAGAAGCATAATATGCTTCAGCAACCGCTTTGGTTAAAGTACGGATACGTAAAATATAACGCTGACGCTCTGTGACAGAGATAGCTTTACGTGCATCCAATAAGTTAAAAGTGTGTCCTGCTTTTAAAATACGTTCATAGGCAGGTAAAGGCAGAGGTTTTTCTAACTCTAACAACTCACGTGCTTCTTTTTCATATTGCTCAAAGCAAGAAAATAGGAAGTCTACGTCGGCGTATTCAAAGTTATAGGTTGATTGCTCAACTTCATTTTGATGATAGATATCGCCGTAGGTGGTTTTACCTAATGGGCCGTCACACCAAACTAAGTCATAAACGCTATCAACACCTTGAATATACATAGCAAGACGTTCTAAGCCGTAGGTAATTTCACCCGTAACTGGTTTGCACTCTAATCCGCCTACTTGTTGGAAATAGGTAAACTGCGTCACTTCCATGCCGTTGAGCCAAACTTCCCAGCCTAAGCCCCAAGCACCTAAAGTTGGGTTTTCCCAGTTATCTTCCACAAAACGAATATCATGGATTGTTGGGTCTAAACCTAACTCTCTTAATGAGCCAAGATAAAGCTCCTGAATATTATCAGGTGATGGCTTAATGATAACTTGGAATTGGTAATAGTGCTGTAAACGGTTAGGGTTTTCACCGTAACGTCCGTCTGTTGGACGACGTGAAGGCTGTACATAAGCCGCAGCGATAGGCTCTGGACCTAATGCTCGTAAACAAGTCATCGGGTGTGATGTGCCTGCGCCCACTTCCATATCTAATGGTTGGACAATGGTACAGCCCTGGCGAGCCCAGTAATCCTGCAGTGTCAGGATAAGACCTTGAAAGGTTTTGGTATCAAACTTTTGCATGTTATATCCGCATGGCGATACATAGAATAAAAAGAAAGGTTTCAGTATACCTTCTAGACGAAAGATATACAGCAAGGAATGCGGGCAATTTTCCCTCGATCAAAAAAATAATCCCTTAATTGAGTTTATGACTATGCTCAAAGAATTAGATTGAATTTTTTTTCGCCTATTTACATGTATATTTATACAGTATATAAAATGGTGCTATTAAAAGTTATTGATAACAAGGAATGAAAAAATGAATAAGCAGCGTTGCGGTTGGGTGACCAGTGATCCTGAATATTTGGCATATCATGATGAAGAATGGGGTAAACCTGAACGAGATAAATATAAGCTTTTTGAAATGATCTGTCTTGAAGGTCAACAAGCGGGGCTATCTTGGTATACCGTACTTAAAAAGAGAGAAGGTTTTCGTCGCTGTTTTTTTGATTTTTCACCTGAAAAAATTGCCAAAATGACGGATAAGGATGTTGAAACCTTACTGCAAGATCCCGCGATTATTCGTCATCAAGGAAAAATTAACGCCATTATTAATAACGCACGTATTTTTATGGCAATGGAAGAGCAAGGTGAAGATTTCAGTCAGTTTATTTGGCAATTTGTGGATGATAAACCAATCATTAATCAATGGAACGATATTTCTCAGGTACCCGCATCAACTGATATCTCAGATAAAATGGCGAAAGCTTTAAAGAAAAAAGGATTTAAATTTGTTGGTACAACGACCTGTTATGCTTTCATGCAAGCGGTAGGTATGGTGGATGACCATATTCTCTCTTGTTTTTGTCGCCAAGATGAGAATAAAAACACTAATAAAAAGTAAAATATGAGTTGAGTTATCTTTAATCTTGAATGTTGTTAGCTGTGCATTTCAATATATAAAATCATATTAGTATTACTGTTTTATCATTTCAATTATAACTATTGATGCAGATTAAAGCTCAAGGTATGGTATTTCTTAATGAGAAAGCAACATAGAAGATACCTGCAAAGATGACTCAACTATCACAATTTGGGCAAAAATTTGCTCAGCATTCAGGCATTGCTCGCTTGATGCAAGATTTAAATGAAGGGATACGTACACCTGGCGCTGTGATGCTCGGGGGCGGAAATCCTGCTCATATTCCTGAAATGGATAACTATTTTCGTCAATTACTTAAAGAGATGACGGAAAATGGTTCATTAAGTGATGCGGTTTGTAACTATGATGGCCCGCAAGGTAAAGATGCCATGTTACAAGCGTTGGCGGCATGTTTAAAAGAGAAACTAGGCTGGAATATTTCGGCGAAAAATATTGCATTAACTAATGGTAGCCAAAGTGCTTTTTTCTATCTGTTTAATGTATTAGGTGGCACAACCAAAGATGGGAAAAAACGGAAAATTCTTTTCCCAATTGCCCCTGAATACATTGGCTATACTGATTCAGGATTAGAAGAAGATCTGTTTGTTGCGAATAAGCCAACAATAGAAATATTGCCGAATGGGCAATTTAAATATCATGTTGATTTTGCTCATCTTGAAATCAGTGATGATATTGCGGCGATTTGTGTTTCAAGACCAACAAACCCAACGGGTAATGTGATTACAGATGACGAAGTTGAAAAGTTAGAGGTTTTAGCTAAACAGCACAATATCCCTCTGATTATCGATAATGCTTACGGTGTTCCTTTTCCTGGTATTATTTTCACTCAAGCAACACCTCGTTGGAATAACAACACTATCCTTTGTATGAGTCTGTCTAAGTTAGGCTTACCGGGAGCACGTTGTGGTATTATTATCGCCAATGAAGAGCTGATTTCAGTCATTACAAATGTTAACGGCATTATTAGCCTCGCACCGGGTGGCATTGGACCTGCAATGGCATTAGAAATGCTAAAGCGCGATGATTTAATGCGGTTATCTCAAGACGTGATAGGCCCTTTCTATCATCAACGAGTCCTTGAAACTATTGATATTATTCGCCGCTATTTACCTGAAGAACGTTGTCTTATTCATAAGCCTGAAGGTGCAATCTTTTTATGGCTCTGGTTTAAAGATTTACCTGTTTCTTGTGAGGAACTTTACCGCCGTTTGAAAAAACGGGGCGTATTAATGGTGCCGGGACACTACTTTTTTCCGGGATTAGAAGATTCATGGGATCACGCTCATCAATGTATGCGGATGAATTACGTGCCTGAGCCTGAATTGATTGAGAAAGGAATAAAAATTCTGGCTGAAGAAATCGAGAATATCTATCAGCCAGTGAATATCTAATAAAAATGCCCCTTCAGCGAGAAGAAGGGGCAAAGACAATAACGAGGACTTTTGAGCATAAGTTTGACGGAAAGAAATTGATTACTAAAAATTTAGCAATCCGTCTCAATCTAAATTTCTTAGCACGAGAACTATTAAAACAGACATTTATAAAATCTATGGCTTAAATAAGAGCCATTCATTGCCTTAATTATCCCTCTGCTAAGCTAAATGTGGATTTTGATAACAAATTTGGTTCAACTATTTAATATATTTATTATTTTTACTACAAAGTCCATATAATAAGAGCCATTAATTGTGGTGTTATGATGCGTAAAAACATTGCTAAAGGGTAAACTGTGGCATAAGAAAGTGCGGCAGCCCCACTTGAGCTATGAATTGAGTTTGCGAAGGCCAATGCAGGGGGATCGGTCATTGAACCGGCTAACATTCCGCAGAGACTTAAATAATTAAGTTTAAAGAAGACCCTAGCGATGACACCGACAATCAATAACGGTAATAACGTAATCAAAATACCGTAGCCAATCCAACTTAAGCCCTGACCATAAATTAATGTTTCGACAAATTCACCACCAGAGTTTAACCCTACCACTGCAAGAAACATGACAATACCCAGCTCTCGCAATGCTAAGTTCGCGCTTGGAGGCATAAACCAATAGAGCTTACCAAATGTACCAATACGCCCTAAAATTAAGGCAACAACAAGGGGGCCTCCGGCTAATCCCAGTTTTAATGCCACAGGAATACCGGGAATAAAAATAGGAATAGAGCCAAGTAAGACCCCTAAGCCAATACCTATAAAGACAGGGAGCATTTGAACTTGTTCTAATTTCTGGCGGGCGTTACCTAACAGGACTGTAATGGCTTCGATCGATTCAGGGCGCCCAACGACATTAAGGATATCCCCGAATTGCAACATACTATTATTGCTTGGAATAAGTTCGATACCCGCACGGTTCAATCGAGTGACGACAACATCGTATTTTCTTTTAAGATCCAGATCTTTTAAACGTTTACTGAGCACTGAATCATTGGTGACAACGACCCGCACTGATTGCAGTAAATTTGTTGATGTTGAAAGTGAAGCATCAACCTCTTCACCGAGTACTAGACGTACTTTATTGAGATCTTCTTTTGAACCGACAATATGCAGTAAATCTCCCAATTGAATAATCGTTGATGGCATAGGCACCATAATATTATCTCCACGCTTTAAGCGAGAGCAGACGATGGCATCTTCATTGAGCAGAGGAATATCTTGCATTAATAAGCCATCTAAATTGGGGTTTTTAATTGCAATATTTATAGTATGTAGTGCATCTTTAGTGCTGTGTTGTTGGTTGCTGAAAGCTTTTGCTTCTTCATCAATGTTAATTTTAAAGAACACACGAATAAGCCACATGACTAGCAGAATGCCGCAGATCCCCATAGGATAAGCCATAGCATAGCCCATTCCCATTTGCCCCACAGATGTTGGGTCAATATGCAGATCAGTCAGTATTTGTTGTCCTGCACCTAAAGAAGGGGTGTTGGTCACCGCACCTGAAAAAATACCCAAAATAATAGGCAAAGGAACGTCAAATAGACGATAAATAAACGCGGTTATGATTGAGCCAAGAAGAATAATTAATATGGCAAACGCATTTAGTTTTAAACCTGAAACGCGTAATGAGGAGAAAAAACCAGGACCGACTTGGATACCAATAGTATAAACGAAAAGGATAAGCCCAAATTCTTGAATGAAATGAAGAGTTTGGGCATTTAGTGAGAGATTATAGTGTTGAGCAAAATGACCAACAATTATGCCACCAAAAAGAACGCCACCTATTCCTAGGCTGACTCGATAAATTTTGATATTGCCAATCCAAAGACCTAGAGCGCCTGCTAATGACAACATCACCATTGTTAATGCAATATCACTCATAAAAAAGATCCTGTACCTCAAAATAAAAATGAGAAAATTTGAGCTAAAACGATAAACCTATTTTGGCAAAGAACGAAGAAACTCGCTGTGTCTTATCGCACAGATTCCGCATATATAAAGATCAAAAAAATAAGAAAGATAAATATAGAGCTAAAATGTTTTATTAAAATAAATAAGGTTGAATTCTAATATCATAAAAACATAATAGTTATGTAATATTATTATGTTTTTTTTAATTAGATAAAGAGAAACTTTCTTACACTAGAATTATTTATTTAAGGATTGAAAATTTAAGCGTTTTATATCATCTTTCTCTTGTTCTGTAAGAGAAAACAGGTTTAACTATATGATAAAAAGCGTTGACTCCAGATCTCGTTTTATAGGTGCCCTATGATATTCAGAACGACAAGTAAAAATTTAACATTAGTCACATTTTTGACGACATTACTCACTGGTTGTTCAAGTGTTATGACTCATGCAGGTCCGAATAAAGAACTTTATTCAGGGACAAAAAATAATATGACAATGCTAAAAGATGATGAAACTGGATGGGCAATGAAGCCATTGGTTATTCTCGATCTCCCTTTCAGTGCTGTATTAGATACTTTATTATTACCTTATGATTATTATACTCAGGGTGATGATAAAAGTGATAATTCACCTAAAGAACGCATAAAAAGATTGGAAACGACGACTACGAATAATAATCATGAAAATAAGAATTAATATCAAATTAATGACTAAATAATAAATAAGTAATTATATTTAGTCATTATCTGTTTATTATTTATTTAAAGTTGTTTCTTTTTTAGGACCAAACATTTTATTCAAATTATTAAGCTCTAGCATTTCCTTATCACATATCACTTTTTGTTCTGCCAGAGGGGTTGTCATTATCTGTTTTTTGCTTTGCTCGAAGTTAGCTTTAATCTCCGGCATATTATGTTTTAGATCTTCTCTTTGAGAAATGTACTGAATAAATCTATCCGCTTCTTTAAAGTACACTTGGCAAGCATGAGCTGTAGATGCTTGAACTGGAAGTGTGGTTGACAATAAAAGTAATGCGACACTCCACCAACATTGTTTCATTCTCTAAACTACCCACCTTATTTGACATAAGCGAATTATATAAAAAGCACATTAATTAAACGATAATAATTAAGAATAAATTTGTTATTTTTCTTATTTTTTTATCAGCATTGTAAAGAAACGCGGGCTCAGGAGAAAAATAGAAAACATTGATTGTTATGGTAACGCTAAAAATGAATGATTTTTATGATAAAAAAGTTAAAAATCAACCGTTTTGATTGAAAACCATACGAACAGTCAGGAGAGACTAAAAAAGTATTGACGGAGTGGGTTTCTGGCAGTAAGATGCACCTCGTTTTCGGCGAGTAGCGCAGCCTGGTAGCGCAACTGGTTTGGGACCAGTGGGTCGGAGGTTCGAATCCTCTCTCGCCGACCATATTAAGAAACCCCGCTTTTAAAGCGGGGTTTTGTCGTTTTAGCCTTACTCAAAATGCGTTGCTCTTATTTTTGATTTCGCCATAAAGGGTATTTTCTTTCGATCATCTTACTTTTATCCCATCACTATCTTGCATTCAGAGAACCGTGGAAATATTTTCCAAATCAAGAAAAATATTGGCTAAAAATGGCATTGGGTTTAGTCGACGCAATAAAGTTGTTTAGTCCTTAAACTATTTTAGAAGCCCCTTGCTAATAACCTAAAGAAGTCTCTACGCTTTTCGTCTAACCCATTTTTTATGGGGGATGAAACTTCTGTGAATATTTAAAGAACATAAACTTTTCACTATGAAAGAGTGAAAGTCATTAATAACAGACTGAATTTTATAGTCTTATCTAGTTAAGTGATTTGTTAATAGCCAAAATTGATACTTTTCACTCTATTTGCCTGATCAAAACTAAAATCAGGATCCTCTAACAAGGTGATTATTTTTCTGCCATAACAGAATAAAGCACCAAGTTCTTTGTTTCATTTCAAAATATTCGTTCAATATTTAAGCGTTCAATCACAAATTATGGCTTTTTTTAAAACAGTCATTTCACTTAAGGATTTATTAATGTGTGGTTTTATTGACTAGATATTAGCCAGAGACTTATTTTTTTATTCTGAGTTTGTTCAATATTTGTTTCATTTGTGTTTATAACGAGTTCATTTTACCTTCTAACACCTTATTGACGTAAGGGAATACAGTTGGTTAATTGAACAATGACAAAATAAAAAGGTATTCCGTTTTTAAACAGGAAACCAAAACACAACAGAACAATTTCGGAGAGTAATGATGAAAAGCTCCAAAAAACAGACAGGAATTTTGACCGCCACAATTGGATTGCTCGCATTAGCTGTTTCTGCGGGTGTGCAGGCTAAAACATTGGTGTATTGCTCTGAAGGTTCACCTGAAGGATTTAACCCTCAGTTATTTACCTCTGGAACAACCTATGATGCAAGTTCAGTGCCTATCTATGACCGTTTAGTTGAGTTTAAGCTGGGGACTACAGAAATTATTCCGGGCTTAGCTGAAAGCTGGGATGTGAGTGATGATGGCAAAGTGTATACCTTCCATTTACGTAAAGGCGTAAATTGGCATAGTAGTAAAACCTTTAAGCCAACACGTGAATTTAATGCGGATGACGTGATGTACACGTTTATGCGTCAAATGGACCCAAAACATCCTTACCATAAAGTCTCTGGTGGAAGTTATGAATACTTCTCCGGAATGGATATGAACAACATGATCGAGAAAATCGAGAAAGTTGATGATCATACTGTTCGTTTTGTTTTAACTCGTTCAGAAGCGCCTTTTATTGCTGATATGGCAATGGACTTTGCATCTATATTATCTGCTGAATATGCGGATAACATGATGAAAGTTGGTACACCTGAGAAAGTGGATCTCGATCCTATCGGTACGGGACCTTTCCAATTACAGCAATATCAAAAAGATTCTCGTATTCTTTATAAAGCCAATGACCAATATTGGGGCAAAAAACCCGATATTGATCGTTTAGTCTTCTCTATTACACCTGATGCCTCTGTACGATATGCAAAACTGCAAAAAGGCGAGTGTCAGGCAATGCCTTTCCCAAATCCTGCTGATATTGCGAAGATGAAACAAAATAGCGATATCAATCTATTAGAACAACCGGGCTTAAACGTAGGTTATATCTCTTTTAACGTTGAGAAAAAACCACTGGATAACCAAAAGGTTCGCCAAGCATTAAGTATGGCAGTGAATAAAGACGCCATTATTGAAGCGGTTTATCAGGGTGCCGGACAGAAAGCGAAAAACCTTATTCCTCCTACCATGTGGGGTTATAACGATGATATCGTCGATTACGAGTATAACCCTGAAAAAGCGAAAGCACTGCTAAAAGAAGCCGGTCTTGCAGAGGGCTTTACTATCGATTTATGGGCAATGCCAGTACAGCGTCCTTATAACCCAAATGCTCGTCGCATGGCTGAAATGGTACAAGCGGATTGGGAAAAAATTGGTGTTAAAACCAAAATAGTAAGTTATGAGTGGGGGGAATATCTCAAGCGTGCTAAATCCGGTGAACACCAAGCGGTTATGATGGGTTGGACGGGTGATAACGGGGACCCTGATAACTTCTTCGCTACGCTATTTAGTTGTGCAGCCAAAGAGCAAGGTTCGAACTATTCAAAATGGTGCTATAAGCCATTTGAAGATCTGATCCAGCCAGCACGGATCACCGCCGATCACGACAAACGTGTTGAACTCTACAAACAAGCTCAAGTTGTGATGCATGATCAAGCACCTGCTCTAATTATTGCTCACTCGACCGTTTATGAACCAGTGAGTAAAAAAGTAGAAAACTATGTGGTTGATCCATTAGGTAAACATCACTTCGAGAATGTCTCTCTTAAATAATAGCAATACCTAATCGTTGGGTTGTCTTAAGTACGGTGTCTTTCTTTATGAAAGGCACCGCTATTCAATAATAACGAATACATTCAGTACACTGTGGGCGCAGGGGACTTTCCCCTGATTTATCAGCGCTATCTTTTAGCTGATGTTTGAAAAGAGAATTAGGATATGCTGCAATTTATCCTTCAACGTTTGGGACTTGTGATCCCTACGTTTATCGGAATTACATTATTGACGTTTATTTTCGTTCATCTTATTCCCGGTGATCCGGTAATGATTATGGCGGGTGAGCGTGGACTTACTCCAGAGCGCCATGCTTATTTAATGGCAGAGTTGGGGCTAGATAAGCCTTTATGGCAACAATATATCAATTACCTAAATGGCATTTTCCATGGTGATTTGGGTATCTCATTAAAAAGCCGCATTCCTGTATGGGATGAATTTTTACCTCGCTTTAAAGCCACTTTAGAACTTGGCGTTTGTGCCATGATTTTTGCGGTTTCGGTTGGGATCCCTGTTGGGGTTTTGGCTGCGGTAAAACGTGGCTCTATCTTTGATCATACTGCGATTAGTGTGTCATTAGCTGGTTACTCCATGCCAATTTTCTGGTGGGGGATCATGTTAATCATGCTAGTGTCTGTAAAATTAGATCTAACCCCAGTATCTGGGCGTCTTGCTGATAGCGTCTTTTTAGATGACAGTAATCCACTCACCGGATTTATGCTGATTGATACCTTTATTTGGGGTGAGGAAGGGGATTTCTTAGATGCCGTTCATCACATCATTTTGCCTGCCATTGTATTAGGAACCATTCCTTTAGCTGTTATCGTCCGTATGACGCGTTCTTCGATGCTTGAAGTATTAGGCGAAGATTATATTCGTACTGCTAGAGCAAAAGGTTTAAGTCGCGCTCGCGTTATTCTTATCCACGCATTACGTAATGCGATGTTGCCTGTTGTCACCGTTATTGGATTACAAGTCGGAACAATGCTGGCGGGTGCAATCTTAACAGAAACTATTTTCTCATGGCCGGGATTAGGACGTTGGTTGATTGATGCTTTACAGCGACGTGATTACCCCGTTGTTCAAGGTGGTGTGCTTTTAATTGCAACGATGATTATCTTCGTCAATCTGTTGGTTGATGTTCTTTATGGCATTGTAGATCCTCGTATTCGCCATAAAAAATAAGGAATGCATAATGACTGAAAATAAAGTAACACCGGTCATCAGTGCACCGGTTCCTATGACGCCCTTCCAAGAATTTTGGCACTACTTTAAACAAAATAAAGGTGCCGTTATTGGATTGATCTATATTGTAATTATGTTGCTTATTGCATTACTGGCTGGTTTTCTTGCACCTCACGCCCCTAATGAGCAATTTCGTGATTTCTTATTAGCGCCTCCTGTTTGGCAAGACGGGGGAAGTTGGCAATTTATTCTAGGTACTGATGATGTTGGGCGCGATATTCTTTCTCGCTTAATGTTTGGTGCTCGCCTTTCATTATTGGTGGGCTGTATTGTTGTCGTGCTATCACTTATCTTAGGAATTATTTTAGGGCTGGCAGCGGGCTATTTTGGTGGTCTTGTGGATATCGGCATTATGCGTGTCGTTGATATCATGTTGGCATTACCCAGTTTATTATTAGCGTTAGTATTAGTTGCTATTTTTGGTCCCTCTATTGTTAATGCATCTATCGCATTAACTTTTGTTGCCTTACCGCATTATGTTCGACTGACTCGTGCTGCCGTCTTAATCGAAGTTAATCGCGATTATGTGATTGCCTCTCGTGTTGCGGGCGCGGGTTCACTGCGTCAGATGTTTATTAATATCTTACCTAACTGCCTTGCTCCTTTAATTGTTCAAGCCTCTTTAGGTTTTTCTAATGCAATCTTAGATATGGCGGCATTGGGCTTTTTAGGCATGGGTGCGCAGCCGCCAACACCTGAATGGGGAACCATGTTATCTGATGTGTTGCAGTTTACACAAAGTGCATGGTGGGTTGTGACGTTTCCTGGTCTGGCGATTTTGTTTACCGTATTAGCCTTTAACTTAATGGGTGATGGTTTACGAGATGCGCTTGATCCGAAATTAAAGCAGTAACGGGGTAAGAACATGGCATTACTAAATATTAATCAACTATCTGTTCACTTTGGTGATGAAGATACTCCGTTTAAAGCGGTAGACCGAATTAGCTATCAAGTTGAAGAAGGGCAAGTTGTCGGTATTGTAGGGGAATCCGGTTCAGGTAAATCAGTCAGCTCATTGGCGATTATGGGGCTTATCGATTTTCCTGGGCGAGTAAGCGCACAAGAGCTCTATTTTGATGGTAGAGATCTGATGAAAATCTCTGAATCAGAGCGACGCAATTTAGTCGGTGCTGATGTTGCGATGATTTTCCAAGATCCAATGACAAGCTTGAATCCTTGCTTTACGGTTGGCTATCAAATTATGGAAGCGTTAAAAGTCCATCAAGGAGGGAGTCGTAAAACACGTAAACAACGTGCTATCGATCTCTTAACGCTGGTGGGGATACCTGATCCCGCTTCTCGCTTAGATGTCTATCCGCATCAGCTTTCAGGGGGAATGAGTCAGCGAGTGATGATCGCAATGGCGATCGCTTGTCGCCCTAAATTATTGATTGCTGATGAACCGACCACTGCACTGGATGTAACTATTCAGGCTCAAATCATAGAGCTTTTGCTTGATTTACAAAAACAAGAAAATATGGCGCTCGTGTTGATCACTCATGATCTAGCATTAGTGGCAGAAGCCGCAGATACCATTATTGTGATGTATGCAGGGCAAGTGGTGGAATCCGGAAAAGCATCAGAAATTTTTAAAGCGCCTCGCCATCCTTATACTCAAGCATTATTAAGAGCACTTCCTGAGTTTGCGAGTAATAAGGCACGATTAGCATCGTTACCGGGCGTTGTACCAGGGCGCTATGATCGACCAACTGGTTGCTTACTCAATCCACGCTGCCCATATGCTCATGATGAATGTTATAAGATTGAGCCGGAATTAAAAGAATTAGGAACGCATCGTGTGAAGTGTCATACACCGTTAGATAATGCAGGGGAACCTACCCATGGCTGAAGTTAATCCAAATGTATCAACTCCCTTATTAAAAGCGGTTAATTTAGCGAAATATTACAGCGTAAAAGGCGGGCTTTTTTCAAAAGAGAGAACAGTTAAAGCCCTTGATGGTGTTTCTTTTGAATTAGAACGCGGTAAAACTTTGGCGATTGTCGGTGAATCGGGATGTGGTAAATCCACATTAGGTCGATTATTAACGATGATTGAGATCCCTACTTCCGGCGAGCTTTCTTATCGAGGGCAAAATCTGTTAATTAAAGATAAATCGGCTGAGAAACTACGTCGCCAAAAGATCCAAATTGTGTTTCAAAATCCTTATGGATCATTGAACCCGCGTAAAAAAGTGGGGCAAATTTTAGAAGAGCCTTTATTGATTAATACAACACTAAATGCTTCTGAGCGTAAAGAAAAAGTATTATCAATGATGGCTAAAGTTGGATTAAAAACGGAACACTATAGTCGATACCCACATATGTTTTCTGGTGGTCAACGTCAGCGTATTGCTATTGCACGTGGTTTGATGCTTGATCCTGATATTGTGGTAGCCGATGAGCCGGTTTCTGCACTCGATGTATCCGTTCGTGCCCAAGTTCTCAATTTGATGATGGATCTGCAACAAGATATGGGACTCTCTTATGTTTTTATTTCCCATGATCTTTCGGTTGTTGAGCATATCGCAGATGAAGTTATTGTCATGTATTTAGGGCGTTGTGTAGAAAAAGGAACAAAAGCTCAAATTTTTGAAAATCCACAACATCCTTATACACAGGCATTATTATCAGCAACACCAAGATTGACGCCTGAATTAAGACGAGAGCGTATTAAATTAACGGGAGAATTACCAAGCCCATTAAATCCGCCATCAGGTTGTGCTTTCGCGGCTCGTTGTCGCCGTGCATTTGGTCCATGTAGCCAATTACAGCCATCATTAAAAGAGTATAATGGTCAGCTTATTGCTTGTTTTGCGGTAGAGCAAGATAATACAATAGTTTAAATAAAATAAATTTATTTCATTAAATAAGAACAATATACTGATTTATATTGTTCTTATTTTTTTATTAATAATATTTAATTAATCTTAACTAAATAATCTAATAATGATTTTACAGATATCAAATATTATATTTATATGATTTTTTTAAAATATAAACTTCAATGATATTAATAGAAAGTAATATTTTCCATTAGTAAATAGACTGCGCTTAACATTGTATTTTAACTTAGCGGTGAGGGTTTAATAGTGTTTAATTTTATATGTCATGGTATTTTTTAGTGAATTGTATCTTTTCATTAAAAATGAAGTGGGTTTGTTGTAAATAATTAAGAGAGAGTAAGGTTTTATTTTACTATTTTTATCTTATCACTATACTCAAATAATAATAACTATATATTTATCTACTTTTATTTTAATGGATAGGCGCTCTTTATAACGTTATTTTCTTTATTGAGAGTGATACATAATCACAAAAATACAGTATAATCACTCTGTTCAGACATGTATATTGGAAATAGCAATGATGAAACCTCATCTTAAACATTCATTAACAATAAAACAGATGGCCGCTGTTGCGGGCGTTACGTTGGTGACTATTGCTATTTTTATCAGTATTCAACTTGTTTATTTAATAGATCAACGCCGTGAAGATTATCAAAATCAGCTTTTTAATGCCGGTGTAAGTATCCAACAACCACTCGCAGATGCATTGTTACGATCAGATTTGAACGATGCTAAACAGCAGATAGTTACCCTAAAAGCGACCGGTATTTTGGGTAAAGCGATTGTCATGCAACCTGAAAATGTGCAAGTGATGAATTTAGATTTTGCACCTAAGAAAGAAGTTTCCGACTTCTCCAGTTGGCTTTTTGGTATTCCCGTTGAAGCTGTTATTCCTTTACAGCCATTAGGTATTACTTCAACAGATGATAAGTCTTATAGTGGTCATCTCATTTTACAGGCTGACACAAATCGTTTTTATCGTTTTGCCAGTAATACGGTTGCCTTGATGCTAACAACTTATCTGTTGATGGGACTTATTCTTACGGTTGCTATTAGTTGGTGTATTAATCGTATTGTTGTAAAACCTTTACGCCAAATTGCCGTCACCCTCAATAAAGATAACCAAGTTTCAGCGTTATCTTGTCCAAAATCACATTGTGATGATGAGATTGGTTTGCTGGTTAAAGGATATAATCATCAAAAATCTGAGCAAAAACTGCCGAAGGTCTGAACCTTCTTACACCATAATGAGTCTAATCACTATAGTGATTTCATTTCATGTTTCTGTGGTGATAAAGAATGATAATACAAAAAATAGATATCCGACATCTAACATGTCTTTTAGCACTTATTGTTAAACCTCATAAGTGGTTTAATACCAAGGATTAATACAACAGAGGTTCACATGCAGGGTGTAATAACACGAATTTTATTGGGAAGCGTTATGTTCGGCGCTGTTATTTGCCAAGTTCAAGCTGAAGCTTTACAGCCTGATCCGGCTTGGCAAGAAGGGCGACTAGCAAATGGTTTTCAGTGGCAAATCTTACAAACACCACAACGCCCAAATGATAGAATACAGATCCGTTTATTAGTCAATACGGGGTCTTTATCAGAAAAAAGCAGTGAAACGGGTTTTTCATCCTTGGTGTCCAAACTCAACGTTTTGGAAAATACGAGTTTAACGCCAGAAAAACGCGAAAATCTATGGAAAAATGCGTTAGATCCTGACTATCCGTTACCTCCGATGATCGTTTCATATGATTTTACTGTTTATAATCTAAGTTTACCGAATAATCAGCCTGAACTGTTAAAGGATGCTTTTGCATTATTAGCAGGCATTGCTAAACCGGCACAATATACTGAAGATGCGGTTCGTAATGCAGTTCAATCACAGCTTCCTATTGCAACATTTCCTCTTAATATTGAAGATCCTATCTGGCGCTCACGTCTTGAAGGTTCTAATTTAAAAGGTCACAATCCGGGCAAACCTGTTAATCAATCTGTAAATACTAAAGAGCTGTCAGATTATCAGCAACGCTGGTATACCCCTGATATGATGACACTTTATATTGCAGGGAATGTTGATAATCGAGTATTGACTGAAAGTATTAATCAGGTTTTTTCACCTCTATCAGGAAAGCGTGTAACACCTGTTCCAGTGCCTGTTCTTGCCGATATGAAACCTGAAACGTTATATGTGCAAGAGCCTATGCGTGCAAAAGACCAAATTGCTTTAATTTGGGATTTAGATTGGTCGCCAGTAAAAGATTCTGACACGTTAAATAAATATTGGTTAAGTGATTTAGCTCGTGAAGTGATTTTTGTGCATTTAGGTCGTAGTCTTGAACAACGTAAGGAAAACGACAGCACTCAAATTAACATTGATTGCCGAGTACAATATCAGCGTGCAAGTTGCTCGCTAAATATTGATACAGCCACAGCGCATATTCCTGCATTAGCATCATGGGTAGGAGAAGAATTGGGTCGCTTGCGTAACCAAGGTATCAGTGATGAATTATATCAAGAGCTGCAACAAGAAAAACAACTTCAATTAACGCAGTTGTTTGCACGTTATGCTAAAACCAGCACGGCTATTTTAATTAATCAGCGTCTGTTATCACAACAAAGCAATATTATTGATATCCCACCTGAACAATATCAGCGTTTACGCCAAGCATTTTTAGCTGGTTTAACAAAAGAGACATTAAATCAAGAGCTTTCACGAGTTTTATCTGAAGATATTACTTTTGTATTAACGCAAAGTGGTGAAACACCAACGGTAAATTTAGGTGAATTGCGTATTCAATTTGAAAAACAAGTTCATCCTGAAACGACAAATACACCGGCACCTGTGGCAACTGATGTTACACCCAATAAAGTCGTTGAAACTCCTAATGTAACAATTCCAGCGGTAGCCACAACGCCGACGAAGAAATCGTAATAAATTAAAGATAGGCTGATATTAATAATATATCAGTCATAAAATAGACAAAAAGCCAAAAGTGTTATTGATACATTTTTGGCTTTTATTTTTTGATTTAAAGGCGTTTAAACGCTTCTTTAATAATGGCTATCAAATCTTCGCGGTTATTTCTTTGGGTTGTAAAACCGGCAATAGCAATCTGTTTTTCAGGTAAGTAATAAGCGACAGAGCCCCAATAACCAAGGTGATAGTAAAGTGTGCCTAGGGCAGTTTCTTCTGCCATTAAACCTAAACGATAATTCGCAGCACCTATATGTGAGCCTTGCCATTTCATCTCTTTTAAGGTTGATGGATGCAAGTAAACTCTATCTTCGAAGAGGTCAGCTGTAAATTTAGCTAATTCCAGAGTTGTCATCACAAGTCCGCCACCGCCAAAAGCATCCATTGAAGCATCAATATGAGTACCTTCATGCTCACCTGTAAATTGTCTCGCTCGTGCTTTAGGATGCTTAGGTTGTTGTTCTAAATCTTCCCACCACGTTTGTGGTAAATCTAAGTCTTGAAAATGCAATAATTCACGAACGGCAGTGGCCATATTTTTTCTCATAAATTGGGAAAGAATATCACCTAACAAAATGTATCCTGTATCTGAATAAATGAAGCGTTTCCCTGCCGGAATAATCGGAAAGCCTTGTTGAGCATAGCGCGCTATTTGCTCTTCTCGTGTCCATTTATGAGAGGGATCTTTAATCACCTCGGCAAGATAAGCTTCATTTGCATGATCGAATAATCCACTACTATGGCTTAATAAATGGCGTAGTGTAATGGTTTTAAGATCATACCCTAACTCTAATAATGTCTGTTGATAATTCGAACTTAAGTATTTAGTTATATCATCATCAAGGGACAGTGCATTTTGTTCCCATAAACGTAAAAAAGCAGCAGCGAGAAAGGTTTTCGTATTACTCGCGATTCGAAAAGGCGTATCTACAGTTAATTTTTTCTGGGTACTTTCATCAGCAAATCCGTGCGCCATACCAAAAGGGTACTGAATGCCTGCACCTGTAATATAGATAGCACTTGCTGAAGGTAAGGCATGAAAAGCATCAGTCATTGATTGAACCATAGTTACTTCCTTATCTGTCAGGAAAATAAATCAGCAAAAAGGGTGTACTTGGCACCCTTTATTTATATTGCAGAAATTCTTTATTTACTTTTTGTTGCTGCTCGTAATTCTGTCACTGTTTTACCGCCTATTCCCCAGTTATCTGTTTCAACTTCATCAATGACGACAACGGTAGTTGCTGGGTTTTTACCTAATACATCCACCAAAAGTTGTGTTGCTCCCGCAATGAGTTGCTCTTTTTGCTCTGCGGTTGCACCTTCGCGTGTAATTTTAATATTAACGTATGGCATTATTTTTCCTTATTACGTTATGTATAGACGGTTAATGCAGGGAATTAACCATGTAGTTTTATCATAAAGTTAAGATGTTGATTGCGTTTCAGACAACTGTTCTTTACGCATATTTGGGCCATCAGTGGCGATCCACGCGGCACAAAAGAGCGTTAATCGGGCAAAAAAGTAGAAAAAAGCCATTAAACCTATTACTGAACCAAATGCGGCACCTGAAGGTGAGCTTGCGATTTTGGGTAGCATCCATGTCATGACAGATTTCAATATTTCAAAACCAATGGCAGCGATCAGTGTGCCTTTAATAAGTGAAATTCGTTTTGGTTGATGACGGGGCAAGATCCACAATATCCATAAAAAGAGTAAATAGTTTGCAGTAATGGAAATAGTTAAGCCGATGGTTGTCCAGGCTGGCGTTAACCATTCAATACCGTCTAATCCCAATGTGTGAACAATCATTCTTTGGGCTGAGCCAGCCACAGAAGTGAGTGTAATAGTGACAATTAACGCAAAAAGTAAGCCAATTAGCGCTAAAAAGTCACGAAAGTAGCGAAAATAGATTTTCTCTTGCTCTTCTTTGTTTCTTTCCCAAACGGGGCGTGATTGCGCCAAAATGGCTTGGCGTAAATTACCTACCCAATTAACACCAGAATAAAGAGCAATAGCTAAACCCGTTAAACCAACGGTGGTACGCTGGCGAACAGCGGTATCAATACTTTGTTGAACCGTAGATGCAAGCGTTGGATCGTCAATGCTATTGGCGACGCCTGTAATTAATTTCGCAAGTAAATCTGGGTTTGAGGCTAAAACAAAACCCGCACAAGCAAAGGAAAGCATTAATACAGGAATTAATGATAAGAATGAAAAATAGGTAATCGCGGCGCCAAACTGATTTCCCATTCTGTCAGTAAAGCGTTCGGCGGTGCGAATAAGATGTGCAATAAAAGGGATGTTAGTAATAAAATTACTGATTTTTATTCCAATACCGATGGCTTTTTTTCCGCCATGGAGCCCTTTTTCCAGCCCTTTTTTGAGCGGCTGAGTCAGTTGAGTTTTTTCGTTCTCTGTTTTGGGTTGCTGCTCTTCTGACATATATCCTCTTTAATTAGATCTGTCCATTTTTAATAATTGAGTGTCACTACTATAGTTTTCACTCAAAAATATCATAGCTTAATTTCTATTACACACCTTATGCTTATTGTAATTAGCCACTGATTTAGGAGATGTATTTGTTTGTTCTGGCTTAAGTGTAGATGATGCTCTATCAAAAGGCGTAGATAATCTTGTACTTAATAAAGGATAAAAAAACCAATACTGCAATTCTGAAATTAAGTGTAGTTTAATAAGAGAATGGCTACTCACTTATTGTTTTATTCTGCATTTCACAGTCAAATAAGGAGTAGACATTAATTACTGATGATAACTATTTTGTCAGTAGATTTAATTCTTCTTCAATTGCTTTTAAATCTGCTTTTTCTTCAGCTAGCTTTCTTTCTTGCTTAGCAATTTTATCTGCATCACCTTTAAGTTGTGCTTCTTTTAATTCAAGCTCACGTTCTTTAACATCAAGTTGTTTTTCACGTAATTCAAGGCGCGTGTTCTCAACTACTTTTTCAGGTGTGCAATAGCGTTCAACATTTTGTAATGCTCTTTCCAAGCCTTGGATACGATATTGATTACCATGTGCTTTTGCATATTCCATCTGTTTTTGGATATTCTGTTTTTTTATCTCGCAGCCATTGGTTGATCTATCTGCATAAGCATGACTTGTTAGTAAGCTTAAGGCGATGGCAGTAAAAAGTAATTTTTTCATCATTCTATCCTAGTTAAACTTAAGTGAAATATGGCGTTATCATAACGGTTGAATACTAAGACACAACGTTTCTTTCGCTTTCAATGAAGAAGTTCGGCTTTTTCTGATACACTGAGTTTAATCACGATTTCAGAGTAAATTAATTACTAAGCTATACTTATTTCTAACGGAAGATAAAGAATGCTGAGCTATCGCCATAGTTTCCATGCTGGCAACCACGCCGATGTTTTAAAACATATTGTTCAAACACTCATCATTGAGTCTTTAAAAGAGAAAGAGAAACCTTTTCTTTATCTTGATACTCATGCTGGCGCTGGACGTTATCAATTAACCAATGCTCATGCGACTCGCACTGGCGAATATTTAGAAGGGATCGCACGCTTATGGCAGCAAGAAGAAGTGCCTGAGCTTATTTTGCCTTACCTTGAAGCAGTTGGAGAATTAAATGCAAGTGGGGAACTGCGTTATTATCCAGGATCACCTCTATTAGCGGGTAAATTACTAAGAGAACAAGATTCTTTAGTGTTAACAGAATTACATCCAACGGATTTTCCTTTATTACGTACCGAATTTTCTCGTGATGAGCGAGTTCGAGTTTCTCGTGAAGATGGGTTTGGTCAATTAAAATCTAAGTTACCTCCACCAAGTCGTCGTGGATTCGCATTAATAGATCCACCTTATGAACTTAAGCAAGACTATTCTGCGGTTGTTAAAGGTGTTGTTGATGGTCATAAGCGTTTTGCGACAGGAACTTATGCGATTTGGTATCCTGTAGTTCACCGTCAGCAAATCAAACGCATGCTAAAAGAGCTTGAAGCCACTGGGATCCGTAAGATTTTACAAATTGAATTGGCAGTAAAACCCGATAGTGATCAACTCGGGATGACAGCATCAGGCATGATTGTGATTAATCCGCCTTGGAAATTAGAATCACAAATGAAATCGATACTCCCTTGGTTACATAAAACCTTAGTTCCTGAGGGGATTGGACATACATTAGTTGAGTGGGTTGTACCAGAATAAGCATCTTTATTATTGTTTTTGCCTATTACTGTAAAAGCTAAAATCTGACGTGCTATGTTTTAAACTTTGTCATAATAGACATCATGATATGAAAGACTTAGCCTGTGAGTTACCTATTTTTCTACAGATAAATGGATCAGAGAAATGACGAGCAAACATTACGATTACATCGCCATCGGTGGCGGTAGTGGCGGTATTGCATCAATTAATAGAGCAGCAATGTATGGTCAAAAATGCGCATTAATTGAAGCGAAAGCATTAGGTGGCACTTGTGTTAACGTGGGTTGTGTACCTAAAAAAGTGATGTGGCATGCAGCGCAAATTGCTGAAGCTATTCATCAATACGGCCCTGATTATGGTTTTGATACCACCGTGAACCGTTTTGATTGGGATACGCTGATCAGCAGCCGTTCTGCTTATATTGATCGTATTCATCAATCTTATGACCGTGTCTTAGGTAATAACAAAGTTGATGTTATCCAAGGGTTTGCTCGTTTTGTTGATGCCAATACTATTGAAGTTAATGGTGAAAAGATCACGGCTGATAATATTCTGATTGCAACAGGGGGGCGTCCTGTTCAACCTAATATTCCAGGTGCTGAGTATGGTATTAATTCTGATGGTTTCTTTGAATTAAAAGCTTTACCAAAACGCGTTGCTGTTGTTGGCGCCGGTTATATCGCGGTTGAACTTGCTGGTGTGTTAAATGCTTTAGGTAGTGAAACACATCTATTTGTACGTAAACATGCACCACTGCGTAATTTTGACCCATTAATCGTTGAAACACTGTTAGAAGTGATGGAAACAGAAGGGCCTAAGTTACATACACATGCTATTCCTAAAGCGGTGATTAAGAATGCAGATGGAAGTTTAACGCTACAACTGGAAAACGGCACAGAACAGACAGTTGATACATTAATCTGGGCAATTGGTCGTGAGCCAGCAACAGATAACCTGAATCTGGCGGCAACGGGTGTGGAGTTAAATGAAAAAGGCTATATTAACGTCGATAAATTCCAAAATACCAATGTAAAAGGAATTTATGCGGTGGGCGATAATACAGGGGCAGTGGAATTAACGCCTGTTGCTGTTGCCGCAGGGCGTCGTTTATCAGAACGTTTATTTAACAACAAACCTAACGAACACTTAGACTATTCAAATATCCCAACGGTTGTATTTAGCCATCCTGCTATTGGTACTGTTGGCTTAACAGAGCCTCAAGCCGTTGAGCAATACGGTGCAGATCAAGTCAAAGTGTACAAATCATCTTTCACCGCAATGTATAGTGCTGTGACTCGTCATCGTCAACCGTGTCGTATGAAGTTAGTTTGTGTTGGTGCAGACGAAAAAATTGTTGGTATTCATGGTATTGGTTTTGGTATGGATGAAATGCTACAAGGTTTTGCGGTGGCACTGAAAATGGGTGCAACGAAAAAAGACTTTGATGATACTGTGGCAATCCACCCAACAGCAGCAGAAGAATTTGTGACGATGAGATAAGCCATTTCTATTTATAGAGCTTAAGCTTATTTTTATTATTACGTGAAAAGCTAGAGTTAACCCTCTGGCTTTTTTATTGAAAATTTGTACTGACTTGGGTTTTATTTTGCACTCAAATATCCTCTTTTCTAGGCTTTTTCCCAAAAGCACATTCTTCTATTTACTGACCAACAAACCAGTTATTAAGTGAGATGACTTGTTTTGTAAAAATAAGGTTATTACATAGCCAAGATCATCTTTTTATTTTATGCAATTGTGCGATAGGTTTTGCTTGTTTTGTAAACAATATTTTACAGTTCCTCCTTGTTGTTTGTATCAATATGTTAATTATTTAAACAATTACTTTTTCTGTTAAAAATTTCTTTCTTTCTTATTATTTCATTATTTATCAACGAATAATGAATGAGCTTCTGCTATTGCTAATTCATTAAATGATGGGTTTCTATGAAAAAAAACGGTTAAAGTAACCATATTGTATCTATGGATATTGTTATTCTAAGAAACGGTTAACAAATAATTATAATTATTAACAATATAATGAACTATGGTATTATTCAGTTTTAAAGAAATAAATGAATAACATTATAAATATAAATGGTAAATCCATTACTGAGGTAGAAGATGAAAATTTCAAGGAGAAAGCTGCTTTTAGGTGTTGGTGCTGCAGGCGTTTTAGCTGGTGGTGCCGCGTTAGTTCCAATGGTTCGCCGGGATGGTAAATTCGTTGAAGCTAAATCTAGAGCATCATTTGTCGAAGGTACAGAAGGTGCGCTGCCTAAAGAGTCTGATGCAGTGATTATTGGTGGTGGTATCCAAGGTATCATGACCGCTATCAACCTTGCAGAACGTGGCATGAGTGTCACTATTTTAGAAAAAGGCGAGATTGGTGGTGAACAATCAGGCCGAGCATACAGCCAAATTATTAGTTATCAAACATCACCAGAAATTTTCCCATTACACCATTACGGGAAAATCTTATGGCGTGGAATGAACGAGAAAATTGGTGCTGATACCAGTTATCGCACACAAGGTCGTGTAGAAGCTCTTGCTGATGAAAAAGCATTTGATAAAGCTCAAGCGTGGATCAAAACAGCAAAAGAAACTGCGGGATTCGATACACCATTAAATACTCGCATCATTAAAGGTGAAGAGTTATCAAACCGTCTTGTTGGTGCTCAAACACCATGGACTGTTGCCGCTTTTGAAGAAGATTCAGGTTCTGTTGATCCAGAAACAGGAACACCTGCATTAGCGCGCTACGCTAAACAAATTGGCGTGAAAATTTATACCAATTGTGCGGTAAGAGGCATTGAAACTGCGGGTGGTAAAATTTCTGATGTTGTAACAGAAAAAGGCGCAATTAGAACATCTCATGTTGTTCTTGCGGGGGGGATTTGGTCACGTTTATTTATGGGTAACATGGGTATTGATATTCCAACCCTGAATGTTTACTTATCACAACAACGTGTATCAGGTGTTCCTGGCGCACCTCGTGGTAACGTGCATTTACCGAATGGTATCCACTTCCGTGAACAAGCTGATGGTACTTATGCTGTCGCACCGCGTATTTTCACCAGTTCGATTGTGAAAGATAGCTTCTTATTAGGACCTAAGTTCATGCACCTATTAGGAGGTGGTGAGCTACCATTAGAATTCTCTATCGGTGAAGACTTGTTTAATTCATTCAAGATACCAACATCTTGGAAATTAGATGAAAAAACACCGTTTGAGCAATACCGCATTGCAACAGCAACACAAAATACTGAGCACTTAGATGCTGTATTCCAAAGAATGAAAGCTGAATTCCCAGTATTTGAAAAATCACAAGTTGTTGAACGTTGGGGGGCAGTAGTTAGCCCAACATTTGATGAATTACCTATTATTTCTGAAGTCAAAGAATACCCAGGTCTAGTTATTAATACGGCTACTGTATGGGGTATGACTGAAGGCCCAGCAGCAGGTGAAGTCACTGCTGATATCGTAACGGGCAAAAAACCAGTTATTGATCCAACACCATTTAGTATGGATCGCTTTAAGAAGTAAATAACCCCTTGTTTTACTGTAAATTAAACATGTTAAGGAGTTTTCATGCGTTATAAAAGTTTACTTGTTGCCCTGCCTTTTATCTTTGGTGTAGCAAGCGCGAATGCGGAGGGTGTTGTGCACCATAAATTAAACGGTATGCCTATTTCTGAATCTGTTGAAGTGAGTGCAGCTAATAACCTCGTATTCTTAAGCGGTAAAGTACCGGCTAAGAAATCAGCAGATGCACCAGAAGGCGTATTAGCGTCTTATGGTAACACTGAAGAACAAACTATCAGTGTATTAGAACAAATCAAAACGCACTTAAATGAACTTGGCCTAGACATGAAAGACGTTGTTAAAATGCAAGTCTTCCTAGTTGGTGGTGAAGAAACTAAGGGTGAGATGGACTTTAAAGGCTTTATGGATGGTTATTCTAAGTACTTTGATGCTTCGAAAACTGACCAACTGCCAGCACGCTCAACTTTCCAAATCGCTAAACTGGCAAATCCAGCATGGCGTGTAGAAATTGAAGTTATCGCTGTTCGTCCTGCAAAATAAGAACGATCGCGTTTACTCAATTTCGACGTAAAACATAATTGAATAAAACGCCAAAGAGGGACAACTTTCTTTGGCGTTTTTTATGATATCAACACATTATGGCAATGTTTCAACACCAAACTGTGATAAGAATTGAATCAACAATTAACTACTTTCACCTTGGATAAATCGCACCGGAATAACAGAGACATTATCTGTTATTTCTTTATTCTCAATTAATGCACTAATCACTTCTACACTTTTTTCAGCTAGTTTTTCAAAAGGCTGTTCAATACAAGTTAATTGGCGCAGTGTTTGGCTTAACCACGGGCTGCCATCGTAAGCAACAATTTTTAATTGTTCAGGAATGGCAATATTTCGCCTTGTTGCTTCATTAAATAATGCCATCGCGGGAATATCAGCAGCAAAAATAGCATCGATATCTGAATGCAAAGAAAGTGTTTTTGTTGCAAAGGAGTGGAAATAGTCTTTCTCTTCTTTTTTCCAATTTACTTTGCAAGGAATAGGTTTAATACCTGCCTGAATAAGTGTTTCTTTAAAAGCCAAACAGCTTTGATATGAAGGGGTGGATGATAAATAACTTGAATTATCTTCAATATAGAGGATTTTTTGGCAGCCCTTTTGAATAAGGTGTTCTGCTGCTAATCGACCACCAGTATGGTGATCGGAACAAACTAATGGAATATCACGAAGATGACGATCTAGCGTTACCACGGGTCTTTGAATATGCTGATATTCACTATCATTCAATAACAGATATTCTGCAATAATACCGTCGATCTGACCGCGTTTAAGCATATCAAAAAATATACGTTCACGTACTTTGCTATTTTGGGTTGCACATAACATCATGCTATAGCCGTTTTCAGCGAGTTTATTTTCAATAAAACGTGTCACTGTCGCAAAATAAGGGTATTCAAGGCTATTAATAATGACACCAACAACAGCACTTTTTTGTTGATATAAATTTCTTAGCCAAGTATCTGGAATATAATCTAATTCCTCTACCGCTTTTTTTATTTTTTCTCGCGCAGCTTGAGACACATAACCACTGTTATTTAATGCTCTAGAAACAGTGCTTGCTGCGACATTGGCTTTTTTTGCGACATCACGGATCCCGGCCATTGAATATGCTGTTGCTCCTTTCAATTAGTTGATGACCTAATATATCTTAATATGATTATGACAAACCCATCTTTATTGAGGTAATTGTGTTTTTTTAGTATGAGCTATTTCACATTTTAGTATGTTAATTACCTTGCTCTCTCTTTTAGTGCTTATAGTATCTTATATTAACTATGGAACAGTTCCATAAATACTAATTACCTTGGTGAGGTGAATATGTCTAATACTTGGTGGAAAGAAGCCGTGGTTTATCAAATTTATCCCAAGAGTTATTATGATAGTAACGGAGATGGTATTGGGGATTTAGCTGGGATCACAGAGAAATTAGATTATATTCAGTCACTCGGTACCAACGTTATTTGGTTATGTCCTATTTTTAAATCGCCAATGAAAGACAATGGTTATGATATTGCAGATTATTCTGTTGTCGATCCTATCTTTGGCGATAATAACGAGTTAGATAAACTTATTAGCGAAGCTAAAAAACGTGATATAAAAATTCTATTAGATTTAGTATTAAATCATTCTTCTAATGAACATCCATGGTTTAAAGCTGCAATTGAAGATCCTAATAGCCCATATAACGATTATTATATTTTTAAACAATGGGATAAGCCGACTCCCCCTAATAATTTGCGCACTTATTTTGATTGCTCTGTTTGGAGTCGCGTTGGAAAAACTAATCGTTGGTATTTCAATTCCTTTGGCCCTGAACAGCCGGACTTAAATTGGGAAAACCCGCAATTACGTAAAGACATTATCGATATGATAAATGTCTGGATCAAAAAAGGTGTTGCAGGATTTCGCATTGATGCGATTGGTAATTTAAAAAAATCTCCTGAAGCCTTATCAGAATATCAATTTGAACCTGATAAAGATGATGGTTCTGCATCTTTAGTACCTTGGGTTTTAAATCAACCGGGTATTGATAAGTTTTTAACAGAATTAGTTGAGAATACTTTTAAGCCTGCAAATAGCATGACAGTTGCAGAAATTGATGTACCGGAAAAAGATTTACGTGCTTATGTTGGTGAGAATGGGTATTTCTCTATGGTATTTGATTTTAGTATCGCGGACTTAGATATTCGCAATGAAAAGCCATTCACCATTAATCCAATCACAGGCGAAAGATTAAAACCTGTATTTATTAAAAGCCAACTAGATACTCAACGAGTAGGTTGGGGAGCACCTTATTTAGAAAATCATGATCAACCTCGTTCATTAAATAAATTTCTCCCTAAGGGAGGCATTAATCTTATTAGTGCCAAAATGTTAGCAACATTTTTATTAACTCAACGAGGAACGCCTTTTATTTATCAAGGGCAAGAAATCGGTATGACAAATTGCCCTATGACATTAGCGGAACATGATGATTTACATGTTTTTAAATTGTATGAATGGGGTAATAAATTAGGTTATAGCGATAAGCAAATCATTGAATATTTTAATGACCGTAGCCGTGATAATTCAAGAACACCATTCCAATGGAATAGTGAAATAAATGGTGGTTTTAGTACGGGTAAACCATGGTTAAAAGTTAACCCTAACTATGTTGATATTAACGCACAGAAAGAAACGCAAGATAAGCACTCTCTTTTTTCTTATTACCAACAATTAATTGCATTAAGACGTCATTCAGAGATCAGTGATATTTTGATTTATGGTGAGTTTTTACCATTAGATCCACCAGCAAATGTGATTGCTTTTAAGCGTACTTATGAAGATAACTCAATCAATATTTACTGTAATTTTAGTGATGAAGAAAAAGCGCTAACCATTAAAGCGAAAGACATTTATTTGCATAACAGCCCAATAGTGGAAAATGCACAAGGCGACCTTATCCTTCAGCCTTATCAAGCTATTATTTTTGCTTAACGTCCTCTATTTGATTGAGAATAAAGCGCCTTTATAGGGCGCTTTATTCTTTGCGACTTTTATTTCGTCTGTTTCAGCCAATCTGCAATAAATTCTGCAATAGCCTCGGGTGCGTTAATATCTAGTAGTGGAAAATCCACACTTAAATCACAATCGCTGGCGACGGCAATAACATGCTCATCAAGTAAATCATTAAAATCACGCTCGTTGATATGGCGATAAAGTGCAATTTTAGGAATAGTTTCGCCTTTAAATCCTTCGACTAAGATTAAATCTAGCTTACTTGCATCAAAACGAGATGCGAGGTAATACAAATCTAATTCTGGTTGTTCTGGCGTCTCTGTCATTAATGCCCAACGTTGTTGGCTTGCGACTAATGTCTGATCGGCACCTGCTTTTCTTAGCTCGTAGCTATCTTTTCCAGGTTTATCCACATCCATATCATGATGAGTGTGTTTGATCATGCCTACACGAATTTCTCTTTTGCGTAATTGTGGAATAAGTTGTTTTAGTAGTGTTGTTTTACCGGTTCCACTCCATGCCGTGATCCCTAAAAGGGGTAGATCAACTTGTGCCATTTTTATTCCTATTTTTTTAATTTGTTGGCTTTTTCAATATCGTCAGCGGTATTTAAATTAATAAAAGCACTCGCTTGATCCGCGAATAAAACCGGATGTGCATTTATCTGCTTCATAAACAACATTAATTTTCGATCACCTTGTGCTAAATAAGCTTCTAGCATAGGAATAACACGACGATTTAGCAGTGCTAAGGTAGGATGTTCTCTTTCACCATCATTAACATAAACGGCTAATGCTTCACCTCTTTGCTCATAGAGTTTTTCAACTAAATTAAGAGGAAAATAGGGGACATCGCAAGGTACAAAGGCAACCCAAGGTGTTGAAGCTTGTTTTAATAACGTGAGCATACCCGCTAAAGGCCCTGAGAATCCTTCTATTTCATCTGTAATAACAGGATATTGGCTTTGGCGATATTGCTCTAAATTTCGGTTAGCACTAATCAGTATATTATCCACTTGAGGTGCTAGTTTTTGGGCAATATGCTGGTATAAAGGCTGTCCATGTAGAATTTGAAGCCCTTTATCAGCCCCCCCCATTCGTGTTGCTTGGCCACCCGCAAGTATACCACCTGTAATATTCTTCATTTTCATATTCAATATTTGTGAATAAATTGGCTAAAATTTCCGAACGATTTTTATCAAATAAAGACGATATACTAAGTAAGAAGTATCGACTTAATGAGATTTCATGTAAAGCGACAGCAATTTTTATCAAAAAAGCGTAATCTTTACGCATATTGACAGAGGTTTCCTTTTTCTATCAGATAATAATTGGTACTTTGTTGTTGTAATTAATAATAAGGATTTTTTGTATGAAATGTCACCGTCTTAATGAAGTTATGGAATTATTGCACCCAGTTTGGGAAGAAAATTCTGATTTAAACTTAATTCAATTATTGCAGAAACTGGCTGATGAAGCGGGTTTTAAAGGTCAATTATCTGATCTGACTGATGATATTTTGATTTACCATCTGAAAATGCGCGGTTCAGCACCGACAGATGTGATACCAGGACTGAAAAAAGATTACGAAGAAGATTTTAAAACTGCGATTTTACGAGCTCGTGGCGTGATTAAAGATTAAATTCAGGATAGAAAATGGAAATATCTGCCTCATTTAATTTTCAGGGACTTTCACCTGATAACATTTGGGACGCGTTAGTTAAAATCGGTTTTTATCCTGAGTCAGGGTTAACAGAATTAAATAGCTATGAAAATCGTGTTTTTCAATTTATGGATGAGCATCGACAACGTTATGTGGTGAAATTTTATCGTCCTCAACGCTGGTCGTATGAACAAATAAAAGAAGAACATGAATTTGTTTTAGCATTAAAAGAGGCTGAGGTACCCGTTGCTGCCCCTTTAATGATTAATAGTGAGACAGTTCATCTTTCTGATGATGGCTTTTATTTTGCAATATTCCCCAGCATAGGGGGAAGAGCATATGAAACTGATAATTTATTTCAGCTAGAAGAAGTTGGACGCACATTAGGGCGCATTCACCAAATAGGCAGAAAAAAGAGTTATGAGTATCGACCTACAGTTTCTATTGCAGAATATCTCATAGCGCCAAAATTAGAATTTGAAAGTAGTGCGTTAATTCCTAATAACCTCAAACTTCAATTTATAGAGGTTATAGATAAACTTATTCATGATGTACGTCCCAGAATAGAGGATTCTACATGGCAAATATTACGGCTACATGGTGATTGCCATCCCGGTAATATATTGTGGCGTGATGAAGTTGTAATGGTTGATTTTGATGATTCCCGAATGGGACCGGCAGTACAAGACTTTTGGATGTTATTAAATGGCTCACGGCAAGAGCAGATTATACAGTTAGATACGATCCTTGAGTCTTATTATGAATACCAAGATTTTGATTTACGTGAATTGTCATTAATTGAACCACTAAGAGCAATGAGAATGGTGCATTATCTCGCGTGGGTATTAAAACGCTGGAATGATCCTGCTTTCCCTCGCGCTTTTGTTTGGTTTCAAGAGCAAGATTTTTGGTTTAAACAATTAGCCTTATTCAAGGGACAAGTGGAGCAACTAAACGAGCCTCCTTTACAACTTAGCCCAATGTATTAATTCTTAGGAGATGATGAGAAATGAAAAAGATTTGGCTGGCGTTAGCAAGTATCGTGTTAGCATTCAGTGTTTCTGCTGCTGATATTTCTGAGGGAAAACAGTACACTAACCTTTCTAAACCTGTTGCATCAGCGCCTGATGTTGTTGAGTTTTTCTCTTTTTATTGCCCACATTGTTATCAATTTTCTGAAGTGTATAAAGTCAATAGCACCGTTGAAAAGAACGCACCAGAAAATACCAATATTGTCCGTTATCACGTTGATTTCTTAGGACCTTTAGGTAAAGATTTAACACGTTCTTGGGCTGTGGCAATGGCATTAGGTGTTGAAGATCAAGTTTCTCCTGTTTTATTTAAAGGTATTCAAGAAACGCAATCTATTCGTTCTGTTGACGATATCCGTAATGCCTTTATTAATGCCGGCGTTAAAGGCGAAGATTATGATGCAGCAATGAATAGTTTTGTTGTGAATTCTTTAGTTAGCCAACAACAAAATGCTGTCGCTGATTTCCAAATCAATGGTGTTCCTGCCATGATAATTGGCGGTAAATATAAAATGAAAAATGATGGTATCAGCGCAAAATCACCAGAAGAGTATGCAAAAACATATTCTGAAATTGTGAATCAATTATTGCTGAAAAAATAATATAGGCTTAATTTTTCCTATATAGACTAAGTAAAAGTATATAGATTTTTATATGAAAAATAGCACTCAAGAAATAAGAGTGCTATTTTTTTACTTTCATATTTTTGTCATAATACAACTATCCACATTAATAAAAAATACTACGATTAATTTATAATATCTTAATGAATTCGCTAAGTGATTGATTTTTTAATTATGTTAATAAATTGGAAAGGAAGCTAACTTATTAATATAGAGAGGGTTACAAAACTACTCACAGAGTTATCCACAGGTTGTTTTGCTATTAGCTAAAAAATAAATCCTTAATAAAAAAAGATGACACTAATACGAACATTAATATTAATGATGAGTAAATAGCGCTATCTTAAATACGTTTAAACTTACACTGTAAGTTTACTTTTTAGTCTTTTTTTAATTGAGATAAAATGAAAGAATATTGCTTATGATAAAAAAGTCCTTTAATTACTATTAAGTTATCATTCATACTTATTTTTTCTGTTAAGTTCGGCTAATAATAAATAATTGAGTAATTAAGCCGAATTTCTGCATTTAAGAACAGGTAATATTCGTCTATTGCGCTGTGATGTGGCATTCTAGTCATATCAACGAACCTCAGAACAATGATGAACAGATTATGGTCCAGATAGCAGAAAACCCCTTTATCCTTGTAGATGGCTCCTCATATCTTTACCGCGCCTATCATGCATTCCCACCGCTAACCAATAGCCAAGGTGAACCAACGGGTGCGATGTACGGTGTGTTGAACATGCTACGTAGCCTGATAATACAGTATAAACCAAGCCATGTTGCGGTTGTGTTTGACGCTAAAGGTAAAACATTCCGTGATGAGTTGTATGAGGAATATAAATCTAATCGGCCTCCAATGCCGGATGATTTACGTGAACAAATAGCGCCTTTACATGAGATGGTGCAAGCCATGGGCTTACCCTTGTTATCTATTTCAGGTGTGGAAGCGGATGACGTTATTGGAACATTGGCACTAAAAGCAGCTGCGGATGGACATGATGTCTTAATAAGCACCGGTGATAAAGATATGGCGCAATTAGTGACGCCAAAGATCACGCTGATTAACACGATGACTAACGTCATTTTAGGCCCTGATGAAGTTAAAGAAAAATATGGCGTTCCTCCTGAACTGATTATTGATTTTCTCGCCTTAATGGGTGATTCATCTGATAACATCCCTGGTGTTCCGGGGGTGGGTGAGAAAACGGCATTAGGTCTTTTACAAGGGCTTGGTAGTTTAGATGAAATCTATCAACAGCTGGATAATATCGCAACGTTAAGTTTCCGTGGAGCTAAAACACTTGGCGCTAAAATGGCTGAGCATGAGAAAGTGGCAAAACTTTCTTATAAGCTAGCAACGATTAAAACGGATGTTGAACTCGATAAAACGTTTGATGACTTAGTGGTTAATGAGCCAAATTTAGATCAATTATTAGAGATGTTCACGCGTTATGAATTTAAACGCTGGATAAGTGATCTTCAAAATGGCGGATGGTTAGCACAACGTAGTACACAAAAAGTGGCGGTGCCTTACACCTCAGAAGCCGTTAAACCCAAAGAAGCACCAGTCTCAGCTAATTTTCCTGTTATTACGCAAGAGAATTATGACGCTATTTTAACGCATGAAAGCCTAGCGCGATGGGTTGAGCGCCTCAAAAAAGCACCTGCATTTGCATTCGATACAGAAACGGACAGCTTAAATAATATTGATGCTCGTTTAGTGGGATTGTCATTTGCTATTGAGCCGGGTAAAGCCGCTTATATTCCATTGCGTCATGAGTATTTAGATGCGCCAGACCAACTACCTGTTAATGAAGTGCTCGCGGCATTAAAACCCATTTTAGAAGATAAAAATATTTTAAAAATTGGGCAAAACTTGAAGTTTGACCGTGGCATTATGGAAAATGAAGGTATCGAATTAAACGGTATTCATTTTGATACGATGTTGGAATCTTACGTATTAAATAGCGTGAGTAATCGACATGATATGGATACTTTGGCTGAAAAACATTTAAATCATAAAACCACAACATTTGAAGAAATTGCGGGTAAAGGTAAAGGGCAACTGACGTTTAACCAAATTGAGGTTGAGCAAGCGACGTTATATGCCGCTGAAGATGCCGATATCACTTTATTACTCCATCAAGCGCTATATCCTCAAATAGAAGCCATTGAGCCTCTAAAACATGTTTACCGCGATATTGAAATGCCATTAGTCCCTGTGCTTTCTAGAATGGAGCGCAAGGGGGTATTAATTGATGCCCAAGTGTTAGCTGTTCAATCTCAAGAAATCACACAACGTTTAGCTGAAATTGAAAAAGAGACGTTTGCGTTAGCAGGACAAGAATTTAATCTCTCTTCACCTAAACAGTTACAAGAAATCTTATTTGATAAACTGCAATTACCTGTTATCAAGAAAACCCCGAAAGGGGCGCCATCTACCAATGAAGAAGTGTTGGAAGAATTAGCGCATAGCCATGAATTACCTCGTTTGATTTTAGAGCATCGAGGTCTTGCGAAACTAAAATCTACCTATACAGATAAATTGCCGTTGATGGTGAATAGTAAAACGAAGCGTGTACATACTTCATATCATCAAGCGGTAACGGCAACAGGGCGCTTGTCTTCTCGCGATCCGAATCTTCAAAATATCCCAGTGAGAAATGAAGAAGGGCGTCGAATTCGCCAAGCATTTATTGCGCGTGATGGCTTTAAAATTGTTGCTGCCGACTATTCACAAATTGAATTACGGATCATGGCACATTTATCGCAAGATAAAGGCTTGTTAGATGCTTTTGCTCAAGGTAAAGATATTCACCGTGCAACGGCATCTGAAGTGTTTGGTATACCTTTAGAAGACGTTACTTCAGAGCAACGCCGTAGTGCGAAAGCGATCAACTTTGGTCTTATTTATGGCATGAGCGCATTTGGCTTATCACAACAGATTGGTGTTGAGAGAAGAGAAGCTCAGCGTTATATGGATCTCTATTTTGAACGCTATCCGGGTGTCTTGGACTATATGGAGCGCACACGTAAACAGGCTTCTGAACAAGGTTATGTTGAAACGTTAGATGGTCGTCGCCTTTATTTGCCAGAAATTAACTCAAAGAATGCCATTCGTCGTAAAGCGTCAGAGCGAGAGGCGATTAATGCGCCAATGCAAGGTACAGCTGCGGATATTATCAAAAAAGCAATGATTGCGGTGGATAATTGGATTTGCAATGAATGTCCTGCTGATGTGCATATGATTATGCAAGTACACGATGAATTAGTGTTTGAAGTGCGAGAGTCTTATCTAGAGAACGCAAATATCATGATCCATAAATTGATGGAAAGCAGTATGGAATTGGCTATTCCGTTGAAAGTTGAAGTGGGTGTTGGCAATAACTGGGATGAAGCACACTAGTTTTTAAATACTATTCTTAACAAGAAAAGGGCACAGGATTGTGCCTTTTTCTATATACAAGAAAAGCTCGGTTAATGACCGAGCTTTTTTATGTCAAAACTTATCAAAATGTGAAAAAGAGATAAGTGAATAATTAAGCAACTTGTGAGTCTATCAGTTTGCTCAATTTCTTCTGTTTTTTCTCAATACGTTGACGTTTTAACGGAGATAAATGGTCAATAAAGAGTTTGCCATTAAGATGGTCTAACTCATGCTGAATGCAGCCTGCAAACAAATCAGAGGCTTCAAGTTCAATTTCATCACCATTTCTATCTAATGCCTTAACCTTTAAGAAGCGGTAACGTTCTGTTGGAGCAAAAGAATCTGGAATAGATAGACACCCATCCATCATATCCATTACCTCATCTTCAGTGCTGATAATTTCAGGATTGATAAGTGCAATGGGTTGATCTCGGTTTTCAGAAACATCAATGACAACAATGCGTTTAGATACATTAACCTGAGGTGCGGCTAAGCCAATACCTCTTTCTGCATACATGGTTTCAATCATGTCATCGATTAATGTGCGTATTTCGTCATCTACTTTTTCCACTGGTACTGCGACTTTGCGCAGACGCTCATCAGGAAAACGCAGGAGCGTTAATACAGCCATGGATACCTCATTTTATCGCTAATTACATATTTACTACGGTCTCGCAATAAGCGTATCACAAAATCATTCAGGATAAACCGCACCTTTTGTGTGATTTGTTCTATTTTTAATCATATTCACACAAGTGATTAAAGTCTCATAATTATGTAATTAAACTACATTTATTTATGGTTTGAATACATTATTACATGGCTGAATCGTGTCTGCATGTGAAAAAAAATTACAAAAGGGCTTTTATTAACCAATAAAATAGAGTACATTATCTCTCGTAGGGTACAGAGGTAAGATGTTCTATCTTTCAGACCTTTTACTTCACGTAATCGGATTTAGCTGAATATTAGCTGCCCCAGTTGACTTTATTTCGACTGGGGCATTTTTTTATCTAAAATTCACTGAAGTGGTTTGTGCGAGAAGTAAAAGGGAAAAGAGATTTCCCTTTTATCAATTAGAAGAGCAGAACGTTATCGTTGAGAAAAAAGAAGATAATTAAGCGTTGTTATCATTTGTAGGCTGTTCTTCTGAACCTGAAAACCATTCATTAAGTGTGTTACGTAGCTTATCAATGCCAATTTTTTTCAATGATGAAAAATATTCGACGCGGATATCACCAACTTTATTTGCCAGCTCGTCACGTACACTCATTAACTGCTTTTTACGCGCACCTGATGCTAATTTATCTGCTTTAGTCAGTAAAACGAGAGTAGGAAGCTCTGAGCCTACAGCCCAGTCAATCATTTGCATATCGAGATCTTTTAATGGATGGCGAATATCCATTAAAATAACGACACCTTTTAAGCACTCCCTTTTTTGTAGGTATTCCCCTAAAGAGCGTTGCCATTTACGCTTCATTTCTTCAGGAACTTGAGCATAGCCGTAGCCTGGTAAATCGACTAAGCGTAAGTCCTCTTCAATTTGAAAAAGGTTGATTAATTGCGTACGACCTGGGGTTTTACTGGTTCTAGCTAATCCATTTTGTTGGGTTAACGCATTTAAAGCACTGGATTTACCGGCATTAGAGCGACCCGCAAAGGCAATTTCAATTCCTGTATCTGGTGGTAAATGACGGATATCAGGCGCACTGATGATGAAATGTGCTTTTTGGTAATTAAATTGGGTCATTATGGTATAAACCTCTCTGAAATAATGCGGCTTTTCATGCATACTCATTTCAATTTTGCATGAAAATGAATATCTAAAATACTATTTGCTCTATTTTGGCGCAATTTAATGACTTATAACAGTGCTTAAAAATTAAAATTTACCCTGTTATAACGTAATTAGACTTATTGAGCGTAAATAAAGGTAAATGATTGGCACTATTTACCTCAGCGAATTAGAATCGCTGCATATTAAGTAAGTTGTAGACTATTAAAGTAAAGGATCCCTGCATGTTAAAACGTTTTCTTGTCACCTTCGTTACCGCTTGCACTTTAACAACAGCGACTTTTGCAATGGCAACGGGAGAAACCTTCGTTAAATTAGTCACCTCTGAAGGCAATATTGAAATCTCACTGGATAATAAAAAAGCGCCAATCACAACGAAAAACTTTATTCAGTATGTCGAAGATGGGTACTATAACGGGACCACTTTTCATCGTGTTATTCCTGGTTTTATGGTTCAAGGCGGTGGTTTTACTGCGGATTTACAGCAAAAACAAACCAGAGCGCCAATTAAAAATGAAGCCGACAATGGATTACGCAATGTAAAAGGTTCTATTGCGATGGCGCGTACATCAGATAAAGACAGCGCAACCAGCCAATTCTTTATTAATGTGGCTGACAATGCATTTTTAGATCACGGTCAACGTGATTTTGGCTATGCCGTATTTGGTAAAGTTGTAAAAGGAATGGATGTTGTTGATAAAATTTCACAAGCGCCAACTCGTAATATTGGACCTTACCAAAATGTGCCAGTAAAAACGGTCACTATTTTATCTGCGGAAGTCGTAAAAGAATAAACACATTATTAGGATAGGATATTTACTTATTCTAATAAGATAAAATGCATATAAACCGGAATGAATGTTTTCATTCCGGGGTTTTTAGCACGAAAAAAATATTTTTTATCCTTCCTTTTTCCGCGCGTTCTCCTGTAATAAGTGTTCACTGCGCTATTAATCACTCTATTCATCATCAATTACCGTCATTCTTGTTATTGCTCAATAAATCAGCAGGTTTTCTTGCTTACTATTCATATTTTACACCTGTGCTATGATAATCGGCTTTGTTGTACCCAAGTCGGTTAAACAACGAGCTATTTTGGCAAATCTACACTCGCTTTAAAATAGTAATAAAATAGATAATGATAAGAAAATCAGTCGGATAGGCTAATATGCTGTTACTTATTGATAATTACGACTCGTTTACCTACAACCTCTATCAGTATTTCTGTGAATTGGGTGCTGAGGTTGTTGTTAAGCGTAACGATGAGATCGGACTTAAAGAGATAGAAAAGATGATGCCAGCACATCTTGTTATCTCGCCAGGACCTTGTACTCCTGATGAAGCAGGGATCTCTCTTGAGGCTATACAGCGGTTTGCCGGTGAAATTCCTATTCTTGGCGTTTGTCTTGGACACCAAGCGATAGGGCAAGCTTTTGGTGCATCGGTTATCAGAGCACGAGAAGTAATGCATGGTAAGAATTCATTAATACATCATAATCAACAAGGTGTTTTTAAGGGACTTAATCGGCCTTTAAATGTGACGCGTTACCACTCTTTAGTGATTGATGCGGCAACATTACCTGTACCTTTTGAAGTGACGGCATGGAGCCAACATGATGGAAATGTTGATGAAATTATGGGGATTCGCCATCGTACTCTGCCAATTGAAGGGGTTCAGTTTCACCCAGAAAGTATTTTAAGTGAACAAGGACATGAGCTATTAAATAATTTCCTTAAATATTAGATGGATAGCATTTAAATAGCAAAATAACGCCTTTTTACATAAAACCACATTTGATTTTTTATTCATATTTAGTGATTATATTTTCATATTGAATATGAATAACGATCAGGTGGGGTAATGACAAAGCAAAGCATCAACAGGGCAACTTACGATCAAGTAATGTTGCCAATTTATTCACCCGCAGAATTTATTCCTGTCAAAGGGATGGGGAGCCGTGTTTGGGATCAGCAGGGAAAATCGTATATTGATTTTGCTGGTGGTATTGCGGTTTTAGCACTGGGGCATGCTCATCCTGCTCTTAATCAAGCCTTGAAAGAACAAAGTGAACAACTTTGGCATGTTAGTAATATCTTTACTAATGAACCTGCATTACGTTTAGCGCAAAAATTAATAGATAACACATTTGCAGAACGTGTCTTTTTTGCCAATTCAGGCGCAGAAGCGAATGAAGCTGCATTTAAATTGGCGCGCCATTATGCCGTCACTCGCCATAGTCCTTATAAAACTAAAATTATTGCTTTTCATCATGCATTCCATGGCAGAACACTGTTTACCGTCTCTGTTGGTGGACAACCTAAATATGCCGATGGTTTTGGCCCTAAGCCTGCGGATATCGTGCACGTTCCTTTTAATGATTTAGAGGCTGTTAAAGCCGTAATGGACGACCATACTTGTGCTGTCGTATTGGAACCCGTGCAAGGTGAAGGGGGTGTCACGGCGGCAACGCCTGAGTTTATGAGGGGATTGCGTGAGCTGTGTGATAAGTACGAAGCCTTGCTTGTCCTTGATGAAGTACAAACAGGTATGGGGCGTACAGGCAAGCTTTTCGCCTATATGAACTATGATGTGACACCCGACATTATTACAACCGCAAAAGCGCTAGGAAGTGGTTTTCCTCTCAGTGCGATGCTAACAACACATGAGATAGCTTCTGCAATGGGGGTAGGGACTCATGGTACCACTTATGGTGGTAATCCATTAGCTTGTGCAGTGGGCAATGTCGCATTTGATTTAATTAATACACCTGAGGTACTTGAGGGTGTAGAAAAGCGCCATCAATGGATTGTGGATGAATTGGCGGCAATCAATCAAGCGTACAATGTCTTTTCGCAAATTCGAGGGCAAGGTTTATTGATTGGTGCGCAATTGGCACCACAATATGAAGGTAAAGCCAAAGAGTTACTTGGTCTTGCTGCCAAACATGGCTTAATGATGTTAAACGCAGGAGCCGATGTGATGCGTTTTACACCCTCGTTAATTATTACCCAAGAAGAGCTACAAGAAGGAATGGTGGCATTAAAAGCGGCTATTGCGGAATTTGTAAAAGGGTCGTATTAACTAAAAACCCCATCAACGAAGATGGGGTTTACACAAAAAGTATATCAATAGCCCTTTTATGGGCTATTGTTTGTTTGAGTGGGGAAACTCAGCGAGTTCCGTAAACGACGATAGTTTTACCGTGTGCGGAGATCAAGTTTTGATCTTCCAACATTTTCAAAATACGGCCTACAGTTTCGCGTGAACAACCAACGATTTGACCAATTTCCTGACGTGTAATTTTAATTTGCATGCCATCAGGATGCGTCATTGCATCGGGTTGTTTTGCTAAGTTTAATAAGGTTTGTGCAATACGACCTGTTACATCAAGGAAAGCAAGGTTACCTACTTTTTCTGATGTTGTTTGTAATCTGTTCGCCATTTGAGCAGAAAGGCGCATCAGAATATCAGGGTTAACCTGAATTAATTGGCGGAATTTTTTATAGGAAATTTCTGCTACTTCACAGGCTGTTTTTGCTCTAACCCATGCACTACGTTCTTGATCTTCTTCAAATAATCCAAGTTCACCGATGAAATCCCCCTGATTTAGGTAGGAGAGGATCATTTCTTTTCCTTCTTCATCTTTAATAAGAACAGCCACGGAACCTTTAACAATATAATAAAGTGTTTCCGCTTTCTCACCTTGGTGGATCAGCGTGCTCTTGGATGGATATTTGTGAATATGGCAGTGTGACAAAAACCATTCAAGAGTCGGGTCTGTTTGCGGCTTGCCGAGAACCATTCGCGTTATCCTCTGTACGTTAAATGCAGCCTTTCAAAACGGATAGGTTCCCTTTTGAGACAGCGTGCTTAAAAATCCTATCTTTACCTATTAACTTCCTGAGAACACGGTAAGTTAATATGGAGTAGATTATAATAAATGAGAAAATAATGCATTGATCTTAACCACTATCATCAAGCAGATATTGTTTTTAACACAATTAGTGCATTAAGTCTCGTTTTACGCTGTCAGCATAATAAACCTATTTGCTAATTGCCAGTTGAATTATGAGAATGTACTCTTTTAGTTTCTGTCATCTTTAGGGGGAAAATAAATGGAAGCGAGAGTTAAGTGGGTAGAAGATTTATCTTTTGTCGGTGAGTCTTCTTCTGGCCATCAAATCATGATGGATGGAAATTCTGGTGATAAAGCACCAAGCCCAATGGAAATGGTCTTAATTGCTGCGGGTGGGTGTAGCGCTATTGATGTTGTCAGCATTTTACGTAAAGGTCGTCACCAAGTGACTGATTGTGAAGTGAAATTAACATCAGAGCGACGCGAAGAAGCCCCTCGTTTATTTACTGATATCAATTTACATTTTATTGTTTCAGGTAAAGAATTAACAGATAAAATCGTAGAACGAGCGGTTCAATTATCCGCAGAAAAATATTGTTCTGTTTCTTTAATGTTAGGAAAAGCAGCCAATATTACGCATTCATTTGAAATAAAAGATGCTGACTAATTTTGATATTTTAAAATAAAGTTTAATTTGAAAAATAATATCCCTTAATTAATGGGATATTATTTTTATAGAGATAAATTTTTTTGGGTTAACTGATCTTTTCGCCATTTAATAATTTTTTGACTAATGGCGCCATAATTAATTCCATCGCTAATCCTAATTTCCCTCCCGGTACAACAATAGTATTTATTGTTGACATAAATGACCCATGCAACATCGCCAATAAATAGGGAAAATCAATATCGGTTAAGCCTCGAAAACGAATAACAATAAAGCTTTCATCGAGAGTGGGAATTGCTTTGGCAGAAAAAGGGTTTGAAGTATCAACCGTAGGCACGCGTTGAAAGTTAATGTGGGTGCGTGAGAATTGAGGAATAATATAACTAATATAATCATCCATTGAGCGTACAACCGAATCTCTTACCGCCTCTTGTGAGTGTCCTCTTTCTGTGGTGTCTCGAATAAGCTTTTGTATCCATTCAAGGTTTACGATAGGGACAACGCCAACCAATAAATCAACATGTTGTGCGACATTGTGCTCATTGGTGACAACGCCCCCGTGTAATCCTTCATAAAAGAGAACATCGGTATTATTCGGCAAAGGCTCCCAAGGTGTAAATGTACCTGGTAATTGGTTGTAGGGAGTGGCTTCATCATAAGAGTGTAGATACTTGCGAGACTGACCTTGCCCTGTATCACTATATTGACTTAGGGTCTTACTCAATAAGCTAAAATCATTTGCTTCAGGACCAAAATAACTGATATGTCTACCTTGTTCTCTGGCTTTTCTTATCGCCATATCCATTTCAGGGCGGGTATAGCGATGGAAACTATCTCCATCAATCAATGCGGAATTTGCATTGAGTTGTTGGAATATTTTACGAAAAGCTTGGCTTGTTGTGGTTGTTCCTGCGCCACTTGAGCCAGTCACTGCGATGATTGGATGCTTGATTGACATAGGTTATCCTTTTGCTAAATAAGGTTAGTCCTTATTGATGGCGATACATCGCTTGCTTTGAATAACTAACCAGAGCGAAATTGCGATGCAGGCATAATATTGACGCTCTCATGAAGTTCAGACCAAACCAACACGGCCTCACCGGATTTAAGTTGTTTTTTTACGTCGGCGACTTTTTGTTCAAGCGTTTTCTCTTGGATACCATAATCAGTGCCTTCTCGTAAAACGAAACTTTCAATGAGATTGTCGAGTGTTTCAGTTGAAAGCTCGTTCCAAGGAATTATCATTGGTTTTTCTCCAAATAGGCGGATAACCAGTCAGGTATTCGGCTTTCTAGCCACATCACTGGTTTAGAGAGTTTTCCTCCAACAAAGCCCACATGCCCGCCAAACTCGGTAAGTTGATATTCAATGTTGTTAGGGAGTGTTTTAACATCAGGGATCACATCGGCAGACATAAATGGATCATCTTTAGCATGAATGATAAGTGTAGTTTTCTTTATTTTATTTAATAAAGGCAATGCACTGCATTGGCGATAATAATCTAATGCATCTTTAAATCCGTGAATTTTAGATGTAATAAGATCGTCAAATTGGCGTAGTTTTTTGATGGATTTTATCGTCAATAAACTGATTGGTAAGGACTCTGGATAGCGAATGAGCTTTCGTGTTGCGTTATTTTTGAGTTCTTTTAACAGATACCATTGATAAAAACGAGAAAAGCCATGTTCAATTTTTGTTGAGCATGGTTCTAGCATTAATGGTGCAGAGACAATAACAGCAGCATCGACAACCGCATTTTCACCACTTTCTGCAAGATAATAGGCAAGCATATTTCCACCAAGCGAATAACCAACAGCGGCCGTTGGTTGCTCACCAAATTCCTTTTTCAACCAATTTAAGAAATAGCGAGCATCTTCTGTTTCACCTGAGTGATAAATACGGTTTTGTCTATTGGGTTCACCACTACACCCTCTAAAGTGCATTACCACACTTAGCCAGCCTCTCTCTTTTGCTGCGGCTAACATGCCGTGAGCATAAGGGCTACTAAATCCACCTTCTAAGCCATGAAAGATGACTAAGCGCGGTTTATTGCGTGCCGTTGTCGGGTCTTCACTCCAGGCTAAATCGACAAAATCGTTGTCTGGAAGATTGAGGCGTTGCCAATGTGGCGTAAGTTGTGGCGTCCTACGTACAATTCTTGGTAAAAGCGTTTGTAAATGTGGATTTTTAGCCCAACGCATTGGATTAAAGTATTGAGACATATTTTCCGTCTATCAAAATGAATTAACACTTGTTTGCTAAATAACATACTGCTATTTTCGGTGAAAATAAAACGTCTGTCACATCTTTGAGCACCGTTCATGACAATCAGCCTTATTTTTTCCTTAACTATTTTCCTATTTATTGCCGCGATAACACCTGGGCCAAACAACTTATTGCTGACTTCATCAGGCGCAAATGTAGGCTTTAAAGGCTCGTTAAAGCTCATGGTCGGCATTATGCTAGGTATGCAATGCGTTTTATTGAGCTCTGCATTTGGTGTTGCCGCATTATTGATAATTTATCCTGCACTGCATATCGGATTGAAGATAGTTGGGAGTGCATATTTGCTTTGGCTTGCTTGGAAAACAGCAACATCATCTTATCAGCGTTTAGATATTCCAGCAAAAATACCCCAAGCAGTAAGCGGAGTTCAGGGCGGATTATTACAATTTCTAAATCCAAAGGCGTGGATGATGGGATTAGGTGCAGTAGGAAGCTTTAGTTTATCGGGAGATGCTTATTTTAGCTCTGTTATTGCTATTAGTATTGTTATGATCATTGTTAATTTCGTTGCCGGTGTTGTTTGGATATTAGGCGGAACATTAATTAGCCTATTTTTACAAAGCAGACGCTCTTGGTTTGTGTTTAATATTTCAATGGGCTTATTAACGGCGCTCTGCGTCCCTTTGATTTGGATAGAATAATTCAAAAAAACACTTGCAAATCAATAAATAACTTAAATTTCTTAATTATAATGATGTTTTTTTAAGTTTAGTTGACATGATATTTCTAATTATGTGTCAAAAAAAGAGTATTAATCTATCAAAAGAGAGATCTGTGATCATCTGACATCTTTATTATGTATGTTACAGTGTTAATCATATAAAAAGCTTATTAGTTTCGGGTTTTTTACTCTGTTTAATATCAATCTTTTTTATTTAAATATGCCATTTAACCTATTTCTATATCATTAAAAATAAAAATAATTCCTCTTTTAAGGAATTATTTATTCCTCATTACTGTTTGTAATTAAAGGTTTTTTATTGTGTTAATGTTTTTAAATTGTGTTTTATATTGTTATTTGGTTAATGACTATGTTTAAAAACGCAATTTTTCTGAATATAAATATATTCAGTTTATATCGTGTTATTGACCAAGAAGAATAAATTATTATTTAAAATTGGAAAAAATTAAATTAAGTATTATAAAATATAGAGATTAATGTGTGAGAGATTGAATAAAAAAAATCAATATAACGTTATTATAAGAACTAGTATTTTGATAATACTATTACTTTTTTTATGATTTATTGTATCTCATATTTTGTTTCTAATTGATTTTATTCTAAAAACCTAATTACTCTAGGTATTAAACGTTTTATCAAAATTATTCCATATATAACTATATTGTACTCGAAGTGGATATTGTCATTATGCCAACATTAACGAAGATTGCGTGGATCAAGCCTGGTATGGCGACAAATCAGCGTAAGATAGCAGACTATATTTTAGATAACCCAGAAAAAACGGTGACGCTTTCCTCACAGCAACTAGCTGTCATTATGGGGGTGAGTCAATCGGCAATTGTTAAATTTAGCCAAAAAATAGGATTTAAAGGCTTTCCATCTTTGAAACTTGCCATTAGTGAAGATCTTGGGCGAAAAAACGCAAATACGGGGAAAGATCCTAACATATTACATAATCAGATTGGCTCTGAAGATAGCTTAGTGGTAATAGCCCAAAAACTGGCTCAAGAGAAGAATAATTCTATCAGTGATACCACTCGCCAAATTAATTACCTTCATTTTGAAAAAGTCATTCAGCTTATTGATGAAGCACAGCGTGTTCAAATTATCGGTATTGGTGGTTCCGGACTCGTTGCAAGAGATCTAAGCTATAAATTGCAAAAAATAGGAATAACAACGCTGATTGAAACAGATCATCATGTACAAATATCTGTTGCTCAGATGTTAAGTCCAAAGGATTTGCAGATTGTCATTTCTTATAGTGGTAAAAGAAAAGATATGTTGGTTGCGGCCTCTGTGGCTAAAAAACAGGGAGCAAAAATCATTGCCATTACAGGAGAAAAACATTCTCCATTAGGAAGAATTTCTGATTATATATTAGAAACAATTGCGGATGAAGGTGAGTGGCGAAGTGCTTCAATTTCTTCACGTACAGCACAAAATACGATTACTGACCTTATTTTTATGGCGTTATTAAAGAAACGTGATGAGAGTGCGAAGATATTAGTGCTCAGTTCACAGGCATTAATTAATAGCTTAGATAATTAAAAAATTTGAACTGATTCAAAAAACTAATATTTAAAGTTAAGTATTTTCACTTATTGTTAAAGTTATTCTCCTCACTGCCGAAACGATAGTTATTTAGGCAGTCTTTTTTTGTTGAGATGTTTTAATTTCAATGTCGAGGAGAGTAACTAATGCGTAACAATCAACCGGTGACACAGCGAGAATACCCGGTATCTGAAAACGCAACACTGATGTCAACGACAGATCTTGATGGCAATATTATTTATGCCAACGAGGACTTTGTCGAAGCCAGTGGGTTTTCAGTGGAAGAACTTGTGGGACAACCGCACAATATTGTCCGACATCCAGATATACCTTCAGAAGTCTTTAAGGATATGTGGAAAACGTTAAAGCAAGGCGAAGTTTGGACGGGGATCGTGAAAAATCGGCGTAAAAATGGGGATCACTATTGGGTTAGAGCGAATGTCACCCCCATTATACGTCAGGGTAAAATTCAAAGTTTTATGTCGGTAAGGACTGCAGCAAAAAAAGAGGAAATAGCACAAGCCTCTGCACTTTACACCGCATTTAATCAAGGTAAGTATCCTTCACACACGTTTTCAAAAGGCGCTTTTGTTTATAAAGGGTGGCAACGTTGGCGCTCATGGAATCAAACCATTTCATTAAAAAAAAGACTTCGTCTTTTTATCCTTTTACCTTTACCTTTTATGTTGTTAAGTGCATGGTTTGCTGGCTTATCGGGGTATGCCCTTTTTATGCATATCGCAATTTTGCTGGTATTACTGATGGCAAATGAACGAATTCTTTATTTTCAGATTGTTAAGCCAATTAGACTGCTTAATGAGCAGGCAAATCGTGTTGCAACTGGCGATGAACATAACGTTACATATATAAACCGTATTGATGAAGTAGGTATGACACAGCGTTCAGTTAATCAATTAGGACGTATGTTTCGTTGGTTAGTCAGTGATGTGAGTCATCAAATTCATCAAGTAGATATCTCTTGTGATCAATTAGCCGCAGGTAATCGCGATCTGTATGTGAGAACAGAGCAAACTGCCAGCAATGTTGAAGCAACCGCCTCAACGATGAATGAATTAACGACAGCGGTAAGCAGTAATAGTGAAACGGCAGGGCAGGCAAACAATCTTTCTAATATCACTTGTGAGGCCGCGATAAAAGGCGGTAGTGCAATGGATAATATTGTTAATACGATGAATGATATTGCCAAAAGTTCTGATCGTATTAGTAATATCATTGGTGTTATTGATAGCATTGCTTTCCAAACCAATATCCTTGCACTTAATGCATCCGTAGAGGCCGCTAGAGCGGGTGAGCAAGGTCGTGGTTTCTCAGTGGTGGCAACCGAAGTTCGCAATTTAGCCCAACGGAGTGCAGAAGCGGCGAAAGAGATCAAAACATTGATCAATGCTTCAAGTAGTAATATCAAAGTGGGTTCAAAGCAAGTCAATGAAACCGTTGGAACAATGGAAGATATTGTGGTGCATGTTAAAAATGTGACCGATTTAATTGGTGAAATCAGTCTTGCATCATCAGAACAGAGTGCGGGTTTAAAAGAGTTAGGTCGCGCAGTTGAAAAATTGGAATCGATTACGCATGAAAATGCGGATTATGTTTCGAAAGCCTCAATGATTTCAGGTGAAATGAAAGTACAAACTAACTATTTAGTTAGTGCAATCAATGTATTTCATTAATTTGTTATTATTTATGAAGTAAAAGAAAAAGACACCTACTAAAAATAGGTGTCTTTGTGTTTATCTAAATCATGTTTTTATCATGATTAAATCAATGAGTTAAAAGCTTGTCCAATCATCATCTTCACCATCATTTACAGTCGTTGCTCCTTTTGCTGATTTTCTCTCTTTCACTTCATCTGTGACTGTATTTTTTATCTTCTCATCTTTTGTATGTAGTAATTTTTCAGATGAGAATTGTTTTTCTATTAGTTTGTGTTGTGTCTTTTTATCGAACTGGTCACTTTCAGCAGTTTTAAATTGTTCAACGATTTGTTCAAGATTACCCGCTTCTTCGGTCAATAAGCTGGCAACAGCGGAAGATTGTTCAACCATCGCGGCATTTTGCTGGGTTGCTTTATCCATTTCAGTGACAGCAAGAGAGACTTGAGTAATACCTCGAGTTTGTTCTTCTGACGCAGATAAAATTTCAGTCATTGAGTCTTCTACATGTTTTACTGATGTCAGGATTTCGCCCATAGAAATACTCACTTGTTCAACAAGATCATTACCATGACGAACACGGCTAATTGAAGCATCAATTAATTCTTTAATTTCCTTAGCTGCTTCAGCACTACGCTGTGCTAACTCCCTGACTTCGGTTGCCACCACCGAGAAACCACGACCTTGCTCGCCCGCTCTAGCCGCTTCAACCGCGGCATTTAACGATAGAATATTGGTTTGGAAAGCGATGCTATTAATCACGGCGGTGATCTCACCAATTTTTTGTGAACTATCGGCAATGTCCGTCATTGTTTTCACCATTCTATTGGTGACATCGCCTCCTTTGCTGGCAATATTAGAAGTTTGGCTGATAAGGTGTGAAACTTCACGAGCACTTTCTGTATTGTTTCTCACTGTTGCGGTGAGTTGTTCCATACTTGATGCGGTTTCCTCTAATGCACTCGCTTGTTCTTCAGTACGACAAGAAAGATCGGTATTCCCTGCGGATAACTCTTGAACACCGGTATAAATATGATGACTTGTTCCTCGGATCGCATTCACAATTAATGACAGTTCGGTACGCATATATTGAATACCTGTAATTAATTGGTCGATTTCATTATTTCCTTTTGCTGTGACATCTTTATTTTCTAATAAATTTCCTTGTGAAATTTCCGACATATAATCGACAATTTGATTGATACGTAAAACAATATTTCGACGTATCCACAGTACAACAAGGACAGTGAAAAGAATAAAAATAAACATAAAGATAAAAGCTAAGACTAAGGTTCGTTCATAATTACCTTGAGCTGCTTTTATTGCGTGAGTAACAACGTTATCACTGAGATAATCAGTGGCTTCATAAAGAGATTGAGTGAAGCGTTCATTGGTATTATGTGCATAAAGAGATTGGAAACCGTAGTAATCGCGGATCTCTAAACATGAGGCAAGTTGGTCAAGATCGTAAAGCACACGATTAAAGAGCTTTTTCATGCTTTCTATTTTTTCGGGATCAAAATTTGCTTCTTCGGTAGCCGTAAAGTATGCGGTAATAATACGTGTAACTTCTTGTTTTCTTTTAGGATAAGAGGAAAGGAAGTCAGAAATGGTATTTTCTGCAATATCAGGTGTGAGATGAGCATCAAACATCACATTTAGCATATCTTCACGTAATTTATTTAACTCAGCATAACCATAATCCATCGTTTTTATCTGTTCAAAGCCATTCGCTAATTGTGAGATCCGCTTATTTGTTAAACTCGCATCACGGATACTCATTGCACCAGAAAAAAGTTGAATGGCGCAAAACAGTATTAAGATAAACATTAAGCCATTAGATATTTTTATTCGTTTCAGCATAGCCTTACCTATTTAATTGGTTTGTAGGACACACAGCAAGGAGCGATAACTATTTATCAATTAAACTTATTCGGCTTAATATTTAAAAACTTTACCTTTTCTACTCTATTTAATAGTAAAGACAACTTATATTTCTTTTTTTAGCTTTAATTACCAGCTAATAGCTAAAATTTTTTAATGATTGATAGAAAAGACTATAAGTATATTATCTTACTTATTTTTTGTGTTAATTATTAATGTATAAATTTAAATAATGTATTGTTGGATATTAAAGCGATAATAAACAGTATTTTATTTTTATTTATCTTTTTATCTTATGATAAGTAAAATAAAATTGTCTCTTTCATAAATGCTCTTAATATTTCTTAAAAAAACGTTTTTTTCGTATGAAAAACGATCTGCTTTTTTGTGTTTATGTGCGATGGAATTGGAAATACTCCCAGAAAAATGACTGGGAGTAGGGTAGGGAGGGGTTTTGTTATATGTTCGGAACTATTTTTACACCGCGCTTCCTCACGATGTTACGTGATCGAGATACTTAAAAACTTTCCCAATTATCGTCAGTTTCATGATTATTGGTTTTGATGGTTGGTGTTTTAAGTGTTTCAGAGTCTTGTGATTTAGCTGAAAATGTTGGCAATTTAGCTTTGGCAGGTGCCGCTTTTTCATGCTCAACTTTAAATGTATTCACAATCATATCTAGCATACTGGCTTGTTCACTCAATGTGGCAGACGCCGCCGTTGATTGTTCAACCATCGCCGCATTTTGCTGGGTTGCTTTATCCATCTCATTAACAGCAAGGCTAATTTGTGCAATACCACGCGTTTGCTCTTCTGATGCAGATAAAATTTCTTTCATCGAACCTGAGACATGATTGACAGATGTAACAATTTCACCCATTGATAAGCTAACTTGTTCGACAAGATCATTACCTTGTCTCACACGTAATATTGTTGATTCAATCAGTTCTTTGATCTCTTTTGCTGCTTCAGCACTCCGTTGGGCTAAATTGCGAACTTCACTTGCCACTACCGAGAAACCACGGCCTTGTTCGCCTGCTCTGGCGGCTTCAACAGCGGCGTTAAGAGCTAATATATTGGTTTGGAAAGCAATATCATCAATAACCGCAGTGATTTCACCAATTTTTTGTGAGCGATCGGCAATGTCGGTCATTGTCATTACCATCTTATTACTATGCTCACCCCCTTGAACAGCAATATCGGCAGTGCTCATAACAAGCGCTGTTACTTCACGGGCGCTCTCCGTATTATTACGAATAGTGGCGGTCATCTGCTCCATGCTGGATGCCGTTTCTTCTAATGCGCTAGCTTGCTCTTCAGTTCGGCTGGATAAATCATTATTACCCGCAGCAATTTCTTGTACACCTGTGTAAATAGTTGCACTGGTATTTCGAATAGAGCTTACCATCTCTTTTAATTGAGCCCGCATTTGCTGTAAGCCGAGCATGAGCTGATCGATTTCAGTCTTACCTGAAACATCACTATCAATGCGACTGACTAAATCACCTTTAGCAATGGCTTCTTGATAGGTGATCATTTGGTTAATGCGCACAATAATATATTTGCGGATCCAAATAAGCACTAAGGTGGTAAAGATGAGGAAGATACCCATAAAGAGAGAGGCTATCCACAACATACTGTGGTAGTTGTTTTCTGCTTCAATCACGGAAGGGTTAACAACCTCATCGGTAATAAAGTCTGTAGCTTCATACAATGAATTCGTGAAATTAGTGTTTGCTGGGCTTTTTAAAATTAAACGAACCGCGTTAGTGTTACGTTCATTTAAATACTGCGCCAGTAAATCAAGATCAGCTCGGCTCTTTTGATAGAGCTGTTTGATCTGAGCCATACGTTGCTGATCGAAACCTGTTTGCGCAGATAGCTCAACATACTCATTCATCAATGCATCAACTTGCGCTTTACGTGCAGGCATGGTTTGCATAAATGTGGTGATGTTTTCATCCTCGGCTTGAGGATTTGATATATAACTAAATGCTTGTGCAATAATATCAGTACGTAATGTATTCAACTCCGCATAGGTATTATCCATGGTGCGTAGTTGATCGAAACTGTATGAAATTTTTTTAAGAGTATTTTGAGTCTGGTAGGCATCGTGAATGCTTTGTACTCCAGAAATGATCTGAATAATACAAAACAGAGTCAGGACACACATTAAACCTTGAGAGATTTTAATTCGTTTTAACATAACCCTACCTATTAGCTTTGCCTTTACGTTGGTAAGTGGGAGGTCCACTTAGCAGAATGATTAATTCGGCTGGAATGTTAAAAACTTTAGCGTGAAAGAATTTATTTCCCTTACTTAATCTAAATAGGTAGAAAATAAATGTTAGATAGCTATTTTTATTGGGTTATTGCTAGATAAGGTGAGATTATGTTTTGTGTAAATCGTGCTATTGTAAAATGATATAAATACCGTAAGTGAAATGAATTGTATAAATTTTAAGAATGAATCGAGAGCAAAAAGAAAGGAACTATTTTATTTTAGATAGTTCCTTTTTTAATGATTTGGATTGTATTACTGGGCGGCAAATGCGTTTGTCATTTCTTCCAGTGTTTCTTGTAATTCCATCCACTCCATTTCCACTTCTTCTAGTGCCGATTTCGCAACACCTTGTCGGCTTAAGCAATCAGAAAGCTCATTTTTACGACGAGTATCATAAATACCACTATCAGAAAGAGCGGATTCGATATCACTAAGCTCTTGGCTTAATTTATCCATCTTGCTTTCTAATGTTGTGAGTTTCTTGCGTAAAGGCTGGGTTTGTTGTCTAAATTCAGCTTCTTTACGTTTTTGCTCTTTTTTATCTTGAGCACTTAAATTGGCGGTTGTTGTAGTATTGTCGTTATTTTGTTGGCTCTTATTTGCCTGTGTCTCTTGGCGATTTTGATCAACTAACCATTGTTGGTAATCATCAAGATCGCCATCAAATGGTTCAACTTGACCATCATGTACCAGATAGAGGTCGTCAGTGGTAGAGCGTAATAAATGCCTATCATGCGATACAACAACAATTGCCCCTTCAAAGCTAATTAAAGCTTGGGTCAGTGCTTGACGCATATCTAAATCAAGGTGGTTTGTTGGTTCATCCATTAATAGCAAGTTAGGGCGTTGCCAAACTAAAAGTGATAAGACTAAACGTGCCTTTTCGCCTCCAGAAAATTGACCACAAGCATCCGTGACTTTATCGCCATGAAAACCAAAACCCCCCAAGTAATCACGTAATTTTTGTTCAGTTTCTTTGGGTGCTAAACGCGTTAAATGTTGCAGTGCTGATTCATCAGAGCGTAAAAACTCTAATTGATGCTGGGCAAAATAACCAAGTTTAATGCCTTTAGAAAGAGCCAATTTCCCTTGTAATGGTTGAATTTCGTCCGCAAGTAATTTAATCAGTGTTGATTTACCTGCACCATTGCGCCCTAATAATCCAATACGTGAGCCAGGAACTAAATTGAGTTTGATATCATTAAGAATGACTTTTTCACCATAACCCGCGCTGACTTTCTCCATTGATAAAAGTGGATTAGGTAAGCTTTCAGGTTGGCGAAAACTGAATTGGAATGGGTTATCTGAATGCGCAGGAGCAACGCGTTCCATTCGTTCAAGCATTTTTACACGGCTTTGCGCCTGTTTTGCTTTTGTCGCTTTCGCTTTAAATCTATCTATAAAACTTTGTAAGTGTGCAATTTTAGCTTGTTGATTTTCAAACAAAGCTTGTTGTTGTGCGAGTTTGGTTGCACGCTGCATTTCAAACGAAGAGTAGTTACCGGAATATTCAAAGATTTTTTCTTGCTCAATATGTAAAATTTTATCCACGATAGGATCAAGAAAATCACGGTCATGGGAAATTAAAATAAGCGTTCCGGTGTAGCTTTTTAGCCATTTTTCTAGCCAAATAACAGCGTCTAAATCTAAGTGGTTGGTGGGCTCATCGAGTAGCAGTAAATCAGATCGACAAATCAGCGCTTGTGCTAAGTTTAAACGCATTCTCCAGCCACCTGAAAATGATTTTACAGGTTCACTCAGTTGCTGTTGGCTAAACCCTAAACCATTCAGTAAGGTCGCTGCACGAGATTGTATTGTCCATGCATTAATTGCATCTAATTGCCCGTGGATCAGTGCAATAGCATGACCATCGTTGATCTCGTTAGCTTTTTGTAATCGTTGTTCTAATTGACGGTATTCTCTATCACCATCAATAACATAATCTATAGCAGGTACATCAAGTGCGGGTGTTTCTTGGTTAACCCATGCCATTGACCATGTACTAGGATAGGTGACATTGCCTGCTTCAGCTTGCAGTTCACCTTTCAATAAAGAAAGTAATGTGGTTTTGCCACAGCCATTTTTACCGACTAGACCAATTTTTTGCCCTGGATTAATGGTTGCACTGGCATTGTCCAGTAACACTCTGACACCACGGCGAATTTGCAAAGAAGAAAAAACAATCATAAATATCGTCTATTAAGAGTATGTAAATTAATATATAGAGTAAGTTGTTCGTAACAGTTGGTCACAATGCGTGCATGGTAACGGAAAAAACAGTTTCTGACACGTTTTGTAAGGAGGAATGATGTCAAACGCATCAAATGTTTTGCTGGTGTATGTTCATCCCGAGCCGCGCGAATCAATCGCCAATAAGGCGTTATTAAAAGCGGTGAGGAATTTAGAAAATATAACTATCCATGATTTATATGCTATTTATCCTGATTTTTTTATTGATATACACCATGAACAATCTTTGTTGTGTAAGCACCAGGTGATCGTTTTTCAATTTCCATTGCAAACATATAGTTGCCCTGCGTTATTAAAAGAGTGGCAAGATAGAGTATTAACGCGTCCATTTGCTAACAAAGCGGGCAGAGCACAATTAAAGGGTAAGTCATTTCGTTGTGTTATTACAACGGGAGAGCCTGAGATGGCTTATCAACATGATGGGAAGAATCACTATACACTTACAGAATTATTACGACCTTTTGAATTAATGGCAGAAATGTGTGGTATGCGCTGGTTATCACCAATGATTGTGTATTCAGCAAGACAACAATCTAAAACAACACTGACTCATATCGGTGAAGCTTATCGCCATTGGTTAAGTGCTCCACTTGAAGGAGAACAAGCTTAATGGAAGATAATTGGATGATTAAAGCCGTGCTCTTTTTCCTGTGCGCTGCCGTGGTTATGGTACCTATTGCACAGCGTCTTAAAATTGGTGCTGTACTCGGTTATTTGATTGCTGGTATTGCTATTGGACCTTGGGGATTAGGGCTGTTTAAAGATGTTGATAACATCTTACATTTTGCTGAATTAGGTGTGGTCTTTTTAATGTTCCTGATTGGTTTGGAGTTAAATCCAGCCAAGTTATGGGAGTTGAGACGTGCCATTTTTGGTGTTGGTTCAATGCAGGTGGTATTAACGGCTTCTATTTTTTCAGGGCTCATTCTCGTTTTTACGTCTTTCTCATGGCAGGCTGCCGTTATTGGTGGATTAGGTATTGCGATGTCTTCTACGGCGATGGCATTGCAACTTATGAATGAAAAAGGAATGAACCATAATGAAGGTGGGCAATTAGGTTTTGCTGTTTTACTTTTCCAAGATATGGCGGTTATTCCTATCCTCGCCGTTATTCCTTTGTTAGCCGGAGAAACGGCAAGTAGTGATTGGTATCGCATTGGCGTGAAAGTGGCTGCTTTTGCTGGGCTGCTGATTTGTGGTCGTTATTTATTACGTCCGCTCTTACGTTTAGTTGTGAAATCGGGAGTGAGAGAGGTTTTTACTGCTGCTGCGCTACTTGTTGTATTAGGTGCCGCTATTTTTATGGAAACGCTAGGTTTTTCAATGGCAATGGGAACTTTTATTGCGGGAGTGTTATTGGCAGACTCAGAATATCGACATGAATTAGAGATCTCCATTGAACCTTTTAAAGGCCTACTTTTAGGACTCTTTTTTATCTCTGTTGGTATGTCTTTAGATATCGGTATTTTATGGCGTTATCTTCCACAAGTATTATTGGGCGTCTTAGTTCTGGTTATTGTGAAAGCCTTGATCCTTTATAGTATTGCTTGGTTAGCCAGATTGCGTTTTTCCACGCGTTTACAATTCTCTGCCGTATTAAGCCAAGGTGGGGAGTTTGCGTTTGTTGTTTTCTCGACATCGATGGCAATGGGCGTATTGGACAGTCAACAAATGGCGTTATTGTTGGTTGTTGTCACACTTTCTATGATGACAACGCCTCTTGTGATGCAAATGACAGACGCTGTGTTTGCTCGTCGTTATAATGAAGCGAAAACGGACGAACAGCCCTTTGTTGAAAATAACCACCCAGAGGTCATTCTTGTCGGGTTTGGTCGAATGGGACAGGTTGTAGGGCGCTTGTTAATGGCGAACAAGATTAACGTCACGGTATTAGAGCATGATGTCGGAAGCATAAGCACCATGCGTAAATATGGCTATAAAGTTTATTACGGTGATGCAACCGATCTCAATCTATTGCGTGCTGCCGGTGCTGAACACGCTAAAACGATTGTTATCACTTGCAATGAACCTGAAGCGACGATGGAAATCGTTCATCTTTGCCAACATCATTTTCCTAATTTGCATATTATTGCAAGGGCAAGAGGGCGTGTTGAAGCCCATGAGTTGCTCAAAGCGGGGGTGACAGATTTTAGCCGTGAAACATTTTCTAGCGCCTTAGAATTAGGACGTAAAACGTTAATTGAATTAGGCATGCATCCTCATCAAGCTTATCGAGCACAACAGCATTTTCGTCGTCTGGACATTAACTTATTGCGAAAGCTGGTGGATGAATCTCCTGAAGAAGTCTCTAACGTTTCACGAGTAAAAGAAGCGAGACGAGAACTTGAAGAGCTCTTTAGTGAAGAAATTCGTCAAGAGCATCATCAGCCTGATATTTGGGATGAATCTTTAGCAGAAGATATTCCTCAAATACATAAAGAAAAAAAATCTATTGATAAATAGGAGAATTGACCCCATGTCTGCAACCCGTAAACGCTTTATCGCAGGAGCTGTGTGTCCACACTGTCAAGCCCAAGATACACTCAAAATGTGGCGTGAAGATAAAGTGGATATTGTGGAATGTGCGAAATGTGGCCATCAGCAACGGCAAACAGAGGGTGAAGTTAACTCGCTTGTTCGTGAAAATGAACAAGTCATTGGGATCTTTACACCACAATAATTGTAGGTTTTTTTGATATAACCCGATACAGAAGATTTATTTTTCGTTACAATCGGGAAAATTTTGCCCACGGGTATGTAGGAGATGTCATGAAAGTAGCAAACGACTTGGTAGTTAGTCTGGCTTATCAAGTAAGATCAGAAGACGGTGTTTTAGTTGATGAGTCCACGGTGAGCGCACCGTTAGACTATCTGCATGGCCGTGGTTCTTTAATCAGTGGTTTAGAAAATGCATTAACAGGTCGCGAAGTCGGTGAAAAATTCGACGTAGAAGTTGCTTCTGATGATGCATATGGTCAATACGATGAAAACTTAGTTCAACGCGTCCCAAAAGATGTTTTTGTGGGTGTTGATGAGTTAGAAGTTGGTATGCGTTTTCTTGCTGATACCGATCAAGGTCCAGTACCAGTAGAAATCACAGGTATTGAAGGTGACGAAGTTATCGTTGATGGTAACCACATGTTAGCAGGTCAAAACCTGAAGTTTCATGTTGAAATCGTTGCAATTCGTGAAGCAACTGAAGAAGAATTAGCTCACGGTCATGTACACGGTGAAGAAGAAGAACACGAATGTTGTGGTGGCCACGGTCACGGTGAAGAAGGCGGATGCTGTGGCGGTGGTCATGGTCATGGTCATTCACACGGTGAAGAAGGTGGATGCTGTGGCGGCGGTCATGGTCATGGTCACGGCCACGGCCACGGCAATGGCGGTTGTGGTTGCCAGCACTAATTTTTCTTTGAAAAGATCAAAAGGAGCGCGTTTAAGTGCTCCTTTTTTGTTTTCAGTTTTGATCTTAACAGCGAACGATGACTTAATAGTGAGGGGGAGGTGTTTCATCCTCAGGTCTAGCAAGTATCGAAGTTTGAGAATTTTTTAGGCGCTCAGAAACAATTTTTAAAGCTTCTTTAAAGCGGCTGATTTCAATTTGCTGTTGTGTGACCACTTGATTTAATTCTTCAATAGTCGCATCTTGGAAAGCAACTTTGCTTTCTAATTGAATGAGCAATCGCTCTACTTCCTTAATATCCATTGTGTTTTTCCTCCTTCAAAATGACCTATTACGACGAATATGATTAACAAACTCGCGAAATTTAATCTTATTTACTGATATATACACAGGAAGACATAAATCTGGTTTGAGATAAAAGACTATTTTGCTAATGTGATAGCACTCTGTGCTGACAAAAATCGTAACATTAACTGTTAAGAGTGTCGGCAACTTTTTTAAATTCATATAAAATTGCTACCCGCGGATGAGTATATACCGCAACGACAGCAAGAAGTGATGCAAAATGTTTTGGCGAAGCATCTATGATGCTCGTTCGCAAAACGTAGCGACTCACTAACATATACTGGAGAATGGGATGAAATCTTTATTAAAAACGACGTTGTTGGCAACCAGTTTAGCTTTCGCATTCAGTGCACCTCATGCATTCGCTGAAGAAGCAACAGCTAAAGTGCCAACACTAAATAGCGCATTTAAAACTCAAAATGAGCAAAATGCCTATGCGTTAGGCGCGTCGATGGGTCGCTATATGGAAGCTGCATTACAAGAACAAAAAAATATTGGTATTACTTTAGATTCTAAACAACTGTTAGCAGGTGTTCAGGATGCATTTAATAGTAAATCAAAATTATCAGACGCTGAGATTGAATTAACGTTAGCGGCTTTTGAAGATCAAGTCCGTACTGCTGCAACAGCAAAAATGGAAAAAGAAGCGACTGAGAACAAAACGGCGGGTGATAAATTCCGTACAGAGTTTGCTGCGGAAAAAGGTGTGGTAAAAACCAAATCAGGTTTACTCTATTTAGTTGAAAATCCGGGTAAAGGTAAAACACCAACAGATGCTGATCGTGTTACTGTAAACTACAAAGGCATGCTGATTGATGGTAAACAATTTGATAGCTCTTATGATCGTAACGAACCTCTGACGATTAGCCTGAAAAGCGTTATTCCTGGTTGGACTGAAGGTATGAAGTACATCAAAGAAGGCGGTAAAATCAAGTTAGTTATTCCACCAGAATTAGGCTACGGACAACGCGCAACAAGTGGTATTCCAGCTAACTCAACATTAGTCTTTGAAGTTGAATTACTAAGTGTTGAAAGCGATAAGTAATCCACTTATCTCTAAATATCACTAAAAAAATGCTGACATTTATGTCAGCATTTTTATTTCTAATGTATAGCTCATTATTTATTAATGCATAGTGTTAGTTTACTGTCTCTTCTACAATAATGGCGTTGGGTTTTTTAAAAACAAACAGCAAGCCCACAATAATTGCGCCCATCCCAGCTAAACTCAGCCAAGACATCTTGTTACCTAAAAAGATGTAATCCATTAATGCTGTCACGCCAGGCACCAAATAAAATAAGCTAGTGACGTTAACTAAATTACCTGTTGTAAGTAAGCGGTATAGTAGTAATTGAGCAACAACAGAAATGATCACGGCAAGCCAAAGCACAGGAATGACGAAGCCAATATCGAATGAAGCATGAAAAGGCTGGAATGGTACAAATAACAAGCACAACACAAGGCTAACAACATATTGTAACGGTAGGGCATCCATTGGCGCTAATTGCAGTTTCTTCTGAGAGATGGCACCAAAGCTCATACAAAGTAGTGCAACTAACGCGTAAATCATTCCCGTAAATGAGAGGGTTGTATTAAATAAACTTTGGGCAACCACTAACACTAATCCAGCCAAGGCGATTAAAAGTCCTAATAGCCGTGTCGCGGTAAAATTACGTTCTATTATCCATAGGGTAATAATTGGCTGAACGCCCATAATCGTGGCTAACATTCCCGGTGTAATGCTATTAGCGAGTGCTAAAAGATAACAGATGGAATAACCACCAATAATAAGTAAGCCGACCCATGCTGTTTTTAAACGACTTCCTTTGGGGGGCAGAAAACGATGGCGCTGAATACACAAAAAAGAGAGAAATGCTAAAGCGATAATAAAACGCCACGTTAAAATAGCAAATGAGCTACCATTATCTAAGCCCCAGCGAGAAAAGATAGCACCGCTACTCCACAATAAAACGAATAATGTCGTTGGACCGAATTTTGCCCAATATTGACGTAAGTACATAATGATATACCTGTAAAATAAGCAATAAGAGAGCTTGATTATTTTTAATGTCTATTAGCTAATTGGTAAGATATCAATGAATAAAATAAACAACATATCATTATATAGGTGTTGATTAAGTATGTTCTTTAAGCTAAGCAAATTAATCAAGCAACGTGAGTTGCAACAACAACTGTTGTATTGACTACAACCACTTTCATAGGCAGAGGTGGTGAAGCGAGGATCTTAATAGGTATAGGAGCAACAAAAATTAATCCTACTATTGATGAACTTTGCTGAGATTTGTAGATCACCAGTGTATTCATAGGATTAATCACTCGTTAAAATAACAATAAATTGGAATATAGGTAATCTATTCAATAGTGTCAATCTTTATTCTAACTACCCATAAAAAGGGAAGTTTGTAAAAATAAAAGCTGGAGATGAGTACAAAATATAAAGAAAAATGAAAAAAGCTGTGACCTATCACAAAGCTCTTATTCTAAGTCACTTGACGTAGATCTTCTGGCGATCTAACGTCAGAATCGTGCTTAATTCTGTTTTTATATTTAAATTTTTTTAATATTGAATTGATCCGCAATGACGAATCGTTATAAAAAATAGAGCCTCAAGTCATTATCATAATTAAAGCCTTTAAGGATTATATAATCATATGTCTAGCCCGTTATTTAATGGTGACAGCAGCGAGTTTGAAAAACTAGATAGCCGACCTTTTACTCAAACTGATCACGAAATACTAAAGTCCTATGAAGCTGCCGTGGATGGTTTAGCAATGCTCATAGGCAATCATTGCGAAATCGTATTGCACTCTCTGGAAGATTTGAAATGTTCAGCGGTTAAAATCGCGAATGGAGAACATACTGGTCGTAAGATTGGTTCTCCAATTACCGATTTGGCATTACAAATGTTACATGACATCACAGATGAAGATTCAAGTTTTTCAAAGGCCTATTTTACTAGAGCAAAAAGTGGTGCATTGATGAAGTCAATCACGATTGCCATTCGTAATCGTGAACGCCGTGTCATTGGTTTATTATGTATTAATATGAACCTTGATGTCCCATTCTCTGAAATAATCAAAACCTTTATTCCTGAAGAAACACATGAAGTTGCATCTGATGTTAACTTTGCCTCATCTGTTGATGATTTAGTGGCTCAAACATTAGAGTTCACGATTGAAGAAGTCAATAATGATCGTGAAGTCGCTAATAATGCCAAGAATAAACAAGTCGTGTTAAGCCTTTATGAGAAAGGTATTTTTGATATTAAAGATGCGATTAATCAGGTTGCAGACCGCTTGAATATCTCAAAACATACTGTGTATCTCTATATTCGCCAGTTTAAAAACGGAGAATAAGGCAACATTATGAGTTCCTTGACATATTGTTTAGTGGTTACGGGGCCTCATTACGGAACTGAACAAGCTTCAAGTGCCTATTTATTCGCGAATGCCCTTCTTGAAAAAGGGCATCAAATTGCACAAATTTTCTTCTATCGAGAAGGTGTTGTGAACGCTAATAAGTGGGTATCGCCCGCAAATGATGAATTTGATCTCCCTAAAGCGTGGGTTACTTTGGCGAAAAAACATCAAATCCCCTTGCATGTTTGTGTTGCTGCCGCATTGCGTAGAGGAATTATCGATGAGCAACAGGCAAAAGAGCAGGAAATGGATGGTTATAACATGGCACCTGAATTTGAGTTAAGTGGTTTGGGGTCATTGGCTCAAGCGATGTTGACCTGTTCCCGAGTGGTGCAATTTTAATGAAGAAAATGAATTCAATCGCCTTCCTGTTTACTCAAGCTCCTCATGGTAATAGTGCAGGGCGAGAAGGTTTAGATGCTTTACTTGCAACCTCCGCATTAACAGAAGATCTTGGTGTTTTCTTTATCTCTGATGGCGTATTTCAACTTGTTGAAAATCAACAGCCTGAAGGGGTGTTGTCACGACATCATGCGGCAACATTTAAAGTGCTACCCTTGTATGATGTGACAAACGTCTATATATCACAGAAAGACATGGCTCATCGTGGATTATCCTCTCAAACTGCTTTTGTGTTGGATGCGCAGGTGATATCCCATCAAGATATTGCTCAAAAATTGAGTGAATATGATGTGGTATTACGCTTTTAATACAGAAGTTAGTCAGGAAGGTTGAACAGTTATGTTGTATACTTATTCTGTCTCTATTTATCAAAGTGATTTAGAGGCTTTTTTATCTTTATTGACAAAAGAAGATGATGTTTTGTTAATACAAGATGGTGTACTGGCAGTCCTTGAAGACAATCCTTTATTAAAATATTGTCTTCAACAGCAAATTTCAGTTTACGCATTAATTGATGATGTTTTGGCAAGAGGCTTAAAAGATCAAGTATCTCATCATATTAAACTCATCCATTATAGTGATTTTGTCGATTTAACGGTAAAACACCCCCAACAAATTCATTGGGGAGCGTAGAATTGCTGTATAATTCTTGACACATGAGCCCGTCAGCAATAAAATTCTGCGTCCTCATGTTTTGTCTTGTTGACAAGACAGAGTTCAAATCCGTGTTTACGAAGCAAAAACCAGGAGCTTTTTTTAAATGGCAACTATTAATCAGCTGGTACGCAAATCTCGTAGCTCGAAAGTTGTTAAAAGCAACGTTCCAGCTCTGGAAGCTTGCCCGCAAAAACGTGGCGTATGTACTCGTGTATATACTACCACTCCAAAAAAACCAAACTCAGCACTGCGTAAAGTATGCCGTGTGCGTTTGACTAACGGTTTCGAAGTTTCTTCCTACATCGGTGGTGAAGGCCACAACTTGCAGGAGCACTCCGTAATCTTAATCCGTGGTGGTCGTGTTAAAGACTTACCAGGTGTGCGTTACCACACTGTTCGCGGCGCGCTGGACTGTTCTGGTGTTAAAGACCGTAAACAAGCTCGTTCTAAGTACGGTGTGAAGAAGCCAAAGGCTTAATGGTTCTCCGTTAAGTAAGGCCAAACATTTTTTCACCAATAATGTCAAAATAAACTCATTGAGTTTTGGACAACCCTGAATTTTAAACGGAGTATTTCCATGCCACGTCGTCGTGTAATTGGTCAACGTAAAATTCTGCCAGATCCTAAGTTCGGATCAGAACTGCTGGCTAAATTTGTAAACATTCTGATGGTAGACGGTAAAAAATCTACTGCAGAATCTATCGTATATAATGCGCTTGAGACCCTGGCTCAGCGTTCAGGCAAAACTGAACTGGAAGCGTTCGAAATCGCATTAGATAACGTACGTCCTACTGTGGAAGTTAAATCCCGCCGTGTTGGTGGTTCAACTTACCAAGTTCCAGTTGAAGTACGCCCAGTTCGTCGTAATGCATTAGCAATGCGTTGGATTGTTGAAGCTGCTCGTAAACGCGGTGATAAATCCATGGCTCTTCGCCTGGCAAATGAATTATCTGATGCGGCTGAAAACAAAGGCGCTGCTGTTAAGAAACGTGAAGACGTTCACCGTATGGCAGATGCAAACAAGGCGTTCGCACACTACCGTTGGTAATCCACGGAGTATCGCAACTCTTTTCAGGACAGCTCTGCTGTCCTTTACCTGAATTGAACGCCCACGAGAGAGGAAAAAATGGCTCGTCAAACCCCCATAGCACGCTACCGTAATATCGGTATCAGTGCGCACATCGATGCCGGTAAAACCACTACAAGTGAACGTATTCTGTTTTATACCGGTGTAAACCATAAAATTGGTGAAACTCACGAAGGTTCAGCAACAATGGACTGGATGGAGCAGGAGCAGGAACGTGGTATTACTATCACATCCGCAGCAACTACTGCATTCTGGTCTGGTATGGCTAAACAGTTTGAGCCTCACCGTGTAAACATCATCGACACCCCGGGACACGTTGACTTCACAATCGAAGTAGAACGTTCTATGCGTGTTCTTGATGGCGCGGTTATGGTTTACTGTGCAGTTGGTGGTGTTCAGCCTCAGTCAGAAACAGTATGGCGCCAGGCTAACAAATATCATGTACCACGTATCGCGTTCGTTAACAAAATGGACCGTATGGGTGCAAACTTCCTGCGTGTTGTTGAACAAATCAAAACACGTCTGGCAGCAAACCCAGTTCCACTGCAAATTCCAGTAGGCGCTGAAGAAAATTTCACCGGTGTTGTTGATTTAATTAAAATGAAATCAATCCGTTGGAATGAAGAAGACCAAGGTGTTACCTTCGAATACGAAGACATTCCTGCAAATCTGCAAGATTTAGCTGAAGAATGGCACAACAACCTGGTTGAATCTGCTGCTGAAGCATCAGAAGAACTGATGGACAAATATCTGGGCGGTGAAGAACTGACAGAAGCAGAAATCAAAGCTGCTCTGCGTAAACGCGTTCTAGATAATGAAATTATCCTGGTTACCTGTGGTTCTGCATTTAAGAACAAAGGTGTTCAGGCAATGCTGGATGCGGTAATTGAATACCTGCCAGCACCAACAGATGTTCCTGCAATCAAAGGTATGTTACCAGACGGTAAAGATACTCCAGCAGAACGTCATTCAAGCGACGAAGAGCCATTCTCATCTCTGGCATTCAAAATCGCAACTGACCCATTTGTTGGTAACTTAACATTCTTCCGTGTGTACTCTGGTGTTGTAAACTCAGGTGACACAGTTCTGAACCCGGTTAAAGACAAAAAAGAACGTTTTGGCCGTATTGTTCAGATGCATGCTAACAAGCGTGAAGAAATTAAAGAAGTTCGTGCGGGCGACATCGCTGCTGCTATCGGTCTGAAAGACGTGACTACAGGTGATACTCTGTGTGCAATTGAAGCACCAATCATCTTAGAACGTATGGAATTCCCAGAGCCAGTAATCTCTGTTGCTATCGAACCTAAGACTAAAGCTGACCAAGAAAAAATGGGTATCGCTCTGAACCGTCTGGCTCAGGAAGATCCATCTTTCCGCGTATCAAGCGACGAAGAAACTGGTCAGACTATCATTGCTGGTATGGGTGAGCTGCACTTAGACGTGTTAGTTGACCGTATGCGTCGTGAATTTAAAGTTGAAGCGAACGTAGGTAAACCACAGGTTGCTTACCGTGAAACTATTCGTGATACAGTAACTGATATCGAAGGTAAGCACGCGAAACAATCTGGTGGTCGTGGTCAGTACGGTCATGTTGTTATCGACCTGTCTCCATTACCAGCAGGTGGTGAAGAGAACTACGTATTTATCAACGATATCGTTGGTGGTGTAATTCCTAAAGAATTCATCCCAGCTGTTGATAAAGGTATTCAAGAACAGCTGAAATCTGGTCCATTAGCAGGTTACCCTGTTGTGGATATTCAGGCTCGTTTACATTACGGTTCTTACCATGATGTTGACTCCTCAGAAATCGCGTTTAAAATTGCCGCATCAATGGCATTTAAAGACGGCTTCATGAAAGCTAAGCCAATTCTGCTTGAGCCAGTCATGAAAGTTGAGATTGAAACGCCAGAAGATTACATGGGCGACGTTATCGGTGACTTAAACCGTCGTCGTGGTATGGTTGAAGGTATGGACGATCTGCCTACCGGTAAGATCATCCGTGCTCAAGTACCACTGGCTGAAATGTTCGGTTATGCAACTGACCTGCGTTCACAAACTCAGGGTCGTGCTTCATACTCTATGGAGTTCTTGAAGTACAACGAAGCGCCTAGCAACGTCGCTCAGGCTATTATCGAAGCTCGTAAAGCGAAATAAGATCCTTTCGAGTTCAATTTAGTTTACGCTCCCTCTACTCGAGGGAGCGATATTAAGGAATATAGTCGTGTCTAAAGAAAAATTTGAACGTTCCAAACCGCACGTTAACGTTGGTACTATCGGCCACGTTGACCACGGTAAAACAACTCTGACTGCTGCAATCACTACAGTTTTA
>NZ_PENW01000016.1 GCF_003144405.1 Proteus cibi
AAAGGACTGAGTCCAGTTCAATACCGAACTCAGTCTTTACCTAACTAATTTAAACTGTCCAATAAATTGGGGTCAGTTCATTATGCTGGGTGTTTTTGTCTCAGCTAAATATCTTTAAGCATAATTACAGCCATTTAGATGAATAAAACTACTGAAGGATCGTAAAACCATTGATTAACTATGCAATCTAATTTTAACTAGAAACTAAAACTTAAATAAAACCAAGTAATTAACGTAAAAATATTTTGGAAAAGCGTTGATTTAAATAATTCGGCATGATAGAAATATCATGTAACATTTAACCATCTTATATGAGGGTTCGGAGTATATCGTGCGGATGGTCTGTGCGATGAAAGAATAAATAATCATGACTAGCGCCAAAAGCGTCAAAGTTAAACGTTCTACCTATAAGTTATTCCTTTCTGCTATTTTATCCAGCGAACACTACTGGTGTGGCGCATTATAGAAACCTCTCATCTTAATTCCTGAGTTATCAGGAAACGACGTTGCCTTAACGTTCGGCTACTATTGCCGCCAGAAAGACTATCTACATATTCTCTATCTTCTGCGCAAGAAACGTTTTGGCGTATTTCGAATGTGTATGAGAGATGAAAAAATGATTTATTGGATATTTTTAGCATTAGCTATTGTTTGTGAAGTTATCGGTACTTTATCGATGAAGTACGCCAGTGTAAGCGGTGGTTACACCGGTATGATAGTGATGTGGTTAATGATTGCCACTTCCTATATCTTTTTAGCTATAGCCGTTAAAAAAGTGGCATTAGGTGTAGCATATGCACTGTGGGAAGGTATTGGAATTGTCATTATTACGACATTCAGCGTTCTGTGGTTTGGTGAATCACTCTCACCATTAAAATTGGGTGGTCTAGCGATGTTAATTGCAGGGATCACACTTATCAAATCAGGTACTAAAAAATCGGCTGTTGCTAAGAAAACAACCGATTCCGTAAAAAGTATTGCCGGTAAAGCCAAGCACGTTGCCAGTGCCGTAAAAGGAGCGAATAAGCCAATTCCTACCAATATCAAGGAGGCTTAATTATGTTAGCTCAATTTGAATGGTGGCATGGTGCGTTTCTAATACTTGCCGTAGTGCTTGAAATAGTCGCGAATATATTCTTAAAAATGTCTAATGGTTTTAGCCGAATGGGATTAGGAATATTATCACTATTTTGCGTATTAGGTGCCTTTAGTGCACTTGCAATGGCCGTCAAAGGGATAGAGCTTTCTGTTGCTTATGCACTTTGGGGAGCATTCGGAATTATTGCAACTATCGCCGCCGGTTGGATTTTATTTAATCAAAGACTTAATTATAAAGGATGGGGTGGAATTATATTATTACTGGTTGGTATGGTAATGATTAAATTTGCCTAAATCTTATTAACTTAATGAGTAATAAATTGATAAAGATAAAAATCTGATTATCACAGCAAAAGTAAGTTATATTAAAAAGCTGAGTTCTTTTGAATTCAGCTTTTTTTGTTTTTATACTATTCTCTTAAAGCTTAAATAAGGAGAGTACATGAAACGGATATTAGTCGCTGGCGCAACAGGTTATTTGGGACGATTTCTTGTACAAGCATTAAAAACACAAGGCTATTGGGTGCGTGTTTTAGTCAGAAACCACCCACAAGCAACACAGTTTACTGATGTTGATGATGTTTTTATTGGTGAAATAACAAAGCCTGAGCAATTAAAAAATAGCACAAAAGATATTGATTGCGTTATTTCTACAGTAGGGATCACTCGCCAAAAAGAGGGATTAACCTATATAGATGTTGATTATCAAGCCAATAAAAATCTTCTTGAAGAAGCAATAAAGTCACAAGTTAAACAGTTTATTTATATCTCTGCTATTGATGGTGATAAATATCGACAATTAAAAATTTTTGAAGCTAAAGAGCGTTTTGTTGATAAATTAAAACAATCTAATTTGTCGTACTGTGTTATTCGACCCAATGGTTACTTTAGTGATATGGGCGATTTTTTACAAATGGCGTCGTCTGGAAAAGTATATTTATTTGGCTCAGGAAAACAGCAAATAAACCCTATTTCTGGTAATGATCTAGCCCATTTTGTGGTGAAAATGATCGGAAATAATACAACAGAGATTTCTATTGGGGGACCTGATATTTTATCATTAAATCAGATAGCTGAACTTGCAGGTATTGCATTAAATAAAAAAATAAAGATTATTCACTTACCTGACGCATTAAGAAAAATAACCATTTTTACATTACGCCATTTTACTTCTCAAAAATTTTATGGACCTTTGGAGTTTTTCTTAACCTTTATGGGTGCGAGCCATATTGGTGAGGTTTATGGTGAGGAGCATTTATCAGACTACTATCTTGATTTAGCCAATAAACGAGATTCCAAAAATAAGCACCCATAAAATTGGGTGCTCAGTCTAGTGTCGTTATAGGGCTGCAATAATTTTAATTTCAACTTTATATTCTGGGTGCATTAATTGTGCTTGCACAGTACAACGCACTGGTGCGCTACCTTTGGCAACCCATGCATCCCATGCTTTATTCATACCTTCAAAATCGGCTTTATCAGCTAAAAAAATTGTTGCATCAAGAATTTTAGTTTTATCAGAACCTACACGTTGTAACAAAACGTCAATTGCCGCTAATGTGTCTGCTGTTTGTTCAATGATATCGCCTGCTAAATTTTCTGGCACTGCAGTGTAATAAATGGTGTCGTTATGAATTACGGCTTCAGACCAGCGATCTTCAGGGTCGATACGTTTAATTGTCATTATGAGTTCTCCTTTGTATTAACGGCATAGGTGGTACTTTGGGTTATCCACTGGCATAATTTACGTCTTATTTTATAAAAAGAGTATGCCTGTGTCAGACGATTTTGCAGAAAACGGGATTTTAACCCGAACGATCCCAGGATTTCATCCCCGTGAAGCTCAACGACAAATGGCGAAATCAATAGCGGAAGTTATTGATAAGCAGGGTGTGCTTATCGCTGAAGCGGGTACAGGTACAGGAAAAACCTATGCTTATCTTGTACCCGCGTTGCGTTCAGGTAAAAAGACTATTATCTCAACAGGCTCTAAAGCCTTGCAAGATCAGTTATATAGTCGAGATTTACCTACGATCATTGAAGCGATTAATTATGATGGTAATACGGCGCTATTAAAAGGGCGTTCTAACTATCTCTGTTTAGAACGACTCGATCAGCAAATGCTCAGTGGGGGTGATCTTGAAGCTGAAGTGTTGTCTGATGTCATGTATGTACGCCAATGGTCAACACAGACTGAAGATGGTGATGTTAGCCGTTGTCATAGTGTTGCGGAAGATAGCCGCGTTTGGCCTTTAGTGACAAGCACTAACGATAACTGTTTAGGAAGTGATTGCCCTCGCTATAAAGAGTGTTATGTCCTAAGTGCACGTAAAAAAGCCATGGATGCGGATATTGTGGTGGTTAATCACCATTTATTTATGGCGGATACTGTCGTTAAAGATACCGGTTTTGGTGAGCTAATTCCGGAAGCTGAAATTATGATCTTTGATGAAGCCCATCAAATTCCAGATATCGCTAGCCACTATTTTGGTCAACAACTTACTAGTAGACAGCTTTTTGATCTCGCTAGAGATATGACCGTGGCTTATCGCACAGAAGTCCGTGATCAAATTCAGTTGCAAAAAAGTGCTGATAGATTAACGCAAATGGTGATGGATTTTCGCTTAGCATTAGGTGAAACGGGGTATCGAGGAAATTTACGGGAGCTATTGCAAGGGGGGGAAACAAAACGGTTTCTGACCTTACTGGATGATGCTCTAGAGCTGAGTTATGACGTAATGAAACTTTCGTTAGGGCGAAGCCAATTACTTGATAGTGCTTTTGAGCGAGCCACCGTTTATCGCAATCGCTTAAAACGCCTGATCGACACCACAATTCCGGGTTATAGCTACTGGTTTGAAAGTTATGGTCGCCATTTCTTATTAGCGATTACGCCACTCTCCGTTGCGGATAAATTTCGCGAATTAATCAAATCACATAAAAGCAGTTGGGTGTTTACCTCGGCAACCCTTTCTGTGAATGAGCAGATGTCTTATTACACAGACCGTTTGGGGTTAGAAAATGCGACCACATTGATTTTAAACAGTCCGTTTGATTATCAACATCAGACGTTACTCTGTGTACCACGTTATTTGCCCCCATTAAATCAACCTTATACGGCAAAACGTTTAGCCACTATGCTCACGCCTGTTATTTTAAAAAACCAAGGTCGCTGTTTTTTCCTCTGTACTTCACATGCCATGATGCGGGGGCTTGCTGAAGAGTTTAAAGCCAGTTTGCCATTACCCGTATTGATGCAAGGTGAAATGAGTAAAACACAATTACTGCAAAAGTTTGTCTCATCAGGCAACGCGCTTTTAGTGGCGACCCAAAGTTTTTGGGAAGGTGTTGATGTACGTGGCGATACACTGTCTTGTGTGATTATTGATAAATTACCTTTTACAGCACCTGATGATCCTCTATTAAGGGCTCGTATTGAAGATTGTGAGTTGCGGGGCGGAGATGCCTTTAGAGATGTTCAAATTCCTGATGCTGTGATTAGCTTAAAACAAGGCGTTGGGCGATTAATTCGTGATGTGCATGATTATGGCGCTATTATAGTTTGTGATGATAGGTTGGTTTCTCGTGCATATGGCGAGGTTTTTTTGAGTAGTTTGCCACCCTCACCACGGACACGTTCACTCGAAAAAACAATGAAATTTTTGAGCCAACGCGCGCAGCAGAATGAAATACAAGAAATATCGGATTCATAATAGCGATCGCACAGAATGTGTGTTTATTCTGTTGAACACTATTATGATATTATTCTTCCTCTTTTAATTATCGAATTTGCCGGAGTTATGGCGTGTCACTGCGAATTTTAGCAATTGATACTGCAACAGAATCTTGTTCAGTTGCAGTTTGGAATGAAGGCGTTGTTGCTTCACGTTTTGAAATCTCACCTCGTGAACATACACAAAAGATTTTACCTATGGTGAAAAGCGCCTTAGAAGAAGCGAACATGACATTGCAATCATTAGATGCACTTGCTTTTGGACGAGGCCCTGGAAGTTTTACAGGCGTTCGCATTGGTGTGGGGGTTGCACAAGGTATTGCGTTAGGTGCCGAGTTACCCATGGTAGGTATTTCCTCACTTGCCACAATGGCTGAAGGTGTTTTTAGAACCACGGGTATTAAACAAGTTCTCGTGGCAATCGATGCGCGGATGGGTGAAATTTATTGCGCTCAATATCAGCGTAATGATGCAGGTGCTTGGGTGGGGGAAGACACTGAAGCGGTGATGAAACCTGAGCAATTTATTGAAGCATTACAGTCAACAACGGGAACATGGGCAATAGCGGGCACAGGCTGGCAAGCTTACCCTGATTTAAAAGAGGCGCTTCCTTTCACGGTTGTTGAAACGGAGATTACGCTTCCTGCTGCACAAGATATGTTACCTCTCGCTGTAACGGCTTGGCATGAAGGCAAAGCAACTCAAGTTGAAGACGCTGAGCCGGTGTATTTACGTAATGAAGTGACGTGGAAAAAACTGCCCGGTCGTGAATAAATTTATGAGTATCTATTAGAAGCCTAAGTGTAAAGCTAAGCTATAATATTATTATAGAGTAACGTTAATATTGACTTGCAATGAGGTGGTTTATGAACAGACAATTAAACTACCGTTTGGTAAGCAAAGCGCTATTTCTATCTGGCGCTTTGTTTCTGGCGGGATGCGTCTCTATACCTGATTCAATAAAAGGTACATCAGCAACGCCGGTGACTGATTTAAATGGCGTTTTTGTTGCTCCTGAGCTTTATATTGGCCAAGAAGGGCGTTTTGGTGGACGTGTGATTGATGTGAAAAATCTTCAATCATCAACACAGCTAGAAATTGCTGTTATGCCGCTTTCTCAATACGATGCCGCACCCGAATTGCGACAGCCTTCTATTGGGCGTCTCTATGCTAATGTTATGCATTTCTTAGATCCTATTGATTACAAAAATCAGTATGTCACCGTTGTTGGTACTATCAAAGGCGTTGAATTTGGCAAAGTGGGAGAAGCCACTTATCCATTTTTACGTATCGATGTGACAGGTATGAAACGTTGGACACTGACACAGCAAGTCATTATGCCAGCACCTGTTATGACATGGGGATATTATGGCGATGGTCCCTATTGGGGTTATCACCATGGATATGGCGGTTATGGTGGGTACCCGTATGGAACTGGTCAGGTTGTGCCCGTTTTAGAGTAAAAAATGGGTATTGGATTGCATGACGATATAATATTTTATCTCCATTCATGTGAAACGGTGTATAATCAATATCTATAATATATTAGGTAACTATCTAATAGAGTTATTAAAGTTGCATAAAAATAAAAGAGAGGGCGGTTTTGACCGCCTTCTTTTTTGTTAATCTAAAAATAAAATATTTAGTGACGCACTTCGCATCTTCACAATAGAAAATTGTTTGTGCTGGTAGGATGAGTTAATACTTTGTTAAAAATGAAACATAATATTAACCCGAGAAGTGCGATTAATCAGGAGTACTACTTTGGAAAAAGTCTGGCTTAAACGTTATCCGGCAGATGTTCCGGCTGAAATTGACCCGGACCGTTTTGCTTCTCTTGCTGAGATGCTTGAAAACGCTGTCGCAAATTACGCAGATCAACCCGCCTTTATCAATATGGGCGAGGTCATGACTTATCGCAAACTTGAAGAGCGTAGCCGTGCTTTTGCAGCATACCTGCAAAATGGCTTAGGGTTAAAAAAAGGTGACCGTGTTGCCTTAATGATGCCTAATTTATTGCAATATCCTATCGCGCTTTTCGGTATTCTTCGTGCAGGCATGGTTGTCGTAAACGTAAACCCACTTTACACACCAAGAGAACTTGAACATCAATTAAATGACAGTGGTGCAAGTGCCATTGTAATCGTCTCTAACTTTGCGCATACGCTCGAAAAAATCGTGTTTAATACCAGCATTAAACACGTTATTTTAACCCGAATGGGTGATCAACTATCTCGTCCTAAAGCAACATTAGTTGACTTTGTTGTTAAATATATCAAACGATTAGTGCCTAAATACAACTTGCCTGATGCAATTTCATTTCGTAGAGCAATGCATTTTGGCTATCGTATGCAATATATTAAGCCTGAAATTACGGGAAAAGATTTAGCCTTCCTACAATACACCGGGGGAACAACGGGAATTGCGAAAGGTGCGATGTTAACGCATCGCAATATGTTGGCAAATCTTGAGCAAGCCAAAGCCGCTTATGTACCGGCACTAAATGTAGGTAAAGAGCTGGTGGTTACCGCGTTACCGCTCTATCACGTTTTTGCTTTAACTGTAAATTGCCTGCTCTTTATTGAAATTGGTGGTAAAAATTTACTTATTACCAATCCGCGTGATGTGAAAGGGACAGTTAAAGAACTAGGACGTTACCCTGTCACTGCAATTACTGGCGTAAATACTTTATTTAATGCTTGGTTACACAATCCAGAATTCCGTCAGCTTGATTTCTCCAAACTAAACCTCTCTGTTGGCGGTGGTATGCCTGTACAAAGTAGTGTAGCTAAAGAGTGGGAAGCGTTAACCGGTAAGCATTTGTTAGAAGGTTATGGCTTAACTGAATGCTCTCCGTTAGTCACGGGTAACCCTTATAATCTGAAAAAATACAGTGGTAGCATTGGATTACCGGTGCCTTCAACCGACGTTAAGTTTATTGATGATGAAGGTAACGAAGTTGACCGCACGGTAGGCGGTGAAATGTGGGTTCGTGGTCCTCAGGTTATGAAAGGTTATTGGAACCGCCCTGATGCAACGGATGAAGTCTTACACGATGGTTGGGTTGCAACCGGTGATATTGCCACAATGGATGATGAAGGCTTTATTCGTATCATTGATCGCAAAAAAGATATGATCTTAGTTTCCGGTTTCAATGTATACCCTAATGAAGTGGAAGAGGTTGTCTCGGCGCATCCTAAGGTTTTAGAATCAGCGGCCATTGGTGTACCTAGCAAAAATTCGGGCGAAACGGTTAAAGTTTTCATTGTGAAGAAAGATCCATCATTAACAGAAGATGAGATAAAAACACACTGTCGTCGTTACCTAACAGGTTACAAGGTACCTAAAATTATTGAGTTTCGTGATGAATTACCAAAATCAAATGTTGGTAAAATTTTACGCAGAGAGTTAAGAAATGAAGAAAAAGAGTTGAAAACCTCAACTGAATCTTGATACAACACTCAATAACCTTTTTCAATTTCGCCGGTTTATACCGGCGTTTTTGTGATTACATAAAAAGTCATTAGACATAAAAACAAGAGAAACCTGTTTTGAATTATCATTTGATTACGACAGACACTGCACTAGATATCGCCTGTAAAGCCGCCTCAGAGGCTTCACAAATTGCTTTAGATACAGAGTTTGTCCGCATACGTACCTATTACCCACATCTTGGTTTGATCCAGATGTATGACGGTAAACAGATCTCTCTTATTGATCCGTTAGCAATTAAGGATTGGGCTCCTTTCGTTGAGCTATTAACAAACCCAGGCATTATGAAGTTTCTCCATGCTGGAAGTGAAGATCTCGAAGTCTTTTCTCACCAGTTTGGTTGTGTTCCAACACCGATGATTGACACTCAAGTGGTGGCTGCATTCCTAGGTCATCCCATCTCTTGTGGCTTTGCAACATTAGTTGAAAAATATGAAAATGTTGTGCTAGATAAAAGTGAATCTCGAACAGATTGGTTAGCGCGTCCTTTAACTGAAAAACAGTGCCAATATGCCAGCGGTGATGTTTTCTATTTGTTGCCTTTAGCTGAGAAATTAATTAAAGAAGCTGAAGAAGCCGGTTATATGGATGCTATTGCCGATGAATGTCAAATGATTGCAGAGCGTCGACAAGAAACGGTTGTACCAGCGCTTGCCTATCGTGATATTAGCAATGCATGGCAATTAAAAGGTCAACAGTTAGCATGTTTACAAATGCTTGCTCAGTGGCGTTTAAATCAAGCTAAATCTCGTGATATGGCATTAAACTTTGTTGTAAGAGAAGAACATTTATGGTCTGTTGCGCGTTATCTTCCTTCATCATTAGCAGAGCTCGATGCATTGTCGCTTTCAGGTCAAGAGATCCGTTGCCATGGTCGTCGTTTATTAGATTTTGTTGTTAAAGCTAAAGAAATTAAAGATGAAGATTGTCCAGAGCCTATTGGCAATTTAATCGAACAACCAAACTACAAAAAAGCATTTAAAGCGATTAAAGCGGTTATTCAAGATATTAGTGAAGATAAACGCTACAACCCTGAGCTGTTAGCGTCGAGAAGACAAATTAACCAATTATTGAGCATTCACTGGAAAATAAAAGAAGGGCAACCTGAATTGATTTCACGCTGGCGTAAAGCATTATTAGAAGAGAAAGTGACAGAAATTCTGGCGCAATATCCATAGCATTACTTATTGTTTATTTTCTCATCGCTAATACCCAAAATAAAATCGGATTTTTAGTTCGATAAATAAACAAAATAAAGAATGATGAATAGGAGTCTCTTTTGAGGCTCTTATTTTTTGCACACAAAAAACACCTAGAAAAGGTGAGGGCAATAAATAGGTGAAAATGTTATTAGTAAATATATCGATGTTATTACGAAATAACATACCCCCTTTGACTTATCACCAATGATTAAAATAGCAACGAGATATAGCGCTATTTGCGCATTCAGGTGTTTTCAATATGTATATAATTAAACACAGAGCCAATCAAATTAATTATAGTTCATGGCTGGCTCTGTGAATAATGGCTTATATAAAGCGTAAAATATGATTTACTTTGTCGGTTCTTCACTCTCAGGTAAAGTCACATTTAGCTCTAATACAGAGATATCATCGCCTTTTTGTTCAAATTGAACAGAAAGCATCTCTGGATCTATCTGCACATATTTACAGATGACACCTAATAAATCTCTTTTCATATCAGGTAAATAAGCTGGCTCGCTATCACCACGGCGACGTTCTGCTACGATAATTTGTAGACGCTCCTTGGCAATATTAGCTGTCGACTTTTTACGCGACAGGAAAAAATCTAGTAAAGCCATCTTTTACCCCCCAAAAAGGCGTTTCAGAAAGCCTTTTTTCTCTTCTTCAATAAAACGGAATGGATGTTCTTCACCTAACAAACGATTTACGGTATCTGAATAGGCCTTACCTGCATCAGATTCGCCATCTAAAATAACAGGTTCACCTTGGTTAGATGAACGTAAAACAGATTGATCTTCTGGAATAACACCCAATAGTGGAATGCATAGAATTTCAAGAACATCTTCCATACTTAACATGTCACCACGGTTAACACGACCAGGATTATAACGAGTTAATAACAGATGTTCTTTAATTGGATCTTCACCACGTTCAGCACGACGTGATTTGGAGGCAAGAATGCCTAAAATACGGTCGGAGTCACGTACAGATGATACTTCAGGGTTTGTTGTGATAATGGCTTCATCTGCGAAGTAAAGGGCCATTAATGCACCACTTTCAATGCCCGCAGGAGAATCACAAATGATAAAATCAAAACCCATCTCATCAAGTTCATCTAATACTTGTTCGACACCATCACGGGTGAGAGCGTCTTTATCTCTTGTTTGTGAAGCAGGGAGAATAAACAGATTTTCTGTACGCTTATCTTTAATCAACGCTTGATTTAAAGATGCATCGCCCTGAATAACATTAACAAAATCATAAACAACTCTACGTTCACAACCCATGATAAGGTCTAAATTACGTAACCCAATATCAAAGTCGATAACAACCGTCTTATGACCTTTTTGAGCGAGGCCGGTAGAAATGGCCGCGCTGGAAGTTGTTTTACCAACCCCACCTTTACCTGACGTAACAACAATAATGCGTGCCATGGAGTGATTCCTTGTCGATGCTCTAAATTAAGTTCTCGATTGTTAATTCATTCTCTTGCAGACTCAGTTGTACTGACTTACCAACAAAGTCTGTAGGAATTTGATCGCTTAGCCAATATTGACCAGCAATAGAAACAAGTTCAGCAGACAGATGTGTACAAAAAATATGGCTCTCTTTATCACCCGATGCGCCTGCCAGCACACGTCCACGTAACACACCGTAGACATGAACATTACCATCAGCAATTAATTCAGCGCCTGCACTCACATTACTAATAACGACTAAATCGCTATTTTGAGCATAAATGCGCTGACCTGAACGAACAGGAGTGTGGATGATTTTTGTTTTTTGACGAACAACTGCCGGTGCTTCATTCGTTTTATCGTTATTTGCCTGAGTGCTTGGCTTAACTATTTTACCTTCATTTAAGATAGGTAACTGTGCGGCAATTATCGCTTCTTTCTGTTGAGCGTTTGAACTACCACTAATTCCCACGACGCGTAAGCCAGCATCTTCTACAATTCGCCTCAGTTTTTTAAAATCAATATTTTCATCTGCTAAAGCAGAAACATTGATAACCACAGGTGCGTTTTTCAGAAATTGAGGCGCTTGTGCAATTTTTTCTGAAATAGCCTGACGAATAACTTTCGGTGTTCCATCGTTTAAATGGAGTACTGAAAGGGTAAAATTACTGCCTTTTAACTCAATGGGCGTGTTTGACATCTATCTGACTCAGTAAATTTTTTATAATCTGGCACAAAAAACCAGAGACGATATTACGAAAGTATATAAGCATGTTATATTTACTAAAATATTCAGGCAAGTCGCTTATTTTAATAATTAGAGTTTAATGAAAATGATTTGTGCAATTTACCGTAGTACCAAACGTGATCAAACTTATTTATACATCGAAAAAAAGGATGATTTCTCTCGAATTCCGGACGAATTATTACAAAGTTTTGGCGAACCGCAGTTTTCAATGTTGCTTAATCTCGCGGATAGACAGCGTTTAGCGCATGCTGACATTGAAAAAGTCAAAAAAGCCTTAGTTGAGCAGGGTTTTTACTTACAAGTTCCACCACCTGTCGAAAGTATGTTAAATACTTATTTAGATGAATTAAAAAAATCAGAAAAAACTGAATAAATCATCGAGATAAAAGGAGCATAAATGTTCAAATATTCATTCATCGCAGTGATTGTTTCCGGTTTAATGTTATCTGCATGTACTAATAGCCAACAAAAATTGGCTGAAAGACAAATTACGTCACCTGAGGTAACGACAGTTGAAGAACCCCAAACACCTCGATGGAAACAAGTGAATGTTGCATCGTTAGAACAAGCGTTTCCTAAAGAAACTCGTACTTCTGCACAATTTCCTGCTTATGTTGAAGCGTTAAAATTGAAAGCGGCTCAATTGGGGTATAAACAAGAAACAATAGATTTTGCTTTTTCAGAAGCACATTTTATTGAACGAGTGATTAAATCAGACCGTAATCAACCGGAAAAGAAAATCACACTCGATGTTTATTTACCACGTATTGTCACCAATGGTCGTTTAAACCAAGGGGCTAAGCTTTACCAAGAAAATCAAGAGACCCTAGAAAAAATCAGCACAAAATATGGTGTGCCTGCAAACTATATTGTTGCGTTATGGGGACTTGAGAGTGGATTTGGGAAGGTGCAAGGTAAAGAAGATGTTGTCTCCGCACTGGCAACGCTCGCGTTTGAAGGGCGTCGAGAGGAGCTCTTTGCTCGTCAATTGATGGCTGCATTAGAGATTATTGAAGCGGGGCATATCCCTCAAGGTCAGCGTCTCAAAGGCTCTTGGGCGGGAGCGATGGGACAAACTCAATTTATGCCATCTTCCTTCCTAACTTATGCTGCCGATGGCAATGGTGATGGAAAAATCGATATTTGGAATACTCAAGAAGACGCATTTGCTTCGGCTGCTAACTATTTAGCCACTGAAGGTTGGAAAAGTGGACTTCCTTGGGGAGAACAGGTTACTTTATCGGTAGATTTTAACCAACAGCTTGAAGGCATTAAGAGTGAACAGAAAAAAACAGTCGCGCAATGGAAAGCATTGGGTGTTCAATTACCCGCAAATAGCCAATTGAACGATGCTATGCCTGTATGGTTAATCATTCCAGATGATGATTTACACAGAAGCTATTTAGTGACACAAAACTTCCGTACGATTATGCATTGGAATAGCTCTTACTTTTTTGCCCTTAGCATTGTCACAATGGCTGATGGCGTTGCTAATAAAATAAACTCACTGCCTAACGCGAGCTAATCGTATTTTTACAGTGAAATAAAACACAGCAATTTACCTAAAAGGAACACATTATGTATCAACATCGTGATTGGGAAGGTGCGTTACTGGATTTTCCTGTCAATAAAGTGATTTGCGTTGGCAGTAACTATGCCAATCACATTAAAGAGATGGGATCTGTTCGCTCAGAAGAGCCTGTGATTTTTATCAAACCAGAAACTGCTATGTGTGATATTCGCCAACCTATTGCTATCCCAAAAGATATGGGTGCGGTTCATCACGAAATCGAATTAGCAGTACTCATCGGTCAGCCACTTAAGCAAGCGAATGAAGATAGAGTTGATCGTGCAATTGCGGGGTTTGGTATTGGTCTTGATCTCACATTACGTGATTTACAAGGTAAATTGAAAAAAGCAGGGCAACCATGGGAAAAAAGTAAAGCGTTCGATGGCTCTGCACCATTATCTGGTTTTATTCCTGTTAATTCATTTGGTGACCCGCAAAATGCGGATTTAGTGTTACGTGTTAATGACGAAATTCGTCAGCAAGGTAACAGTCGTGATATGCTAACGCCTGTTTTACCCCTTATCAGTTATATGTCTCGCTTTTTTACCTTACGTCCTGGTGATGTGATTTTAACGGGGACACCTGAAGGTGTTGGTCCTCTAGAATCCGGTGATATGTTGGTATTAAGCGTTAATGAACATCAGCTGACAACGCGGGTTATTTAATTTGTATTAGATGAGCAATAAGGTAATAACGTAGAGATGACACAGGCTTTTTGGCAGACTAAAACATTAGATGAAATGAGTGATGATGAGTGGGAATCGCTCTGTGACGGGTGTGGACAGTGTTGTTTACACAAGTTAATGGATGATGATACTGACGAGATATACTTTACCAATGTCGCTTGTAATCAGCTAAATATTAAAACCTGCCAATGCAGTAATTACGAAGATCGTTTCCGTTATGAGCCAGATTGTATCAAGCTTACACGGTATAATTTACCCACATTTGAATGGTTGCCGATGACTTGTGCTTACCGCCTTTTAGCTGAAGGCAAAACGTTACAAAGTTGGCATCCTTTAATTGCTGGTAATAAAGCAAGAATGCACCAAGACAATATTTCAGTCAGATATATTGCGGTGCCAGAAACGGAAGTTGAAGATTGGGAAGAGCATATTCTTAATCGACCGAAAGGGCGTGGTTAATTTCTTATTTTCATTAAAAAGCGCCTTTATAGGCGCTTTTTGTTAAGGAACGTAAGTAATGACAATAGATATTGCTGGGCTTATTTCTCAATTAGGGAAGAAATATCAAGATGTTTATGATCAAAATTTAATTCCTTATAAATCCAAACCTAAAAATGGAAGTTTGGCGATGAGAAAAGAAGCTCTTCATTTATATTTTGAGCCGTATGGTGTTGGTTTAAGTGAAATTACACTGACGCTATTTGATGAAAAAACGAATCAATTTCATTTCCCGCATGCACTTCCTTTCGGATTACAGCCACTCATGACACAAGAGTGGTTATATGCTCATTATGGGAAACCCATCCGCTTCACTAAAAAGCACATTGTTATGTCACTTCATTTGGGTGAAACGGAAGTTTTTGAATTACCCAACAATAATCAGGTTGTTTTTATCGTCAGATATCCTTACGTTGGTGAGAATGTGGTCATTTCGCTTACTTTTGAATTACGCGAAAATTTAGAAAAACGATGGGATATCAACTATACAGGTTGACCTGATAGCAATAATAAAAAATTCCTTATTTAACGCTAATAAGAGAATGAATTATTCGTAAAATAATTTTTTTAAGAAAAACTATTGACGAAGTAGGAAATACAGTCCATGATTATTCTCATGGTGGGTAATTTGAATTACACCAACCAAATGAATAAATGCCTCGCTTATGCGGGGCTTTTTGCATTCTGGTGTTGTGAAAACTCCCGCCATATTTCGTAGCAAAATTCTGAGTCATATTCAGTTATTAAAAAGCACATCAATATTAAAATGATGCGTTTTCTTTATCGTTTATTACCAGAATTTACTAACAAAAGAGAATGGATTTTCTCCTATCTAAAACATCAAAACTCGCTTCGGCGAGTTTTTTTGTTTCTTCATTTTATAAAAAGGAATTTTATATGAAACGTATGATCCCAATTGTGTTATCACTTCTTATGATTTCAACTAGCTATGCCAATTCAGAGATGAGGGTAGAGTCTGATCTTGAAACCCAACCATCTGCTGTTGCGCGTGATACTTCAATACGTGCAATGAATGATGAAAACTGTGGAATTGGTTGTCCCTTAGGAGGTAGTGAAACCACTATTCAACGCGATGTTTATACATTAAATAATAATAGCGAAACCAAATTTGCAGATTGGGTTGCTTACTTAGTGACTAAAGACAGTATTGGCAGTGGTAAAGCACGTAACTGGAAAAAAGATCCGGCTTTAGGTAATGATGAAACCTTATCACCAACGGATTACAAAAATGCCAATGCCACATTAAAAGTTGATCGTGGTCACCAAGCGCCTTTAGCTTCATTAGCTGCGTTACCTGGTTGGAATGCACTTAACTATCTTTCTAATATCACACCACAAAAAGCAGATTTAAACCAAGGTGCGTGGGTACGATTAGAAGATCAAGAGCGTAATTTGGCAAAAGCAGGTCATAAAGTCTTTACAGTGACAGGCCCTATCTACGAAAGAGATATGGGTAAACTACCAAGTACAGATAAAGAACACACAATTCCAAGTGCTTATTTTAAAGTGGTTTTTTTAAATGATTCACCAGAAAATTCCTCTTATGCCGCGTTTATTATGGATCAACAAACACCGAAAAAAGCAAATTTCTGTGAATTCCAAGTAACGGCAGCAGAAGTGGAAGCTCGTACAGGTTTAACACTCTGGAGTCAGTTACCTGAAAGTGCTCAAGATGTGAAATCTCAAGCAGGCGAATTAGTCACAAAAATGGGATGTACGGTATTAAAATAAGAATTTAAACCGACGTCTTAGTCAGTAATAAAAAGGTCACTCAATTGGGTGACCTTTTTTAAGCGAGTTACATAGTTATATTGAACGGTTATCAAAATGAATAAGCTGGTGGCGTTGATTAAAAAATTTCTTGTAGGTTAAATAGCAAGCAATAATAGTTGAAATACTGGCTGTTGCCATCAACATAAAAGTGACCATAATTTGATATTTAACGGCTTGTAATGGATCAACACCAGCAAATATAAGCCCTGACATCATGCCCGGTAGACTGACAATACCTACAGTTTTTGCTGCATCAATGGTCGGGATCAATGAAGATTTAATGCTATCTCGAATAATACTCATTGAAGCTAGTTTAGGTGTCGCACCCAAGCTTAGCATTTCTTGCAATTGCTGTTGTTGATTTTGAAAACGTTGACCCAAATTATTATAACAAAGCCCGGTTGCGATCATCGCATTACCGGCAATCATCCCTGTAATAGGAATAATTTGAATTGGTGTAAACGCAATTGAACTGGTGAGTAATAAAATAGCTAAAGTTAATAATGCCCCAGTTGTAATAGCAGTAAAAGAAATTAGAAAAATATCTTTAACGTATTTACTCCGTTTTTTGGCATTATGAGCTGCGTTATAGCAGATAAATAACACCATTAAGAAGGTGAGAATAAAATGGTCAACATGGAAAATATAGGTCAAGACATAACCAACAATTAATAGTTGGATGATGGCTCTCGCTGTACTCCAAATAATATCTTTTTCTAAAGCGAGTTTTTCTTTACGACTAATAAAAATAGCCACAAGAACTAATAAAAGCGAGAAAATCAAAGATTCATTGCTTATCGTATGTTCGTTCATAATATTATGTTCGCTCATAACAAAAGGGTGACTGATAAAAAATCAGGCATCATTGTGAGAAGGTAATAAGATCACATCATCAGCATGCTTTATTTCATTTTGATCGTGAGTTACCCATAACACGGCGAGATTTTGATCTTTAACATAGTGGTGAATAACCTCATTCACTTTTGTTTTGTTATCTTCATCTAATGCACTTGTAATCTCATCAAGTAATAAGATTTTTGGCATAAACTGTAGATTTCTTATCAGTGAAATACGCTGCTTTTCACCGCCAGAAAGTTCATTAATGCCTTTTTTCATAATTGATTCAGGTAAACAAAAATAATCCAAATCATGTGTCAGTTTTTTATCATCAACTGAGCATTTTCGTAAGAAATAAGGAAATTTAAGATTATCGTAAACAGTTTCACCAAATAACATAGGCGTTTGAGTGCAATAAGAAACTTGTTGACGATATTCTTCGGGGGACAACGTTAAATAGTCTTTATTTTCAAAGAAAATGGAACCCTTGGTGGGTGATAGTAGAGATGCGACAATCTTGAGTAAGGTGCTTTTACCACAACCTGAAGGACCTGTGATAAGTTTAAATTCAGAAGGTTGAAGTTCAAAGCTGATGTTATCAAGGATAGTTTTGTCATTGACTCGATAATTTATTTTATCAAGGCGTAAAAGTGCAGTCGTGCTTTCCATTCTTATCCCAAACTTAAAAGAGAGAATAATTATCATTATATAGAATTAACGATATCAAGATCCTGCTTTAAATCAGTTAGTAAGCAAAATTATTACTATTTTAGTATAGGATAATAAGAATGTGACCCAATAAAAAAGAAAATTATTTTTCTCGATTGATTAAAAATACCAAGTAAGAACAATAAACTTAAAATAATAGATAAGCCGTTAAATCACGTTTTGGACTGTTGTTCATATTGAGAGTACCAATGCTGTATATCATTGATTATTTCATTTATTAAACGCTCACCTTGTTCATTATAAAACCCATGATCTAACTTATCGTATTTAATAAATTTCACATTAGGCTGGTTGATATCTTGGCTTAGTTGATAAAATGCATCGACATTGACATTGGTGTCATTAAGTGTCTGAATAATTAATACTGGGGTGTGTTGATTGCTTTTAATGACTTTAAGTAAATCGATAGCAAAAAATTGTTGCCACCATATTTTACTGTGTTCGCTTATAAATTGTTCATCATCTATTTGATTATTTTTTATTGCGTCAGCAAATTGCTGAAAGCCATTCAGCGCGTCTTCAACATGTTCCTTTGGCGTGGTATGACGGATATTATAAAGAACGTCATCAAGAAAAAAACGCCCCCCGCCATTCAGAGCAATAGCCGCTTTAATATCATTGCGCTTAGTTACGACTAAATGCACCATTGTAGCGCCTTCACTTCCACCAATTAAAATAATATTCGGATATCGTGAGGATAGTATATTTAACACAGCCTCATAATCTTCGGTACGTTGTTTGGGATTATCATGACGCTTATAGCTTTTAGGGCAATCAACACGTTCATCATCATATTGTGAATAAGGTAATTGGGCGGTAATACCGTATTTTTCCACCATTAAAACATCACTATTTGGTAACCATTGACCAAAGGTTTCTTGGATAAACATGTTGTTTTTAATGCTGTTACAGTCAGAGCCTTGCATTAATACTAATAGAGTTTGATTTTTTTTAGCTCGTTCATCTAAGTAATAGCTAATTTCACTCCCATCTTTTCGTGGAAGTAGATGTGTCGATATTGCTGCATAACTTGCAAAAGAGGGAAGCAAAAAAGTAGAGAGTAAAAATAGAAGTGAAATACGCATGATTACCTTATTTGTTTTTGTAGGGAGGAAATACGAAATTTTATTTTAATAATAAGTAAACAGCTAATTTAGTGAATAATGGTACAAAAAAAGTGATGAAAAACTTATCGTATAGATAGCCACTATGAAATTAATCTACTCTTAATAAAATAGCCTGAAAATTCAAGCTATTTGAGGATCATTAATGAATAGGAACGAAATAATCAATCTCTAAGGTTTTTGGCAATTCCATTAAATCAGCATCAGTTTCTATACTGACATATCTTTCAATATCAGCCCCTAAACGACGACATAAACCTAATGCGGGTAGGGTATAAAAATAAATTTTCATCGCAAATTGTTTATATTCTTCCAGGGTTCCTTTAAATTGGAATCTGACATAACGTCCTGCCTCAATCACTCTTTTTCTAAAACCGCTGGTTTTTGTAAAATGATCTAAGCTATTTAACCCAATTTCATAATCAATCTGGATTTTATTTTTACGTAATGTGTTTGGTTGATATGAGATAAGCACGGTACTTTCTGTAAAGTTTTTATCTGTATACAGTAAAAAATCATTCCAAAATTGGTGGCGAATATCTTCGTGCAATTTGCCGATATCTTCGATAGAGCAAAAATATTGATATTGCATGCCGTAAACATAACTTTCAGGTAATTCCATAATTTTAGGGATCGGCAAATCAACAACATCAAAATTGATTGGCGGTTGAAAATTATTACCACAAAGATTATCAAGTTTACGGTATTCCGTAGGTGTTACACCAAACGTGGCTTTAAAACGACGTGTAAATGATTGCTGAGAATCAAACTGATAACGCAATGCTACCGTCAGAATAGGCAATTTAGTTAAACGTAATTCTGTCGCTGCTTTTGTTAAGCGTCTTCCTCGAATATACGAAGCAAGTGTTAACCCTGTTGCTTGTTTAAATACACGTTGTAAGTGCCATTTGGTATAACCAGAACGGATCGCAACATCATCAAGTAGCAACGGTTTTTCCAGATTCACCTCAATCCAGAGAAGAAGTTCTTTGATAATTTCTATATTGAAGGTGGATAAGGTATTTGAGGGGGTAAGCCCATTGTACTGAGATGACATGATAATTTCCTGAAAATATTTTGTTCAGTTTACACGAAACTGATACCCATATATTATTACATACTTATGGTATGTTTTAAGGGTTTTATCATGAAAATAAAATCACGGCAACAAGAGAATTCAGAGCAAACGCGCACTGCATTACGTGAAGCGGCGCAAGAACTATTTATAAATCAGAACTATTGTGATGTTTCTGTTGATGAAATATCACGCCACGCAAGAGTAACCAAAGGCGCTTTTTATCACCACTTTAGTAATAAGAAAGCGTTATTAAAAGAGTGCTATCTTTTTCAGGTAGATAAAGTTGTCGAAAAATTAGTTCAAATTCCTACCTATGATGATCAATGGCAAGAGTTAGAGGCTATTTTTAGTTTCTGTGTTGATCATATTTATCAGCACAAAGATAAGCTTATTCCCTTACAAGAAATCATTTCCGTTTTAGGTTGGAAAGAGTGGGACGAAATTGATTCACAAATTCTTATTCCTCGAATTAAAAAATGTGTAGTTACTCTTTATAATAAACAAGAAATTTGTACTTGTTCTCCTGATATTGTCGTGAATTTAATTTATGGATTTGTCACGCATATCGCGATTAATTTAAAGAATGAAACTACATTACCTGAAAATGCCTGTAAGGACTTTAAAACGATATTTTCTGATTTCTTGCTGGGAATAAAACAATCTTCAATAAATGCGAAAGACCCTAAATAGCACAAAATAATGATAGATGTGATGTACACTGGATAAAAGTAAATAGAGTAAAGGATCGGAATATCATGACAATAGAAGTGCCTAAGAGTCATTTCACAGCAACAGGCATTGTATTCAATGAGCAGGGGCAATTCCTTCTCCATTTACATTCTAAAATAGGGTGTTGGTTACCACCGGGCGGTCACATAGAAGAAAATGAAGAGCCACAAGATGCAGTATTAAGAGAAATTGAAGAAGAAACCGGTTTATTGTGTGAGTGTCTTTGCTATCAACCTGAATTTAGTCTTAACCTAAATAACAACGATGTTATTGAGCTTGTAAAACCTCTCGCCATTTTAAAAGAACCCATTCACGATAAAAAACAAGGGTTTCATTATCACATCGATATGATTTATCTTTGCAAGCCATTAAAAAATAGCCAATTAACAAATAAATCTTTCCAATGGCTTTCTTTGGAAGAGATTAAAAAAATAGAAACCCCATTAAATGTGATAAGACTTATTGAACTAACTAAAAAACTATTAATAGAAAAAATTATTTAAATTTCTTAATAAAGCTAAATTACTCATAATAAATAAACAATAAAAGCGGTTTTTAGAAACCGCTTTATTTTTATTGGAAACTAAATGCGTTTAAAATTTACTATAAATTAATCTTACAATTAAATAAATTAATGTTAATAGGTACATATACCTATCAAAACCCAAGGTAAAAATACACAAATAAAATTACAAAAACTAAAAAATAATTAATAAATTATCTTTTTCTGAGTAAAATCACCCTCATTACGGGATATTGTATAGTTAATTTTTATTTGCATGGATAAAACAATCGTTTATTTCATAAATGAAAAATGGTTTTCACTGAACTCTAAAGTTTTTCCTCATTATTACCGACATTATAAACAAAGGCAGATCCTACGCGCCTTTATATTCTAATGAATACATTTTAGCCTTATTTTATTTACACTAGGGAATATGCTCTTTGTCAGTGAAAGAGTGCATTCTGATATCTTACAAATGTACAGATAAAAAATTCTGTATATTTTGATGGAATATATGACCATGTTTAAAAATATCAGTATAGAAAAGACCGTTAAGGTCATGCTGGCCATTTTATTTGTGTTGATTATGAGCATTATTTATTTTAGTTATGATGCTTCCACTCGATCTTATAATAATTTCGTTTCATCAAATAGCCTAAGCCAGCAAATGTTACTAATGGGCAAAGCGCGATATCAAATGGCTGTGATCAGGGCAAATATTAATGGATTAGATGGACAATTACGCGTTAATGAAAAACCTTCAGCCAAATATTTTCACCAAACTGCAGAATATATTGAAATAACCCGTGAAGAGATCCACCGTTGGTCAGACACAGAAAAATTGACCTTAGAAGGGCGGGAATTAGCGGATGATATGACAAAACGTTTTGATGAACTGCTTGATATCTTCACTGGCGCGCTAGATAGACTGCGTAAAGGTGAGCTAACAACACACTCGGCAAGTGTTAAAATGGATGAGCTAAATGATATCACTATGCAATATTATGCTGTTGCTAATGGTATTGAGAATAGCTACATCGATATTGCAAAAACATCTCAAGAACGTTTAATGCTGGTGTCAATTACGACGGGCATTATTGTTATTCTTTTATTTATTATTATATTGCGTTGGTTCTCCCATACTTTTATTGGCAACATCAGAATATTAATCAATATCTTTAGTAAAATGAGCCAAGGCGATTTAAGTATGCGTGTCGAGAATCACGGTACTAATGAATTTGGTAAGTTATTCAATGAAATGAATAATATGAAGAATTCATTAAGTCATATGATATCTTCCGTGAAAAATGCCGTTAATACTATCAGTGTGAGTGCAAGCGAAATTGCGACAGGAAATACCGATTTATCTTCTCGTACTGAAGAGCAGGCGAGTGCATTACAAGAAACTGTTGCGAGTATGGAGCAAATTAAAACAACCGTGGAGAAAAATGCGGATAACTCACGTGAAGCAAGCAAATTAGCACTAACAGCAACGGCATCTGCTCAAAATGGCGAAAATGTGATGGATAGCGTGGTAGAAACCATGTCTTCAATCTCTGAAAGTGCGAAGAAAATCGCAGATATCAATGACATTATTAACAGTATTGCCAATCAAACAAATATTTTGTCATTAAATGCAGCCGTGGAAGCCGCAAGAGCAGGAGAGCAAGGTAGAGGGTTTACTGTCGTTGCATCTGAAGTGCGCAGTTTAGCCAGTCGTAGTGCGGAAGCCGCAAAAGAGATTAATGATTTGATTACGCACTCTGTTAATAAAGTGCATGTTGGTTCTCAGCAAGTTGCTCAAGCTGGACGTTCAATGTCAGAGATCGTTACAACCATTAATCAGGTAAATGACTTTATGCAGCAGATTGCTCTTGCCTCTAATGAACAAAGCATGGGTATTAACCAAATCGCATTGGCTGTCAGTGAAATGGATACCGTTACTCAGCAAAATGCGGCATTGGTTGAAGAATCAGCGGCTATCACAGCGAATATGGATGATGAAGCTCATCAATTAGCTAAATTGGTTTCACAATTTAAAGTCGATGAAGAGAAAGAAACTTTTTCACGCTTTGCTCCAACGCAGTCAACAGAAGCTATTGATACTCAAGAAAAATAAGTATCTGATCAATAATACATAAAATAAGTCCCCTTGGTTCAGTTCATTTATGACGAAGGGGACTTTTTATTTACCTTTATTCTTAACGCACAGAATTAAGCTTTTATCTGATTAGCACACTCGTTACCGGAGGCAACATCTTTAATATTATGCAATGTTGTTTCACTAATACTAATTAATGCTTCCTCTGTTAAGAAAGCTTGGTGTCCTGTGAACAACACGTTATGACAAGAAGAAAGACGACGGAAAATATCATCTTGAATAACGTCATTTGATTTATCTTCAAAGAAAAGATCGCGCTCATTTTCATAAACGTCCATGCCCAGAGCACCAATTTTGCCTTGTTTTAGTGCATTAATGGCAGCCGCAGAATCCACTAAAGCACCGCGACTGGTATTAATAATCATCACACCATCTTTCATTTGTGCAAAAGCCGCTTCATTTAATAGATGATGATTATCTGCAGTTAATGGGCAGTGTAATGAAATGACGTTAGAATTTGCATAGAGTGTCGCCAGATCGACATATTCGGCACCCAAATCAAGTACGGCTTGATTTGGATAAGGATCATAAGCAAGTAATTTCATGCCAAAGCCTTTTAATATGCGTAATGTCGCTAATCCTATTTTACCTGTACCAATGATACCCGCAGTACGATTATGCATATTAAAGCCAGTTAAGCCTTCTAATGAGAAGTTAGCATCACGAGTACGTTGATAGGCTCTGTGTATACGACGATTAAGTGACAGCATCATACCAACAGCATGTTCTGCAATCGCTTCTGGCGAGTAAGCTGGCACACGGACAACAGTTATGCCTAATTCAGCGGCGGCTTCTAAATCGACGTTATTGAATCCTGCACAGCGTAATGCGAGGATACGTATATTCAGGCTAGCAAGCTCTTGTAAAACCGCACGATTTGCATCGTCATTGACGAAAATACAGACAGCATCAGCGCCAACGGCATTTTTTGCTGTTTGTTCTGTCAAATTAAAATCGAAATATTCAATATCATAATGATAACCATTATGTTGATTAACCCATTCCATGTGTTTACGATCATAATGTTTAGTACTATAGGAAACGATTTTCATCCAGTCTTCTCTACTCTCGATTAAATTTTTATTCAGAGGCTGGAAAAACAAGAATTATCCAGCCCCAATATGAAAGAAATTAATACTATCATTATAAACAATTTAACGAGGTAAGTGGATGATTCAGGTTTGTTTAAAAGGAATATGATGTGTTGTTAAGAAAAACAATCAAATGGACAGGGACGATACTACTAGGTACAGGCCTAATAGGCACTGCTTTATGGGTGTCTATTCCTCGGTGGTTGCCTGTTGTTGCTCATTATTACTTACCTGAAGGTGTAACGCTCTCTTTATCACAGCCTAAGTTACAGCGCATGGGCGTTTCAATTGAAAATATCGCATTAAAGACAGGGAACTGCACTTTAGCTAATCTTGATAACTTCGTTTTCTCTTATAAAAAAGAGCAAATTGATAAACTTCAATTTAATAGTCAGCAACTTGCCATTGATGAACAATGTTTTTCAATGATGCCTACAAATAAGCAAGCGGAAACGGCAACTGTTCCGCTTGAGATAAATTCACTACTAACCTCAATACCTCATTTATCTGTCAATATCGACAATGTGCTCTTAAAAGACAATGCCCGCTACCAAGGTGCATTACAACTAAGAACAGAAAACAATGGGCGATTAATCACTTATCAAGGAAAAAATGCTCAGCTAGGTCTTTTGATTAAAGATAATCAGTGGCTTGAGATTAAACAATTTAAAGTGAATTTACCTGATGACAATAATATTGAACTTGCCGCTGAAATAGCGCTTCCTCTGGATATTGCATCATTACCTGAAAAAGGCACCATCGATGCCACATTATTAACTTCTCATTATGCTCATCCTTTAGTTTTTATTCTTGAATGGGTAGGAAAATCTGGCACTATTTCAATTGCTGAACAAGGTGGTGGTCACGCATTAGCTTTATTACCCTGGACAGTTACATCTGAAACTATTGTCATTGAGCAAGGTCGTTGGGAATGGTTTGGATTAGATCAACCTTTGCGAGGCGGTGTAAATATTAATATTGCACAATGGCAAAAAGGATTGACGGATTTAAGATTAACTGCACGATTAAACGTGATGACAGAAGGGAAAGCGGGGAAAGGAAATTTAGTAATATCGATCCCTGAAACGGCAGTAAATTGGTTAGATGCTCAAATACCGATTCAAATCACCGGTGTTGTGAATAAAGAATTAATGCAAGCTAATGCGCAACTACCTGTGAAAGTCACGGGCATGTTGACAGATCCTACTGTTGAATTTCAATCCGGTTCTTTGTTTCGTTTTAAAGGACCTGTCACTGAAACGCTTACTGTCACAGATGCGCGTTTACCTTTAGCCGGAACCACACTTTCATCAAAAGGTTTTAATGGGCGTTTAAATGCAATCGTTGTTGCTCAAGATAGTATCTGGGGAGATTACCGCGTTCATTTTCAAGGTAAAGCGATTGATTTTTTACCTGATAATGGGACTTGGCAATGGCGCTATTGGGGAAATGGGAATTTACTGCCATTAAAAGCGCGTTGGGATATTGCAGGAACAGGTTATTGGGTTGATCACTTAGTGAGTTTTGAAAAACTCAATACAGGTTTTGATGTTTTAAAATATCAACATACTACGATGACGGCACCTCGATTATCGTTAGAAAGTCCTTTTCGTTGGATAAGAGATGAGAAAAATCCAGTTTTTACTGGAAAATTAAAATTAACCAGTCAACGTATTGATTTTCCTGCGGGGGGGTTTTTAGATAAGACCGATTTTATTGCTACTATCCGAGGTGAATCACCGTTTAATTTTAATGTAAAAGGCGAATTAAGTGCTAAACCGAATATCGGGCCTATTGCAATAAATACGCGTTGGGATGGTGCTAGATTAAGAGGGCAAATGCGTTGGCCTTCACAACCTATTAATGTTTTTCAATCGCTCTTGCCAGAAGATTTAGGGATCACTCTTGATAAAGGTGAACTCTACACTCAAGCAGACTTTTCTATTGCACCAGAACAAGGATTAATTGCTGGTGGGCACTTAGTTGTCAAACAAGGTGGAATGTGGCTTAAAGATGGTGTTTTAGAAGGATTAGATTTTATCTTACCTTGGCGTTTAAATGGGGATGAGTGGCAATTAGGGGTTAAACAGCCCGTACAGTTACGGATAAAACGAGTTAATAATCTTTTTGAAATGACCGATATTACTGCAGATCTGCAAGGTTTTTATCCAGCCACTGAAAGTAAGCCATTAGTCTTATCTAACGTTAATGTCGCCATGCTGGATGGAACACTATCGTTAGCAAAATTAGCAATACCACAACATGATGCAGCAATTATTTCTATTGATAACATTCAATTAAGTCATCTATTTACTTTATTAAAAGTGACGCAATTTGCAGCATCAGGTAAGGTTAGTGGTGAATTTCCATTTTTTATTAACAATAATCAATGGATTATTAAAGATGGTTGGTTGGCTAATTCATCTTATTTAACCTTAAGGCTTGATAAAGATTTTGTTGATTCGATTGATGATAATAATATGTCCGCAGGTATTGCTATGGCATGGCTGCGTTATCTAGAGATCAGTCGCTCTTGGACTCGCGTTAATTTAAGTAACTTAGGTGAATTAGTATTAGAGGCCGAAATTCATGGAACGAATCCACTAGAAGATAAACATCGACAAGTTAAATTCAATTATCGACATGAAGAAAATGTCTTCCAATTATGGCGAAGTTTACGATTTGGTTCACAATTGGAAGAGTGGTTAGAAAAAAGCTTATCAGATTTAGGGAGTGAGTCAGAGTGAAACCATTATTTTTTAAAAAACTGTTTTTATTAGCGGCGATGGTAATGGGAATATCAACTTTAACAGGATGTATTCGACTAGAAGTTGCGACACCGGATAAACCGATAAATATTAATATGAATGTAAAAATCGAACATGAGATTAATGTAAAAATAGACAGACAAGTTGAGGATCTCTTAAAAAATAACAGCGCCATTTTTTAAAGGATAAATGATGAATTATAAGAAATATCTCTTAAGTTTTGGGCTAATAATGGCTTTAACCAGCATCAATGCCATGGCATTAACGCTTGATGAAGCGCGATCTCAAGGGCTGGTAGGGGAAACCTTTAGTGGCTACATTGAGCTTGTACAGACTAATAACAAACAGGCACAACAACTTGTTGATGAAATAAATCAAGCTAGAAAAGCAAAATATGCAGAAATTGCTAAAACGAATCAAGTTACACCTGATTCAGTTGCTCGACTGGCAGGTGAAAAATTAGTCGCTAGAGCTAATGAAGGTGAGTTTGTTAAAGGCATTAATGGTAAATGGGTTAAGAAATAACTAATAATAAAAAATAAATAGAGCACATATTTACTTGATTAAATAGATTATGTGCTCTTTTTATTTTAGTTATAACTCAACAATTTCATCATCTATCATTAAGTTAAAGATAATACTAGATTGAATTCGACCTGATTGAGGTGGATTGCTGTCTTTTTTGACATAATTTATATTGAAATAAAACTCAGCTTCACCCTCAATGACTTCTTCAAAAAAATCATTCTCATTATTTAAATTAATAGCTCTCTCATCATCACCTGTAATTAATTGAAAAGCGACATTTTTACTTGCTAAACTCGCATCAATAGTGTTTTTTAAATAGCCATTATTAATATCAATACTACTTTTATCTATAGCTAATTTTATTTTACCATCTGTAATAGAGCATTCTTTTACTGAAATAATGAGTGTTATTGCTACATGATTATCTGCTAATGTGCCAATATTTTGAGAGGGAAAGTCATTAGATGTTATCCTATTAGTATTATTATCTATATATATTGGTTCAATCATGCAACTATGTTTTATATTATGATCACCTCGTTGGGAATACGTGTAGGGTGAAAATAAAAGTATGCTAAACATTGTTAATAGGGCTTTCTTTTTCATTTTTTATTTCTATTTATTTACAGTCAATTTGTTTTTTCACAACTTTATCTCGATTGATTTCACGATTAAGTGAATAATTAAATTGGCATTGTTGATCTTTGTTATTTCCCCATTTTACTTTTACCACTCCTTTTTCAGATAAACCAGATAAATAAATACGATTATTTTCTGCAACAAATCCATGACTAATAATATTTTCATCATTATCTAATACTGTTACATTAGAAAAAGAAGGAATATCAGTGTTGGATTGAAATAGGACTTTATAACCCATTCGTATTGGAAACTTTAATTTTACTATAGCATCTAAGGTAGGTACTGCTGTTTGCATATAAAAAGGTGTTTCAGCATAAGAGGGGAGAGAAGATGCATTTAATATAATATTATTTATACTATACGGGATCATGTTAGGAAGTATTAAATTGCCTTGACTATCAGTAGAGTATAGAGAGTTATTAGTTGTTTTTATTCCAGAAATATTATTAGTATTAATGACGGCAAAGTTTCTACCTAAATATTGAGATAATGTAATACCATCCTGATGAAATACAATAGCACCACTTACACCAACGCGTAGATGATAATCATTGTTTGGTAATGCAACACCATTAATAACATAAGATTGATAATGATTTTTATATTGTGTATTAATAGCAACGCGCTGTTCTTTATTTGAACTTTCTTGATAATTTATCGAGTAATTCAAGCTGTTGTTTTCTAATGAACTTCCGCCATAGGTTACATTATTAGTATAAGATTTTAAATTCTGCTGGTAACTGAAAGAATTATTTATCCAATGGCGTTTTTTATTATAATTACCTAAAGGTATATAAAAAAACAGTGAAAAATGATTATCATTATAAAGCTTACCTTTCTTCAAGCTGTATTTAACGGTATAGTTGATTTTTTTTAATGATGAAGAAAAAGAAGAACTAAAATTAAAATAACTTGGATTATTAACAAATGAAAAATTTTGATAGTTTAAATTTAACGAACCTAAGTTGTAAATGGGTTTAAAAATATCTATTGTGTGTTTTTTTGAAAGGATGTTTTTTGAATGGATATTTTTATTATTTTCTATATGTTGATAATGTGAGGAACTTAAAATCAAACGGGTGTTTGTTGAAAAAAAATGTTTGCTATAGCGAAATTGGTATTTTAAATATGAATTGTTATTATTTAAATAACTAATGTCTGTTGCTACCCCGCCTAAAGAACCTAAATTAAAAGTAACACCAGACAGATATTTTTTTGAGTCTTGTTTTGTCTTAATCGCATTATATGTAGTGATGTTATTATGAATGCCAAATGCAAACTCACCTAAGAAAAACGTTTCTCTATCTTTGTTTTCGCCAAGAATTAAATTATATTGGAAATTATTTTTGTTTAATTGGTTCGGCATGGATGTAAAATAGTGCTTTGTCTTTTTTATTCGACCATCCGCTTCTTTTATTTCTAAAGTTAGTTCACTATTTCCTATTGAAGGAATGGAATCTAAAATAAATGGACCTGAAGGAACTGTTGTTTCATATATGATTTTATTATATTGCTTCACTTTGATCTCAGCTAGTGTTTCAGCAACACCTTCTATTATTGATTTATTAGCATAAAGAGTATTACCTAAAAATAAGTCGCTTGAAATAAGCTGTATGCCCTGTATTTTTTCAGTGGCTAAAATACGAGAGTGTGGAATGAACCTCCCTCCATATAGCGTGGAAGATAGACTATTTAATTGCCGATAAGCATAAAGTGAATTAAGTTGAAAGTTATGGTTATCTTTTCTGTATAAGTAGTGGCTTTGGCTACGTATCCTCCATAAACCAAAATTAATCCCTGAATTTAAATTAACTTTTTGCGCTATAGATGATTTTTTATCATAGCGTGCTGAAAAATCATAATGGCTAAATAACGCAGTAATACCATCATCCCAAAGAGAGCTATCAGCGACACTGTTTTTGGGAATATTTAGTGCTTTTTGTGGAATAGATAAATAAAGTGTTTGAGTTGAAAAAATATACTTAAAATTAATTTTATATTTATCTAATGGAAACGGAATTGTTGATTTTAAATTTATATTATAAAATAAAGGATCAATGCCTAATGATATTAAATCATTAACACTTAACAGTGGTGTTAATTTTCCATTAATATTTTCAAATGTGACTTTTTGTTGTTTTTTTTTCTTATTGTTGAGAAAAATATTAGTTTGATAGTTTCCAGATAATTGTTGCCCACTTGAAAGTAATTGAATTAATTCTGGTTTGATGTCGGGTATAAGATAAGCATAAGATAAATTATCTGCATATATTGAAGAGCAATAGAAAGTTGATATAAATGAAACCATAGTAATGTGAAATAGGGGTAAGTTATTTCTCATGGACGATCTCTTTAGATGGGTAATTAATAATGACATCATGCTCATTTTTAACACTGTAATTTATTAGATCGTTATTATTTACTTCAATTCCTGTGTCATAATGACTAAAAGGTGATAGTGCTTTTTTTTTGTTAATAAATGCAGTGTTATTGCTTTCAACTTGTGTAAGTGTTATATAATAAGGTGTTGGGTTTGATATTCTTAGTTTTCCTTTTTTATCTTTTATAAAAACTATATCTTTATACATCTCATGATGTTTTTTATCTAAAGTGTCAGGTCTGTAAATTAAATTATAAATAAGATTTAATGAAACATGTAAAATGTTATTGTCTCTAATTTCATTGTTGACAATGGGTATGCTTTTTATATTTATCTTATAAAGAGATTCTTTGTCTTTCACTTCAATATCATCAATTTTTATCACATCTAAAAAAAATGTCTCGTTAGCATTAAGTTTAAAAAGTGGGGGTGAAATAATAAATGGAGATTCTTCCTTATTATCATTATTTATTTGTTTGACAGAACTTTTTATAATATATTCTTGATTTGAAGTATTTTTTATTTCTATTTTTCTATTGTTAGCGTTCTCAACATAAATAAACTTATTATTATCAATTTGAATGCCAGCAATAGAAAGAGAGGGGAAGTTTGCTAATAAAATGATAGAAATAGATAATAGATTTTTTTTCATAATAGTTTTCTTCAAATAATAAAGCCGAATGTCGGCTTTATTATTAATTAAATTTTAATCTTCATTGCTTACATTAATATCTAATGTTACAGATGCAGCCACTTTCCCTGGTGTTACAGGCGTTCCAGGGATTGGGTTATAGTAATTCACAGGGATTGTGATGATTGCATTATGGCTATCTTTATTGATAGTTTTAGTTCTATGATCACCATCAGATAAATTACGCATTATATTATTTTCTGAATTAACAACTGCAATAGCGATATTACTTCTATCTTTTTCTGGATATGTATTTTTAAAATAACCATTATCTTGTGGTGGTATTATTACATTTGCTTTATCTATATTTGATGAGCAATCACTAAATTGAATATTAATGTTCTTGGCTGCTATTGTTGGAAGTCCAGTCATATCATTAAATTGTTTAGTAGTTACATTATCTAATGTGATTACACGATCAAGAACAGAGATAGTACAGCTATTATTTGAATCTACCTGACCATTAATTTCAATTTGTTGTGGTGCTAAATCATATTCAGCAGCAATAGTTGAATTTGATAGGGCTATACTTGATAAAGCGAATATTGAAAGTAACGTCTTTTTCATCTTAAGTTCCATTTATAAAAAGAATTAAATAATATTTAAATAACGCTCCTTTCTGAGCGCTAAAAAATGATATTTATTTAATCTTTTTTTATCAATGTCATTTTTTTAATGATTAGCTATTTTTATTATCAATATAAAATATTTTATGTTATTAAATGATTGTTTTAAATTTATATAACATTTAAACCTAAGATTTAAAATCAAAAAGAATAATTCACTGTTTTTGTTTTTTTTATAGGAGGTGAAAAGGTTTGTTTTATATAATTCTTATGGCTGATAATTAGAAATAAAATAATATTTATAATATAAAAAAAGCACCTATATAAGGTGCTTTAACATTTATATGTAGGTTCTATTTCACTGAAATATTTATAGTATTAATAATAGCATCCATTTCTTTTTGTGCTTGCAGGTGGGATTGTTGTGCGTATTCTTCACCCAATGCAGTGCCCTCAGCCATAATAAATTGTACGTCATTTATGCCAATAAAGGCTAAAAACTGAGTTAAAAAAGGAACAACTAAATCAGAAGGTTGATCTTTATGAACACCACCACGGCTGGTAAGTACAATGGCTTGCTTATTTTCAAGTAAACCGACTGCACCTGCTTCGGTATATTTAAATGTTTTACCAGCACGAGCAATAAAATCAATATAGTGTTTTAATTGTGCAGATATTGAAAAATTATACATTGGCGCAGTAATCACAATCACATCATGCGCTTTTAGCTCAGTAATGAGTTCGTCAGATAATGCTCTTGCTGCATTTTGTTCTTCAGAAAGCATTGCTGTCTCTTCGCCAAAAGCAAATAACGTCGCTTGATCTAGAGCAGGTACGGGATCTTTAGCGAGATCGCGCACTGTAATCAAGTCATCTTTATGATTATTTTGCCAATGTTCAATTAAGTAATCGACCATTTTATTACTGTGTGAATAGCTATCTAAAATGCTGGATTTTAATACAAGGATCTTTTTCATTATTTATAACATGCTCTATTTATTTACATTTATTAGTTGATAGTAGTTTACCCTATCTTTAAAAGATCACATCACAATCCTTTGAATATGCTATTCAAAATTATTGATTATATAAAATCATATACTAAGAAATTTAATCAAGCCTTTATGTGCCAATAGTCTGTTGTGATATCATACAACTATTAGTTTTGATTAGAATAACCTCAAAAAGGATAATAAAAGGTGACATTATCATCTGCCACGCTCTATCAAGAAATAGAGCAATTATCGTTGCGGGAGCAGCAGCGATTAAGAAAACGTCTACGTGGCGTCGCTAAAATTAATAATGAAGAGTCTAAACAAGCGGTATTAAGTGCAATTAAAAACGATATTACAACAGCACAACAGATGATAATTCGCCGTCGTGCCAATTGTCCTGAAATTACTTACCCAGAAAACCTTCCTGTTAGTCAAAAGAAAGAGGCAATTTATAACGCAATAAGAGATAACCAAGTGGTTATTATTGCGGGAGAAACGGGTTCTGGTAAAACAACACAGATCCCTAAAATTTGTCTTGAATTAGGACGTGGGATCAAAGGTTTTATCGGTCATACCCAGCCTCGCCGTTTAGCGGCACGTTCAGTGGCTGAACGTATCGCTCATGAATTAAAAAGTACATTAGGCGAATCTGTAGGTTATAAGGTGCGCTTTAGCGATCATGTTGGCGACAATACTCTCGTTAAATTGATGACTGATGGTATTTTATTAGCTGAATTACAGCAAGATAAGCTGTTACTACAATATGACACTATCATTATTGATGAAGCCCATGAACGTAGTTTAAATATCGATTTTATTCTTGGCTATCTAAAGCAGCTATTACCTAAGCGCCCTGATTTAAAAGTCATTATTACTTCTGCAACCATCGATCCTGAACGTTTTTCCAAACATTTCAATCAAGCACCGATTATTGAAGTGTCTGGTCGGACTTATCCTGTTGAAGTGAGATATCGTCCTATTGGGGGTGACGAGCTTGATAGTGATAAGGATATGACCGATGGCATAGTTGATGCTATTGATGAATTAAGCAGAGAAAGTGCAGGTGATATTCTTATTTTTATGAGCGGTGAGCGAGAAATTCGCGATACGGCTGATGCACTGAATAAACGACAACTTCGTCATACTGAAGTATTGCCTTTATTTGCTCGTTTATCTAACAGTGAACAAAATCGAATTTTTCATCCTCATAATGGCAGACGCATTATTTTAGCCACTAACGTTGCTGAAACTTCATTAACTGTACCGGGTATTAAGTACGTTATTGATACTGGTTTTGCACGTGTTAGTCGCTATAGTTATCGTACTAAAGTACAACGACTTCCAATAGAACCTATTTCTCAAGCTTCAGCAAATCAAAGAAAAGGGCGTTGTGGGCGTGTTTCTGATGGTATTTGTATTCGTCTTTATTCAGAAGATGATTTTATTTCTCGTTCTGAATTTACTGATCCTGAAATATTAAGAACGAATCTTGCCTCTGTTATTTTACAAATGACGTCGATAGGGTTAGGTGATATTAGTGCTTTCCCATTTGTACAACCACCTGACAAACGTAATATTCAAGATGGTGTTCGTTTATTAGAAGAGCTAGGCGCGTTACAAGACGAAACCGACCACAATGGTGCTTATCGTTTAACCCCAATGGGAAAACAACTTGCACAACTTCCTATTGATCCTCGTTTGGCGAGAATGGTACTTGAAGCGCGTAAATATGGTGCAGTAAAAGAATTGATGGTTATTACGTCTGCACTTTCAATTCAAGATCCGCGCGAAAGACCGATGGATAAACAGCAAGCATCGGATGAAAAGCATCGACGCTTCCAAGATAAAGACTCTGACTTTTTATCTTTTTTAAATATGTGGGATTATTTAAAAACCCAGCAAAAAGAGTTGAGTCATTCTCAATTTAGAAAATTGTGTCGCCAAGAATTTTTAAACTTTATGCGTGTTCGAGAATGGCAAGATGTTTATACACAGTTGAGACAGGTTGTCAAAGAGCTAGGGTTCCCTATTAACAGTGAGCCAGCTGATTTTAGAAGTGTTCATGTTGCATTATTAAGTGGATTGTTGTCGCATATTGGGCAAAAAGATGCCGACAAACAAGAATTTACTGGTGCAAGAAATGCGCGTTTTTCTATTTACCCTGGTTCAGGTTTATTTAAAAAACCACCAAAATGGACAATGGTGGCGGAGTTAGTCGAGACGTCTCGTTTATGGGGACGAATTGCGGCGCGCGTTGAACCTGAATGGATTGAACCTATTGCGGAACATTTAGTGAAACATCAGTATAGCGAACCTCATTGGTCAAAAGCACAAGGTGCGGTAATGGCTAATGAAAAAGTGACCCTGTATGGTTTACCGATTGTTGTTTCTCGATCTATTAATTACAGTCAAATTGATCCGCTTTTATGTCGTGAACTCTTTATTCGCCATGCATTAGTGGAAGGAGATTGGCAAACTCGTCATGCATTTTTCCGTGACAATTTAAAACTGCGGACAGAAGTTGAAGAGTTAGAGCATAAATCTCGTCGTCGAGATATTCTTGTTGATGATGAAACAATGTTTACTTTTTACGATCAACGAATACCTCAAGATGTCGTTTCGTCTCGTCATTTTGATAAATGGTGGAAAGAGGCACAGAAGGCATCACCTGATCTGCTTAACTTTGAAAAAAGTATGCTTATCAAAGATGACGCAAAGCGTGTTAGTGCACTAGATTATCCAAATTACTGGCATCAAGATAATCTAAAATTACGTTTAACCTATCAATTTGAACCAGGTACTGCAGCTGATGGTGTCACGGTTCATATTCCATTACCTATTTTAAATCAGGTAAAAGACGAAGGTTTTGATTGGCAAATTCCGGGTATCCGTCATGAATTAATAGTGGCATTAATTAAGTCGTTACCAAAACCTATTCGCCGTAATTTTGTACCTGCACCTAACTATGCTTCTGCTTTTTTAGAGCGTGTACCTCAAGTTGAGGGTGATTTACTCGATAGACTTGAAAAAGAGTTGCGCCGTATGACGGGGGTGACCGTTGAGAGAGAGAGTTGGCAACTCGACCAAGTTGCCGATCACTTAAAAATGACATTCCGTGTTGTTGGCGATAAAAATAAAACGCTAGCAGAAAGTAAAAATCTCAATAAATTAAAAGAGAACTTAAAAGAAAAAGTGCAAGAAACATTATCAGCAGTTGCTGATGATGGTATTGAGCAACAAGATTTACATATTTGGAGCTTCGGTGATTTACCTCAGCGTTATGAACAAAAACGAGGTGGTTATTCAGTGAAAGCTTATCCAGCACTCGTTGATGAAAAAAACAGTGTGGGTATAAAGCTTTTTGAAACAGAATCTGAACAGCAAGCCTCAATGTGGGAAGGGGTCAGACGATTATTATTATTAAATATTCCGTCACCGATAAAATACCTACATGAGAAATTACCGAATAAAGCAAAACTTGGTCTTTACTTTAACCCTTATGGCAAAGTGTTAGAGTTGATTGATGATTGTATTGCTTGTGGTGTTGACAAGTTGATGGCGTCTTATGGTGGTTTAATTTGGCAAGAAGATGAGTATAAAAAACTGCAAGAATATGTCAGAGCTGAATTAAATGATGCTGTGGTTGAAATAGCAAAACAAGTTGAAGCGATCCTAACTCAAGTATTTGCTATCAATAAGCGTTTAAAAGGGCGTGTCGATATTAGCGTAGCCTTTGCATTATCTGATATTAAAGCCCAACTGGGGCAGTTAGTTTTTCCTGGTTTTGTTACCTCTCATGGATGGAAACGTCTTGCGGATATTCCTCGCTATTTGAGTGCAATTGAAAAACGAATGGAAAAACTGGCAATTGATCCTAATCGTGATCGCGCTCAAATGAGCCGAGTTGAAAATGTTATTCAACAGTGGCAACAGTGGTTAGGTAAGCTAACAGAGAAACAAAAACAGCAAGAAGAAGTGCAAAATATTCGTTGGATGATAGAGGAGCTTAGAGTAAGTCTATTTGCTCAGCAGATAGGTACACCTTATCCAATATCAGATAAACGTATCTTGCAGGCGATGGAACAAGTCAGTTTTAACTAATTTAAACGTGATATGTTAGACCCACAGGAACTTATGCTTCTTGTGGGTTTTTTATTGCTTTGCTAATGAATAGCCACCTATAAATTAGTTACAACATACTATATGTTTATTGATTTATAAATACCTAACCATTGATGATAAAAATAACAGCTTAGCAGGAAAATTTTTTGACTTAAGTGAAATTGTTTTTGAAGAGAAGCGAGGAAGAGAGTAAAAGAGGTACTGTTTTTCTAGTACCTCTCAGAGTGTCTTTAGTAAATAGTTAAATAGCCTAATGCAGGAATAGCGCCAAATAAGACAAGAGCTAACAGAATTTTTTCACTTAATAATAGGGGCTTTTTGTCCGTATATTGTTTTCGTGTGTATAAAAATATTAGGACACCGGGTGCATACAGCACGACTGAAAGTAATAAGTTAATAACACCTGATGCATAAAGTAGCCATAGACCGTATAGACTTGCAGGTATGGCTATTAATAATAAAGCACGGCTACTGCGTGCAATTGCCACTTTAAATAAAAATGCACCTACAAGAAAGTAAGGAACAAGGATCATCTCTGATGCAATGGTCAGTAATGTATTGTAGTTACTTCCCGTCAACCAAATTAAAACTAAAGAGAATTGGACTGCATAATTGGTAAACCATAATGAAGATGAAGGAGCATCATTTTTATTCTGTTTCCCTAATTGTTTAGGAAAAGAGCGATGCAGTGCGGCAATATATGGCACTTCTGCTGCCATAATTGTCCAACTTAAATAAGCGCCACATACAGAGAGAATAAGACCCGCAGCAATAATTATCTCACCTATATTACCAATAAGCTGAACAAGTAACGGCGCCATTGACGGGTTTTTCATTGCCGCCAATTCTGCTTGGCTCACTAAACCTTGTGATAATAAAGTGACAAGAATATAGATAACTAATGCAATGACAACGGCAAGCACTGTGGCTAGACCCACATCACGGCGATTTTTAGCTCTTGCAGAAACTACAACTGCACCTTCAATACCGATAAATACCCACAGTGTAATCAGCATGGTATTTTTGACTTGATCCCAAACAGGAACCCCCATATTTACACCTTTAAAATCAAGGGTAAATATATCCATATTGAATGCTAATAGGGCGACAATAACAAATAATCCTAAAGGAAGGAGTTTTGCCATTGTTGCCATTAAATTAATGCTGGCTGCCGTTTGAACACCTCGTAAAACAAGAAAATGAACAACCCAAAGTAAGATTGATTCTCCAATTAATGCCTGCCATGTATTTCCATCACCAAAAATAACGTTCTCTGGTGTATCTGTAAAAAAGCTAAAGGCAGCAAAAACGATAACAAGATAAGAAACATTAGCAACAACAGCACAGACCCAATAGCCCCATGCTGAACAAAAACCAATGAACTCACCAAATCCTTCTTTTGCATAGGTAAAAATGCCGCCATCAAGATCAGGTCGAAGGCGAGAGAGAAGTAATAAGGATGTAGCAAGAAAGAGGATACCAATACCTGTTATCACCCAGCCAATAATCAATGCAGCAGGACTGGCTACTTCGGCCATATTTTGAGGCAAACTGAATACACCTGCACCAACCATTGAGCTTAATACTAATGCGGTGAGTGATATTAAGCCAAGTTTCTTATTCAAGGGATAATTACCTACATGATTAAAATTGTAAATAAACAGCGTATTTTCTTGTTTTTTGGTTGGTAAATAGAATAAATATAAATATCTCAAATTTAAATAAAGTTAAAACCACTAAAAAACAGCGAGATTTTACGGAGAGTTGACTTGGTTGTCTATGCATTAAATCATAAAAATTATTCACTTTTATAAAATAATGATTAATTGATTAAATTTTGCATAAAAAAAACCTTGCCAGAGCAAGGTTTTTTTCAGTAAGCGATTTTTTATTACTTGAACAGGTCCGCAGTAATAGTGACTGTGCCACCATCACTTTGCCATTCATTTGTAATATGGTAATACTTAGCACCTTTGGCTGCAGCACGTTTGGCTACTTGATAAGAAATTTCAGGTGAGTTTACAAAGTATCCACTAAATGTAATGGTATCAAATGGCTCCATTAATGCAGCTGCTGCTTTGTTGACTTCTTGAATTTCAGTACCATTTGGTAAAGTGACAGTGTAACGGCCACTAGCACCTGAGCTTTGTGTTTCAGCAAAAGCACCTACACTTCTATCGAAATCAGTGTTTGAAGCAAGACCTGGTTTTTCAACTTTATTGGCAGCGGCTCCGCCTTCTGCAATAAGAGCACGACCTGCATCAGAGTCATAAGGAACGACAGCTTCTGGTGCTTGAATTGCACGTTTAGGTGCATCTTTTTTGTAGATATAAGCTGTAACTTCTTGATTACCACCATCATTCGTTGATACGTTACGAACAATAAAGAATGATGCGGCACCTTTTTTAGCGGCTGCTTTTGCGATTGCATCGTTAATATCAGGAGTTGTAGGGAAGTAACCACGGATAGAAACTGTATCAAATGGCTGTAGCAGAATTGCTTCAGGTTTTGGTAGTTCTTTCACGCCATGAAAAACGCGATAGCTTTCTTGATCTGCTTTGGGTGCATCTTTATGGTATAGATCAGCAGTAACACTCATGTTGCCACTATCACTAATATCATCTAGACCTTGAATATAGAAACTATCAGCACCGACTTTATCCGCACGACGTGAGACCGCATCAGCGGCTTCATAAATAGCGTTAAAACGACCGATAACTGTAATTCTTTCAAATGGTTTTAGTTCTGCAGCTTGTTCGGGTGTTAATTCCTGAGCAGCCTGCGCAACAGTGATATTAGTTAAAGACAACATCGCTGCTGCGATGACTGAGGTTTTCAGCTTCATACAAAATCCTTCCGCCTTGCGCAATTAATATTGGTCATGTGCTGAACGTCGTGGTTTATCACATAGGGATTAATTATTACATGTAATAATAGCATTTGTCGCATTATTTTATTTAGCGAATCACCACAGAGTCAAATGACCAGTATATGTTACCAGATATTTACCTGAATATAGTGAATAATTCATAAATATGCCTTTTCGACTAAAATGATCCAATTAAGTTCAATTTTAGCTTTACACAGATATAGATTATTGGTTTTATTTTCAGTAGGTTATTAGAACTCCGATTAATGACATGTATATTATTATTTTTAACATTTTTTTTGCATGAATGTGAAGTTAGCGGAGAAATTTTAACAGATCTCTATGGATAAGAAGGGAAAATTATGCGAATTGGTATACCCAAAGAGCGACTTTCTAATGAAACAAGAGTTGCAGCTACACCAGCTACAGTGACTCAACTCATAAAATTAGGATTTACAGTCGCAGTTGAAAATGGTGCTGGCATTGCCTCAAGTTTTGAAGATAAAGCTTATCAGGAAGCTGGTGCTGAGATCCTCGCTCTTCAAAATGTTTGGGAATCAGACATTATTTTGAAGGTAAATGCACCTCTGGATAACGAAATTGCGTTGCTACAAGAGGGCGCAACACTAGTCAGTTTTATTTGGCCAGCTCAAAATGCGGCATTGCTCGAAAAGTTATCTGAAAAGAATATTAACGTTATGGCAATGGATAGTGTGCCACGTATTTCTCGTGCACAATCTCTTGATGCGTTAAGTTCCATGGCAAATATTGCGGGTTACCGTGCTGTTGTAGAAGCTGCCCATGAATTCGGACGATTCTTTACTGGACAAATTACTGCTGCAGGTAAAGTACCACCAGCTAAAGTGATGGTTATTGGTGCCGGTGTTGCAGGTCTTGCTGCGATTGGTGCAGCTGGAAGTCTGGGGGCAATTGTTCGTGCATTCGATACTCGCCCTGAAGTGAAAGAGCAAGTTCAAAGCATGGGAGCTGAATTCCTTGAGCTTGATTTTAAAGAAGAAGCTGGCAGTGGCGATGGCTATGCTAAGGTAATGTCAAAAGCATTTATTGATGCTGAAATGGCATTATTTGCAGAACAAGCAAAAGATGTTGATATCATCATTACGACGGCATTAATTCCAGGGAAACCAGCACCTCGTTTAATTACGAAAGCGATGGTTGATTCAATGAAACCGGGAAGTGTTGTCGTTGACCTTGCTGCCCAAAATGGCGGTAACTGTGAATATACCGTGCCTAATGAAGTCTTTACGACAGAACATGGCGTAAAAATCATTGGCTACACTGATTTAGCCGCTCGTTTACCGGCACAGTCATCTCAACTTTATGGTACTAACTTAGTTAATCTATTGAAATTATTGTGTAAAGAAAAAGACGGTAATATCAATATTGATTTTGATGATGTTGTTGTTCGTGGTGTGACGGTCATCCGTGCAGGTGAGGTAACATGGCCCGCGCCACCAATTCAAGTTTCAGCCCAACCTAAAGCTGCTCCCGCTGTAAAACCACAAGAAAAGCCCGTTGCTAAACCGGTTTCACCTTGGAAGAAATACAGTTTATTAGCGATAGCTTTCTTATTGTTTGCATGGCTTGCAAATGTTGCACCGAAAGAGTTTTTATCTCACTTTACGGTATTCGCACTTTCTTGTGTGGTAGGTTATTACGTTGTTTGGAATGTCAGTCATTCATTGCACACACCACTCATGTCAGTAACAAACGCAATTTCAGGCATTATCGTCGTCGGGGCTTTACTCCAAATAGGCAGTGGTGGCTGGGTTAGCTTGTTTTCATTTATCGCAATATTGATTGCGAGTATTAATATTTTTGGTGGATTTACTGTTACTCAACGTATGTTGAAAATGTTCCGTAAAGGATAAGGGAGACTATTATGTCCAGCGGAGTTGTTACAGCGGCATATATTGTCGCCGCGATATTATTTATTTTCAGCCTTGCCGGCTTATCAAAGCATGAAACTTCTAAACAAGGTAACTACTTTGGTATTGCAGGGATGGCAATTGCATTGTTCGCAACTATTTTTGGACCTTATGCGGGTAATGTGGGTTGGATCATTATTGCAATGGTAATCGGTGCCGTTATTGGTATTCGTTTAGCTAAAAAAGTCGAAATGACTCAAATGCCAGAATTGGTCGCAATCTTACACAGTTTTGTCGGTTTAGCCGCAGTTTTAGTGGGTTTTAACAGCTATCTTGACCACAATACAGCAATGGAACCTGTTATGGTGAATATTCACCTAACAGAAGTCTTTTTAGGGATCTTCATTGGTGCTGTTACATTTACTGGGTCAATTGTTGCTTATGGTAAATTAAGCGGAAAAATGTCCTCTAAACCGATGATGTTGCCTAATCGTCATAAGTTAAACCTTGCTGCTTTGATTGTTTCTTTTTTATTGATGGTTTGGTTTGTTAAAACGGACAGTGTTGGCTTACAAGTTTTCTTAATCATCATAATGACTGTAATTGCCTTGGCATTTGGTTGGCATTTAGTTGCATCAATTGGTGGTGCTGATATGCCAGTTGTTGTTTCGATGCTGAACTCTTACTCTGGATGGGCAGCAGCAGCAGCAGGTTTTATGTTGAGCAATGACTTGTTAATTGTAACAGGTGCATTAGTGGGTTCTTCAGGTGCTATCCTTTCTTATATTATGTGTAAGGCGATGAATCGTTCTTTTATTAGCGTAATAGCCGGCGGATTTGGTACTGATGGCTCAGCTTCAACAGAAGAAGGTGAAATGGGTGAGTACCGCGAAACAACTGCTGAAGAAGTGGCTGATATGCTGAAAAACTCAACCTCAGTTATCATCACTCCAGGTTATGGGTTGGCGGTTGCTCAAGCACAATATCCTGTACATGATATTACTGAAAAATTACGTCAGCGAGGTGTAAAAGTACGTTTTGGTATTCACCCAGTAGCAGGGCGTTTACCGGGCCATATGAATGTGTTGTTAGCCGAAGCGAAAGTACCTTATGACGTTGTATTAGAAATGGATGAAATCAATGATGATTTCTCTGACACTGATACGGTCTTGGTGATTGGTGCTAACGATACCGTCAATCCAGCAGCACAAGATGATCCAAATAGCCCAATTGCAGGTATGCCAGTATTAGAAGTGTGGAAAGCACAGAATGTTATTGTGTTTAAACGCTCAATGAATACAGGTTATGCAGGGGTTCAAAATCCACTGTTCTTTAAAGAGAATACACAGATGTTGTTTGGCGATGCTAAAGCCAGTGTGGATGCAATTTTAAAAGCGCTGTAATAGATACAGGTAGTGAATAGCAAAAGCCAGTCAAAACTTTGACTGGCTTTTTAATATACAGAGCAATACGTTTAATCGTGATCACTATCAACAGTAATAGGGCAGGTAAAACCATCGGGTTTAATTGCCAATAAATCACATTTGATATGGTCGATAAGTTGTTCGGCTGTATTTCCTAAGAATGCGGCGGATAGACCCGTTCTTCCTAAAATACCGAGAACGACAATACCCGCATTTAACTCTTCACAAACTTGAGGGATCACTTGCTCTGGTAATCCTTCTTTAACATGTGTTTTCTCTTCTGGGATACAGAATTTCTGGCGTAATTCTTTCATCGCAATAAGATGCTGACCACGAAGTGCATTGTTATAAAGGTTTGGATCAAAATCAGGTAACTCAATCGCAATATTAATCGGCGCAACAGGATAGGCGCTAAGTAAATGGACATCAGGATCTTTTTGTATGCGATGAGATAAATCGGTTGTTAGCTCAATCAGTTTTAGATTAAGCGCATCATGATAAGATTCTTCATTTGATAAATTTGCGGCGACAACGATAGTACCGTATTCGGGCCACTCTTTATCTTTGACCATCCAAACAGGGCAAGGGCATTTTCTAAGTAGTTGCCAGTCAAGAGGGGTAAAAATAAGTGAGCCTAATTTATCATGTTGGTGAGCCATTTTAATTAGCAAGTCATGTTGATGTGCAACAACTTCTTCAATAATGGCTTCATAAGGGCGATTATGCCAAATGACTTTTATATCAATCTCTATGCCAGCTTCAAGGTAATAGCGTGCTTGTTGTTTGATCCAAGCCGCCTTTTGGCTGATAACACCTTTACGCATTGCATTACGTTCATCGGGAGATAAAAGGGTTGTCATGTCATAAGAGAGATCATAAACAGGTAGAAAAGCTTTTATCCGCCCACCATTACGCTGAACGATATAGACAGCACGGCGAAGTGCTGGTTGGTCATCTTGGTTAGGATCAATGACAACGAGAAGGTTTTGATATTTTTCCATTGTAATATCCTCTTTAGGGCTGGATTTATCCATCTACAATTTAAAGATAACCCAAGAAGATAAAATGCAATAGCACAAAATAGAAAACGGGACACAAATTTGTGTGCCCCGTTATAAAATTAGCGTGTGAAATGTAACAGATTAAACTTCAACTGATGAAGGAAGTTTGCCTGCAAGTTCACTTAACAGTGTACTATCTTCGATAGTAATGTATTTGCCTTTAACGCTTAACATGCCACTTTTCTGGAAGCGACCAAGTAAACGACTAATTGTTTCAACGGTTAAACCTAAGTAATTACCGATATCACCACGAGTCATGGTCAAACGGAATTCACGAGGAGAAAAACCACGCTGTGCGAAACGACGAGAAAGGTTATAAATAAAAGCAGCCAAACGTTCTTCTGCATTCTTTTTCGATAGCAGTAAGATCATCTCTTGGTCACCTTTGATTTCACCACTCATTAGGCGCATCATTTGTTGACGTAAGTTAGGCATTTTGCCTGACAGGTCATCCAACGTTTCGAATGGAATTTCACAAACCATAGAGGTTTCTAAAGCTTGTGCGAAACTTGGGTGTTCAGTATTAATAATGGCGTCAAAACCAACCAAATCACCAGCAAGATGAAATCCTGTTATTTGCTCGTCGCCTTCTTCCGTAATGGTATAACTTTTAATTGTACCGGAACGTATGGCATAAAGTGATTTCAGCTCATCACCTGCTTTAAACAAGGTTTGACCTTTTTGGATGGGCTTTTTACGCTCGATAATATTATCGAGTTGATCAAGCTCATGCTCGTTTAAAGTAAACGGGATGCAGAGCTGGCTAATACTGCAATCCTGACAATGGATTGCACAACCGCCAGATTGGATTCGGCGAACGACGCGTTTTTCTGGGATCATAAGCTTGCTCATTACAAATAAAAATATTGATATGCGTCAATTTTAACACATATTGAAGTAATTAGTAAGGGGAATAACGGTACGTGTGGAAATAATTCTGAATGTAACAAAACATGTATCTTGATAAAAACAATGTTTTGCTTAAAGGTCTATTTAGAACAATTTGCGCTAACCCTATACTCACTTGGTATATTATTCGATTTTCTGATGAAGTCATAGTGCTATTACTAAATTATCCGTGTCAAAAGCCAAAAATGAAGAGGCGCTTCAAGATTTTCTATCTTTATATTGACATTTTATTTACGGCTTTATCTTATATTTGTGTTTTTTTATGCATAACTCTTTATTTTTATAACAAAAAATCATGAAAAACCAACTTAATGTATTTTTGATACAACTTAATGCTACCTTGAGTTAGCTTTTCTTTATAAAAAAGGGGAGATCTGCAAAGAAGTGCGGAATATTGAAACATTCTATTACCTCTTTAGTGGTATTGATGTGCATCAATGAGGGTTTACCACTATATCCTATCATTTTTACTGATGAGAGTTGTTATGTGAGAATGATAAATCAATGAAAAAAATAGAAAAAAATCAGAATAACAAAGGGATGATGTCGTTAAGCCGTCGCCACTTTGTTCAAGCAAGTGCTGCATTAGTGACAGTGCCATTTTTCGCACGAAATGCACAAGCGAATGCAGATGAAAGTTTGCCAATTGCAAAAATGAATGGAGAACACTCAACGGTTGTTACAACATGCAGCACTTTTGACTGTGGTGGGAAGTGTGATATACGAGCCCATATTAAAGAAGGGATTGTTACTCAGATCACAACAAGACCTGATAATGAATTAGATGAAGCGATGCCTATTATGAGAGCGTGCGTACGTGGCAGAGGTTATCGTAAATTTTCTTATCACGCTGACAGGTTAAAATACCCGATGAAACGCGTGGGCAAACGCGGTGAAGGTAAATTTGAGCGTATTTCATGGGATGAAGCTACAACACTTATTGCAGATAATATTTTACGTTTAACTGAAAAATATGGTGCGGCAAGTCGTTTTTTAACTGTCAATACCGCTGTAACGGGAGGGATCTTCTCTGGTGATACCATGATGAAGAAACTTTTCAATTTAACGGGGGGCTACTTACCTTATTATCATTCTGTTAGTTTAGGGAATACGGTCAAAGTGACCCCTTATACTTACGGCATATCCAAAACAGGCAGTTCACTCGATACACTTGAAGATACACCACTAGTGATTTTATGGGGTCATAACCCTAATGAAACTATTTTTGGTCATACAAACCATTATTTTCAGAAAATGAAAAATAAGGGTACTAAGTTTATTGTGGTCGATCCTCGCTATTCAGATACGGCGCAGTCGCTTGCCGATCAATGGATACCTCTTTTACCAACAACAGATAATGCTTTAATGGATGCAATGATGTATGTCATTGTTACTGAAAACCTTCATGACAAACCTTTTATTGATAAGTATGTCATTGGTTTTGATGAAGAGCATATGCCTGAAGGTGTTCCTGCTAATGAGTCCTTAGTGGCTTATTTAACAGGTCAAAAAGATGGAATAGAAAAAACGCCAGAATGGGCAGAAAAAATCACTCGAGTCCCTGCAAATACTATTCGCCAACTCGCTCGCGAATATGCCATGACAAAACCAGCTGCTCTCATTCAAGGTTGGGGACCTCAACGTCATATTTGTGGTGAGCGTAGTGCTCGAGGTTCGACATTATTAGCCGCAATCACCGGAAATGTAGGTAAAAAAGGGGCATGGGCTGCTGGTTATGGCGGTATTGGTAATCGTCAATCTATGCGTGGTCCGAATATTGGGAAGAACCCAATTAAAGCCCAGATATCCATCATGAACTGGATGCAAGCGGTTGATGATGCAAGTCAAGTCCGTGTTGAAGATGGTCTTTTAGGTGTTGATAAACTCGATACCAATATCAAAATGATCTTTTCTTTAGCGGGTAACTATTTAGTTAACCAAAACCCAGATGTCAATGCGGCAGCTAAATTATTAGCTGATGATTCAAAAGTTGAATTTATTGTTGCTAGTGATTTATATCTCTCTCCATCTGCAAAATATGCTGATCTTGTTTTACCTGAAACCAGTTTTTTAGAGCGTTGGAACATTGGTAATACATGGGGAACGGGTAACTATTTCCTGCTATCTGAAAAAGTTATTGAACCCGCTTTTGAGCGTCGTTCTGATTATGAGTGGATAACAGACGTAGCAGAAAAAATGGGCGTAAAAGAGGCATTTACTGAAGGTCGAAGTGAAAAAGAGTGGATAGCCCATCTTGTTGATACCAATAAAGCGCGTTTCCAAGATAGACCTGACTTCCCTAATTTTGAAGCGCTACTCAAAACACGTCGTTATCTTTTCAAAGATGAACCTTTTATTGCCTTTGAAGAAAACATCAATGATTTTGAGAATAATCCATTTCCAACACCCTCAGGAAAAATTGAGATTTTCTCTAAACGTCTTTATGACATGAATGATCCGGATATTCCGGCATTATCTCATTATGTTCCAGCGATTGAAGGCCCTGAAGATAAGTTAACAGCAACGTATCCATTACAAATGCTAACGTGGAAAGGGAAAAACCGCGCAAACTCAACGCAATATGCGAATCCTTGGTTACAAGAAGTGCAACGTCAAGAAGTGTGGATAAACCCAATTGATGCTGAAAATAGAGGGATCAAAAATGGTGATATGGTGCGTGTCTATAACGACAGAGGAATAACCCAAATCCCTGCATTAGTAACACAACGCATTATTCCAGGTGTGGTTGGATTGCAAGCTGGTGCATGGTGGATGCCTGATGAAAATGGCATTGATCATGGCGGATGCCCTAATGTTTTAACATCAACACGAATGACACCATTAGCACATGGTAACTCGCATTTAACCGTCTTAGTTGAGGTAACCAAAGCATGAGCGACTTTAAAGAATATGCGCCAGTGAGTGATGAACAGCTCGGTTTCTTTATTGATTCCTCTCGTTGCTCGGGTTGTAAAGCTTGCCAAGTGGCATGCAAAGATAAAAATAATTTAGAAGTAGGACGCCGTTTTCGCCGTATTTATGAAGTCAAAGGTGGCGGTTTTGCACCAACAGGACAAGGTGGTCTGGTTAATAATGTTTTTGCTTATACATTGACGATTTCTTGTAATCACTGTACCGATCCTGTTTGTGTGAAAAACTGCCCGACTACTGCCATGCATAAGCGTGAAGGTGATGGCATTGTCCGTGTCGATACCTCTAAATGTGTAGGTTGTGGTTACTGCGCTTGGTCATGTCCTTATGGTGCACCACAAATGAATGAAGAAACCGGGCAGATGTCAAAATGCGATTTTTGTATCGACCTGTTAGCAGAAGGCAAAAACCCAATTTGTGTTGATACCTGTCCACTCAATGCGATTAAGTTTGGCAAGATTAAAGAGTTAAGGGCGAAATACGGGCATTTAAACCAAGTTCAAGGATTACCCGATTTTACGCTGACAAACCCGAATTTAGTGATCAAACCTCATACAGGGGCGACGAAAAAGGGAGGAGTTCAAGCATGAGTGAATGGCCATTAGTTACCTTTACTTTATTCGTCCAAAGTTCTGTGGGTGTGACTATTTTCACCGCCCTTTATTTTTGCTGGCTAGAAACGGAAATTGGTCATCAAAGAGCAACCGTTGCTATGCGTCCTGTGTTATTAACGGGGGCTATTTTAGGTTGCTTAGGATTATTAGCCTCAACTTTACACATGGGATATCCATGGAATGCTTTTCATGCATTACGCCATATATCTTCATCATGGCTAAGTCGTGAAATCATATTTGCTGCAGTTTATCTTGGTGCGTTGTGTCTATATACCTTAATTGTTTTGATAAAAGGGCATATGAATAAAACCATACTGGCAATTATTGGTTTGCTTGGCATCATCGATATATTCTGTATGGCATCACTGTATTACAACACATCAATGCTGACCTGGCAGCACGCAAATACCTATTTTATGTTTATAGGTGCACTCTTTACAGCGGGGGTTGTTATTGCATTATCAATAACCGCATTTCGTGTTAAAGCATTTGTGAATGATGCGTTAGCAAAAAGGATTGTAATAAGTGCATTAGTGGTTGTTTTCCTTGCTGTAACATTACGTATGGTTATACAGCCTTTCTATTTGGAGTGGATGTCAGAAGTCATTTCAACAAATGATGCAATAACGTTCCCTCATACGCCTATCATTGCGTATAATGAAACATTCGGATTAAGAATATCTGCATGGCTTATGTCAGTTTTTGGTATTTTAATGATGGGGTACAGCGTATGGAAATATCGCCATGCTGTATTTACTTCAGGATTGCGTATGGTGTTAGCAAGTAGCGCAATAATACTGATTGCAGAGATCCTCAATCGTTTTGCATTCTTTATTGTTAAGTAGTGGAGTAGTGATGTATGAGGCGTTTTATTAAGGTGGATCTTCCGCCTGAACCAATTATTAATGATAAATGTGTGAGAAAACGCCTCAAACAAAGCCTATGTGATAGTTGCTCCAAAGTGTGTCCTGTGGGCGCTATCACTTTTGCTCATTTAGATGTAAAAATAGATAATGAACTCTGTTTTCAATGTGGTAATTGTCTATTTACCTGTCCCGTTGACGCGATAGAAAATATTGCCCCTCACGAAAGAACACACCAAGATAATTACCTAGTTGTTAATCACGATGAACCGTTAGCAAGTACAGAAGAATTATTAGTGTGGCACCGGCAATATCAAATTAGAGGAATGAAGATAGCACAGCCTTTAGTGGATAAATGGCTTCCTGTTTTAGCAAACTTAAATCTTCGATTAAAAATATTACAAGAGCCTATTTGGCAATTAATAATCACTGAACCTACTGATATTGATAGTGGGCGCCGTTTTATGCTTTTTCGTCAAAAACTAGATGAAAAACCACTCAATAAAGATCAAGTAAGAACAGGATTAAATGCAAGAAAACAACTTTATCCTGAAGACAGTTGGTTCCACATTCAGTTAGATAAAGACAGTTGTATTCTTTGTTCTGCCTGCGCCAAAGTATGTGATGAAGGTGCGATTGAACTTGAAAATAATATATTCACGATTGATGAAAAACGTTGTACGGGGTGTATGAGTTGTGAGGTGGTTTGTTTTCCTAAATCCATTCATGTTAATGAAAAAGTGGCTAAAAATAATGAGCCAACACACTACCATTATTATGATGCCCACTGTGAAAAATGCCGTTTAGCCTTTTTATCGTGGACTCCAGAAGCAAAATTGTGCCCGATTTGCATACAACATCAGAAGCAAGGTTGGTTATAATCTCTCTTAAATACACTTAAGTTATTTATTGCTAAATAAGGTAATATTCTTATTGTAATTCGCAATAGGATATTGATTTTACTTATTTTTTATTAAATTGCGAAAGTGATCAAATAGAATGGGAGCCTATGATGAAAACAACTGTTTTACCTGCGGATATGTTAGAAATTGCCATTACAGAGCCAGGTGGTATAGATAAATTACAACCCCAACTATCACCGATACCGTCACTTCCTCCACATTATCTTTTGATCAAAGTTGCAGCTTCCGGTGTTAACCGCCCTGATGTTTTCCAACGTCAAGGTAGTTATCCGCCACCAGCAGATGCTTCTCCTATTCCTGGCCTTGAAGTTGCTGGAGAGGTTGTCGCATTAGGTGAAGGCTGCACAAAATGGCAGTTAGGAGATAGAGTCTGTGCTTTAGTTGCTGGTGGTGGTTATGCTCAATATTGTATTGCACATGAAGACATTGCATTACCGTCAATGAATTTAACAGATATTGAAGCAGCGGCATTGCCTGAAAATTTCTTTACTGTCTGGGCTAATTTATTTCAGTTAGGGAAGCTAAAACAAGGTGAATCTGTTCTGATCCATGGTGGAACATCGGGAATTGGATCAACTGCCATCATGCTTGCCCACACAATAGGTGCAACCGTTTATACTACGGTCGGCTCTGAAGAAAAAGCAGTCGTAGCACGCGATCTTGGCGCTGATTATGTCATCAATTACAAACAAATCGATTTTGCTAAAGAAATTCCTATTTTAACTGAAGGGAAAGGTGTTGATGTTATTCTTGATATTATTGGTGGGGATTACATAGAAAAAAATTATCAAGTTGCCAGTAAGTTTGGGCGCGTTATACAAGTAGGTATGATGAAAGGAATGCCTAAAAATTTAAATATGATGCCAATGATGATTAAGCGTTTAATTCATACTGGTTCAACAATGCGCTCTCGTTCAATAGAAGAGAAGGCACAAATAGCACAAGAATTGAAACAGCAAGTGTGGCCACTCATTGCTGAAGGAAAAATCAAACCAATCATTAATGCTATTTTTCCATTAAAAGACGTAGGGAAAGCACATGAGTTAATGGAGTCTGGTGATTTAATTGGTAAAGTGATGCTTGAAACTTTGTCTTATAACGGAAAAGAGTAAAAAAAAGAGTGCTTAAAACTTATTTGATATAAGAGAAAGCACTTATTTTACTTTCTAAAAAGCGAATATTCCGAAAAACACATGTCCATATTTCATGTGTTTTTTTATATATTGAAGAAAAAATGAATAACATTTAAATAAATAAATTCTTATTTCAGATAAGCAATTTAATATCTGTTCTTTTTAATAGACATTAATCAATACAACTATTCATTGATTCTGATTAAGATAGGTTTAAATGTTGACCTTAGCAAAAATAATATCACATTTACAGAAATATAACTTAAATCAAAATTGATAATAATTTAAAGAAACTAACAAATAAAGCTAAATCATTTATCATTAAAGTGTCATTTACCTAAATCAAATTAGAAAAATATTAACTGATATCAATAAAATAAAGAAGATTCTTACTCATCATGTGGTATATCATTTGAATAAGGATTAATTATTGACGATTAATAAACACAATTCTCATTAAAACAGATAATAAAAATTTATATATAGGTGCGATGATGGCAAATTACAAACAAACCTGTCTGAGTGCTACAGAGCGTGTATACCATACCCGAACCATTGATACTCTTATATGTTATCATCGAGAGATGGCAAAAATACTAATGAATAGTGAGTATTCTTTTTCTAAAGCAAATAAAGTGAAAAGAAATAATAGTGAGAGTTTAGAAGCCAAATTAAAAAGTAACACTATTGAAAAAAAAGCAGTAGATAATGCTTATGAAAGTATTTTAGAAACTTTAAAACAGCAAAACAGTTATCATCAATCTGATATTGAACCCTATTTCGCACATCATCATTCGCAAGTGATGCAATTGGCGAAATTCGGTTATCTTTCTGCATTAGCATACAATTCAGATAATGTTTTTAATAATCATTCCCCCTTACTAAAAGAACAAGAAAAAAAAATTACAGGCGATCTCTGTAAATTAATCGGTTTCTCATCAGAAGATGCATTTGGTCATATCACAACAAGTCATACTCTTGCTTGTTATGAAATATTATGGGCGATCAGAAATTTAAAAACATTACCAATGGCAATTGCTCGCCATCCAAAATCACGAGATTTAGTTGCAGATAAAAAAGCCTTTGAGTTATTCAATATGTCTGTCACAGATATTTTAGCAATAAGTGAACAGCTTAATGAGCGTGGGATTTTTGATGATGTTAGTCATTTAACATGCCGAGGAACGGGCATGACAAAAACAATGCATTTAGGAAAATTACTTGTTCCCGTTTCCCGCTTTGAATTTTGGAAAAAAGCAATGGATATACTTGGGTTGGGGTATGACAACCTTATTGCATTGCCTATCGATGAAACATTTAAAACAGATACTGAAAAAACACGTAGTATTGTTTTTCGTCTGATTGAACAAGGTGAGCCTATTCTTGGTGTTATAGGAATATTAGGCGCACCGTCTTATGGTTGTGTTGATAAGTTAAAACCACTTTTTGAACTAAGAAAAGAGTGTGAGGAAAAATACAACAATTCCTTTTATATCCATATTGATGCATCACAATTTGGTTATATGAAAAGCTTATTTCTTGATGATAATTATGACCTCATCCCTTATCAGATTTTATGTAAGAAATTAAAGAAAGAAGCACCATTACTCGAATTGACACCAGAAATATATGAAAGTATCACACAACTTTCTCTCGCTGATTCAGTCTCTTTTGAACCGTTTCAAGCTGGATTTTCTCCTTATCCTACAGGTGTAGTATGTATTAAAGATGCGCGTATTAGTCGTTTTTTAACAAATCCCCCTAGATTATGTCCAGAGCAAGCTGATGATGTTCCTGAAATTGATGGTATACAATCCGCACCAGCAGTAGCGTCGATGTGGAGTGTGCATCAACTCTATCCTTTTACTTCATCTGGATATGGTAAATATGCACAAATTCAATGGGAAACGCGTATCAAACTTGAACTATTCTTTAATCAAGCAAGTGCTTTCGAAAAAGAAGGTGAGTACTATTATATTCGTGTTTTATCAGCATCTGATTTTAATAAATTAAATTTTGCGATTGTAAAGAAAGGAAACACGGACTTAGAAACGCAAAATGATCTGAATAAAAAAATCTATGAAAACTTGGTGATAAAAAGTCATCATAAACAAGATTTAAGTTTATTAACGCTTTGTGCCCGCAATAGTGATGATGCACCCGCGCAGTTTTGTTTTGAGTGCGGTTTTGATAGTAATGAGTGGGAAACTATCAAACACTTAAATTTGTTGCAACTGACTATAAAAAGTACTGAAATTTGTGATAAACAACAAATTAAGAATGGATATCAATATATTAAGAAAGTGGTTTTATCTGCATTAGACAAGTAGCGATATCTCATTTTTGTTATATTTCCTACAATTAAAATAATTTTTGTTAAAAAGCGAAGTAGTGGGTTATTACTCATTATCTTCGCTTTTTTAATTGGGCTAAAGGTGACGCTGTCACTTAAAGTATTCTAAACATGCTTTATTGTTTAGGGTGAATTTCAAGTTAAAAGTGCCTATTTTTTATCCTTCTTTATTAATTATCTTCTTTTTTCTTCACTGATAGCACATAAAAGCAAACTAGAGAATGATAATCATTCATAATTAATCCTCTTATTTGAAAATAATAATCATAGATAAATCATGTTGTTAATAAGGTGAACGATTTAGATATACATTTAGATATATCTAAAACTTGATCATTTAGATATATCGGATTATATTGTGCTATATAAATTCGATATATCTAAAACAATGAGGGAATATTTATGATGATTCGAGCATTAAACTCACTTTATCAACAGCGTGCTGAAAATGGCGAACATGGTAGTCATGGACATGGTCACGGAAAAGGGCGTTGTAGTGGTAAAGGTAAACATAACCGACACCAAGAAAATCATGGTGAGCATTGCTGTCATGGTGAACACGATCATGGACGCGAAAGTCATGGTGAGCATTGCTGCCATGGTGAACACGGTCATGGACACGAAAGTCATGGTGAGCATTGCTGCCATGGTGAACACGGTCATGGACATGAAAGTCGTGGCGAATGCTGTCACGGTGAACATGGTTCTGATGGGCATGGAAAACAACGTGGTCGTGGATGTGGTGGTAGAGGTAAAGGTCAAGGTCGTCAATTAAAACGTATGTTTGATCATGGTGATTTACGGGTTTTGCTACTTAGTATGATCTCGAAAAAACCAAGTCATGGTTATGAAATTATTAGAGAAATAGATGAGGCTTCTTCAGGATTATATGTACCTAGCCCTGGTGTTATTTATCCAACGCTAACACTGCTTGAAGAGCAAGATCTATTAGTTGCTACGATTGCAGAAAAAGGTCGTAAAAACTATAGCATTACCTCTGAAGGCATTGCATTTTTAGCAGAACATAAAGATATAGACGCCAATATCCAACGAAAACTAGCTTATGCGAGAGATTTATCTCAAAACGCAGGGGGAGTTTCTGAGGAAATTGAATCTGCTGTTGGTAAATTAAAAGCCGTTTTACGCCATAAATTAGTATTAAAAGAGCTCTCTGTGGAAAGAGCAGGACGTATTGCTTCTATTCTTAATGAAGCAGTTGAGAAAATTGAAGCTATCAATGAGGCATTGATCTCAGAGGAAAGGGAAGATGAATAAAACAGATACTCAGCGACAAAACTCAAGAAGAAATAATGAAATAGATAAAGATGAATTAGAGAACAATCCAGCAGTAAAAGAACAAATTTGCCCTAAAATGCCTGTTTCTTACTTTCGTAGAGCGTTACGTAAACCTGGCAGAATATGATAATGATGGACGGGGGTTATAATGGCATAACCTCTGTCAGTTCTTCTCTTTTCTATTTCCCCACCGCATTAACTTATCCTTACAGCAAGCTTTCTAACTTATAGAAACTCACAACACGGTTATAAAATTATTCTTTTCAGCTCATAACTATCATTTGCTTAGTTTATATCTTTCTTAATGAATAGCGGTAATTTCCTTTTATCTCTCCTTTTTTGATGGTCATTTGTGTCGTTTTTCTTAGGTTACTGTACGAACCTCAAAAAAATCACAAATGATTGTGGAAATGTTCCACATTAGCGATTATTTTATTTAGGTTAGTGAATCCATTATAAAATTTGAAAACTTAAACCAGAGATATGCTTGAAACAACAATAAATTAAATATCGAATCAAAATAATAAACGTTTGTAAGTACTTAAACGAGAATAAGTGCCTTAGTTCAAACGTAGCCTTACTTATAATGCTGGAAGTGAATCAGCAATAAATAGTGGCAAGGCAATAACGATATCGGTTTATTTATTGTTAAGAATAGAAATAATGACGCGAATAACTGATTGATATTTATAGAGATATCATCAAATAAAAATAACAATACGCTCACCAGATAGAACAATCGAACAACTAAATTGATTGTTATGTATTTGCCGTACCTGTTAAACCAACATTTGCAAATTTAGGAATATTCGAATGAAAGTAAAAGCATTATCTGCTGTGATAAGTTTCATACTCGCTACGCCATTATGTGCAAACGCACAAACCGATATAAGTGCGATTGAAGCAAGGTTAAATGCACTTGAACAACGTGCAACCGCCGCTGAAGCTAGAGCGGCTGCAGCAGAACAAAAAGCGGCTCGCCTTGAGCAATTAATTAATTCCAACAAGCTCTCTCAAGAAAAAAAAGCAACGGATCATGCTACAACCGTCAACATGGAACAACGCGTTGCTATATTAGAAAAGCAATCTGATGAGGCTCAAGCAAAAGTAAGCATTGCACAAACTCAACTTAATGAAATTCAACAAAAACAAGTCGCTCAGCTTGCAAGTACGAAAAATAAAGAAGGTACAGGGTTTTTCTCTACCAATACAGATTGGGGTGATCTCAAATTATATGGTGACGTTGAATATAATATCGATGCTGCTAGTAAAAAAGGGCAATTAACATCGATGAGAATGATGCCCGGCAATCAAAAAGACTTTGATGATAATGAAAAATGGTCACTTAATGGGCGTATTTTAATTGGTGTGGATGGTGAACGAGAATTAAAAAACGGTAACTATGCCGGTTTTCGTGTTCAGCCCATGGCTGATATGACAGGTAAAATGAATTTAGATGATGCTGTTTTTTACTTTGGTCAACGTGATAAATGGCAATATAAAATTGGCCGTTATGAAGCTTATGACATGTTCCCTCTAAACCAAGATACATTTGTTGAGTATTCAGGTAATACAGCAAATGATTTATATGGTGATGGTTTTGGCTATATTTATATGATGAAAGAAGGGCGAGGTCGTAGTAGCGATGGCGGTAGTATGATGGTTAACACACACTATAACGACTGGTATTTTGAGTTAAATGCTTTAGTTGAAGATGGCACTTCTGTTTTTAAAGACAATGAATATCATGGACGTAAACTCGATAATCGCAAAAATGTTATTTATATGCGCCCTGTTATTGCATGGCAGAAAGACAATTTAACTATTGCTGGAGCAATAGATGCGAACGTGGTAAGCAAAGCCTATGGCTATGATGATGAAAATGGAAAGTTCCAAGATCAATCGCGACGTACTGGTTATGGCTTAACTGTAAAATGGGATACTTTAGATGATGATCCTATTAACGGTATTGTTGCAAATTTAAGTGCTGCTTATCTCGATGCTAAAGATGAAAACGATTTTTCTATTGGTAGTAATGTGTTATGGCGTAAATTTCAACTTGGTTATATTTATGCTCATAATGATATTAAAGCTTACTATCAAAGAAACGAAAACAGCAGTGTTCAAAATGACACTTATTTAACGCTCAATCCAGGTAAGTATAATATCAACACTGTATTTGCTTCTTATGAACTGCCTAATATTTTAGATATGGATAATTTTAAAACCTATTTAGGTGCTTACTATTCACGTATAGATGGTAAAGACGATATTAATGTACATAGCAGTGATAAAGATCGTTACGGTGCCCGTATCCGCTTTAAGTATCTATTTTAACTTTATTTTTAGAATTTTTTGTTAGATATTGGTTCTTATATAAAGACTTCAAGATACAGAATATTGCTGATTAATTGAGGTCTTTATATTTTTATTTAGTTTGCTTAGTTATCGGAATATCAGAGACCCGATAAGAGAAAAGCCTTAACCAACTTTTCAACTGACCACTCTTTAATATCTGAAACTTGCCCATCACCAATTTCAACTAAACGTAATTCGCCAACTGCATTTTTGACGACATCAATGGAATAAAAGGGGGTGTTTATATGCTGCGCTACGCTTTTTACGAACTCAGGAACTTCATCATCCGCAGAGAATATTTTCTTATTTAAAACAAAATATCTACGCTCACTATCATTAATAAACGACTCAACATAGCGAAGACTTACACCACCTTCGATATGTCCTCTAAACTGAGCAATAAGTTTTAGTATTTCTTTAATTTCATCCGCATTTTTAGCAATGGAACCTCTTGTCGTTGTTAAAGATTTTACATAGTCTTTTACAAAATAAGCAGGCCATTGAAGTCGGCTAGTTAAACTTTCAAAGTCAGTATCTATGGTTGAGATAACTGTTTTTGGTGTGAACTCTTTACAATTTTCATACCAACCCGTTATATGATGGTTATTGATATAGTCTTCAGGCGTTTCAAGCATTTGACCACCATGCGTATTAACAGCGTGGTATAGTTGTTGATATTCGTCTTTATTTAGCATCCATCCACGCCAAATAACAGGAGAGTCTGATTTAAAAGGATGTAAAAACGTATATTTCCCTAATGCCATATCTTCTGATGAGAGTAACACACAATGAATATTTAGCATCTGAGCGCAACGATATTCTTGTGCAAACGCTTCATCCGGTTTTCCTGTTTTTGAATAGTCATCAGGGTAAATTATTTGCATAAGTAATTCCTTTTAATTAAATAGGCTTGATGAAGAGATATCCTAAGGCTTTATTTAACGATTTACCCCTGTTTTTCTCTTAATTACCTGTTCTCTTTTCTAAGTTGTGAGATCTCTCGATTTTTTGATTTTTTTCGACTAGGTAACTGATTTTACTGGTGCCATTGTTTTATTTCCTGCCATAATCGATTTTATGTTTACAGACGCTTAACTAGCGTATTAGGTGCAGATGATATTTATCAGGAAATAATTCAATGCCTTTCGATATACAAAACAGTCATTCAAATAGCGACAAGACCTATCAGAAAAATAGAATAAAACCACTATTAATAGGTTTAACCTTAATTCCTTCATTTGTATTTGCAAATGATCTTTCTCAATTACCACAAAAAGAGCGCGTCGCTTACTTTACGCAAGCTCAGCAAGCAGGGATCACTGGTGTTGCAATTAAAACCAAGCCTGTGCTAGCCAGACCAGCCAAAGAAGGTGAGATCATCACAACTATTATTAAAGGTGAAGGGGTTGAAACTGTTTCAGAACCTGCAAAAGCAGGTGATTGGGTAGTACAAAATATTTGCCCAGAAACAGGTAATGAGGAGATTTTGGTAAGAAAATCTAAATTTGTTCAACGCTATAGTGCCACAGAGAAAAGTGAAATTAATTTAGCATCTTATCCTCGTGGTTATCAGCCTTTTACTCCAAAGGGTATCGAAATGAATTACTTTATTGTGCCTGAGTCTACACTTCCATTTACAATGAAAGCGCCTTGGGGAGAATTACAACGTTTTCAATCGGGCGATGCTGTTGTTCAATCCACAACAGATAGCCAAGATATTTATCGTATTCAAAAGGCCGCATTTGAATGTACTTATACTATTCTTAAACCTGCCAAATTAGCCAAATAATATTGAATTCATCTATGAGAGAATGAATGTTACTTTTATAATTCATGCTGTTATAAGTATTTCGTTACTGAAGCTAAGGATATTAAATAAAGTGTAGGCTAATAGAAAGTCGGTACAATTTAGTTGTTGTGTGTGTATTTGCTTTAATCGCTACATTTCGTTAACCTACCTCTATCAATTTCTTCAACTCATTAGGTAAAACCTATTGAACTGATAGCAGGAATGTATTAGCTATTCTCAAGTGGAATAGGTACATTAGTTCCCATACCAAACAGGAGGAAATACAATGTCTTTAATTAATACCCCAATCAAACCATTCAAAAACATGGCATTTAAAGACGGTCAATTCGTAGAAGTGACTGAAAAGGACGTCGAAGGCAAATGGAGCGTTTTCTTCTTTTACCCTGCAGACTTCACTTTTGTGTGCCCAACAGAATTAGGTGACTTAGCTGACCATTATGCTGAGTTCCAAAAAATGGGCGTAGAAATCTATTCAGTTTCTACTGACACACATTTTACCCATAAAGCATGGCACAGTAGCTCAGAAACTATCGGTAAAATTAAATATGGCATGATTGGCGACCCAACTGGCGCATTAACTCGTAACTTCGAAAATATGCGTGAGAACGAAGGCCTTGCAGACCGTGGTACTTTCGTTGTTGACCCACAAGGTATCATCCAAGCAATCGAAATCACTGCTGAAGGTATCGGTCGTGATGCATCAGATCTGTTACGTAAAGTTAAAGCGGCTCAATATGTAGCTAGCCATCCAGGTGAAGTTTGCCCAGCAAAATGGAAAGAAGGTGATGCAACTTTAGCTCCATCACTGGATTTAGTTGGCAAAATCTAAATAAGAATTAAGCCACTAAAAAGTTATTTATCGGGTGTTTCGGCACCCGATTTTATTGAGGGTGCAAAAATGTTAGATAATAATTTAAAAGCTCAATTGAAAGCTTATTTAGAACGATTAACCCAGCCAGTTGAGTTAGTAGCAACATTAGACGACAGCAAACATTCTGCTGATATCCAAGCGTTATTAAAAGAAATCGAACCATTATCCGATAAAGTCACTTATCGTGAAGATAATAACGCGGATGTACGTAAACCATCTTTTCTTATTACCAACCCAGGGAAAGAAACCGGTGTTCGTTTTGCAGGTTCGCCATTAGGTCATGAATTTACTTCATTAGTTTTAGCATTACTGCAAACGGGTGGGCATCCTTCAAAAGAAGCACAAGAATTACTTGAACAAATTCGTCAGTTAGACGGTGAGTTTCATTTCGAAACCTATTATTCGCTCTCTTGTCATAACTGCCCTGATGTTGTTCAGGCATTAAACTTAATGGCGATTTTAAATCCGAAAATCACACATACTGCGATTGACGGAGGCATGTTCCAAAATGAAATTCAGGAACGTAATATCATGGGCGTTCCTGCTGTATTCTTAAATGGTAACGAGTTTGGTCAGGGGCGTATGACCTTAGCTGAAATCGTTAACAAAGTAGACAGCAATGCAGAAAAACGTACTGCAGAATTATTAAACCAAAAAAATGCATTTGATGTATTAATTGTGGGAAGTGGTCCCGCAGGTGCATCAGCGGCTGTTTATTCAGCTCGTAAAGGTTTAAATACGGGTCTTATTGGTGAACGTTTTGGTGGTCAAGTTCTTGATACAGTTGATATTGAAAACTACATCTCTGTACCAAAAACAGAAGGCGCAAAACTTGCAGGTGCATTAAAAGCTCACGTTGATGATTACCAAGTGGATGTGATTGATAGCCAAACGGTTAGTCGCTTAATTCCAGGAGCATCAGAAGGAGAGTTGCACCAAATTGAAACCGCATCAGGTGCAATTTTAAAAACGCGCAGTTTAATTATTGCAACAGGTGCTCGCTGGAGAAATATGAATGTTCCTGGCGAAAATGAATACCGCACTCGTGGTGTCACTTATTGCCCACACTGTGATGGTCCATTATTTAAAGGAAAAAGAGTTGCTGTTATTGGTGGTGGTAACTCAGGTGTTGAAGCTGCAATTGACTTAGCAGGCTTAGTGGAACACGTAACAGTATTAGAATTCGCTCCAGAAATGAGAGCTGATGCGGTATTACAGAAAAAATTACGTAGCTTAAGCAATGTAGACGTTATCTTAAATGCACAAACTACAGAAGTATATGGTGATGGCACTAAGTTAACCGGCTTAAAATATAAAGATCGCACTAATGATTCTATGCATGATATTGCATTAGCCGGTATTTTCGTTCAAATCGGTTTATTACCTAATACACAGTGGTTAGAAGGTACTGTTGAACGTAATAATATGGGCGAAATTGTTGTTGATGCCCGTGGCGAAACGAATATCAAAGGTGTGTTTGCTGCAGGTGACTGTACAACCGTGCCTTATAAACAAATCATCATTGCCGCCGGTGAAGGTGCGAAAGCCTCATTAAGCGCCTTTGATTACTTAATTCGCACGAGTGCAAAATAAGCAAATCAAAGATAATCAATAAGTTATAGAGAAAGGCATCTTTTTTAAGATGCCTTTTTTTTGTACATAAAACCATCAAAAAGGGCTGAAAAGTGCCCCTAAGTGTTCAAGTGTGGACAATATGTGGACACTCTAAACCAGTAATTCTGTACTACCTTTCAAGGGGTTATATTGAATGGCATCTTGTAAGAAGTCTGGTGCAAAGTGTGCATAGGTCAACGTTTGTTGCAAATTAGTGTGTCCTAAGATGCGTTGTAACGTAATAATACTTCCGCCGTTCATCATAAAATGGGTGGCGAATGTATGGCGTAATGCGTGGGTTGCCTGACCTAATGCCATACTCGGTTTCACTTTTTTAATTGCTCGACGAAACATGTGATAAGACGTTTCAGTAAAGAGCAATCCTGATTTCTTTGTACAAATCATGTCAGCAACAGCTTGAGAAATTGGCACAATTCTTGGCTTATTGGTTTTGGTGTACGTAAATCTCACCTTATTTTGGATCACATGCTCACGTTTTAGCTTGAGCGCTTCGCCCCAACGGGCACCAGTGCTTAAACAGAGAACGGCAACTTTTAGGTTGTCACCTTCCAATAATGCTAATAATTGCTGAATTTCATTATCTGTTAGATATGACATTTCAGTCGTTTGCTGTTTTAACCGTGATATTCCTTGAACGGGATGTTTACTTAAAAAGAAATCCGTTTTTTTAAGGGCTGTAAACATACCGCTGAGTGCTGAGATATCCCTATTTATCGTTGAGGCTTTTACGCCAGAAGCGAGTCTAAGCTCACGATAGAGTACCAATTGCTTATCGGTTAATTGGCAAACAGGGGGATTATTCAGTGATTCAGCAATACGTCTCTCACCCTTAGGTGTGTCATTTTTCCATAAGGTGTTGCGCTGTGCCCGTGAGAATAAATGTGGTGCTGAATTGATCGTAAAAGAAATTTATCCCGATATATTTGACGATTGGTCAACTCATTACCCAAAGGACACAACAAGCACCCAATGCGGCAGAAGATGCCTATTTACAGCACGCTAGAGGGTAGAATATTGAGTCATTAAAGGGGCTTTATTCAGAGTCTAGTTATCATGCTAATGGTTTAGGTACAATTCACGTTACCAGAGGGCGCATATTGGGAACGTATTATTGATAGACCATCAAAATTTGATCGTAAAGCTAACTTTTTTGGTTCTTATAAAGGCCATGAGGAAGTTTGTTGCGCGTAGTCATGAGGATGGTTGGAAAGCCACTGCCGCCAGACCAGCAGAAGTTGATAATAGGAACGATTGGAATGACTTGCACATGAAAGGCAAGTTAACTAAACGAGATATGGCTCGTTATCGTTATGCTGTTAGCTTCCACGGCGTTTGAAAAAGCACGTTTAATGTTTAATTGGACGGAGCGTTCAGAGTTTGATTTTCAACATGATAACTGTTTGTAACCCGTTTTAACCCGTAAAAAGTTACAGCGAAATTGTTTTTAATCCGTGGGGTAGGGGAGGTTTTGGTAGGGGTAACCAATGTAACCGGTTTCCGAGAGGGGATACAAAACTGAATTTTATATCATGGTAAACGTATTACAAAGTTACCTTGATACTTATGAAATATCCGTTTCTAACGCTCAAGCATACAAGCAATTTGGTAATAGTGTTATTGAAGCTATAGCAAAAGAAATGCGAAAAGCGATGAAGTTATAAATAGTAAATGATAGCCGTAACTACGGCTATCATTTGAAACGAACAATTAGGCAATATGAATTTTTATACGACTTTCTAATGTAGGATCCTCGGAAAAAATCTGTTTAAACTTATCCTTTATAATATCAACAGTTTGTTTAATATCACTTTCAAATTTTTTTAGGCATTCGTTATACCTTAAACTTTCATTCTTTTTTTCTTCTTCTGAAAACTGTGTAAGTTCAATAATATCATTAATGTTGAATTCTTTCGTATATATAAATTTATAAAATGATTTAATTAAATCAGAGTTAATATTTTCTTCAAATATAAATTTGACAATATCGCTAATATTTATTTCTTCTATTAATTCATTAATTTTTTCAAAATAGTTTGAATCAAGTATTCCATTTTCAGAGAGTCTTAAATTGAAAGGACCTTTATTGGGAAAAAAATAAAACTTAGATGACACATAAGGAGATATTATATAAGTTATTGTTTTTTTTAACTTAAATACATTGTCTTTTATCTCATTAGGATTTTGAATTGTATCTTGGGTTTTTAGTTCCAAGTCATTTAAATCATTATAAAGATGCTTTAATAAATTGTAGTTACTTACACTTTCTTTTAAGAATTTGATATGAGTCTGCATGTTTTTTATTCTGTTATTTTCATCAAAGGTGGATTCCAAACACATTTTATATTCTTTATTAATATTAGAAATGATACCTTTTATAGTGCGATTGAAAAAATCAATAAATTTTTCATCCTTACCATAAATAGTAATTAAGTTTAATAAAGTATATATATCAACATTGTAATTTTCTATTTTAATGAGAGAGTTTATTTCTTCCTCAGTTATTTCTTGAAAAGTATTAACTATTTTACCAATTATTTCATCAGCATGAGCATGTTCATTTAGAGTATCGTTTTCTTGAAATAATTTGTATAGTCTTTCTTTTAAAGGGTGCAGTTTAATATCATTTTTTTTTAATATTTCATTCAGTAATTCCAAACAAATAGTTTTTGTTTTTAATGATTTAAGATTTATTCTTGATTGTTTGAATTTACTGATTAATCTATTATCAATAGAGTCTGAGGTTAAACTATTTTCTATTTTAGCTTCGTTTTCAGTTAATGTATATAATGATGTATTTATAACTCCTATACTTTTTAAATATGATAAGAAAACAAAAAAATCATCAAAATAATTAAAATTTTTGTTTGGTTTTAATTCAAAATAATAATAGTAAAAAATGAACATCTTATATAATACTCTAATGTTTTTGATTTTACAGTCTTTAATTATCCCTTTAAATTCATCAAATGCTATTTTAAAATTTTGTTGATTGCAATTTTTATTGTTATTGATGAATAATTCACTGACAGCCATGAGAATTTCATTATTATCAGGATTGAATCTAATAACATCGGAAAATATTTTATCAAATGTAATAAATTCGCTACTGATTTCAGTACTTATTTTATCAATATTTGAAATAATTATAAACTTACAGCTTGAATTTTGAGTTATCCTATGTGCTAAAGCTATTAAATCTATTATTTCTAGATTTTTACCTTTTCGTTCTAAATCATCCAGAATAATAATGGTTTTATTTAATCGATTCGGTACGAAATTTGTTATATCTATTGATGCATTTTTGAACTTTAGCTTTTTATCAATTTTTAAGGTGTCTTTTATTAAGTTAGCTATTCCATCTTTATTGAAGTACCTTATATTATCGTGAATATTTTTTTCAACGTCTTCTATCTTATTCATTCCCAAAAGAGATACATAAGATTGGGATTCGAAGCGATGGTTATGGTTGATAGTCTTTAAAAGATTAAGAGTGTAGAAAGTTTTACCTATTCCCCAATCACCAACTATCATTAATCCAGAATTATATTCTTCTGATAAAAATGATTCTATCTTGTTTCTCATATCACATCCTTCAGTTTGAGATTATTAATTTTGTATTTAATTAAATTTCTAAAAATTGCATTATAATGAACAAATAAAAATTTGTCCTATTTCCCATTTAACCCCATACCCAGCTTAACTTCTAACCCTCCGCATACCTGCATAAAAACCGATGCATTTAGTGCGCGGGCATGGCGGGAGTACGATTTTGTTTTGATGGGATTGAAAACATATTGCTCGCAAATTTCCAGCGCGTAGAGCGATTAAAGCAAGAAAAAAACATCTAAATATCAAATAAATTACGTGCGCTTAAAATGGATTATAGGCGCATTTAATACGGATTTGAAAGGGTGAAAATTAGGTGGATTCGCCTTATCAGGGTGTAAAGGTATAATAGAATTGGGTCACCATTATTAGTCAGACCGATGCTTATACCTTACAGGTAAAAAATACCGCCAGTGTCGGTGGTATTGTTCTTTGTTCGGTGAGGTTACTCATCATCTAATGTATACTTATCAAATTTAATCGCTTTTTCAACATCATCAAAGCCTCCAGTATTTTGTGGAATGATCCCATGATTTGAGGTGGTACGCGGTGCGCCGCTAACATATCGTCAGGGCTAACATTCTTGACATTGAGAAATTGGACGTTGGTTATGGTGAGCCATTCACTGAACAATAGCGGATTTACCACCTCGTTAGAATTAGAAGTTAAAAGCAGTGAGATAGATATGGATAAGGAATAGTGCCTGTGTATAATTACAGGTAATTTCCACATCATAAAGAGGTAACCCGTTTATGATGATTTGTCCTGTTTGTGGTCATGCCGCGCATACTCGTAGTAGTCAGCAAATATCTTCCGATACCAAAGAACGTTATAACCAGTGCCAGAATATCAATTGTGGCGCGACGTTCGTCAGCCATGAAACCGTAACGCGGTTTATCTCAAAGCCTCAATTGATTGAACGGGTAGAGCCACATCTTGATAAGTATTGCCAACAGGCATTAGCGATTTGATGAAAATGCCCGGGGTGTTCCGGGCTTTTTTTCACTATCTTCTTAGCTTTAATATTTTATTTTTTAAATTATTAATTAACAACTTATTATAAGGGTTGATTAGAAGGACAGGAATTTATTTTAGTAATATCTTTATTCTGAGCGTAAATACAATAAAGATTCGTTTTTTTATCTTTATTATTAATTTCCAACTCAATTATTTGTGTTTTGTCTTCCATTTCGCACAGTACAACACTATTATTCCCTCTATATGCTATATAAAACTCCCCATGTATTTTTTTGTTTTGAAAAATCAATGGTTCTTCTGGTTTTTTCCATTTATTTATAGAGAAGCACTGTGTATTTGAATTTGATACGCCAATGAAAACAAAAGCTCTATATGTAATAAGGTTAGCTATATTGGTTGAAGTAAGTAATAGTAAGGCGTAAGCTGTGATAAAAATAAGCTTATTGTTTTTTCTTGAAAATAAAATTATACTATTTGGAATAACATATAATAGTATTAAAAAAATTATTAGTTTTAAATTTGATGCTAGTGAGTTGTCAGTAATATTTGTTAGTTCTATTGTTATTAGCAAGAAACTTAATGATATTTGCAATATAAATAATGATATCAAAAAAAGAGATATTTTATTTGATATCATTGTAATATTGGGTCTATCAAATCTATCTGGAAAAAGATAAGTTACAATAATTAATAATGTAATAATCAGTATTATAGATTGGGTTTGTAACTTGTTGTTTATAAATGTATAATTATAAGAGGTGGCAAGGATTGATGCGATTATAATAAAACAGACTTTCCATTTTGAAAATGTGTGTTTTTTATTTTCATAATTAAGAATTAAAAATGCCACTAAAACAGAAGAAAGTATTAATCCGATCGTTAATGATAATCCATTGAACTCTGATAGAATAACTTGGAATGTAATTAAAGGAATTGCAAATACACATAAAATAAAATTAAATTTATTTATTTCAAAATCTTTTTTCTTGTCGCTTTTTTTTAAAACTCTTATTATTTTTTGTTTTTTTTCAAAATCATAATTACTAGTAGATTTAGTTATGAACCATAAGAAAGAAGGGAGTATATATATAAATAAAAGAGATAAGGCTATTATTATCGATGCAACCCCTAATATTGTAAATATATATGAGTCATTTATTAGGTCTATAAAAAAAGCATGTGAGTTAATGTTTTTTAAATAAAATAAAAGTAAAAAAGGGGATAAAAGAATTATAATTGGAAATACAAATTTGCATATTTTTATGATATTTTTAAATTCATTTTTATAATTCACTATATGACCTCGATAAGTTATGATGATGAAATATTAACGCATACTTATTTATATGGCAAAAAAATAAGGATAGATATATCAATATGTTAAATATTTTTTTAAATAAAAACAATTTCCATTGTTAATAACATAAGATATTAAGTATAGCATTGTAATTAATTTTTCATCCCATTTTACATGAGACAAAAAAGCCTCTCTTTCAAGAGGCTTTCCGAAATGTGGTCGATATGTGGACATTGACACAGATTAAATCCTTTTATATCAATATATTAACTCAGTATAAAAAGCCTCACTTAGCGCCTTTGATTACTTAATTCGCACCAGTGCAAAATAAGCAAACTATCATCAAAGAAATTAATTAATCTTGTACTAATTAAAGCATCTCAATTGAGATGCTTTTTTCTGCATTCATTCCTGCTTGCCTTAAAAACCTTATTCATAAAATCCAAACAACCTATGCTATTATCCTCCACTAAAATAATCTATAGGGAAGTCGATTGAGATGAATATAAATAAAATATGTTTTAAACAAGTTGTTCCGGCATTACTTTTTTCTCTGTTATGTACGAGCTCTTTCTCTGTTAATGCGAATATTGAAATTCGTGATGAAACTTTATATGAAGCACATCAGCGTTTTAAAACCGAAATTATAAACGACAGTTTTGATAATATTGACCCGCCATGGGAAGCGCCAGCAGAAATATTCAATGTGATTAAATATCCAGCAAAGCCAGGGGATATGTACGCTTATTTAACACCACCTCCTGTAAATAAAAAAACGAAATTACCAGCAGTGATCTGGCTAAATGGAGGTTACGGCGGAATTGGTGGGGACGACTATTTTTGGCAACCTAAACCCGTTGATAATGACCAAACGGGTGCTACTTTTCGTGATCCTAATATGGTATTGATGATACCTTCTTTTCGTGGTGAAAATACTAACCCGGGTCGCTATGAAATGTTTTATGGCGAATTAGAAGATTTAGAATCAGCGAGAGAATATTTAGCCTCATTACCTTATATTGACGCCAAACGTATCTATGTCGTTGGACATAGTACAGGGGGAACGAGAGCATTATTAGCGAGTGAATATAGTGATAAATTTAGGGCTGTTTTCTCTTTGGGAGGAATACCCGATCTTAAATTACGAGCAGAAGGAAATATGATAGTTGAATTACCTTTTGATAGAAATAAAGAAGAAGAATTTAATGTTCGCTCTGTATACCGTTATATTAAATCGATAAAAACACCAACTTTCTATTTTGAAGGTCGTGATTATTTTTGGAGTGAATTTAATGAATTACGTGGTGTTGCAACGATATATGATATTCCATTAAAAATATACAGCATTAAAAATGGTGATCATTTTAATATTATCGTGCCTGTCAGTAAATTAATTAAAGATAAAATTTTGTTAGATACTGATACCACGAGAGAAAGTAATATTCGATTTACTAATGAAGAAATTAAATGGATCAATAAACAGGTAAGATAAGTTTAAAAATAATCCGCTCTTTTACTTAATCGATAAAAGAGCGGTATTTTTTTATTTAAAAATCAATATGGTTAGCCAGAAAAATCATTGCATAGCTCTTGGAGCTTATTGATCATTCTAGCTATATGGAAACCATCACACGTAGCATGATGTACTTGAATAGATATTGGTAATAAAAACTTGTCACTTTGTTGAGTGTATTTTCCCATAGTAAAAATAGGAGGAAAATAATCTCTTACATTAGCTACATTTAAATTAAATCCATCAAAACTTACCCATGGGATCATCGAAATACAGAAATGATTTTCAGGGAAATTTGGCTTTGCAGATAGGCTAAGATCATCCTTATATTTTTGATGATCTTGATTATATTCTTGTAAAAAAGAACACCAATCTTCACAATATTCACTCCATAACTCTGAGAAAGTTTCCGTCTCTGGATGAAAAATAGTGTATGCAGGATTGATTTTATCCCAAATAACTAACTCATCATTTTTTATTGCCATTTTAGACTCAGGATAGCTATTAACCATTTTTGCAATCAAATAGATCATAGCAGGATAAAGCTTAAGATTATTTTTAGTTAATACAACCTTTAAGGCAGTAATATCTATTTTAGTTGTTAAGCTAAAACCACATTGTAAGTTATGTCGATAGTGTAAAAAGTGTTCTTTTCTATTCCATTGTTCTAAATTGATTTTTTTATAGTTCATTTTAAAGCCCTTCTTGTTAAATTATATTACGATTTTTTAAAAAAGAAGGGCTGAACGGGTTGTTTGAATTGGTTGCATGATAGCGCCTTATGAATTTAATTTTTGCTCTTAATACAAGAAGGATTATCGCAATACCGACTAGATTATAAAGGTATTTTTGTGCTTTACCAATTTGCAATAGTATCGGTTTGGATAAAAACATTAAGTGTAATATTATAACCAATACCAAGGTCAGATATAAAAATGAAAGGATTTATGATGCAAGCTAAACTTGCTTATCAATGGAAACAACAAAGACGTGGAAGGCTCTCTTTTTTCGGTTTAGAAATTGCTTGGTCAATTTTCTTTTTGATTGCAGAGAATTTAGCAGATCGCTGGTATATAACACTCTATCCCGAACAAGTGGAGTTAATTACTGAACGTGATCTTTACTATCAATTCTCTTTTACACCATATAGTCTAATAGAAATGGCGTTTCTAATAACACAAGTCTACATATTTACACTCATTTTATCTCAACGAATAAGAGATATAGGTATAAGGTATCCTGTTATTATTTCAATGATTTTAACGGTTAGTCCTATTCTATTAACTCCATACTTATTATTTAATGCACCATCTATGTTAATGGTATTGTATTCCATCTTATTAATAACTGGGCTTATCGCTTTACTTGCACCATCAGCCTATAAAGTCGATATCAATAAAGACTCAAAAGAGAAAGAAAATAAGAGTAAAATAATCAGTTAAAAAGTGAGTAGGTCAAGAAGAAAAAGCATCTTTTAGATGCTTTTTCTGATTTAGGCGGTTAGTTACCCGATAATTAGGATAAAATCTCAATTATGCCTTTTTGCCCATCAACTTTCACTTTTTGCCCATTTTTTAACATATTTAAGATATTGCGAACTCCCATGACTGCGGGTAATCCCAATTCTCTAGCAGTAACCGCACCATGAGATAATGGTCCACCACTTTCTGTAATAATGCCAGATGCACGATAAAAGAGCGCAGTCCAAGCAGGATTAGTTGTTCTTGCAACTAAAATGGCATTCTGTGGAAATTCGGCAAAATTCTCTGGGCCATAAACAAGATAAACTTCACCTTCAACAATGCCGGCACTACCTGCCAGTCCTTTTAATTGATGCTCATTTGTATTTGGTTCATTACAACTATCTTCACCATAGATCCATTGTGGTGTGACTGATTTTGCTTTTAAATATCCCGCTTTGTTTTGGTAGATATGATGACGTAGTTGATTCCACGTAGTGGGATTATCTGCAAGAATTGCATCGGCTAAAGGTTTTTCATTAGCAAAATAAATATCCATTGGACAATCTAAGACACTACGAATAACTAATCGCTCACCTAATGCTTTTAATCCGCGACGCATAGGTAAGGCTAATCGAGTGGTTTGATAATGTTCTAGATCATCCAATGCAGTATAAACACGAGCTAATCGAATAATTTCTTGTAAAAAGAAACGTAATTCTTCAGGAGCATCAGAAATAATTGAAAATTCGGTTTCTGACTGTAGAATTTTTTTACTTAATGGGTCATCCGTTTGTTTATCATCGGCTAAATCAGCCATCGCCTTAATTTGAGTTAATACAATATGTGGAGCATCTAACCAAGTGGGATGATATGCATCAAAATCTAATTCTCGATGTCCATGGTTGGTCAAAAATAATGTGAATTGTTGGTAGAAATGGGGATCACATTCTTCAATCTCTTGCATAATGCTTTCTGGAACAACAGATGCGACAAGATTGAGAAGTTTGGGTTGCTGACGAACATAGCGAGAAAGTGCCCAAAGTTCTGCATTCACTTGCCCTGTTTTAGTTTCAGACATAGCAATTAAATTATCGAATGCGGTATGTGCATATTTTTCTTCTTTAAAGAAAAGTTTTAGTAATGCCATCAATGCGGAATAGAGTGAGCGCTGAGTTAAGGATATAGCAATATTAGGTAAAAAGTAATCAGCACCTAACTTATTAATTCTTTGCACATAATCCCATAATTGAGGCAAGGTTTTATCCTGCAATGGTTCATTCATTAATGCACCAATAGAGATTAAATATTTATCTAAATCACGCATCCAAGTAATTGGTAATTCCTGTACCCAACTGAATTTTTGTGCAATGTCAGGTAAAGATTTTAACAGGGTAGGTAAATCATTCATCATCGATGTCGGAAGGCGATTGCTATATAAGGAAACGGCATTTTGGTTGCCATAAATATAATAATCTTGCATTCCAAACCATTTACCATTAAAGGAAGGAAGCCCCATAAGATTAAGGCTGAAGTTTAATGATGAATGAAAACCAGCTTCACACATATCCCATGTTAATGGCGTGATAGGATTAGGAAACCTTTCTGCCGATTCTTCTCTTGTCCAAATAGGGGCAATTTGTGTCACATTACGCGATTGTAAAAGCCATAATTTACTGTCATGAAATGCCCACTCTATATCCTGCGGAAAATCAAAATATTTTTCGGCTGAAATAGCGAGTTCTGCGACTTGTTTACACTGTTCTGGTGTTAAAGAAGGGATAGATTGATTTTGAGGTTCAAGAGGTAAAATTTCAGTACCATTGTCAACCATTACAATAGCATTTATTTTTTGAGCAATAGTTGTTTGTTTTATTTCTAAACTTTCTCTATCAATAAGAAACTCATCGACAGGATCTTCACCTGCAACAACCGTTTCACCTAAACCAAAGGCTGCATTAATTAATACAGTAGAAAGAGAGCCTTGAACCGGATCAACAGAAAAAGCGACGCCTGCCGCTTCTTCTGTTTGCACATTTATCATTCTTTGTAATACAACAGCCATTGATGCTTGAGTATGCGACAAATTTAAATGTTGGCGATACAGCATAACGTGTGTGTGCCATAAAGATGCATAACATTGGCGAATAGCATCCAGCAAATGAGGTAACGTTTTAATACCTAAGAATGTGTCATGTTGACCAGCAAAAGCAGCGCCAGGCATATCTTCTAATGTTCCAGAAGATCTTACAGCTAACGCTGTATTATTTAATTGGAGCTCATTTAATCTTAAACTTAATGAATGAGTTAACTCCTCTGGCATCGATGCTTGTAAAATCAAATGGCGAATATTTTTACTAACGACTTCAATTTCTTGCTTTTTTTCTGATAACAAGCGATTAATTTCAGGGAGTAAAGGCGTGATAAATAATTGATAAGCTTGACAAGAAAGAATCAAACCATCAGGAACGGGCAGTGACTGAATGGTTTTTACTAAACTTGCGCCTTTACCTCCGCTAATAGAGACTTCAGAAGCGATTGGTTCGTTAATTTTATAAATGAGTTCCATATTCGACCTTATTATTTTTACAAGTGATGTAAAGCACGCATAATGCAAGTAAAGTACCGAAAATAACATCTATACCATAGTGGTAATGCAAATAGACCGTTGCCAAAATCAATCCTATTAGAATAGGAAATAAACAATACGCTATTTTTCGGTAACCTGAAAAATAGAAAAAGCCCACAATATAAAGAGTGATCCCTGTATGCAATGAAGGAAAGACATCCATTCCCGTAATGCCTTTATCAACGAGATCAGTCAGAAACAGTGTCATTGAACCAAAGTGAACGGGATAGTTAAAATCAGAAGGAAAGGCAGCGTAAGGGCCGGCAGCTGGAATAGAAAAGTAGCCTAGAAAACCCACAAAATACATTAGCATTAAGCCAAAAAAATAGTTTTTAGTTAGTATGCTATTTCGGTTAAAAAAGAAGAAAAGGGCACTACCAATAATTAAAAAGTAAAAACTAAAATAGCAAAAAGAAAGAAATTCACTTAACCAACCCGACTGTAAAGAAATTGCCCATTCAGGCAAGCTTTTACCAAACCATAGATATTTATCTAAATGATATAAAATATCATCAAAACTCCATTGGTATAAACCATAGCGAATCGATTTAAACAGAGGGAAAATAGTCCAACAAACAATTAGTTGTAATAAGCCAAACCAATAGAATCGAGAATGAGAGGTTGCTTTTTGTGTCTTGCATCCAACAAAAATGAGCAATATCCACAAAAAGAAGCCTAACCATATGGGGAGCAGCATTTCTTCTGCATTCGTTAACCAACTTCCATAAGTTCCCAAAGCCCAAATAATAAACAGTTGTAGAGAAAATAAATGGTTAAAAAGCATCCTGGCTTTCGTGGTTAACATATTTGAGCGCCTTTCTTCCTTATTAAGATAAAACCGAATAGTGCACTGGCTAAACTTATACCAATAAATAGGGGGAAAAAGAATAGGAGCATGACTAAGATGGGGACCCAAATTGCCGTTGCTATTGCGCCACCTAAAATTTTAAAAAAGCTAATGGTATTACGGGCATCAGCAAAATGAGACGCAATAAATGATGATAATAATATTGGGAATAAAATATACATAAATAAAAATGAAATATAACGCCAAATTAATATGGGTAATTGAGAATTATTTTCTATATTTTGATTATCGTTATTTGATTGGAATGGGTTGTTTTGGTACTCAATAAAGGATTTAGCATAAGATTCACCATCCTTATTTTTATTAAAAGCATAGGCAGATGCTTTCTCAAAAATATCAATATTGGGACAATTAACAGAAATTTCATTTAGTGATGTAGAAACTTCCATATGAATATTTTGTTCCCATTCTCTGATTGATAAATTATCTTTTTGTGAATTTATACAAATGTTTTCACCAATATAAACTTCAACTTTTGAACTGAATTTATCAGGGGCTATATAAAACAATCCCATAGGAATAATATCAAAAACTACTCCCTCACTGATTAATGTTCTAATGATCCTTGCAGCTCCTCGTTGATAAGGTAATGGCTGGAAACCCCACTCACTACTGCCTTCTGGGAATAAGAGTAAATTACCACCTGCCTTTATATGTGCAACGGCGGCATCGGAAGGGCTCGAAAATATATTTGCATTTACACCTAAACGTTGTCTATCCTTTTTCCTAACTACGGGAATACCCGTAAAAAAACTTCTCATTAAAGGACTATTTAATAATTGAATCGAAGCCAAAGCTTGAGCGTTAGAAAATGCTTTTAATGCAATGTAACCATCAAAAGCACTGTTCCGATGACTGCATAGAATTAATTTTGGATGTGTATTTTCAGCTTGAGATCTATTATGGTAAATAAGTGAAATTTTGGAAAAGTAGATTTCTCTAATTGCACTAGAGATGAATTGATAATAAAAAGGAAGTGGAGATCCAGCCACAAAAGAGGAGGATTTTTTTATTGGTGAAGGCAATATTGAATTAGGCATGAGATTTCCTTACATTATTCCTTCTTCAAAAACATATCACGCTCTTAAAAAAAGTAACACTAAAAAGTTAAAATTTAAAAAGTATTATTAGAATAAATTATTTCACTAATTTGAGGCGCTTAATTCTAATGAATAAGATGGAAATGAGTATGATTCAACTTAGACTCGCTGAACCACAAGAAGCCAAAAGGTTGTGGTATTTACGAAATCAAGCACTGCGGTTTGGGTGTGAGAACGTTTATCCATCAGAGATTTTAGACGCTTGGACTCCTGATGAAATGCCTGCGGGATATCGGCAAGCTATTATTGATAATCCATTTTATGTGATTGATTCTCAAGAATACAATATTCCGGTTGCTTCGGGTTTTTTAGATGTTAAAACGGGGTTTGCAGAAGCCATTTTTACATTACCTGAATACATGGGGAAAGGCTTTGCAGGACTCATTTTAAAACAACTGAAACATGAGGCAATTAAGAGGGGGCAATCTAAATTATTTTTAGATGCAACACCTAATGCGGTATTATTTTATTTAAAGCAGGGTTTTAAAGCATTAGAAGAACGTGAGTATTATTCTGATTTAGCGAAAGCAAATTTACATTGTTACCGTATGTACATTGATTTAGATTAGTTGTTTGTATTTTAATCATCTTAAAAGGATGATCTTTATAATCGACTAATACTAAAAAAGCTATTCTTAAAATGCGATATAAACTTATTTTCATCATTTTTTGAATTAGCTTTTATACTAATAACATAAAATAGCAATCCGCATGATGTTGCGATATTGTAAAGTATCACGATATCTCTAGGATAAATATTATGCAAAATGTGTTGTTAACGTTATGGCCTTTATTTGCGTTAATTGCGCTAGGTGCAATTTTAAGAAGAAATAAAACGTTCGAGCCTGCTTTTTGGGTTGGGGCTGAAAAATTAAATTATTTTTTACTTTTTCCTGCTTTACTGATTAATAGCCTAGCAAATGCACCTTTATCTGATCCTCAATTACCCCACTTAGCTGGGGCTATTTTTTCTGTAGTGATTATTGTTACACTATTATGCGTTGTATTGAAAAAAATCACAGGTTGGGCTGCTGGACGTTTTGGTGCAATTGTTCAAGGCAATATTCGATTTAATACTTATTTAGGTTTAGCAATTGTCGCTGATCTATTTGGTGTTGAAGGATTAGGAATAGCCGCATTAATATTGGCAACGCTAGTTCCATTATCCAATGTCACTTCAGTGCTTTGTTTAACCGCGGGACAAAATGTGACTTTGCGTCAACTAATAGTACCTATCATAAAAAACCCTTTAATCATCTCTTGTGTTATTGGGATCATAATAAATCTATCAGGGATTGGGCTTCCTTTCGGTAGCGATCAGTTTCTCAAACTGTTAGCTGCAACCAGCTTGCCATTAGGGCTTATTTGTATTGGTGCGGCATTACATTTATCGACACTAAAAGCAGAAAGTAAAATGATTGGTATTAATACTGTTACTCGTTTACTTATTGTGCCAATCATTGCGTATAGTGTTGCTTATTTTTTAGATTTATCTTCATTAGTTATGGTGCTTCTGGTTATTTTCTTTTCTATTCCAACAGCCCCAACTTCTTATATTTTAACCCGACAGTTAGGGGGGGATTCTGAGTTAATGGCGGGAATTATTACTTCTCAAACAATGTTTGCAGCAATTACACTGCCTATTGTATTAAGCTTGTTATCAGGATGATTTTTTAAAAGTGAAATATTATTTATATTTAATTACTCATGATTTTGTGACGTTTTTTTATATTAAAATATTTTATTTTTTATTATCTTTATTTTTCATTTGTTTAAAATGGAAATAAAGTCAAGTATGAAAATTTTAAATGCGAATATTAGTCAGAAAAAAATAAATAAATTAGTAGATAACTCACCATCTGATGTAATGACTATTTGGGGAAAAATAAAAGACTGGTTTGGATTTAGTCAGGAAAAAAAAGTATTAACCTTAATTCATAATGTTTATTTTAGCCAAGAAACAACAGCGCTAGAAAAAAATAGAGATTTCTTTTACTTAAAGAAACTTGCGGGAGAACAGTATAGAAATAATTTTCAATATAAATCAAATAATAATAGCATTTCTTATGTTATTGATTTTAATGGTGAAACTATTGAATCAAGTAGTGATATCACTCCATTTGTTGACGCTATAAATAAGGAACTCAATTTAAATTTAAAAAACTATAGTAGTGAAGAACTAGATGCATTTATTAATAATTATTATAAATTGTCTGCATTAAGTAATGATATCAATGATTATGAGGAAAAGTTTATTGCATTTAGAGCAATTCTTATGGAATGTATTGATGATAAAAAAAATCCTCTTGACAAAAGAGGGTTTAATCTTAATGACTTTAAAGCAAAAGAAACATTCAATGATCAATACGATTATTTGAAAATAAATAGTGAAAAATATTTAGTTAACATTGATACTGAAAAATTAATCAATCATATATATAATTCTACAGAACAGCATAATTACGAAGAGCTTAGGGGACAGGTAGAAAAAGATATTTTAAGATATGATTTAAAATTCAACAATGAACGTATATCTGGCATTACTTCATTAGAGGAAAAATTAAAACTATTAAATAATAAAGATACTATGGTTATTTTTGAATTGCTCAATCAAGGTATTTTCCCAATGATAAAAGATTCTTTTGAAAAATATGATCCTATTGCTTCAATGTATTCGCCCTTTACAGGAAAGACATCTGTTAATATAGAACAAAAAGGTAATTCATACATTATAACGGTCAACAATAAAAAGGAAATTACCGAGCCTGATATTAAAAAAGTGAGTGATATATCAGATCAGATTTTAAACGACTTTGATTATAATTCTATGAATTTATATATGAAAAATTTTGTCGATGCTCCTGTATCAAAGGAAAAGTTAGAGGTTGCATTAAATCAGTATCAAAATGAAACAGAGAAAAGAATGACAGACAGTATTGATACTAAATTTAATTACAATCAAAGTAGGTTTGTTTTGCTGGAAGAAAGTATAAATATCAAATTTGAATTCAATCCTGACCTAATGAAAAAACTCACCATTTCAACTAATGAAAGTAAAGTTGAATATAGTTTATTAAAATCTTGATTTGGGATAAAAGGGGCTTCTTGCTATTATGGTTATAAACCAATAATAAATAAGAGGCTCTTTTATGTCACAACCTCATAATACAGAAATTCAAAAAATTATTAATGAGTTAAAACAGCAATATCAAAAAGCTGTTGACGCTTTACGTAATGCAATTGTTGATTATGTACAAGACGGAAAATTGCCTGATGTAAAACAGAGAGCGGAAGGATTATTTTCCTATCCTCAATTAACAGTACATTGGTCAGGGGAAATCAAAACAGAAGATAAGACGAGAGCTTATGGCCGTCTATCTCGATCAGGGACTTATTCAACAACAATCACTAATCCGGCTTTATTTGAAAATTATCTGTCAGAACAACTACAACTTATTGCTGATGCTTATCATGCTACTTTTGAAGTAAACGCTTCAAAACAAGAAATTCCTTATCCTTTCGTGATTGATGGAACAGGCATTGGATTTGATAGAAAGATGAGTGCCTCTTTAGCAAAATATTTTCCAACCACTGATTTATCTAAAATTGGTGATGAAATTACCGACGGTTTAATTAGCGATAGGGATATTTTACCTCTTTCTCATTTTGATGCATTGCGTACGGATTTTTCATTAGCGCGTTTAAAGCATTACACAGGAACATTACCTGAAGATGTTCAACCTTATATTTTATATACCAATTATAATCGTTATGTTGATGAGTTCGTTCGTTGGGCTTGTGAACAAGTCGCAGATAAGAATAGCGCATATTGCGCACTCTCTTGTGCGGGATTTCAGCAAATTACGGCAGAAACGGTTGATCCTGAAAAGTTAATTTCTGATTTAACTTGGAAGAAATATCAAATGCCTGCCTATCATTTAATTGCCAAAGAAGGTCCCGGAATCACATTAGTGAATATTGGTGTTGGCCCTTCAAATGCGAAAACAATTTGCGATCACTTAGCGGTTTTACGTCCTCATGTTTGGTTAATGATTGGTCATTGTGGCGGATTACGTGAGAGTCAACAACTTGGTGATTATGTTTTGGCTCATGCTTATTTACGTGATGATCATATTTTAGATGACGTTTTACCTCCTGATATTCCTATTCCAAATATTGCTGAAGTACAACGTGCACTTTATGATGCGACGAAAATGATCAGCGGTAAACCAGGACATGAAATAAAACAGCGATTAAGAACAGGGACTGTTGTTACAACGGATGATCGCAACTGGGAATTACGTTTTTCCGTTTCAGCTAGAAGATTCAATTTAAGTCGGGCTGTCGCTGTTGATATGGAAAGTGCCACAATTGCTGCACAAGGTTATCGTTTTCGCGTTCCTTATGGCACTTTATTGTGTGTGTCAGATAAACCCTTACATGGTGAAATTAAATTACCCGGTCAGGCTAATCATTTTTATGAAGGTGCGGTATCCGAACATCTGCAAATTGGTATTCAAGCGATTGAGTTATTAAAAGAAGAAGAGGATAAACTGCATTCTCGCAAGTTAAGAACGTTTAATGAACCACCATTCAGATAAACTGTAAAAATAAGCTTACTTTAAAAACCCAATTTAATTTATTAAATTGGGTTTTTTTCAGAGTAAAAACTAAAAACGTAAATGTCTAGCTGCTTTTCTGAGTCGATCATCTCCGCGCCTATCATAACGCTGAGTTGTCATAATACTGGCATGTCCCATGGCATCTTTTACGGTGACGATATCTTCACCATTATCAAGCATTGCAGAAGCAAACGTTCTTCTCAAATCATGGGGAGCAAATTTATCAATACCACTTTCTTGTTGGCGTATTTCTAAAATATAGTAAATAGCTTGGTCTGTTATTCGCTCATCAGTAACATCATCAAACCGGCGAATTCGAGTGAAAAGGGCCCCATTTTGAGTGCCTCTTATTTCATCGATCCATAATTGAACGCGATCCCAAGTATCATCAGGCATATAAGACATGCGTTCTTTATTGCCTTTACCTCTCACAATAAAGGCTTGATCACGAAACTGAATATGTTCGTAATTTAGAGCCACAATTTCTGATCGGCGTAATCCACAGCCTAATAGCACGCCTAATATTGCGGCATCTCTTAAACCTTTTGATGAATTGTCTTTTTCACAACTTCGAAATAAAGCACGGATTTCACTGCTAGTTAGCGCACGACCTTTGGGTAACCGACTTCCTCTTACTGATTTAACTTGGCGGATATGCTGATAACTTTCAGTATCCATTTGTTTCATTGCCCAAGCTTCTAAAGCGACACCTTTTAATGCAGCGAGATAAGTATTGATCGTGGCGGGGGCTTTATTGGCATCGGACAACATATCAATAATGGCTTGAATATGATGACGACGAAGTGCTCCCCATTGGCAATTTTTAAGAGAAGAAAAACCGATCATCTTAGCAACAATAGTGAGAAACGATCCCATTGTTTGACGACTACGTTTTGAACCTAAACTCATTAAATATGCCATTGCAGGATTGGTATGAGCAGGTGAGGTGAATGTTGCATTTAGATCCAATAATGCTTGTTTTTCAGGCAAGACTAGCGAGGTTTCAGGTGTTAAGTCCTGATCGTCGTGGTGAAATTCCACTGTGATTTCCTTATTAAATCAACATAACCATGATGAATATTCTAACAGATCCAAAAAAGAAAAAAGCTACTTTTTCAAAGGATCATTTTAATAAGTAGAGATGATCTTGTTTGTTTTATCGTCAATAAGGTTGTTATGTAAGCTTTTTTAGGGTGAATAACAGTCAAGTTGAATTAAGGAAAAAATAGGGTAAATGGCATTAAGAAAAAGAGTAAGAGAATAAGAAGAGGAAAAGGGAGTTTTATCTCGTTTTCGCACCCAAGATTTTCACCTTTTATCGACTTAAAAATAATGAAGATAACCGTAAAATCGGGTGCGAAATAATCAATAGTTAGTTAAATTACTCTTTATAAATTGCGACAACAGGTTTTCCATCATTACCAATTGTGCCACGATACATACCTTCAGAATTAAAACTCATGGTGTAGTTACCTGTTTTATCTAATACGATAACACCGCCACTACCATTAATTGCTTTAACTTCATCAAGTGCATTTTGAGCGGCTTCTTCTAAAGGTAAATTTTTATATTTAACTTGGGCTGCAATATTAAATGCCGTTAGTGTTCTGATAAACATTTCACCCGATCCAGTTGCAGATACAGCAACGGTTTCGTTATCAGCATAATTACCCGCACCAATAATAGGGGAATCACCAACTCGACCGTAACGCTTGTTTGTCATTCCTCCGGTAGAGGTTCCTGCTGCCAAGTTGCCATGTTGGTCAAGAGCAACAGCACCAACCGTGCCGTATTTATAATCGTACATCATAGGATCAACAAAAAGAGCGGCTGTTTTACCATCATGATCTAAAACGACTTGTTCTTTTTCTATTGCTTTTTGAAGTTGTTGCCAACGATGTTCAGTTCTAAAATAGGACGGATCAACAATAGTAAGCCCTTGTTCTTTAGCAAAAAGATCAGCACCATTAGAAGCCATCATAACATGTGGACTTTTTTCCATCACGGCAATGGCGGCATTAATTGGATTCTTAACGGTAGTGACACCTGCAACAGCGCCAGCTTTACGAGTTTTACCATCCATAATAGAAGCATCAAGTTCATTACGACCATCATGAGTAAAAACGGCACCTTTTCCTGCATTAAATAAGGGCGAATCTTCCATAACATTAATCGATTTTTGAACCGCTTCTATGCTGGTGCCGCCACTATTTAAAACAGCATATCCCGCGTTTAATGCTTCAGTTAGTTTTTCTTTATATTCTTTTTCTTGTTCTGGTGTGATGGTATCTTTAGTGATTGTTCCGGCACCACCATGAATAACAAGGCGAATAGGGGCGTCGGTATTTGCGAAAACAGAGGTAGCAAACAGAGTACAAAGTGTCATTGTGGCGAGTTTATACTTAATATTATTCATATAACCCTTCTTGTTTTTAATTAAAATTGACGTGGTATCATCATATGGATTTTACGATCTTGATCTTAAATTCTAATTAATTACATCGACGTACTTTAATAACTAACTGCAATAATCACTATATAAAAAGTTTAAGACATAAGTGGTCTGAACACTCAACTTTCTTTTTAATTTGTCGATCTTCATCATGTAATAATCTGTTTTTATTTTTAAATAGAAAAATCAATGCATTGTGTATTTTTAATGTTTTGAGGTTTAATAAAGGGATAAATATAAAAATTATCTAATCGTGTTTTTTTAAAAACAAAAATAATAATGCTATTTTTACTTTTTGTTTTTATTTTATATGATAAATTTTAAAATATGAAATTCACTAAATTATATAATAGAGGCAACTTTCAATGATGTTAAATAAGAGACTGAATGAGTTGTGAGTATTGAGTTTTTATCAAAAAATCAAGTTATCCTTTAATATTAATTATCTATTGATAACGCATTGTTATTATTTCATTTGTATTTTAATGTCACAAAATGGGTTTTCTATATACAATTTGTGTGTTTCTTCGAATAATCAAAAATAGATGATGGATTATGTGATAAAAGTACTACATTAATTTGAGTTAAGGCTCTATTATAATAACATAACATTTATAATTCATAAGGTTAGCATTTAATATTTCATTTTTTTATAGTGAGTGCGTTCGCTTTATCAATACAAATGAACTATTTTTAAATAGATATAAAATAAAAAACTAATACGTCTCATTATTTAACTATTTTCTTACATACAGCGGATAAACATATTTTTGGTATTCTTTTATGGCTAAAGGAAGGTTAAATAATTTATATGAAAACTCAAAAAAAGAGTCGTTTTTTTGTTTATAGCCTCATTCTCGTCGCAGTTATTGCCGCGGGAATTTTTTGGTGGAAATCTCAAGCATCAACACTTCCTTCAGGATTTGCTCAAAGTAATGGGAGAATAGAAGCAACAGAAATTGATATTTCAACGAAGAGTCCAGGAAGAATAGATTCTATTTTAGTTCAAGAAGGTGATTTTGTTAAAGCGGGTGAAGTGTTAGCAAACATGGATACTCGAACACTTAAAGAACAACTTCATGAAGTTCAAGCTCAATTAAATCAAGCAAAAAGCAGTGTGGTCACCGCAGAATCAGCATTATCACAACGTAAAAGTGAACAACTTGCAGCTCAAGCTGTTGTTCGCCAACGTATTGCTGAGCTTGATGCCGCCCAAAAAAGACTTAATCGTTCTCGTGCATTAGTAAAAACGAATGCGATCTCTATTCAACAATTAGATGATGATATTGCTAGAACAGAAGGTGCAAGAGCTGCGGTTGAAGCCGCTAAAGCGCAAGAAACTGCAACTATTGCAGCAATAGAATCAGCAAAAGCAGGGATCATTCAAGCTAATACAAAAGTGGATGCAGCAACAGCAACTGAAAGACGCATTTTGGCAGAATTAGATGACAGCATTTTAAAAGCGCCTCGTAATGGTCGTGTTCAATATCGTGTCGCAGAGCCGGGAGAAGTTTTAGGTGCGGGCGGTAGAGTCTTAAATATGGTCGATCTAAGTGATGTTTATATGACGTTTTTTTTACCAACAGAAGCTGCTGGTAAAGCGGCATTAGGAAGTGAAGTTCATATTATTTTAGATGCAGCGCCTCATATTGTTATTCCGGCAAAAACAACCTACGTTGCGAGCGTCGCGCAATTTACACCAAAAACCGTTGAAACTGATAATGAGCGATTAAAACTCATGTTTCGTGTAAGAGCGCGTATTGCACCTGAATTACTTGAAAAACACCTTGAATATGTAAAAACAGGTTTACCGGGTCGTGCTTATATTCGCTTAGATAACAGCCAATCTTGGCCAACGGATTTAGAGGTGAAATTACCACAATGAGTCAAACAATGAGAACGCAAAACCATTCTCATATCATTGAATTGACTCATGTATCCCAACATTATGGCGATACCAAAGCGCTTGATGATGTGACATTGGCTATTCCTGCGGGAAAAATGGTCGGGTTAATTGGTCCAGATGGTGTAGGGAAGTCGAGCTTGATCTCGCTTATTTCTGGTGCGAGAGAAATTCAAACTGGGCAAGTCATTGTGTTAAACGGTGATATGAATGATGTTGAACATCGAAGAGCCGTCTGTCCTCGTATTGCTTATATGCCTCAAGGATTAGGTAAAAACCTTTATCACACGCTTTCTGTTTTTGAAAATGTTGATTTCTTTGGCCGTTTATTTGGTCAATCAAAACAAGAGCGGGCAGAACGCATCAATGACTTACTTGAAAGTACGGGATTGGCGCCATTCCGTGATAGACCTGCGGGTAAACTCTCAGGGGGAATGAAACAAAAACTGGGGTTATGTTGTGCACTTATTCATGATCCAGAATTACTGATCCTTGATGAACCCACTACTGGTGTTGATCCATTATCGCGAGCACAATTTTGGGAATTAATTAATCGTATACGTAAGCGTCAAAAAAATATGAGCGTATTAGTTGCAACCGCTTATATGGAAGAAGCTGAGCGTTTTGATTGGTTGGTTGCGATGGATGCAGGAAAAATATTAGCAACAGGTCATGCAGATGAATTAAAAGCCCAAACTCATACTAATGAACTAGAAGCTGCCTTTATCGAATTATTACCAGACGAGAAAAAGAAAGATCACCAAAAAGTGGTTATTCCACCAAGGGATAAAAGTGACGATGATACCATCGCCATTGAAGCGCAAGATTTAACTATGCGTTTTGGGCAATTTGTTGCCGTAGATCATGTCAGCTTTCGTATTCCTAAAGGAGAAATTTTTGGATTCTTAGGGTCGAATGGTTGTGGTAAATCAACCACCATGAAAATGCTGACAGGTTTACTCGAAGCGAGTGAAGGGCGAGCTTGGTTATTTGGTCAAGAGGTTGATCCTAAAGATATTGAGACGCGTCGTCGTGTTGGCTATATGTCTCAAGCATTTTCACTTTATAGTGAATTGACGGTACGACAAAACCTTGAATTACACGCCAAACTTTTTCATATTCCAGAAGAAGAAATCCCTCAACGTGTTAAGGAAATGAGTGAGCGTTTTAATTTAACCGATGTTGAAGAAATGATGCCCGATGGTTTGCCATTAGGTATTCGTCAGCGTTTATCGCTCGCAGTTGCAGTTATTCATAAACCTGAAATGTTGATATTGGATGAACCCACTTCAGGGGTTGACCCCATTGCGCGAGATATGTTCTGGAACTTGATGGTTGACCTATCAAGACGTGACGGTGTCACTATTTTTATCTCAACTCACTTTATGAATGAAGCGGCACGTTGTGACCGAATGTCACTGATGCATGCTGGTAAAGTATTAGTCACAGATACACCTGAAAATTTAGTTAAAAATAGTCAATTTGATACGCTTGAAGAAGTCTTTATTGATTACCTTAAAAAAGCATCGGGTGAGCAAGAAGCACCTGAACTTGATGAAAAAAGCCTACAACTTCCCGCATCTAGTGATGAAAGTGCGGAAAAAGCGTTAAAACAAAGATTCAGCTTACGGCGTTTATTTAGTTATAGTATTCGTGAAGGTATGGAGTTACGCCGAGATCCGGTACGTCTTACTTTAGCGTTATTAGGTACAGTGATCCTGATGTTTATTATGGGTTACGGTATTAGTTTGGATGTTGAAAATTTACGCTTCGGTATTATGGATCGAGATCAAACAGGGTTAAGTCAGGCATATAGCCAAAATCTTTCAGGCTCTCGGTATTTTATTGAAAAGGCGCCGATCACCGATTATGACCAACTGGAAAAGCGGTTGCGTAGTGGTGATATTACAGTTGCGATTGAAATTCCACCTAACTTTGCGCGGGATGTTGCCAAAGGTCACACTGTAAAAATAGGTGTTTGGATTGATGGTGCAATGCCTAATCGCGCTGAAACTGTCCGTGGTTATATTCAGGCAATGCATTTAACATGGATGCTTGATATGGCTATGCGTCAACCCACTAATGTGGTTGATAAATTGTCACCTATTAATATAGAAACCCGCTATCGTTATAACCCTGATGTAAAAAGTTTACCTGCAATTGTACCTGCAGTTATTCCTCTTTTATTAATGATGATCCCCGCAATGTTAAGTGCGTTGAGTGTGGTACGTGAAAAAGAGCTGGGTTCTATTATCAATCTTTATGTTACCCCTGTCACTAAAGCAGAGTTTTTGTTAGGTAAGCAATTTCCTTATATCTTACTGGGGATGTTTAACTTTTTTATGCTCTGTGCACTTTCGATCTTTGTGTTTGGGGTGAGTTTTAAAGGAAGTATGTTAACGCTTTCTTTAGGGGCATTACTCTATATTACGATTGCCACGGGAATGGGATTACTCATTTCTTGCTTTATGAAAAGTCAGATCGCAGCCATCTTTGGTACTTCAATTATTACGTTAATTCCAGCAACGCAATTTTCAGGAATGATTGATCCTGTTTCGTCACTGGAAGGCATCGGTAAATGGATAGGGCATATTTATCCAACATCTCACTTTTTAACCATCTCAAGAGGGACATTCTCTAAGGGATTAAACCTTTTTGATTTACCTTGGTCTTTTATTCCTTTGCTTATCACTATCCCAATAGTTATTGGGTTGAGTGTCTTTTTTTTGAAAAAGCAGGAGGCTTAAATGTGGCGCACAATCCAAAATGTGTTTAATTTAGGCGTAAAAGAGTTGCGCAGTCTCTCTCGTGATAAAGCGATGCTGGCGTTAATTGTGTTTGCTTTTACGGTGTCTATTTATTCATCAGCGACGGTGACACCCGGTTCATTACATCATGCGCCGATTGCCGTTGCTGATCAGGACAAATCGCAGCTATCTGCACGTATTGTCAATAGTTTTTATATGCCTTATTTCTTACCTCCCGCTGATATTACGCCTGAGCAAATTGATGGTTTGTTAGATAGGGGCGCTTATACCTTTGCACTGGATATTCCGCCTAATTTTCAGCGTGATCTCTTAGCGGGTCGAAAACCGGAAATACAAGTTAATATTGATGCTACGAGAATGAGCCAAGCTTTCTTAGGTAATAGCTATATTCAAAATATTGTAATGGGTGAAGCAAAAACCTTTTTAGCGAAAAATAGAACCAATGATCCGCTACCTGTTGATTTGGAAGTTAGAATGAGTTTCAATCCGAATCTGACGCAATCATGGTTTGGTTCTGTTATGGCAATTATCAATAATATCACTATGTTATCGATAGTATTAACAGGCGCTGCATTAATCAGAGAGCGAGAGCACGGCACTATTGAGCACTTACTGGTTATGCCTGTCACGCCCTTTGAAATCATGCTTTCTAAAATATGGTCAATGGGATTAGTTGTATTATTAGCATCAGCTATGTCGCTGGTATTAGTTGTGAAGTCTTTACTGCATGTGCCTATCGAAGGCTCTGTACTACTGTTTATGTGTGGTGTTACTTTAAGTTTATTTGCGACAACCTCAATAGGCATTTTTTTAGGCACGATGGCTCGTTCAATGCCTCAATTTGGTTTATTGATGATAATGGTATTGTTGCCATTAAATATGTTATCAGGAGGGATGACATCGCGAGAAAGTATGCCTCAGTTCGTACAGGATGTAATGCAAACAATGCCAACTACACACTTTGTTAGCTTAGCTCAGGCTATTTTATATCGTGGTGCTGACTTCTCGATTGTATGGCCACAATTCATTATCTTAATTGTGATTGGCTCCGTCTTTTTCGCCTTGGCTTTATTACGTTTTAGAAAAACGATTTCGGCGATGGCTTAATAATATAACCTAATGAAAAAGATTAAGGCATAAACCGATAGCCGATCCCTGTTTCTGTCATGAGATGCACCGGACAGGCGGGATCGGTTTCTAGTTTTTGGCGTAAATGCCCCATATAAATGCGCAAATAGTGACTATGTTCAACGAAATTAGGTCCCCAAACATGCTGCATTAAATGCCGTTGAGTAAGCACTTTACCGCTGTTATTAACCAATTCACTGAGTAAACGAAATTCTGTCGGCGTCAAATGGACTGTTTCATTTTGACGAGTAACAATACGATTAACCCAATCAATCGTAATATCGCCAAACGTAAATTGTGTGCTCTGCGTGTCTTGTTTAACAAAACGGCGTAGTGATGCTCTGACTCTGGCGAGCAGTTCACTAATACCAAAGGGTTTAGTCAGATAGTCGTCCGCACCGGCATCAAGAGCCTTCACTTTATCTTGTTCTGAATCTCGCGCTGAAAGGACGATAATGGGTGTGCTACTCCATTGGCGAAAATCTTGAATAAAATAGAGACCATCTTTATCAGGTAAACCAAGATCAAGGATCACTAAATCAGGTTTTCTTGATGCGGCTTCAATTAATCCGCGTTGGCATTCATTGGCTTCATAAACACGAAATCCTTCGTTCTCTAAAGCAAGCCGAACAAAGCGTAAGATCTCTTTTTCATCTTCAATAATTAAAATGTTATATGGAGTCACTGTTTTATTTCAATCTCATCAATATCAGGGAGTGATTTTAAAGGTAAAACAAAGTGGAAACTTGCTCCACCTTTTTTATTGTTTTCAGCCCAAATTTCACCTTCATGTAAGCGAATAATTGCGCTACATATCGCTAAACCTAATCCAACACCAGGAATTGCGGATTCTTTTACTGCACGTGAAAATTTATTAAAAATAAGGTGTAGTTGGTCAGTTGGAATACCATTGCCTTCATCCCACACTTCAACATGAATGTTAGGGGCTTCAATATAGGCTTTTACTCCGAGTTTTGTGTTCGATGTTGTATATTTCACTGCATTTTCAAGTAAGTTCGTGATAACTCGTTCAATTAAATTACCATCGCAATAAAGCAATAAATCAGCAGAAATATCAATTTGTAATGGATGCTTATCAAGTAAATAAGAGAGAGAACGAATGGCACTTCCCGTTATTTCTTGCAATGAATTCCATTGTAAATTTACTTGAATACCACCGGATTGAATACGCGCCATATCAAGTAAATTATTGACTAACCGTGAGGTTGTAAGGATCTGCTGTCGAATTTGGTTAACTTGTTCTGTATGGGATGAACCTTCAGCGCTTAAATCGAGAAGCAAAATCTCTGATTGTCCAAAAAGCACCGTAAGCGGTGTTTTTAAATCATGAGAAAGTGCGGCTAATAATGCATTTCTTAATTGTTCTCGTTCGATGTTAATTCGAGATTGTTCTGCAATTTCAGCTTGTTGTAATCGCTCGAGGGCATTAGCAATCAAACCGTTAAATGTTTGCAATAGTTGCTGCTGTTCAGGAATAAGCAGTTGGCGAAGATTATTCGGTTCAATCGCTAAAATCGCTAAAACTTGTTGAGAAGCGGTAATCGGATGTAATTGGTAAGGCACACTTGGCAGAGTATCTGTGCCTGCACCTGCAATTTGGTCTTTATCACAACACCAGCGTGCAATGGCATTATCAATAGGTAAATTCCCCATGCCTTGTGCATGAAAAGGCGTCAGTTCACCTTGTTTGTTGGTGAGTAATAAGCAAACTTTGGCATCAAACGCGCTTGATAAAAAATGGTAACTGGTACGAACAACATCTTGTAACGTTACCGCTCGACCCAGTTCTCTCGTCATTTCAAATAAGTGGCGAGTGCGTTGTTCTCGATAACGTGCGACGCGAGTTTGATAACGCATACCTGCCGTTAAATTACCGACCACTAATCCGACAATCAGCATGACGGTAAACGTGATCAAATATTGCATGTCGAGTACAGCAAGTGAAAAGTGGGGCTGTACAAAAAATAAGTCAAAACTAATAACGTTGATTAATGCCGCAAAAATAGAAGGGCGTCGACCAAAAAAGAGCGCAATTAATACAACCCCCAATAAATAGAGTGTCACCAAATTGGCTTTATCAAGTGCTAATAGAAATGTGCGAGAAAATAAGGTAATCGCTAGACATAATCCAATCGCTGTAAAATAGCCTTTTATCTCTTGTCGCCATTTTTCAGTTTGTAATGGTGCTGTTTTGGTTTTATAACGTATATCCTCATCATTGAGAGCAACACTGATAACATGAAGATCGGGCGCATAGCGTGCTAGTTTTTCTGCAAAACGCATCCGTATCCAGCGTTTTAACCATTGCCATTTTTGGTAAGCACGTTGACCAATAATCACTTTTCCAAGATTATGCTCTCTGGCATAACGGATCACGGCCTTTTCAGCTTGGTTATCAGAAAGGATTGCGGTTCTTGCACCTAGATGTTGTGCTAACTTTAAAGAGTGCAAAATCGCTCGGCGTTTATGTTCTCCAATTTGATGAAGCTTAGGCGTTTCAACATAAATCGCATGCCATTGGCAACCAAAGGCGGCAGCATAACGCGCTGCCGTGCGAACTAATTTGTCGTTACCGCCATGAGCGCCAAGACAGACCATCAAACTATCTGTGGTGTGCCAAACAGGCGCGGTTCCTTGGCTATCTCGAAACTCTTTAACTTGTGTATCAACTCTATCTGCCATACGGCGTAAAGCTAACTCACGTAGTGCGATTAAATTACCTTTACGAAAAAAGTGTTCAATCGCACGTTCTGCTTGTCCGGTTAGATAGACTTTGCCTTCATGTAAACGTTGTTGTAGATCGTCAGGCGGTAAATCCACCATAACCACTTCATCTGCACTATCGAAAATATAGTCAGGGATCGTTTCTTGGACACGAATTCCTGTAATACTTCCCACGATATCATTAAGGCTTTCAATGTGTTGTACATTTATTGTGGCAAGCACATCAATACCAGCATCCAACAGTTCTTCTACATCTTGCCAACGCTTAGGATGCCGGCATTTATGAGGATTACTAAATGCCAGTTCATCCATTAAGATCACCGCGGGATGTCTGGCTAACGCAGCATCTAAATCAAACGCGACAAGCTTTCTACCATGATGATGAATACGTTGTGGTGGCAATAAAGGTAAGCCATGAAGTAACGCAGCCGTTTCTTGCCTTTGATGCGTTTCAACAACACCCGCAAGCACATCAATACCTTGCTGGTGGAGACGTTGCGCTTCTTGCAACATGGCGTAAGTTTTTCCTACTCCCGCACAGGCCCCAAAAAATATTTTTAATCGTCCACGAGTTGTTGTTCGCGTTGAAGCAAGTAAATCATCGGGTGAAGGACGTTGCCATTGCTGATCGAGTTCCATTTTATTGAGTACTCACTTTTTGCGGCTTTTCAGCACTTAATTTATCAAGTGCCTGATTTAGCATAAACACATTCACAACAGGTTCACCCATAAATGACATGAGTGGCGATGTTGTATTGTCTTTTATTAATTGCTCAATTTCATTTTTAGTGAGTTTGCGAGAATATGCAATATTTTCAATTTGATAATAAGCGGCTTGTAAGGAAATATGAGGATCAAGTCCACTTCCTGATGCCGTGACTAAATCAACAGGAATAACGTGTTGATTATGGGTTGTTTTTTTCCATATTTGGATACGTTTAGTTATCTCATTAAGAAGTAATGGATTTGATGTGGCTAATTGGCTAGCACCTGATGCCATGCTGTTATAGGGCATCTCTGATGTCATTGATGGACGACTTTTAAAATAATCATCCCGTGTAAATTGTTGACCGATCAGTTCAGAGCCAATAAGTTTATTATTTTGATAAATCAGTGAACCGTTCGCTTGCCATGGGAAAATAAGGTTGGCTAATCCTGTAACAAGCAAAGGATAGGCGAGTCCGGTGATTAGTGTGAGTAATAATAACATCACTAATGATGAACGAAATAGATGCATATAGAACTCCTTAAAACCCAATAAACGCTAAAACCATATCGATGATTTTAATGCCAATAAAAGGAACTAATAATCCGCTGATCCCGTATAAAGAGAGGTTACGGCGCAATAATGCGTGCGCTGAAACCGGACGATAATGCACACCTTTTAGAGCTAGTGGGATCAAAAAGACAATAATTAAGGCATTAAAAATAACCGCAGATAACATCGCAGAGGCGGGTGAATGTAAGTTCATCACATTAAGCATGTTGAGCTGTGGATAGGTAACAGCGAAAGCCGCAGGAATAATGGCAAAGTATTTGGCGATATCGTTGGAAATACTAAATGTTGTTAACGCACCTCGTGTCATTAGCATTTGTTTACCAATGTGCACAACTTCGATCAATTTTGTTGGATTAGAGTCTAAATCGACCATATTTCCCGCTTCTTTGGCAGCTTGAGTACCTGAATTCATCGCAACAGCAACATCAGCTTGTGCCAAGGCTGGCGCATCATTAGTACCGTCACCTGTCATCGCGACTAATCGACCTTCTGACTGATATTGACGAATTAATGCTAATTTGGCTTCAGGTGTCGCTTCAGCTAGAAAGTCATCAACACCAGATTCTGCCGCGATAGCCGCTGCGGTAAGATGATTATCACCCGTGATCATCACGGTTTTTATACCCATTTGGCGAAGTTGAGCAAAGCGCTCTTTAATTCCACCTTTCACAATATCTTTTAGTTCAACAACACCTAAGATTTTCTGATTTTCAACCACCACCAGCGGTGTTCCTCCCGTTCTAGCGACTTGTTCGACGATCGCGGTGACCTCATCAGGAAAATGGCCGTGACTGACTTCAATATGACGACGAATAGCATCAACAGAACCTTTGCGGATCAAGCGTTCTCCTAAATTAACGCCACTCATTCTTGTCATCGCAGAGAAGGGAATAAAAGAAGCACCAAGTGATGCTAGATCACGTTCACGTAAGTTAAAACGCTGTTTAGCGAGGATCACGATACTCCTACCTTCAGGTGTTTCATCGGCAAGCGAGCTTAGCTGTGCTGCATCAGCCAGCTGTTTTTCGCTAATACCTGAAAGAGGGATAAAACGAGAAGCTTGACGATTACCCAGTGTAATCGTTCCTGTTTTATCAAGCAGTAAGACATCAACATCCCCCGCGGCTTCAACAGCTCGTCCACTGGTTGCTATCACATTGGCATCCAGCATACGGCTCATGCCCGCCACACCAATTGATGAAAGTAAACCGCCAATCGTGGTAGGAATAAGACACACTAATAAAGCAATCAAAGTTACAACAGAAATAACATCGCCATGCCCTTGAAATTCAACAGCGAAAACACTGAATGGGTAGAGGGTAATACAAGCCAATAAAAAAATAAGTGTCAGTGCGGTTAATAAGATAGTTAAAGCAACTTCATTCGGCGTCTTTCTACGCTTCGCACCTTCTACCATTCCAATCATGCGGTCGAGAAATGAATTACCTGCCTCAGCTGTACAACGAATAATCAGCCAATCTGACAATACGCGAGTTCCTCCCGTTACAGAAGAAAAGTCACCACCTGACTCACGGATCACTGGCGCTGATTCGCCCGTAATTGCACTTTCATCAACAGAGGCGCCACCTTCTATTACTTCACCATCACAAGGAATGACTTCGCCAGCATTGACTAAAACGATATCACCTTTATGCAATGAGAAAGAGTCAACGATTTCTTTCGGAGCATTAATGTCTGCGTGATGTAAACGCATCGCTTTGGATTGTTGTTTCGCGCCACGTAAGCTAGCTGCTTGTGCTTTGCTTCGACTTTCTGCTAATGATTCAGCAAAATTGGCAAATAGTAATGTCACCCATAACCAAAACATCACTTGTAAAGTAAAGTGATTATCATCAGGAAGATAACCTAATAGCGAAGCAATCCAAATTCCGGTCGTTAAAAGCGCACCAACATAAACAATAAACATCACAGGGTTACGCCATTGTGCTTGAGGTGTGCATTTTTTTATTGCATCAAAGAAAGCCGATATCACGGTTTTTCTGTCAAATAGTTGAGTTGTTTTCATGATACGTTTCCTTATTTAGCCCAAAATAGCTGTAAGTGTTCTGCAATAGGGCCAAGTGCTAATGCCGGAACAAAAGTCAACGCGCCGATCATTAATACAGTGAGGATCAATAACAAAATAAATAGTGGTGAAGTGGTTGAGAGTGTTGCCAAACTTTCTGGCTGACGTTTTTTTACAGCTAGACTCCCTGCGATAGCTAAAACAGGTAACATGACACCAAAGCGGCCAATCAACATGGAAAGTCCTAATAATAAGTTGTAAAAAGGTGAGTTGGCGTTAAGCCCCGCAAAAGCACTACCGTTATTATTAGCAGCAGAAGTAAAGGCATATAGCACTTCACTAAAGCCATGAGGACCTGGATTTAAGATGGCTTCACGACCAACATCAGTAAATAAGGCAAGGGTTGTACCTAATAAAATAACGGCGGGAGAAATTAAAATAGCAACGGCTACCCATTTCATTTCGGCAACACCAATCTTTTTACCAAGATATTCAGGTGCTCGACCAACCATGAGTCCAGCGATAAACACAGCTAATAATACATAAAGGATCATGCCGTAAAATCCTGAACCTACACCGCCAAAGACGACTTCTCCTGTTTGCATTAACCACATTGGCACCATGCCACCTAAAGCCGTTAATGAGTCATGCATAGCATTAACTGCACCACAAGATGCCGCTGTTGTGACAGCAACAAAAATAGCGCTACCGATTATGCCAAAACGTGTTTCTTTGCCTTCCATATTCAGCGAGCTATCCGTACCCGCAAAGATAAACTCAGGGTTTCCTTGCCATTCAGCCCAAGTGATCACAGCAACCGCAACAATGAAAATTAATGTCATAGTCCAAAGCAAGGTATGCCCTTGACGTTGTGTGCCACTTAAACGACCAAAGGCAAAACATAAGGCGGTAGGAATAAGAAATATGGCAAGTATCTGCAAAAAATTACTTAATGATGTTGGATTTTCGTAAGGGTGGGCAGAATTTGCTGCAAAATAGCCTCCACCATTTGTGCCTAATAATTTAATGGCTTCTTGAGAAGCAACGGGCCCCATCGGTAACCATTGTTGTTGACCATCAAGACCTTGGCTTAAAACAGCAGGATGAAAGTTTTGTATGACGCCTTGGCTGACAAATAACAGCGCCCAGACAATGGATAAAGGGAGTAAAACATATAATGTAATGCGTCCAATATCGATCCATGCATTGCCTAATGAGGTACAAGAGGATTGTGTTAGCGCTCTAATTAAGACGAAAGCGACAGCAATACCCGTTGTTGCAGATAAGAAGTTTTGTACAGCAAGCCCCGTCATTTGGCTTAAATAACTTACTGCGGTTTCACCGCTATAAGCTTGCCAGTTCGTATTAGTGATAAAACTAATGGTGGTATTTAACGCTAAATCCCAATTCATATTAGGTGCAAATTGAGGATTTAAAGGTAAATAGCCTTGGTTAAGTAGTATGACAAATAATAAGATTGCCCCCATTAAATTAAAAATAAGTAGGGCAAGCATATAGTGATACCCGCTCATCGGTTGGATTGCTTTTCCTGCGGGTTTAAAACCACAACAACGCCAAATAACATGTTCGGTTTGAGTAACCCAATGAGGTAAATCACCTTCGATAAGGCGAGCTAAATAATACCCAAGCATTTTTCCCATCACTAATAGTGTGATCAGAAAAACAGCAAGGTATATCAACATCGTTGTTGCCATTTTTAAAATGCCTCTGCATTAAATAACACGTAGATAAGATAAGCAGTGAGCAAAACAACTAACGTCACAGCACCGAATATCAACATTGGAACGATCCTTCTGCTATTTAGATTTAGTCAGCGTACTTAAAGGTCTGTAAAGATGTTGATAAAAGAGATAGGGGAAGTGTAAAAAAAGTATAAAAATGACTTAATAGACCGTTAATTACCTATTGATTTGTTGAAATAATGTCATGGCTTTGTTAGATATAATTATAAGTTCAAATAGTATGCTAATTAAGTGAATCAAAATTAGCACTTTCTTGGAGGTATTGAATGAATACTCTCTATCTAAAGGCTAAATGGTTTTTATACTTTTCAAGCCTGTTAATGATTTCATTTATCTTTATGGTTAAAGTGATGGCTAATTCTGATAAAGCATATCTCGTTACATTGGCACAAGAGGGAAATTTATCTGAATTAAAGCGTCAGGTAGAACAAGGTGCAAATATAGAACAACGCGATCTAAAGTTGCGCACTCCTTTAATGGCTGCTACACATGCTAACCAAATTGATGTTGCAAAATATCTTATTGAACAAGGCGCTGATGTTAATGCTCGTGATGCTATTCAAGATTCACCTTATCTTTATTCGGGAGCAAGAGGGCTACAGGAAATCTTAGAATTAACCTTATCACATGGTGCTTCTCTTAAAAGTGTTAATCGTTATGGTGGAACTGCATTAATTCCGGCTTCTGAGCGAGGGCATGTCAAAACGGTAAAAACATTGATTGATGCTGGAGTCGATGTTGATCATATTAATCGTTTAGGTTGGACGGCTTTAATTGAAGCCATTATCTTAGGTGATGGTAGTCAAAAATATGAAGAGATTGTGACTTTACTTATTAATGGTGGGGCTAATGTCAATCTTGCTGATGCTTCCGGTCAAACACCATTAACCTTAGCAAAAGATAAAGGCTATACAAACATCGTTAATATTCTTAAACAAGCGGGGGCAAAATAGTGTTAGATAAGCAATTTATACAACAAGCCATTTCGCTTGCTCTGGATAATGTGAAAGTTGGGGGACGACCATTTGGTGCTGTCATTGTGAACAATGGTCAAGTGATTGCAAGTGCGGTTAATCAGATCATAGAGACCAATGATCCCACTGCGCATGCTGAATTATTAGCATTACGGGAAGCAGGCAAGGTATTAGGACGGCCAAAGTTGGATGATTGTGTTGTTTATGCCAGTGGACAACCATGTCCAATGTATCTGGCTGCAATGCGTATGGCTGGGATTTCTAAGATTTTTTATGCTTATTCGGATGCTGATGCCAAGCCTTATGGATTATCGACTTCCATTATTGCCCAAGAATTAAGAAAGGTGCCGGAACAACAAAATGGTCTGCAATTTATACAGATAAAAACCGAGGATGAAGCACACCCTACACTTTATCAAGTTTGGTCCAAGCAATCTTAACTCTCTATTTTTATAAGTAAAACCCTAAAAGTGAATGTTAAAATGACTTTGTCACATTCAATCCTTTTAGGGTTTGTTATTTTTACTATCTACTTATTAATCAACAAAATAGTTGCTTTTCAGCAGGAGTGACATTTAACTGCGATTGCCAGTTTTTTAGTGTTAATGTCGCCAGCATGGCTAAACCTTCATAATATGGGAATGCGCCTTGCAGAGATAACTTCTCTAAATAACGATAAGCCCACGGCAGAAGATGTTCTGCTAATAGCTCATTTAATTTTTCAGGGCGAGTTTCTGCAATCCATGCGACCATCATGACCATTAAACCAAAATGGTCTTCCGGCTCATTTTGAGTTAACGCAATATCAATGCCATTCTCTAGCATCCATTCGCGTAAATCTAATGTTGAGTTACCAAACAATACGTTTTCATGATCAAGGTAAACGGAGCCCCAAGGTGGCGCAGGCAGTGCATAAGGACCGATAAATAAACGTTGATATGCCTGTGCTAACGTTTCTTCCGCTAATGTGGTTTGTGAAAGAAGGCTAGCAATGCGTTGTTTTTCTTCACCATTGCCATAAGGCCATTCTTCAACCCACTTTTGACTAGACAGCAGCTCGACAATGTCACTTTTCTCAGTAGGTGCGTAATAAAATGCAGCGCCTAAAATACGGGCAGTAAGAGAAATATCAGTAATAAGTTGTTGTTCCATAATATTTTTATAATCCGCTTAGATTTATTGTCTTTACTATATGCGATTTTCTATCTAAACATAATGACGAAGATTAAAAAAGATCGATACCGTAATATAAAAGGAAAACCGCCATAACAGATAAAAAGAGTGGGCTTTTTAACTATTACGGCGGTTTATCAGGGTGAGAAATTAATTAACCAACGACTGCCATACCGACAGTCATATGTAAACCATAGAACACACCGCGTCCTATAAACTCACCTGCAAACACGAAAATAAAGCCCAATGCTAACAAAGCAACAGAAGGATTATTTTTACGTAGCAGTGGGGCAATCCAGCAACTCAAGCCTAAGACTAAAGCCACTAATTTAATGCCCATAAGCGCACCATAGTTAGGGACTAAATCTACCGCTTTTTGCACAGAGGTTTGAATAGAACCTAATTCAAAACCTTGTGATGTTGCTACTATCGCACTCACAACAATGGCGATAACACTGATTAATGGCAATGCACTGACACAGTTTAGGTTAAATCCTGCTATACGCATTAAGAGTGCGGCTAAAATAGGACCCGCGATAAAGGCTGTCAGCACAAAATTAAAGGTGGTATAGCTGTTATACCAAGTTGGAACAGTCTCAATTTGGTATACACGAGAGATCGCCGTAATAAATAATGCGGCTAATACCATAACCAGTGCAACCCATAGTTTGCCTAATGCCGCCGGCATTTTATTCAGTACAGCCAGTAACCAGTAAATTCCCCCCAGTGCAAAGAAAATTGAACCGCTGGCGATTTCATTACTTAATGATGAGTGACCAAGACGAAGTAATGAGTTAAATGCACGTAATGGAGTTCCCATATGCATCATGGATAATAAGAAGCCTATTCCCATTAATGCCCAGAGTCCAAACATGCTGTAATGCACTTTCCGATTCATTTCGGCAGAGAGCTTACCCGAAAGAATAGCGCATCCCATAATAATAAAGGCGCCAGCAACACTTTGACCGATAACGGTAAAAAACATGAGTGGCCATTCATGCAATCCCACCATCTTACACCTCCTCTGGGTTTGCCAGATGACCAGTGGTATCACCCACAGGACGGCTATTGGCATTTAATTTAAGGACAATATTTGGCTTGGTATATTTTGCTGAAGGAAGTGGGGCAATTTCAGCTAAATCACCGTATTTAGCACGTAATTCTTCAATCGGTGCCATATCTAATGCACGCAGTGGGCAAGATTCAACACAAATCGGTTTTTTGCCTTCTGCTACACGTTCATAGCAACCATCACATTTGGTCATATGACCTTTGACTTCATCAAATTGTGGTGCACCGTAAGGGCAAGCCATATGGCAATAACGACAACCGATACAAATATCTTCATTTACCACGACAAAGCCGTCTTCGCGCTTATGCATTGCACCACTTGGGCAAACTTTGGCACAAGCTGGATCGTCACAGTGGTTACATGAAATTGATAAGTAATAAGCAAAAACGTTCTGTGTATAAACACCATCTTGCTCTGTCCAATCACCACCAGCATATTCATAGATACGGCGGAAATTGACTTCAGGGGATAAATTTTTAAAATCCTTGCACGCCAGTTCACAGGTTTTGCAGCCGGTGCAACGACTTGAATCAATATAAAAACCATATTGCGTTGACATAACCAGACTCCTTACGCCTTGACGACTTCAACAAGATTACTGTGAGAAGGATTACCCTTAGCGAGCGGTGAAGGGCGTTGTGTCGTTAACACGTTAATGCTACCAGCATGATCGATGCGGTTACTATCTGGGTTATACCAAGCCCCTTCACTTAAGCCAACAACACCCGGTAAAATACGAGGTGTGACTTTCGCATTGATCCGAACTTCACCACGATCGTTATAAATACGCACTAAATCACCGTGTTTAATACCACGTTTGGATGCATCCACAGGGTTGATCCATATTTCTTGAGGGCAAGCCGCTTTTAAGACATCAACGTTGCCATAAGTTGAGTGGGTGCGTGATTTATAGTGGAATCCTGTCATTTGTAATGGGTATTTTTCCATTGCCGGATCGCCATAGCTTTCAAAGCCAGCGGAGTAGATAGGCAGTGGATCGATCACATCGTCAGACGCCAGTTCCCATGTCGCCTTAATGTCAGCAAGTTGAGAAGAATAAATCTCAATTTTACCTGATGGTGTTGTTAATGGGTTGTTTGCGGGATCTTCACGGAATTTGCGATACGCGACGTGATGACCTTCTGGATCGCGTTTTTTGAAGATACCTTGAGCTCGGAACTCTTCAAACGTCGGTAGTTCAGGTAAGTTTTGACGCGATTGTTCGTAAAGATGGCGTAGCCACTCTTCTTGCGTGCGGTTTTCAGTGAATTTTTCACCCACACCCATACGTTTTGCAATTTCACTGGTCATTTCATAGATATTACGGCTTTCAAAGCGAGGTTTGATTGCCTGATCAGCGAAAATAACATAAGACATATTACCTGCAGATGCATCCATACAGAAGTCCATCTGTTCTGATGCGGTGCAATCAGGAAGTAGGATGTCAGCATATTTAGCTGATGCTGTCATATGATTATCGATCACCACAATCATTTCGCATTTTTTATCGTCTTGTAAAATGTCATGGGTACGATTGATTTCAGAATGTTGGTTTACTAAGCAGTTGCCCGCGTAGTTCCATACCATTTTAATTGGTACATCAAGCTTGTCTTTACCACGAACACCATCTCGAGTGGCTGTCATTTCTGGACCACGCAAAATGGCATCTGTCCACATAAACATAGAAATGCTGGTGGTTACTGGGTTAGTGAGAGTTGGCATCCGAACAAAAGGAATACTGTAAGATCCTTCACGGGCGCCAGTATTACCGCCGTTAATTCCCACATTCCCCGTTAAAATAGAGAGCATTGCGATAGCACGAGAAGTCAGCTCGCCGTTAGAACGACGTTGAGGTCCCCAGCCTTGTGTAATATAAGCGGGTTTCGCTGTTGCGATTTCACGGGCTAATTTAACAATGCGTGAAGCCGGAATACCGGTGATCTGCGCTGCCCATTCAGGTGTTTTTGGCTGACCATCTGCACCATTACCTAAAATATAGGCTTTATAGTGTCCATTTTTTGGCGCACCTTCTGGCATCGTCGTTTCATCGTAACCAACACAATATTTATCTAAGAAAGGCTTATCCACTAAGTCTTCTTTGATCATGACATAAGCTAATGCATTCACTAATGCAGCATCTGTTCCTGGACGAATAGGTATCCATTCATCTTCACGACCCGCACCGGTATCTGTATAGCGTGGATCGATGATAATCATTCGAGCATCAGATTTTTCACGCGCTTGCTCAACGTAATAGGTAACACCGCCACCACTCATACGTGTTTCACCCGGATTATTACCGAACATCACGACAAGTTTGGTGTTTTCAATATCAGAGGGGCTATTACCATCAGCCCAACCACCATAGGTATAATTTAAACCTGCTGCGATTTGTGCCGTACTGTAATCACCATAGTGATTAAGATAACCGCCACAGCAATTCATTAAACGAGCAATTAACGTTGCACCTGGTGGCCAAGATTTTGTCATGGTGCCACCTAAGGTGCCTGTGCCGTAGTTTAGATAAATAGATTCATTACCATAATCTTTGATTAAACGTTTCATGGTATCTGAAATAGTATCAAAGGCTTCATCCCATGAAATACGTTCAAATTTACCTTCACCACGTTTACCTACACGCTTCATTGGGTAACGTAAACGATCTGGATTGTAAACACGGCGGCGCATAGAACGCCCACGTAAACAAGCACGAACTTGGTGTAATTCTTCGTAGACATCATTGCCTGTGTTGTCGGTTTCAACATATTTAATTTCACCATCAACCACATGCATACGTAATGGGCAACGGCTACCACAGTTTACCGTACAGGCGCTCCATACCACTTTTTCGCTGTTTGTTGTTGAGGGAGTTTCTGAGGCAACGGCTTGATGAAAAGGGAGTGATAATCCACCTGCGGTTATTGCTAAACCACCCGCTGCACCTGTTTTTACAAAACGACGGCGAGATAAGGGAGTGGAAAGTAACGCCATCTCTTTGATGTTTTTCATACATTACTCACTTGATTATTTATATTTAAAGAAAAAGCAGAAGCTAATAAGCTTATAAAGAAATAATTATTGTTATTGTTGTTAAAAAATAAGCATTTTAACGTAGGCAATAAAACCCAACTGTTAATGTGGATACTACGTATTTCCTAAAAGTTGTAGTTGCTTTACATCAAAGAAAAGTGATTTATTACAAGCGTTAGCAGTTTTTAAGCCTATCTTAAGTTTTTGTATTAGCTGTATTTAATCATTTGATTAACATCTTTATATAAATAAATATATATCGATTAATTAAGTATTTTGATGTTATCAGTAACATTTTTTAAGTCTGATTATTTGTTTCTATCTATATGATTTTGCTCGTTCAATAGTCACTTTTATTGATGCTTACTTATCCTTTCTAGAAGCTATAATTATCTAACACCCCATTAACCCAGTTTGCTAAACAAAAAATTAAAATATGTTTAGCTTTTCGTTATTTTTAATTTTTTAAAAAAGTCAAAATATGATTAATAAATGTGCTTTTTTGTAACTTAGATCACAATTAAATGCCCTTTGATGGCGTTTCTATTGCTATCTTGAATTGATTTTTATTTAATCTAACCATTAGCTAAACCGGTTTAGTTTTTTGCAATTAAACTAAATACTCGCTACGTAAATAAAAAAGAATGACAGAGGCTATGATGAATATTGAAAAAGTTGCTCACCAGCTAGTGCCTTTATTAGGTGGTGCTGAAAACATCGCCAGTGCAGCACATTGCGCTACGCGCTTAAGACTTGTTCTTGTTGATGACGCCAAAGCAGACAAAGAAGCAATAAACAAATTAGAGGGGGTAAAAGGGTGTTTTAGTAATGCAGGGCAAATTCAGGTTATCTTTGGTACTGGGTTAGTCAATAAAGTGCATGCGGCATTTATTGCGGCGGCGGGCATTGGTGAATCAAGTAAATCTGAAGCAGCCAATATTGCAGCTAAAAAACTCAATCCATTTCAACGCATAGCAAGACTCCTTTCTAATATTTTCGTGCCTATTATTCCTGCCATTGTGGCTTCCGGTCTATTAATGGGATTATTGGGATTAATGAAAACTAACCAGTGGGTCAGTCCTGATAATGCACTCTATATCATGCTTGATATGTGTAGTTCTGCGGCATTTATTATTTTGCCCATTCTTATTGGTTTTACTGCGGCAAAAGAATTTGGTGGAAATCCTTATCTTGGCGCGACATTAGGCGGAATTTTAACGCATCCCGCATTAACTAATGCGTGGGGCGTTGCGGCTGGCTTTAATACCATGAATTTTTTTGGGTTAGAAGTCGCTATGATCGGTTATCAAGGAACCGTGTTCCCAGTATTACTGGCGGTTTGGTTTATGAGTGTACTGGAAAAACAATTACGTAAAGTTGTTCCTAATGCTCTTGATTTAATTATCACACCATTTTTAACGGTAATTATTTCAGGTTTTGTTGCGTTATTAGTGATTGGACCTGTCGGTCGTCTTTTGGGTGATGGTATTTCATTAATACTAAGTACGTTAATTACGCAGGCAGGCTGGATTGCAGGACTTATTTTTGGTGGGCTCTATTCTGTTATTGTTATTACGGGAATTCATCATAGTTTTCATGCGGTTGAAGCGGGTCTATTAGGTAATCCTAATATTGGGGTTAATTTCTTATTACCTATATGGGCAATGGCTAATATTGCGCAAGGAGGTGCCTGTATTGCCGTTTGGTTTAAAACCAATGATGCGAAAATTAAAGCGATTACCATCCCATCGGGTTTCTCCGCGATGTTAGGAATTACAGAAGCGGCAATTTTCGGGATTAATTTACGTTATGGAAAACCCTTTATTGCTGCATTGATTGGCGGTGCCGCGGGAGGCGCTTGGGTTGTGGGCTCCCATGTTTATATGACAGCCGTAGGTCTTACTGCTATTCCAGGTATTGCAATTGTACAAGCAGGTTCAATAATTAATTATGTTATTGGTTTAGCGATTGCATTCTTAACGGCTTTTGTTCTTTCTCTTTTATTGAAATATAAAGTGGAGTCCGCATAAATGACAAAAAGCGAAGGGTTATCTGCAATTTTACAAGCTGTTATGCGTAATAGTGCTAATGCCACTAAAGATAAATATTATCCACATTGGCATTTAGCGCCAGTAACCGGATTATTAAATGATCCCAACGGGTTTTGTTTTGATGGTGAATATTATCATCTATTTTATCAGTGGAACCCTTTGTCTTGTGAGCATAAAAATAAATGTTGGGGGCACTGGCGCTCAAAGGATCTTATTACGTGGCAACATCAACCTATTGCGTTATTGCCTGATGAATTTTATGACAAAGATGGCTGTTATTCTGGTAGTGCAGTGATCCATCAAGGACAATTAACGCTCTGTTATACTGGCAATGTAAAATTTAAAGATGGATCTCGTACGGCTTGGCAATGTTTAGCCGTAGAAAATAAGCAGGGAGGTTTTGATAAGTTAGGGCCTGTTTTAGGGCTTCCAGATGGTTACAGTGGTCATGTTCGTGATCCGAAAATCTGGCAATATAACGATTTATGGTACATGGTGTTAGGGGCTCAAACGCAAGATAAACAGGGGAAGGTTTTACTCTATCGCGCTTCTCACTTATACCAATGGCAATTAGTCGGCGAGTTAGCCGGAAGCCATTTAGGGGGCTTACATGATGCGGGTTATATGTGGGAATGCCCAGACTTCTTCGAGCTCGATGGACATTTTATTTTATTAACGTGCCCTCAAGGAATCAAAAAACAGCAACAGCGATTTTTAAATTCACATCCTAGTGCTTATTTAATAGGAAGCTTTGATTATTCAACCTTACCATTCCAACATGGCGATTTAATTGAGCTTGATGCCGGTTTTGAATTTTATGCGCCTCAAACAACAGTAGCCAATGGCAGGCGTCTATTATTTGGTTGGATGGGGGTTCCTGATGGCGAGGAAATGTATCAACCAACCATTGCAAATGGTTGGATACATCAAATGACATGCCCTCGTGAATTGCACATAAAAGAAAATAAGCTTTATCAACAACCCGTAAAAGAATTACAACAACTCAGACAAAAGCCCGTATATTGGCAAGGTTTGGCCGATGATGCACCAGACATTCACGGATTTTCGTTTGAATTTGAAGTCGAGTTATTTGGCTCTCTGGCTATTCATTTTTCTGATAATCTTGCTTTACTCATTGAAAATAACCAAGCTGTGTTAAAACGCCGTAGTGTTAAAAACGGGGAATGGCAATCACGTTTCTGGTCTGGCGATATAAAACATCTTCAAATATTATGTGATCATTCTAGTGTGGAAATTTTCTTTAATCACGGTGCAGGTGTGATGAGTAGTCGCTTTTTCCCTTCAGAAAAACAGACAATCTGTTTCTTGGGGAAAGACACGATAAACCTCACGAGTTGGCAATTAAAGTATGCATCACTTAGTTAAAGACGACTCTATAAACGATAAAACAGTTTACGTTCAGCTAACGTGACATTAAGTAGAATAACAGTGAAAAAACAAAAACGTATCACGATCACCGATATTGCAAAATTAGCCGGCGTTTCAAAAACAACCGCAAGTTTGGTGCTAAATGGTCGAGGTAAAGAGATGCGCGTTGCGGATGATACTATTGCGCGTATTACCTCTATTGCTCAACAATATCAGTATCAACCTAATATTCATGCGCGCTCTTTACGTGATAACCGTAGTTATGCATTGGGATTAGTGATCCCTGATATTACTAACTATGGTTTTGCTTCCGTAGCTTATGAGCTAGAAATATTATGTAGAGAAGCGGGTATTCAGTTACTTATTTCCTGTACGGATGAAAATGCCGCTCAAGAAGCGCTGGTGATAGAGCATCTATTATCACGACAAATAGAGGGTTTGATTGTCGCGTCATGTTTACAAAGTGATGTTGAGTATCAGCGTTTAAGTCAACAAATTCCCGTCGTGTTGTTCGACCGTTATTTTGAAGGAACAACTCTGCCTTTTGTTGTCACAGATTCAACAACCGCGACACAGCAACTTATTGCTGAGATAGCTTCAACAAAAGGTATTGATGAGTTTTACTTTTTAGGTGGACAATCAACGCTTTCACCGACTAGCGATCGCCTTTTGGGTTTCACGCAAGGGCTATCACAAGCAAATATCAATTTGAAATCAGAGTGGATCATTCATGGGCATTACCACCCAAGTTCCGGCTATGAAATGTTTGGCTCTTTGTGTGCTTCTTTAGGGCGCGCGCCTAAGTTCTTTTTTACTTCTGCCTGTGGTTTATTAGAGGGGGTATTACGCTATTTAAGCCAAAATAAACATCTGCAAAATGAGGTCTATTTAGCGGGTTTTGATGATCACTATCTTTATGATTCATTATCAATACCAATAGATACTATTGCTCAAAATAACCCAGAGTTAGCCTCACACTGTTTTCGACTGATTATGGGATTAATTAACCAGACAAATTTAGGATCACATCAACTATTTGTTCCAGCAAAGATTCATCAACGGCATGAGTAAGGTTAAGTAATTTCAGGAAATCATCAGTATCGTGTTGATGATACAAGCGGAATATTTACATCAACCTTTTTCACGTTATACCGATGAAGGTTTTTAATAGCAATTTTATACAATCCCATTTATCTTTACTGACTGATAATCATTCTCCATAGAATTAATGAATTAGAAGTGAAGACAGGTAAATGGAAAAAATTAAAAATAATAATGAAGATAGGCAAGTCATGCGTGCTTTTTGCCTTGGTGCTTTGCATGTTTTGCCTTTATGCCTTGCAGTTATCCCTTGGGGAATATTAGCAGGATCAATGGCCGTTGATGCAGGGTTAACCTTTGCACAAAGTGTCGGAATGTCTGCAATTATATTTGCAGGAGCTGCACAACTCGTCACGCTGGGATTAGTGGTTTCTGGCGCAGGAATGCTGACCATTATTGTTTCTGTTTTTTTTATTACAGCACAACATCTTTTATATGGATTGACCTTACGTCCTCATGTAGCCCACTTAAAATGGTATCAACGTATTACGATAGGGTTTTTATTAACAGATGAGCTTTTTGCCGTATCAGCCCAACCTAAAGTAAAACTAACACCCGCTTATATGATAGGTGCGGGATTATGTTTTTATTTAGCTTGGGTGGCGGTCAGTATTGTTGGCATTATTATGGCAAGCCAAGTTTCTGATCTATCCCGTTATCATCTTGATTTTTCTATTGTCGCCACATTATTGGCAATTGTTATTCCGTTAATAAAAACATTTAGCACATTAGTGGGTGTTATTGTCTCTTTTTGTCTTTCAATTATTTTCAGTTGGTTGAATATAGAAGGTGGCGTCGTAATTGGTGGGTTAACCGGCATGTTTATTGCTGTTTGTGTTGCTAGAGTAAGAGGGGAACAGAAATGACATGGTCGTTATTATTCATTTTGGCACTCGTCATCTTCCTGTTGCGTTATTTCTTTCTTGAACCGGCGATCCCCGTCAAATTACCGTCAGTGATCAGGCAAGCATTAGGATATTCTGCGCCTTGTTTATTAACCGCTATTTGTGCGCCAATTGTACTGTTAGAAAAAGGCGACTTTAAAGGTATTTTAGATAATCCCTACTTATGGGGAACCTTATTATGTATAGGATTAGCGCTTAAAATACGTAATACTTTAGTGGTGGTTTTACTGACATTAGTGGGCTTTTATCTGCTTAATGCTTTGTTAAACTAAATACCAAAGTGATTTTATTTAACATGATATTTACATTTTAAAACTATCATCACTGTAATGATCTAAGTTATTATTTTATCAGCCGTCTTTGAACGGCTGATTCTACCTCTCTTTTCTTGATCCCCATTCTTTATTCGACTCGTTTCACCTCTCATTTTTAGCGTATGCCAATTGATGTTGTGTTAAAAAAATGTGATCTAAATTGCTTCGATTTGGTTTTGCTTTTGCTTTTGGTTTTTTGTTTTGAATGCCATCGCAGAATCACTGACCTAATCTCCTTATTCTCGTTATCAATGATACGGAGGCACTTTGTATGTTTTCAGAAGAACGGCGACAGGAAATTTACACCATCATCAGGGAACAAAAGAAAGTTAAAGTGGCTCAGCTTGCGGAAAAATTCAGTGTCACATTGGAAACTATTCGCAGTGATTTGAAATACCTTGAAGGAGAAGGGCTGATCAAACGTTGTCATGGTGGCGCCATACTAGGGAAACAAGAAATTAAAAAAATAAGTAAATTTAGTGATAGCTTTGATATTTCATGTTTATTGCACGATTTATTAATCGTAAGAGAACGTAAAGATAGAAAACCAGAAGGCAAAGTCTGCGTACTTGGGTCATTTGTGGTAGATATTATTGCCAATGTCGATTCTTTTCCAAAAGTCGGTGAGCTAATTAACGCTAAAAGCAATTCGATAGGTCCCGGTGGTAAAGGAACAAATCAGGCAATGGCTGCCAGTTTTTCGGATGCGAAAGTGCATTTAATAACGAAAGTCGGTGAAGATCATTTTAGTAAATATGCTTATAAATATTTACAAGAAAGTGGCATTGATTCTTTCACTATTTTTCAAACAGAAATAGAGCCGACAGGCAGTTCAATCAGTTATTTAGCAGATAAAACACAAAACAATATTACAGCAACTTATTTAGGGGCAAACAATACATTTTCAGATCAAGAGATTGATATTTCTCTGCCTTATATAAGTGAAGCAGATGTGCTGTTGCTCCAAGGTGAAATTAATATAGAAGCCAATATTAAAGCGACACTGTTTGCAAAATCGGTTAATAAAACAGTAGTGCTTAATGTTGCGCCTTATAACGAAAACCTAAAGCAGCTTTATTCAAATCTTGATTTTATTACCTTAAATGCGAATCAAGCATCACATTGGGCTGATATTGAAATAAATAATATTAATGACGCTAAACAGGCTATTGGCGTTATCTCAGGTGATGAAAACAAGAAAGTCATTATTTATATGGATAAGCTAGGTGTGGTCTATTTTGATGGCCGAGCCACTTTTCATATTCCGCCTATGCCCTCGTTACGAGTGGATACGATGGCAGCCACGGATGCTTTTAATGGCGCATTTGCTTCAAAAATAGCGGCAGGAGGCACGATGCATGAGAGTGTATTATTTGCCAGTGCTTTCCTTTCTGCATTTATAGAACAAAAAGGCGTAACAGCAATGCCTGTACTTTCTCAAGTTCAGGCTCGCCTTAAATCAAGACTCGAAGATATTCGACCACAAATAATCTGCAATGAGAAAAGGTGCATATAATGAAAAAAACACTTCTGGCATTTACCCTATGCAGTTCCATTTTTACACTTCCGGCTTTTGCTCAATACCCTGAAAAGCCGATCACTATTGTTGTTCCTTGGGCTGCTGGCGGTAATACTGATACCGTTGCACGTCTAGCGGCTAAAGGGCTACAAGAAGAATTAGGCGTGACCGTGAACGTGGTAAATAAAACCGGCGGCAGTGGTGTTGTTGGTCATGATGCCATTAAAAATGCAAAACCCGATGGTTACACACTGGGTATTGCAACGGTTGAAATTACCATGATGCATCATCAAGGAATGACAAATTTAACCTATCAAGATTATACCCCGATCACACGCCTTGCTGTTATTTATGGTGGATTACAAGTTGGAAAATCTTCACCATTTAAAAATGCCCAGGAAATTATTGATTACGCAAAAGCAAATCCGGGTAAATTAAAAGCGTCCGGTAGTGGGTTAAATTCAATCTGGCATCTCAATACTATTGGGATGTTGCGTGCTGCGGGATTGCCTGATAACGCCATTCGCTTTATTCCTTCTCAAGGTGCAAGTGCTGCATTACAGGAGCTTGCTTCTGGTGGGGTTGATATTGTGACCTCTTCATTAGGCGAGGCGGACAGTATGGTAAAAGCGGGATTAGTAAAGCATATGGCAATTATGTCCAATGAGAAATCGGCTTTTTATCCGGATGTCCCATTATTTAAAGAAGCCACACCTTATAACTGGGATTTGCAAGCATGGAATATGTTAGTTGCGCCCAAAGGGTTAGATAAAGAAGTCCAAGATAAACTCACTGCCGCAATGAAAAAAGTCTACGCCTCTGGTGAATTAGCCGAGTTTGCCAATAAACAAGGATTTGAAGTTATCGAACTATATGGCGATGATGCCACCCAATTTATGGCCAATGAAGATAAAAAGTTTGGCGACATTATAAAGAAATAACTGAGGAAACGGCTGAACCACAGCCGTTTTTATGCCTATGCTAAATCGTCATATTCTATCGATAATATTTTGTTGCTTTGGTTTATTCCTTATTGTTTATAGTGCGTATTCATTAGGTGATTTTAGTGAATATGGTGCCGCATTTATGCCTTCTATTATTGGCGGTGGCATGATTATATTTTCACTAATAGATATATTTTCCCGCAATCAAGAAAGTGATATTCCATTAGTTTCATGGCATGAAATAAAATTTGTTTTATTAATCATTGGCATTATTCTTTTTTATGTTTTCGCATCAGATTATCTAGGTTTTATTTTAACGGGCTTAATTATTACAGCACCATTAATGATGAAATATGCGACAACAAAACCTATATATAGTTTTATTATTTCAGCCAGTGTGGTGTTAGGAGTGTATTACTTATTTACCGCTGTACTGTTAGTACCGCTACCTCAGCTATTTTCATAAATAGAGAACAACAGTATGGATATATTAATTAGCGCACTTGCTTATATTGATTACACAACAATACTTGTCGTGATTGGTGCTTGTTTATTTGGTCTATTTGTTGGGGCAATTCCCGGATTAACATCAACAATGGCTATCGCATTAATGGTGCCATTTACTTTTTTCCTTGATCCCATTCCTGCATTAGCCTTAATGATTTCTGTTGGTGCATCTTCTATATTTGCGGGTGATATTCCTGGTGCTTTACTAAATATTCCAGGTACGCCAGCATCGGCGGCTTATACTAATGATGCACACAGCTTGGTTAAAGAGGGTAAAACAAACCGTGTATTAGGTATGTCGTTAACAAGCTCTGTGATTGGTGGTGTTATTGGTACGATTATATTAGCGTCAACCGCGCCAATTTTAGCTGAGTTTGCTTTAAAATTTAGCTCTTATGAATATATGTGGCTCTCTTTGATTGGGCTTAGTTGTGCAACTATAGTCTCAGGTTCACATATTCGAAAAAGCTTATTAGCACTGTTCTTTGGTATTGCATTAGCGACCATTGGTTATGATGAATTTACAGGGCAAGCACGTTTTACTTTCGGTGAAGTTTCTCTAATGCAAGGAGTAAGCTTTATTCCTGCAATGATCGGATTATTTGCAATTTCGGGGGCAATTAAATATTACGTTGAGCGCTGGAAAGAAAAACAAATCACGCTAAGTGAAGTGAATGCGGAAAATAATTCGTACAATATTTTTAAAGGGATTGGCGGTGTTGTTCGACAACGTAAAGGTGGTATTTTTCGTAGTGGAATAATCGGAACATTAATTGGGGCTTTACCCGGTGCGGGTGCCGATATTGCAGCATGGATCTCTTATGCGGTTTCAAAGAAGCTTTCTAAAAAACCAGAAAAATATGGTCATGGCTCTGAAGAAGGTATTGTTGATGCTTCAGCGAGTAATAATGCAAGCTTAGCCGGAAGTTGGATACCATCTTTAGTATTTGGTATTCCGGGCGATTCTGCGGCTGCAATTATTATCGGTGTATTGTATATGAAAGATATGCAACCAGGACCAACGTTGTTTTTATTCAATCCTGATAAATTGTATGCTGTCTTTATTATTTTCTTTATCGCTAATCTAATTTTATTACCGATTGCTTTTATCGTGGTTAATTTATTGAAAAAGATCGTTGCTATTGATAATGCGATTATTTATCCAGCAATTATCTTATTTAGTCTCGTAGGCTCTTATGCAATCACAAATACGATGTCTTCTATTATTGTTATGTTAGTTATGGGAGTTATCGGCTATTTCCTTCAAGAACGAAAATTCCCAATATCACCTATTATTTTGGGGATGATCTTAGGGCCAATGTTAGAAAAGAATTTACTCTCATCATTAATGAAAGCGGATGGTCATTTGATTAACTTTGTTAATAGACCTATTTCAATGGTATTAGCGAGTGTATTTTTATTTATTGTGGTTATGCAAATTAGAGGTGCGTTAAAAGCTAAATAAATAACTTATTTAATACTAAATATTTATAACTAAGCATTTATTAATAGAGAGATACTTTTTAAGTATCAGGGAAAATGCGTCTTAAATAAAATGAGTTTATTTAAAACGTCGAAATCAGCAGATAAATAAAAATATCGGGTGATCACATGAAAAAAATATTAAATAAGCCAGAAAATTATGTCGATGAAACATTAGCAGGTTTATGCCTTGCTCATGGTGATATTTATCGTCAACCACAGCCAAGATTGATTACTCGTTCGAAAAAAGCAAACAAACCCAAAGTGGGGATTGTAACGGGAGGCGGATCGGGTCACTTACCGGTATTTACAGGATATGTCGGTGAGGGCTTATTAGATGCGGCGGCTGTAGGCGATGTTTTTGCTTCACCTTCCGCAGATTTAATGGCAGATGCCATTCGTGAAGCAAACAGTGGCTTAGGTGTATTGCTACTTTATGGTAATTACGGTGGCGATATCATGAATTTTGATATGGCGACTGAAACGGTTGATTTTGAAGATGATATTCGTTGTACAACGGTTTTAGCCGCTGACGATGTCGCGTCAGCAAAACCAGAAGAAGCGCACAAACGCCGTGGTGTTGCTGGGATGATCTATGGTTTTAAAATGGCAGGTGCTAAAGCCGAAGAAGGGGCAACGCTCGATGAAGTCACACGTATTGCTCAAAAAACCATGGAAAATACCCGAACTATTGGTTGTGCGTTGACATCTTGCACCTTACCCGCAGTAGGACATCCTACTTTTGAAATTGGTGAAGATGAAATGGAAATGGGAATGGGTATCCACGGTGAACCCGGAATTTGGCGTGATAAATTACGTAGTGCAGATGAGATTGCACAAGAGATGTTTGAGCGCTTACAAACAGAATTATCATTAAAAACAGGTGATAAAGTCTCTGTATTAGTTAACTCTTTAGGCGCAACGCCATTAGAAGAGCTTTATATTCTGTACAACAAAATCGTACAGTTGATTGATAAAACGGGCGCGACAATTGTGCATCCATTAATCGGTCGTTATGCCACCTCCATGGAAATGACGGGGGCAAGTTTAACATTGTGCAAATTGGATGATGAGCTAGAAGCTTTGATGAATGCACCGGCTCATTGCGCATTCTGGAGGGTATAGCGATGAATATTACGCTTGAAATACTCAAACAAGCGGTGAGCCGTGTTGCTATCGCTTGCGAGCAATCTCAACCTATGTTGTGTGAAGCAGATAGTCGTCTAGGTGATGGAGATTTAGGGATCACCATGCAAAAAGGCTGGCGACAAATTGCAGACGATTCACAAGATTGGCCTGATGATCTCAGCAAAGCACTTTTTCAATGCAGTAAATCATTACAAAAAGCCTGTGCGTCTTCTTTTGGTACATTGCAAGCAACCGCTTTTATGGCAATGGCAAAATACTGCAAAGAAAACCAACTTCAAGAAATATCCTCTTCCGATATTTCACCGCTATTAACTGTTGCATACCAAAGCATGATGGCGAGGGGAAAAGGGGAATTAGGGCAAAAATCTGTACTCGATATTCTTTACCATTTATCTGAAGCACTAAAACCAACGTTAGCTATCGATAATCTAAAGGCAGTCGCCTTACAGAGTATCGATAGTACGCTTAATGAATTTCGCCAAAAACCTAATTTATTAGGTCGAGCTCGTATGTTCCCAGAGAAATCTATTGGTTTAGATGATCCGGGTATGTTGGCAATTAAAGTTATTGTAGAAGCAATCTGATTTAATAAAGGTCTTTATATGAAAAAATTATTTGGCGTTACAGTGGCAATGGTTACCCCGTTTGACGCAAAGGATCAAGTCGATATTAAAGCGTTATCGGCATTAACTGAGATGTTAGTAACCCAAGGCGTTGATTGCCTTTACCCTTGTGGGACAACGGGTGAGATGTTGCGTTTATCTGCATTAGAACGTAAAAATGTTGCAAAAACCGTTGTTGAAACAGCGAATAAACGTTTACCTGTTTTTATTCATGTTGGCGCCATGACATTACATGAAACCATTGAATTAGCTAAACATGCAGTTGAAATTGGTGCTGATGGTATTGGTGTCGTGACGCCACAATTTTTTGGTGCGACAGACAGAGAATTAGAAAACTATTTTGTGACAGTGGCAAAAAGTGTGCCGGATAATTTCCCTGTTTATCTGTATAACATTCCACAATGTGCAGCAAATAATATCAAACCTGCATTAGCGGCAAAAATACAACAACAGTGTAAAAATGTCATTGGTATTAAATACAGTTTTGCTGATAACAATACAACATTAAGTTATCTTGCCGTTGCAGAGGGTTTTTCTGTCCTTCATGGCTACGATAAATTATTCCTTGGTTTATTAGATGCAGGTTGTGACGGTACGGTTTCTGGTTGTGCTTGCGTATTTCCTGAGCCATTCGTGAATATGTATAAAGCCTATATTGCAGGTAATTACCAAGAAGCAAAACAGTGGCAACAATTTTGTGTGAAATTTAGTGATGCACTGAAATCTGGTGCGAATATGGCAATATTTAAATCGGCATTAACCATGCGTGGTTTAGACGGCGGTCATATGCGTTTGCCACAACTCGATTTATTGCCTGAAGAAAACCAACAATTAAAAGAAAATCTGACTCAATTATGTAAAGAAGCGGGTATCACTTTTTCACTTAATTAAAAAAGAGTTAAACAAACATTCCCGTTATTTTAGTTGATTGGTTGTATGTTGGTTCTTTTAAGCAGTATAGGTTTTTCTATACTGCTTTTTTTTTCATATTAGAACATGCGTAAGATGCCATGGCTCATTGCGCTAAAAAGTGACCATATTGCGCGATATCGACATTACCACCGCTGATAATAATACCAATCTTCTTGCCTTTTAATTTATCACCAAATTGACGAGCTGCCGCTAAACTTAAACACCCCGTTGGCTCTACAATTATTTTCATTCGTTGGGCATAAAACTGCATAGCCGAAATTAATTCTTCATCTGTTGCCGTTAAAATATCGTTCACATTGTTACGAATGATCTCAAAAGTATAATGACCTAGATGCTGAGTTTGTGCGCCGTCTGCAATTGTTTTCGGCGTATCAATATGAATGATTGTGCCTTTGCGTAATGATTGTTGCCCGTCATTTCCAGCTGCAGGCTCAACGCCAAATATTTTACAATGAGGTGAGAGGGCTTTGGTTGATAATAAAGCGCCAGAAAGCAAGCCGCCACCCCCTAAGGGAACAAATAGCATATCTAATTCACCAACTTCATCAAATAGCTCTTTTGCAGCGGTACCTTGCCCAGCAATAATATGCGGGTGATCGTAAGGTGGAATTAATGTTAGGCCTTCTTTTTGAGCCAGTTGTTGCCCAATTTTTTCACGATCTTCTGTATAACGGTTATACGTGATCACGCGACCACCATAGCCTTTTGTCGCTTCCATTTTTGCCTTTGGTGCATCTTCAGGCATGATAATTGTTGCAGGAATACCTAATAGCTTTGCCGATAAAGCGATTGCTTGTGCATGATTACCTGATGAGAAGGTTACGACACCATTTTTACGTTGTTCTTCGGTGAATTGAGATAACGCATTCATCGCACCACGAAATTTAAATGCCCCCATTCGCTGAAAGTTTTCACATTTAAAATAAAACTGTGCCTCTGTTAGCTCATTAATAGTGCGAGAGGTTAAAACAGGTGTTTTATTAAGATATGGCAGAATACGCTGATGAGCTTCAGCGACATCTTTATAAGTAGGAGTAGGTAACTTATTCATAGATTATTCCTTGATAACAACGGCTTCAATTTCAATTTTGCTCCCAAAGTGAAGCTCTTTTACACCTGCGACTAATCTTGCTGGTTTATGTTCACCAATCCATTTTGCATATAACTTATTAACGATATGCCATTCATTAATATCTGTCACATAGACTTTAACTTGAGCTATATCGGTTTTCTTTGCTTTTATTCCGATAAGGCAAGCCTCTAAATTTTCAAGCACTTGTGTAATTTGGATTTCAACAGGTTTGTCTGCTAAAGGTTTACCTTGTTTATCTAAGGGTAATAATCCAGAAATAAACGACATATTATTTGCAGTAACAACATGAGAGTAATGCCCACCAGGTAAAGAGAGTGCTTCAATATTTTGTTGGATAAGATGTGAGGTCATTGTGGTTTCCTATTTCACTTAAGTTAGATAAAATGTACACTTATTTATACATAACGTCTAACTTTAGATCAATAGTTTATTTTTCTCAATACGCGTGAGTAAGTGTAGGATGAAAAAAGATTTTCTTGTTTTTTATAATATTAAAATGCCATTTCACTCAGTCTTGAACGATAAAAGCAAAAACCGCGCAATAAAGCGCGGTTACTGTTCTATCCTTAGAAATTTAGCTTAGTTTTTACAATGTAATCGCAGAAGCTTTCCAAATTCGTTGCATATATTCTGTTACCGCACGATCTGCAGAAAAATAGCCCATTTGGCAGATATTTAACGCCGATTTTTTCAACCAAGCCTCTTCATCTTGATAAAGAACATCAACGCTATCTTGAGTATCAACATAACTGCGATAATCGGCTAATACCTGATAATGATCGCCAAACTCAATTAAGCTATCGAAAATTGATTTGTACTTATCAGGAGTTGATGGGTTAAAGAAACCATTAGCGATTTGATTAAGTACAGTATGTAACTCAATATCTTCATCGTAATAACGACGAGGAGAATAACGCTGTCTTAATTCTGCCACTTCTTGCGCATTGTGACCAAAGATAAACATATTATCGAAACCAACATGTTCACCAATTTCAATATTAGCACCATCGAGTGTACCGATAGTTAATGCACCATTTAGGGCAAATTTCATATTTCCTGTACCAGAAGCTTCTGTTCCTGCTAATGATATTTGCTCAGATAAATCTGCCGCTGGGATAATATGTTGCGCTAAACTTACACCGTAATTAGGAATAAAGATCACTTTTAGTTTATCTTTAATACGCTCGTCATTATTAATCTTACTTGCAATATCATTGATAAAATTGATAATTTTCTTCGCATTATAATAGGCTGATGCCGCTTTACCGCCAAAAATAAATACGCGAGGTACCCAGTTTTTCTCTGGATTTTCTAAAATGCGATTATAACGAGTGATAATACCTAACACATTAAGAAGTTGACGTTTATATTCATGAATACGTTTGATTTGCACATCAAATAGTGCATCAGGATTAACATCAATATTTAACTCTTCCTTGATGATCTGCGCAAGATTTTGCTTATTGAGGCGTTTTGAATCTCTTAATTGGTACAAGAAATTTTTATCTTTTATCAATGGCATTAATTCACCCAATTGCTCTAAATTAGTTCGCCAATTTGTACCAATATGGCTATCAATTGTTTTAGAGAGAGGAGGGTTTGCTAACGCTAACCAACGGCGTGGTGTGATCCCATTTGTTATATTGCAAAATTTCTTAGGATAGATCATCGCAAAATCAACAAATAAAGATTGCACCATTAATTGGCTATGAAGTTCAGAAACACCATTAACTTGATGACTGATAATAACCGCTAACCATGCCATACGAACATTACGACCATTATCTTCATCGATAATCGAAACACGACGTAATAATTCGTTATCGTTAGGAAATTGCGCGCTAACTTGTTTTAGAAATTTGTCATTGATTTGGAAAATAATTTGTAAATGGCGAGGAAGTGAACGTCCTAGCATATCAACAGGCCAAGTCTCTAATGCTTCACTCATTAATGTATGGTTGGTGTATGAGAATATACAAATAGCTTGTTCCCATGCTTCATCCCAGTTAAATCCATGATTATCAATCAGCTGACGCATTAGTTCAGGAATAGCAAGAACAGGGTGAGTATCATTAAGATGTATGGCAATAAAATCTTTTAAATTATCAAAGCGTTGATGCAGATGATAATGACGTTGCAATATATCTTGAACAGAAGCACTCACTAAGAAATATTCTTGCTGTAAACGCAACATTTTACCTGACGCGGTTGAATCGTCAGGGTAGAGAATACGAGAGATATTTTCAGAGCGATCTTTTGCTTCTGTTGCCTCTAGATATTCACCTTTATTAAATTTACCTAAGTTAAACGCAACGTTTGATTTGGCTGACCACAAACGAATGGTATCTGCTGCTTGCGTGTTATAACCTGGAACAATAGAGTCGTAAGGCTGTGCCATAACATTAAAGGTATCAACCCAATAACTTTTCTCACCTTCTTGCTGTAAACGTCCGCCAAAATCTACTTCAAATTGCAGATCATGACGAGGAAATTCCCAAGGATTGCCTTTTTCAAGCCAGTTATCTGCAACTTCATATTGTTCGCCATTTTGAATTTGTTGGCGGAACATGCCGTATTCATAACGAATGCCATAACCTGTAACGGGATAACCTAGCGTGGCACAAGAATCAAGAAAGCAAGCTGCCAAACGACCTAAACCACCATTACCTAAACCGGGATCGGGCTCAAGTTCGATTTGTTTTTCAAGATCAAGACCTAACTCTTGTAATGCCTCTTTGACTTCGTGATAAACACCTAAGGAGAGCATGGCGTTTGTTAAAAAACGCCCCATGAGAAACTCCATCGAAATGTAATAAACCTGTTTTACTTTCGGTGAAAGCTCTGCTTTGGTTGATATTAACCAACGTTCAACTAAACGGTCCCTAATGGCATAAGATGTGGCATTTAACCAATCAGTTGGTGTTGCATATTTGGGTGATGTACCAACGATAAACATTAGCTTGTAAACAATAGAACGCTTTAATGATTCAATATCCTTATTGGGTGATAGATAATCAAATTCACATAAGTTTTTCATTATAAATCTCTTTTTGTTATCCATTGATTTAAATAGACTTCATATCTATAAATGTTGATACAGTGTCGCATACGTTTTTGCCGCGGTTTCCCAACTAAAAATAGTTTGATTCATGCCATCTGTTTGAACTTGTTGCCACTGTTTAGGCATACTCCATAAGGTAAAGGCACGATTTATAGCCTGACGCAGAGAGTCCGATGTTGCTTCATAGAAAACAAACCCCGTAGCTTGGTGGTGCGCTAAATTTTCTAATGAACAATCATTCACCGTATCGGCTAATCCACCCGTGTGTCTCACTAAAGGCAGAGCTCCATATTTCAAGCCATATAACTGAGTTAACCCACAAGGTTCAAAACGACTAGGCACCATAATCACATCGGCACCCGCAACAACTTGGTGTGAAAAACTTTCGTCATAGCCAATATGAACCGCTACATTTTGCGGATACTGTTGTTGTGCATGTAAAAATGCGGTTTCAAGGTGGCTATCGCCCGTGCCTAATAAAACAAACTGACCACCTTGTTCAACGATGTCAGGGAGCGTTTCAATCACTAAATCAAGTCCTTTTTGCGAAGTTAAACGACTGACAGCTGCAAAAAGAGGGGGGTTATTATTGACAGGTAAACCACATTTTTTCTGTAATGCTGTTTTGTTTTCTAAACGTTTATTCAGGTTTTTGACATCATAACGACGCGTAATTAAGCGATCTGTTGCAGGCGCCCAAACTACTTCATCAATACCATTTAATATGCCACTTAATCGCTGTTCATCAGCGCGTTGACGTAACAACCCCTCTAAACCGTAACCAAACTCGTGAGTCGTTATCTCTTTGGCATAAGTTGGGCTGACTGTCGTAATATGATTGGCATAAAATAGACCCGCTTTTAGAAATGAAATTTGTCCGTAATATTCCAATCCATTAATTGAAAAACAGTCATCAGGTAATTCAAGTTGATGCAGATGATAAGGTGAAAACTCACCTTTATAAGCTAGGTTATGAACAGTAAAAACAGATTTTGCGGAGTATTGTTTAATCGCGAGGTAAGCACAAGCAAGTCCTGCATGCCAATCATGGGCGTGAACAATCTCCGCTCGCCATAAAGGATCTAACCCCGCAGATAACTCACTGGCTACCCAACCTAATAGGGCAAAACGAAAAACATTATCACTATAAGCATGTTGATGTTGATCGTGATAAGGGCTACCTGTACGTTGATAAAGATGAGGGGCATCAATAAGATAAATATCAACACCTTGGTATTGTCCGTAAAGCAGAGACACATTCCCTGCAAACGTATCAATATTAGTCACTAATTTAAGATCAGGAATATTATCTTTGATAGCAGGAAACGCAGGAATAACAACCCGTGCATCTAACCCTATTTTTTTCTGAGCTAAGGGCAAAGCGCCCATAACATCAGCTAGTCCCCCCGTTTTTAGCAAAGGGAATAATTCAGAACAACAATGAAGGACATTCACGAAACAGTCTCCTCATTTTGAGGTTTGTGTTCTGCCGTTGTTTCAGCGGGTTTTTCTTTACGTGCTAATTGCTCTAGCATTTCTCTTGTTACAAGCACAATACCTTCTTCCGTGCGATGGAAACGCATAGCATCTTCTTCTGCATTCATCCCAATAACGGTGCCTTCTGGAATTGTACAACTACGTTCAATAATACAGCGTTTTAAGTAGCAATGATGACTCACCGTTACATCAGGTAAAATCACAGAATCTTCAATATGGCAGAAAGATTCAACGCGAACTAATGGGAATAGAATAGATGAATAGAGTGTTGAACCATTGATAATACAGCCATCAGCAATCAGCGAGTTCATCATTTGTCCATGTTCACCATGGTTATCTTGAACAAACTTGGCTGGCGGTAAAGGTGTCATAAAGGTACGGATTGGCCAATCTTTCGCATACATATCAAGCTCTGGTGTTACAGAGGCTAAATCGAGGTTAGCAGCCCAATAGGCTTCAATGGTTCCTACATCGCGCCAGTAGGGGGGTACTGAAGGATCTGAACTGACACAAGAGAGTTCAAATGGATGAGCAAGAACGTCACCACGTTCCGTGATTTTAGGAATGATATCTTGACCAAAGTCATGGTGTGAATTTGGATCACGGCTATCTTCTTCTAATAAATCAAAGAGGTAATCTTTATCAACTACATAAATCCCCATACTGGCTAATGAGTGTTCAGGATCATCAGGAATACAAGGTGGGTTTGAGGGTTTTTCTAAGAAATTGAGCACTCTACGATTTTCATCGATATCCATAATACCAAATTGGAATGCATCTTCTTTAGGTACACGAATACAAGCCACGGTGAATTTTGATTTGTTTTCAACATGATCGAGCAATAAACGCGCATAGTTCATTTTATAAATATGGTCGCCAGCTAAAATCACGACATATTTTGCTTGGTAGCTACGAAGAATATCGAGGTTTTGATAGATAGCATCAGCGGTTCCCATATACCAATGTTCGGTATTACGACGTTGTTGAGCGGGTAATAAATCCACAAACTCATTCATATCTTCGTTGAAGAATGACCAACCTCGCTGAATATGTTGAACCAACGAGTGCGACTGATACTGGGTAATTACACCAATACGACGGATCCCTGAGTTAAGACAATTTGATAGCGTAAAATCAATAATTCGAAATTTCCCACCAAAGAAAACCGCCGGTTTTGCACGTTTTGAAGTCAATGCTTTTAAACGCGTACCACGACCTCCCGCTAAAACGAGTGCAATTGCCTCTTTAGGAAGTTGTTGTGCCAACATTAATTTTTGGCCTTGTTCTGTTGTCATCATAGTTATAGCACTCCAATCAAATTACTTAACTTGGGAGGAAATAATGGGTAATTTTTCAGTAGAAGACTGAGTATAAAAAACGCTATTTCGCCAAAGGGTGATACTGTTAGGTTGTATTTCACAATGCTGAGATTGTGTCGGGTGACAATCAGGCCAGCTAGCTGTATCAAGCAAGCAAAGCCAAGACCCTTCAGGTAAAGAAAAAACAGTGCTGTTTCTTAATGGGTTAAACATTAAGATCCATTGTTGCGCGAAAAGAAGTTGTAATGGTGAAGGGGGAAGTTGTTGCCAATCTTCATGACTCATAGATTGAGCATGTTGATTTAACCAAATAATATTTTGACTATCTTCCTCCCACCATTTAAGCGAGCTTAAAGGTGTAATTTGGTGACGTAATTCAATAAGGCGGCGAATGTAATCAGTTAAGTTGTAAGGCTGTTGAAACCATTTGATCCAACTGACTTTATTATCCTGACAATAAGCGTTGTTATTACCATATTGCGTGTTACCCACTTCATCACCGGCGAGTAAATGAGGTGTTCCTCTAGAAAGCAGTAAAGTTGCCAGCATATTCCTTGTTGCAAGCAATCTGTGTTGACTTATTTTTTCGTTAACTATCAAACCTTCTTCACCAAAATTCACACTATAATTGGTGTTATGTCCATCTAGGTTTGCTTCTCCATTCTCCTCATTATGTTTATTCTGATAACTCACTAAATCCCGTAGTGTGAAGCCGTCGTGGCTCGTTATCATATTGATACTAGAATAGGGCGGTCTGCCATTTTTATGATACAGTTTTGCAGAGCCCGTAATATTGTCTGCAAATGTCGCAATAGAAACATCACGCCATAACCAAAAACGACGAACAACATCACGATAGCCATCATTCCACTCTGTAAATGGAACAGGGAAATTACCGACTTGATAACCATCAGACCCTAAGTCCCAAGGCTCTGCGATAAGTTTAATACGGGACAGCAGTGGATCTTGCCGTATCGCTGTTAGTAGTGGTGATTGAGTATCAAAATACGGAACTCGACCAAGACTAGTTGCTAAATCAAAACGAAAACCATCAATATGAAACTCTGTCACCCAATAACGCAGGCAATCCATTACCCACTGCACCGTTTCAGGGCGACTTAAATTGAGTGTATTACCACAGCCCGTCCAGTTTTGAGCTTTGTTTTCGTCGTTTAGCCAATAATAACTTTGATTATCAATACCACGTTGCGAAACAATATAACCTTCGAATTGATCACTTAATTCCGCAGTATGGTTAAATACCACATCTAAAATCACCTCAATATTGGCTTTATGTAGGCATTTTACGGCTTCTCGAAATTCATCAATAATATTCCGACCCGAATTAGAATAATATTGAGTCGATAAAGCGAAAGGTGCTAATACGTTATAGCCCCAATAGTTTTTTAAACCAATTTTATGAAGATGTGGCTCTGTTAAATGATATTGAACAGGCAGTAATTCTAATGCTGTAATGCCTAGTTTTTTCAGATGTGAAATAAAAGCAGGATGACCTAATGCAGCATAAGTACCCTGTAAATTTTCGGGTATTTCAGGATGCAGTTTTGTCAGTCCTTTTACATGTCCTTCGTAAATAATGGTTTCTGACCACGGCGTATTTAAACGCTGATAAGTGCCTTTTTCTTTATAAGAATGGCAAAAGCAATTGCTATCATCTGTGATAACTGCTTTAGGCGTAATCGCACTATCATCATGCTCTAATACATTAAAAACAGGGGCGGTGTAAGGTAATGTATTATCAATAATACCTGTCACCTGTTTTGCATAAGGATCTAATAATAGTTGCTGAGGTTGATAGAACAATCCTTGGGCTGGGTTCCATTCGCCTTCTACACGATACCCATAATGTAAACCTGGTCCAGCACCGGGCAAATATCCATGCCAAATTGCGCCTGTTTTACCCGGTAATGAGTAGCGGATCTCTTTGCCTGCTTTATCAAACAGACAGAGAATGACTTTAGTGGCGTTTTCACTAAAGAGTGTAAAATTTACGCCATAGCCATCATAATGACTTCCCATAGGAAAAGGACGCCCATAATCTAAAGACATATTAATCCTTCAATCTTAAATACAGCGTCGCAAGCGGAGGCAGCGACAATGACAATGAATAAGGCTTGCCATTAAATGCACTTGCGGTTGTTTCTATTTCACCTAAGTTTCCTACGTTACTGCCGTTATAAAACGCAGAATCACTGTTGAGAATTTCCTGATAAGTCCCCGCTTTATTTACACCAACAACGTAATTGTGATGCACAACAGGAGTGAAATTACTGATAACAATGACTTCATTGTCTTGTGTATCTTTACGACAAAAAGCAAAAACAGAGTTATCGTGATCATCAACGGTAAGCCACTCAAAGCCTTCGCGCTCAAAATCACATTCATAAAGCGGAGCATTAGCTCGATAGGAAAGATTCAAATCTCGTACAAAGTGCTGAACACCTTGATGCGGGCTATTTGGCTCTTCAAGAAGATGCCAATCCAAGCTACTGTCGTGATCCCATTCACGCCATTGTGCAAATTCACATCCCATAAATAACAGTTTTTTGCCAGGATAAGCCCACATAAAGCCGAGATATGCACGTAAATTGGCAAATTTTTGCCAATCATCGCCCACCATGCGACCAATCAATGAACCTTTACCATGCACAAATTCATCGTGAGAAAGAGGCAGAACAAAGTTTTCGTTATAGGCATAGAGCATGCCAAAGGTCATTTGATTGTGGTGGAATTTACGGTAGATAGGATCACGTTGCATATAAGCTAACGTGTCATGCATCCACCCCATATTCCATTTATAATGAAAACCTAAACCTCCATCATCAGGCGGTAAAGTCACACTTGGGAAATCGGTAGATTCTTCTGCAATCGTGATCGTTCCGGGACAAGTTACCCCCAGTAATTTGTTGGTATGACGAATAAAATCAATCGCCTCTAAATTCTCACGTCCACCGTGTTTATTTGGCAGCCATTCGCCTTCTTTTCTGCTGTAATCACGATAAAGCATTGAGGCAACAGCATCGAAACGAAAACCATCTAGCGCAAAATGTTCATGCCAATACAACAAATTACCAGAAAGGTAATTCAGCACTTCATTGCGCCCATAGTTATAAATCAAGGTATTCCAATCTGGATGAAAACCTTCACGTCTATCTGCATATTCATAGAGTGATGTGCCATCAAAATTACGTAAACCGTAATCATCTTCAGGGAAATGACCAGGAACCCAATCTAAGATGACGTTAATTTCTGCTTGATGTGCCGCTTCAATAAAGTCACGGAAATCCATCGGAGAGCCAAAACGACGAGTTGGGGAATATAACCCTAATGGTTGATATCCCCATGAGCCATCAAAAGGATGTTCATTTATAGGGAGCAACTCAATATGAGTAAAACCCATCTCTTTAACATATGGAATTAACTGTTCAGCTAATTCACGATAGCTTAGCCAGCTTTGATCGTCAGTATGTCTACGCCATGAACCTAAATGAACTTCATAAATAGATATAGGTGCATTGCGTTGATTCGCTTGCTGACGCGATAATGGCATGGGGCTGATTGGGGGTAATGTATTGATAATTGAGGCATTTTCAGGGCGTATTTGTGTTTCAAAAGCATAAGGATCAGCTTTTAACCGACGCTCTCCATTCGCATCCAGAATAGAATATTTATAGCAATCGCCAAGATGGGCTTGGGGAAGGAAAAGCTCCCATATTCCACTTTCACGACGTAATCGCATGGGAAAACGTCGCTCATCCCAGAATGAAAAATCACCGACAACACTCACGCTTTTTGCGTTAGGTGCCCATACCGCAAAAGTAATCCCCTCAATATCACCCAATTTTGCAGGGTGTGCGCCTAAACATTGATAAGGGCGGGAGTGATGTCCTTGCGCTAAAAACCAAATATCCATCTCTTGCAATAAAATGCCAAATTGATAGGGATCATCAACGACACCCTGTGCATTTTCCCACGTGACATCTAAACAATAACTAAAACGACGTTTACGTCGAGGAATAGCACCACAGAAAAAACCACTAGAATGTTTGCGTTCTAGAGTTGCTACTTTTCGACCATTTTTTCTATCAATGACACTGACTGCAACGGCATCTGGCAAAAAAGCACGAACTTCTAAACCAGCCGATGTTTCATGCATACCAAGAAGTGCAAAAGGATCAGACTCATACCCATTAATTAGTTTTTCTATTGCTTTTTTTGTCACAGCTACAGACATCTCATCGTCCTTCGTTGTTAGCAAATAAATTAATAAATTTTATATATAAATATCAGCATAGAACGTCAACTTAAGTTAAACAATAAGTGTTTATAACAGATTATTTAAAATCAAAATAATTAACATAGGTTAATACACCTATTTTTTAGATTTAATATATTGAATTTAAACTATATTTATGGGTGAGCAGAGAAAGATCGCGAATTATAAAAACAGCACGATTAGCGTTTTTACCTATTCATAAAAAGAAATTTATTATTAGATATTTTTAATTAAATGATAGTAGGGAAAGTTTTAAAAAGTGTGATTAATAGGGTGGAAATTGCCATTTTTATGAAAAATAGTCACTTATTTCATTAGAATAATTAACTTTTCTGTTGAGTAAGCCATTGTTCAAAATCAAGATGTGTTTTGGTTTTTTGTACACCTAATGGCGTTAAAGCGTAGTAACATATCGGTGCAATTTGGATATCTGGAAATAATACTTTTAAAGTACCGCGCTTTATTTCATTCGATAAAATTGAAATAGGACCAATACCGATGCCTAATCCTTCAATAATGGCTTGAAGAGAAATATGAAAGTGATCAAAGCGATAGTGACGTGAGAATGAGCGCTGTGAACTGAGATGAGCCGCAATTAACCATTGTTGCCAATGCCCGGGACGAGTCAGTGTATCAATAACTGGACAGTCAAAAATATCTTCAAATTTAGTGACATTGTAACGCTTCAAGAACTTTTCAGACGCAATTAAACAATGCTTATCTTCTAAAAACATAACAGATGAATATTCTTGTTGCTGAGGTTGAGGGCGAATAATCAAATCATCATGACTGATCAAATGAAATCGCTCACTATTTGCCGAAGCAATTTGGATATTTGCATTTGGATATTGAAGATAAAAATCCTCCATTCGCGGAATAAGCCATTTTAAACAAAGTGTTGTAGGAACACTGATATTTAAAATATCGTTTTTTCCACCGTTTCCATAACGAAAACCAATATCATTTAACTTATCAAAAACATCACTTAACTCTTGCGCCAATGTCAATGCATAAGGCGTGGGGACTCGGCGTAAACCTTGTTTGTTGAATAAAGTGACACCAAACCATTTCTCTATAACTTGGATATGACGGCTGATTGCACCGTGAGTGACACATAATGTCTGTGCGGCTTCAGTATAACTTTGGCTATGGCACGCGACTAAGAAAGCACGCAATGAAGGTAATGGAGGAAGATTTCTCATCATAATTTTCTCCTTATAGTTTATTTATTATAAATAAAGCGGCTTTCTGATTAAAACTCACAATACGGTGACATTTTATCACAGGTAAAAATAAAGAAGGCAGGTATGATACAACGTCTTTAACTTATTGAACTTTAAGGATGATAATGAGTTTTATCGCAGTTATTCTATTGGCAATATTGTCTGGCGTAATCAGTGGCGTTGTGGGGACAGGCTCTTCTATTTTGTTAATTCCTGCTTTGACTTATGTGTTTGGCGCAAAGGAAGCAGTACCTATTATGGCATTAGCTTCAGTGATGGGAAATCTATCGCGTATTTATTTATGGCGTCACAGTATCCGTTTTAAACCACTATTTTATTATCTGTTCCCGGGTATTCCGGCTGTTATTCTTGGTGCTAATACATTATGGATAATGCCTGAAAAATGGCTAAATATTGGTATGGGGCTGTTTTTTATATTGATGATCCCCGTGATCCACTTATTACGTAAACATCAAATCAAAATGAAAACCTACCAAGTGATTATTGCTGGCGCAGTTATCGGCTATTTAACAGGCGTTGTGTTTTCTACCGGACCATTAACTATTCCCATATTCTCTGCATATGGTCTGACATTAGGACCCTTGCTTGCAACTGAAGCTGCCGCCTCCTTTGTCATTTATCTCACCAAAGCCCTGACATTTAGCCAGCTTGGTGCAGTTAATCGCTTTATCTTAATTAGTGGGGCGTTAGTCGGTTGTGGCTTAACTCTAGGAAATTACCTTGGTAAAAAACTGGTGTTGAAATTGACACCAACACTTTTTCAATGGTTATTAGATGCCATGCTGATTTTTGCTGGTGGCTCACTGCTATTTAATGGCACTTATTCTTAATCAAATGGCTGTATTAACAGCCTTTACTTTAAATCTGACACATAAGGCATGACTAAAGTCTGCGAAATATCAGCAAATGGCCGTCATTCATTGGTTGTGGCACCGGCTCTTGCCCTTAATGAAATTGAATATAAAAGGGCAATCATGCCCAGTGCAATGGTTTTTATTGCCGGATCTTCAACTTCAGTCACCGCGGTTGAAAGTACCATACAGCTGGTTAACGCCTTACTATCAGTATAAAAATGGATGGCGATAAAGATAAACAAGATGCTGAGAAAAGACTTAACATTGATTAATAGTAAAAAAACAGGCTCAACAAACATGATTGAGCCTATTCATATAACTGCTTCTATTCTTTAATAAAGCTGAGATAGTTAAAGAGCGATTTAAAACCAAACTTACGATATAGGGCTAAACCATCTGCTGATGCATCTAAAAAGCAACGTTCAACACCTTGTTCACGGCAAAACTCTAAAACATGCTTAATCAAATGAGTTGCATAGCCATTACCTTGATAGGCAATATCTGTCCCAATATCATCAAAACGCGCTAATTTATCGTGTATTGTTAACGTTAATGAAGAGACTGGCTGACCATCAACTAACAATGCATAATGGAAAATGGTTGCGCCATTATCCAATGCTTTTTGATGATAACGAATATACTCATTAATAATGGTATTCTCACTATCATCTCCCACAGGGAATGCCGTTTTTAATGGATGAGCCCATTGTTCGAGGTTATGATTGGTGAGAATAATATCGCAAGGATTATCTCGATAAGCAGGATAAATCGCGTCTGATAGTGTTAAATACATAGCGGTTGTCATGCCGTCACCGGTATAACCAGCATTTTTTATAATGTTTTCAAATTCAGGTAATAATGACTCTGGTAAAACCAAGATATGATCTTTTTTCTGCGAAGAGAAAAGGGTACTTGCTTGCTGGAACGAACTTTCTGTTGCGCCTTGACGTAAATAAATAAAGTTAAAAATAGGCGCATCCATAGGTGTCATAAAACAGTGTGTATGATCGCCAATGCGAATATTATTTTCACAAATTTCTGACCAAAAGGCTTTTTCTACTATTTTAAATTCTTTATACAGTTGTGCATCCATAATGGTTCTCTAGCTGAATCGTGATACGCGATAAGGCGTTAATAGAGGTTCCGCTTTTTCGTAAATAAGTTCTTGTGCAACTCATTCACATAATAAAGGTGACAATGTCACGGCAACGTGCATTGTAACAAGATATAATCGCTGATAAGGCGATATTTCTCCAATAATTGGCATTTCATCTTTAGGCATAGGCATTTCACCAACAGCAACCTGTTTTATTGTTAGTTTACCTGTTTGCGTAAAATTATCACAAAAAGTCGCTTGTGCATGACACGTAATACGCTCAGGGTGATGTTCATCACTATTATCAATGTAATCTTTAACTGCAAATAATCTCATTTTGAACACAGTAGCGTAACTTCATCTCTGGTGCGGCGATACAAGGTAAAAAAGCGTGTTCTGCATCCGTTATTAACTTAAGCAAAATGCTTGGTGATGAAGATAAAGGTAAATCAATACCTTTTTCAGATAATAATGCTAAAGCACTTACACCTACTGTTAAAATAACATGATCAGCATGCATTTTAGCTTCCGTTATTTCTACACCGATAATGCGATGATCATTTTCTAGCAACCTAGAATAAGGGTTTTGGTAAACATAATCTTTTTTATTCCCTCTCTTTTCGTGCTAATTAACTCACTCGATATCAATAAAAATACTTATTTTTCATAAAATTAATGAGTAAGAGTGCCTTAATGCTAAAAATAAAATATCGCCCAAGATCACAAAAAGAATAATGCTCCATAACATAAAACAAACAACAGGGCATTACATCCGAATTTAAACCATAATGCAGTTTATAATTTTAGTTATATGGCTTTAATTGGATACTAAATCTGTATAAATTTTAATTTCAGCATCATACTATAACGCCTGTTTAAACTGGTTTTTTAGTCTAAAAATAGAGGTGAAAAAAGACTTACAAACTGCCTTTTGCATCGCAAGGCAGAGTAATTGACTTATTTTTGGGTTATATAAAGATTATTGTTTTACAAAATAAATATTGCAGATATGATAGCTCACATATTCAGCATGTTATTTTTTTAAAAAAGGCGTCGTATGTTAGAAAGTATCGGTATTTCAAATATTTGGACATACCTTTTAGGCGTTATTTTTATTACTTTAGTACCAGGTCCAAACTCGATTTTCGTCCTTACTTCCAGTGCGAAGCATGGCGTAAAAGGGGGGTATAAAGCCGCTCTTGGTGTTTTTACGGGTGATGCATTATTAATCTTTTTGGCATTTTTGGGGGTTGCTTCATTAGTCAAGACTTCACCCGTCTTCTTTATTGTCATTAAATATGCAGGTGCGCTTTACTTAACCTATTTAGGGTTAAAAACGTTATATGCAACGTTCCAAAAGAAAAAAGAGACGTCAGAGCAAGTGTCTGAAGTCACTGTAAAAGCAAAAGATGGTCTTTATGTTAAGGCGTTATTTTTGAGTATGCTTAACCCAAAAATGATCATTTTTTATGTTTCTTTCTTTATTCAGTTTATCGATCCTAAGTATGAAAATGCAGGTGTTCCATTCTTTGTATTAGGTGCGATTTTAGAAACATGCAGTATGCTTTATTTATCAGTGCTTATTTTTGGCGGTGTTGCTATTACTAATAAAGTAAAACATAACAAACGGTTAGCTTCATTATCAAACAGTTGTATTGGTGCGGTGTTCTTACTCTTTGGTGCTAAACTAGCATTAACTGCATAATATTTATTTAAATTTAAAAGCCACTTTTGAAAGTGGCTTTTTTTTGTTACAAATAAACGATTCTCTCAATAGTTTATTTAATAACAACCTCTAATATCGAGTTATATGTTTCTGTTTTAATCACTCTATTTATTTTTAAATCAGCTTTGTCTAATAAGGCTATAAATTCATTTTCTGTACGCTCTCCTGATTCAGGAAATGCACTCATACAAAGAATATCCATATATTTAGCGACATCAGGTATATTTTTCTTAAAAATAATAGGTTCAATAATAAGTACTTTGGAATCTTTCTTCATTGCTTTACGGAAATTTTTAAATATTTTAATGACACTGTCATTATCCCAATCATGGATAATATACTTAATTAAATAAATATCAGATTCAGGATAATCACCAAATAGATCACCAGGTATTAATTTCCAGCGGCTATCATCATTTAATTCAACTAATTTCGTTCTTTCTAACACATGCTGACGATCAAATAACTGTCCTTTTAACGTAGGATTTTCTTTTAACACCTCTAATAATAATCCCCCTAATCCTCCAGCAATGTCTGTTACTGTTTTATTCTCTGGAAAGTTATAATGCTTAATAATAAAATAATTTTCTATTTTTGACAGTGAGCTCATACCTGCTTGAAAATCATGATCTTCTCTTACATTATCTTGCCAATATTGATAAAAAGACATGCCATATAAATGTTCAAAAGCGGGATTGCCCTGAACAGACTCAATGACATCGCCTACTGGGCGCCATAATGTTTCATTTGTTAACATTAATACGGCATCACGCAGACTATATTTATGATCACTTAATAAAAATCGCCCCGCAGGAGCAAGAGAGTAACGTTCTCCTTCTGACTCATAGAATATATTTTCAGATGCTAACATTCTTAATATTCTATTTAAAACATAAGGAATTGAGTTTGTTTTCTTTGCAAGTTCATTTATATCTTTAGGTCCTTCCTTTAATAAATCTGCAATTTTTAATTTAGCGGCAACTCTTAAAGCGCCAGGAATAGTAAAACTCATGGATTTTTTCATTAAATCTAATGCCGCTGATTTATTGTTTAAATCTAAATTTTCACTCATAATATTAAACTCCATTGTGTAATGCAGGTGAATTGATAATAAAACAACTTTTTCAAATATAGTATAGAGTGTTTTTTTATTTTTATTAATTTTATAAATATTTAAATTTCATTATTAACTGTAATTGTTTCTATAATTATTATTCTGAGCATGAAAATAAAAAAGCAAGAAATGGGGTGCATAATACCTTGGTTTTCACGTTATACTGACTTCTAATATATTTTTAATAGGGAATAGCTATGTATTTCCAGTATGGCGAGAAAGAGATAAACACCTTAAAAAATCGTGATAAGCGTTTAGCGGTGCTTATTGAAAGAATGGGTGAAATTAATCGACCACTTACGCCCGATTTATTTACAGCATTAGTTAAAAATATTATCGAACAACAAATATCAGTAAATGCAGCAACCACGGTAAATCAACGTTTACTTAACTTATGTGAAGGTATTTATACTCCAGAGCGTATTACAAAACTATCTGCACAAGAAATACAGCAATGTGGTATGACAATGCGCAAAGCCGGTTATATTATCGGTATTGCTGATGCCGTTATTTCAGAAAGATTAGATTTAAATAAAATTCCTGAGATGACAGATAAAGAGGTTATCGATACTTTAATTCAACTAAAAGGAATAGGGGTTTGGACTGCAGAAATGCTATTAATTTCTTCGCTCAATCGACCAGATATTTTAAGTTGGGGGGACTTGGCGATCCAACGTGGAATTATGCGTCTTTATCGTCATAAAACATTAGATAAAGTACGCTTCGAACGTTATCGAAAACGCTATTCACCCTATGGTTCCACGGCATCGCTTTATTTATGGGCATTATCTAAAGAACCAGAGTGATTAAGCAATAAACGGAGTTCTTTATTCATTATGTTTGTCAATAATAGCCATAATCCCGTATTAAAAGGACTACCATAATGGAAAGTAAACATAATCAACTTATTGAGCAAGCCTGCCGTTTTATTGAAAAAAATAACGGTGACGTGTCGCTTACCTGTATTGCGCAGCATGTTATGGCGAGCCCATATCATTTTCATCGCCTTTTTAAATCCATTATGGGTATTACCCCAAAAGAGTATGCCAATGCTTATCGTCAAAAATTAATAAAAAAAGCATTAGTTCAAGATGGCAGTATTACAGATGCGATTTATCAATCGGGCTTTAATGCTAATAGTCGTTTCTATGAAAATGCAACAGCAATATTAGGAATGACGCCAACAAATTGGCGTACAGGTGGCAAGAATATTGCTATCTTTTTTGCTATCGCTCAGTGTTCTTTAGGAAGTATTCTTGTAGCACAAAGTGAAAAGGGGATTTGTGCCATTATGTTAGGAGATGACGCAGAGCTGTTATTAGAAGATTTGCAAAAACAATTTCCGCTGGCTGAATTAATTGGTGCAAATAAAGAATTTGAGCAAGTCATTGCTCAAGTCATCGGCTTTATCGAATTACCCAAACAACCTTTATCTTTACCTCTTGATATCCAAGGCACTGTATTTCAGCAAAAAGTTTGGCAGGCATTATTAGATATTCCTTTTGGTAGCACTATGACTTACCAAGAAATTGCCGACAAAATTGGAGCGCCTAAGGCATATCGCGCAGTCGCTAATGCCTGTGCAGCAAATAAGCTAGCAGTTGCTATTCCATGCCATCGTGTTATTCGACAAAATGGTGAATTATCCGGTTATCGTTGGGGAATTGAACGTAAGGCTAAATTGCTTCAAACGGAAGCGTTAAATAATACCTCAACGGGTAAAAAAGAATAAAAAAGTAGTTATTGCATGATAAGATAATCAGTAAGTTATCAATAAATTTATGAGTCAATATTATGTCGGCAATACCAACAGAAATTACTTTTTTTGAACGTTTAATCCCTTCCATTCTTGAAGGAAAAAAAGTAATTACTATCCGAGATGAAAGTGAAAGTGATTACAAACCGGGAAGCATTGTTGAATTATTTGCTAATGAACATCGTACTCATTATGGAAAATTGAAAATCATAGCAGTATCACCGTTACATTATGATGATATCAATGAGTATCACGCCCAACAGGAAGGTATGATACTTCCAGTATTGAAAGCACTTATCAAAGAGATTTATCCAACAACACAATCTTTATATCTTATTGAATATCAGTTAGTAAAATAAGAACAAATAAAAAAGGATCACATTGTGATCCTTTTTACTTAAACAAAATCTTATCTATCTTAAATCAATTTAAGTGCTTGCTTTAACTGGCTAATCTCTAATTTCCATTGCGCCTGTAAAGCAGGCTTTTGATGGTTAGTTTTACGTGCTAAATCAGCGTCTAATTTCTCTTCTAGCTCAATTAACTTAACGAGTTTTTCATCATCACCATCATCATGTGAAACTAATGGAGCTGGTGAGATATCTTGTAAATTATTGAGTTTATCCGTTAGCAGAGTTTCTGGCATTTCTTCTTCAGCGATAAGCTGATAAATCGCTTCAATATCATGATGTTCTGTTAAAATACCATGATGAATATACCAAAAACGATTACAGCTATTTTCAATTAATTCTCTGTCATGGCTAACTAATAAAACACCACCAGGAAATTGGCTAATTTGTTCAGCTAATGCCTTTTTACCTTCCATATCAATATGGTTTGTAGGCTCATCCAACATTAATAAAGAATAGTTTGCTAAACTCAAACCAACAAACAATAAACGCGCTCGCTCACCGCCACTTAATGTACTCACTTTCTGTCCGTGGCGCGCATAAACAAAGCCGGCACTAATCAGTGCCATTTTTCTCTGTTCATCCGTTAATGGCGCAAAAGGCTTTAATGCATCAGAAAGGGTATCATGGTCAGCTAATTGCGCAATTTTTTGATCGTAATAACCTAATTCAACTCGAGGATGCAGTTTTATTGTCTTTTGTTCACTTATTTCAACGAAGCTAAGTGACCAAATCATCTTTAATAATGATGATTTGCCTGTCCCATTAGCCCCAATTATTGCTACTCGATCACCACTTTTTATACGCTGATTTTCAACGGTATATAAAACAGGCGCATTTTCAGCAGGAATAACTGCAAGTTGATTTAATTCGCAGAGCCTATCAGCACGTAATGTCGTACCTGAAAATTGTAATACCCACTGATTTCCAGACGTTATTTCGGCTTGTTCATCTTTTAAGCGAACAATCTGTTTTTCCATCTGTTTGGCCTTACGAGATAAACTCTCGTTATCATAAACGTGACCCCATATTGCGAGTTGTTTTGCACTTTGGGCTATTCTATCTATCTCTTTTTGTTGTGCATTATGGCGATGTTGCGCACTGATATCTTGCTCTTCTTGTGCAACTCGAGCTTGAGAGCAGGGTAACCGAAAGATAGATAACGATTTATCACGAATAATCCATGTACAACTCGTTACGTTGTCTAATAACGTATTATCATGTGAAACTAAAATGAAACTACCACGCCACTGTTTTAAAAATGTTTCCAACCATAAAATAGTGGGTAAATCGAGGTGGTTACTGGGTTCATCAAGTAATAGCAAATCAGGCTCAACAATTAACGCTCTCGCTAATAATAAACGAGTGTGTTGACCACCACTCAATTGCGAAACAAGAAGATCTTTTTCATGAAGTTTAAATCCCATTTCACTTAGCAATAACTCCGCTCGCCAGCCTTCAGATAATTGGTATTCTTCAGGTAATTTATGGAGTACAGCATCCATTACAGTCATTGACGATAATTCAGTGGGTAAATGTTGTTCTATATATGCCATAACTGTTTGATTAGCGACAGAAATAACACCAGAACTTGGTGATAATTGATATGAAAGTAATTTTAATAAAGTACTTTTTCCACAACCGTTATGACCAATTAAGCCAATTTTCTCACCTTTAATCAGTGCTAAAGAAATATCGTTTAATAACAAACCGTGATTATTATGAAAAGACAGATTTTGTGTAGATAATAATGTGCTCATAGCTTACTCATTTTTAGGCATAACAATGCCTTGGGTAATATCAAGCGATAACCCTGTAAGCTGAGGAGAGGTAATAGTTAACGTCGCTCAGGCAGGTTAACGCAGTAAAATACTGTGAGAGCCTGAGCTGTGGCGATTACCAAAGAAGTGTGAGTATTCAATAAGATCACACAAAAACATAATTAGCCTCCTTCTCTAAGTTTAAAAGTTAATCGGTAGCGTGATTCTATCAAGATAGAGTGATTACATACAATCCTATAGAAGAGGCAAAAGGTGTCATTTTGTGTGAAAACCCGCTATTTAAGCGGGCTTAAGATAATTATGAATCAATAAAGGATCGTTCTATCTATCCTAATTTGCAGTTTTTAACATGGTTATTCTATTGCGTTGTAACAGGTAAGTATTTTCGTAGTTTTATCGCAATTAATAAAATAAGGGCACTAATGACAATACTGATGATATTAGTATTTTGCCAACCTATAAGGTAAAAGGCGACACCTCCCGTAATGCTTCCAATTGCACCAAAGAAGAAAATTAGAAAATCATTCGTTCCTTGTACTTTTGCTCGCTCATGAGGTAGGTAAGTATTGGATAATAAATGTGTCGAACTAATTAAATTTAGATTCCATGAAATGCCGATCAGAACAAAACTGATAATATAGTGATAGAAAGTTATTCCCGTTAAATTAATAACGAGAGCAATAATAAGTAATATAATGGCAATGAAAAAGAACGTTTTTACACCAAATCGATGGATTAATTGTCCTGTAATAAAAGAGGGGGCAAACATCCCTAAAATATGACATTGAAATACAAAAGCAATGGTGGCGAATTCAAATCCATTTTGCTTCATAGATAGCGGGATCGCAGCCATCATATAAACTAAAATACCATAACCACATGCACTGACTATTGTGACTAGAAATAACAGTGGCTGGCGATAAAGTTGTACATAACTTCTGGGTTTTTCCTTATGTGTGACTGCTGATTTAACCACTTTTTTTAATGGAATTTTCCACAACAGAATAAACGCTAAAATATAAATTACCGTAAGTGAAAGGAAAGGACCAATGAAAGGATAATCAGCAAGGAATTGACGCGTAACAACAGCTAAGGTAGGACCAATAATAGCAGCAATAATACCGCCGCTCATGACTAATCCAATCGCTTTTGCGTGCATATTGGTAGGCGTTTCTTCAATAGCGGCAAATCGATATTGTTGGGCTGTACCAATCGCAACCCCCGTAAATAATGTGCCTACCGAAAATAAAATTAAATTTTGATAATAGATGCCAGCAATGGCAAATAAAGCACCAATTAACCCGGCAAGATTACCAATAATAAAGCCTGCCTTACGTGAATATTTCATCATAAAGTAGGCCATAGGAATGGTAGCTGAAATGATACCAATATATTGGCTTAATAATGGAACTGTTGAATAAATAGGATCTTTAGCTAGTTGTTCACCAACAATAACAGCGACAGAAAGGACTAATGCATTACCTGTAATAAAAAGTGCTAAAGAAAATGCCAACCACCAAACTGATTTAGGCATAAAAGGTCTCCACTGATACAAATAAAAGAAAGAATTTGCATCATACAACTTGAAGTTAACTTCAAGTCAATAGAAAGGTGTTTTGATTAAGATGGTTTTTAATTTATTGTTTTAATTGTTAAAACTAGAATTGAAGGCGATCACTTAAGCCGTCTTTTCTTATTTTTTTCTAAACTTAATGCGAGATCATCTTGAAAGTGCTTGCATTGAAAGTGGTTCTTTTCAGGACAAAATAAAATATGCTCTAATCCATCTCGTAACTGAATTAATTCACTAATTTTAATATCAATTTCTTCAATTTTTGAACGCACCATATTTCTATCAATATCAGGTACTTTTTGATTAATACTCAGTTGGGCTATTTCATCTAAAGAAAAATGGGCTTGTTGTGCCAAAGAGATTAACGCTAAACGAGTCAGAACATCTCTATGATATACACGTTTAAGTCCTTTGCGTCCTATTGAATGAATAAGCCCTTTTTTCTCATAATAACGGATTGCTGAAGAGGCGAGTCCCGTTGCTTTTGCAACTTCAGTAATATCCATCTCAATGGATTGTTTTATATCAGTCATGGTATTACTCTTTTTCTATAGCATGGTCATCGTTAGAGAAATTCTATAACTTAAAATAGTGATGTTTTCACACTCTAAATCATAGAATTTCATCATTTTATCGTAATTTTTCGCAGATAAGAACTATCTACCTACATTGGGGGTTTTTATCATGATATATTGCTACCTATTCGCTATAGCTGTCCTATAAAAGGTTAGAAAATGAGTAAATTAAGAGTCGCTATTATTTTTGGTGGTAAATCCACAGAACATCAAGTTTCATTACAGTCAGCAAAAAATATTATTAATGAATTAGATCGAACGAAATTCGACCTTTGCTTAATCGGTATAAATGAACAAGGTCAGTGGCATGAATATTCAGAAACTGACTATTTACTAAATAGCGATAATCCTAAAACTATTTCATTAAACAAACCTTTAAGAGCGGTTGCTATTATTCCTGGTAGTGTAAAAAACCAATTTATTTCACTTGAAGATGGTCAGGCATTACCTCAAATTGATGTAGTATTCCCAATTGTCCACGGTGCGTACGGTGAAGATGGAACACTCCAAGGCTTATTACACATGATTGATATGCCTTATGTCGGACCCAATATCATGAGTTCAGCAGCTTGTATGGACAAAGATATTACCAAACGCCTACTGGATGGTGCAGGATTAGCTGTTGCACCATTTATTACTATTATGGCGCATCAAATTAATGATATTCCTTACAACGAAATGGTTCGTCAGTTAGGACTTCCTTTATTTATTAAGCCTGCGAACCTAGGTTCTTCAGTAGGAATTAGCAAAGTTAATAATGAAGAAGAATTCAACGCTGCATTAGAAATGGCTTTTGAATACGATCTTAAAGTGATTGTTGAAAGTGCTATTGTAGGCCGTGAAATAGAGTGTGCTGTTTTAGGTAATGAAGATCCTAAAGTTAGCCCTTGTGGTGAAATTGTATTAAACGATGCTTTCTATGCCTATAACACAAAATATATTGATGAAGATGGTGCAAAAGTCGTTGTTCCTGCTGTCATGGATGAAAATACGAGTTTACATATTCGCCAAGTTGCATTAAAAGCATACCGCGTTCTTAATTGTTTGGGCATGGCGCGTGTAGATGTGTTCTTAACGCAAGATAATCGTGTTGTGATTAATGAAATAAACACACTCCCTGGTTTTACCAATATCAGTATGTATCCAAAATTATGGCAAAGTGCTGGTTTAGGCTATCAATCATTAATTACTAAATTAATTGAGTTAGCACTAGACCATCATAGAAAAACAGCTGTTTTAAAAACGAAGTGTGAACTTTAATTAATGTATAAAAAGTGAGAGCTTGATGAAAATTACACACCTCGATCATTTGGTATTAACGGTTGTTGATATTCAGACAACCTGTGATTTTTATCACCGCGTATTAGGTTTTAACGTTATTACGTTTAAAGAAGGTCGCAAAGCGCTCACTTTTGGTTCGCAAAAAATAAATCTTCATCAAGTGGGACAAGAATTTCTTCCCAAAGCAGCAAAACCAACCGCAGGTTCGGCTGATTTGTGTTTTTTAACACAAACACCGTTATCAGAGATAATTGAGCATTTAAATCAGCAAAGCGTAACGATAGAAGAAGGGCCTGTTTCTAGAACGGGTGCAACTGGCGCTATTATGTCGGTTTATTTACGTGATCCTGATAATAACTTGCTTGAAATTGCCAATTTAATTGAAGAGCAAAACACGCTAACTTACCCTATATAGCGTGTTTTTAGTTTTTTTAAAGTGTGTTTTTAATTAGGCATATTTTCTTGAGCCTGCAACACAAAAAATAACGCCAATGGTGACAAACAACATCAATAAATTGACAGATTCATGAAGTAACACCGCAGCTAAACTTAACCCAAAGAATGGTTGTAATAATTGAAGTTGCCCTACAGTTGCGATCCCACCTTGTGATAATCCTTTGTACCAAAATATAAAACCAATCAACATACTAAAAAGCGAGACATAGCCTAAGCCTACCCATGCTGAAACACTTATTGTGGTGAGTTCTTCTGGCATAAGAATAAAGCTAAGAATAAGCATTGGAGGTAAAGATACAATTAATGCCCAACAGATAACCTGCCAACCACCTAATGCTTTCGTTAAAGTCGCACCTTCAGCATAACCTAAGCCACAAACGATCACTGACGCTATCATTAATAAATCGGCGCTGATTGATGAAGCGCCACCTTGAGAAAGGGCGTAACCCATTACCAATAAACTACCGATAACAGAAAAAAACCAAAAAATAGGGCGAGGCTTTTCACCACCACGTATTACCGCAAAAATTGCCGTAGATAACGGTAATAAAGCTAAAAAAACAAGAGAATGTGCCGAAGTTATTTCTTGTAGTGCAATCGCCGTTAATAATGGAAAACCCACGACAACACCTAATGAGACAACGGTTAATGAAACCCACTGTTTAAACGTAGGTAGTTTTTCTTTATATAACAGCAACATTGCTAAAGATAATAATCCTGCAATGGTTGCTCGTGCTGCGGTTAAAAATAAGGGGTCAAAACCTAATACAGCAGCTTTTGTTGCGGGCAAAGATCCACTAAAAATCAGCATACCTATAAAGCCATTTATCCAACCATTAGTTTGCGTTTTTTGTTCTATTTTTTGCATATGATGTTCCATCATTATTGTGAGTTATTTTCATTTAAAAACAGTTAATTGCATTTTTAAATGGCAGTTGGAATAGACCGTTTTATTTAAAATAATGGTATCTATAATGTCGCTTGCTGCGTTCTATCTTATGGTTCACAATTATGACAATCAAATAATTGTCATGGATACAATTTCTATGGTTCAGCCTCGTTATAAATCTTTAGTTGACAAATTGGCGCATGAAATACGCACTGGTAAGTTATTGCCAGGTATGCGTTTACCCACTCATCGACATTTGGCAACAGCGCATAAAATGTCTCTTGCAACAGCAAGCCGAGTTTATGCTGAATTAGAAAGTATGGGGTTAGTCATTGGTGAAACGGGAAGGGGAACTTTTGTTCGTGAGTTGTCGCTTCCAGCAAACCATGGAATAGAAAATCCTACGGCAACAGATATGTTGGATCTTAATTTCAATTACCCCTCATTGCCTATTCAAGCTGAATTATTGCGTACCGAGCTAAAAAGATTATCGACATCAGGCGACATTGAATCATTACTTCGCTATCAACCCCATAGTGGCAAACTACACGATAAAAGAGTGATTTCTCAATATCTTAAAAATAAAGAAATCACGGTTGCACCTGAAAATATTATTATTACTAGCGGTGCACAACAAGGCATTGCTATTACATTATTAAGTATTTTAAAACCGGGAGACGTTGTCGCGGTAGATGCATTAAGTTATCCCGGATTTAAATTAGCAGCACTCGCTCATCATTTAGAAATATTACCCATACCCATAACATCTTCAGGAACAGATCTAGATAAACTGGAAGCGCTATGCAAAAAAAGGGCAATACGCGCACTTTATTGTATCCCTACACTTCATAATCCAATGGGGTGGGTATTAACATTAAAACAGCGGCAACGATTAATTACTTTGGCAAGAAAATATCATTTTATGATCATTGAAGACGCGACTTATGCTTTTTTAGTTAAAAAAGCACCACCTTCAATTGTGACTTTGGCGCCAGATATTACCTTTTATATTTCCGGTTTTTCTAAAAATATAGCTTCTGGTTTAAGAGTCGGTTTTATTGTTGCTCCTACAAACACTATTTCATCGTTAGAGCGATCAATGAGAGTGACGACATGGAATACACCTGCACTAATGACTTCCATTGTCTGTCAATGGGTGAAAGAAGGGATTGTTGATAAATTAGAACGTTTATTACGTAAAGATGCACAGCAACGACAAAAAATAGTCAGTGAGATATTTGAAGGACTTTCCTATATTCATCATCCGACTTCCTATTTTTTATGGGTCCCGTTACCTGAAGACGTTAGAGCCGATAAAATCGTTGCTTCATTACATCAATTACAAATATCTGTTGCAACCGCTGAACCTTATGCCACAACAACAAATATTCCTCATGCAATTCGTATTGCACTCGCTTCAATTGATATTGATTTATTGTATGAGGCGCTAATAAAGATCAGAAAAATCATTGAGTATCAAATTGATTTATAATGTTTTTTATTAACACCTAAAGAGCTGTTCTCATTTAGGTGTTATTTACATTTTATCTTAATTCTGAATTGATACTTTTACATTGAAAATCAATGTAATCAGAATATATTGTCATCTCTTCAGTGATCCACGATGTTAAGTAATTTAAAGCATCAGAGGAATAACTATCCCGCCCTTGGTAAATGAAAAGCATCTGTTTCCACCAAGGCCATTGATTATCTAATTGGTAATTAAAAAAGGGGGCATTTAATAAACCATGAGAAGCATTGGGGAATAGGGTGACTGTTTTATTTACATCATTTCCCAATAGTGTTCTATATAAACATGCATTTTTGGGTGCATCAACATTAAGATCTGACTCACCAAACATCGCCAATACTCGTCCATTCATGTGCGGTAAATCTTTAGATGAATCACTTAAATAGTTTTGAATAACAAAATAGAAACGATCATCAGACATATCTCCCTGCGCTGAAATATCATGGCTACCATTAATGCCAAACACTCGATCATTTTGTTGCAATTGTTCAGCTACTCTGCGATTAATTTCATTACTATCAATGTTGTTAGCTTTTAAACGAACTCGGTAATAATATGTGCCTTGATCTCGCCAATTTACAGCGCCACCAATAATAACGGAAAAATCGGGTTTAGATTGTGTCGCTGCAATAGGAATAACCCACCCAGCCTGCGAAAATCCCAAATAACCCACTTTAATATCTGTATGAGTAAATTTCTTTTGAATAACTTGTAAAGCTATTTGTGCTTCATCAGCTCTATCTTGCATAGATTGAAATAACCAATTTCCCTGACTTTCTCCCACACCGGCTTTATCCCATGTATACACACCAATGCCAGCATCCAGCAAGCTATTAATTAACGGTAAATATCCACTATTTGAAAAGCGATCTTGAGCACCATCACCATGAATTAAAATAGCGATTGCTTTTGTATTATTCTGATTAGGTAAAATTAATGTTCCTGATAAAGTGTCTGTTTTAGAAACAAAACTTATTGATGTTATCACTGATTTATTCTCATCCAATTCAAAATCAGACACTCTGCTATTACTTACGATAATCACAAGAATCAGTGCTATCAAGGTGACATAAAACCAAATTGATTTGAAACATTTCTTCATAGTTCGAAATATCCTCGATAACGAATAGACTTGCGAGTCATTTTAACAAGTTGTTTATAACATCATTTATATAATATGCATTAATTAGACTAAGTAGTCTAATTAATTACGAAGATATCATTAAAAATAGCTTAAATAGGAACAGGTAAGATGAGTGACACATTAAGTTAAATTCTTAAAAACATAACACAAGAATACCGTTTTTGTTTCACTTAACTTTTTTGCAAATAACATTAATTGTTAAAAAAAAGAGATATTGAGTTATCATTTTTTAAATTATTTATTAAATAAGTATTTTATACAAAAAAAATATCAGTATAATTACTAATCATTAACACTCTTCATCTTTCTTAGATTATCTTAAATAGAGTGATTTTGTGTTGTCTTCATGTCATTGTTACATAATAAACATTGCTAAAATAATAAAGATTTTAATTTTTTTTATTTTTTAAATTAAAAATTAAAGAGACGGAATAAATATCTTTAGTGATGTTTCAATCAAAAATGGACGGTGTGATGAAAAAACTTATCTTATTAAGTGCAATATCTGGTGGCATATTATTTTGGTCTATACATTTACAAGCAGATAATTTTGACTGTCGAAATGCAGCAACACAAACTGAAATAAATCAATGTGTACACCAGGATTTTCAACAGAAAGATGAAGAGCTTAACCGCATCTACCAACAATATTACGCCAAATTAGACGACATTCGAAAAAATAAGTTAAAACAAGCTCAGTTGGTTTGGATTAATTTTAGAGACCTCTCTTGCCAATATGAAGCTGATTATTATCAAGGTGGTAGTTTAGCGCCAATGGTATATAGCAGTTGTTTAAAAGATAAAACAAAAGAAAGAATTAGCGACCTTAAAAATTACATTGCTCTATATTAAAAATATATTCTTTTTATAATAGTCAATTAAATATAGTGATTATCATGAAAATATTTTATAGATGATGTAAATGTAAATTTTGTATTATTTTGAAACATAAATTTCCTTGACTAATCAGTGTTAAAAAGTAGTCTGGTGCGCAAGTAATAAGCAAGAAAAGAAGTTAATACAATGAATAAGATATTAAAGCTTGGACTAGGATTACTTTTTTTATCGCTACCATTTACTTCAACTTCAGCAGATATTAAACTCGAATATGGAGTAAATCTTATCGATTTTAATGGTGATGGGATACCTGATGTTGTGGTTAAATCTATACGCTCATTAAATGACTCATCGTTTGTCGATATAGTGACTGTTTATATCAAGGGTAGCGACCAAAAGGTATATATTGTTCCATCCATATATGCGAATGCCTTAAGTCTTTACAATAATAAGATAAAAGCTACTGATATCACTATTTCAGATTTTAAGTTTATTGAAATTAAAGATCGAATTGTGTTGTTAAGTGCTGAAAAAATAGGAAATAATTTACAAAAACCTACTCCTGTTCGTTTTTCTAATTATGAAATCTTAGAAAAGAAAAAAGGGGATGAAATTCAGTTCAAATGGCAATTTAATACTTACTGTGTCACTGAATTATCTTATCTTAGCGTTGAAGATGCATATTCTGATGCCTGTATAAATAAACTTATTAATGAATAAACCTACAAGTTCTTAATAAACTCATCACATTATGATGTATTTCATTTTTTTCTTATAAAACAATAAATTGTGATAATATAAAGAATATTCCTTTCTTTATATGCATTGAGTACTTGTATCATTTCTTGTTCCTTGTTATTAATCTATTGTTAGGATATTTCTTAATCAAAATGATATTACTGGTGCTGTTTTTATCGAGGTCTGTCTAAGAGGGAGATATGAAGGAGATTATTACAGGTTTACTTCTAGCCTCAATATCACTATTTACTGTATCTTGTTCGCAAGAAGATACACATAAAGTAAAAGTGGCAATTAATACAGGACCTGATCAAGTGATTTGGGATGAAGTTATTCGTTTGGCAAAATTAACAGAAGGGCTAGAGGTTGAGGTTATCGCTTTTAATGATTACGAGCTTCCTAATAAGGCATTGAACAATAAGGATGTTGATGCGAATGCGTTTCAATCAATTCCTTATCTTCAAACACAGATGAAAGAATATAATTATAAATTTCATATCGCGAGTAAAACATACATTTTTCCTTTAGCCGCATACTCTAAAAAAATTAGCGATATAAACGAATTAGAATTAGGATCTCTTGTTGCGATTTCAAATGAAGCCAGTATGAGAGGGCGAGCACTTCTGTTACTCGCTGAAAATCATCTTATTACTCTCAATGAAAATGTGGGTTTTACTCCAACAATAGATGACATTATCTATAACCCTAAAGAGATTACTTTTATTGAAGTTGATACACCAAAGCTCACAGAAGCATTAAATGATCCATCGGTGACAATGGCGATTATTAACAATAATTTTTCGTCTCAGGTTGGGTTAATTGCAACTCGCGATGGATTAATTCTAGAAAATAAAAACTCTCCTTATGCCAATGTTATCGTCACCCGCGAAGATAATAAAGATGATGAAAATATTAAGAAACTGATTTCAGTGCTTCACTCCAGGCAAATAGAGTTAAAATTTAAAGAAATGTATAAAGGTGATGCTGTAAGAGCTTGGTAACCCCTTAACTTAAAGGTAAAAAGAGGTTCTCATTCTTTTTATCTTTAAGTTTATCCTACTTTTTAGCTTCTTTTTAACCAGAATAATCAACTGTTATTCAGTCAAATTACATCAATTAAATATCACCCAATAAATATAATATTTTATTTAAAGTTATCTTTAGCTTCGAACTCGTTATGTTTATATAACTACTGGTTTTTATTCTATATAAAACATTCTAACAACATGAATTTTTTTCAGTATGATAAAGATCCTTCATTAAACATAAGAAATAAAAAAATGACTGACTCTCAACTGAAAAAACAATATATCGGCGAACATAAACTATCACCAGAAACACTAATGATGAGTTATGGCTATGATCCATTACTCTCTGAAGGCTCAGTTAAACCACCTGTATTTTTAACATCCACCTTTATTTTTAAAAGTGCTGAAGAGGGTAAAGCCTTTTTTGATACTGTAAGTGGTAGAAAACCTTTACCTGAAGGTGAAAAAGCAGGTTTAGTTTATTCTCGCTTTAATCAACCTAATAGTGAAATTGTTGAAGACAGATTAGCGGTTTATGAAAATACACAATCTTGTGTATTATTTTCATCAGGAATGTCTGCGATCACCACAACATTAATGGCATTAACGCAACCTGGCGATGTCATTTTACACTCACAGCCACTTTATGGTGGAACGGAGACATTAATTGCCAAAACACTTGCTAAATTTGGTATTCAAGCAACCCCATTTACTGATGGATTAAATCGTTCACTTATTCAAGAACAAGCCGATAAAGCCAGTCAAAAGGGGCGTGTATCCGTTATTTTTGCAGAAACTCCTGCAAACCCGACTAACTCATTAGTTGATATTGAAGCATTAAAAAATGTTGCTGACCAATTAGAAAAAACGCAAGGCTATCGTCCTATTATTGTTTGTGATAACACATTACTTGGCCCTGTATATCAACATCCTATAGAACAAGGTGCTGATATCTCTGTCTATTCTTTAACTAAATATGTTGGTGGACACTCAGATTTAGTTGCAGGTGCCGCAATGGGCTCACGGGAACTTATTAATCAAATCAGATTACTAAGAGGAGCTATAGGGACACAACTGGACCCACATTCTTGCTGGATGTTAGGTCGTTCTTTAGAAACGTTACAAATTAGAATGGAAAAAGCCAATCAGAATGCGTTATTAGTTGCAGAATTTCTGCGTGATCATGAAAAAGTAAAAGCAATTCACTATTTACCTTTTGCGGATAAAAATTCGATTGAAGCTCAGGTGTTTGCCAAACAATGCACTGGTGCGGGATCAACTTTCTCATTTGATATTGTTGGTGGAGAAAGTGAAGCTTTCCGTTTTCTTAATGCAATGAAAATTTTTAAACTGGCAGTAAGTCTAGGGGGAACGGAATCTTTAGCCTGCCATCCTGGATCAACCACACATTCGGGTGTACCAATGGCATTACGACATAGCATTGGCATTCAAGATACCACCATTCGTTTATCTATTGGAATAGAAAACCCACAAGATTTAATTGCTGATTTATCCCAAGCATTAGCAAATACTTAATTAAATTATCCAATTAATATTAAAAAACACCAGATAATGTGAATTTCACAATCTGGTGTTTTGTTTTAATCGGTCTGTTTTTGGATTTCAATCCATTCATCTTTAGTTAGGCGGCAAATATTTTCAACTTTCACTTCATCTAAAAATTCCACGTATTGTTCTTCAATAACATGATGGAATTTAAATCCACATTTTTCTTGTGCTTTTTGTGACTTCTCATTATCAGCGAAATAGCCACACCATAAATTATCTAATTCCAATGTTTCAAAGCTATGTCGACAGATTTCTTTTACAGCTTCTGGTATTAAACCTTTGCCCCAAAATGGCACACCAATCCAATAAGAAACTTCAGCATCATTATCTCCAATAGGAAAATTACTCTCATTTGCGAAAGATAATCCAACCAAACCGATAGCGAAATCATTATCAATTAACGTAACGGCATAAACTTCGTTACGCATAAATATAGAGCGAATAATTTCGGCACTTTCTTCAACACTTTTATGTACTGGCCAACCTGCAATTGGACCAATGCGTTCATCTTTTGCGTATTGATACAAACTTGACGCATCAGTAAGTTTCCATGGGCGAAGTATAAGCCTCTCTGTTTTTAATGTTTTCATTTCAATAAGTTCTCTTAATTTTTAAGTGTTTTGCAATTTATCTTACGTCTTTAAGATGTGAGTATTCTAAAGAGAACAACTAAAAAACCGAATGTCATAAAACAGGTAAAATCGGTACTTTTGACAACTAAATGAGAATGGATACTTGTTATTAAATTCAATATCGTCAAAGATAAAAACAGCAAATGGGCTAGGTAAGCATTAAAAGAGGTTAATTGATTTATGTTGAGTCAAGTTCTGTCACGACTTAATGCGTCATCGCAACATGCCATAATAGGTGAAAGTAATATGACAAATGAAATTGGTTATCCTCTACCTTTATCCTATATTGTGATTATGATTTGTTTAGAAGGTAGGGCAATAGCCAATATTGGTTTTCAAAAACAGGTGATCAAAGCGAATGATATTCTTATTTTAGGCGATGATATGATGACTGTTTTGAATCAAAAGTCAGCAAACTTTCGCTTGTTTTATTGCTTTCTTGATAAATCTTTTGCCTCAGAAATTGCTTATTCTCTTTCTAATACTTTATTTTCATTTCTCCATGAAAACCCTGTTTGCCACCCACAAAAAGAGCAATATGAAGACTTAAATAGATGGACTCAACAGCTAATACATATAGATGACAGTTATTCTGAACACAGAAAATTAATGTTAAAAAACCACTTACAAAATCTTTTTTTTGCGATTACTGAATCAATACCGCCTCATTTCTCTATCGCCAAAAAAGAATTTAGTCGTAAAGAAAAGCTTTGCTGGCAGTTTTGGGAATTGATCGGAAAATATTGTTTAGAGCATAGAGAGGTGGCTTTTTATGCAAATCAGCTTAACATTACACCGTTTTATTTATCACAAATAACAAAGCAATTCTTTAATGATGCGCCTAAGACCTTGATTAATCGTCAGGTTACTCTTGAAATAAAAACATTATTAATGCACACTTCGCTTTCGGTAAATGAGTTATCAATGAAGCTTCATTTTGATGATCCCTCATATTTATGCCGATATTTTAAAAGAGAAACAGGTAACTCTTTATCGGGTTACCGTAAACAACATCAACGACAATAAGGCAGATGATATTGTACTTATTGTTTTACCTTTAACTAAAGGAGGGAATTATTTTGAAAAAATATCACTATGCAGACCGAGGGAAAATATTTTCTTAAGGTTAATAATTTTATTATTTATTAAGAATTTACTATGATTTACTTTACTTCTGATACACATTTTTGCCATTCAAATATCCTCAATCTTTGTGATCGTCCATTCAACAGTGTTAGCCATATGAATGATTCTTTAATTCATAATTGGAACGCTTACGTTTCTGATAATGACGAAATCTACATTTTAGGTGATTTTCTTTATCGCGGAACAGGGCGAGATGCCAATCAAATCTTGCGCCGATTAAAAGGTAAAAAATACCTTATTCGTGGAAATCACGACAAGTTTCTAGACGATCCGGAATTTGATGCATCGGCATTTGAATGGGTAAAAGATTATTTTGAGTTGGATTATAAAAAAAGAAAAATTGTGATGTTTCATTATCCTATATTGGAATGGGCTGGTTTTTTCCGTGATTCAATTCATTTATATGGTCATGTTCACAACTCACAAAAAGATCCGACTCAACGTAAGCGTTTAGATGTTTTAGGAAAAAATGCCATTAACGTGGGTGTTGATGTTAACGATTTTTTCCCTATTAGCATTGAAACAATCATAAGAAGAGCGTCAAAATAGTTAAATTGAGCCATATTTAGCTTATATAGCGCAATCTTGAAAAGGAAAAGTAGAGACTGATAAGTTATCCGTTTTCTACGATGACTCATAAAAAAAGACACCAAGGTGTCTTTTTAGTCTGCACATTTAAACAAAGCTAAAGTGTAATCGTTCTTTTTTTACTGGCGTTCATGCCTTGGATCATACAAAACCAAGCTAATGCAGAAACCGCCATTAAAATAGCAAATAAAGAAACCGGAGGGTACGACGTTAAAATAAAGCCACTGGCTAATGGGTTTAATGCCGCGCCTAACCAACCTAGCGATTGTGCAGAGAAATAACTTGCTTTCATTCCTAACGGCGCAATGTTATCAATCATCATATACTCACCAGGCGCATAAATAAGTTCACCGAAAGTAAAAACAGCAATGGCGAGTGCCCAAAATATTAGGTTATCGCCTGCAAATATAAAACCTAATAATCCCAACATAAAAAATAGTGTGCCCAGTGTCATTAATTTGCGTAGTCGTTCGGCTGTAACATGCTTACCGACAATATATTGTAAAGAGACCACAATCGCAGCATTTACAGGCAATACAACAGCAATAACGGACTCAGCTAATTTAGCATCGTAAACCACTAAGATATATTGTGAAATACATGATGCAAAAGAACCAAATGTCAATGTACCGAAAAACGTTGAAAGCACAAACCAGCTTAATGCTCTGTCTTTTAACATTATTTTCGGTTCCCATTTCACACTGTTTTCTTCATTAGTATTCATGACATGAGAACGCTGAACAAATAACTGGATCATAAACAGTGGAACACTGGCAGAAATAGCCGCAAGCCAAAATGGTAATTGTGTTCCATACATTAATAATAAGGTGCCAATGGGGGGGCCAACTGTCCACCCCATATTAATAAAGGTATAGTTTAGAGAGAATATTTTCGGCTTTGCTGAAATAGAGAGAGTTTCAGAAAAGTAAGCTTTTAATACCGTTGAAAAAACCAGATATGAACAGTTTATCACCGAGAAAAAAATAACCACTAAAATTGTGCTATGGACTAAGGGTATCGCCACAAATCCAAAAATAAACGTCATAATAGATAGGATCATATAACGTTTTTTCTCAAACTTATCAGCAAGCATCCCAAATCCCAAGCTGAAGAAAATACCTGTTGTTAATGCAATAGACATGGCAATGCCAATATCATCAACAGGCAGTTGATACTCCCGTGATAAATAGATCGCCATAAACGGTAATGTTGCACCTCTTCCTATTGTAAGAAGAAGTGATGAAAATAACAGTGCGGTTGTTGAGCGTGTTTTTTTTGAGAGCATAGTATCTTTATTTTAGTTATTTGTATTTGAAGAAATATTTTATAGCTTATGTCAGTTTTACGGGTGAAAAAAGAACTGACTCGCACTGTATATTAATACATGACTTCGTTAATACTGTATAGATTAAAGTCAGAGGAAAAGCTCTTTTTGATCTTGTCTTTTTTCTTGCTGATCTTGTAGTAATGTTTAATTATCCCATTTTTGATAATAGTGTTTATCGAATTCCTCTCTATTCCCACTGTGTTATTTTTTCTAAACTGAGTCAATTACTGTTTTATTTACTGCATTTAATCTGAGGTCGTTATGTCTTTTATTCATCTTGAATTTGAAAAACCTATTGTGGAATTAGACGAAAAAATAGATGCTCTACTTGCCTTTAAACAATCTCAAGATGAAGCTACAGGTATTAATTTAGATGAAGAGATCGCACGTTTAAGGCAAAAAAGCCTTTCACTGACTAAATCTATTTTTACTGATTTAGGTGCATGGGAAATTGTGCAACTCGCACGTCATCCCATGCGCCCATATACCCTTGACTATATTAAAGCGGTTTTTACTGATTTTCAGGAGTTGGCAGGTGATAGAGCTTACGCCGATGATAAAGCGATTGTGGCGGGTTTAGCGCGTTTAGACAAAATGCCCGTCATGGTAATTGGGCAACAAAAAGGGCGTGATACAAAGGAAAAAATCTTTCGCAATTTTGGTATGCCATCACCAGAAGGTTATCGTAAAGCATTACGTCTAATGAAAATGGCTGAGCGCTTTCACCTGCCTGTTATTATTTTTATTGATTCAGCGGGTGCTTATCCAGGCGTTGGTGCTGAAGAACGAGGACAAGCAGAAGCTATCGCGCGTAATATTCTTGAAATGTCACGATTGAAAACACCTATTATTTGCACGATTACTGGTGAGGGATTTTCTGGAGGTGCGCTAGCGATTGGTGTTGGTGATAAAGTTAATATGTTGCAATACAGTACTTATGCGGCAATTTCACCAGAAGGGTGTGCTTCTATTTTATGGAAAAACTCTGATAAAGCGCCAATTGCGGCAGAAACCATGGGAATGACAGCACCTAAATTACAATCATTAGGGATTATTGACGCCATTATTCCAGAGCCATTAGGTGGCGCTCATCGTGATCATCAACAGGCAGCAGAATTTCTTAAACAACAATTATTAACTGACTTAGCCTTATTAAAAAGCTATTCAACTGAAGAACTCTTAGATAAACGTTATCAAAAACTCATGTCTCACGGTTACTGTTAATTATTAACGAGTGAAAAGAAAATGAATGATACACTGCCTATATTAAGCAATAGAATTACAGTAGGCAGTGAATTATTTATGCAAATCGATCTTAATTTATTACGTATTTTTTCTGCCGTAGCAGAGCAAGGGCAATTTGTAGCCGCTGCTCGGCAATTATCTATGCCTACCTCAAATATCAGTCGAGCAATTAAACAATTGGAACAGCAACTCAATTGTAAGCTTATTGATAGAACAACTCGAAAAATGCGCCTTACTGAACAAGGTAAAATGCTCTATCAGCAAGGAATGAAAACCTTAACTGAATTAGATACAGTTGTAAGCAATATCACCAGTGATGGACCATTAACGGGCACTTTCCGTTTAACTATTCCAAGTGAATATGGCAGTGAATTACTTGGTGATATTTTAGCTGATTTTGCTGCACTTCATCCTAATTTACTTATTCAATGTGATACCCAATTAATGCCAAGAAATATCATCGATGATGATATTGATTTGCTATTAACTTTTCATCGTGGAAATTTAGCGGATAGTAGCTATCACTCGCGTTTGATTAAATCTTGGCGAAGTATTGTTGTCGCATCTAATGATTTATTAGAAAAAACAGGGATACCTACACATATTGAACAATTAAGCAAAATGCCTTGTATTTCAAGCTTAAGCGCACTAGAAGGGCAACCTTGGATATTTATGGATGAAGATAAAAAACCAATCAGAGTTACCATTAATAGTAATTATCGAGTAAACAGCGCCATATTAGCAAAATCAGCTGTATTAAAAGGATTGGGATTTGCTATTTTAGCTGAGCACTGCTGTCTTGATATGATTAAAGAGGGGAAGTTACGAGCTATTGAATTTCCTCAACAACCCGCAACGATTAATTTAGTGGCAATATATGCAACTCGTAGCACACTTTCACGTAATATTGAGTCTTTCCTTGAATTTCTAACTCAACGTTTATAAATGTTAATCTGTGATTTGTTGAGTAAGTGCCTTATGTTTTGCTTTAACAGGAAAGAGCACAATAAATAAAGTCACAAAACATGAGATCCCCGCAGTCGCAATTGCATAAGCAAATCCTGAATTAAACGCCTCTGGTAACAAAGTAACAAAATCTTTGTCTAAACTATTTGTCGTATTTTCAGTCACTAAACCAACAATATCGATATAATTTACAGATATTCCCAATGCCTGACTTTGGATCACCATATAATGAATAGCTTGTTGCACCATCAATGTCCCTAATAAAGCAATTCCCATTGTCATGCCGGTTTGTCTTAATGCATTCATCGTTGCAGACGCCATACCAGAACGAGATGGTGGCACACTTTTCATCACTAAAGCACCTATTGCAGGTGTTGATAATCCCATTCCAGCACCTAATACAAACAGATAGCTTCCTGTTATTCCATAGTGGCTATTTGTTGCTAATGTCGCTAATAGACAAGAAGAAATAGCGATAAATAAGAAACCATAGATCATAAGCTTTCTGACTGAAAAATAAGAAGAGAGTCGTCCAAAAGACATAGAAAACAGCGCCATTGCAATAAATTCTGGTGCCATTCTCCATCCCGTTTCTAATGCACTCCAGCCTTGTGCTTTTTGCAAAAAGAAAGCAATAAAAAAGACATTACTGTATGTAGCAAAACCCAAGGTAAAAGAAGAAAGATTATATTGAAAGAACGTGCGATCTTTAAATAAAGTCAATGGTAGTAAAGGACGTTGAACGCGTTTTTCTATCATTAAAAAAAGGACAAGAAATATAATTCCCGCAATCAGTGTTGATACCGTTCTATAATGTGACCACCCCACAGAGCCAGCTTCAATTAAACCATAAGTCAGTGATCCTAATCCCAACATACTGGTTAATTGACCCAAAGGATCTAAAGCAACATTTTCAGGATCAGCACTCTCACTTAATCCATACCAACCTAATAAAACGGTAAGAATGCCAATAGGAATATTAATAAGAAATATACTCGCCCAACCGCTCGCATGAACTAAAACACCACCTAAAATAGGACCAATGATGAGTGATAATGCACTAACAGAAGACCATATTCCTATGATGCGAACCCGTTCAATATCAATAGGAAAAGCATGAGTGATTAAAGACAGTGCCCCCGGAATAAGTGCAGCCGCAGCAATACCTTGAATAATACGTCCAAGAATTAATATTTCATGTTGCTGTGCAATTGCACAAATTACTGAGCCTAACGTGAAGATAATTACGCCCCATAGCCACACTTTTTTTCGTCCAAAGCGATCACTTAAAGGGCCGGATGACAAAATACAAGCTGATAGACAAAGTGCATAAGCATCAACAATCCACTGCAAGGTTGCCATGTCAGCATGTATATCATTTTGAATAGTCGGTAGAGCCACATTTACGATACTAATATCGAGCGTTGCCATAAAAGTACCTAAACAAATGGCACAGATAAGTGACGGTCGTTTTAAAGAAGTCATAAGCTTTATTGCCTTAATGATGAATAATAATAGCATCATAGTATTCGACTGACCGTCGGTCAATTGATATTGGTAATGAGTTTCATTTGTCATCATTGTGAGTCGCTTTAATATAGAGTACGCTTTACAAGCGCCTTTGAGGGAGATAAGTAATGTCATTAGAAGAACAAACAACAGATAAACCGAGAACAAAACCCGCCGAGGTTCGTTTAGAAGAGTTAATGAATGCGGCAGAAACGTTATTTCTTGATAAAGGTTTTGATGTCACAACCGTTAGCGATATCGTAAAAAAAGCAGGGGTAGCCAAAGGAACGTATTACCACTATTTTTCTGCCAAAACAGACGTTCTTGATGCACTCAGAACACGTTATATGGATTGGTATTTAAATAAAATAGATAACGCAATGGACGCTTGCTCACAACAAGATCATCGTGAAAAATTAAAACAATGGTGTGAAATTAGCGTTATTGCTTATGTTGAGAAACAAGCATTACACGATATGCTTTTTCATCAAGTATTTCATCAAAGCAGTAATATTCATGAAAATAGGGCATTACAGCAAATTAAAACACTGTTAATTTCGGGTACGGAAAATAAAACTTGGTACGTAACACAACCGGAATTAACCAGTACATTAATTTATCATGGTATGCATGCAGCTGTTGATAATTTAGACCATAGCAAAGAATATACCGCAAAAACATTAGGTAATATGTTATATCAGCAATTTACTCAATTGCTAAAATAAATGAAATCTTATCGTGACAGTGTCACGACATGAGGTTTTGACAAGAGAAAAGGGTAAAATTACCCTTTTTATTTATTCTGTCGAATTACGTAGACTGTTTAATAAAGTATCTAATGTTGATTTAGCCTGCTCTAGTTGAGTTTTACCATCAAGACTATTGGCTATCCATAAAGCAGTCGCTTCTAAACTACCATAAATAAATAGAGCCAACATTTTTGAGTCGGTTTTGATAAGTATTTTATTTTCGATAAGTTTATCAATCATATTGCTCATTGATATTACACAATGAGTGGGGAGTTCCGTCAATTTATCACTTAATACGGCACGTGAATCTCGCATAATAATACGTTGAATTTCAGGCTCTAAAGCCATTTCTAAATAGGTATGACAACGCATTGAGAATGCCAACCAAGGATCATCAATAATATCGGAAATAGCCTGCAAACGCGCATCCATCTCTGCATCTATTTGTGCAACAACAGCAGATAACAATCCTTTTTTATCACCAAAATGGTGATATAACGCCCCCCGAGTTAATCCTGCTTGCGCCGTTAAGTCATCCATTGATGCTTCTGCATAACCTTGTTCACAAAAGACTTTTCTCGCTGTTTGTAGCAATAATAGTCGTGTTTCTTCCATTTCAGCACGCGTACGTCTAGCCATTTTATCTCCTTTTTCAAATATACATACGTGTTGTTTGTATATTTACATTCAACTCGTATGTATATATATTTATACATACGTAATGTATGTATTATCTTTAACCCTCGTCAAAATGGCAAGGGTAAACATAAGGAAAACGATGATAAGCACTTATCGAACACTGTTTAGCTATAAAGGCACTCTATCTTTCACCTTAGCGGGAATGGTTGCAAGATTACCATTACCAATGATGGGGATTGGTATCATAATGATGATTTCACAACTTACAGGGAGTTATGCATTAGCGGGAATAATCTCTGCTAGTTTTGTATTTACTTACGCAATTCTATCACCCCAAATATCACGTTTAGTTGATAATTATGGGCAATATAGAATTTTACCTTTATTCACATCAATTAGTGTGATTGGGATCGGGGGGATGCTATTAGCTACATGGTTACAGTGGCATATTAGTTTATTATTTATTTTTGCAGTACTGATTGGTTTTATGCCGTGTATTTCTGCCATGATCAGAGCGAGATGGACCGCAATTTATAAAGAAGATAGTCGTTTACAAACAGCTTATTCATTAGAAAGTGTGTTTGATGAAGTGACATTTATTATTGGTCCACCCATTTCTGTCACATTAAGTGTCGCTTTTTTCCCTCAAGCAGGGTTATTACTAGCCGCTTTTTTTCTTATTATGGGTGTGTTATTACTCGTTTTACAACGTGATACAGAGCCGGCAATAATATCAATATCGTCTGAATCAACATCTCATAAAACACACTCTGTGATCCGTTTTTCTCTTGTCAAAATCTTAACTGTTATTATGATTTTTATGGGCGTTATTGTAGGTACTATTGATATTTTTAGTGTGGCTTTTGCCAATGCCCAAAAAATACCCGCAGGAGCCAGTTTTGTATTAGCAGCCTATGCGGTTGGCTCTTGTTTTGCAGGCTTATTTTTTGGCACGTTAAAATTATCAACACCTTTACACCATTTATTATGCTTAGGTGGCATCGCAACTTTCCTTACTATTTTGCCTCTTATTTTCGTCGGCTCTATTTATAGCTTAAGTTTTGTCGTATTAATTTCGGGGATCTTCTTTGCTCCTATGATAATCGTGACTATGTCACTTATTGAGAAAAATGTACCAGAAAATCAGCTAACTGAAGGAATGACATGGTTACTTGCAGGGTTAAATGTAGGTACAGCAATTGGTGCAACATTAACAGGACAACGGATTGATTATTCCGGTGTTCAATCTGGTATATGGGTTGCAATTGGAGCAAGTGCTTTAGTGATGTTAATTGCATTTTTAGGTTTTCAACGCATTAATCATAAAAGCAGTAAAAGTTATGTGTGATTAATAACGCACAAAGCCTAAGATATCAGCAAAAATTAATGACAATATCTTAGGCTTTTTAAATCAACGGCTACGATTTAACAACATTAAACAAAGGAAATAGCTACCACCTAAAATCGCCACCAACGTTCCTGCTGCAATTTGAGCGGGATAAATAAATATCTGCCCAAGCCAATCAGCCCACACCATTAAGATTCCACCAATTAATCCTGAAACTATCAATTGTGATTTGATTTTATGGGCACCAAGTAATATTGCCGTATGCGGAGCCACTAAGCCAATAAAGGCAATAGGGCCAACGGTTGAAGTTACTAAGGCACATAATAACGAGACAATGATTAATAAAACAATACTGGCATGCCCAGCATGTAATCCACGAGCTGAGGCAAAACTTCGACCAATAGATATTAATGCAAGCCAGCGCGTTAATAAAAAGACGCTACCCACAATTAATGTGATTGCGAATGCAAAATAGAGAGCCTGTTCACGGGTCACACGATAAGTCGAGCCTGATAACCACAGTAATATTTTATAGCTATTTAAGGAGCCTTTAGCTAAGAAAAATTGAATAAAGGCTTCCAAACTCGCCGTTAATGCAATACCCGTTAATATTAAGCTGGCTGGTGCATATTGGTGCCTTCTGCCTAAAACTAATAAAATAATCATCACAACACAGCTGCCTAATAGCGCAACGCCCCACAGTGATGTTTGTAAGGTGCTCCCTAAAATTAAGCTCGAAAAAACTAATGCAAAAGTAGCGCCCGATGACACCCCCAAAATATCTGGGCTAGCTAATGGGTTATAAATTAAACGCTGCAAGATAACACCGGCAATAGCGAGAGCAATACCTGCAAATAACCCAGCCAATAAGCGTGGTGATCGCAATGCCCATTGATAAACGGAAGGTATTTCCCAGAACCATTGTTGTTCATTAATATGAATGAAAAGGGTAAGGACTAACCCGAGTATTAATAATACAAATATTCCTATCACAGTATATTTTGATACTGTTTTAGCCTGTGAATTAATTGAAATCGAAAGCTGATCTTGAGCGCGCATTTTCTTACGGCTAAACCAAATTAGTGCAGGTGCTCCAATAGCGGCTGCAGTAACACCACTTGGAATAACTGTATTAAGCCACTGTCCAACCCCTATCGCCAAGCTATCCGTAATAAGCAATAAACATATTCCCATTAGGCAACTGGCAATAAGTTCTTGGCGGGCAGTTCTTGCACCTAATGTTCTAACAATATTAGGTGCAAGTAATCCGATAAAACTAATCACTCCAACAGCAGTAATAGAGACAGAAACTAACCAAGTACTTAATATAATAAAAAAGGCAAATGCAGGTAAAACAGACAATCCTCGAGCTGTCGCACCTTCATTACCTAAACGTAATAATGTGAGAATACGAGGTGCAAAAATAAAAATAAGTACAACAGGTGCAATTCGCGGTAATAACCAAAAAAATGAATTCCAACCATCTTGAGCCAAATCTCCGGCTCCCCACATAAATATATTTTGAGCAAATTGAGAATTTAATGTCACTAATGCGGTCGCGATAGCACCTAATAGAATATTGGCTACCATACCGGAAACAACAAGGGGTAAACCGGTCATATTACGAATGCCGGCAATAATAATCACAAAACCAAATGCAAATAAAGCGCCTATTGTTGCAGCTAATGCACTGTGATCAGCAACCCAATCGGTAAACCAAATATTCACAATAACTAAAGCTAACCAAGCTCCTGATGAGGTGCCTAATGTTAAGGGTGATGTCAGGTTATTTTGCGTTAATTGCTGCATTAAACTCCCGACAACACCAAAGATCCCCCCAATCAGTAGTGTTATTGCTAAACGTGGTAATTGTGCATGAATAAAAAAAACATCAGCGAATGGTGAGGATATTTCTGGATGTCTTAATAAATACCATTGGTGAGATAATGAAAGAGAATTATCAACTTGTAAGCTGATAATACTTAATAAGATAATTGCCAAAAAATAAAAAGTATATTGCTTAATTTTCATTATTCGGTGCCATATCTAATAAACTTTCTGTAATGGCTTCTGCCATTAACGTTAACGATGTCACTCCGCCATAATTCCAGACGGGTTTTACCGAATGAAAATGTCCATTTTGAACAAATGGCATGGCTTGCCATAACACGGACTTTTGCAGTTTACTTTCATCGGGAAAAGGCAACATATAAAGAACGTAACCTTGCTTAATCTGCTGCAACACATTCATTCTTCTTTGGTCGATTCCCCAAGGTTGAGGAGGTAACGATATTGCTGATTTCAATCCCAACTTATTAACTACAAATTCAGTTGTTGAGTTTTCTGTGTATAAAAAAACGGACGTTAATGTAGAAAAACGGATCACTTCGACTTCTGGTAGCGTAATAAATGATAATTGTAATTTTTCTCTTAATTGTGCAAAAGTATTGTCCATCTCAGCTAATTTTTGCCGCGCAAGCGTCTCTTTCCCTAAAAGAGAGGCTAGGGTATTAAAATGCGCTAAAGCCACAGTGGCAGCATTATCTTGGCGAGAAAAATTAGGTAAATACACAACGGGGGCGATAGTTTGCAACACTGGCAATAAATCTTGTTGCGAACTTGCCGCTAAAATAAGATCGGGCTTTAACGATGCCATTTTTTCTAAATTAGGCTCTGCCCGCATACCCACTTCTTCAATAGAGTTTGGGGCAATAGGGTGAGCCACCCATTGGTTATACCCAGCAATTTCGGTCGCACCTACGGGAATAACATCTAGTGTTAATATTTGTTCCAGTAAATCCCAATCTAAAACAATAATGCGTTGCGGTATTTTATTGGTATTTGGCGTAGCATTGACGATAGGAGTGATCAATAAAATAGCCAGACCCAAAGACAGTGATTTAACTATTTTTTGTAATATTACACGCATACTACTGCCACCTTATGTTGTTGTGAACCTTTATTATCAGGGTGCTCTATCAGCTTAATCGGTGTTTCATAAAGTGCAGAAAGTCGTTCATCATCAAAAAGTAATGAAGCATCACCTTCAAATGCAATGTTGCCTTTTTTAAGCGCGATAATATGAGTGGCATAACGTAAGGCAAGGTTAAGATCATGCAAAATAACGATGATACCAACATGCTGAGTTTGATTTAGCTCACGCAATAATTCCATGAGTTGATATTGATGATGTATATCTAATGCTGATGTTGGTTCATCTAAAATCAAAATAGGTGATTGTTGAGCCAGTAACATGGCAACCCAAGCCCGTTGACGTTCACCACCAGATAAATCATCAGCAAGCGTGTCAGCAAAAGGAAGGACTCCCGCTTTTTCCATCGCTGTTGTGATAATTTCATCGTCTTTTTTATTCCAACGACCTAATGTTCCACGCCAAGGAAAGCGACCTAAACGCACTAACTCTCTAACAGTTAATCCAGCAGAAGCGGGAAGTTTTTGTGGGAGAAAGGCAATTTGTTTAGCCAGATCACGAGGCTTATAATGTGAAATATTGCTGTTATTTAGTGTAACAGAACCACTATCTGGGGCTTGCTGACCTGATAACAAACTGACTAAAGTCGATTTACCTGAGCCATTATGACCGAGCACAATGGTCAATCCTAGATCTGAAATACGCAGTGAGGGAATAGATAGAATAGTGCGTCCACCGCGATCCATTTGAATATTTGAGAGTTCAAACATGGTCACTCATTTATAAAATGATATTCCGCCTTTTATTGCATGGTTAACAACAAAAAGCGGAATAATAAAGAAAATTACCAGCGATATTTAGCATTCAAGAGAACAGAACGAGATTGCCCGTAATAACAGTAATAGTCACAACCAGAGAGATACTCTTTATCGAGAATGTTGTTAATATTTAACTGTAATTGCCACTGTTTATTGAAATTATAGATCGCAGCCATATCCCATAATGTTGCACTAGGTACGGTTAAATCACTGCTCTTAGGATTATCTTTAGATTTACCTAAATAACGAACACCGGTTCCTAAAGTTAAATCTTGGGTTCCCGTAATTGGAATTGTGTAACTCCCCCAAGCAGATGCAGTATGTTTAGGAATTAAACCGGCTTGTTGTTTACCTTTATTACCCGTGTCATCCGTTTGCATATCGGTATAGGTGTAATTGGCTTTTAACGCTAAACGTTCTGTTAATTGCATTTCACTGGTTACTTCAACACCTTTTGACGTCACTTTACCCGTTTGTGTTGAAACAAAAGTCGTTGGGTTTGCAACCAGCGCATTCTTCTGAGTGATATCAAACCAAGCAACATTAAGGTAACCATCGATAAAATCAGGTGTATATTTTATCCCTGCTTCAATTTGTTCACCTTTTAATGGCTTATACAGATCTTGAGTTGCAGGATCGATAGTGCTCATCACCTCAAAGGACTCAGAATAACTCACATAAGGAGATAGACCATTATCTGCTAAGTACATTAAACCTGCATTGAGGCTAAATTCGCTATCAGTACGTGATTTATCCTCATTTTTTACCTTGGCTTTATTTTCTGTTTTTACCCAATCTTGACGTATACCAGCCATTGCAACCCAATGGCTATCAAACTTGGTTTGATACTGTGAGTAAAGGCTATATTGCGTTTTATCAATGGTGCGATTGACATTGTTAGCAGGGTTAAGCGGGGTATATTTGCCGTAAATAGGGTTCCACGGATTAATCGTACCAAAGCTGTAATTATCTTGCTCATCACCTTTGGTTTGATGATATTGCAACTCAGTACCTGCTAATAATGTATGTTCGAAATTATCCGTATCCCATTCACCAACAATATTATTATCAAAAGAGATACTTTGATTTTTGCCATCACGGAAAACAATGCCACGATTCAGTTCTGTTGCCGTAATATCTGAATTAGGGAATGCGTAGACACTACGTAATAACAGATCGTTATAACCATAGTTTAAACGTTGAGAAAAACGCCAAACATCATTGAGATTACTTTCTAATAAATAACCTGCTGAAATTTGGGTACGTTTATATTTATCGTATCCTGGTTCACCTAAGTTAGTTGACGGTTTAATTTTCCCAAAAGGGGATGAAATTAATGTACCAGCCGCGGGGAAGAAAGGATTGGTTGGTGTACCATCATCATGCAAATAGGTCGCCATAAAGGTTAGTGCTGTATCGTCCGTCAGATTAATCGCAACACTTGGCGCAAGATAAATACGCTCATTATCAGTGTGAGATAACTCTCCATCTGATTTTTTCATTAATCCAACAAGGCGATAACGTACACGTTTATCATCTGTTGTACTTGAAACATCAAAGCCTAGCCCACGCTGATCATTATTTCCAACTTCAAGAAATACTTCATTTTGAGATTTGAAGCTAGGTTTCTTTTGTACGACGTTAACTGCACCACCGGGTGTCGATTCACCAAATAAAACCGCGGATGCACCTTTTACGACTTCAATTTGTTCAAAGCCATAAGGCTCTAATAACCATGTGTAATAACCATCACGAAAAAGGCGGCTGTTATCTAAATAGGTTGCAGCTTCAAACCCCCGCACGCGAAGCCAATCAGTATCGTTATCAGCACCAAAAGGCTGAGAAACAACACCGGAAGTATAACGTAAAGCTTCATCAAGTTTTTGAGGAGCATGTGTTTCGAGATCTTTTTGAGAAATGACAGAAACGGATTTAGGTGTTTCTTGCAAACTGGTATTTACTTTTAAAGCCTGGGCACTAACGACAAGTTTCTCAACTTGTTCCGTTTTTGCTATTTCTTCCGCAAAAGCCTGTGTAGTCAAAATAAAAGGAAGGGTGGCAGAACAAAGTAATGCCACTGGTTTCAATTTAAACGCATAAAAATTAATCACAATGAGTCACCGAATAATAATCATTACTATTACCACTATTATTCATGTAATTGATACTAAGGTAAATTAATTTATGCAAAAATGTCTATAAATGATAATTTTTTGGGTTAATTAACTGCTTATATCAATCCAATCCCGTCTTCCGCCGACAGAAGTGCTGCAATACTGTGCATGATAGCTTAAACATAAAGTTCGCATTCCTGCTACCTGCTGTGAATACCAGGCTCCACCTCGCATTCAAGCGCGTTCGCCATAATTTCGTAAATAAATCTGGTCGTGACCTTGTTGGTTTATTGCTGGATATAATCCTAATGCGTTAAATAACGCGAGGATTTCAAGATTATCAGTGGCCATACACGCCAATAAAAAAGGCTTGATAAAGAGTATCAAGCCTTTTTCTGTTTATTACTCTAATCTATTATAAAATTAAAGCGTAACACCTTTTTTTGCTAGGAACTCATCATAAGTACCTTGGAAATTAGTCACTTTTTCAGGTGTAATTTCAATAATACGATTTGCCAAGGAGCTCACGAATTCACGGTCATGAGAAACAAAAATCAATGTGCCTTGATAAAGTTCTAATGCCATATTCAGTGATTCAATAGATTCCATATCTAAGTGGTTGGTAGGCTCATCCATAATCAAAATGTTTGGTTTTTGCATCATCAGCTTACCAAATAACATTCTGCCTTTTTCGCCACCAGATAAAACTTGAACAGATTTTTTCAAGTCATCTTGAGAGAACAGTAAACGACCTAATACACTACGTACAGATTGTTCGTCGTCTTCAGGTTTCATCCATAAGCTCATCCAATCAAACACCGTCATATCTACTTCAAAATCAGTGGCATGATCTTGTGCATAATAGCCAATGTTTGAGTTTTCAGACCATTTCAAACGACCTGTATCTGGTGTTAATTCACCGACTAATGTTTTGATCATCGTCGATTTACCCACACCGTTATTACCTAAAATAGCGACTTTTTCGCCCACTTCAAGCATCATATTGACGTTTTTAAACAGTGGGGCATTATCATCATAGCCTTTAGAGATATTTTCCACTTCAAGCGCATTACGGAATAATTTTTTCTCTTGCTCAAAGCGAATGAATGGGTTTTGGCGGCTTGATGCTTTCACTTCTGCTAATTGAATTTTTTCAATTTGTTTTGCACGAGAGGTTGCTTGGCGTGATTTAGAGGCATTAGCACTAAAGCGGCTGACGAAAGATTGCAGTTCACTAATTTGTGCTTTTTTCTTCGCATTATCCGCTAATAAACGCTCACGAGCTTGAGTTGCAGCAAACATATACTCATCATAGTTACCGGGATGAACAGCAAGCGCACCATAGTCTAAGTCAGCCATGTGCGTACACACCATATTTAGGAAGTGACGGTCATGGGAAATAATGATCATAGTACTGTTACGTTCATTTAGCGTTTGTTCAAGCCAACGAATAGTATCAATATCCAAGTTGTTCGTCGGTTCATCCAGTAACAAAATATCAGGATCAGCAAACAGGGCTTGTGCAAGTAACACACGCAATTTCCACCCCGGAGCCACTTCACTCATAGGGCCATTATGTTGTTCTAATGGAATACCTACGTTTAGCAATAATTCGCCAGCGCGCGATTCAACGGTATAACCGTCCATTTCACCAAATTTCACTTCAAGATCAGCAACACGTAAACCGTCTTCTTCGCTCATTTCAGGTAAGCTATAGATGCGCTCACGTTCTTGCTTCACTTCCCAAAGTTCAGTGTGACCCATAATCACCGTATCAAGCACAGTAAACTCTTCATAAGCAAACTGGTCTTGTTTAAGTTTACCAAGACGTTCATTAGGATCGAGGAATACGTTGCCGCTAGTTGGCATTAAATCGCCACCTAAAATTTTCATAAAGGTTGATTTACCGCTGCCGTTAGCACCGATTAAACCATAGCGATTTCCGCCACCAAATTTGACAGAAATGTTTTCAAACAGTGGCTTTGAGCCAAACTGCATCGTGATATTATTGCTGATTAACAAGACAAATACTCATTATTAGTGAATGACAAAAGGTAATGGGGCGGCATTATGCCACAAGTTACCCCTATTAAGACAGTAAAGTGACACCTGTCTGTTAAGGAATTTTTGCTATAAGCGAAAAAAACATCATATTGCGTGTTGTTTTCCATAACAAAAGTAAGGAAAACGAGAAAGATCAAAGCTTCAATCACTTAGTTAGGATTAATGTGTTATTTTAAATGCCATAAATACAGATCATTAGATACCGAATAACGAAGAGAGTGTTGTTATGCCTATATGGGTTGATGCTGATGCATGTCCAAAAGTAATCAAAGAAGTGTTATATCGTGCAGCAGATAGAGAAAAAGTGGTTATTACTTTTGTTGCCAATCAACGATTAATCGTACCTGCATCGCCTTTCTTACGGACATTACAAGTTTCTGCGGGATTTGATGTTGCGGATAACGAAATTGTTCGCCGAACCCATCAAGATGATTTGGTTATTACCGCTGATATTCCATTGGCTGCCGAGGTGATAGAAAAGGGTGCAGTAGCGCTCAATCCAAGAGGTGAACGTTATACTGAAGCCACTATTCGAGAACGTTTAAATATACGTGATTTTATGGATACGATGAGAGCAAGCGGTATTCAAACGGGAGGACCCGCAAGTTTGAGTCAACGTGACCGCCAACTTTTTGCGAATGAATTAGATAAGTGGTTCTTACAACAAAAAAAGCGTGTTTAATATCGTCAGTCATAAACGCTTTTAATAAACAAACGGGCATAGATATTATTGCCCGTTTTTCTTTAAGATAAACTCTAACTTATTTCTTCTTGATAATAAGATTAGACATAACGCTTTGTGCCTAAAATACTCGGTTTCTTCCCTTTAAAAACATGAGGGCCATCCATCGTTAATTTAAGCTCATTACCATTACGCGTTAACCAAGGTGTTGCTTCACTGCCCGCTCGTGACGTTACACCAGATGGTTTTAAAGTAATGCTATCTTGATCAATTTCAATAATACCAATCACATAGGTATAAATCATATTATTGAAAAAGCCTTTCTTATACTCACAAGAACATTCAACGACTTGATTACCATATTCCATACGCATTGTTGGTTTTAATGAAGCGACAGACACACAACCATTGCTAATAGCAGAATAAACACTACAAACCAACGCAACTTTACCGCCCATTAATTGGGAAATAGCGGGGTTAATTTCAACGGTTTCGCAACCGGGTTGTTCTTGACTCACACTCACTACATCACCGGTATGGAAAACAAAAGGATCTGAATGAAAAGCACCGCTTTTATCTGGTGCTTGAATAATAGACATTTGACCATTCGGACGTAAAATGCCTACACGAAGATCTAAATCATCATTATCTTTTCCATCCCCATTATCTATCCATGTTGCACTCACTAAAATACGTTTAGGCGCGTCATTACCTTTTAATAATGAAACACGATGGCTACTATCGGGTTTAGTCAGTTTCACTACGCTTTTTTGGATATTAATCGGCGCAGGTGGTGGCGTAACAACGGCGGGGGCTTCTTCAACTTCAACACCATAAAGGTTACATAAACCAACAAGCCCAGAAGCAAAACCTTGCCAAACAGAACGAACTTTATTTTGACCATTTCGAACATAAAGCTCTAAAACGATGATCCCTGTCTCTTGTGAAAACGGACTGGGTACTAGCTCAATAACTTCATTGTTTATCAGCACTTGAGCTTTTAATTGATTAACAACAGCAAAGCCACCAGCACTACCATCTTGCGTTAATGTAATTGCGATTTTGGTAATATTTGCGGGTAAACGAGAAAAATCAAAATCAATACTATGAATAACAGTAGTGCCTTGAGTTACCGGTGAAACAAATGAAGCTGCACCAGAGGCGTGGTGAGGAGCATTAAAGAACACCATATCGTCGTCATTAACGACTTTTCCAGATCCGGTGACTAAAAATGCAGTCAGATTAATATCAAGATTATCGCCTACTGCATGAGAGACTTTAACTTGTCCTTTATTTTCGCTGAGTGATGTATTTTCACCAGGTTGCAACGTTTTACTCATTAAACCGCTCCTTGATTGATAAGACTAACTGCAAGAAATTTAGGCAACGAATGCGATAATAACTTCAATTAATTATTTATTCGGTGATCTCATTCACTTTCAATTGATATCAAAAACCAATGAATTTATCTATAATCGTAGGGAAATTTTCCCATCAAGACGAGAGGTAATGATGTCATTTTCTAAATCTATGCTTGCGTTGGCTGTAATGGCTGTCTCCTTTTCTAGTTATGCAGCAAAACAGGCTGATTTGATGATAGTTGACGGCACTGTTCTGACTATGGACCAACAAAATAAAATCATTGAACAGGGTACTGTTGTCGTAAAAGAAAATAAGATTATTGCCGTTGGTGGCCCTGAGCTTTCTAAAGAATATCAAGCTAATAAAGTATTAGATGTTGATGGTGATATTGTGATGCCGGGTTTAATTAACACTCATACTCATGGTTCGATGACGGTATTTCGTTCATTAGCTGATGATGTGCCAGACAGACTCCACCGTTATATTTTCCCACTTGAGAGCAAAATGGTGTCTCGTGAAATGGTCAGAGTAGGGGCTGATCTTGCAAATATCGAAATGGTAAAAGGTGGCGTAACAACTTACGTTGATATGTATTATTTCGAAGATGAAGTCGCTAAAACCGTTGATAAAATGGGTAATCGCGCAGTATTAGGAGAATCGGTGATTAATTTCCCTGTTGCTGATGCAAAAACACCAGAAGAAGGTATTCAGTACGCAGTAAACTTTATTAAAGAATATAAAGATCATCCTCGTATTATCCCTGCATTTGCACCACATGCGCCTTACACAAATACTACAGAAAACCTTCAGAAAATTGCTAAATTATCAATTGAACTTGATGTTCCCGTTATGATCCATTTAGCTGAAACGGATCGTGAGCAAGAAGAAATTGCTAAACGTACTGATGGTAAAAGTCCCGTTCAATATATGGCAGATATCGGCGCATTAAATAATAAAGTTATCGCAGCGCATGCAATTATGGTTGATGACAAAGATATTGATTTGCTGAAAAAGTATGATGTTGGTGTCGCTCATAATATCAGTGCAAATACTAAATCAGCGAAAGGTGTAGCGCCTGTCGTCACGATGCTAGAAAAAGGGGTTCGTGTGGGTTTAGGAACGGATGGTCCAATGTCAAGTAATACCCTAACGACCATGAATGAGCTAAATCTTGTGGGTAAAATCCATAAACTAGAGAATAAAGATCGCGCTGCTATGCCACCATTAACCGTTGTAGAGCTGGCAACAATGGGTTCAGCAAAAGTATTACATATGGAAGATAAATTGGGCTCTTTAGAATCAGGCAAACTTGCTGATATTATCGTTGTTGATACTAAATCACCTAACATGGTGCCGATGTATAGCCCTTATGCCGCATTAGTTTATGGTGCAAACGGAAGCAATGTTCGCCATACCATTGTTGATGGAAAAATCTTAATGGAAGATCGCCAATTATTAACAGTTGATGAAAAAGCCATTATTAAAGAAGCGCAAGATTTCTCGAATAAAGTTCGTAAAACAGTTATCGACAGTGGCGAAGTAGTTAAATAAAAATCGATAACACTATTTTTATCCTAGGCAGTTTGATTTTAAACTGCCTTTTTTATTGTTTATTACTGAATGTTTTCTCTTATATTAATCTAAACAAGACTATATAAAGCTAACAAAAGCTAAATATCTCTCCCATCATTAAGATAATCCTTATTATTTATAATAATCATTCTATTAAAAACGCTAACATACTGTTTTATTTGTTTTTTTAGACTTAATACCTATTAGATCTTTAAGTTTATTCTGTTATCTAATTTATTAGAGATGCAATATTATCTAACTATGCTTTTTCAACAGTGCATCTTTATTTTACCGTTCTCACAAATACTGCTCATCAACTATGGATAGAATGAAAATGATGATTAAACCCAATAAATTAACATTATCGCTTATTACATTATCTATTATTAGTTCAACCAGTGCTTTTGCTAATGAAATCAATTCGGTAGAGCTCAATAAACCACTTAATTATGATATAAAACTCGACCAAGCAACTATTTTTTTACGAGGTGCTGAGCTCGATAATAACGTAACGCTCAATTTACCCACGGGGCAGAGTGAAGTTGTCTTATCTAATGTTGCAAACAATATTGATCCTAAAAGCTTATCAATTAGTATTGATAATGACGATGTGATTATTAACACCATTAACGTTAAAAAAATTCCTATTCCCCCTAATTATCCCTCTGCAATTGTCGCATTGATGGAAAAGCAGAAAGAGATTAATAAAAGAATTGAAGTATTAAATATTAATATTAATGTGGGTGATGAACAGATTGCCTTACTAAAAGATCAATCCTTTTTTGGTCATGACGAAACTCAGTCATTAGAACACTCATCACAAAAGTTTGATTTTATTAGCCAAAAAATGACGTCTATTCTAAATCAACAAAAAATAGCACGCGAAGAAATCGCTGAACTAACAGAACAATTTGAAGAATTAAGTCGAAAATTAGAAATTGATATGCCTATTATTGCAGAAGAGAAAACACAAATTGTTTTATCTTTAGGCGCATCAAAAAATCTAACCAGTAAAATGCGTATTTCTTATATCACACCAGATGCTGGATGGTCACCCGCTTATGATATTCGAAGTCAAGGAATGGATAAGCCGATATTGCTCACCTACAAGGCGGATGTTATTCAAAATACAGGCCTAAACTGGGATAAAGTAAAACTGGTTTTAACATCCACAAATCCATCCTTAAATATTACTGCACCAACGTTATCACCATGGTATCTCGCTCTTTACAATGATAATGCGAAATTTAGAAGTAAAAGTATGAATATGGAGATGGCTTCAGCACCGTCTCCCACAATAATGAGAGAAGAAAGCCATGAAAAACAATTAAATAAAGGCGTAACGCGATATGTAACAACCAATAATAATGGTATTAATTTAAGCCATGCTATCGCATTACCTTACACTTTAAAAAATAGTACAGAGCCTAATACATTAGTGATTAATCAAAAAGAAGTTGTTGCCGATTATCGCTATTTAGCGACGCCTAAATTAGTTGAAGAGGTCTATTTACAAGCTGAAGTGAAAGATTGGGAAAATTTAAATTTACTCAATGGTCGTGCAAATATCTACTATATGAATAGCTTTGTTGGTAATAGTTATATTAATACTAATGAACTAACTGAATTACTTAACATTCCATTTGGAATAGATAAAAATATTCAAATTAGTCGTATTAACAATGAGAAAATAAGAAAAGAGCCGATCTTTATTGGTACAACGATTGAACAAAAAGAGAGCTATACCATTAAAGTAAGAAACACTTACAATTCTCCTGTAAAAGTCACTATTTACGATCAATTACCACTTAGTCAGGAAAATAATATCAACGTAGCAGATGCGGTTTATAAAGATGGCGTACTTGATAAAGATACCGGCGAAATTAAATGGAATATCACATTAGGAGCAAAAGAGGAAAAATCATTGCCTCTAAACTATACCCTTTCTTATCCTAAAAATAGACAAGTTGTGGGGTTATAATTTTTCTCATCTACATCTAAGCTGTAAAATAGAAAAGGGTGCAATTGCACCTTTTTCTATTTTTAAAAGAGATATTTTTAGTCAACACAGAAGAAAAAAATAAATAACAGTAAAACGTTTAATCAGTATTTTTATGCATAAACTGATGTAGTGTCGCTTCTGAAGCGTTTAAATCATTCGCTATTGCCGTTAAACCGGTTAAATGTAAGTCCACACCAAGAGGGTAAATTAACACTAAACAAAAGCTAAAAAGGATATATTTTGTCACCCAGCCACCTCTCAATTATTCTGATGAAGAGGCATTCTAGTCGTCAAAGAAACTGAAACCTAATGACAAAAAAGCAATCTCTAATTTCCATTTTGGAAATAATATCTTTATTCCATTATCAATATATGATGGCGTTCATGGCGTTATAGATTAACAACAATGAATTATTTTAATCTTAATAATCGTTGTGATATCAGATAAAGTTTAGCCAATCTACTGATATACTCGTACTAATTTTTATTCTTTATTTTCATATTATAGAGATATTCCTATGCCATGGACTTTTTCCCATCCTTCCATTGTTTTCCCCATAAAGCAGTCACGTATAGGAAAAAACCTGAGTTTACCCGCACTAATTGTAGGAAGTACTTCGCCTGATTTACTCTATTCTTTTGGTTTATATCAATCAGCAACAACAGCACATGACTTATTAGGCTGGTTTTATACTGCATTTCCTTTTTGTTTACTGGTCTTTATTCTAAATTATTTACTACGAGATCCATTAAAGTGTGTATCACCGATCCCTTTATATGAGCCGATAAAACCCAATATTCGAGCATTAAGCTTATTTGTTTTATCCCTATATATCGGCGCAATAACACATATTGTGTGGGATTCTTTTACCCACGAAACAGGAACTGCCGTCAGATTTTTTTCTGTACTACAAGCTCAATTATTACAAGGAATGACAGATAACCAAGAGATTGCTATTTATAAATTATTACAACATTTAGGCTCTATATTAGGGCTACTTTATTTATGTTGGAAATATATTCAATATCAGCGCAAACAAGACTACCCAACACAAAAAGAAAACCGCCTTAAGTTATACCGTTTAATTGGGATTGGCTTTCTCTCTGGATTATGTGCTTTGCCTTTAGCTTTGCAATTCTCAAATAAGGGGCAGGGAATTAACATTAACCGGTTTATTTTCCTTGAACTCTCTTTAGCCGTCCCTTTTTTCTTTGGCATAATGATAATCTTAGCAATAGGGTTATATCGTACTAAGAGATAAGTAATATCGCTGGTTATTGCGCGATAAAAAGAGAATAAAATGATTAAAATAATAACTAAAAACCCCGTAATTTAAATTTACAGGGCTTTTCTTTAGCTATCTACTTATTATTTTTAAACCATTGAATGATTTCTTCATAACTTCCTTGGTAAATAATTTTATCTTCCTTTTTGCTTAATTGATAACGATACATAGGATCGTAATACTCTTTAAGTAAAGGGGTTAACCAAGAAAAATGAGCCTCTGTACTGGCGCCTTTTTTCTGTTTTTCTAGGGCATTATCTAGCAACTGAGTTAATTCTGTTGCTCTTTGAGAGCCCAATCGGCGACGAATAGCAAATAAACCATGGTGCAAATAATCACTGTAAGCTTGCCAGCCTTTCTCTTCGCCATACGCTTCCAGATAATCATGTGTCATGCGATCAAAGTATTCTGCCTTCAAACGTTCTATACGTCGCTCGAAGGGATCATCAACAACAACTATTGAAGCCTCAACCATTTTTGCTCGTAAACATTCAGGTAATCCATTAGCACCAATAGCGCGACCTTCATCCTCAAGCACCCATCGTGTATATTTTGATGCTTTTTGCAACATTTCAACACCAAGATGGTTCTCAAAGGTGGCTTGAGGAAATTGATCTTCTACAGTCCGACCAAAAGACGAACCTCGATGGTGTGCAATACCTTCAAGATCAATACCTTCAGGTAACGAACGCACTAACGTCGTTTTCCCATTACCCGTGCATCCACCAATTAAGACAATAGGTCGTTGAACCAATTCATTGGTCATTTCAATGATAGTCTGCCTTAGCGCCTTATATCCACCTTCAATCAAGGGGTAATTTATACCTATTTCCTTAAGCCATTGCTGAACGATATGTGAACGCATTCCTCCTCGCGCACAGCAAATATAACCATTAGGAAATTGCTCACAAGCTTCACGCCAAGCTGCAATACGGCTATCACGAATTTCACCACTAACCAATTGATGTCCTAAATCGACGGCTTTTTGTGAGCCTTGTTGTTTATAACAAGTCCCCACAGCAGCTCGCTCTTCATCATTCATTAAAGGCAAATTAATCGCATTAGGGATCGATCCTTGATTAAATTCAATAGGCGCCCGCACATCAATAATAGGTGTGTTACTAGCAAGAAGATGTCGAATATTTTGAGCAGAAAACGCTGATTCCATAATAAAAATTGTTATATCTAGTCTGGCTGAAAGATTGACTACTATACTCTTAAGAACATGTGATGACACGCTCTGTTCGTATGTTTTTATTAAATTATAGTGTGCTATTTCTGACAGATTAATTTTTCTAGAACAAAAAAAACACAACGACAGTCAGTCAATCCTGTGGCGTATTTTTCCTTTTTTATTCATCGTGAATACAATTTAGATGATATTTTTTGTTTATCACTTATAATCATACCATATTCCAGAATAGCTCAGTGGTAGAGCATTTGGCTTCGGACCGAAAGGGCGCAGGTTCAACTCCTGCTTCTGGATCCCTCATTAATAATAATTTCTATTGCTTGACTTCTTTCAAAGCAATCAACAATCATCTCGAATACCTCTCTTTATTGGGTGAATATCATGGCTGATAAACAAAACCTACTCCCCGTTGGACTTTCTTATGCACAATCACAATTGGCGAAAGTGTTAAGCCAACCCGAGATAAATAATCATAAAGTTCAACAATGGGAAGCGGTCTTACATCAGATACTGCAAGGACAAGCCACCTATGGCAGCCGAACACCATTCGAAAATATACCTACATGGATCACCCTCGAAGTTATAAAAGGAGGATTCGCTACAGGTCATTGGTTAGCTGGGGGAGAAATAACACCAGAAGAGCAACATTTATTAGATAAACTGCAAATAAAAACTTCACCTGAAAATCAGCGCTTAGCGTTAAATAGTTACTATTTAACAGATGAAGGAATGAATGTTCTTAATCAATGTTTAGATAATGAAAACTATCTGATTACAGTACCCGAAGAGAGTGTTTTACTCACTGTGGCATGGTTGATCAGAAATAAAGCACAAGCTTACGCAAGAGACTTGCTGGATATTATTTCTCCTTGGTTTTCAACATTAAGATTTTACCCTCGCATTGTCGAACAGCCTGTCATTTCAGGCAGTACAGTCAGAGTGCAAGATCTCGATATAACCATTTACGATCTTAAAAGAATAAAACCGAATAAACGCGTATTAGCACAAAAAGAAGCAGTAACTATTTGGCATCCTTTTAAAGTAAAAATGGTGGCATTACTTTCAGAAATTATTGATAAGCCATCGAGTAATGCCATTTCATCGTTATGGCGGCAATCGGCAAAAGAGCTTATTGCTGAGTATTCCCAATTACGCAAACGATATTTTCTTTGCAATAAACCTGTAAAAAATAAAGGTGACTTTGCAAAACTGCGTCTTATTATTGAGCAATTATCTTTTGAGAAGAATGAGTTAGCTCTTCATCAAGCACAACATATTCGTGTTTTATTACAACGTCATATCGAGAAGTATGGCGCACCAAACTCAGAAAAAAGCGATAGAAAACAAAAAACAAAACAAGATGATGTGCAATCACCATTACATTACACATTAAGTCGAGTCATTTTAAACCGACTATCTAGCTTAGATATTAATAATGGTTTTGATGATAAAAAAATTGCCACAGAAGCTATTTCTGAAAATGAAGCAAATCAATTTAACTTAACGCAAGGCTATCCTATTCCCAATATTATTACGTATAAAACAATGCGTAGTTTAAATACCACAGCAAGCCAGCTTATCGAGCAAAAGTTAATCACATCTTCAGAAGCGTTAAGTAATATTATTCCTCAAATTACAGCGGGTTTACGTGCCAATAGTTTATTGGATATTCCATTGCGCCATCTTTACGAGAAAAACTATCGAGCATTTAAACAACGTCGCTCTTTGTTACTATTAGATTTACAACATCAAGTACAATTAGAAGAGCTCCCTTGGGTTGCGATTATTGACAAGTTTCGTACAAAACAAATTTCCAACAAAACTATCTTTACGGAAGTATTAAATGAGTTTTTATTATTAAACTTTCGTTATTTTCCACATACGCAGTTACCTAATCCTTTATTACAAGAATTAAATTCTCTGACATCTGAAATAGACCCAAGTATTAAATGGAGTGAAGAACTTGCCACAGATATATTTATGGGCATGTTCAGTAAGAAAATCGCGAATATATTGGTAAAAAATGCTGATTCAGTTTTGCCTTACAGCCTTTATTCACAATATTATAGAGTGGATTATTTACTATTAAAGCATGAATTATGTGCGGCTTTATCATCAGTAAATACCCAAGGGGGCGATCCTTATGCTACCTCTCGCGTGATCTTAAAATGGTGTGAAGAGAGAACAAATGAAAAATTTGGCGCTTATTCGCCTGCAATAAATGGAGAATTACTTGAGCAATCCTACATATTAACAACCCATAATCTTAGTACTATTTTTAATGTTCTTGGTCTTGCTGACAAATTAAAGCCATTCTTGCTTGATATGTGTAAACAATGTTTGCAAGTCATCAATCGCTATCTACAGGCGCCTTATCGTGGTTATCACGCATCATTAATCACAATAAAAAATGCGGCTTACACATGGCGGCAATGTGTTTTTTATCTCTCTTATTTATCCCCAGAAGAACTGCAAGAATTTATTTTATGGGCAGAGAATTATATTGATACCCAATCTCAATATTTCAAAACATTATTTATGCCAATTTGGAATGGACTAATAACCGTAATAAATACACCAAATGACTATAATTATGATGATAAAGCCTCACATCTTATTTTTTATGGGTGGTCTAAAAAACATTGGATGATGAAGACTATTTTAAACGCGAATGGCGAAGAAACTCGCGAATAAGATTAAGATATACATAACAATTAAATAGGCAAATAGATGGTTGCCTATTTACACTGTATAACGCTACCGATGATCAGTTTAGAGGCTTAAGTGATATTTGAGATTTTTAGAACACTTTTACATTACGGTTTACACTTTTTAGCACCTATCTTATTAGGCTATCTTTTCTGGCGTAAGAATTGGAAGATAGCCTCACTTCTTATGATAGGCACAATGGCTATTGATATTGACCATTTATTAGCAACACCTATTTTTGATCCCAACCGTTGTAGCGTGGGCTTTCATCCATTACATACCGGTTGGGCAGCATTGATTTACTTAGGCATAGGGCTTTTACCATCATGGAAATTAAAAGCCATAGCGGTAGGGTGTTTATTTCATTTATTTACCGACTCGGTTGACTGCTATTTAGGTGGATTAAAACCCAATTTATCAATAACGATGAGTTGTGATAAAAATCACTTTATATCGCCCCTAAATAATGACTTTATTGTCCAAAAATAAAAGGTTAAATCCAACACCACTAAATATATCAATAAATAGACTTGAGATCATTTGTCCGCAAATGGCAAAAACTGACATCAGCATGATTTCTTAAAAGAACAATTCGGTATAAATAGCGATTATCAACACAACAGTGAAAGAAAAATTATCACAATAAATGGTTATCATCGCCAAAATAGTTATCAGCTAACCACTGTGTTATGGTTTTAGCATTAATTTGATTGGCATGTAGCTTTTCAATCGCAAAATATTCAGGAAATGAGGCATCAGACTCATCATACTCTTTTTCGAGTAGCTCTAATTTAGCGAGCGCATTTTCATAGTTATCAAAAATGGCTTCAATATCACGATAGATCTGACCAAAACCTTCACTAAAACGCGAAACAATATAATAAAAATCTGAAAGGGGAATATCACAACTAAAACTGTTTAATTTCACTTCTTCGATTTCTATCCACCGATCTTTTTTAATGAGTACTTTAACTAGATTGTCTTCGCCTTGATTCTCTTTAATAAATGTCGTTCTTGCTTTTTCAGCCGTATCTTCATTGTCAAAAGCACCTAAAATAAAATTAGGTCCCTCGTAACCCGAAATTCCTACTATACATAAGTGAATTGTATTCATATTTTTACGCTTTCTTGAGACAGACCTTTGAGGTTGTCTTAGAACCTTCCTTAATCTCATTTCAAGCATTATAAACCATTAATGTGCTAGATGACTTCGCTTATTTCTCTCTCTTTTAAGCCACATAATCTGGTGGTAATTACAAAAAGCTTGATGTAGAGTGCTCAGTCTTTTTTTAATGAAGTCTACTGGGGAGGCTGAATGTTTATTGGCTTTGACTACGGAACATCAAATTGTTCTGTTGCAATGATGAAAGAGGGAAAACCCACTCTTTTGCCTTTAGAAGGTAATGATGTGTATATTCCATCAACCCTTTGTGCGCCAACCCGTGAATCTGTTTCTGAGCACTTATTTCGCCATTTAAATATTAAACCTTCCAGTGAAGTTGGCGAACAATTACTAAGAAAGTCGATCGCGTTTAATCGAGAAGAAGATATTGAACTGGTTCCTGAAGATATTCTCTTCGGACAATCTGCATTAAGTTTATACCTACGTGATCCTCGTGATGTCTATTACGTTAAATCGCCTAAATCCTTCTTAGGTGCTTCTGGTCTACATGATATACAAATTAGCTTCTTTGAAGATTTAGTTTGCGCCATGATGGCAAATATTAAGCACCAAGCGGAAAAAAGCACACAAGAAGCGATCACCGATACCGTTATTGGCAAACCGATTAACTTTAATGGGTTGGGTGGCGAGGCTTCAAATAGACAAGCTGAAAACATTCTTATTCGTGCAGCTAAAAGAGCTGGCTTTAAGAATATTATGTTTGAATTTGAACCTGTGGCTGCTGGGCTTGAATATGAATCGACGTTGACTAAAGACCAAACGGTATTAGTCGTTGATATTGGTGGGGGTACAACAGACTGTTCATTAATTCAAATGGGACCAAGTTATCAAGGCAAAACTGACCGCTCAAACACATTACTTGCCCATAGTGGACAACGTGTTGGTGGCAACGATCTTGATATTTACCTCGCTTTTAAACAGCTTATGCCATTATTTGGTATGACAGGGTTAACGTCTTCAGGTATTAAATTACCGCTGAAACAGTTCTGGGACCCTATTGCGATTAATAATGTAGAAGCACAAAAAGATTTTTATTCTCGTCAAAACCTTGCTGTATTAAATCAGCTAAGACGAGACGCAAAAGAGCCTGAAAAAATAACGCGCCTTATTGAAGTCTATAATGAAACCTTGGGTTATAGCATTGTACGACGAGCTGAAGAAGCTAAAATCGCTTTATCAGATTCCCCTGAGTATATTGCTAATATCGCATTATTAAGTGAAACCTTAGAATTAACGATTGAACGCGAACAAATGGTTGAATCTATCGAATCACCAAAAAGCAAAATGATTGAATTAGTTAATGATGCAGTTCAACAAGGAGGGATCAAACCCGACACGATTTTTATGACGGGAGGCTCTGCGCGTTCACCTATTTTATGCCAAGCCATTGAACAACAATTGCCTAATATTCCGATTGTTAAAGGTAATGATTTTGGATCGGTTACCGCAGGATTGGCACGTTGGGGCGAAGTCTGTTTTAAATAATGAGTATTCAATAATCGGTTTCAAATAACGGATATTTTCAATATATTAAAGCGCTTTACATTTAATCGTTGTATTGATTAGATGTAAGGCATTTTTCTTTATCAAACACGATAAAAACGCAATAAAAACACAACATTCGACAGGAGAACACATGTACCGCTTCCAAAATGATTATAATGAAATTGCACATCCTGCGGTCATGAAGGCAATCACTGATACAGTGGGGCAACGCTATGATGGATATGGCATGGATACACTTTGTCATCAAGCTGCCCAAGCAATAAAACAGCGTATTCAACAACCGGATGCAGATATTCACTTTTTTAATGGTGGCACCATTACTAATTTAACGGCTATCTCTCATTTTTTACGTCCACACCAAGCTGTTATTTCTGTGAGTACTGGGCATATTGCGACACATGAAACAGGCGCTATTGAAGCAACCGGTCATAAGGTTATCACTACCTTTTCCGCTGATGGTAAATTAACCCCCGCGTTATTAAAACCTATTCTTGCTGAGCATAATGATGAACATTGGGTTCAACCTAAACTTGTTTATATAACGAATGCCACAGAGATTGGTACGGTTTATCGTAAAGCTGAATTACAGGCACTGCGTGATTTCTGTAATGAACATAATTTATGGTTATATCTGGATGGTGCCCGTTTAGCAGCAGGATTAATGTCTGCACACAGTGATCTGACTATCGAAGATATCGCCAGCTTAACCGATGCTTTTTATATTGGCGGCACTAAAATTGGTGCAATGTCAGCGGAAACACTCGTCATTTGTCACCCAACATTAAAATCCGATTTTCGTTTTAGCTTAAAACAAAAAGGTGGATTACAAGCGAAAGGTTGGTTATTAGGTGCGCAATTTGAGGCGTTATTTAAAGATGATCTCTATTTTAAATTAGGTAAACACCTTAATGAAATGGCATCACAATTAACTGAGTTCTTTACTGCACAAGGTTTTGATTTTTTAGCACCGCCAGAATCTAACCAAGTTTTTGTTATTTTGCCAAACACAATTGCAGAAAAATTAACTCAGCACTTTGTTTTCCATCGTGTTTTACTTGAAGATCCTAATTTGAGTTGTTTACGCCTTTGTACTTCTTGGGCAACAACACAGCAAGACATTGATGGATTTAAAACAGCATTTCTTCAATTAGTTTAATTTTTCGATTTAAACTTATCTCTTATTTTTATGCATTACACTCTTATTAAGTGTGTAATGCATTTTCGAATAATCCGAATTTAATCACCTTAAACCTCAACATAATGATGGAGAGGTTCATTAATAATGTTATATTAATACTTCCTCTCTCAATATAGGTAGGGTAATAGAATGAAGAAACTGACACTCCAAGAAATGACAGATGCCCAACAAATGCGAGTAAGAACCCGAATAGGTCAAGAGAGAAAGAAATTAGGGCGTGAATTAACCAATGCTGAAATGAACAAAGTCAAAGACTCCATTATTACCGAAATCTCCCTCGAAGTTGAAAAAGCCACCAAAAAAGCACAAGCCCTCAAGAAGAAACAAAAACTAGCCCCAAGTGACGAAACCTACAGTTGGTCTGCTAAAAACCATACTCGGGGATATCGTTAATTATTGATAAAATGGCGCTAACTTTATCAATAAAAATTAGCGCTATTAATTTACCCTGATATTGACGCAATATTGTTATATTTCCATCGTCTCTATTAATGAATATAACTTTTTAAAAGCCTGATATTTTTTTTCGTATGTTTTATGTTTTTCTAAATTTGGTGTATGGCGTTGTTCAAGCTTAGGTTGAGAAAGAATAACGTGTGATGAATGCGCTGGATTTACGGCTAATTGTGCGAGTCTTGCCGCACCAAGAGCGGGACCAACATCCCCCCCTTGACGATAATCGAGGGTTTTTCCCGTGATATCTGCAAGGCGTTGTCGCCAATATTCACTTCTGGCACCACCACCAATTAATGTAATATTATCCGCTAATTGACCTGCGTTTTCTGCAACTTCAATCCCTTGTCTTAATGCAAAACTCACCCCTTCAAGAACAGCTTGGCACAAGTCAGCCCGTTGATGCTCATGGGTTAATCCCCAAAAAACACCTTTTGCATTCGGGTTGTTATAAGGTGTCCGTTCACCGGAAAGATAAGGTAAAAACAGAAGAGGACTATCAGCAAAAGTAGCATGTTCGAGCTCTTCAAACATCCTACCGACACTCTCAATGCCCGTTAATTGACACACCCAATCAAGACATGATGCCGCACTTAACATGACAGACATTAAATGCCAAGTATTTGGTAATGCATGACAAAAACTATGCACAGCATTCTCACTGTTTTGGAGAAACTGTTCACTCACCACAAAATAAACACCCGACGTACCTAAAGAGAGCATTGCTTGACCAGGTTGATAAACGCCGACACCAACTGCACCGGCTGCATTATCGCCGCCACCCGCAATAATAGGGACTTGTTTCATCTGCCACTTTTTGGCGATATCAGCCAAGAGATAGCCCGTTATTTGATTACCTTCAAACAACGTGGGCATTTGACGACGCGTTAATCCTGTCGCATTTAGAAGCTCATCACTCCAATCTCGCTTTTGCATATCTAACCAAAGTGTACCGGCTGAATCTGACATATCACTGGCAAAATTACCGCTCATCTTCCAACGTAAAAAATCTTTAGGTAATAAAACATGTGCAATGCGTTGAAAGATCTTAGGCTCATGTTCAGCAACCCATTGTAGTTTTGGTGCAGTAAAGCCGGGCATCACTAAGTTACCCGTGATTTTTTTAAACTGAGGATATTGTGCCTCAAGCATTTGGCACTGTTTAAAACTGCGTCCGTCATTCCATAATATGGCAGGGCGCAAAACCGCTTGTTGATCATCAAGCAAAACGGCGCCATGCATCTGTCCACTTAATCCAATCGCCTCAATTTGATCCATTGGAAAATGACATCCAAGCTGAAGAATGGCCTCTTCTGTTGCTTGCCACCATTGTTGTGGATCTTGTTCTGACCATTGAGGGTGAGGGCGTGAAATGGCTAAAGGAACGGAATAACTAGTGACAACGTCACCTTTCTCATTCATGATGATCGCTTTAACGCTTGAAGTACCTAAATCTAGCCCTAAATACATGAAGTTACCTCATGACCTGTATCTGATGAATAAACACAGCGGAAAACCCGCTGTGTTATTACATTGATGCGATTAACCAAAAATATAGCGATTGACTAAACTTTCGAGCATTTCTTGGCGTCCGCTTTGTAACTGTGGCGCTAAGGTATTGCTTTGTGCATATTTCGCCACCTCTTCAAGGCTTAATTTACCTTGTAAGATATTTTGACCGAATTCCGCACTCCAACCTGAATAACGCTGTGCGGTGAATTTATCCAGCCCACCATCTTGGATCATTCTTGCCGCAATGCGTAACGCCATTGCCATTGTGTCCATTCCTGAAATATGCCCATAGAATAGGTCATATTTATCATTGCTTTGACGACGAACTTTCGCATCAAAGTTTAACCCCCCCGTTGTAAAGCCCCCTGATTTAAGAATTTCATACATCACAAGTGCATTTTCTTCCACGCTATTTGGGAATTGGTCGGTATCCCAACCTAATTGTGGATCGCCACGGTTAGCATCAACAGAGCCTAAAATTCCTAACGCAATAGCAGTAGCAATTTCATGATGGAAGCTGTGTCCGGCCAATGTTGCGTGGTTGGCTTCAATATTTACTTTGACTTCTTTTTCAAGACCAAACTGTTTTAAGAAACCATAAACCGTCGCAGTATCATAGTCATACTGATGTTTTGTCGGCTCTTGTGGTTTAGGTTCAATCAGTAATGTGCCTTGGAAACCAATTTTATGTTTGTGTTCAACAACCATCTGCATAAAACGGCCAATTTGCTCTCTTTCTTGGCGTAAATCTGTATTTAACAGGGTTTCATAGCCTTCACGTCCCCCCCATAATACATAGTTTTCGCCACCCAGTGTTTTTGTCGCTTTCATCGCTTCACAAACTTGTGTCGCTGCCCATGCAAAAACCTCAGGATCAGGGTTAGTTGCTGCACCAGCACCATAGCGAGGATGCGTGAAGCAGTTTGCCGTTCCCCATAATAACTTAACGTTGGTTTCTTCTTGTTTTCTTGCTAATACATCGGTGATCGCCGCCATATTAGAGATATATTCATTGATGTTATTACCTTCTGAAATCACATCGACGTCATGAAAACAGTAGAAAGGAACATTGAGCTTATGAAAGAACTCAAAGGCAACATCGGCTTTGCGTTTTGCTTGCTCTAACGCTTCCCCCGGTGTTTGCCACGGTCTATCAAAAGTACCAATACCAAACATATCAGAACCATTCCAGCAGAAGTTATGCCAATAACAAGCGGCAAATCTTAGGTGATCTTCCATTCGTTTACCTAAAATAACCTCATCAGGGTTATAGTAACGAAAGGCTAATGGGTTATCGCTTGTAGTGCCTTCATATTGAATTTGTTCAATTTTATCAAAGTAAGACATGGAACCGTCCTTATTTAGTATCAAGTTGTAATTCTGAATGTGATTCAAGCTCAGCAGTCATCTCTTCCTGCTCTTCTGGTGTTAATTTAGCAATGCCAAAGCCCGTAAAACCCCACAGCATGGCAAAGAAGATGCCACTCCAGCACAATACAGCCCAAGGTAAGTAACTTAAGGTTGCAACACCTAACGTACCTGCCATATAAGCCCCTGCGGCGGTCCACGGTAAAATGGGTTCAAAAATCGTGGCGGAGTCTTCTACGGTACGAGCGAGGTTTTTAGGGTGTAAGCCTCGTTCGATGTAGGCACCACGTAACATTTCGATAGGAATAAGGATTGAGATTTGTCCATTACACGTCACGCCAATCATGGTTAGCCCGCAAGCAATTGTGGCTAAGATCATTGAACCTGTTGAGTGAACCATTTTTAACAATGCATGGACAATCACTTCTAATGCGCCACTTAACGATAAGGTACCGGCAAAAGAGAGGGCACAGAAACAGATAAGCAGTGTGCTCATCATCGAGTTCATGCCACCACGATTTAATAAGTTGCCTAATAATTCAGGCACTTCTTTCCCTTGGATCATCGAGACATTAAAACCATCAACAGCACTTTTTACGATGTCATGCAATCCAAAACCTTGAATAAGATAGGCGTTAAACATCGCAATTGCAGCGGAGGCTAACATCACTGGGATAGTGGGCTTTTTCGTTACTGAACCATATAAAATCACTAAGACAGGAATGAGAAGGATTAGATTGAAGTTATAAACATTCTCAAGACCATTTGTAATTAAGGTCACTTTTTCTGGCACACCTTGACCTGCTAAATCACCATTCATGCCATAAACAGTCATCACAATCGCCGTTAAAATCAGCGAAGGCAGTGTGGTGTAGAGTAAGTGCCAAATATGTTGATAGAGGTCGATCCTTGCCGCCATTGCAGCCAGGTTGGTATCACCAGATAACGGTGAAAGTTTGTCACCAAAATAGGCACCCGCAACGACAGCACCGGCTGTTGCAGCAAGATTTGCATCCATACCGACGGCAACACCCATAAAGGCAACACCGATGGTTCCCGCAGAGCCCCATGACGTTCCTGTACAGACTGATACTAATGATGTAACCAATAATGCTGTGACATAAAGCATTTCTGGGCTGATCATTTTTAAGCCGTAATAGATCATCAGTGGAATGGTGCCACCAATCATCCATGTGCCTATTAATAAACCCACACTGATTAAAATCAGCAGTGCGGGCATGGTTTTCGCTATCTTTTGTGAGATTGCCGTTAAGATCTCGTCATAGCGATATCCTAATCGTTTTACTAATAGCGCTGCTACAACTGTAGATAGCACCATTAAAGGTTCAGGCGGTAAATCAAAAGCGGCGTAGCCTCCTCCTAATAACACTACCATGGTGAGAATAGGAAAGAGCGATTCAAGAAGCGTAGGCGTTCTTGGGTTGTTTATCGTTTGCGTTTTCATTGTAATTTATTCCAAACTGGCGTGAGGTAAGGTACGAATAAGCCGGGTGAAAACGGTTTCTAATATTGAACGAGGTGTCGCGACATTAATGCGGAAAAAGCCATCCCCAACCGCACCAAAACCACGCCCCCAACTCATTTCCACTTCAGCTAATGAAACAAACCAATGTTTTAGTTGTTCTTCAGATAACTGCATTTTTTGGTAGTTGATCCATAGCATGTAGGTGCCATGACTTTGAGTGATAACCCAATCAGGAAAATAACGTTCACATTGTTCTTTTACCCAACGGCGGTTATCAGCAAGGTACGTTTTTAATTCACCAACCCACTGTTGGCCTTGTAAGGTATACGCTTGTAAAAAAGCGGGAACTGAAAAATAGCCAGGATTATGAATACCCGCAGCAATTAAGCACTGCTTGAATTTTTCACGATATTCAGGATTGGCAATAACGATATTGGCAACTTCAAGACCCGCTAAATTGAACGTTTTAGCGGGAGAAGTACAAATAAAGGAGTGTTGTTCTACATAAGTATTTACGGATGAAATAGGGTAATAAGTTGCGTCATCAAAAATAAAGTCTGCATGCACATCATCAGAAATAATAAAAACCTGATATTTTTGCGCAAGTTCCGCTATTTTTAGTAAGTCACTTTTTTGCCATACCGTTCCTGTCGGATTATGTGGCGAGAGTAAAATAAAGCAGACAGATTGTTTAAATTTACTTTCTAAGTCATCAAAATCAATTTCATAATAGCCGTCATGATAAATCAATGGGCTTTCTAATAGTTCACGGTTGTTGACACAAACGGCATTGCTAATAGGATGATAAGCAGGCGACAGCGTTGTAACTTTATCGCCAATTTGTGTGAAGTTTTGAATATAAAGCGAAACCGCTTGAATAATACGAGGACAAAACACAATTGTCTCAGGAGCAACAACCCACTGATATTGCGTTTTAAACCAATTTGCTGCAACGTTATTCCAATCTTGGCTCAGGTCGGTATAGCCATAAATGCCTTTAAGATTAAATTGGGTCAATGCATTAATAATAAAATCAGGGGCAGGAATATCCATATCCGCAACAGATAACGGGATAACATTGGCGTTACTATTACACCATTTTGCGCTATAGGTATTTTGCCTAGAAATTAATTTATTAAAGTTATTCTGATACATGAAAAATCTCCTCGGCAATCGGGTTTACAAACAAAATACCCGTTGTAATTAACATTGGTTATTCCTATTTTTTACTTTGCTATTACGAAATTTGGCTTGTGTGATTGTAGTCACATAGCGATGAAAGCAAGTTCTTACAAAATTAAAGCTATGGTTTAATGCCAGCCTTGGGGAATAGGTAAACGAAAATGAAAAAAGATACATACTTTCGTATTGTGCTGTTATTCAACGCAAATAAAGTCTACGACCGTCAAGTGGTTGAGGGTGTTGGAGAATATCTTCAGGCATCACAGTGCCATTGGGATGTATTTATTGAAGAGGATTTCCGTACCCGTTTAGATAATATTAATCACTGGGTATGTGATGGCATTATTGCCGATTTTGATGATCCCATTATTGCTAAACATTTAAGCCAATCGTCGTTAGCAGTCATTGGCGTAGGGGGCTCTTATCATCAAGAGGAAAATTATCCCCCCGTGCCTTATATCGCCACCGATAATTACGCATTAGTTCAACACGCTTTTTTACATTTAAAACAAAAAGGGCTGAAACACTTTGCTTTTTATGGTTTACCGGCAAAAGATCACCCTCATTGGTCTAATGAACGGGAGCATGCCTTTCGTCAATTAGTCACCAGTGAAAAATATCCGGGTATTGTTTATAACGGCATGGATATTACCCAAGAAAATTGGCAACACGCGCAAAACCGTTTATCGGATTGGATACAAACGTTACCACCACAAACTGGCATTATTGCGGTAACAGATGCACGAGCGCGTCATTTACTGCAAGTTTGCGATAATTTAAATATAAATGTGCCTGAAGAGATCAGTATTATTGGTATTGATGATGAGGATATGACACGTTATTTATCACGTATTGCCTTGTCATCGGTGGTACAAGGCTCACGACAAATGGGGTATTTAGCAGCGAAATTGTTGCATCAAACGCTAGAAGGACATGTAACAGAAAAACAGCAAAGAATATTAGTTCCTCCTGTTAAAATCGTCGAACGCCGTTCAACCGATTTTCATTCGTTTAACGATCCCACCGTTGTTCAAGCCATGCATTATATTTATTACAATGCCTGTAAAGGGATAAAAACAGAGCAAGTTTTAGATGCCGTTAATATGTCACGTTCTAATTTAGAACAGCGTTTTAAAAAAGAAATTGGTAAGACAATTCATACCGTTATTTATGAAGAAAAACTCAAACGTGCGCAAAATTTATTAGCCACAACAACGCTTGCGATACAAGAAATATCCGTGATGTGTGGCTATCCATCCTTACAATATTTTTACTCTATCTTTAAAAAAGATTTGGGAATGACGCCAAAGGAATTTAGGGATAAATAAACCTTAGTAACTTAATATTAAATTACATTAAATAAAAACAATCTAAAAAACAAATAACGAAAAATAATTATCGTTAATTAACAGTTATTATAATACTAAAAATAACCATGTTTAATTATATTAATCATAATTATTGATTTATTGAAATATCAGACTATAAATATTACATAGCTTTTAATTAGCTATGTAATCTAAAAATAATACATTGAATATTATTTTCTATCTAAACAATTTAACGGTTTTATTAAAAGGTATCGTTATGAGTAATAAAATAAAAGATAATTTAGATGTTATTCTTGATGTTGAAATTAAAAAACTAACTTTTGAAGAAATGGAGAATTTATTTGAAAAAGAGGGTTTTATTGAAGGTAGAGGCACAACTCAGCGCGTTTATATTGATATTTATAATGAAACTTCTGAAAATTTTATGCTTGCATCAAGAGGGGAACCACTACAAGGAAAATGGGAAAGATCACCACCAATAAAACTATTTGCTAATAGTGACATCAGGGCTATAAATATAGGCAGTGCATTTGCTGGTCCTAAAGGTTTTTTACGGTATGAAACTTTCGATGATAAATTTTGTAATGTAAATTGGCATTGGTCTCACAATAGTAAATTCAGCTATAGTGTTAACTCTGGACCCGCACCTATTTATTCGGAAGATAAATCAAAATTACATGCTCAAAATTACATTCTTATAACAGTTCATATTAGAAACAAAAAATAACCTTATTATAAGGTGTATTTAAAGTTACTATAAAAACAATTTCAGCTCGGCTTATATAAAAATAAAAGAGAATATTTTATTAATATTCCCTAATTTGTTTTTTAATATATAAGCCGAGCGAAGAATAATATTTAATTTATTATATTTAGCCTAATCAGCTTTACTTTCGACGACTATTTGCCCAAGGATCACAATCAGGGTGATCGATAACGTCAATCACATCATCAATATCTGCTTCAAGAGAATCAAGATAAAGCGCTTCTACTTCAGCGCGAGCCCATGGCGTTCTGCGCAAAAACTTTAAACTTGATTTCACGCTAGGATCACTTCTAAAGCAGTTAATTTTGATAAGTTGTCCTAATTTAGCCCAACCATATTTTGCCACCAGCGCATTTACTTGCATTTCAAGAGTAACGCCATGTAGCGGATCTTTAGAAATATGTCCTGTCATGATTTTCTCAAATACGTTTTATTGATTTCAAAAGTAAGAAGCGATGCAGAGTACAAGAAAGCAGTGAGAGTGGCAATAAAATGGACTGAATAAAATAGAGATAATACGTTGTTATCCCGCATGACTCGTAATATAAAAAATTTCCCATTTGTCATCGCCAGTATGCCTTAGCGTGATCCTAAGATCAGTCGGGCCTTTAAATTCGATGTTTACATCCTGCATTTCCACTTCATTGCCATTAAACCAGCGGCGTAGGCGGTTCCCATTTGTTTGTTTTGGAAAACTGTAAGCAAACTGATATCCAGAAGTAGGTATTTCTCTCACCACTTTAGCTTTAAACTCTGCTAATGTTTTCCCTGTATACAGGTTTCGTTGTGTCATACTAAATGCCTGTTCATATTCTTCATTATTGATATTATTAATAAAATGAGTGGCAAGTTGACGCTGATAAGAAAAAGAATAAGGTAATTTAAGCCAATAATATGTCCCTAGCACCAAAACAATAGATAAAAATGAACAATAAATAGACATCTTTTTATATTGCTTTTTCATGATACCCCATCCTCATTTTTTAAGTTTTATCATTCCATTATAACCACAGTGTTTAAAGTTTGATTGTGGCAGGCTCATTAAATCTTTAGCCATCATGAATATTATGAGGCATTGCACGCGTTAATTTCGAAGGAACAGCAAATACCACGCTAAATCTTGAAATTATTTATCAATAAAACGTTTATTAAGCCAAGCCATCAAACTAATCTATTCAATCAGTTTTAATGGCTTGGCTAATTAATTACTTCTTATGTGAAAAAGCAGAGAATGAGTGTGTCACTTTTTTGGCGCTAATGATGTTATCTAATTGTTGTTGCAACTGTTTATCATCCATTGTCGCGCGATCATGTTGACGAAGATGCTCAGTCCAAGAAGCCACCATAAAAGTTTCCATATACGTTTGAGCGTTATTCTCCGTCATCGCATCAGATGAAATAAACACGCCCCATGAATAACCACCATCTCTTAAACGAACTGTTTTTAATCGATTCATTAAACTTAGGAATTGCTCTCGGTGAATGACGTCAATTTGATAATTCACGGTAATTAACACGGGGCCTTTATCTGTTGTAATATCAATAAGCCCATCATCCAGAATAAAATGTTCTGAATGCTGTAAGTTGATATTGTCATGTTCTAATTTGATACGTAAAACACATAACCAAACTAAAATAATCCCGACCGTTGCACACAGCAAAGCTATCGTCACTGAAGTATGTGAAGCGATTTGTCCCCAAACAAGAGAGCCTAACGCCATCGAGCCTGAAAACACGGTTAAATAGAGTGCAAGACCTCTCGCACGAACCCAATTAGGCAAGGCTGTTTGTGCTGAGACCATTAATGTGGAAAGGGTGATTATCCAGCTAAATCCTGCAAGCATACTGGCGAAAATAGCGAGATATTTTGAAGTCGCACTGGCAAAAATAAATAATACCAAGGCTGTTCCCACGGTACCCAAAGCAATAAGTGTGCTGGTGCTAAATTTTTCACGTAATGTTGATAAACTAAATGCACCAATCACAGCACCAATACCAATGCTGGTGGTAAGTAAACCGTATAATGTTGCATCACCTTGCAATGAAACACGGGCTACTAGCGGTAACATTGCCCAATAAGCACTCGCAAAAATAAAAAAGCTGGCTGCTCTTATGATCGTTTTTATCAATGCCGGACTATAACGTGCATAACGCAAACCGGAGATCATTGCTGCCACAACCGATTCAGCAGGGAGTTTTTCCTCTTCTTTTTTCTCACCTTCCCACCACCAGACAGCAAGAATAATGGCGATAAAGCTCAAGGCATTTAGTAAAAAAGGAAGATAAAGACCGACTTGGGAAATCAAAATACCGGCAAGTGCGGGACCTATTGCACGGCTGATATTAATTCCCATACTGTTTAAAGCAATACCTGATTTTAATTCATTAGGTTCGACAATACTTGGTACAATCGCTTGCCATGCAGGACCTAAAAATGCCGCGCCAGATCCCAAAACAAAGGTAATTAATAATAACCAGCCAATGCTGATAACATCGAAATACACCAAAACAGCCAATAATGAAGCCGCACAGAGCATTAAAATATTGACGAAAATAAGCAATTTTCGTTTATCAAAAATATCCGCAATGGCGCCTGCGGGAAGCGCCAATAAGAAAACAGGTAATGTCGTCATGGCTTGAATAGCGGCAATCATTACGGGATCAGGGCTTAGGTTTGTCATCAACCAACCGGCACCCACATCATTCATCCAAGTACCAATATTAGAAAATAGCGTTGCCATCCATAATACGAAAAAAATACGATTACGTAAGGGCGACCATGCAGAGGCGCGTTGCGTTGCCATCGTCTTATCTCTCTTTGTGTGAGATGGCCGGTAAATAATTACCGACCATCGTTATCATAAAAATTAAAATGCAAAACAAGAACAGCCTAAAGCGCCCCAAAATGCATTATCATCTGAAATAGGAATGGATGATTGGCGAGCGATATCATGTTGATGCCCATGAACATGGCAGGCGCCACAGCATTGATGTAGCTGATTTAACACCGCTGTTTTTGTCTCTTGTTGTAAGTAAGAATAATGACCTGGTACTTTGATCACCGGCGACCAATCAGGTAATACAGGAATAGAAGGCGGTGTTAATGCTGAAAAATCACCATTTGCATACACAATTTTGCCATCTACGACCGTTAAAAGTGATTCAATCGCTTTGATTTCATTTTCCGGCACTCGAAAATAATCAGCAGAAAGGGCGATAAAGTCGGCAAGTTGACCTGCTTTAATTTGACCTTTTTTACCTTGTTCATTGGAGAACCATGAACTTCCCATCGTCCATAACATAAGCGCTGTATCTCTGTCTAAACGATTATCGCCGTCATACATTTGCATGCCCCCTACAGTACGCCCTGACACTAACCAATAAAGCGCTGTCCACGGATTGTAACTAGCAACACGAGTTGCATCTGTACCTAATCCAACAGGCACTTGTGCATTTAACATTTTGGCGACAGGGGGTGTTTGTTTCAGTGCTTTTGTACCATAACGTTGTGCAAAATATTCGCCTTGGAACGCCATACGATGTTGAATTGCTAATCCACCGCCAAGCGCTTTAACGCGTTCAATATTTTTTTCACTGATGGTTTCAGCATGATCGAAAAACCAATGCAAGCCATCGAAAGGAATGTCTTTATTGACTTTTTCAAAGACATCTAGCATACGGCTAATGGATTCGTTATAAGTGGCATGTAAACGAAATGGCCAGCGATGTTCGACTAAATGACGGATCACTTTTTCTAATTCAGCTTCCATATTTTCAGGAAGATCAGGTCTTGGCTGTAAGAAGTCTTCAAAATCAGCCGCAGAAAAAACCAACATTTCACCCGCACCGTTATGACGATAAAAATCACTGCCATCACCAGGTGATACCATTGATGTCCATTGTTGGAAATCTTCAAACTCTTGCTTTGGTCTTTGGGTAAATAAATTATAAGCAATACGAATCGTTAATTGGTTATTTTTGGCAAGTTCATCAACAACTTGATAATCTTCAGGATAATTTTGAAAACCACCACCCGCATCAATAGCGCTCGTGACACCAAGACGATTTAATTCTCTCATAAATTGGCGGGTTGAATTCACTTGATATTCAAGAGGTAATTTAGGGCCTTTTGCTAATGCAGAATAGAGCAACATCGCGTTAGGTTTTGCTATCAATAATCCGGTCGGGTTGCCATGTTCATCACGCTGAATTTCGCCACCGGGTGGATTGGGGGTTTCTTTGGTGTAACCAATCGCACGCAATGCGGCTTTGTTTAGCAATGCACTGTCATAGAGGTGTAATACAAAAACTGGCGTATCCGGAGAAACCGCATTAATTTCGTCTAGCGTTGGCATACGACGCTCTGCAAATTGAAACTCGCTCCAACCACCAACAACACGTACCCATTGAGGTGACGGTGTCACTTGGGCTTGAGCCTTTAACATATCAAGGGCAATAGACAGAGAGGGTACGCCTTCCCACCGTAATTCTAGGTTGTAATTTAGTCCACCGCGAATGAGGTGCAGGTGTGAGTCATTAAGCCCAGGAATAATAACGTGGTTTTTTAGATCAATGATTTTTGTTTCTGCATTTTGAAACTGCATCGCTTCATCATTTGAGCCAATAAAAAGAAATTTACCTTGATAGACAGCTATTGCTTGAGCGAGAGGGTTTTCTCTATCAAGAGTATGGATCTCACCATTGATAAATATTTCAGTTGCGAAAGTTTTATTCATGATTTTTGATTTCCTATTTAAAAGGAATTAACCCTTTGTTAAATAAAAGGCGTGAGCGTACCGTATTTTATTAGCAATACAGATAACGATTTATTTTTAAAATAAATTAAAGATAAGAAGGTCAGTTTTTTATATTTATTCCAGCAGGTTTATTAAATTGTAGCTTAAGTTTATTTCATTACCATTTAAAACATTTGCTTTAAGGGAACAAAAAAATGAACAAGATAAAGATGAGCTAATCTATTGATATTTAATCAAATGTCTATAATTTCTTCATTTTAGTCATCAATGTGAGATAAACATTCGCAATCTAATACTGTTATCGATTTGCTCTTTAATTTAATCGCGTTAATACTCACTAAATGTGCTAAAGCACGATTTAATTGTCTGGTTGAGATCCCAAGCATGGCAGCCAATGGCTCTCTTTTTTCTAATTGAAAAGAGTATCCTTCTTGCTGAGTTTTAAAAAATAAATATCGGCGCAATTTGAATTCTGAAGAATAGGGTGATTGAGCGTGTTTTAATGATGATTGATATAGTTTTTTACTTAATTGCTGGCAAATAAAGGTTAAAAAGCGAGTATCTTGCAATGCTTTTTGTCTGACAATGGAAAGCGGTAACGCTAACAAATAAGAAGGCACTAAGGCTTGTACCGTACTAAATACCATTTCATCTTTGGCGGAGAAAAGTTCTAAATCACCAATAACACAGAAAGCTTGTTCAAAAGAAAACACCACATGTTCACCATTTATTTCGTAACGTTCAATCTGTAACTTTCCCTCTACTAGGCAATATAAATGTGTTGCTTGGCTATTTTGCGTTATTAAATACTCTCCCGTTTTCACTTCCATTAATCGCATAGAAGACAACAACGTGTCAGATAAATAAGCATCAAGTTGATGCATTAAAATAAAAGCATTACGTTTTTTTTCATCATTCACTATTTTCACTTTTATTTTCCTTTCGCGATTAAGATCCAATTTATTATCGAAAATAGCATACTTTTAAAAAAAGGACATATGTCCTTTTTTAGGCTGGTGGAGATTATTATTATCATGATATTCCTAATATTTAGAGACTCTATTTGATGACATTCAATCCCAGTTTATTACCTAAAGTTGAGCTTCATGTACATTTAGATACTTGTTTAAGTTATTTTTATATTAAACAGCTAGATCCAACAATAAGCGTTGATAGATTTAATCAGCAGTTTGTTGCGCATAAACCCTGTTTTGATTTGGGTGATTTTTTAAGTAAAGTTACGCCACAAATTGATATTTTGCAGACCAAATCAGCAATTACACTGGCAGTTGACGATCTGTTCTATCAGTTGAAAGCAGACAACGTGATTTACGTTGAGATACGTTTTGCCCCGTTATTACACACCAAACAAGGCTTAACAGATAAAGATGTTGTTGAAGTTGTTATTTCAGCGATGAATGATGCTTCTCAAAAATATGATCTTAAAGCAGGCTTGATCCTCTGCACATTACGTCATTTTAGTGCATTAGAGAGTCAGCAAACCGCTAAGTTGGTTGTGGAGTACCTACATAAAGGCGTAGTTGCTCTTGATTTAGCCGCGGATGAAGCACGTTTTCCTTTAGATAATCATATAGCTGCTTTTGATTATGTTAAAAAAGCAGGGGGGAATTTAATTGCTCATGCAGGTGAAGCGAAAGGTGCTGAAAGTGTTACTGAAACATTGGAGAAACTGCAAGTGACTCGAGTTGGTCATGGGGTTAGAAGTATTGAAGATAGTCGAGTCATTAACCAGCTTAAATCTCAAAATATATTATTAGAGATTTGTCCAAGCTGTAATATTATTTGCAATATATATGAGCACATAGACCAACACCCGGTTAATCAGCTAAAAAAGCAGGGCGTTAAATTAAATATTAATACCGATGCACGAACGGTTGCCAATACTTCATTAAATAAAGAGTATCAGTTATTACATGATATTTTTGGTTGGGATGAAAAAGATTTTCAGCAATGTAATTTCGATGCTCTTAATGCCAGTTTTATTTCAAATGACGTTCGTAAAAAGCTAATGAATACGCTCAATGATTCTTACGCAAAATAGCGAACCACACATAATCGTCATGGAAAAGAACACCTTTCTTTTTAAGGTGTTCTTTTTGTTTTTTAAGTGAAAATACTTATTTATCCAATTAAGACGATTCAATCTAGATAAAACAATGTGATATAAAACATAAGAATGGTGAAAGATAATCACATCTTGCCTGTTTTAAGAATAATTACATTTAATAAGTAAAAATAATTGCTGACTATGTTGATATAACCCTTATCAATGTAAGGATACAACATGTTAGAAGAGCAGCGTCATGAGATGGATAGTTTAGTTAATCTCGCTCAACCTTATGCTGTTGATAGTTTTGATGATGCACTTTTTACTGCATCTATGAATGAAGCTGATAACTGGCATCGCCAAAATAATGCTAACTATCAATCATTATGGCAAAAAATGCCTCAGCCGGTTATTCCGGTTAATTTATTTAAAACGATGGATTTAGCCACACCGACACATCGTAACGGTATTTGGCTCAACAGTTCCGGAACTGGGCAACAAGGAAAGACGCAAGTTTTCTTTGATGATGTTAGCTTAACGCGCATTGAAACCGCGATGACGCAGATTTTCTATCACAACGGTTTAATATCAACAACGCCTGCGCATTTTTTGATGTTATCTCCCGATCCTCAATCTGGCGCTCATGCTGGTTTTGCAACGGCTTTCTTAAAATTTACCCAATGCGCGCCTATTAAAGAGCGGGTTTTTACCGTGTCAGAATACGGTGAGTTTGATGCAAAATTAGCATGGTCAACATTGCAACGTTGGGCGAGTGATCCCGCGCCTATTTATATTCTTGGATTAACCCTTTTCTTTGAACATTTATGCCTAAATCGCCCTGATACATTCACACTGTTATCACCGATTAAAGGGCTAACGGGAGGCGGATGGAAAGGGATGACAAAGCAACTTGAACGACCCGATATTATTCAAGGATTAAAACAGACCTTACATGCCCCCAATGTCGATATTCGTGATATTTATGGTATGACAGAACATCCTTTACACTACATTAGCTGCAGTGAGGGGCATTTCCATATTCCTGCTTATTCTCGTTTTGCCATTATTGATGAAACAGGTGATCGAGCACCAAAAGGAAAAGCGGGTTTTATCCAACTTGAAAATCCTTTTTTTGATTCATTAGCATCTCAGCGCCTATTAACCCAAGACTTAGGTTTGTGGGGAACACAATGCGCTTGTGGTCATCCATTACCTTATATTCACTATATTGGTAGAGCGACGTCACCCGAGGGCACTTGTGCTGCACAGGTAAAATGACAGAAACAATACACATTCGCTTGGCAAACATTAAGCGGTGTTTAATACGCTGCATTAATGGGAATTGGTTATTCTCTGATGATCCCTTGACGCAAGCATTTTGCCTTGAACGTTTAACGCAATGGGCTTATAGCGACATATTAGAACAAAAAGTGGCTAATGAATTGGCAGATAAATGCTGGCGAGCCCCGAACAAACTATTAATCGTAGTATCAGAAAAAGATCCCCTAGGTACATTAGAGGCACTACTTGCTGGTTATTTAATTGGTAGTCCTATCCGAATAAAAGCGCGATTATCCACTCAATGGCTTTATCTATTACGTGCTTATTTAGGTTTAAGTGAAAACGAGTGTGAAATTCTTGATTGGTCGAGTGAAACTCAAAATAATGAACTCGTCCTGAGCGGCGTTGAAGCGATTTTATTAGCAGGTGGTGATGCGCTTATTCAACATTATCGCAAGGTAACGCCAGCTCAGATTAAATTAATTGAATTAGGGCCTAAAATAAGTGCAATGGCTATTTTGGGTGACTCATTACCTGATACTTCCCTCATTTTAAAAGAGGTTTGTTTATTTAGACAGCAAGTGTGTAGCTCACCACGTTTTATTCTAATAGAGAATGAAAATTGCGCTCAACAGCTTTATCAGCGGTTATCTATAGCATTGCCTTCATTACCCCCATTACCGGAAACATTAAAACTTCAACAAATGGCACAAGTGCACGAATATTCATTATCTCGTGACTTACTCAATAATGAAAAACCGACATGCTACGATGCGAATTCGGGTTGGGCGATCACTTATCAAACTCAATTTGCACCTCAATATTGGCTTAATTTTGGCTTCCAATTAATTGTAGGCTCCGTAGAGCATCATTTGCAGTTAGCTCAAAAACAGTGGTTTGCACGCTTACAAACATTGGGTTATCACGGCTCACTTTCGTCAATTTCACCACAACAATATTGCTTCACTCGTTATTGCCCCATTGGCGCAATGCATTCTCGCCCGATGACCGCAACGCATGATGGCTTTTTTATGTTAGCCACACTGGTGTTTTTTATTAATCAGGAAAGGTAATCACATTGAATAAACGGAAAATATTTATCACTGGTGCAAATGGATTTATTGGCACTTATTTATTACCGATGCTTGCAGAACTTGGCGATGAATTAACGGTATTGTGTCGTGATCCCAATAAAGTTCACCCTAATCGTCCTAGATTTCCGGAGAATGTGAAAGTGGTAAAAGGGGATTTGTTGCAACCGAAGACTTATCGAGAAGCACTTATTGGGCAAGATATTATTATTCATTTAGCCGCTGATTATCGAGTAGGAATAGCACCGAGTCGTTTGGAACACCAAAAAATGTATCAAACCAATGTCACTGGCACATTGAATTTGCTTAATGAAGCCAAAAGAGCGCAAATTTCTCAGATTTTATATACCAGCACCACCGCCGCATTAGGCGAAACGCAAGGCGTATTGCTTGATGAAACTCACCGTCATAATGGCTATTTTCGTAGTTATTATGAAGAAACAAAGCAAATTGCACACGTATTAGTCGAACGCTACCAGCAACAAGGAATGCCGATTAAAATTGCGATTTGTGGCGGTGTATTTGGTCAAGGTGACAATAGCGTTTTAGCACAAACGTTATCTGCTTTTTTTAATAAAAAAATCCCATTTCAAGTCAGTACAAACAGTACTTTTCAACTTTGCCATGTTGAAAAGTTATGTGATGGATTATTGCGGTTACTTGCTTTAGATAAACCACAAGAAACCGTTCTATTTACTGGCGATGTTTTTTCTATGCCTGAAATTTTCACACTCCTCAGCGAAATACAAAAAACGGCACCATTACCTATCAAAAACCGCAGTCGTTTACGACCTTTAGCATGGCTGATGGATAAGCTTGCCTTACTAGGTTTGTCCATGCCTCTTTCCTGTGAAGCACTGCGAATCATGGATGGAAGTACCTATACCTATTCATCTTATAAAGCAGAACAACAATTAGGATGGACAGCAGGAGAACCATTAAATGACTTTAAGACCTATATCCAAAACCTTGCGGATCAATATACATCGTTAAATAAGGAGCGCAAATGAAGCCCAAAACGCTCACTTCGCAATGGGGTAACGTGACGTTGTCACTAGAAACAGAACAACTGTTAAGTATCAAAGGTGATACGGATAATGCGGTTTTTTATGGGCAAGGGTATGGCGCAGCCTATTTACGTTTGTGGCAACTCGACTTATCTCGTCGAGTTGCTAGTGGTCGATTAAGTGAAGTCATGGGTAACGGTGCGCTTAGAACAGATATTTTCCAACGTCGTCTAGGGTTGGTTGAGCTAGCCCAAATTGCCGAGCTTGATGATAAACATGCACAACCTAATAGCTGGCAGGCGACTCAATTCCAACATATTACCGCGTATATCGCGGGTATTAATCAAGCCATTAAAACGCTAAAAATCCGCCCAATAGAGTGCTTATTGTTGCGTTATCAACCAGAGTTATTTACCACAACAGATAGCTACCTGTTAGGGCAACTAAAATATTTTATTAATTCAGCTTGGCAATATGAGTTATTTAATACCCGTTTAGCCAATCGGTTGACATCCTCTCAACATCAGCAACTTTTATCTACCTTTAGCCTTGAAGGTAATCAAATTCCACCATTACCTTTAGATAAACAGGGTGAATATTATTCTGAAGTGATCGCGGCATTTAAAGAAGGGTTAAAAGGCTTACAACATTTAGGATTAGCCTCGCCAGATACGGGATCTAATGTTATTGCAGTCAATGGCTCGCTGACTGCATCAGGTAAACCCATGTTAGCCGCCGATCCGCATATGGGACACGTTAATCCCAGTTTTAATCTGTTATGCCGTTTAGAGAGCAAAGAAGGTTTAAGTGTGATGGGTTCACATTTCCCTGGTTCACCGGGCATTATTGTGGGACGAAATTCCCATGCAGCTTGGGGAATGGTCGGTATTATGGCGGATAACCAAGATTTATTTTGGGGGCGCATTGATTTAGAAAATGAGAAGGTCGAAACCATCAATGGATGGGAGCCATTAACCAAAAGAACGCATACCATTGGCTTAACCTCAAAGCGTCAACATACTTTTGTCACTTATGATTATTCACAAGGTCGCTTAATGTCTGAAAAAGCGGGATATGGTCTATTTTTACGCTGGCCTGCCTTAGATAATCCAAGTGGTGATATTACTTTTTATCAGCTTGCAAAATGCCATAACTGGACATCATTTAGAGAAGCCTTAAGACAGGTGAAAAATTCCCCTATGATGGTGGGATATGCAGATATCCACGGTGATATTGGCTTACAAAGTATGGGGTATATTCCTCAGCGCCACAGAGAATTAGGCAGTCTAGTCCTCAGTTTAACGGAGCCATTACATCAGTGGCAAGGTTATGTTCCTTTTGACGATTTACCCGCTGAATACAACCCAGAATGTGGATATGTTCTTTATGCTAATCAATACAGTGATCGACTCTTTGATGGAAAACCGGCGCTATCTAATCGCTGGCATCCACCGACAAGAGCTTTACGTATTGAACATCTGATCCTGCAAACTCAGCAACATACTTTTGAAACTTTTCGCCAGATACAAGATGACAAAAAAGATGTTTTTGCCCAACGTGCACTCGCTTTTTTACTCCCTTATGTACCTGAAGATAAAATCCTTTCTCAATGGGACGGTGATACCCAACAATTAGCGGCATCACGGCTTTTTGATGTATGGACCCAGCACCTCACCGACAAAGTTTTAGGAAAGGTACTCAAAAGAGGATCACGTGCTCTGTATACGGATTTTTGGCCAAGTTGTCGTTGGAGTATTCTCAATATTCTGCAATACCATCTTCACGATTGGCAATTTGAGCAAGATGATCTTTCCTCCTTAATTCGTGAAACCTATGCCAGCGCATTAATTGCCAGCCAGAAAATGGAGCGTCCTTATGTTGAATTTCAGCATAGTATCAAAAAACCATTGTGGCTTAATCATCTCTTAACGGGTCGTTACCCTTATCAAGGCGGTAATCGAGAAACCATTCATGCAACAAGGCAGAATGCGGATTTCTTGACGCAATCCCAAATAGGTAATAGCAACACCATTAAAACCAAGCCATATACCTTTGGCCCTGGTTTTAAATTGATCGCCCATTTAACTCCTCAAGGCGAATGCCACTATTTAATCAACACCCCAGCAAAAGGAAATCCTTTTTACTGGAAACTACGTCCTGTATTGAAATGTTGGCAAACAGGAACTCGACACGAAACCGTTTTGCCTCTTTGTGAGAAGAACCATCATTGTAATGATAGAAAGGAATAACTCATGGCAAGAATGAAACAATGGCAACAAACAGGGCATCCTGCTCGCTTATGGCACCCCATTTCAAACGATCGTATTCAATGTGAACTTTGCCCACGAGCATGTAAAATTAATTTAGGTCGTACAGGTACTTGTAAGTTAAGACGTAATGAACATGGCAGTTTAGTCACACTCAACTACGGCAAATCGGTGCCTATGACACAAGAATCAATAGAAACCGAAGCGGTTTACCATTATGCACCTGGTGAACGTATTTTATCGTTAGGTAATATCGGTTGTATGTTACGTTGTGATTTTTGCCAAAACTGGAGTACAAGCCAAGCCCGTTATGTACAAGATAGTAACGTGGCTTACTACAGCCCTGAAGATGTGGTCAATTATGCGTTAAAACATAATATTCGTGTTTTGTCGTGGACGTATAATGATCCGATTGTTTGGCATGAATTTGTTATGGACACAGCAAAACTGGCTCGTGAACATGGTTTAAAAAATCTCTATAAAAGTGCTTTTTATATCAGTGAAAAAGGTATCGATGAATTACTAGGTGTAATGGATATCTTTAGTATTTCATTAAAATCAATGCAAGATAGCTTTTATCGGAAACATACAGGAGGGCGATTACAACCCGTTCTTGACGGTATTAAACAAGTTTATGATGCACGTAAATCCACAAATAGTCCGCACCTTGAAGTCTCTAACTTATGTGTAACGGGACGTAATGACTCACTGGAAGAAGCGAAGAAAGTCACAGATTGGATGCTTAAATATCTTGATGCCGATATTCCATTACACTATGTTCGTTTCCATCCTGATTACCAGTATCGTCATGTTGAACGTACATCAATTCCTTTTCTTGAACAAGCTCGTCAGCAAGCCTTAAATGAAGGTATGCGCTATGTTTATGTGGGGAATGTGTTTGATACAGATAGTGCAAATTCTTATTGTCCTGAATGTCATACCTTATTAGTTAAACGTAGCGGGTTAATTGCACAATCTCACTTAGATAATGGGCAATGTCCTCATTGTCATTTCCAACCATCCATTATTTTACCTTGGGCTGTATCTAATACTGATAAATTATCAGAGCGTATTCCAGATCATTTTATTTGTATTACACACGCTTTTCGCGGTCCGGTTCAGGCTTGTCATATTGAACAAAAAAATGACTCGCCAATCTATTATCAATTTATTACGCGACAGGGAGAGCCTGTTGGTCCAATCAGCACGAATAGCTGTCATCGTTTTATGCTATCCAAAAGTAGTCCTAAAGCAGAGGGTATCCGCCTTTATCATCATCAAAATGAACCTTGCCAACTCTTTGAGGTTTACGATCGTGCTCATTTTCCCGTTACCGAAGCCGAAAAAACACATCTTGGTAGCGAAAATGTGCCGATCACACTGATCCCATTAAAAGGACGCTAAAAATATGCCACTCAATAGAGGATGGTCCTTAATACGTGCTCAGCTTATTGCGGCTCAAATTCGTCAAGCGAAACTCGATGATAAAGTACCTAATCTTCCTATTATTTATTTACCCGGAATTTTAGGCACGAAACTCTTTGATAGACAAAAACAGGCATTTATTTGGGGTGATCATCGTAGTGTTTTTACAAAAAGTAATTATGAATATGAACATCCCCATTCTCAGTATTCACCTCGGGTATTAGCCACAGAGCAATTACACGCATTTTCGATTGTGCCTTATTTAGTAAGTACACTCGTTACTCAAGAGCTTAAAGATGTGCTCGAAACAGCATTAGGTTATCGAGAAGGGCAAGATCTGTTTTTCCTAGCCCATGATTGGCGAGCAGATCACCGGTTGCTGGTGGATACCATTGATAGAGAAGTTAATCGACTCAAAACGATTTTTGGCGAGAATCAACCTTTTATTTTTATTGCTCAATCTGCGTCTAATCTTGCAATACGTTATTGGTTACGTCATACCACACCAGAAAATAGGGCATTAGTGGCTAAGTGGTACGCTTTTGGTCCGCCTTGGCATGGTACATTCCAAGCATTATCCATGATGGAAACGGGATATTATGCAGGAAGTCGCTATCTTTATGGGTTCTCTCCTGATGATGTCTGTGGTTGTCCTTTTGTATACCAGCTTTTGCCCCCCAATCCGGTGGTAATAGATAGTTACGGCAGGGCGTTAAGCGATTTTGATATCTATGATGAGGCATGCTGGGAACACTATCGCTTAGGCCCTTATAAAACATCAATCAGTTCAGCTCAAAATCAACGGGTAAGAGAAGCGTTGGCACAAAATCTACAGTGTGCTAAACGCTTTACTGATGCGGTGTCAGGGATTAATACTGAAGAACAAGCCGTACCACAAGTGTGGTATTTGAGTGATAACAATATCACATTGAAAGCAGCTGTTTATGGTAGAGATCGCTGGTATCTACAAGCCAAAGAGATTAAACGTGAGTTTCCGCAATTAGTGGCTCAAACATTGACAGTCGGTGATGACCATCTTCCTCTAGAAGGATTATTACAACATTGGCGAGCTCCTATTGTACGTGATCGTTATCAACATCCTTGGGGAGAAAGTTTTGCCTTTATTAGCCAAGCATCAACGCATCGCGCGTTAATAAACCATACCCCTAATTTACGGAGTTTGGCATTTGATATTGCGACTGAGAGAAGAAAAATATACGAATAAATTAATCGTCGTTAATTGAATATGTCCTCATCATTTTATGAATACCTGTGGGTTTAAGGATTATTCTTACTCAATAGACCCACATATTCACTTATAAAATGCTACCATTAATTAACCTAACAATATGAAATGTAATCTAAAAATGACGATACCTCTTTTAATTGGTGGAATAAAAATGCAAAAAAAAATATTATTAACACTCTTACTAAGTACCTCTACATTTCTTATTTCAAGCTGTAGTTCAACTAATAGCGTATGGGATCAGTTTGCAAATATTCTTTCAGATGCGGCCCCATTTCTAAAAGAGTCTGAAGAATGGGAAGCCTATAGTATTAAAACCACTCAACAAGGTGTTGTGTATAGTGCAGCTACTTCAACAGATAAAAAATTTGTTAGTCAAAAAATGGATACCGAATATCCAGCAGCCATTGAACGGCTTTCCAGTCCTTTTGCGCTAACCAGTAAAACAAAAGAAGATCTAGCCAAAGAAAACCAAGGTTATCGTTTTAAATATAACGATATCATGACAGTAAAAGATAAAAAAACCTCAGCAACCTTAGGCTATTGTGTAAATTATGATTCTGATAGAGTGATAGATGGCAAGATAAGAGATGTGAGTGACGAGGATAAAATCAGAAATGCATTTATTTATGTTGCGAAAGACAAACCTATCTCAGTTTCTACCGTTAGCGCTGAATTTATTAAAGTAATGTGCGGTGAGAAATTTTACAATAAAAATAGAATATAATTATATTAAAAAATAACAATAAAATAAGCTGAATATAAATTATTTAGCTTATTTTTAATTTTAAAAAGTTAATGAATTATAAAGTGGTGCGTTGTCCGTCGAATTTTTCAAATATTAAAGAAAAATATGATTTTTATTCTTCTTTTAAAAGCATTATGACCTGCAAGTGTATTTTAGTATTATGCCTCATTTCAATAATTATCGAAGTGTTTTGCCTCTTTTATAAATATACTCATCATCACCAAATAAAGGAGAACACTAATGATTGCCGTGATATTCGAAGTAAAAATCAAACCTGGAAAGCAAGATCGTTATTTATCTTTAGCAACTGACTTAAAACCATTACTAACAGATATTGAGGGATTTATTTCAATAGAACGGTTTCAAAGTTTATCAACCAAAGGAAAATTATTATCACTTTCTTGGTGGGAAAGTGAAGAGGCTGTTTTGCAGTGGAAGCAACATAGTTTACATAAAAGTGCGCAACAAGAAGGTCGAAAATCTATTTTCGATTTTTACAAAATTAGTATTGTTTCTTTGACGCGTGAATATTCATTTGATGCAGAAAGTCTGTAATTAAATAGAGTTGAGATCTTGCTACAATAACGTTATTACGTTATTACATCATTAATGACCATGCTATCGAAGGACTTAAATTTCAAATGGCTAAATTAGCGATAAAATCGGAACATCAACACACCGTAGAGTCAGCAATCGCGGCTGTTGGTGCAGCGATATCTGATATTTCCAGAGTCAAAATACTGTGCGCATTAATGGATGGAAGGGCGTGGACAGCAACTGAGCTGGGTGTTGTCGCGGATATTTCTGCCTCTACAGCAAGTAGTCATTTATCAAAATTACTCACTAGTGGTCTTATCTCTGTAATATCTCAAGGTAAATATCGTTATTTCCGATTGGCAAATGATGAAATTGCAAAAGTTATTGAAAATTTAATGAATTTCTCAACTGATCATGTTTCACAAGCTAAAATTACAACACCCCAAAATTTAAGAAAAGCACGAACTTGTTATAATCACTTAGCAGGTGCAGTTGCTGTTGATATTTACCATTCACTTTGTCAGCAAAAATGGATAACAGAAGATGGTCGCGCTATTACAACGCAAGGTCTTGAGCAATTTAAAAATATGGGCATTGAATTTCAAGCAACGCATTCTCGTCATATTTGCTGCCCATGTTTAGATTGGAGTGAGCGTCGTTTTCATTTAGGTGGACAAATGGGTGCTGCTTTTCTTGATCACGCAGAAACACAAGGGTGGTTAACACGACACCAAGGATATCGGGAAGTCACTATCAGTGAGAAAGGATATAAAATATTTGCTCAGTATTTTAATGTGAACAGGTAAGGGGAAAAGTTTGTCGAGTAGACCTAATTATATTTTTCCCGTTCAATGTGTTATCGATAAAAATCTGATGAAAGTAAGATACGAAACAGACCATCATGTGGGTATTAATAAGGTTCATAAAGCCTGAGTCTATAGACTAAACTCAATTTAACATAATATACATTATGCGAACCTTAGTATCTAAATACGGGTAGGCACTGAAATCTCTGTTTTTGGCTGGTTGATTATGTTGCTTCTTTTTAAACTAAAGTTCATTCGCCAATGCGTTTTCTAAGTCTCGAATATAGGTTTTTTGTCTTTTCTTCAAATACCACTTCACAAACGGTTTTAATAATATCTTTTTAGATATCACGACTTCCGTAAAGTCGATTTCAGTGACGCCATTATCAGAATTAAAAACACCTATCCAATGACCTTTGATATTGTCATTTTCCATATCAAATTCCCAGCGTTGATATGGCACCTTTGCCGTTACCGTAAATGTGGTCGCAAAGCCATCTTTGGTATGCTCAATAAATTTATGATCGTTTATCACTTCAAGACAGCGTAAATCACTTCGCCATTGATAATTCTCTGTTGAGGTAATCACTTGCCACAATTTTTCAATATCACACTGAAAAGTCGCTTTTATATTGAGCGTTGCCATAAATCCCCTTTGAGCCACCTTTTAGACATTCAGAAGCAAAATGTTAATTAATTATATTCCCATCAGAGTTATTAACTCGCCTTTGACACCAAACAAAAATATCACCGTGTATTACTTCTATAATTACCCGCTTATTCATTGATACAGATGTGGTCACATGGTTAACAAATTAAATCTTAATTGGCCTGAATTTTTAGAAAAATACTGGCAAAAAAAACCTGTTGTACTGAAAAATGCATTTCCTAATTTTGTCGATCCAATCACGCCAGATGAACTGGCAGGTCTGGCAATGGAACCGGAAATCGACAGTCGCCTTGTCAGCCTCACTGGCAACAAATGGCAGGCAAGTCACGGTCCGTTTGAAGACTTCAGCGAATTAGGCGAAGAAGGATGGTCACTACTGGTACAGGCAGTTAACCATTGGCATATGCCAGCAGCTGAACTGGTAAAACCGTTTCGAGTGTTACCTGAATGGCGTCTTGACGATCTGATGATCTCCTATTCAGTACCGGGAGGTGGCGTCGGACCTCATATTGATAACTATGATGTTTTTATCATCCAAGGAATGGGACGCCGTCGTTGGCGCGTAGGTGATGCCCTACCAATGCGTCAATTCTGTCCGCATCCCGCATTACTGCATGTTGATCCGTTTGAACCAATTATTGAGGTGGAAATGGCGCCAGGAGATATTTTGTATATTCCACCTGGATTCCCTCACGATGGCTTCACCTTTGAAGATACCATGAATTATTCCGTCGGTTTTCGTGGACCCAATGGTCGTGATTTGTTAAGTAGCTTTGCAGACTATGCTCTAGAACAAGATCTGGGTGGGATAAATTATGGCGATCCAAACCTAACCGTACGCGACAATGCTGGAAGAATGGAAGATCATGAAGTTGAACGCCTGCGCGCCATGATGATTGAAATGATCAACAAGCCCGGTGATTTTGAACAGTGGTTAGGTCGCTTTGCAACTACACCGCGCCATGAGCTAGATATTGCACCGTCAGAACCCCCTTATCAATCTGAGGAAGTACTGAATGCACTGAATGATGGTGAAAAACTGATCCGACTAAGCGGACTGCGTGTCCTACGTATCGGAGAGCGTTTCTTTGTGAATACAGAAGTTTGGGCGACCAAAGAAACGAAAGGAGCAGATATATTGTGCCAGTTTACAGAAGTTGGTGTAGATGAACTCGGTGAAGCATTGAAGAACCCAGCCTTTGTTGCGGAATTAACCGAATTTATCAATCAAGGATATTGGTACTTCGAAGAATAAGCGATATTTGCTGGATATAATAAAACACCTGCCTTTGAACTGACCCCAATTTATTGGACAGTTTAAATTAGTTAGGTAAAGACTGAGTTCGGTATTGAACTGGACTCAGTCCTT
>NZ_PENW01000018.1 GCF_003144405.1 Proteus cibi
AAAATAGGTATTGCCTTTTTCCTCATCGCCACGAGATAAATTAGGGGGTTTAGGCGCGGGGATCAGCATTTGAGCGACACCCCCAATCATCATGGCTGCACCACCCGCCATCAAAGATGTGGCAACGGTTGCGGAGATCCACGCAGGCCCCCACCATCCCAATGAAAACAAAGCAGCACCCGCAACAAACTGAAAAACACCGACGTTTTTAGCGCCTGATAATTTCGGCACAATATGGACGACCGCGTTATCCGGTAAGGTTTCATTGAATTTTTGGTGAACTTCTTGCGGGGAAATATCGGTACCGGCAATGCGGACTTGATACCAACCATCACGAATGGCGAGGCGTAAGGCTGGAATTTGAATAAAAAGCGCGTGAAGCCCTTCAGAGGCGGTATTCACATTTAAATCAAAGCGACGTCCAAATCGTTGCAAATTCCCATAAAGTCGGAAGGTTGCCAATCGCGGTAACGCCAGATTGAGTGCGTCATTCGTTGCCATCGTTCGTTATACTCCTCACGTTTACTGAGTTGATTAGGTATGTGATGCAAAATCGTTTGATTGCCTAAATAGATCCCTGCGTGATTAGCACGAGAGCTGGCATAACAGCACAAAATAATATCGCCGGGTTGCGCCTCTTTTTTGACCTGCCGAAAACCACTGCTCACCATATTATCGAGATACAACTCTTTGCCTTGGCGCCACCAATTATCATGTCGCTCAAAATCAGGCAGATCATGCCCTGCCAAATGATAAGCGTCTCGAAACAACCCGTAACAATCTGTTGAGCCATGAACAAATTGGCGACCTAATAGATGAGGCACCGGTTGATAGCTGTAAATTTTTTCATCACAGACCACCCACCACGGCAATGCGCTGTTCACCTGCAGTTGTCGGTCTAATGTACTGAGGTACTGTTGGCCTTCAGGGTGACTGTGCACAACCACAATCACCTCACCCTGCTGTTCGGCTCGAATAAAATCATCAAAAGAAATCGTGAAGTGGTTTTTCGGATCAGCATGCTGATTAACGCAAGGTAAATACTGTTCACCCTGCGCGGTACTTATCAATAAGCCACACGCTTCTAAGGGCGCTTGCTCTTTTGCCTGCGCCAAAATTGCTTGTTCAATCATAAGAAACACCTTAGGAGGGAATTAACGATTACCAATGCGGGAAGTTGAGACAAACGCGCCTATACGTGATTCGTTTTTCCTTAATTTACAATCACTAAGGCGTTTACCGCATTTGTCTTTTAATGGATCGGTGGTTGGCTTTCCCCATTCATCAGCAACAGGAGGCCCTTTGTATCCGCATTCTTCAGAGCGATATCCCCAAGGACAGATATCCGACAAAATCACGCGACCAGGAAGCATTAATCCGTCTGTTTCACTGGGTGTGGCTAACATAAAGGTAGCAGTCACTGAATTTAAACTAGTCATCTGCTCAATGATCCAGCGTGTCACAATTTCTTGTGATGGGTCAGCATTAGGATTGCCTTGAGGAAAATTTACCGCATCTAAGAATTGAGTACTGACAATGCGACGTACCACCAGCCCACCAATTGCACTATCTAGCTGACTGGCAATCCCTGTAATCAACCCGAATAAATTCGACAATGTAATAGTGGGTCGCCCTGATGGCCCTTTGCCATTAAAAGAAAACCCTTCACCTTTCACAGGGTAAGGCTCATAGGTGTTTCCTTGCCAGATTAACGGCTCTTTACGTTGATTGAGTCCATCAAAAAAGCGGTACCGAATACCGCCTATCTTGGTTAAATCAAATTCGTAAAGTTCAAGTAAGGCATCCGAGGAGGAGAGTTCGGTAACACTAATTCGCATTTCAGGAGGTATATGTTGCATATTAGCTCCAATAAAAAACCACCTAAAAAGGTGGCTTATTATAATTTCTGTAAATATTTAAAATAATAAAATTAATATGATTTTTATAGTTTCCAGCCACAGTATTTTGATACTGATTTTGAAACTTCATCTATGTGATCAGTTTTAAATTCGCTTACAGTTTGAGTTCTATTATATGGCTTATAACCAATAATTAATTTATTACTATTATTTATTTTTTTTATAAATTGTATCGGACTTAAAGGAAATAAGGTGTCATTGTCTCCCCCTATTTCCCAACTTTCGGTATATGCTTTCTTCCCATCAATTCTGATAGTAACTTTGCTATAATCATCCAAACTTATAAAATCATCTGTCGCAAGGAATACATCAGTCTTATTGTCAACACATCTTAATACTAAAGCCCCTTCACCACTTTCAGGTGGTAATATTGCAAAATAATCTATTTTATCAGTTAATTTATTCTCTTCTTTAGTTATGATCCATTTTCCTAACGATATATTTTCACTACCGATTACACCAAATGAAGTAAATAACAAAACTGTTAGTATTATATTTTTCACCACTAGTCCTTATTTCAATAATCTAAAGTGAAATAACCTATATAACAATTAGTTATTTTTATCATATTGAGTCATGATGTATTTATATATTTTTTCGGCATCCTTGCATTGCTTTGAGCTATCATTGTCTACAACACACTCACCATGATAACGTGAGATCATAGATACAATACCAATAGCATCTACAAAGTATTTTTCACACTCAACACTACCTTTACAGGCTTCTTGTTTTGCATGATCGATAACTGTAATTTCATCAATAGCAAAGGAATAAGAACATGTTAACAATGCTATCGCACCAAATAATACTCTTTTCATATCACCCTCATTAAAGTTATTTTTATCAATCAGCATAATTAAAACAAAGTCTGTTCAAATTCAGCTGTTATTTCAGTTCTAATCATCCCAACTGATGATGACCACTTTCGACATATTACCTGAATTAATTCTGATTGATGAGGTGGCTTCCATAAAAATGCGGTGACACCAGCATGTTTTTCTAAAAATGACTCAATCCGCAAGCTTTCACTATTTATATAGATTAGCGTTACATTGTACTTTTTTAGATTATTATTAATACCGTCAGGGCGACGCTGTTCATAACCGTCGCCAAATTTCACTGATTTTACTCGAGGCTCAAACTCCTTTTTCATATCAGGTTTAACTTTCCACTTAAATGATTCCATCTACATAGCTCCACCATCACGACGCTGGCTCATAATATAGTCCTGAGCACCACGTTTACTGATTTCATAAACCTTTTTCAATGCCTCAGGACCTATCTGTCCATTGCTACCATCATTTTGAATAGTTATATGGTTTATCTGAGTAACACCTGCTCCTTGATTAGGCATTTTCGCAATAACGCCCAACTTTCCATCAGCGCCTCGTCGTAGAGGGAAAATACCTTCTGGTCCCGCCTCTCCCATCAAGCCTGCGCCTTTTGCAAACGCAAACATGGTAGGTTTATGAACGATCTGCCCACTGTAAGCGCTTAGACTGGCTGAGTTATAAACCCCACCGTCCGCATTCGCAACAGGAGCACCAAACCCAAAGCCCATCGCCTCTATTCCTTTAACTAATGACATTTTAATTAAAATATCCGTTAGCATTTTAAGAATGGATTTTGTAAAGTCTTTGAAATTGGCTTCACCTTCAAATAATACGTTGGTTAACTGACTACTAAACCCATTAAGCGCCATTGATGTTGCGTTTTGCACTTGAGAGTTAACATCAAGAGCGGTGTCTTTATAGTTACCCCACGCGGTTTGGGCACCCGCTAACCAATCAGCCCGCTTCTGATCTTCAACTTCATAGGTTTTTTGTTGCTCGGCTAACATATTATTTAGTTGTGGGTTCTCTTTTTGACCAGCAAGAAGCTGAGCACGTTCCAAGTAACGTTGCTGTTCTCTTGCCGACTTGCCCATACTTTCTTCAATCGCTTTACGTTTTTCCGACTGCTGAGCAATGTATTTATCAGCCTGGTCTTGCATCTTGTTTAAGCGTTCTTGCAAGGTAACTTCATCACCCACTAATGCGAGCTTTTCCTTTTGAGCAAGAATATTTTCTTTATTTGATAGCAAAGACTTTTCGGCATTAGTTAATCGGCGTGTCAATTGCGCTTCTTCTAGAATTGCAAATTGTGCCTGCTCTTTTTGAAGATCCTTGCGTTGTTGACTGATAACATCATTAGCGCTTTGATGTTTTTTAAGAATTTCTAACTGGGCTTGTAATGAGAGTAAATCGCGAGAAGCTTTTTCCTCTTCACGATCGCCAGCAGAAACTTTATAAGGTTTGATTTTAGGTGGTTGGAGTGGTTTGTGATCCCTCCATCGACGATTGATTTCCGTTTCATATTTTTTAAATTCTTCTGTACTTAACGTCCATTTTTTTGCCTCTAATTGAGCTAGTTCCTTGTTTCTTCTAATTTCTCGATCTGCATATCTATTCTCTAACTCATCTCTTATCCTTAACCTATTTACTTCTAATTGCTCATTATTTTTTATAGCTTGAGCTTCTTTTTCCGGTTTTTCTAAATCATAGAGTTGCCCCCTCAGTTTGCTTAAATTAGCCTTAACATCCTCAACTGTTTGCCCTGTTCTGTCATGATGTAGCTTCACGGTAAATGGGTTTAACTGAAAATTAACTAGCATTTCTTCGTGTTCACGGATCTCATCTTGTAAAGAGCTTCCGAGCTTAAAACGAAGTACAGCATCTTTAGCCTGATTAGTCGCATTTTTAATGCGAACCCAGGCATCTTCTATTGTTAGCAGTTTGTTAGGTATTTCATTAGCACCGTCATTAATAGATTGTGCATAAGCATCAATTGCCAATCGTGCTGCTTCGGTTTTATTACCTTGCAATTCGAGCGTTCTGATTTGCTCTAATTGGGATGCTGTGAGATGGTGATTCGCTTTTTCTAATTCAAGCGACATTTGAAGCGGTTCATCTTGCAAGCGTTTAAACTGATCAATCGTGGTATCAATCGCCTGCCCTGTGATGTAATTCATCTGTGCGGCCGCTTTTGAAACACGGGAAATCTCATTATTTGAAAATACGCCTGTACCGACAACACTCGAAATGGATGATGCCATTTCACCACGCGTAATACCGCCACCCGCAAGGGTTCGCGCCATTTCATTTAATTGGCTCGCGGATTTATTTGCGTAGTTACCCGTTAATATCAACTGCTTGTTAAATTGGGAAAACTCTCTTTCTGCATCATAAGCTAATTTTGCAACGCCCGTTAAACCGGCAGTAATTCCTCCCCAAATACCACCACGAACCAGTGAGCCCATATTAAAGGAATTAGCAATCCCCTGAAGACGACCAGATAATGACTTACTGTTTTTATCAAACTCTTTAGTTTCTTTGTTCGATTCAGATAATCGACGAATATAGATCTCGGCTGAAGAACTGACGCCAAGTTGAGAAGCTTGATAACGCAACATTTGTTCACGACTTAAATTTTGAGTAGCGACTTGCTCCTTTAACCGCTGAATAAACCGTGTTTTTTGTTGTGTTAGAGACTCTTCTTCTCGGCGTAATTTCATTGACTCTGAAGTAATAGCAGAAATAAGCACCTGATAATCGCGCTGATGGATGGTGCCTTTCTTCACTTCTTGGTTTAACTGAGCCTGAATGGCTCTTAACGCTGATGCACTACCTGATAATCCTTTAACGGCTTCGATTTGTTTGTAGTATTTTTCAGTATTCGCATCTTGTTGATCTTGTATCGCCTTTATTCTTGATTGAGTGACATTTTGAATTTCGGCAAACTGCTCACCTGTAATTTTGAGCTTGTCATAAGCCTTTGTTGATTTATTTAAAACCTCAGTGAGTTGTTCGAGTGCATCTCTCGTTTGCCCAACACTTTGAGCTTGCTCTAAAAAAGCATCTGCTTGTTTGCGTGATTCAATAGCTGAACGCGCTTCTTCCTGTGCGATCCGCTGATAATAATCAGCCCGTTGTTGCTGGGAAATTTCTTGTTGATTGTTAAGTTCTTGAAGAGACTGCGCAGTACTCTCTGCTGAACTGCGAGCAGATTGCGCTTGTTGTTCAACCAGTTGAGCCATACGTCGTTGACTGGCTTCGGCTTTTTCTGCGGTTTCTTGCAGTTGACGTTCAACACGCCCCATTTGCTGGCTGAAATCTGCTGTTTCAGCGCCTAAATTAATCGTGAGATCCGCTATTTGTTGGCTCATATCGTACTCCGCCCGCTATCCCTTCACTGACCGCCATCATAGTCTCATCGTCCATATCAACAGCGGGTTTTCGTAACAACACGCTAAAATCCTCTGGCGATAAATTATCACTGCCACCAAAAACACTGGCGACAGTGAAGTTAAGTCCAGAAAAAGCATGATCAATGAGTTGGAGAGTGAAGGGAGTTTCATTAAAGAAGTGTAACCAATCAGCGAGCTCGGTCGCTGTCATTTCGCTGAGCATCCTGCGCCAATCCGCGCGTTTAAATTCATGTGACAAACGCAGGATAAATTGATGTTCACGGGCAACTACTTTTCCAGTGACTCTTCCTGTGTATCACTGTGAATATTTTCATTTTCCGCGCTTTCAACTTGTGCCATCCCGCTAATCACCAGCACTTCTTTAGCTGCAAGAGCAAGTGCTTCAGGATTCCATGTAGAAAGAACATCATTGTAAATTAGCTCAACATCACCCGATCCACCGTGCGCTAATGAACGAGACACTAACCAGGCATTTGATTCTGTATTTGCACGAATAATCAGGGCTGTTTTTTTAACGCCTTCCACTTTTTCAATATCGTCGTTTTTTTCTGATTGCTCGACTAAAAAATCAAAGTATTCAATGCGTTGAAGTGCTGATAATTCATACAACGCAACAGAATTACCGCCGTAAGTAAATTCTTTTTTATTTAAAAACATACTGTTACCTTTTATTCATCGTCTTTTTTAATAACGGGCGCACTTTTTCCTTGCTCTGACGCTGATTTAATTTCTTCAGCAAGAGCTGGACGACCACTATTAGTGATCTTAATCGTGCGGGTGATCACTTCTTTTGCGGGTACCGTTTTTCCCAGCGAACTTACCCAGCCACGATAAATATCGACTGCCCCATTCGGATAACGAATACGATAGTGGCGAACATCTCCCAGTTGGAACCAATCAACCAGATCTTTTTGTCCTTGCTCACCCGGTTTCCATGCCAGCGTAATATTGGCTTCACCTGCTGATTTTTCCCCCTGAGCTGTTGCTTTCCAATCCGCATCTTCATCGTCAAGATAGGTATCGTCATAACTGTCCGCGGTAATTTCACCCGGCTGTAACTCTTTAATTTTTGCCAGTCGCGTCCAATCCGTATCATCAAACGGCGCTTTTAATGGGTCTTCGGTACCGCTATAAATCCAAAGCGTGGTACCAGCACCTTTTACGGGTGCTAATGGGTTTGGTGTAGGCATAATGATTCCTTTTACATTGAGTAACTAATTTGATAATTGAGATCGACAGAACCCCATAACCCCATTTCTTCATCACGATGGTAGTCGTAGCCGTTAGGGGTCATATTTTCGATAAGATCGGACAGTGCGGGAATGGAGGTCAGTGCGGGATAAATCACAGCTTCAACCCATTTATCTAATTCAGCATCAGGGCTATTCGCACTGAGAAAAACTTCTATGTGAACAATCGCTTGCCAGCTATCTTCATCGAGGTTTTCACCTGTTGAAATAGCATCGGTGATATACACAGCAATCGCTGGGAAGTCGTTTTCATCCACAAAAAAAGGGCGACCATCAAATACTGTCGCCCCATTGGCATGAGGCTCAATCGCCTCTTTAATTGCGTGTCGGATCTGTGTGTGTTTGATCACCAAACCCTCCCTTTTATATAAAGCCGTAATTGTTGCTTTAAGGCCGATGCCATTTCTTTAGGCATATCAGATTCAATAAGCTTCTCTGACTCTTCGGTGTAAGCCGTTGTTAACGGTGTGACGAGCGGAATTTTAACCACTTCGATAGGATAACGACTTTTCCCAACGCGCTGAAGAATATGCCAGCGCCCATTATCAAGCTGTTGAATAAAGGCATTAGGAAAAGAAAATTTGCCCACTTTCAACACACTCCCCGCTCCTTTCTGATTACCTCGTTTTCTTGATAGTTGAACGCGAGCACTACCCAAAGCAATGGCGGGTAAATTACCCCGGTTTATCACTAATCTAGCGCGAGGTGTTTTATAGCGACTGCTCGCACGATTAAGTCGAACACGTTGGCGAATAAGGCGTTGTGGCACTTTCGTTTCGGCTGAAACCCGTTTAACACTATGGCTAATGACACGGCGAGCAACACGATTAATCGCCATTGCTGTGGCTTTCGGTACCATTTCATCATTAATGCTATTCAAGTTTTTGATGGCTTGCTCTAACCCTTTCATATCACCCACCTATTTAATCCAAATATGTGGCTTACCATTAAACTTTTGATATCGCGTGATTTGGTAAGTTTTGCCCTCAATTTCAACAGTATCCTTACGGTCAGGTTGATAGGTTGACGAAAAAATAACATAACTCACCCCATCACCACTCATCGGTCCCAATTCAGGGATAAAATGAGATTCGAGTGCTTGATAAAAAACACCATTGATACGGATGGGAACCCCCATCCGTTCTTCGGTCACGTTATCCATTCTTTTTACCAACCGTTCAAATGGATTCATCGTTTCCTGCCTTATGGCGTACCCGCTGGCGCAAACACATTCAGTTTAACCGTGACATTTTCACTCGATGCATCCGCATCATCCCAAACAACACCAGCAGGTGTACCACCTGTATCCACCACGACATTGTCTTTAACGGACGCCGTCGCACCGGCTTTTAAGGCAATACCGGCTTTCTTGTTCAGCAAGAAAACACCTTCTGAAAAACCATCACCTTTCTCACTAGGTTGAATATCCGTAATCGCAACACAAGCAATAGCGCCAACGTGCACCAGTTGACCACTTTTAATGATCTCTTTTGTGCTATTAACCAGAGCAATTGTGCCACCCTGTTGTACATAATTTTTAGCCATAAAAACTCCTTCCGATGCCGAAGCACCGGATTTTAGATATAAAAAAAGCCCATCAGGGCATCAGGGTAAAACGAAGAAAAAAGACGTCTTATTTACCGGAAACTTTCAGCAGACCGCGATAATCAACTGGTGCTACACCCGCATCAATACGCACTTTTGTGGTGACACCATCGGAAGTAAAGCCTTCAAGCTGATCAATATACGGTACATCAATCCCATTTAAGTACGCTACTTCAATGGTGTCGCTACCTTGACGTGAGGCCATATACCAATCTTTTTCGCTTGCATCATCTAAACGAGGTTCGGCAATAATTTCCGCTAAATCGCGCACTGGGTTAATAATATTGGCATTAACATCCGCGCCTTTCACACTGCCTGATTTAACCACTTGGATAGCTTGTGTTTCCAGTGTGGTCGGTACCAACATAAAGGCAGGGCGAATATTTAGCGTACGATCACCTTCTTTTTGTTGACGCATCGCGGTGCGACCTGCACTGATGGTTTCTACATCCATCCCGCCGGTGATCATGTTTTTATGATCGGCACTAAACAGTGCTTTTTTATCGCTCATTTTTTCATTGTCGATAAGCACCGCATACACCAAATCGCCGACTGTCGCTTTAGCTGCACGACCGAACTTCATTGGCACATCTGTCAGCATGTTCATATCATCATTGATGATGGCTTGACGGGTAATGCTAAATAACTCGCCGTAGGTCGCTAGCGCAATGGTTTCACCTTTATCGTTCAACGTAACGTATTTATACTCAGCACCTTCACGCACTTCACGTAATGAAGGGAATGCCCCCAACCCAACACGATGTACGGTTTTAAAGTCACTGAGTTGCCCTTTTTTCGTCCATTTTTCAAAGGTTTCGTCATTTTCTTCCCAGCCGAGCAAAATCGCTTTATTCGCTACATCAAGCAGGATATTACCGAAATCAGAGGTGCTGTGCGTAAAGGCCATCCCAATCATTTGCATCGGATTATACGTGGACACACCGATGCCACGCTCTGTCAATGATGCACGCGCTAATTCACGCAATGTCATGCTGTTATAGGCGTTATCTTTTTCATAATCCTGATAACCCGCACGCGCCATCACAGAAGCACGAACACTGTCACCCACAATATTGCCGTTTCCTGCGTAAATATGCGCATTACCTTTATTTGATGGTTCAGGATTTTGTTGTTGTGCAACCGTGTTAAGTAATTGCTCACGCGCTTTCTCAACAGAACAACTCGCATCTGCTAAACAGGTGATCATCAAATCATTGTGACGACCACCGAACATGGCAAATAAATCTTTAATGCCATTTAAGCGCGTTTGCTCATCCTTATAGGTGGCGCTAGGCTGTGGCTCTGGTGCTGGCACTGGAATTGGATTAGGTTGTGTAGGACTCGTGGTGTTTTTAGGTTTAATTTGATTTTTAATTGCACTTGGCATAGATGAAAATTCCTCAATTCGTTTAGATGTAAGACTTGCCATTGCTTTTACTGGCTCAATCACTTTATCGGCAAACCCGTGTTCAACACACTCGTCACCATCCAGCCATGTTTCCTGCTCCAACATGGCGGTAATTTCTTCGGTTGTTTTTCCTGTTTTAGCCACATACGCAGGAATGAGTACGTTTTCTAACTTGTCGAGCAAGTCAGCATATTCACGCATATCATTCGCATCCCCCCATGAAACGCCCCACGGTTTGTGGATCATCATCATGGCATTTTTCGGCATAATGACCGTATCACCGACCATCGCAATGACTGATGCCATTGATGCGGCTAAGCCGTCGATATAAACCGTGATCGGCGCGGAATGGTTTTTAAGTTGGTTATAAATGGCGATACCATCAAACACCTCACCACCCGGTGAGTGAATATGCAGATTGATATGGCTGAGATTACCCAGCGAGAGCAAATCTTCCGTAAAGCGTCTTGCGCTAATTCCCCACCCACCGATTTCATCATAAATATAGATATCCGCAGTTTGGTCTTCTTTAGCCTGCATGCGAAACCAGCTTTTTTGATTTGCTGGTCCCGACATTTTAGGCATCGTCATCGATTTCTTGTTGTTTAGCATCTTGTGCCCCTTTGTCATTAGCAGGATCAGTATCAAATACCAGTCCTAATCGTTTATTTTCGTCAATTTCGGTTTTACGACGACGTTTCACATCCGCAGGGTTGCCCCCTTTAGCGCGTATCCAGTCACTTTCTGTTGACGCACCACCACGTAACAAAGTTTTCCATGCCTCAGACTCTTTTTTCGGATCAATCCACGGCATCACAGGGCCACTGTAAACCGCATTAAACAAGGATTTAGCATCAACATCAGGAGGCACGGCGATCACACCACTGGCTATCGCCATTTTTAACCAATTGCGGTACATCGGACGGCTAATACCTGCCACAAAGGTATCTTGAAAAATGTTATAACCTTCAAATGACTCCACCAACTCTTGTCGTTGAGCGCTATACGTACCGTTATAGTCACGAGCGATACTGGAATAACTGCCACGACTGCCTGCAGAAACCGCACGTAATTGCCCATTGCGAAAGGTTTGTAGATTAGGATTAGGCCGGTCTGATTTGATCATGCCGACTTCTTCACCCGGTTTTAATCCGTCGTAAATCATGCCCGGCTGAATATCGATGTTACGTTGTTCATCTTCGTCGTAGTCACCCTCTGGGAAAGAGCCGGCATCCCCTTTTTTGATGTACATACCCAATGAAGCCGCAATACGTGCGGAGGTTAATTCCGCATCTTCATAATCTTTTAACGCACTTAAGCGCATTAAAATCCCCGAAAACAAACTGACACCCCGCGCTTGATGAAGCCGACGAGTGAATTTCAGGTGCAACATATTTTCAGCATCGATGGTTTTGATATCCCCCAAATTGGCACTGAATTGGGGGAGGTTTTTATATACCTGATACCCTGTGGGTCGCCCCCACTCATTGAATTTAATGCCTTGAATAATCTTGCTTTCAGGCATATTCATGTGGATCGGCACGAAGTCAGGCTCTAAGGCTTCGAGCCAAAAATAGATATTGGCTTGAGGTTCTAGCCCTTTGGCTTTGCCTTTGACCAGTTGAGCAAATACTTCACCATCACGTAACCACGTTCTGACCAATAAACGCTCTAACACGGGACGACTAAATTGCCCTGTCACTTCGGGTAGTACTGACCACTCCGCCCAGGCCTGACGAATTTGAGAGGCTAAATCTTCATGAATTTGTCCGGCACCATCGAGAGGTTGTGGCTCAACAATAATGCCTTTTGCCCCGACAATGCGTTCTTCCATCTTGTCGAGAATACCGATAGAGATATCATGATTGTTATCTAGCCATCGCGCTTGCTCGCGTAAGGAAGTACCACCAAATTGCGTCAATTGGTTTGCATTACGATTTTCACGTTTAGCGGGATGAGTGCGAGTGGGTAAAACGGCTTCATAGGCTTTAATTTGTAATCGAGAGCGGAGACGCGAGGCTTGCCAATTTGGGGCGAAATAACCAATGGCGTTGTCTAATAATGTCATCTAAACCTCGCTAATTTATACATTGGATTACCTCGTTTTCGTGATATCAACGCCGATAAACGAGATTCCCAACGCTCACGACCTTTTATGATCTCGTTGAGATTTTCCATTGTCATGGCTTGTCCATTAAAGGTGATGGATTTTCCTTTTAATACCGCCTCTTCCGCTAAACGGTATTGCTCAATCATGTGTTCAATTTCTTCTTTCGTCATATCCAGCCTCCGCTGTTTGATACCGGTGCCCATGCAGATACCGCAGGCGTTTCCTGTTTTTGGGTTTCGGGTGAGGGTTTTATTTCAGGCTCTGTGGCAATATCGGTAATTGGCGGGGATGAGGAAAGCATTACATCAGGCAATCTCGCCCATTTAGGCGGTTTTTCCCAATTAATATTCTCGTACCCTTTTAATATCACCAAGGCATGGGCGTAAACCATCAGGTCAAATGCCTCATTAGCACCTCGACCCGGCTTTTCCCAATGCCCTTTTTCATCACGCTCTTCATACGTCAACTCGTCATAGAACGATTCATCCAGCCAATCAGGGAAATGAATATAATTAGGTCCGACGGTATCGCGCGATAACGCAGAGCTGATCCGGTCTTTGAGTTGATCCGTTTGCAGTAAATAAAGAGGCACATCCCCTTTCGCTTGGGCGCGCCGTTCAGAACGACTGGTGTTATCAGGGAATGATTTGGTGATTAACTTACTGCGTTTATGCCCATCGCCCTTAAAGAGATAGACTTTACGGTGTAATCCCTCTTTTCGACAGCGACGCCAAAATTTATAGGCATTATCAGTAACGCCATCTTCACCACCAGAGTCCACGCCCAACATCATGATTTCCATTTCATGGTGAGGATAATGTTGCAATGGATAGGTTTTCTCTAATACATCCGTGATTAATACTTGCCAATCCTCAGGATAAGAGCCCGGATCAATTCGACGGCATTCACCGTTGTTGTCATAACGTAGGGATTGGGTTATTTCAAATCGGTCAATCACCCAGCGTTCGCCTTTTTCACCGTAACCGACCACCTGAACTACAAAGCGTCGTTTTTTACCACCCTGTACGTCAACGGTGGCAACCAAGAATCGTACGCCATCAGGAACAATCAATTCGCCTAAGTCTTCAACACGATTGATTAATTCATCGCTCCGACGTTGCTCTTGTGCTGTGCGCGGTAAATAAGGCAAGCCCCAGTCTGTATTGGTGACCGCTTTTAGGGTTTCTTCACTGCCGGTTAATTCGTATTCTTGTTCTGCAGTCAGTAATTTATAAACTAACTGAGACAACGTTTGATAAGCCGCAGCAGGCCCTTCCATCCAAAAAGAGGCAATACGAGAACGACGCCCTGTTCCTGATACTTTCCCTTGCTTATCAATGGACTGCCCTTCAATCAACCATACTCCTTTATTATTGAGTTCCCTTTTTTGATGGGGCTCGATGCGACCTAAACAGTGCTGACATTCCACATACGCAGATTCACTCGCTTCTACGGGATCTGGATTATCACGATACCCCTTTACCGCATCATAAATAGGCTGAAAATATTCATGGCAGTGAGGACATTGCCAGTACCAGCGACGGCGATCCCCCCGATTATAAAGCGATAAAATGCCGGTTGTGGGCGGAGCTTCGTGAGGAGATAAACGACTCCATTTAGTATCAGTAATATCACGCCCCGGAGAACTTTCCACTAGCGTCATACCCGCAGACATAAAAGTGGTTGTCCGTTTTGAGGCTAAAGAAAAGCCATCTCCTTCACCGTCAATATCTTCTGGAAAACGGTCATAATCGGTAAGTGCCACACACTTAAAGTCAGATGAGGACATCACATTAATCGATGGCCACCCCATTTTTAGAAAACTGCCCGATAAAAAGTATTTATCAAATACGTTATTGTCATTGCGACGAGGGCTGAGTTGTTTACTGACTTCAGGACTGCAACGAAAGGTGCGAGAAAGCCGTTTTTTACTGTGCTCTTGTGCTTTATCTTGCGTCATTTGCACCAGTAACATATCAGAAGGGTCACACACAATATTATAAATCACCCAGCCATCAATCAACCCAACCGTCTTTCCTGTTCTCGCAGGTCCCACAAATATCACTGCATCATAGAGCCGTGACGATAAACAATTCATAGGTTCAACAATGTAAGGAGATACCGCCGGATCCCAAGGAACAGAGTTACCCGCACCTACTGGTACTCGCATATATTTTGCCACGGCATCCGCAACTGGCATTCGCCTCGGTGCTTTGATGAGTTGTGCCACATTTTTTCTTAATGTGGTTGCTGACACTGTTGCTGTCATAACTCATCCTCATCACTCTCTTCGCCATCCGATTGATCACTTAAAACTTGATGTGCTATCTGGTCGCGCAGATCATCAATAATACCTTGAACACGGGATACGGCTGTCGGTGTTAATGCGCAATCACGCTCTAATATGTCAGGTAACGTTTCCAGCACTTGCACCATCGCTTTAGCCAGCGCTGAATATTCTCGTGCAACATCTGAGGCAGGCAATAACTCCCCCACTTCTTGCTCAAACTTCAAACGCTCCCGCTCAGACTGATACCACGCCTTCCGATCTTGAGGCAACATTTCCTGATTATCGACAGGGGCTGGCGCCTTCATCATTTCAGATAAAATATCAGTGAGTGCGTAGAGTTTTAGATTTGAGCTATTGCCTGCAACAGGCTCTAAATGATTAAGACGAGCGGAAGCAGTTTGCCGATGGACACCAGAAAGTGCAGCTATCTGGCTGATATTGAGTTTTAGGTGTTTGAGTTCTTTGTCCATATTTCATTTGTTTTATTCCACTCCCGGAAGATAGATTTGAGCTTCATTAATAATTCGCTCTCTTGCCATTAGCAGTAATTGTTTTCTACCACCAACTCCCCAATTAGCCATTATCCTTGCACAGTTACTGACGTTTTTAGTTTCAGCATTAATGACATGATCTAGCTTGTTCAATTTAGACATAACATCTAAACCTTTTCTCGTCGCATCTTTAAACGTGTTGTAGACAAGAATTTCAAACTCAGGCTTTAACCAAGCTGCATATCGAATAACAACTAACTCTAAAGCCCACACACCATGATTAAGCCCACCGTTAATGACTTTGACCGCAGTGCATTTTTGCATTGCGCTTAATTTTTCTACAAATGTCTTAACTTGTTTGCTTCTCAAAAATTGGCTTGGCTTTTGATTCTCTCTGGCTTCGCCATTTGCCACGGCTGAGGCATGTAAATCATTTAGGTTATATCTTCCCTCATCATCAACACGAACAGATACACCATTAATACTGACTCTTGGATATTGCATAACGTATTACCTTCATTTGAAATGAACCCTCGTTCACATAGAAAATCAGCCCGTCGAAGCTCGCCAGCTATAACTGACTTCCTCGAAGGCTCATATCAAAGTGATTGGATCCGACGTTTTAATGATTGCGCTGTGAATGCGCAGTGAAATGAGATGTAGAACAATAAAAATGAGAGTTAAAGATTTGAGCTAGTGATGAACAAAAAACAAGCAAATTCATCACTGTTATTTTTTTAACATATATTTATCAAATAATTATACTGGTGGTGACGACCGATAAAAATTGAAAAATGAGCCGTTTCCCGCGTGCGCGCCGCCCCGTGGAGAGGGTACCCCGCTGGGAGTACCTTTTGAATTATGTGTAACAAAATCAATTTATTATGATTAAGGTTTCTTTGGTGGCGGGGTTGGATTCTTAATCTCATGCTTGGGCTGATACCCACTAACCCCACAATCAATTCGTACTCTCGGCATACCTTTACCATATCTAGTACGAACAGCCTGCTCCAGCTGACGTTGTTCTGTTTTGCCGATTCTATCGGGAATACATAGAATGACTGATTCCATTTCAGCGATATCTTGAACTATATCCTTATAGTGCTTATTTACTACGGCCTTAGTTTGCTCGTTTAAGTCGCCAGCTTGCTTAATTAATAGTAATAAAATGAATCTAGCCAACTTATCTTCATAATGTTGTTGCATTCTTAGCCCCTTTACTTCTGACTGCACCACGTTCTTTTATTTAGCTCGTTCGTAAGTTTAGCCCACGCATAACGTTCAATTTCTCGAGCCTGCATTAGCTCATTGATGCCTGCATCTTGTCGATCAGCTCGCATACGTAAATCAGCTAGCTGAGCATTGATGTCATGCTCTGACTTATTACTGACAAGCACACCTTTGAATTCAGCAGAATTAATAAAGGCATCTTTAATAAAAAATCCACCAGAAGATTGAGAGAAGAATTGTGGAATTGATTTAGGTTTCACCCCTACATCTTGCATCAGTTGCTTAATACGATTGAGGTGTTCTTCTAACTTATCTAACTCAGTAGTATCTACTGAGACTTTGTAGGTCAATTCACCTATTTCTTTTTTGGGATAATTGATAGCTATCTTTTCAGGAGCATCCTGACTACCAATCACAAACTTTAAATTCCCACTCTGATCATAATAACCCTGATGAGAATTGTTTTTTATATAAACAGAACCATCATCATTAATCGTTATATTCATTTACTTTCTCCAATAAAAAAACCACCAGTTATTAACTGATGGCTATCTAAATAAACTCTATCAACGCCACTCAATGAATGACGTTTGTAGAACTTATACATAATTACTCTATTACCTAATCATTGATGCTTGAGTTTTACGTAAATAACCCTCATTAACATTTCACAACAATCTTTTTAAATGAGGAATACTATATGTCTAAACAAATTTACAAAATGACCAGCATTAGTGAGGCCGAGAATAAATTTGGATACCTGTGTACTTCAAGCAAGTCTGGAACTCCGAAAAATATCTTAACGCCAAGAGGAGAACAGTTAGCGTACCTTGATGAGAAAAAGAATATATATGTCGTAGTTAGTGTACAAATAGATCTCAGTATCCCTCCAAATACCACAAGAAAGGACATTTTTAAACTTAATGATGAGCAAATCTTTACTATATTGCTCCTTGGGAGCGTTTAGTTGATACACTCCGTTCTAATGTAATCCTGCAACCCTTTAATTATTTGCTCTGACTGTGCAATTCTCTCTCTGAGTAGCCAATAATTTCGGATAGCGGTGTCAGTAGGTCGGGCGGTGGTTGCATCATCCATGCTGGAGGTGGAATTACTGGTGCTCTTTGGACACTCGGCTTTGATGTACACCCGCTCAGGATGACGCTCACTAACATCATGCAAGCGACTAATTTCAGACATTGCATTAGCAAGCTCCTGTTGATGATCACTATCGAGTTTATTTAACTTATCAATACGCTCTTTATAATTACTATTAATATTAATTTGCTCTGACAAATTCTTGCTGAGTAATTCATTTTCGTTACTCAGCTTTTTTATTTTTGCATTTGATAAACTTAATGCCATTAATAGAGCACTTAAAAGTAGGAGAAAAAACCATGGGATATATTTACTCATAACAACAACCAAGCATCTTCAAAGACTTTATCTGTGTAAGGTTGATAACCCAACTCAACACCTACGATTGCTTTTGCTAAAGAAATAGCAACTGGCTTTGATTGAGTATCTATCTTGTCATTAATACCAACACCAATCTCTTTTGATGCACGAATAATGTAGCCATTCGTGTTGTTCTCAACTGGCGGTGCATACTTATTAATGATTGCTGATACTGAGTTCAAACCATATTTACGTTGATAGGTTTGGGTTAACTTATAAATTGCTCGGATGCCGTATTCTGGTGACTCAAAGACACAGAATCGAGGGTTAGGCACTCCTGTTTCAATACCAACTAAACCTTCCCATTTATTATGGGGGTTATAGTCAATATTACCCGGATTGTTATTGCGTTCACCGCGAGCTACCTTTGTCATGTCTGACACCTCTGAATATTTGCATTATGTTTCCACGACTCAATAAGATGAGTACGCATAGCGATAAATTAATGCCGACTTCAAATGGGTCAGCATGAGAATAATCATCTGTTAAGATCCGCAGTGGTACCGAACCCAATAAGATAATTAATACCCACGCAATAAATGACGCTCCGAATTTATATTGAGCACCATTACGTCGATAATTAATGAGTCGAATGACTGCGAGTAAACAAGAAAAGAAATTGATGTAAATCCAAAACATTGAGATGGTCATCTGCCACCTCCTCTGAATTTATCTATCAGATTATTAATAAATTTATTTATTCCGTCAGTCATTGCACCCGGCTTTGATATTGAGACTAAAACACCCACCAGCCCTGCTGACGAAAACATTGCCCCTACTGATTTATCAACATCACGGCCACCGGTTATATCGCTGAGAATACCCGACATAAAATCAGCGCCATAAATACCAATAAGGAAAGCAACCGCGAAATAAGTCCAACGCTTTAATAGACGAATATCATGAGCAGATAAAACAAAAATAACTGCTCCCGCAAACGCCCCAATAACAACGCCAGCGTCCATACCAGCAAACAGACCTACAATTGAAACGCCCGCTAGCGATGCTGTTGTAGTGCCCGTTAACGGCTCATTCATGTGTGTAGTCCTGTTATTTGGTTAAAAAGGTGCAGACACACAGCGATTGTGTGAAGTGATTAGTGTGTGATTGATACTGTGGTCTGCGTATTTAGGAAAGGATAATTCTGGCGAAATTAACTCCACCAAACTCATTTAGCCGTTCATAGAGAAATAGCCTCTTGCACGTCCTGTGCTGATAGACTTTATTATCGTATTTTTTAAATAATTTAGTTCTTCTCAAAAGAGCGAGAAAATAATCAATATTGTAGTCATGGAGGATCACATCAATATAACCATCGCCATGCTTTACACATTCGCCAGACTCAGCCATTTGAAATATTTTTTTAGCCGAATTATATGTACTGGCTTTTTTCTCAGCCCTTTCAATAACAGCCTTTCTTAATTCTTCTGCTATATACCGATCATTGATTACTTTTAAATTATTAATCGTCATATCAGCCTCTAAACGAAATAATGTGAACCATCCGGAATTACCGGACAGTTGAGCTTGTAAGTAACTCTTACAAGTTCGTTTTTATTTCTTGCTCTGTTTGTTCAAAGCGCTCTTTCTCAAGCTCAACACCCAAAACCTTTCGATTAAGTTTTAGTGCTGCTTTCAGAGTTGCTCCTGATCCCATAAAGAAATCAGCAACCAGATCCCCCTCACGACTACTTGAGCGAATAATGTGCTCCATCATGGTTGATGGTTTTTCGCAAGGGTGCTTGCCGGGATAGTATTGAACAGGAGGATAAATCCACACATCAGTGTAAGGAACATCAGCAGTCACAAAGAATGGGCGTCTTAATAAACCATATTCTTTTATTAACTCTTGGTAGTCTTTTTGTAATGTAAATTGCTCTTGTTCTAACTCACTAAAGTGGCGAGATAACGGTGATAGTTTTTCTTGTTTATCAGCAATGCGTGTAAACAGTGCTTGTAACTTTTTATAATCTTCTTCGCCGGGTAATTGCCACTGGCTATTGCTAAACCAATGACTGCACATTTGCTTACCTGTTACCTGGTCTATTTCTTTTGAACTTACCTGCAGTGCTAAACGAGCATTTCTAAAATAATCAATCAGAGGCGTAAATACGTTCTGTTTTAGTTCTTTGCATTTTAAAGAAAATTCAGAGTCTTTAACTGTGACTGGATTTTGATAATGTTCAGCAAAGAGTATTCGCTCTGTTGAAGAAGAAAATGCGCGTAGACTTTCTTTATTTTGTCGTCTCCATGACCCTGATGGCTTAGCCCAAATGATATGGCTTAATACATTAAATCGCCCACGAACAAGCAACTCAGTATCGGATGCCAATTTAGAGCCACAGAATAAATACAAACTGCCATTGGGTTTTAATACCCGCCAGAATTCAGCTAATACCTCATCAAGCCAAGACAGATATGCCTCAACACTATCCCACTGATTATCCCATTCACACGATTTCACTCTAAAGTAAGGTGGATCAGTCGCAATTAAATCAATGCTATTTTCGGGTAGTGTTTTCAATACAGAGAGTGCGTCATCGTTAAATAGTTGCATCAGAAGTCCTTTTCTACGCAATAAAAAAGCCGATGACCGTTAAGCCACCAGCTTTATAAATTCTTTATATTTTTTAGGCTGTACGCATATAGCTATTTCCTTGCTTTGCGACAAACCCTGCTATTTCAAACTGAGTTAATAGAAACTCGCAATTTTCATTACTTAGCCCAGTTTGATTTGAAATTACTTGTACTGTTTGCCAATCATTTTTTGAGATTATTTCAAGTACACAACTTGCCTGCGTTGTCATATCACACTGTTTTAACATGATATTTTATACCCTTGGTCAGTTATTGTGCATAACTACACATGTAACTCTTACCAAATAGAACAGCAAGTCTTATCTTCTTTTTAATAACAAAAAACCCCGCCGAAGCGAGGTTTATTTAATTTAGTGTGGTTGAGTAATAAATATCCCACTATGAAAAGACTTTAATCCAAGTTCGGACAAAATACAACCTTTATCTGTATATAAAACCAGTTAATTAGTAACTTGGCTAAATACTACTTCAGCGTTGCTTTCTTCACTAAAACATTTACTAATTAATTGCTCATAAAATGGCTTCCAGTTTCTACGCCATGTTCTTTCATTAAGTTCTGGTAATAATTTACTAATAGCTTGATATGCTACTGAGGAAGGCATTCTTTTATATCCGCGCCCAGCACAACGAGGACACTCTTTAAATACAGGTACACCCTGTAATTCAGTTTGCTCTTCGTCCAAGACTTGTCCTCTCCCGTTACAACGACATCGATGCGTAATAATTCCTTTTCCTCCACACATTTGGCATTTATCACCAACCAGTTCATTTTTAATCACTGGCTCCATAATCACTTCGCCATTCAATTTCATAATGCCCGGATATTTAATGACGTCTTTGTGGCTATAAATAAGCTTTTTACCTTTGCAACTAGGGCATTCACACACCGAACCTGCTGAACGAGAATAATCTTCAAACGCCATTTTTGATAAAATAACTAAACAATAGCCTAGTTTATTACCAGCTGACTTAGCTACCAGGCGTGGCGTTACTTTTAATGCGTATTTTGTTAGTTGTCCAACGGCGTTGGACTTATCCTCTTCGCTCACGTCATTCTTAGCAAAAAACGCAGACATGCCAAATTTAGCACGATGTTCCGTCATGCCAAGTGCTCCAGCAGTATCCATCCCTTTCATTCTATCGGGATCTGTACAATTCGGCGTATCGGTGATCATCGGTGACTTTGGATAAAATTGTTTTAATGCTGACTCTAGTTTCATGCTAATACTCCTCGTGCCGTACACACGTTAAATAAATGCACCGATACCTAATGAACGGTTTAAAAAATGAAATAACAATTCGAGTTGATTACCGTGAGTGGCTTCCCATTGTTTTGGGTCACGGTGTAGCTCGTCATGGTGAATGCGACACAATGGAATAGTGAATAGGTCGTGAGCTTTCATTGCCATTCCTCCCATACCATGACCGATGATGTGGTGCGGATCATCAGCCTGTTGCCCACACACGCAACACGGTTGAGTCTTCACCCATTGCAACCATTGGGTATTTTCCCAACGTTGCATTTTAGGTTTAAGAAGAAATGACGCTGGTGGCTCAGGATCAACAGCAACTTTAATAATCGGCTTTATCGCATCTAAACGCGCATTCATTGCGGATAGTGCCGTTACGTTACTTGGGATAATGTCAGATTCAGGGAAACCACCATGAACTCTGCGTTCTTCTTGTTTATCTGACCAGTTTAAAATCTGGCGCAATATCGCTTCGGGTAATTCATCGACCAAGTTATGCATAACTGCAAATGAGAAAAAATCAGGAATAGTTAGCTGGTGGCCATCATCTAATCTCAAACGAAAACGAATTGTGTCTAACATCCAATTGATACGATTTTTATGAGCTAATTCAGCAACCCACCCAGCAGATGAATTTCTAATATGGTTATCATGATGCCAACAAGTGCGGATCACCCCAGCCTCGTGAAAAGTCGTCACTAACTCATGGTGATGGTAATTATCTTCATCGTTATTAATCTGACAGCATTGAATATGACGAATAACCCATGTATCCATTGGCGCCACTTTATCGATGGTGTGGATTACTTTTTTACTATTGAGAAATTGGACGATGTGCTTATTGTTTAAAATAGGCTGTTCATCACCTGTTAATGCACCTGAGGGCAACACATCTAAGCTTTTTGGCACATCACTAATGATCACACGATGGTGCTTCTTAAATTGCTCGAGTAATTCAGCACCTGGTTTAAGTAGTACAACACCTAGTTCTGGTTGAATATAGGGTGTTAATAATAATTTCATTAGATGATATCCCCTACTTTATACTCAGCCCATAGCCCAGCGATCCACTTCACGCCTTTAGCGGTAAACCGTGATTGTGCAAATGAATGGTTATTGGTTTGGTTAGTACCCGTCTTTATCTCAAAGCGACCAAGATCGACATGAGTTTGATAAGGCGTAAATGTATTATTCAGGCGATACATGATTTTCTTATCGATTAGAAAACAGCGAAAATCCGTTTCTTTCACCTGCAGTAATTTGCACACTTGGCGAAACGTCATAGAACCCGTGGATAAAACATAATTATCAACAAACTGAGCCTTAGGTGTCGCAATCGCCAATTCACTTTCCAGCTTTTGTTTTTCTTCTGCTAAGTCTGCAGCTAATCGCAATGCCTCTGGTAATGTTTGAGGAATGAGAGGTTGCATTTTTGACTCTAATTCCTGCCAGCGATCGACAATTTTCGCTGTGAACTGAGGTGATAATCGAGCCACCAGCACTAAAGAGTCTCTTTTATTAAAACGATATTCAGTATATTGATTGCCGTTATGCTCAAAAGGGAACTCAGCCAATGGCTGGGTTAAAATTTGAGCAACAAAAAGCCTATCTGCAGAACGTTTAACATCTGAGTGATTACTGCCCGTTAAACTGGCAATCTCCCTGCTAGACATGGTTAATTCGCGATTCATTGCGGGTAATGCTGAAACTTCCATTGTTCTTTGCATCATGCTATTTCTCTCCACTTTTACTCGTGACCGTACATCACGTTATTAAATGAGCGGATAGTGATTTCTAATTTTCCACCCTTTACGACTTTCATTAACATCACATCCATATGTTTCACTTGCTGATCATCTTCCCAAACACCCGCATGTGTTAATGCATCAAACGGGGCTTTTAAAAAGTTATCAATATCTCTGCGCTGTTTTGTTGGTGGATATAAACGAACCAGGACAGAGACATTTTCTTTAATTGCTTTAGGTTTTCGTTTTAACTGCTCATATACAGAAGCAATGGTGTTAATTCGAAACTTACGCCCTTTTTCACTGATCAGCGTTCTACCCTTAATATTTCTCCAGTATGAGTTAACACTAGGTGGAAATGGCAACGTGAGCATAAGTTCAGACATAAGTCCCCCACAACCCAATAGCCAGCATGAGAACGAACCAAAAACCTATAAACAGCGCGTATTTAGTTAGCATCGTTTACACTCCTTTTATCCCAAGCTTTCAGGGCTTCGTCCGCGTTATTAGCAATAGGACCTCTTGCTCCACATTTCTGACAGCGAGTGAATGTATTGATCATCACCTGCATGACTTCCAGTTTTTTAGAATTACAGAATGGACAGCTTTTATTGTTCATTAGTGATTACTCCTTACTGCTCTGACTAACGAATCGTAGGGCTCAGTTGGTAATTTCCCCATGAGTGCAAAATTAGAAGTGGCGTGTTTTACCCATTTGATAGTTGGCAAAGCACATTTTTTAGCTTTCTGAGTATTCAACTTTTCAATGTAGACTGACTCACCTGATTTACGTGATTCTATTATTGCTGAATGAACTCTTTCTGCCTCTTTGGTTACTCTGTAACGTAATGGACGTTCTTCACTAATTCTGACTAATGCACCTAAAGTCCAAAGATGCGCCAATGCTCTTGATGCGCCAGCTAAATTAGTGTCTAAATCACGAATAACAATGTCGCGATTAACTTCTTCACCCACTTTGTACAATGCTAAGATTTGCTCTGTGATTTTCATGCAACACCTCTCGATACAAGCCATTTCGCTTGCTCAATAAATGTTTTGCCGATCTGCTCTAGCTCACTACGTTGAATGTAATCGAATTTTTTACCCGTCCATGTTTTCTCGAAAACAACTATTGCCCCAGCAAAGAATGCACCGGTTGGTTTCTGTTTTTCATCTTCGGGAACAAACCACTCAGGAACATCAAAACCAATACGTCCACGAATAAAACAAACGTGATCCGCTTCTTCTGGCCACCATGTTTCTGATGTAGCTGCTTTTAATAAAAAAACATATCGACCGTGTTTTTCACGCATAGCTAATGCATGACTAATGATGTGACCAACACCTGTTAAAGGTTGACCTTCGTGATATGAACTACGTGAGTAAGGAGGGTTGCCAAATGCTGAACCACCGATTTCTTTCAGCTTTTCTGACCAGTCTTGAGTGAGCGCATTATCTTCCGCTGTGTAGAAGTGTGGGCATTTACTGTTTTGACCATCAGTGAATAAATCTAAAGTAAACGGTCCATATTTAGAATTGATGCCATAGTAAAGGTTATCTGGTGATCGCCATTGGTCACCAATTTCTTTTAATTTATGAGCAGATTGGCTTTTTAATTCTTGTAATTTCAGTGCGTAATCAATCATTGCTGAGCCTCCTGCGCAACTTGCTCTGCTACCTGTTTCCAAATGCCACGCCATGCAGATAATCCAGCAACATCACTCATTCGCCCTAGTCCATTTTTTCGAGCTTGAATTGCTGACAACTCCTGAATTTTATTTTTAGGTTTCCAGCCCGTACTGAAAATTAAACGGAATGTCTCATCACGCTCAACAGCATCAATAGTGATTTTTTCTTCGCCCGCTAAACGCAATGTGACGTTATCCCACTGCTCTCTTAGTTTTTGAGGGCATTGAATATTCTTTTTCCAGAAATCATCTTGAGTAATACGCTTATAGAGCTGACAAATTTCTTTGTGTGAGCGCCCGTCAATCGTGCTCATTAAGCGAATATCATTAGCCCATTCCGTGAAATTAGGCTCTTTAGGTGCTTGAAGCCCCATATCTTCGAACACTTCACATTTGCGAGCGAATAACCACTGAGCACATTTTAAATCGTCAGCTGAACCCCATTTTTGGAAGTTAGGGCTGTAAATCACTGCTTCTGGATAACGAGTTAAAAAATCATTTTTCGGCTGGTCGCTGGATTCGTTAGAATTCTGCGACGAAAGGTCTTTAGTGATCTGTAAGTTTTTATCTGAGTTAAGATCTGTATAAAGATAGGATTCCTCACTTTCGACGTTTCCATGATTCTGCATTTCTGCGGTTTCCATTCCGCAGTTTCGACGTTCCGATTCCTCACTTTCGACGTTTCCATTCCTCATTTTCGACGTTTCAGAAATAGACGGGAAAATCATAGAGATAAGTTTATTACCATCTATCTTGTAGTGAGTAACAGGGGTACCGTTAACCTTTTTTGTCTTGGTTTCAATCACACCAGGGAAATACTTCTTACGTAATTTATCAACGAGGCGTCGAGCTTGCTCTTCACCAGAAAGCCCGTGAATTTCTTCTGCCAGCTCTTCATGGCTTTTATAGAACCAACCATCATCAGCACTTGATGAAACGCCAGACCAGAAGACAAGCTGATTTAAAATTGCAGACAAGGCGTGAGCTTGTTGATCACCTTTGAAAAAATCTAAATAGGGAACAGGAATAACAATGACGTTTTTCTGCCCTGACATAGCTTGTACAACATCAAAAATAGTCGTCATAGCAACGCCTCACTTAACTCTGGTGTATTTCTCTTTAAATCGTTGCAAGGGTTCACATTGCGGATCGTCACAACCATCAAGCATAAAAATAACGCGCTGTTTTTCTCTGTCATAACGAACAACATGAACAACGATACCCCTGTGATTTTTGTAGTAGCGATCAAGTTGTTTTGGGTTCTCATTGTTCATTGCCCACCTTTAATCCACGATTCAAATTGAAATCATCTACCAGCCAACGCATAAATTGGTAGTTTGTTTCTTCATAGCCTTCTGGTACTTTAATTTCATAGACAAAACGACCATCACGCATTGAAGCCCGTACTTGCGTACGGCATGCTAAGTTTGATAATCTACTCATGCTAATTTCTCTTCACACAATTGAAATTTGCAAACCGAAGCCAGAGGCCGTACACCTTTGGCTTCACCCTTTCTGGATATAGCCATCTTTAATTTCTCTTTTGATGTAACGAAACAAACGCATTCATAAATGTGCGGATCTGCGAAATTAAACCATCCAACATCATTTTTATCTTTTGCTCTTCTTCGTTATCAATAACGCCATCAGCCAAGCTATCTTTCATGAATAAAGCTAAACGCCCCTGCATTTCGTCAACACCACTACGCAGTACAAACAATTCCGTTTCATCCAGTTCCGCAGGACTAATTCTGTCAACGAGTAAACGATTTGATTCACGAGCGACAAATTCAGCAAATAAAACGGTCTTAGAAATATCTTGCATCGCTAATAGTTCGTTTAAATCAAACGAACGACAGCCGTTTTTCTCATAAAGCTTGTTGTTGAATGATGTTAAAGACAGACCAAGTGCTCCAGCCATTGCCTCACGCCCACCAGCTGTCGCCTCACACATTTCTTTCACTACCTGTTTTATTGATTGGTTACTCATTTCCTACCACCATTGATAAATTCTTGTAGTTACAATTTCAGAGAATAAGAAGTAACTTATTTGTAATTGCTGAACTTCTTCGGATATAAAATTTGCATTTCTGTTAATTCACCGTTGAAAAAAGCAACCAGTCGCTCAGCGACCTCTAATGAGGTTTTTTGGGCTCCTCTTTCAATGCGGCTAAGATTACCTACATCAATTTGAACAGCTTCAGCTACTTTACTTAATGTAAGATTTTGCTTTATTCGCAAAGCTCTTAATGGTGTTTGCATTATACCTCCTAATTTTGCGTTTTAAGCATAATATAACACCAATTCAATTTGCGCAATTTACTTTGCAAATAACGCAAAAAGGATTTGTAATTACGGCATGGAAATAGGAAAAAAAATCAGATCAATCCGCTTAGAGCGGAATATGACAATTGCCGAGCTGGCTAACGCTATTGATAGCGATCCGGGTAATGTATCTCGTCTTGAAACAGGTAAACAAAAATCGTTTACTGAACAACAATTAAGAAAAATTGCTAACGCACTATCAATATCTTTACTTGATTTATTTTCAGATGGTGATAATCATACTGTATATAAACACAGTGATTTGAATCATGACGTAATAAACGAGGATCTTTATAAAGTGCAACTACTTGATATTAGCGCGAGTGCAGGACCAGGTTGCGTGAGAACAAGTGATGTCATAGATGTCATTCATTCCATTGAATATGATACAGAACAAGCTAGGTTGCTATTCGGTTCTCGCCCAGCGAACTCAGTAAAAGTTATCAATGTTCGTGGTGATAGCATGTCGGGTACAATTGAACCCGGCGATCTTATTTTTGTTGATATTTCGATAGATTATATTGATGGTGATGGTATTTATGTGTTTTCTTTTGATGGAAATATACACGTAAAACGCCTTCAAATAGTTCCCGATGAAGTGATTGTTCTCTCTGATAACCCTAAATATACACAGTGGAAAATAAATAGTTCAAATGAGCATAGATTTTGTGTGCATGGGAAGGTTTTAATCAGCCAAAGCCACGAATATAGACGTCACGCATAACAAAACTATCATTTGCATAAATAGCCTGATTATATTTCAGGCTTTTTTTTGTTTGTTAAATTGTAAATTTCGCAAATTAATATTGCGCAATATGCAAATTTGCATTATTGTTATCTCAGAAGCAAGTTTGTATACAAAGAAAATGATTTTTATGTGTGAAGAGAACGTGTGAAGAGAACGTGTGAAGAGAAACAATGGCTGGCTGAGTCTTAAACCATTAACGGGGTGTGGTGATAATGTTCTGCTCAGTCAGCCATTTTTATAAAGTTATTTTTAGGATTGGTGAATGCTAAGGCTGATTAGCAGTGGACACTTAACCCACGCGGATACTTGCACAACAAGACCGAAAGTAGGAAATCAGCACCTACCACCAATCACTAAAACTAACTCAATAAGCAAGGGTACTGGCATTCATCCATGACAGTCCATATCAGGTATCTACTGTAGCTAGTGCCCTTTCTTATTGTGTGAAGTGAATAAACCGTGTGAGGAGAAATAGCGTGTCTCTTTTTAATCAAAAAGCAATGATTGTTTATAACCTAAACAAATCGGTTGATGCAGAGGAGTTAAATAGCTGCATCCAAAATTTCAAATGGGTTGAATGTAAGCCGAGTGATATGTCTACTGTTGGTTTTGTTTCACCTGCATTCAATGATGATTTAATCTTTGAGTGTAAAGGACATTTGTTATTAGCAATCAAGAAAGAAGAAAAAATCCTACCTTCTAATGTCATCAAAAAAGAAACTCAACATAAAGTAGAGAAACTTGAAAGGGAGCAAGGAAGAAAGCTAAAGAAAACGGAAAAAGCTACAATTAAAGATGAAGTCATTTACTCTTTATTACCACGAGCATTTAGCAAATACTCAACTGTTTATATTTGGATAAATACAATCGATCATCAAATAGTTGTGTTTACAGGAACGAGTAAAAACGCAGAGAGTAGCCTTGCTTTATTACGCAAAGCCATTGGTTCGCTACCGGTAACTCCATTGAAATTTGATTCAATCGAAATATTATTAACTAGTTGGGTAAAAAATAACTCCATTCCTGTTCAATTACAATTAAATGGTGAAGCTGAATTAATTGCTATCTTAGAAGAAGGTGGAATTGCCAAATTTAAAAAGCAAGATTTAATTTCAGATGAAATTCTGACTCATATTGAGGCTGGTAAATTAATTACAAATTTATATTTAAATTTTAAAGATAGAATTGATTTTACTATTAATGGTGATTTTATTTTTAAAAAAATAAAATTCTCAGAGCAACTAATTGAAACTAATGACGATATTGATAGAAAAGATGTGTCATTGAGATTTCAAAGTGATTTTTATTTAGCTACAGAAGAATTGTCTAATTTAATTAAGTATTTATCAGATTTATTTAAAAAAACACATTAATTTATTTAGCCAACACCAGGGAAATTTAATCTCGATTAATTCGAGAGGAATTCTTATTACCTAAAAATTGTGTGGAGAGAATATGTCTTATATTGCAACAGCAACAAATAAACATTTCTATTATCTCGATGTACGGATCGAGGATATAGATATTCAAGATATTGCCAGTGGCCTTGCTAATGAATGTCGTTTTAATGGACAGATTGATAATTTCTATTCTGTGGCTCAGCACTCGGTATATGCAAGTTATTTAGTTGCGCCTGAATATGCTTTAGAAGCCCTACTTCATGATGCCAGTGAAGCGTATATCAAAGATTTACCACGTCCTTTAAAAGCTATCTTAACTGAATATCAAATGATTGAGCACAATATTGATTTAGCCATCCGCAAAAAGTTTGGGCTACCTGAAACAATGTCTGATGCAGTGCATTTTGCAGACTTAATGATGTTAGCCACAGAAAAACGTGATTTAGAAATTGATACAGGTAGTAACTGGTTAATGCTTGAAGGTATTCCGACTAGTAATTTTGTTGTCAGTCCACTAACTCCACCGCAAGCAAAAGCCTTATTCCTCCGTCGTTTTAATGAACTTTATAATGGGGCTGAAAATGGCTAACGGATCAGTAAACAAAGTAATTCTTATCGGCAACTTAGGGCGTGATCCTGAAATTCGTTATCTTCCCTCTGGTGGTGCTGTTGCCAATTTAGCTGTGGCCACATCAGAAAAGTGGCGAGATAAACAGACGGGTGAAAACCGCGAAAAAACAGAATGGCATCGTGTCGTTTTGTTTGGAAAACTCGCAGATATCGCCAGTGGCTATTTGTGCAAAGGCTCTCAAATTTATATTGAGGGTCAACTACAAACGCGCGAATGGGATGATAACGGTGTTAAACGCTATACAACAGAAATTGTTGTAAAGGTTGGTGGTTCAATGCAAATGCTAGGTGGTGCTAGTAAACCAGCGGGGTCGCAACTGGCACAGCAAAACCAGCCACCAGCACAACCTCAGGTCCAAAGCAATCAACCACCGATGGATTTTGAAGATGATATTCCATTCGCCCCTATCGGACTCCCCTACCCACGCCACGCTATTTATGTGATTTAACCAAAGGATATAAACATGAAAAAATTATTTGATACCACAGATTTTAATAACTGTGATGTATGTGGAGACGATATGTGCACCATCGCAACAGAAGAAGGTGTTTAATGGCGATAGTGTTACTTGCTGTGGATGTTCAAATACAGGGCAGATAACGGTTGAAGCAGAAGATTGCGCTTATATCGAATGGGATAACCCAAACGACGATTAATCACGGACTCAGTGCAAGGATGCAATGAAGAGGAATGAATAATGACAGCGCAAGAATTAATTGAAATGACACCAGAACAACAACGTGCATTTAATCGCATGAGAAAAGCAGTTAAGGACTTTAAAAAGGCTGGTGGGCGGTTTTATACAGTCTTAGATTCTATTCATGGTCTTAACGGTAATTATGTAAGTGATATCACCTCGCCAGCCGATATCGAACAAGGTGAGTTTGGTACTGAATCTGTTTTTATTCCGTCAGTGTCTAATGCTGGATTTAGCGGTTTTGCTGATGATACTCACATGATAAAGCTAACTGATGAAGGTTTGGCGCTATTGAATGAAGAGGAATGAATATGAAAGAGCGTGGAATTATTTTTAATTCTGAAATGGTGCGCGCCATTTTAGATGGGCGCAAAACTCAAACTCGTAGAATAATGAATAACCAGCCTTGTACACTATCAGGAGAAACTATTTCCGTACTACAGGATGATTTTAATTTCAGATGGGCTGGCGATTTACATAACGATACTAGCGGTTGGTTTCCTTGCCCTCTTGGCAATGTTGGTGATCGCATTTGGGTTCGTGAAACTTTTGCATTACTTGGTAACGAAGATGGGGTTTGTGTCGATTGGAATGACAATATTCTTAAAGCTGGTGAAGAACAAGCGGCAATAATTTATAAAGCCTCTTGTGAGAAAAAAGACGGTGATTATGGTCTATGGTCAATCCCTGATGATGCTGACTGGAAACCTCATACTGATAACCGCAAATACGAAGGAGCATGGCGACCATCAATACATATGCCTCGCTGGGCTTCACGCATTACGTTAGAAATCACCGATGTTCGTGTTGAGAGATTGAATGATATCAGTCGGTCTGATGCTATCGCTGAAGGTGCACCACCAAGCCATCCAACTATTGACGCTATATCGCGTGAATGTGGATTCCCTGATTTTCCCCGTTCATGGTTCGGGCAAACATGGTGGCATATCTACGGAAAGAAAAATTGGCAGGATAATCCGTGGGTATGGGTTATTGAGTTTAAAAGGATTTAATAATGGAAATAAAAGGTCAATTAATTAGTAGTCAGCGTTATTTAAATGAATATGTTGTTTTAGATAAAGTTAAAAGATTTAAAGTGTTTATTGTCGATATATTGCATGTAACTTTAAGAGGTAAGCAATATACATTATTAGTAAATGGGCATCATAATTTAGCAGCTGCAAAAAGGTTAGGGATAAAACCACAATACAGAACACCTAAAAAAATATTAAAAGCATTTAACTCCTGGTCTCAAAGTGAAAGAGAAACTTTTATTATAAATAACCTAACTGATAGCCAGTTATATGATGTAAATACAGGTGAGGTTGTGCAGGAGTTAATGGAACCAGATTTTAATAATATGTCATTTCAACGAAATATAACAAACGGATTAAAATTGTATCAGCAATAACCACCAGCATTAACTAATATCTGTTTAAACTGTGTACGGACAGTGTGGAGAGAAAATATGTACTTTGAATGCATACCGATTTCTATGTATTGCAAGCTATTTGGTGAATCACCTGACGCAATAAATAAACGGTTACAAAGACAATTCTGGCATGAGGGAGTTCAGGTTTTAAAAGTGGAAGGCTCCAAGGAGCGCTGGATTGATGTAACCGAGGTGAACAAATGGGCACGAAAAAACAAGATGCAACATGCCTCCCTAGGGGAGTTGTAATTAGAAAACATAGTGTAGGAGAAACAATCAATATAGCTTTTACATATAAAGGGGTGAGATGCAGAGAACCCCTTTCAAACTTAGAAATTTCAGCGAAGAATATTAAATACGCAGAAAGACTAATAGGTGAAATATATAACAAAATAGAAAAAGGCACATTTTCTTATGTTGAATATTTCCCTAATTCATCAAAAATAAAATTATTTGGTAATAGAAAAGCCGGGCGTAATATAGAAGATTATCTCACAGAATATTTATCAATATGTGAAACTAGAGGTTTATCCCCTTCAACAATTAATGGCTACAAAAAATGCAAGACAGCTTTAAATAAATTGCATAGTGTTTCCGTCTCTGAATTAACACCAGCAATGCTTAAAAATTGGATACAGTCTCAATCTACATCGTTAAAAACAATTAGAAACCAACTGTCTTTTTTAAGAAGTTCGATAGATGAAGCGGTTACTGATGGTTTAATTACAATGAACCCAGTTAACTTAGTTACAGCTTCAAGATACCAATCTGATAAAAATGAAAGTAACGATAATGAGTATATTGTAGATCCCTTTTCTCCTAAGGAGATTAATGCACTACTTGAATCATCAAAAGAGCCTCAGTGGAAGAATTTATTTAGATTTGCATTTAATACAGGAATGAGAAGTTCTGAATTATGTGCGATAAAATGGAGTGATATAGATTTCCTAAATAAAATTGCTCATGTAAATTCAGCAAGTGTTGTTGGAGTTATTAAAGGAACAAAAACAAAATCAGGGAATAGAAAAATTGAATTAAATGACCAGGCTATGTTTGCACTGCAAGAGCAAAAAGCGCTGACCTTTATGAAAGGTGATGTGATTTTTGAAGATCCTAAGAACAACAAAGCATGGGCTGGTGCTGATGCAATTAGGAAAAAAGCGTGGGTACCTACATTAAGAAAGGCTGGTGTTAGATATCGTAACCCTTATCAAACCCGACATACATTTGCGACAATGCATATCAGTCAAGGGGCAAACCTATTTTGGTTAGCAAATCAAATGGGTCATAAAGGGCCTGAAATGTTATTTAGACACTATGGATCATACTTATCTGAGTATGACGGCAATACAAATATAAAATCAAAAGTAAGTAATAAGTGAACAGCGTAATGACAGCAATATGACTACAAAAGAGCCGTATTTGACACGCAAGAAAATAAAATAAAATATTAAATATATAAAACATATAGTTATAGAATTACAGATGCGGGTTCAACTCCCGCCAGCTCCACCACCTTCTAACGGACTGACTCTCTTAGAGTTTCAGTCCGTTTTTCTTTATGGCATAAGGCATTCTGTAACACAGGAGTGTGCACTTATGACCACAAAATGTCTTCCCCATTATATTCTTATCCATGGTCATATTTGGTGGTTTCGACAACATTATCATTTCAAAAATCAACAGCAAGAAAACCGATTGAGTTTAAAAACTCGCAATGTGAAACTCGCTAGGGTTTTAACAATAAAGCTTTCCCTATTTTGTAAACAATTTGAGAGAACAATCAGTCAGGCAAATGAGATGGACAATTCACTAAAACAACAGCTAAAAGATAGGCTTAAACAACTCATTATTGAATAGCATATTGATGATAAATTTAATAATCAACGGTTAAAAACCCCAAATGATGAGAATCCTCTAGTTAGAAAAATAACACATTTATACCGAGGGTTTGGTTTTGATTTAGTACTTGGTATCTGTGATAAACTCATTAACCAAAGTGTACCACCTAACAAGTTATTAGCCGATTTATCCGATTATCAACTTGCAAACGTTCCCTGTGAAAACTTTGATGAAGTCCTGCAAGTTAACGTTGATATTGGTGTTGTTTCTGGCCAAATTGGCAGTAAGGAAGCGAAGTATGGCGAATTGGCAGGTAACGTAGGTGAATTTGTTGCAGGAGCCAAGACAAGTACGATCATCGATTCATCCTTCCTCTCCAGTGTTGGCACAATCGTCGGGGGTGGAATTAGAACTACCACAGATAAAGTATTCGGTAAACAAATTGGTAATCTTGCAGGTCAAGAGTTTATAAAACCGAAAGATAATACTCAAAAATAAATAAATGTAGTCTTAAGAATTACTTATGGCTACATAAACTAAAAAAACACTATTGAGATTATTTATGAGCTTTAAAAGCATAATATCGACCACGTCATTGTTTGTAACAATTACTATCAGTTGTCAAAGTTCCATTGCTTCAAATCAATCTTCTAACACAAAGAACTGCAACATTATCTTTCCGTCACAGCAAAAATTAGAGAATAAAGGAGTTGATTTCGATCCCTGCATCTATAGTTGTAAAGATTTAACCACAGTCAAATGTTAAACGTAATCAATTAGATGCATTAAGAATATTAGGAATAATGCATGAGAGAGGATACCTTGTTAAACAGAATACTGAAAAAAATATCAAATTGTTAGAAGAAACCACAAACTTAAGGGATAAGCCATCTCAACACTACCCTGGCGAATTAAGACTACTAGTCATAACAAAAGAAAACACTGATGGCTCATATGATATTGACGATAGTAGACAACTTTACTGGAAACAGAAAGCTGATTCCAAATAACTCCACACATAATAGCAAACCCAAATCTGATGGGCTTACATACACCAAGGTGGCTTATTTTTTACTAGTACGTTCTTTATTAGACTGTGACAACACAGATGCAGCAAAAGTTTTAGTTTCATCACTATACTTTGTGCTTTTTAACACATTAGATGCAATAGTTTCCATCTCAGCCCCTGTTTGCTTCGAGCTATTTGATTGCGAAAGAACTGAAGCCGCTAAAGTTTTTTGGATTTGGGATGCATTTTTGCTTTGAATAGTTTTAGCAGCTTGAGAAGCTAACTGCTTCGAACTTTGCTTCTTATTGACTGTCATTTCTTACTCCTTTAAGTTCAAGATATCTTCAATATATTGTATTGAAATCACCTTCTAAATAACTATATAGTGTTTTCAATTTAATTTCATCTCTACATGATCATAATTCAATTTTAGAACATGACTTTAGGTTAATTACTGTGCTATCACTTGAGTATGGTACTATATGATAAGAAAATCTTATATAATTTGCAAAACTGAGGGACCAGATGAACGCTGGAGAGATTGGAACAGAAGCTGGACGTATTTTTGAATATAACTTACCAAGTAATTGGATTTTCCGAAGCCAAGAAGATCAAAATGATTTTGGGATTGATGGAGAAATTGAAAGTAAAGATGATAGAGGCAAAGCTCTTGGAAAAGATAGTGTGTTTAAAGTTCAAATTAAAGGTGAAGAGCACTCAAATTTTATTCATGATAATAACATCCTTTCATTTACACTAAAAACCGAGCGGTTGAGATACTACTTTGAATTTAAAGTACCTGTTATTCTGGTTGTAGTAGAAGTAACATCTGAGAAAATATTTTGGTTACCTATAACAAACAATGAAATACTAAGAGAAAAGGCATCAAAATCTAATCAAACTGAAACAGTTCAAGTTCATATTCCAATTGAGAATACATTGGTCAGAAAAAATATTTCATCAGCAAGTAAAATATTAGATGCAGTCATAGATTGCTGGGATTATTTAAATATTAAAGGACTTAAGGACTCTGTTGCTAGATATCCAATCATTAGTCCGTCATCTCTCGACAAAAAAATTGAAGATATAGGGGAAACATTATATAAGGCATATCATCAGCAACTGGACAATCTTTTAGCTGAAAGAAAATATGACTCCGTTTTTGAACGTTCTATCGAAATAAGTCATTCACCAATAGTTCCGGCCAAAGATAGATTTGTTGCTGTCTTATACTACTGGCAAGCATTCCAAATTTCCCCTTACACTAATATTAAGAGGGAAGTTTACAGAGAAAATTATTATATCTGCCGACATTTAATGTTATTAGCTAGAGAACAAAAAAGTCGGGTTCACAGGCTAATTGCTCTGAGTAAATCACGAGGAGCAAAATTCAAGGCTCAGTTAGAACAGTTACATGCTACTCATTATTCTGTCAATCACTTCGAAGAAAAATCTTTAGAACATTATATTTTCAATAACCAAACTCAAATAATGTATAGAGACTGCTGTACTTCTCTACAAAAGATCATTGAATTATGTAACCGTATGATAAGAAATGAGCAATATCACATACTTTCAGATTTTTTTGTTAACATATATTCGTCAATTTTAATATTCAAGCAAGTTCATGAAGCAAGAGGTTCTAAGGAAACAATTGAATTTCTCGATGATTGGTATGAAAAAATGTCATTATTAGTAATGGCGTACTGTATAATATCAAAAAATTTAGATAAAATTGAAAAAATATACTTTCTTACTGCCACCTTACTTAAACAAAATCCTAATGCGACACGACCTCATAGAGAGATGATCCTTTCAACTTTTCCTGACTTTGATAAAGCGCTAACTGAAATAGAATGTCATGTCATCAGTCTTGACAATAAAAAAGACTTTTATGATCTTACAGTTGAAGAACAAAAGGAATACTTTTTAAGTATGGCCAAAAATCTAGGGATGGATCCTGATGACCCTCAAGGGGAACACCATGAATTCTTTAAAATTGGATTTGCCAATTATGACCCCACAAATATAATGAAAAATTGCGAACATTTATTTGTCCACTATCGCCCAGGAGGAATATTTTCTCAATCATTGAGAATGCATTCTCTCGGTGGTATGCATCTTTTAATCTGCTTAAAACATAAATATGCACAAGGAACTGGGAATTTATTAAGCCAATTATATGATAGCACTAATGGCTATGATTTCGGTAATAGTTTCAAACAATCAAATTGTGATAAATGTACGGACTGTAAACCCAGACCGTATAGCTGGTCATGGGACCTCAAATGGTATTTAGAAGAAGCCAAGCGTAATAAAGAAATTCTTGAGACATATAAATTCTAATTACATGTAGCTAACTTCAATTTAAGTAGCAGTCTCACACTGGCATCTTAAATTATTTTGGCAAAATACAATTAATGTTTCCAGTTTAAATTCAGCTCCTCAACAGGAAGTTGAATTAACAGTAAACCTCAGCACACCATTCTTGCAGTCATAAACCGACTGTGTCACACTATTGTGCCATTAACTTCATCGACATAAGTAGACGAATCAAACAGTTATATTGGGGAGGAGCTTCAAGCCAGCCCAAATTATCTTCTAAGGACGTCCATAGATGACTAAAAAGCCCGTTAACTCAATGAGTTGCGGGCTTTTTATGTTCTGCGCAGTCGAATTTCACCTAATTAAATCCAATTATTTAGTCGTATTAAACTAAATTTCTAAGCTGCTTATTCGGCGGTGAACCATAACATTATCACGAAAAAATAAGCTACAGTAAGGTGTTAGCAAGATTTAGCTACTTTTACCTTATTAAAAACGCCTAACTCTAATTCATTACTTTTTTATTGTGTATTTTAAAGCGTAAAAATAAAGGGGTTAAACATTAAATAGTTAAGGTTAAAAACAATATACAAAAGTCTGCATCCTATTTTTTTCTGACTCACTCATAACAAGAAAATATGTTGATATTCCCCAATGACAAATTTGGCTTATTATAGATTAATGATAAGTAGCAACTATTTATTTTGCTTCCCGTTATCTGCAAATATTATGCATCAAATTAGATTCATTTCACTTTAAAATCTAGCTTTCATATCAGAGCCTATTAAGAATAACTTTATATAAAATACCACTAATGATTTAAAGAGTAATAATCTTCATACCCATCATTGTCGCTTTTCCCCCTACTCTCACTCGGCTAATTGTATTTTCAGTAGAATCAATAATCACCTGAATAAGCGAGGAGCATTGCATTGCACGTCCCTGCTCTAATAAAAAATGGGTCTCATGAGGGAAAACATGCTTAACAAGATAGCAGCCTAAAGCGCCACTAGAACTCCCTGTCGCAGACTCTTCATTAATCCCATATAAAGGCGCAAAGTTACGGCAATGAGCAGTAATATCTTTATCTTGGCTAAGCTCAAAAACATGAAAACCAATCGTGTTAAACTCTCGACTTAAATTTGCAATCGCATCAAAATTCGGTTTTAGCGTATCTAATTGCCCAAATTGTACAGGGATCAGAATATCAGGTAATCCCGTTGAAAATATCTCAATGGGTAAGCCTGTTTCAGAAATCATTTCGCTATTTATTCCCAGTGCGGCTGCCACATCATCAATATTTGGAGCTTGTCGTGAAACCGGTCGTGTTTGATCCATAACAACATTCTCAGTATCAATTGTGACGCTTAAAATACCCGCTTTCGTTTTTTGCGTATAATGACCAGAAGCCAATACGTTGAGTGAAGATAAAGTGAAAAATACCGCTAATGTCGCATGACCGCAAAAATCGACTTTTCCCTCAGGGGTGAAAAAATCAACTTTAAAATCAGTCTCTTCCCCTTGATAAACAAAAGCCGTTTCAGAAAAACCAACTTCTTTAGCGATAGCAATTTTCTGTTCATCACTTAATTGAGGAGGGTTAAGTACCACGCCAGCAGGATTGCCACCTTTATTATTTCGGGTAAATGAGTTTACAAGATGTACTTTGATCTCGTGTTCTGCTGAGCGTATGGCTTCGTTTGACATATATTTCCTGTATTGCTTCAAATCGCATTAAGTTTGTGTGTAAAAATAAGGTGTTCCCAATCTCTATTATATAGCTCTATTTTAAATATTTTTTAAGCGTTAGATAAAATAATCACTAATTAGGGCAAACTTCTGACACGCCATCTAACTCTTGTTGTCTTTTTTCAAATATGATGCTTTTTTTATCACCCTCTCGGATAATTTTTAAGATATAAATACTATCAAAATCACTACTTTTCCATTTAGGGATTAATTTGGGATCACCCCCTTCTTGCTTCATAATATCTCGTACAACTTTAACTAAATTATCATGCTCCCATGCAATAAAAATGACCGCATTTTTATATTGCAGGCTTAACAAGTCTTCACGCAATTCTTTTATCTCTTTAGCATGATATTGAAGATGAATAGGCAACGAGGTTTTAATAGCGATAGGAGATATCGTTTGGAGTGAACGTAATGAATGACCTAATTTACTCTGTTTTGGTGCGGCTGCGAATAATGCATCGGGTTTGCCAAATTGATTAATAAGCACATCCGGTAGAGCTAATGCTCTATTTAATCCTTTACAGGTCAGTTGCCCACTATCATTATCAGGTTTTTCACCATGTCTTATAAAGACCAGTGTTTGATCAGAATACGCCATATGACTAAATCCTAAAATAAATAGGCTCAAAAATATAAATACACTGCGCATACAGCGTTACCTTTAAGTCAATTAAGTATAAGAAATAAGAGAAGTTAAAGCACCGCTAATATTAACCATAAACTCGCCTATTTTACGTCACTCAGTCTATCATAGACAAAACTATTTCAGAGATGAGCAAGTTTTAGATAGCGCATATTTAGCCATTTTTATACTCTATTGACATTTATTCTATCTTCTAAACGCTTCAAAGTTAATTAACAAATATTAAAATCGAACAAACAATTGTTAACGGAAAATAAAGAATATCTTTAATTTTTTATTACTTTCCATCCAACTTTATAAAGTTAAATGAAACTGAAACATTCAGCACATTTAGATAAAAAAAGGGAGTCGAATCCTTTTTTACAATAAAAATAATGTATTAAAAATCAATGCAAGTCTTTTTATCTCCCTTTATTTAGTTTAATGACTAAAGTTCTCTCACTGCTTACCGATACTGTTTGTTCTTAAATAAGTTACCAATACTTATTAATTATTATTTATCCAGGGTTAAGCATGTTCTTTAAAAACTTTAAAATTCGTACAAAGTTAACCATCGCATTTACAACTTTTGTGATGTTAATTATGTTAGGTTCCGGTTTTGCATTAATGGGTTTAAATAGTGCGAATCAAGATATTCATGATGTCGTTGATGATATCTATCCAGCCACAGTCAAAGCCAATTTGCTGATTAATAATTTCAATGAGTTTATTATATTTCAGCAACTCACTATGCTTGATGAGCAAGGAAGTTTAGCCGCTGAGCAAGAGAGCAAAAAAGCAGAGATCACCGCTAAAGTTGCACAATTACTGAAAGAATTAGACGAAACCACATTCGATGCTGAGTCAAAAAAAATCTTAGCCGAGGTTTATGATATCCGTCAGCAATATATAACCTCTCAAAACTTTGTAGTGAAAGCATTTAATGAAAATAATAGACACGCAGCAGTCAATGAACTGATCACAAAAACTTCCGCTATTCAATTAAAGTATCGCGATAAAATCTTAGAATTTATTGAATTACAAAATCAAAAAATGGAGGAGGCAGGCGACGCTGTTGAACGCGATTTTATGGAGAAAAGAATATTTTTAGTATTATTAACCCTCGTCAGCATTATTGTTGGCAGTATTTTAGGGTGGTTTATTACTAAAGGTATTACTCTCCCATTAGAACGAGCAATAAACTTTGCGAAAGCGATTGCTAATGGTGATTTAACACAAGACGTTAATACTGATTATCATGATGAGGCAGGGATATTATTACAAGCCCTAGCTGAAATGAAAATGCACCTATTAGAAGTGGTGCAAAATGTACAAAATGGTGCTGAAAATATTTCGTCAGCAGCCGAGCAAATTACAGCCGGTAGCCAAAATTTAGCAGCAAGAACAGAAGAACAAGCAACATCAGTAGAAGAAACGGCAAGCTCAATGGAGCAAATGACGTCAACGGTTAAAAATACCGCCGAACATACTCATGATGCAATTAATGTTGCTGAAAAAACTGAAATCGCCGTACATCACAATGGCGAAATGATGCTCCAGCTAACTGAAAAAATGAGAGCAATTAATAGCTCATCATCTCAAATGACAGATATTATTAACTTAATTGATGCCATTGCATTCCAAACTAATATTCTTGCGCTAAATGCCGCGGTTGAAGCCGCTAGAGCGGGTGAACATGGTAAAGGTTTTGCTGTTGTTGCGGGTGAAGTCAGACTACTAGCACAAAAAAGTGCTGATTCCGCGAATGATATACGCACCCTTATCGATAATTCATCAACTCAAACACAAGAAGGAATGGAATTAGTTGAGCAAGCCAGTTCACAAATTCAGAAAATGATCACCGATGTTGAAGAGATCAGTGCATTATTACGAGAAATCGGGCAGGCAAGTAATGAGCAAAGCGATGGTATATCGCAAATCAATAATGCGATAAGCCAGCTTGATTCAACAACGCAACAAAATGCAGGATTAGTCGAGGAATCTGTCGCAGCGGCGGGTTCACTCAATGAACAGGCAGTAAATCTCAATAAATTAGTCAATTACTTTCAGATTAAAAGCATCTAATACTTAGTTAGGATCAGTTTATTGAAAATAATAAAGGTCACTTTCTATTAAAGTGACCTTTAAACGTGTTTTATACATGAACCAAACAATTATACGAATCAATAATTTTAGCCAAATACATGAGTCAAATGCGCTTTATATTCAATAATATCTTTATCAACATTAGGCTCTTTGATCACATTATTCGTCATAAAAGTAGGTAATTGAGACATGCCTAAAAATTGTTGAGATTTATGGAAAGCAAAATAAACGCCATCAACACCTCTCCCATCAAAGAAATTACCAAATTCATTAAAGGCTTCAACTGGCGCATTCCAAGTTACGGAAATCATGTACTGTTTACCTTGCAGCAAACCGCCTGTGCCATATTGTTTTTTAGGATCACGGCGCGTACGTCCATCGTTCTCATATAATTTGCCATGCCCTAAAGTGTAGACATCATCCATATACTTTTTCACTTTCCATGGCATCATCATCCACCAACCAGGCATTTGATATACTACGGTGTCAGCCCATAAGAACTTTTCAATTTCTTCTTCGATATCATAGCCTTCTTCTATTTGAGTTTCTTTAACACTATGACCTAATGTCGCTAAATGCTCAGAGGCAATATCATGTAATGTACGGTTTAATCGCCCCGCAGAGTGACCAAAGTTTTGACCACCATTAATCAGTAAAATATTCATGCTAACTCCTAAATTTCGCTTACGGTAAATTTTTAATAAGGCGTAATTTAGCAAAAAACGACAATAATCACATTTAGGCACAACACCCAAATAACAGACAGAAATAAAATTATTCACTGTATGATTATTAATTTAAATCTCATGTCAGCATAAAAAAATACAAATAGCATAATTTGCAATTAATCAAACCAATACAAAGGATTATTGCTTTTTAAGCAAAAGTCTATTATTACTTAGGCTATTTTTCAAAACGATGAATAGTTGTAGCCTAAATAAGAATATCGTTTCTATTGATAATGTTATTTGCACAAATAGATAAATTTTAGCGTTTCAACGTATCAGATAGATATTGAGTTAAGCTATCTATAAAAACGCGAATGCGCTGGCTAACAACTCTGTCACTATAATAAACAGCATGAAAGGGTAAAGGTATTTGCTGTAATTTATCATTGAATAATTCAACTAATTTCCCATCTCGAATATCTTTATCCAACATAAAATCAGATAAACATGCGATCCCTTCACCATTAACACATAACTGTCTTAATGTTTCACCACTGTTTGAGGATATCCCCTCAGTCACCGTTATTAACTCGTTATCGTTGATCTCTAATGGCCATGTATTTAATGAAGTTGGTTCCGTAAATGTTAAACAAGTATGCTGACGTAAATCTTCAACCGACTTAGGTGTGCCTTGGCGCTCAAGGTATTTCGGTGAAGCCACAATTTTACGATAGCTACTTAATAACGGACGTGCTCGTAGACTTGAATCCGTTAATTGACCCACACGTATAGCCACATCCACTTTACGCTCAATTAAATTAACAAAGGTTTCAGAAGAGACCAATGACAAAATAATATCGGGATACTGTTGGCGAAAAACAGAAATAAAAGGAAGCAGAAGATGTAATACCACAGGTGTAGCTGCATCGATACGTAATAAACCTTTAGGAGAACTTTGTGTACCATGTAACTCATTTTCAGCCGCTTGCATCTCTTGCAAAATCACTTTCATCCGCTGAAAATAAAGTTCACCTTCGGCAGTCAAATTGATCTGGCGTGTTGTTCTATTAAGCAAATTAACGCCTAATTTATCTTCTAATTTTTTTACAGTACGGCTTACCGCTGAATTAGCCAGATTCAGTTTATCTGCAGCTTTTGTAAAACTTTTATGTTCAACAACCTCAACAAATACGCGCGCTTCTTCAGATGTTGCTTTCATATCATAAACCCCGGTAGCATTAAGTAACGTACTGAAATTTAAGAATACGAATATTTTTTTATTATTGCAATTAAGTTAACAGTGAGAAGTAAATAGTGTGTTATTGAGAATAGTGTGAATGAGATAAATAAACATTACTACTTAAAAAATAAGCAGATATACATCATATACATCTGCTCAAATCGTGATTTAAACATATTTAATTAAAATAATGAGACACATTAACAGAGAATAAATAAGATTAAGCTAATTTTTCAATAAATTTGATATCTAACAATTCAATTTTATCTTTTAGATTTTCAACAAACGCTTTCATATGTTCTGTCTCATTATGTTTATCAATAGCGTTCTGGTCTTTCCATATTTCAAAGAAAATAAATGTTCTTGGTTGAGTCGTATCCTTATGAAACTCATATTGGATACACCCTTCATCTTTATGACTTGGTTTTACCATGGCTTTGCAAGCAGATACCACTTCATTTTCATGATTTTCTTTTGCCACTATCGTGGCTATTAATCTGATATTGTTCATATAAAATCCTGTATTCCAACATAAGTATAAATGACAAATAAATAACAACCTGAAATTACTCTAGCACAATTCTTTATGTCATTATTTACATTTAGACAAAAATAAGTTGCTGATACAGCTATTGTCATCGCGATTATGATGTCTTTAAAACTCTATTCAATAAAATAAACGCCACAGTCATTATTGCTATTAAAACAATAGTCTATTGTTTTTTTCCTTATTTATTGCTTTTAGTCACTTTATTAAACTTGCGCCATACCCATTTTGAGCTCTGCTCTTTTTCTTAGGAAGAATAATGAAAGCTTTTTTCCCTCTATTAGCTCTCGCAACAGGTGCTTTTGCTATCGGTGCAACAGAATTTACGCCTATGGGGTTGTTACCTAACATTGCCTCTGGATTGGATATCTCAATAACAACAGCGGGTGGATTAATTACAGGTTATGCCGTGGGTGTTATGGTAGGCGCTCCTATTATGACATTAGGATTAGGTCGATTAACCAAACGACATGCCTTAATTTTTCTATTATTGCTCTTTATTGCAGGTAATTTATTAGCTTCACAATCAAATAGCTATTGGGGATTAATGATTGCAAGGCTAATAACTAGCCTTAATCATGGTGCTTTTTTTGGTATTGGATCTGTGGTAGCCGCAAGCCTTGTTGAAAAACATAAACAGGCAGCTGCCGTTGCCGCGATGTTTATGGGATTAACACTTTCAAACTTAATTGGTGTTCCTTTTATTACTTGGATTGGTCAAGTTTATGGCTGGCGTTTAGCCTTTATTCTTATCTCGGGATTAGGTATTGTGACATTGACAGGTTTATTAATGCTTCTTCCTCCGATCCCTAAAGGAAATAAGCCCAATATCAAATATGAGTTAAAAGTACTCACTCGTTTACCTGTTGTGTTAGCACTACTAACTACTGTATTTGGCGCCTCTGCTCTTTTTGCTCTTTATACATACATTGCCCCTTTCCTGATTAAGATCGTTCATGTCAGCGAAAGTGATGTAGCAATGCTACTGGTTGTGATTGGATTAGGATTTACTGTAGGTAATTACTTAGGAGGTAAGTTATCAGCAAAAGGAATTGATAGAACATTGGTGATATTTTTTGTTTTACTGATCGTGTCTATGCTCATACTCCCGCTTGTTTCAAGTCACCTATACCTAACGGTGATCACCCTCTTTATTTGGAGTGCAGCAAGCTTTGCTCTTGTACCACCATTACAAATAAAAACAATGCAAATAGCTCATGATGCTCCAGGTTTAGTCTCATCAGTAAATATCGGTGCATTTAATTTAGGTAATGCTATTGGCGCTGTTATTGGTGGAGTTGCTTTAAAATACGGTTATAACATTGTTCCTTTCAGCGCAGCCTTAGTTGGGATCATTGGTTTATTACTGGTTTTTTCTCAATTTAAAGTGAAAAGAGAAGCACAAAAAAGCTTGGCTTAGCCTTCTCCCCCTCTTTACACTCACTAAAAAAAGGAACCTAGCTCACATTTTGGTTCTTTTTTTTATGTGTAACAACCTCGCCAATAAAATGTAAACAATTTTACTAATATCAGACAAACTATTTGTTTTTGCCAACTTATTTTAGCGGTTATGGATAGCGTCAAATGTTAAATCCTAAAACATCGCTAACATAATCGCTGATTTCCGTTATCAAAACAGAGCCATTTAATGATGAAAATAATCTTTTCACTATTAATACACTCACAATAATCTCAGGGTAATCACACTTATTGTGAGATAACCTTATAGCGCTAAAACAGACAGCAGCACATTTACATGCTAAAGAAAATACTCCGCTAGAGATTATTACGTAGTTAAAAAAGAGAAATAATTATCTGCAAACTCACTTTTTAATCACTGTTTTACCTTGATTATTTGTATGACAATTATCTCAGGTGAAATTAATATCTCATCTAAAAATGAGACTGTTGCTTTAAAAACATTTCATATCTTATCTTTGCTTTAAAATAATCAACTCAAACACTTTAAAAAAGTAAAAAATACCTTTAAATAACTATTTCTCCATTATTAAATGGCATTTATTTCGTACTTTTTCAGCGATAAAAAACAAGAAAAATAAACTTTTTATTTTTATCAAGATGATCAAGATCACTTCAATCATGTCTTTAACTGAGAAACGTTAGGAAGAACTATTCTCATTTGCTATTTATCTCACTCATCATAAAATCATTATCCCACTGATTTGTATTACAATTAAATCCTATTCAAAAGCCAGTAAACATGCCCCTCTAGACACAAAAAGAAGTCAATCACTGATGAGAAAATCATATTAGAATCTATTTAAACAGTTCATATAAAAATATGAAATTTGTATAACTAAAATTAAAAATAAACAAAAAGAAATTAATAAAAATAAATTGTTTTTATACGATATGAAAATAGTCATAAATTATGAATAAAAAAAGCCCCTAAATTCACATATAAAATTATAAAATAAAAAAAGCGAGAAACAAAAAAACAACATAAAGAAAAAGATAAATATAGAAACAAAAAAAAAAGAAAAAACAAGAAAATAGAAAATTAAAAACAAATAATATTGATAACAAATCGAGATATTATAAAAATAAGATAAAAAACAACTTAAATAATTAAAATAAAAAAATTTAGAATAATAAAATATTGAAATGAAAAAACGTTCAGTCTATTTGTTAAAAAAATACCTTTAAAAATAATTCATTAATTTATTTTATGTTTATTATGTAATTAGAGAGTCATTTTTAGGCTAAAAAAGCGTGTTTTAGACATAAACTCATCTTTTTATTACATAGCGAAAACCATCAATATCGTTCTTTTTTTCATCAAAAATCATTTTAACAACAACATTAGCAATTTAATTACATTGATGGACATCAAAAAATAAGATAATTAACAAGCAAATAATGAGAAAAAAGGAATTTTTTTATATTTGTCACACAATTGATTTTATTCTATTACATCTCAATCAATATTCCCTACAATAGCCAACTAATCTAACCTGACAATTTCCTAAGTGATGATATCTTTCATTGTTTAGGTTAGTAACTATCTTTTTTTATTTATGATTTATCGTTTCAGCAAAGTAGCGCTTTAATAAAACCTAGTACCCTACACAATTATATAATGACCAACTTATAGGTTTGCCAACGCAGTTATAAACGATAAAAATTGCAAACTTAAGGATAAAAATAATCATGTCAGACTATCTATCATTCTTATTAGGCATTGTGCCTTTAGCGGTTTTGATTTTTATGATCTTAAAAATGAAATCAGCCGTTCACCATGCAGTGCTTGTTTCTTTAGTGATAACTGTTGCGCTGGCTATTTTCCATTGGAACAACACCATTCAATTTGCTTCAGTCTCTGTCCTTTATGGTGCAGTTAAAGGATTGTGGCCAATCATCATCGTTATTCTTGCTGCGATTTATAGTTATAACTTAATGCTAAAAACAGGTGGCATGGATGTACTTAAAGATGTACTGGCTGGCATAAGTGATGATAAGCGCGTGCAAGTTCTGCTTATCTCATGGTGTTTTGGTGGTTTTCTGGAAGCGGTTGCGGGTTATGGTACTGCGGTTGCCATTCCTATCGGCATTTTAATTGCACTTGGATTTGATCCTTTTAAAGCCGCCGTTGCCTCTTTAGTTGCCAATACGGTTCCAACTGCTTTTGGTGCGGTCGGTATTCCCGTTTCAATTTTAGCGCAAAATACTGGGCTTGATGTATTAGTGCTGAGTAAAACAATTATTATTCAGTTGGGATTATTTAATATCGTATTGCCTTTTGTCATCGTTGCCATTGCGGGTGGCGGAATTAAAGCGATTAAAGGTGTCGGGTTTATTACCTTAATGTGTGGTATCAGCACCCTGATCCCTCAATATATCGTTGCGGCTAATTTAGGCGCTGAATTACCCGCATTTGCTGGTAGCTTGGTCAGCTTAATTGTGGTTATTTTCCTTGCTAAACGCATGAAAAATAGTGGTGATAAACAAAAAAGTGTCAAAAAACACACGGGTAAAGAGTTATTAGTCGCGAGTTCTATTTATCTGTTTACCTTTATCTTTATTTTAGCCTGCTCTCCTTTATTTCCTACGATCCAAAGTATGGCGGGGGCGATTTCCACAAAGATCCCCTTTGTATTAAGTGAAACACAAACAGAGTATCAAACCATTGCTTGGTTAAGTACACCGGGTGTATTAATTATTCTCGCCAGCTTTGTGGGGGGAACCATTCAAGGTGCAAGTGTTTCAACGCTTATCTCTGTTCTGGTTAAAACGACTATCCAATTGAAAAACTCCATTATTGCGATCACCGCAATCGTAGCAATGGCAACCGTGATGGATTTCAGTGGCATGATTGGCAGTATCGCTGAAACCTTAGTCGATTTCACCGGTGCCGGATTTATTTTTATTGCGCCAGTAATCGGTGCATTAGGAACCTTCGTAACCGGTAGTGACACCAACTCTAACGTACTGTTTGGTAAGTTACAAACCAGTGCCGCCGCTAAACTTAATATTGACCCATTCATTCTCGCCGCTGCCAATACCTCTGGTGCAACGGGCGGTAAAATGATTTCACCACAAAGTATCGCCATTGCGGTTTCAGCGACAAAAATGGATGGTCAAAGCAGTGCCATTATGCGTGAAACCTTAAAATACTGTATCGCCTATATCGTTATTCTTGGGGCGAAGATCGGCATTATTTATCATCTAATGAACTAATTAATAAGGAAAAGGGAGCGTGTTCACTCCACTCTCTTTTCCTCTTATAACGAAGCAATAAAAGAATTTTATCTTTAGTAAAAATGACAACATCTGAGCGATGTTTTGGAGTTCGATTAATGAAAGTTAATTTTTATGCGACCTGTCTTGGTGATGTGCTGAAAGCAGATTCAGCCCGAGACACCGTCTTGTTACTTGAAAAATTAGGCTGCGAAGTCTTATTTCAAGAACGCCAAGGTTGCTGTGGTCAGCCAGCGCTTAATAGCGGTTATGTCAATAACGCAAAACCTGCCATGAAATCGTTAATTGAAACATTGGAAGTGAACGACTATCCCATTATTTCACCCGCAGGCTCCTGTACTTATGCCATTAAAGGTTATCCAACTTATCTTGCTGATGAACCACAATGGGCATTGCGGGCACAAAGTGTTGCCGATCGCCTGATTGATTTAACCAGCTTTATTGTTAACACCCTTGGAGTTGTTGATGTTGGCGCTCGCCTGCCAGGTAAAGCGGTTTATCATCCCTCTTGCAGTTTAACCCGAAAATTAGGTGTCGTTAGTGAGCCTTTAACGCTGTTAAAACATGTTGAAGGCCTTGAAATGTTGCCTTTTGCAAACTCAGAAACCTGCTGTGGCTTTGGCGGAACTTTCTCCGTGAAGATGTCTGAAATTTCAGGCGAGATGGTGACTGAAAAAGTGAAACATATTATGGATGTAAGTCCTGATTATGTCATTGGTGCCGATACAAGCTGCTTAATCAACATTCAAGGTCGTTTAAGTCGTGAAAAACGTTCTGTAAAAGTGTTGCATATCGCACAAGTTTTAATGAGCCAATAAGGGAGCCTGCTTATGTCTATCAAAACCAGTGATATAGATTTCAGACCTCGTCTAGAACATGAAATGAAAGACACGATCATGCGTAATGCGGTTGTTATGGCGCAAGAACGTATTGGGGCTAACCGTCAAATCATGGTGAAGGAGCTGGGTAATTGGGAAGAATGGCGTGATCGCGCTGAACAAATCCGTAACCATGTTCTTGAAAACTTAGATGCTTATCTCTATCAATTATCTGAAAAAGTGACTGAAAACGGAGGCCATGTTTATTTTGCTAAAACAGCAGAAGATGCCTCTCGTTATATTTGTGAAGTCGCCAAAAAGAAAAACGCGAAGAAGATTGTAAAATCTAAATCAATGGTCACCGAAGAAATTGGGATGAATAAAGCCTTACAAAATGAAGGCATTGAGATCATCGAAACTGACCTTGGAGAATATATTCTTCAATTAGATAATGATCCACCGTCTCATATCGTGGTTCCGGCGATCCACAAAGATCGTTATCAAATTCGCAAAGTCTTAAATGAAAAGCTCAATTATGAAGGCAGCGAAACGCCAGAAGACATGACCCTTTTCATTAGGCAACGTATAAGACAAGATTTCCTTTCTGCTGATATTGGTGTCACCGGCTGTAACTTTGCCGTGGCGGAAACCGGGACTGTTTGTTTAGTCACCAATGAAGGTAATGCAAGGATGACCACAACATTACCTAAAACCCATATAGCGGTTATGGGTATGGAACGAGTGGCTCCTACCTTTGAAGAAGTTGATCCGTTGATAACCATGTTATGTCGTAGTGCCGTTGGCTCACGCTTAACAAGTTATAACACTTGGGTGACTGGCCCACGAGAAGCAGGCAATGTAGATGGTCCTGAAGAGTTCCATTTAGTGATTGTGGACAATGGTCGTTCTGAAATTTTAGGCTCACAATTTAAAGATATTTTACGTTGTATTCGTTGTGGTGCTTGCCTAAATACATGTCCTGCTTATCGTAATATTGGCGGACATGCTTATGGTTCAATTTATCCAGGTCCAATTGGTGCAGTCATTTCTCCACTATTAGGGGGTTATAAAGATTTCCACGATCTCCCTTATGCATGTTCACTATGTAACGCTTGTAATGTGGTTTGCCCAGTCAAAATTCCTTTAGCACAACTCATTTTAAAACATCGCCGTGTGATGGCCGAAACCGGTCTTACACCCAAAGCTGAACGTCGAGTCACCGGTATGTTTAATTACCTCAACGCACACCCTTCTCTTTGGAAAGTCGGTATGAACGTCGGTGCGAAAATGGCGGGATTAATGATCAAGAATGGTTCTACACCAATCAAAATCAGTGTTCTTAACGATTGGATGGAATCACGTGATCTCCCTAAACCGGATGGTTATAGCTTCCGTAGTTGGTTTAAACGCCATAAAGCAGAAGGAAAAAAATAATATGTTAAACGAACAAAACCGTAATGAATTTCTGCAAACTATTGCTGAAAAATTAGGGCGTCCTATTGCGCATAAGCCACAGCCACAACCTACACCAGTGAATAATTTAGCGAAAACACGCTTAACGCATTTAACGCAAGATGAGCTGTGTAAAGAGTTTACTGACTTTGCACAGACCCAAATGGTGAAATGTGTTGTTAGCAAACCTGATGAAGTTATTAATAGCCTAATTGAGCTCTGTGAAAGTTATGATTGCCAAGGCTCGGTGGTAATAAGTGGTGATGAGCGTTTAGATGCACTTGGCATCACAAAAGCGGTTAGCGAAAAATACGAAACTTATATTTGGGACCCTGCACTTGGACGTGAAAATATTGTTCATGCTGAACGCTCCCAAATTGGGATTGTTTTTGCTGAAGCGGGCTTAACAGAATCGGGTGGTATTGTTTTATTTTCGTCGCCAGAGAAAGGGCGTGCCGTGAGTTTATTACCTGAAACCTCTATTGTTATCCTACGTAAAAGCGATATTTTGCCTCGTGTGGCTCAAATTGCAGAGCGTTTACATAAGATGGCTCAAGAGGGGGTGAGAATGCCGTCTTGTATCAATTTAATTGGTGGAGCAAGTTCTACTGCTGACATTGAATTGATTAAAGTATGGGGGGTTCACGGCCCTGTCCATGCAGCTTATCTTATTATTGAAGATTGCTAATTTAAGATAAAATAACGTTAAAACGATAACAAAATAACTAACAGTCAGAGTCAATTATCGACTCCTAAATAAAACCCAAAAGATAAGTTAATGGCTTTTGGGTTTATCTCTATTATTTACCCATTAATTATTCAATAAAACTTTAGCTCTCCATTGATTTAATTTTATTTCACATGCGAGTAAAACATCTCCAGCCCCCGATCCCCCCATTAATAATGAGGATTGTCGTTGACATTCAGCGCTTCTAAATTGAATAAAATGCTGTTGAGAACTCGCTAATGCATCAATAGCACCTTTCGCTGCAACAGAATCAGTATCTTCAAGATCGCTTTTACTTTTGTCATAAATGACATTCATTTGCTGTTCTGTCAGTTTTAACTCATCCAATAAACAAGCTTGCACTGCTGTTCTCGGCTCGTTTGCAGTCACTTCATAACATTTAGCTAAAGGATCGTATTTATCTTGTGCCGAAGAAAAAAAGCTAACTGTAAGTAAGCAACAAGAGAGCAGAAATGAACTTATCTTCACGCGAACTCCTTATAGAAATTTATAATAAGATTTATGTTCAACATAATGTATAAAATAACTAATATCACATCTATTAGTGCGAATAGCATCATTTTAGGATATATCGCATCTTACTCGATAAATTTAAATGCTAATCGAGTAATAATAAGAAAACATTATTAATATCTTTTTTATTTAAACACATCTTTCTTATTCTTTATCAAATAAAGACGATTTATCACAATATCAATAGATTAATACTCAACCAATAATTTTAAAAATTGTCGTTTACAACTTTAACTTCACTTTTAATTGATAAAATAACAAAATTTCTTATCCTAAAAAAAGTCTGCTATTTCAATTTTTACTGTTTTTTTTCTTTGCGTAGTAATAGAAAATCCTCTTTTTTTGCAGTAATCTCGTACCATTCTTATTGGCAAATTTTATCTAAAAACGACCCGTGGTATCACCTATATGCTCTACAAATTTACCCCCATTATTCTTCTCATCATTTCCAATGTTTTTATGACATTTGCTTGGTATGGACATCTAAAATATGGCAATAAACCTCTTATTATTGTCATTATTTTAAGCTGGCTGATTGCATTTGTTGAATACTGTTTTGCTGTACCTGCAAATCGTATTGGTCATAATTACTACAGTGCAGCAGAATTAAAAACCATACAAGAAGTGATCACTTTAACTATTTTCGCTATTTTTTCTGTCACTTACTTGGGAGAAAATTTTACATTAAATCATTTTATTGGTTTTCTTTTAATTGGTGCCGGTGCTTTATTTATTTTTAAAGGTCCTTTTTAGAAAAAGTGATTAATCGATATCTTTCGCTCATTTTTTCGGCATATCATCTACACTTGTTTTATTAATTGCCTTATCAAAATTGATAAGGTTTTTTTATTCAAAACCTACCTTATTGATTACTTTTAATACTATTTGTAGTGTGGTTTTTACGGAGGGTTAAATAACACCATCACTTACCATTAAGTTATATAGTCTATTAAGCTATTTTTTCTGAAACAATAGTCTGTTTTGTAATAAAAATATTCCATATACAGAAACATTTCTCTTGAAAAGTTTTTTTCATTCAGCGCATAATGATTACTCTAAGAGAAGCATCGTTTCTCTGTCTTTTTTTGCCTCTCTTAAACTATCGCACCCTTTAAATGTGCGTTTTATCACTTTAACGTCAGATAAAATGGTATCTGGTATGAGCAAACATTCTAACGATTTTATTTATATGCAGGATAATCCCTGTATGCATTGTGGTGCTTGTTGCGCCTATTTTAGAGTTTCGTTCTATTGGGCTGAAATGGTCAGTGGTGGAGGTGTGGTTCCCGATGAATTAACAGAACCCTTAACACCTTTTCTCTCTTGCATGAAAGGAACGAATTCTAAAAAACCACGCTGTGACAAACTGGTTGGGGAAGTTGGAGAGTGTGTAAGCTGTTCCATCTATGAACAACGCCCTTCTCCTTGTCGTGAGTTTCAACAATCTTGGGTAAATGGCATCCCGAATGAAGCTTGTGATCGTGCGAGAGCAGCTTATGGTTTACCTCCATTAACTCAGGTCATCTTGCCTCACAGCGCGTAAAACATCAGAGGGGTTAAGCCCCTCCTGATCCTTGAGCACCCTCCAATCTTAAAAATAAAATAACAGCACAAAAAATCATTATTAAATAATACGTTAGTTTGACTTTATTTTTAAATGACCTAGTATATAAGGTAATGAATTAATAACGCGTATTTAGTGAGGTTTTTTATTTAAAATAGCAAAAATTTTGGAGGGCATTATGATCAGTAGCTCTTTTTTTATCCTTTTCCTTTCTTTTATCTGTTCTACTGCTGTCGTTAGTATGTTACTCGGTGGCTTAGAGGAATAATATATGAATATTTCTGATGAAAATATTCTTCCCCAGAAATAATGCCCATACTTTATATCAAATCAGTATGGGCATTATTTTATTTACTGTTTAAATTTTAGATTTATTTTACTGTTATTATTTTTATAAAAAATTGCGTACTATCATTTTCCTCGTTTACCTATTTAGTAGGTAAAATGCCCTGTTATTTTCCATGAAAATAAAACATCCTCAGCGACTTGCCCAAACCCAATATTATGCATAACTAGATAGCGTTGGTTATCCCAGCTTTTCTTATTTACCACAATGCCGATATGAGGCCGTCCATTATCTAAACGCCAGCTAACAATATCCCCCGGTACATAATCTTCTGCATTTTTTGTAATTGGTTTTACTTTTCCTTTTCGTGTAAAAAAGACCTCTAAATTGGGAACTCTACGGTGATCAATATTTGTATCGGGTTTATTCAGTCCCCACATTCGTTTACTTGGGTAAGCGGAAAAATTTGCTTTAATATCTTCATGCAATAATTTTTGCAAATCGATGCCGATCCCACGATAACTACGAATGATCACATCACTACAGACTCCTTTATAAGCAGGAACGTCTCCCATTGGGTAGTCTATTTTACGATAATCAGAGTCGTAAAAGACGGCTTTTGGTAAGTCGGCAGCATACTCCACCAGCTTTTTATTTTGCTCTGAAGTTATCGCTTGTGCATTTGAGAAAGGAATAATAAGCAAGAGTAAAACGCTAATTTTCATTATTTTCACTGTATATTCTCCATGAAAAAGTTAAATCCATTATTTAAGAAAGAAATGACGTTATCTGTTTATACTGATAAAGCACAGCATAAAAATATAAGGGAAGTCTTAATTCGTTTTTAGCGTAGAGATAAAAAAACCGAGCCACCTTTACGGTAAACTCGGCTGATAAATACGAGAAAAAGAATAGAAAGAGAGCAAGTAAGAGAAAACAGTTTAGTTCAATACAATATGACTTTTACGGCGTAGACTTGCAAAGAGCATGTAAATTGCCGTCACTAATAACACCACAAAGAAGAAATTCATAATGCCGTTATTAGCTTGCGCCATAAACATCCCTGCCCCTAAAGGCCCAATAGCAGAGCCAATGCTATAACTTAATAGCATCACTTGCGTAATGGCGACAATGTAACTCGCATTCACATGATCACACGCCAATGTAATAGCGATAGGATAAAGTGCAAAAGAAGACATTCCTAATAGCGCTAGTGCAATAATAAGCACCATATAATCGCTAGAAAGATAAGTCAGTCCCATGGCAAAAACGCCGACTAAACACATCATCGCTAATAACAGTGTCTTGCTTATCATTACAGACAGTTTGCTAATAATAGGCTGAACCACCATTCCGCCTAAAATAATTGCTGCCATCAACACACCTATTTGGTCTGTTGTAAATTGCCCCTGATTTAAAGCCAACGGCATCATGCCATAAATACTGCCCATCACAACACCCGACACCATACAGCCTACTAAAGCAGCTTTATTTAATCGACTCATCTGCTTGAGTGATAAACTTTTATGATCATGCCCTTGTGGTTGCCCTTGTTTAAAAAACAGAGGCGGCAATACCGCAATTAATAGCAAAACTAATACCGCCATAAATGGGATAGCACCTTGCGTACCAATTGCACCAATCGCTAATTGCCCTAATGTTGTGCCACCATAAAGCGAGGTCATATAAAATCCTAAGCGTTTAGCTCGCTCTTTAGGATTATCGCCAATTAATAGCCATGATTCGACAACAACAAATATACCTGCAACCGCCATACCACCAATAAAACGGAAAACCATCCATGCTGATAAATAAGGCATTAAAGGCAACACACCGACAGTCACTGCCAGTAATAATAAAAATACAACGAAAGAAAGACGATGCCCTATTCTTGCAATAATAGGTTCTATCATGACTGAACCTATTAACAATCCAATAAAATAAATACTTGCTAACCAGCTAGCATAGAGTGTATCCATTCCAAAACTGCTCATAGACAGTGGAACTAAACTCATTAAATAGCCTGACGCGATAGCAAATACCGTTAACCCAGCCACAGGTACTAATGTACTGTCGCCTTTGCGTACCAAAGTAGTGTTCTGTTTCACTACCCTCGTCTCCACAATCAAAACGGTTGATGATGCGCTGTTTTCTCGATGCCTGATAGAGGCGGTTCTTTTATCTAGGAAAGAGAAAAGAAACAAAGGTGAAAACAGTGGATGGCGTCCCTAAATTCAGGAGACGCGAATATAGCGTTTAAATGATGATAAATAAAATTATAAAATCTAATGTCAGAAAACAATTTTATTTATATCAATCATGATTATCGTCTTTTCTACCAAAAAGAAATAGTGCTAATCCGATATTTATTTTTATTAAGAATAGATACGAATAAATACGTAATAAATCAAATGAAAATGACAAATATTCATGGCTATCCTATCGTTACCCGATAGGATAGCTAAAAATAAAGAGATACTTTGGTTTATTCTCCACTTTTTTCTAAAGCAATATGAATCGCATCAGGAATTGAACCACCATGGCCTTTGCCCTCAAACAGATAAAATGCACACTGTTTTCCTGCTTCCGATAAATACTGGCATAACTGACGTTGCGTTAACCAACTATTACGCTCTTGATAATTTTTTTGTTGCTCTTCACTTAATCGGCTTAAATCGGGTTTTTCTTCTTTTTCGCCTAAGGTTATTGTAATTGAAATATCATTAGGAATAGCTTGCCATTGCTCTTTTTTCACCCATTCGCCATTTCCCCACCATAATGATGGACTTGCTGCGATATAACGTTGAAATGTTTCTGGATGATTGAATAAAACATAGAGGGTAAATACACCACCAAAAGAGTGACCAAACAGAGATTGCTGAGTAATCGATATTTTTTCTTTAGCGATTTGCTCTAACGCGTAAGGTCTTACTTGGGTTAAGAAAAATTGATAAAAATGCTCTGCGTTTCCGCCTCGGTTAAAGGCTTCTCCTTTTACACTCGGCGTGTAGTCATGCGTTCTCTCTGTAATAAAATAAGCTTTATCCCCCACATACCCCACACTGATAATGGCAGGTAGCGGTTTATTTTTCTGCGTTATGGCTTCATTTACCATCAATGGAAACTGCGCATTTCCATCAACACTATAAATTAGCGCTGTCTTAGTGGTATTTTTAGGAATAGCCAGAAAGAGGCGATATTGTTTTCCTTCATATGCCACTTCTTTATTTGTAATTTGATAATAAAAATGAGCCTGAGACTCAATCTCAGGGACCTCTTGATTAGGTCTAGCTTGAACAACCGCAGATAACATAATCATTCCACATAACATTAGTATTCGCATAAATCAGATACTCTGTTAGTCATTTAAAAAGTGAACCATTAAGATAAGAATCATCGAAGGACTTAAAAAAATAAACCCCATATTTAATACGGGGTTTACTTTCATTTAAGCTCGATTAGAAGCTATATTTAATATTCGCCCAATAACGGCGACCTTCATCGACAACCCAGTTACCGCCTTTATCATTTACAGCAGGCCCTGTTTCATCTGTAATATTTAATACCGCAAAATTAAACATGGTATTTTTATTAAAGTTGTAGGTCATCCCTAAATCAAAGGTGGTGTATCCACTACGATAACGTGCCCCTGTGTAACCATTACGTTGTGCAGCCCAAATTTGTTTGCCAGTATAAGCGGTATTGGCATAAAAACTGGTTGCTTCATCAAACTGCCAATCAACTCGTGCATTGGCACTGTGTTTGGGTGTCATATCAAGTGGATAGCCTTTTAAAGATTCACCAGATGCTAATTTCTCATCATCACTTTTACGTTCTGAATCAATATAGGTATAGTTTGCATTCACATGCCAACTTTCAGCAATAGGGAACCCTACCGCCGTTTCAATCCCTTTAATATTGGCTTTACCGACATTATCGTATTGATACAGTTTTAAACCTGTGATTGGATCGATTTCACCGGTATCGTAGTTTGTTAATTTATCTTTAAAATCGGTATTAAAGAAAGTCACACTTGCGGTAACACCATCCCCATTATCATAACCAATACCAATTTCTTGGCTGACTGATGTTTCAGGTTTTAAATCACGATTGCCGTACATAATCGCACGACCTTTTTCAGTTGACGTACCGTATTCAGGGCTAATTTCACGTAAACTTGGTGCTTTAAAGGCTTTCGCCACACCGCCTTTTAAAGTGAACTCATCCGTTAAATGATAAACCGCATACGCTCTTGGGCTCCAGTGATTACCATAATATTCGTGATCATCAAGACGCACACCGCCCGTTAACGCCAAGTTATCAGTTACGCTATATTCATCTTCAATAAATAACGCTTTTTGATCCGCTGTAATAGTGGATTGTTTAATGCCTGAGCCAGTAGATGATTCATCTTTTAAGCGTGAGTATTGGTATTGACCACCAAAGGTCATTACGTTATCAGGTAAGAACGCCGTAAATTTTGCATCAAAAACGGTATTGGTGATTTCAGGACGACGATCTTCGTAATACTCTTCACGCTCCTTCGTCGTTTTATCAATCCTTTCTGTTTTGGTAATACGCTTAGTTTGTTCTTGATAGACACTTAATTCTGAATGCAGAATATCAAACTGGTTTTTATACGTTAATGCCCAGTGGTTACGGTCATTATTAGTTTCTAACATTTTATTTTCATCAAGACGCCCACCACGATTGGTAAACTCACTCATGGATTTACCCGGAGTTGTTGTACGCTGTAGCGTATTGCGACCCGCTTCTAATAAAATGGTTTGATTATCAGTCGGTGTGAATGCCAATTTTGCTGTAATATTCTTATTGTCATTACGACCTTGACCATACGTGATTTTATCTTCAGCACGTAAATAGCTATTGCCGTAAAGTTGTAAGCCTAATTTATCTTCAATTAAGGGTCCTGATAGATAAAAATCACCCTTAATAGAATCACCAGCATCACGGTTATGTTGCAATGTACCGCCAAGTGCAACTGAGCCATGCCACTCTTTTGTTACCGGTTTAGTGATAATATTGATAACACCCCCCATTGCATCTGAGCCATACAGAGATGACATAGGTCCACGAATAACTTCTATACGTTCAATCGCCTCTGCGGGTGGAATAAAACCACCTTCATAACCACCACTCCCATTAGGACGCGACTCACGGCTATTTTGGCGACGACCATCAACAAGGATCAGTGTGTATTCGCCCGGTAAACCACGCATCGTAATTTCTTGTTTATTCGCATTACCATTAATGCTAACGCCTTCAACCCCCTTTACGGCATCGGCTAAATCATGAACGGGTTTCTTTGCGAGTTGTTCTTTGCTGATCACGGTGATACTTGCTGGTGCATCTGTAATTTGTTGAGCAAACCCTGATGCTGATACAACAAGTTTTTCTTCTTTGATTTCTTGTGCATACAGCGGGTAAGAAGCAGATAAAATACAGGCGCTTAAAACACCCATTTTAAAGTTCATAGCGGTTCCCTGAATTAATAACAATTATAGTAATGAGAATGATTAATATTATCTTAATAAAATATTCATGAGAATGATTTTCTTTTCATATTTGGTGTTTTTTTTTAATCTGTATCAAAGCAAATTAGTCCCATTTCTATTAAGTACGGAAGTAGCGGATCGTGAGCACAAAAAAAGCAGATGGTATAACCATCTGCTTTGTATCGTTTTGTAGAGTATTTTTAGATTTAGAAAATTAACAAATTACAATCTTGTTATTACCAGAATACGGCATAAAGCACACACAAGATGATCATAATGGCATAGGAAGCAATATTGAATCCGCTTTGTGTTTTAAAGGTTTTATCGGTTAATACAATCGCCCCTACGCTGTCATCCGTTTTCGTCGAGGTTAAACTCACTAAGCCAATCACAACCGTTGTAAACATAAAGGTGTACATCATTTGATCAAGGAATGGCATACCTAATGGCATTAATTTTAGGAACAACGCAAACGGTATAGATAACACCACCCCCATAATTGCACCTTTTGCATTAGTCTTCTTCCAGAATAAACCTAATAGGAATACTGCTAAAATACCTGGGCTAACTAAGCCTGTATATTCTTGAATATATTGGAATGCCTGATCAATACCACCTAATAATGGTGCAATAAAGCAAGCAATAATTAAAGCAACAACGGCACTAATACGACCCACATTGACTAAACGTGTTTCAGGTGCTTTTGGTCCAATATATTCTTTATAAATATCCATCGTGAAAATAGTCGCGATAGAGTTAAGCATAGATGCTAAAGATGAAACTATGGCAGCAGCAAGTGCAGCAAAAACAATACCTTTTGCGCCTACAGGTAAGAACTGAGTTAGCCAAGGATAGGCTTTATCTGCCTGTGATAACGTTGGAATATGCGCTTGCGCCATGGTTCCTAAACCCGCCATTAATTCAGGATTAGTCGTAATCACAAATGCAGCAATACCCGGTACAACGACAAGAACAGGCACTATGAGTTTTAAGAATGCAGCAAACACTAGCCCTTTTTGTGCTTCATTGATAGATTTAGCGGCTAAAGCACGTTGAATAATGTATTGGTTAAAGCCCCAATAATAGAGATTAGCAACCCATAAACCACCGATCAGTACCGCGATACCAGGTAAGTTCATAAATTGTGGGTTATCTTTTTCTAAGATCATTTTAAAGTGATCAGGTGCAGCTTGTGTCATTTTGCTCAAACCAGCAATGATCCCACCATCCCCACCGATATAGCTGACGGCTAATACCGTGGTAAATAAACCACCAAGGATAAGGAAGAATACTTGTACCACGTCTGTCCATGCAACAGCAGAAAGTCCACCATAGAGTGAATAGATAACAGCAAATAATGCTAAGCCAATAATGGCATACATCATTGGTACACCAAGGATAGTTTCTAATGCCAATGAACCTAAATAAAGTACCGATGTTAAGTTAACAAAGATAAATAATGCCAGCCAGAACACGGCAAGAATGGTTTTTAAGTTGCGGCTTTTAAAACGATTCTCAACAAACTCTGGAATGGTATAAATACCTTTTTCGATAAAAACAGGTAAAAAGTATTTAGCAACAATAATTAATGTCAGCGCTGCCATCCATTCATAAGAGGCGATAGCAAGACCAATGGAGAAACCAGAACCTGACATACCGATAAATTGTTCTGCTGAAATATTAGCTGCAATAAGCGAAGAACCAATTGCCCACCAAGGAAGCGTTTTTCCCGCTAAGAAATAGTCCTTTGTTCCTTTTTTTTCACCATCCTTTGAACGAGAAACCCATAATCCTAGACTAATAATGATGACAACATAGAGGGCAAAAATTGCATAGTCTATTGTGCTTAATCCAACACCTTCTGTATGCATAATATTTTCCTTTCAGACCCATAGAGATAAGAGGATTTTAATGTAAACGTTTTCACATTCTTTTTCCGTTACTCTGTTCACAAATTTATCTCTTATGTTACGTAAATGGATCATAAAACAGGTAAACAAACGATTGCTACCGTGAGTAAAACAAAATATAAGCTTAAACCATGATGATAACTTTCTTTAACGAATTTAATATCTTCAAATACCCGTTGAAAACAAACCTTAAAATGATAACGATTACACAAATTAACCCAGTGTAACCTCTTAATGTAAAGACCATTAAGAGGAGCAACGAGATTAAAAAGTCGGTGAGGTAATTAAGAGAGGTGACTAAGATTAAAAACGGAATTACGCTGAACTAATGTTGGTGAAAAAATACGTTGTTTTTGTTCAAGTACTTCACCTTTTGAAAGTCTGATAGCAAGTGTTGCCGCTTGTTCAGCCATCATTTGTACAGGATAACGCACCGTGGTCAAACGAGGATGAATATAACGTGCAATTAATACATCATCAAAACCAATAACTGATATTTTTTCAGGTACAGGAATTTCATTTTCATCGAGAACAGATAAAGCCCCTGCTGCCATAAAATCGTTGTAAGTCACCACTGCAGTAAAATCGATTGATTTGGTTAGCAGATGCATCATTGCTTTTTCTCCCCCCTCACCTTCAGGCTCTCCATATTCAATATAGCTTTCGGGCAATGAGATATTATTCGCTTCTAATGCAGCTTTATAACCGGCGAGGCGCTGAGTTGTATCTTCAATATGATGTGTAGATGAAATATACGCGATTTTAGTATGACCTTGACGAATAAGATGTTCTGTTGCCATCCATGCCCCTTTATAATTATCTAAAGCGACACAACGTTCGGCAATGTCTGGAATAAAGCGGTTAATCAATACCATGCTTTTAACTTCATGAGCATAAGCCAGCAACTCTTCATCAGAAAGTGCTTTTGAATGGATCACGAGACCATCACAGCGACTATTAATCAATAGTTCAATAGATTGTCGCTCATCTTGGGCATCATGATAACCATTACAAACCAAGATGTGTTTCCCTGATTGTCTTGCAACGTTATCAACCGCTTTAACAAGTGTACCAAAAAAGGGATCTGAAACATCATGCACTAAAACCCCCAAAGTTTGCGTACTTTGGCTAACCAAAGCTCTTGCTGCCGCATTAGGTCGATAACCTAGCTTTTGCATCGCAGCATTAACGGTTTCGATAGATGCTTGACTTGCTTTCGGCGAGTTATTAATGACTCTAGATACAGTCGCGACAGAAACACCCGCTTCTTTCGCAACATCTTTGATAGTCGCCATATCCACCCCTTATGGTTCACCTTTATTCATGGTTAAGAAATAACGTACCGTTAATCTACAAACTAAGAAAAAAGAGAGTAATAGAATTTAAGTGGCTTGATTATCAGCGAAGAAAGGAAATTTAAAAAGTAAAAAGATCAAATAAATAGAGAAAAGGAAAGCGTTTACACTTTCCTTTTGTTGTTACGAATAAAATTTATAGATTGTTTGGCTATTCCACGCTGTATTTGCAGGTAAAACACCTTGGTTTTCATGCCATTCTGGATGATTAGGACCATCTGGGAAATATTGTGTTTCTAATGCTAATCCTGAGTAATTGCCATAATGGCGACTCTTTCCTTTTGTTCCCGCCAGAAAGTTACCGGTATAGAATTGGAGAGAAGGCATGGTTGTAAACACATCCATTTTAAGTTCGCCCTCAGGGGCAATAACTGTCGCAACTGGGGTTTTATCCTCTATCACTTTCTTATCTAAAATAAATGCATGATCGTAACCATTCGCGGCTTTTTGGCACTCATCTGCCATAAAATCAATGCCAACACGTTTTAATTTACGAAAATCAAACCCTGTTCCTATTACGTTTGCAAATTCACCGGTAGGAATATTGCCTTTACCATTTTTTAAATAATGAGTCGCACAAATTTTTAAATCATGCTCAAGTGCCGTACGCTCAGTATGTTCACCCGCAAGATTGAAATAAGCATGATTCGTTAAACTTAATGGCGTGGTTTTATCGCTTATCGCCTGATAATCGATACATACTTCATTATTATCTGTCAGTGTATAAGTCACGCTAACTTTCACCGTACCAGGAAAACCTTGATCACCATCATTTGAAATCAGTGAAAAAGTGACAGATTGAGAAGATTGCGCGGTGATCCCCCAGCGAAGATGGCTAAAGTTTTGCGTACCACCATGTAAGGTATTTTTACCTTCATTCGCACTAATTTTATATTCTTGCCCCTCTAATACAAACTTTGCTCCTGCAATGCGATTAGCAAAACGCCCAACCGTTGCACCTAGATACGCTGTTTGTTGTTTATGGGCATTCATATTCGCAGAGCCTAATAACACATCTCTACGATATCCATTAACCGGCACAATACAGGTTAACCAAGTTGCACCAATATCCATTAAAGAAATAGACATACCAAAACGATTTTTAAGCACCACTATTTGCGCAGATCTTCCATCTGATGCTGGTTGTGCTGTCATTTGTTCAGGTTCAAAAAAACGAAGCTCATTAGTCGCCATTATTTTGCCTCCGAATAGCCCGCTCCTTGGCTTGCAGAGCAGACATAAATAGTTTCTTTTAATCCCGTTTTAGCTTCGTATTGCGCCTTAACAGAGTCAACGACTTTATCAACTAAATCTGGTGTCACTAATGCTACGACACAACCGCCAAATCCACCACCCGTCATTCTTACACCACCACGATCACCAATCACCGATTTCACGATTTCAACCAATGAATCAACCTCGTTGACTGTGATTTCAAAATCATCGCGCATTGAGTGATGTGATTGCATCATTAACTGACTCAATGTGGTTAAATCACCCTGACGTAAAGCTTCTGCCGCATCTAATGTACGGCTATTTTCAGTGATAACATGACGAGCTCGACGATAAACCACTTCACTCATTAATGCTTTTTTAGCAAGTAAATCCTCTAATGTGGCATCTCTTAATGCAGCCACATTTAGAATACGAGCGGCTTCTTCACACTGTTGACGACGAGTATTGTACTCACTATCCACTAAGCCACGCTTTTTATTGGTATTGATAATCATCACAACCCCATTTTCGGGCATGGTTACTGCCGACGTTTCTAATGAACGACAATCAATTAGGAGTGCATGATTTTCTTCACCGCAAGCCGAAATAAGCTGATCCATAATGCCACAGTTACAACCAACAAATTGGTTTTCTGCTTTTTGACCATTTAATGCAATCTCTTTTTGGCTAATCGGTAATTGATAAAGTGTTTTAACCGTTTGACCAATGGCAACTTCTAACGCGGCAGAAGAACTTAACCCAGCGCCTTGAGGGACATTTCCGGATATCGCAATATCCATACCATGAAAAGAATAATTCTCTTTTTGTAGAAAATGAATAACACCACGAACGTAGTTAGCCCACATTTTATTAGGTAAAAACTCAATGGTGTTATCGAGGCTAAATTCATCAACTTCATTTTGGTAATCAACTGCAATGACACGAATAGTATTATCTTCTCGTTTTGCAGCGGCAACGACCATTTGATAATTAATGGCGCAAGGTAAAACAAACCCATCATTATAATCAGTGTGTTCGCCAATAAGATTTACCCTACCTGGCGCTTGAATAAAATGTGTAGGTACGTAGCCAAAAATAGATGAAAATGAACGAGTCACATTATTAATAAGTGCCTGCATAATAAATCCTTAGCTTAAAATTAAGTAATAAAAATCCCACCACATCATTATGTAAATAATGAGATGTTTGATTTAATTTATTTCGTGTGCAAAAAGCAGATTAATTCAAATACCTTGCCATATTGCAGGTCATTAACGTTGCTCTTTATAATGAATGTCACTTACTTGACGTAAATTATTCGCGGCTTGTTCTGGCGTTAGATCCCTTTGCGATTCAGCCAGCATTTCATATCCCACCATAAATTTACGCACAGTCGCTGAACGTAATAATGGCGGATAGTAAAGCGCATGTAATTGCCAGTGATCGATATTTCTATCCTCTTTAAAAGAAGGCGCAAAATGCCATCCCATTGAATAAGGGAAAGAACAGTGGAATAAATTATCATAACGGCTTGTTAATTTTTTCATGGCAATAGCAAGATCATCTCGCTGAGCATCATTTAATTCACTCATTCTTCGAATATGTACTTTAGGTAATAACATTGTTTCATACGGCCAAGAAGCCCAATAAGGGACTACCGCCAGCCAATGCGCTGTTTCAACAACCGTACGACTTGCATCTTTACATTCAGCATCAACATAATCGATTAATAGATTGCGCCCGTATTTTTCAAAATAAGCTTTTAATTGCGTATCTTTTCGCGCTAATTCATTCGGCAAGAAATCACTCGCCCAAATTTGCCCATGAGGATGAGGTTGAGAGCATCCCATCGTTTCACCTTTATTCTCGAATACTTGAACCCAAAGATATTCTTTGCTGAGTTCTTCTATTTGGTTATCCCAAGTATCAACGATTTTACGTAAACTAGTGACGGCTAATTCAGGGATCGTTTTTCCATGATCAGGTGAGAAACAGACGACTCGACTAATTCCTCTTACAGCTTGAGTTTGAAATAAAGGATTTGATGAAGGATCAACATAGTACTCGTCTTGCAACAATGCAGAGTGGTCATTATTAAAGACATACGTTCCTGTGTAATCTGGATTTTTATCGCCGGAGACACGGGTGTTGTTTGGACACAAATAACAGTGAGGATCATAAGAGGGAAGTGTCGCAATCTGAGGCTTTTCATCTTTGCCATTCCAAGGTCGTTTCGCTCTATGTGGTGAAACTAAAATCCACTGACCTGTTAGCGGATTATAACGACGATGAGGATGTTCAACAGGATCAAAAATCAGTTTCGACATAACCTTCTCTCTTATTTATTCAAGATGATCTGAATACTTTAAATCTTATTTCAGATAACCATTTGGGTTTTGTAACTGCCAACGCCAAGCATCCGCAGCCATATCATCAATTGAACGAATGGCTTTCCAGTGTAAATCTTTCTCTGCTTTTGCAGGGCTTGACCAACATTCTGCAATATCACCTGGGCGACGAGCTTGTAATTGATAAGGGATAGGTTTACCACTTGCTTTACGAAATGCTTCGATCATTTCAATCACGCTAGTACCGTTACCTGTTCCCAAATTATAAATATGTAAGCCCGCTTTTTTACCTAATACATTTAATGCTGCGATATGACCATCAGCCAGATCCATAACATGGATATAATCACGAACACCGGTACCGTCTTTAGTTGGATAATCATCACCAAAAACAGCCACTTGTTCACGACGACCGATTGCCACTTGAGAAATATAAGGGGTTAAGTTATTTGGAATACCTTTAGGATCTTCCCCCATCGTACCTGATGGATGAGCCCCCACTGGGTTAAAATAACGCAGTAAACTAATAGACCAACTTTCATCAGCAACAAATAAGTCAGATAAAATACGCTCAACCATATATTTACTGGTGCCATAAGGGTTAGTTGTGCCCCCTACTGGCGAATCTTCAGTAATAGGTACGACTTGAGGATCACCATAAACGGTTGCAGATGAGCTAAAAATAATACTTTTTACGCCGGCATCACGCATACAACGCACTAGCACTAATGTGCCATTAACATTGTTGTCGTAATATTCAATTGGCTTCTGAACAGATTCACCAACCGCTTTCAATCCTGCAAAATGAATAACAGACTGAATAGAATGCTTAGCAAAAATTGATGCTAATAGCTGGTCGTCTCGAATATCACCGTTATAAAACAGAGGGCGTTTACCTGTTAAAGCTTCAACACGATTAAGTACTTCTTCATTCGCATTGCTAAGGTTATCCAAAATAATCGGTGTCATGCCTGCTTCAATCATTTGTACGCAAGTATGACTACCGATATATCCCATACCACCTGTTACTAATATTTCCACATTCACCTCTTTTGATTCAATTCAAAGGAAAAGCGCAAGACGGTTTCTGTTCACTGACACCGAGTTTAGCAAGATCAACAAAATCATTTCGTGATCAAACCGACATTTAGTGTAAACGTTTACACGCTTTTCGCACATATTACATTTTATAAAAATAGGAGTTTAAAATTGTATTACAGTAAGTTAATGCAATACGTAACACATCCACCTCTTTATCAAGAAAAAACAACACTTATTTAAAGTAAACGGTTACATCTGAATTAATCCGTTAATTATATGATAAAACTGACATTCAATACGTTTTATCATACCTTATTAGACATCCCTCTAATATGTTTAAGCGAGGGTAAGAACACACTCCTCTAAATAATTCGAGGAAAAAACAATCAACAACTATATACAATAAGCTCCGCCAATAAGCACGTTGAATATATAAGGAAAATGTAATGAAACCGATTGTCGTGCTATATCAAAATCTTCCTGAAAAACTGTACAACAAACTATCTGATTTTGCTGATATCAAACAATTTAAAACACTCTCTTTAGACTCTAATGACTTCCGTTTAGCGCTTGCTAATGCCTCTGGATTACTAGGTGCTGGTGGCAATATCGATGAAAATTTTATTAACCAAGCACCTCATTTAAAAGCCGTTTCAACGGTATCTGTAGGCTATGACAATATTGACGTTAATGCACTCACCAAACGTAATATAAAACTAATGCATACTCCAACTGTATTAACAGACACCGTCGCAGATACCATGATGGGATTAGTCCTTGCCGTAGCAAGACGTATTCCTGAACTGGCGGATAATGTTAAACAAGGTTTATGGGTTAAAGGTATCACACCTGATTGGTACGGCACTGATATTCATCATAAAACCATGGGTATTATTGGCATGGGACGAATAGGTAAAGCTTTAGCTCAGCGCGCACACTTTGGTTTTAATATGAATATTCTTTATCACTCTCGCACAGAATATACAGAAGTGAATGATAAATTTGCGGCGAAGCACTGCACTTTAGAGGCATTATTACAGCAGTCTGATTTCGTCTGTATCACATTGCCCTTAACACCAGAAACACATCATTTAATCGGTCAAAAACAATTTTCGATGATGAAACCTGATGCTTATTTAATTAATGCGGGACGTGGAGCTGTGGTGGACGAATTGGCGCTCATTAGTGCATTAGAACAAAAAGAGCTCGCTGGTGCTGGACTGGATGTTTTTGAAAAAGAGCCTCTCTCTTCATCTTCACCTTTATTAACAATGAAGAATGTTGTTGCGGTTCCGCATATTGGCTCTGCAACAAAAGAGACGCGCTATGCGATGGCTGAATGTGCAGTAGATAATCTGATTGCGGCGCTGAGTAATCAGGTAGAAGAAAACTGTGTCAATTTCTAAAATAGTAAACCGCGTTTTTTGAAGTACAAAAAAAGGTAATGAAAATCTATCATTACCTTTTTTACTAGATGCTCAAATGAATTTAAGCGGGATCAACGTGAGCCATCACACTTAAGATCTGTTTATTTTGCAAAACATTATTACGTGCATTAACAACAATGGCATGACTTTCATTGACGGTGAGATCACCTTTGATTTCAAGATGTACATCTACGAGTAAATAATCACCTGAACGACGTGTTTTTAAATCATGAACCCCTTGCACGCCCGGTGTTGAAACCAGCATCTGTTTAATCTCTTCTAGCGTTTCTTCATCTGCCCCTCTGTCCATTAAATCTTGTAGAGCTTGATAAGTAAAACGCCATCCCATACGACCGACAAATAGTCCGACAATTAATGCGGCTAATGGGTCAAAAAATTTAAATCCAGCTAAACTTCCGATAATACCAATCGCAACAACTAATGAAGAAGCAGCATCAGAACGCGCATGCCAAGCATTGGCGACTAACATATTTGAGTCCACTTTTTTTGCAACGGCGAGCATATAGCGGAATAATCCTTCCTTAGCCGCTAATGCAAGTAAAGCCACATATAAAGCAACACTATGAACTTCAGGAATAGTCGATGGATCTAAAATTTTATGAATGGCAGAAAACACCATTCCTAAACCAACAATTAATAAAATTGTCCCAAGAATAAGTGATGCCGCATTTTCATAACGAAAATGTCCATAAGGATGATCAGCATCAGGTTGTTTCTGACTGCCTTTATTGGCAATTAAAACAACAAAGTCAGCAATAAGATCAGACAGTGAGTGAATACCATCAGCAATTAAACCTTGAGAATGTGAGAAAAAGCCCACTGTAATTTGCCAAATGGATAAAATGATATTGACAAAAACACTCACTAACGTACTTTTTTTAGCTGCTTTAAATTTTTCAGACTGCGTATTATCAGCCTGCTCCAACTCAATATCATCAATGTGATTATGTGTCATAATAATAATCTTATTTGGTTTTAAATAGCCTACTCTATTTGCTATAGATAAATAGAGTTCCATAGGTTATTTCAGGTTCCATAACTCATTGGTGAGGATAAAGGACGACTCTGAATAACAATCCAGTTTAGGGACTAAGATTGCTGTCCAGACATCATATTGAGATGTCATTGCCTATTAATATGCCATATTTAAATCTTTCTGTCTCTTATTTTTATCAATAAAATCTTATAGATACAGAACAATAATATAATTGATAATCATTCTTTTATGCATTTTCTATTTTTAATAAGAAAAAGAGAAATTTATTTTTAAGACAATATTATTAATTTCTTTTCTGTCAACAAGTTAAGGTGTATAACTTATTTTCATTATATTATTAATATTATTTCAGACTGTTTTTAATTTTTAATGCTTAATAATGTAAAGCAGTAAATAATCATTCTCACTCTTATTTAAAACACAGATCACAGCTATTTTTTGCTATTAAGCGATAATGGTAAATATTTTAAACTAACGCTAAGTGAGGTTTGTAATGTATAAGAAAATCCTAGTTCCCATTGATATTTTAGAAGATGAACTTTCTCAGGAACTGATCGCTCACATTGAACAAATAGCAAAGGTGGGTAAACCTGAGATCCACTTCCTCACCGTTATTCCTAATGCTGAACTTTTCTTTGGTATCGAGTTTGCTGCTATTCCTGAAAAATTCAAAGATTCATCAGAACGTACTCGTCTCGCTTTTGTTGCATTACAAGAAATGATTAAAGATGCAAAAATTCCTGATGAGCAAATTATATGTAATGTTGGTGTCGGTAACGCAAAAGATGAAATTTTAGAATATGCCCGCCACATTGATGCTGATTTAATTGCGATTGCGTCACATAGACCGAATGTTTCCTCTTATTTATTAGGCTCAACGGCATCATCAATTGTACGCCATGCCAAAATGTCCGTTTTAGTTATACGATAATATTTAGCGTAAATAACAACAAAGCCCTTTGTCTCAACAACAAAGGGCTTTTTAGTAAGCGATGAGCTCAATTCAATAAAATTGGCTGTTATTTTTTAACTGAATCTTGAGTTGTCTCAGCCGCTGACCAGATACGATATTTCACATCAACATCTTTTGGTGCATAAACAACAATAGGTAATTTGCTGTTATAACGGATGAAGGCATCTGATCCCATATTTGCCTGTACAAAAGCATCTTTTTTCGTATTGTCAGCACATCCCATCATTGTTGACATTGGACCATTTAAATCGCCAACAACATAATAGCTATAACCCCAACCTTCTAAATTTTTTTCATCTAAGTCCGCACCAAACCATTGATGGTTGCAATCTACTTTAAGTTCTTTACCAATAATTAATTCAACTTGGTAATTGCTTTCATTATCTTTTTTCTCTAACTCGATAACATGACGAACTTGATTTTCTTGAGCCTTAGGATAAGGCGCAACTTTATCTAAACTATCGGTAGCTTGTGCACACGCAGATAAAGACATTGCTGCTACTAAAGATAATATTACTTTGTTCATCACTCTCTCCATTTTTACAGCGAACACTTCGCCGTTAACAAAATTAGTCAGATGTTTTTATTGCTCGTTATCTGAATACTAATATTTTTAGTGCTTGAATGCTAACATCTTAGTAAATAGTACTATGAGTGGATAATTCTGAATGTTTTAAAAAGAAAAATCACGTTTTTTCATGAAATGTAAATTTGTGATACATCACCATGCAGATAAGCTATCTATGATTATACTGAAATAGAGACCCAATTTCTTTTCATAGGAGGTTATATGTTCTCAGATCAACAAGCCCTTGTTTCTCAATTAAGAAATAGTGATCCTCGCTTTGAAGCTCTCTACGATAAACACCATCGACTCGATCAAGAAATTGCTAAATTAGAAGGCCCCAACGGAGCTGGTTATAACGATGAAGTTGCCAAACTAAAAAAAGAAAAGCTTCATCTTAAAGATGAAATGCAAAAAATACTTCAACGAAGTGAAAAATAAAGCGCTTTTTAAGCGATGATATAATGTCATCGCTTTTTATGATTAAAAACAAAGATACCGCCCCATAAAGATGCATAATGAATATATCTTTAATTTCTTAGGGGGCTCCATATGTCATCAATACATGGTCATGAAGTTTTGCAAATGATCCTTTCTTCAGAGACGGCATTTACTAAAACATCGCTGATTGATGCTATCCATAAACAATTCGGCAATGACTCACGTTTTCATACTTGCTCAGCTGAAAATATGACAGCAACTGAATTAGTTGATTTTTTAGAAAGGAAAGGTAAATTTATTCCAGCAGAGGGGGGATTTACAACGAGTGAGAATAAGATTTGTCATCATTGATAGATATACCGTTTTAAAGCTCGATTGCCAGTGATTTCCTTTTCTATGTCATTGGCTTTTTATATAAACAAATAAAAAGCCAATTCGTTCTGACAATCGTGATTACTTTATTGACTGCATTCTATTCATCGTCTGTTTGCAACCAACCATCATCTTCCCAAACACTCTGAATGAGTTCCATTATGTGTTCATGCTTAGTTTCATCTTTTATGCCCGTAACTTGAATCGAATTCATGCTACTAAAGGCAATACGAAACTGCATATCTGGATATTCTGGAATGATCTTTTTTCTCAGTTCGTGTTCTAAGAGCGGAAATAATGAGTCAGATATCTTAGATTGTTTATTAAATAAAATTTCCACACGCATTGGTTTCACCATTTAAAGGCAAATAAACTGTATATAAATACAGTAGTATATTCCAAGAAAAAAGAAAAGTCTTTTTGAAAAATTTTTTATCATTACACATGAAATAATATTTTAGCGTCTCTATCGGCTAAATGATAAGATGCATATGAAATACAATATAAGCCAAGAGAGAAAGATATGTCAGGAAAAAGAATAAATCGTGAGAAAAAAACCATTCAAAAAATGGTTCACCTTTATGCTCATTCGCATCCTGAAGCTGACTCAGATTATTATCAACAATTAATCAACTATTCCTATAACCGATTAGATAAATGTCGTTATGGTGAAGATAAACCAGCTTGTAAACAATGCCCTATTCATTGTTATCAGCCCGCTAAACGAGAAGCGATGAAAAAAATCATGCGTTGGGCGGGTCCACGAATGTTAATTTACCATCCGATCTTAGCAATACGCCATCTTATTGATGATAAAAAGCCTGTTCCTCCACTTCCTGAAAAAAAGCGTTCTATACGTTCGACTGAAAAGTAAATTCGGATTTCTTCAAACGGTATAAAACATGCTCAGCTAGAGGATGTGTTTTATCTAATGCTGGATGAAAGAAATGATCAGATTGATGCATACCGAGTTTTTGCATTACACCTTGAGAGGGAAGATTTGAAACTGCGGTGAAAGCAACTACTTCCTCTAACCCCAACGTCTCAAAAGCAAATTTAAATACAGCTAAAGCCGCCTCATAGGTATAACCTTTTCGCCAAAACCTTTTTGCAATCCGCCAACCAATTTCTACGCAGGGATTAAATGGCAAAGGTGCCGTTGGAATATTTAACCCAACAAAACCAATAAACTCTTGAGTCTCTTTTAATTCAACTGCCCACATTCCCCATCCATTTTGTTGAATAAATTTTTCACGGATAGTCTCAACCATATTATCACTTTCTAATTGAGATAAAATGCAAGGAAAATAACGCATCACTTCAGATGAAGCGTTTATTTCAGAAAAAAATGGCGCTTTATCACTTTCACGCCATTCTCTTAGGTGTAGTCTGGGAGTCTCTAAATTCATCGTTATTCTCTGTTTCTATAAAATTAAGACAATAGCGATAAAATAGAGTAAGCAACGAACAATGAAAAGAAAATTGATGCTTTATTTTTTATTTTCTTTTAGTTGGTTTTCTACTGGTGCAATAACTTTATCTTTATTTGCATTAGAGCTTTCTTTTATTGAGACAACGCGTTGTTGAGCAACCGATTTGGCTTGATGTTCAACTTGCTCTGATTGCCCAGTAAAAATACCGCCACGTTTAATAGACATACTGCCACAACGGCTAGTACCACGTAACTCACCATGTTCTAAGATATCTAAATTATTTGCAGCGCAGATACCTTTTACAAAACCATCAATAATAATATCAGGTGCGGTTAATTCGCCTTCAACTTGCCCTGCATGCATAACACGAATAACGCCATCTTTAACATTAATATTGCCCGCGACTTTCCCCCAAATTTGGATATCGCCTTCCACATTAATATCGCCCTGGAATACCGTTCCTTTTGCAATAATCGTGTATAGTTTTTGCTCTGGCATCGGTTTTTTCTCTTCTGTTATTACTGGTGCAACAGGCTCTGCTGCTTTTGGTGTTTCAGTTTTACGACTAAACATAGCGGTTTTTTTTAACCTCAACGTCATAGAATAAATAGTAATGCTAAAAATTAGGATTAGAATAATCAAAAATTCACCAGCCATCTGATAACGCCAAAAGGCAATTAAGGCAAGAGTCCAAATTATCCATATCCCGCTGAATATAATATTTCGCAGTGTTCGCTTATTCTCCATAATTAGCTATATCCTTACCTCCCTGACAATAAATACACTTATGCATTCACCATTCTAATAAATAGATGGCAAGTATAATGCCAGTAATAAGCCTATTATTACCTTTTAGTTTTTTGATTTGTTCCTAGAGTAAAATAAAATTTAATTAAATTAAGAGATAAAACTGACTATTTTAATAATCTACGTTTAATGTGAATAAATCGTGATAATCCTCAGTTTATTTAGATAAATATTTTTCATTAAAAATTAACATATTACACCTCGCCCCCATATTTTGATGAAAATTCATTCAAAAAAATTCAGCATCTAGAATTGAATTTATTTAAACTTTAGCCAAAAAATAAGAGATCTTCATCACAATAGTAATAGAAAAAAAAGGTGAAAAATAAAGCAGACAAGCCATTTTTTATGTACTATTTTTTGATTTTATAAATTATATTATATGTCAACAGCAAAATGGTAACCAATGTTAATATAACGGATGTTTTTTATTTTTATTTTTTCGATTTTTATCTTTCTTTATATTTTTATTTCACACTCATATCTTTAATATATTTATAACAATTGGTTTCCATATTTATTACGATTTAGTATTTATAATAAAATTTGCATTTTAAATGCATTTACTATTTTTTTACACTGTAAAGAAAAAAAACAAGATCAACTATTTGTTATATATGAAATTTATTTAACTCAACATAAAGCGTAAATGATTAATTACATTAATACTCATACTATTACTAAACTCCTTACAGAAAAAACTCATTATATTTAATTTCTTTTTGCAATTTATAAAGAATATCATTAAATTAACAAAATGACTTATCTTAAATTAGTAAAATAAAATGCAATGCCTAATATCTAAAAAAAAACCACATCAAATTAAAGAAAATAGTCTCTTTTTTATTTTTAATAACACTCAATAATAAAGAAGTGTTTTTATAAATATTCTGATATTTAAATTTATAAAAATGCAGTGATACTTATATAATAATTTTGGGCGAAAAATGAATACATTACAGTGTGACAAAACCGAACGATATGATTGTGCTATTCAAAAAAGATCTTATTTTTATCCACAATACCAAATACTAGAAAATGAACGAAAGGCGATTTTTCTTATTCGAAAGAATGCACTGACATTACAAAATTGTACTGACACAGTGACAACTAACGAAAATCAAGTTCTTTTCCTACAACAAGGTAGCTATACAATAAAAACACTCGGTGCAGAGCCTACCGATATTATTTATATCCCTCTTTCTGATGACTTCTTAAGAAATTTCATGTCTAAGTACAACGATATCTTGTGCCAAATAGAAAGAGATGAAGAGTTTTCTAATGCCTTTATTTGTTTTCAAAACTCACCTCTTATTCAGTTTTGTAGTAATGGTTTTGAGTATCTTACTGTTCAGTCTTGTCCTGAAACTTTTACACAATTACGTATCGAAGAGCTTTTAATTCTATTACTTTCAACTGAACAAGGCTCTGACTTAATGGCGTTATTGCGCCAGCTTAGCCATCGTCAAGTTGACCGCTTAAAGATTTTTATGGAAAAAAACCATTTAAAAAATTGGAAGCTTAAACAATTTGCTCGAGAATTTGGAATGGGGCTAACAACGTTTAAAGAACTTTTTAATCATGTTTATGGTACTTCACCAAGAACATGGATCTGTGAAAGGCGGATTATTTACGCACACCAATTGCTACTGAACACTGAAATGAGTATTGTCGATATTTCAATGGAGTCAGGCTTTTCAAGCCAATCATACTTTACACAAAGCTATCACCGTCGTTTTAATATGACACCAAGTAAAGCGAGAAATCTCAGATCAAAATTATAAAAAATCCGACCGAATATCATAATATCTAAAAGCCATTCATAGTTAGAATGTTTAAAATTTATTCTTATGAGTGAGCTCTATATCGTGATCAAAAAAAATAAGCATACCCCACAAGCCCATTATTATGACTATTTGGCTTTATTAAAAAAAATGATGGCAAATAACGATAAAGAAACTGTAGATAAGTTGTTTGATCTACAGTTTTCTTTCCGTTCAAATGAAAATATCGTTACTGCATGCGATGTTAATGAACAACAAATAAAAATACTGACTCGTGTTTTATGTCGTGAAAGTTTAGATAATTTATTACAGTCGGCTTGGTTTTTGCGAAAAAAATACTGTTTTGTTAATATCACTAAAGAAGAAATTCGTGATATTGTTGACGTGGCTCGTTCATTTCATACGCAACAAGCACATTCTACTTTAACACCAATGGATTGGGATAAATCCTTGAGAGCCACTGTCAATATCAATGAACATATGCGCTTAATTCAAGCTGTTATAAAGCCTCTATTTATTTACTGGGTTCAGCATCTTACCCCTCAACTATTCACACTTTATGAAACCCAAAGAGAGCTAGAGTCTCAAATTAAGCAGTGTGAAAATATTAAGTCATTCGAAAGTAAACAGCTATCAAATACCAGTGATTCTTTTTTATCTTTAGATGACATCAATATCAAACTAAACTCAGATAAAGTCCGATTAATTGTGATTAATGATCTACTACAAAAAGACATCACATTACTTTTAGAGAGTTGGAAAAATGAACCTGTCTTTAATATTGAAATTAATAACACTCTAGATTATATCCAAGGAGTCACCCCACGCTCAGAATTGATAAAACCGCTATGGGCGATTTTAAACAGCATTCCAGAACATCCTGAAAATTGTCAAAAATTAAAAGATTGGCTACTAGAAAGAGAACTTTGTTTAAAAAACGATGAATTTTTATGGCGATAATAAAATTTCAGCTCTTCTCTAAATAAAAAGAGAAGAGCTGATGTTAACTTTTCATTATTCTATTTTATATCTAAGATTTCAATTGTCACGATAGACATGGATTCTGGAGGCACTTGCCCTGGAACACCATTTTTTCCATAACCACCACCTGGTTTTATATAAATTTTAGCTTTACCATTGATACCTGCTTTGGCAATGAAGGTATTCAATGGTAGTGGTAATTGACGATAAGGTAAGATAAGAGGCTTAGCTTTATCATAATTAATCGTCACCGTGCCATCCGTTAGCTCTTCATGCATAGTGAAGACAACTGTTTTACCTGCAATTGATGTAACGGGTTTACCTTGTTTTAAAATTTTAAAATAGGTATTGTCGTCATATTGCACGTAATTTTGTTTTTGGATCTCAGATAAAATGGATTTATTACGCTGGGCATTATCTTTTCCAATAATCGAATAAGCATAAGCAAGTTGCCCAGCAATCATTTGCCCTTCGCCCGCCATTTTCTCAAGCTGCTCTTTTAGCGTTTTATTTTCTTTTAAAATATTACTAGTGTCTGTATTAACTTTCGCTAATTCTGCATCTTTTGCTTTTATTTGCTCATTTAATTTAGCAATAGATTCTGTTTGCTGTTGTTTTAATGTACTAATTTGCTGTGTGCTTTCTGTATTTTGTTTTTCTAATTGTACTTTTGCCTCAGCTAATTGAGCACTCAATTTATCTGTTGTATTTTGCTTTTCAGTGAGTTGTTTTTCTAGCAATGCTAACGTTTTCTCACTTTCTGTTTTGCTCGTGGTGACTTGCGCTAATGCGATATTATTCTCTTTAAATTGTGTATCTAATGTTTGATATTTATTCGATAGCTCACTTTGCGCTTTCTCTAACTTAGCTATCAGGTTATTTTTATCCGTAATTAAATTATCAACGGCTTTTTCACCAGCAGATAAACTCTTCTTCAAGTCAGCTAATTCAGTTATTTTATTATCTAACTGTGATTGTAATTCTGGAATTGCTTTTAGTTTTTCATCCGTCTGCTCTTTTTGTTGTTGGGCAGCTAAAAGCGATTTATTAAGCTGAATTTGTTCCTGATTACTTTTTTCAACTTGTGTTTGTAATTGTGCTATTTCTTTACGTTGTTCCTCAACAAGTTTGCGATTAGCATCTTGTTGCTTTTCTGCTTCTGCGACTTTTAGTGCGAGTTCTTTAGATAAATCTTCACGTTCTGATGTGATCTTCAATAATGTGCTTTGTAATTTATCTATCTCTTTTTTCGCAGAGTCATCTTTTAGCAAAAGTTGAGCCTGTGCAAATTGAGTCTGCACATCGTCTTTCTCTTTCTTTATTGTCGCTAATTGATTTTGTACATCTGTGAGTTGTTTAGTTAATTTATCTTGCTCCGCCGTTATTGTTGATAACGAATTTTCTAATGTTGCTATCTCTTTATTTTTTGCGGCTTCTAAATTAGCTAATTCTTGTTCTTTTTGCTTATTGTTACCATTTAACAATTGCTGAGCTTCAACATACTGAGCTTGCAGCGCTTCCTTTTCTTGTTCAATTTTAGCGAGCAGTGCCTGCTTTTCATTTAATTGGCTAATTAACTTCTCTTGCTCTACTTTTATGCTTTCAAATGAATTTTGTAATCTATCAATCTCTTTTTTGGCGCTATCATCTTTTAACAGAACCTGAGCCTGTTGATACTGAGATTGTAATTGCTCTTTTTCTTGCTCTAGCTGAGTATATTTCGCCTCTAACGTTTTAAGTATTTCTGCTTGCTTTTCAAAATCTTGTTGCTGTTTTACTAACTCTGTATTTTTTACCGTTGTTGCCTGTAATACGTTCTCTTTTTCAGCTAATTGCTGAACGAATAAGTCACGCTCTTTTGTTATTGTTTCTAAATCGCTTTGTAACTTGGCAACAGCCTGTTTTAACGTGTCATCAGTCAGTAAGTTGTTCGCCGTAGCTAATTTTTCTTCTGTTTCAGCCAGCGTTAATTCGAGTTGTTTAATTTGGTTATTTGCATTTTGAAGTTTTTCTAAATGCGCTTTTGTTATAGCTACCTGCTCAGTGTATTTCTGATAAAGCGTTTGGTATTTATTTCTCGTATCGGCTAAACGATTTAATAGCGTTTTATTAAAAAGAGGCTGTTTATGATCGAGAACTGAACGATTGAACTGATATGCAAAGTGAAAAGGAATGGCCGTAACAGAATAAAATGTTCCTGGAATAATATCTAACAAGACGTTGTCATTACGCTGAGGCCTTGCATAACTTTCTTTTGAATAAAGCGCTAATGGGTTATAAATCGTTGCATTATCTCTGTAACTATAACGATTAAGATCCTCTGGCGTAAATTGCGGTTTAATCGGAATAAATGAAAGCAACGGTGTTAAATAACGAGTGTAATCACTCTTTAATTTTGAGTAATTAACAGGTAATACAGGGCAATTTTCTGCCAACGTGATATCAGGAGTCTTAACAGGTTCGACTACCTGATTATCTGTTTTTGCTGGCGTAGAAGGTTTAACTCGTTGCTCTGGTTTTGTTTGTTGAGTTACTGTTGCGGTGCGGTTTACTCCACGATTAGCCTGACTGGTTCTCGTTGACGATGAAATTGTAGCAGATGTTTTAGGCTCAATTTTAATTGGCTCTTGCGTTTCAAAATAACGGTCAAAATCTTCAATAACAGAATTAAACTCATTATTGGCAAACGATAGTGTTGGAAACAGCATAAAAGCGAGACAAACACTCTGCTTTAATTTCATAGTAATTATTCACCTAATTTTTTTAATGTCGAATTAACGGACATAATCGACAAATAGCGAACTTTTGCACATAAAACTTCTGTTTTTGATTCAATACTCATTTTTAATAAATCTAAACTATCTTTACTGGCTGTGCTTTGAACACTACGGTACATCGCATTGATTTCGCTAATTTCTTTAAATGAGCTCATCATTGATTGATAGTCAGATGGAGAAAAAGTTTTCAAAGAATCAAGTTGTTTGATACAAGCGCTTTGCGGTGCTAGCCCCAATTTTCTTGCATCTACACCACTATCAGCAGGCTCTGCTGCGGGTGCCATAGAAAGCGGTTGTGCAACTGCCACTGGTTGAGTTGCTGCTACAGGCTGAGTTGTTGCTACTGGCTGTGTAGTTTGAGCTGGCGTTTCAATTGGACGAGTGTGATCAGTCCACGCACACCCAGATAGGGCGAGGACGCTGGTTGCCATAAATACAGCGAGAACATTCTTTTTATTTTGTAATAAGGACATCATTTTTCCTTAATTCCGATCAGTCTTAAATAAGAGCATATGAGTTGTCGCATTTTAAGCCATTTTATTATAATTTTCTATTACCTACTGCATACTAAATAAATAGGCTAACACCCTTGGTTGCAATGAGTGTTCCTATCATTTCATTTGTTTTTTCTTAAAATACTACTTACATCACACTAAATACATCGGATCTTGAATATCGGATTTATTTAGTAAAAATGTTGTCATATCAACTGATCGTTTTTTATATATCTGGAATAATACCAGATAATAATAAAAATAATAATACTAATTTTATCATTTATTTACGTAATTTACGTGTAAAAAATACGCTTATATTTTGTTGCTGTTTTTTAATACTGTGGATAAAATCAATTAATGAATATCTAATATAGGCATTGATATTCATTTTATCCTTCGAAATAGGAGAACTAAAATGAGCCATTTTAAAATTGGTATCGTTGTCGGCAGTTTAAGAAAAGATTCGTTTAATAAACAAACAGCACATGCCTTAATTAAGTTATTTCCTAAAGAATTTACCTGTCAGTTTATCGATATTGGTGCACTTCCTCTCTATAACCAAGACGATGACAGTCACACGCCTTCTTCTGTTATCGATTTCAAGCAACAAATAAAAACGTGCCAAGGTATCATCTTTGTTACACCTGAATATAACCGTTCAATACCTGGCGCGCTTAAAAATGCGATTGACCAAGCCTCTCGCCCTTATGGAACAAATGCTTGGGATAAAATTCCCGCCGGTATTATTGGTGTTTCAACTGGTAATATTAGTACAGCAATAGCTCAACAGCATTTACGTAATTCGTTAGCTTTCCTGAATATGCCAACCTTAAATCAACCAGAATGTTATCTAAAATGGTATGACGGAATGGTTGAGAATGGGCAATTTTCAGAAAAAACAGCAAATTTTATGCAAAACTGGGTTGATGCCTACGTTGCGTTTGTGAAGCAAAATAATCAGTAATCAAATAAACTAAAAAAGAGTTTTATGTGAAAAACATAAGCTCTTTTTCTTTTTTTATTCAAGTTAATGTAATTTATTTGGTTATAATATCTCTACGGACAAATAAAATTTTAATATTTCATAGATAAAAATTAACAATATTCTTGTTCAGTTCAGCATTCGATAAAATAAGACAAAAATAGACTATCTTTAAAAGATATATTTTTTATTACAATTAAAAAATTTGTTTATTATACAACCAAAAAAATAAAGAAATTTAAATGAAATCAGACTTAAGATCAAATTTAATCATTATCTTATTCGGTCTAAAGCCAGTGAATATCAATAAAACCTCAACCTACTGCAACCTATAAAAATTACAATTTGATAATTATTTTTAATAATTTATATTAGATTAGAGTATTAACCATAATGTGCGATACATCTCTAAATAATATGCTTCGATAATTGTGATAAACAAAAAAATTACCTATATTACTCATCCATTAAATACTGGCAGGTAAATCATGGATAAAAATTTAAAAGAAATTGAATGCGAAGTTGCTGCTCTAAAAATTGTTATCAAATCTTTACTTTCCACACTGAGTGATAAACAACGAAGGGATATGTTGGGCAATATATCTATCGTGCTTGAGGATACATCGAACAAATACCCTCAGCTCAATGAAGTTATTAACTTAACTGAACAATATGTGAAGAAGCTGACTCAAGCCTAATGGAAACGATATTCGCTATTGTTATTAAAATTACACCCTAATTTTTATAGGGTGCTAATAGCATCCTATTGATTATTTTATATAGGATATACCAGCATTTTCCTTTCATTAGTACAACACTAAGTTAAATTTACTGAGCATCTATTCCCCCACATCTCAAATATTCTCATATTTACTGTTCTAATGAAAAAATGCGATAATTTTATATATTCTTTTATCAATTTAATTTTTTCTTGGATTTAATTAAACAATTAATTAATATGAAAAATAATTTATCACACAGCAATAAATTATCGTGTTTTTGAGGATCTTATGGATAAAAAAGTTGTCAATATAGAGTATGAAATAGCGGCAGTAAAAGTAATTTTGAAAGCCTTATTATTGACTTTGACAGATAAACAAAAAGAAATAGCGATCCACGATATAAATAAAACCGTCAATGAAGCTTATATCAATCATCCTCAATACCAAGATGTTATAAGCAAGACACACCAGTATATAAAAAAAATGCTCTAAACATTGAAGACACATTTACAGTCCTCTTTCTTTATTATTTATATTAGCGAGGATTTATACCTACACCTTTAAAAAATAAAATTGCTTCAAGCTTTAACATAATCAATGATTGATTGACTATGAAAGTTAAAATAGAAAGTGTTTTTTAATTGATTGAGTATAAACGAAATAACATTATATTTATGGCTGACTTAATTTGGATAATCATTCTCTGTTTCTCACGAGAAAATTCATAAACTATTGCTGTTTCAATACTCAATCAATGACTAAATGACACGGGTTTCTACGTTTAAATAAAAACAAGAATAAGAAAAATGGAAACTTTAGGTTTATTATGCGCCTAACGAGTAAAAACTTACCACTTTAGACACACACTTTATAAAATTTTTCTATATCAACGATGAGCAAGATTGAATTTTTGTACCGATAACTGTAATTCTTCAGTTTGTCTTTCTAATGAAATGGCAGCCGCTGAAACTTGTTCAACTAAAGAGGCATTCTGTTGTGTTACACCATCCATTTGAGTAATAGCCACACTCACTTGACCAATGCCTTTGCTTTGTTCTTCAGATGCAATAGTGATTTCTTTCATTATTGACGTTACCTGTTTAACTCCTGTCAAAATGTCTTCCATCGTTTTTTCCATATCAGTGACTAATCGAGCACCTTTTTTTACACGCGTTGTAGAATCAGCAATAAGAACTTCAATCTCTTTAGCTGCCTTGGCACTATCTCCGGCTAAATTACGCACTTCATTAGCGACAACCATAAATCCTCGACCATGAGCACCAGCCCTTGCCGCTTCTACGGATGCATTTAAAGCAAGTATATTGGTTTGAAATGCAATGTTATTAATGACATTGATGATATCTGCAATCTTACTTGAACTATTAGAGATCCCATCCATTGTTGTGACAACCGATTCCGCTAATTCATTGCCTTTTTCTACGGTCACTGATGCAATTTCAGCTAATTCTCTCGCTTGATAGGCATGTTCCATATTCTGAGTCACAGCGGCTGTTATCTCTTCCATACTTGCAGCTGTTTGCTCTAATGCCGTTGCTTGCTCTTCTGTACGAGAAGCCAAATCGTTATTTCCTTTCGCAATTTCAGATGCACCACGATAAATACTGTCACTTCCCATCCGGATTGTACTTACCGCTTCATGCAAATTATTCTGCATATCATTTAATAATGGTATTAATCGCCCAGCGCAGTTATTCCCAAAAGGCTCTAATGGCTGACTCAGATCACCTTCGGTAATTTTCACAAAATGTTGTCGAATACTTTCAAGTGGTTTTTGTAACATTGCCACTAAATAGCGATCAGTGAGGAACAGAATAATCCCTCCTAAGATAGCACTTATAATAATAACAATTTGTGTCACTTCAATAAGCTCATTCACCTCTTCAATTGTTCTATCAATTTTTATATTTGCGACATTATTAAAGTTTTCACTCACATTACCTAATTCACGACTCAACGCAGGTGTTACATTTTTTGCATGATGTTGATATTGCTCGATAGTGCCATTGAGCGCCAATTCCATCTGCTTTTTTACTCCTTGCTCAAAAAGTGCTTGCCATACATCCATCAACTCTTTTGATACTTTTGCATCCATTGGCCCAGGAGAAACAGATTTCATATACATAATCTGTTTTTCCATATTTTCCATCGCCAGTTGTGCTTGTGTAAAATCGACGTCTTTGCCTTCTGCTTTCTCCTCAATGAGACGATTTAATCGAGAAGTAAATCGAAAATACTGATCATTTCCCTGACTGAGTGCAGCCATTTGTTTTATTATTTGATTATCAGATTGGTTGCCTTCAGATATTTGTGATAATGACCATGCGCTATAAAGACTGACACTGCCAAATAACACACATAAAATCCCCAGAATGATCGCCATCATCAGACGAATAGTAATGTTACGAAGTTTCTGCATCGAATTTCCCAACTAACAAGATAAAGTAAGCCCAATAGAGCGTAATGTACTCTTATCGACACTTTTTCAATTTATTTTAATTTTTTACTAAAGTTTTTTATAAATTGATTTTTTATTTTCCATACATAAAAGGAGTTAGATGAAAGAAGCAAAAATGTTACTTATATATCATTTTTTATAATTTAATATAAAAAAAATAAAACCATTTAAAATCATACTGTTGATATAATGATTGCGATAAGAACAAATAAGGATAGTTAAAGAAAAAATAGTTGAAGATAAAATAGAAAGGATATACATAAGGCGATAAAAACAACTCGCCTATTTAATAGGAATAGAATTAAACAACTCTATTTTTATCTGAAAATAATCTGAAGCGCTGAAAGCTAATATCATCAAAACAAACTTCCCCATCAGGTTTAAATCCATAACGAGAAACTGTTTTGGCTACCCTCCTTGAATGAGGAAGTAAAATTGTGATGCTTTCAATCTTCATTTCATCAAATGCTCTACGAATAATCTCAGCATAAATTATTTTACCTACTCCCCAGAAGTTGGGATGAAGAACTAAGGCAAGATCTGCATCATCTCCTTCTTTCTGAAGCCCACCCCATCCAGCAAATACACCATCAATAACAAATGCCCAAGGGCCATATCCATTATCGTTCCATTGAGAATCTTTCTCTTTTGCCCATAAAATACTTTTTTCAATATCAAAATTAGGGCTACCCAGAGGCATTTGTCGTAAAACCGCAGGATGATTATTGAGTTCTACAATATGTAAGGGATCTATCTGTGAGAGTTTTTTAAACTCTAAATGCATATAATTTCCTTAGTTAAATTGTATGTTAAGTAAAGAATACTAATATCCTAACCTTATGCTGATAAAAGCACACCAAACCATATCATTTTATTATGCCTTCAATTCAATTTATAAAAACAAATTATGCACATCAATGTATTGTATCGATTTGGTAATATAGAAATACGTTATATCGTCGTTTAGATGAATTCCAATATAGTCACAAATTTGGAAAATAATGTATTTATAAAGGTTGGGAGATAAGTTGGCAGGTTATTTGGAGCGGGCGAAGGGAATCGAAGTATCGCTTGTAACCTATTGTTTCTTAAGTCTTGAGTAGTCCTAATGGTTACAGCTATAGTTACACATAGTAAGACTCATTGTCAATAAGCTTTAAGTCAATAGCTTTAAGTGGGTAGGGCTTCTTGTGGTGCTTAAAGTGGGGCTATGGGGACTTTTGGTATCTACTTTATATTAGGAGAGACCTCAGATTTTTGTTATAAAAACAATTGGTCTCTAGACCCTAGGTCTCCATCTATTACTTAAGCATAACGTCTGTAAAGCTTCCTACAGTCTCTAAAGCTGTAAGGCTTATAATCCCACAGACTGATAGAGTTAATAAAGTGACGTAGACTACAAGCCTGATTAGACTATAAGTTAACATCTTTTTGTCTTCCATCTGCATAGACTTATAGTCTCCTTGTGGTTGTAGAGCCAGAAGACTCATGGTCTCCTGACTTTAGGTCATTACTTAGTGAATGTAATGTTGGTGACTACTGGTAAGATAGCATCAGCTTTATGAACACCATCTTTAATCTGTGTAGAAGCTTCATTAAGGATATACATTTTAGCGATAACCTCTAACACGAAAGCTTGACGGTCTGTATCACGAGTTAAGATAGTAGTAAACCATTCATTGTCTACTTTAGGTGGAGCGAAGCTAAGACCTGTAAATGCTTTAGGCATCAGGAATACACCTTTGTCTTCACCATTGTAAGAACAGTAATCAGTCCCTAGCATTTCCTCTAGACCATCTTCACCGCCAAAGCCTGAACGTCGAGCCACAGAGACTAAAGCTTTCACTAGGTCTTCATGAATAACTAAACCGTATTCGTTGACCTCAGAGCCTAAAGCTGAATCAGTAGCTTCTGTGATAGCGTCTAAGATGTCTTGACCTTTATCAAAGAGTTTACCCTCAAGTTTACCACCATCAACCTTACGGACTAACTTAGAGTCTGCCAACTGACCAGCAACCTTTGAGTTGATATCCTTTAAGATATTGTCAATGATGTTAGTCATATCACCAACTAGGGTTGCATGAGTAAAGCCTGACTCTACCTTGAAGTCATACAACGGAATGCTGTAAGACAATAAGATAGCCTTATTAGATGGTTCTGTCATGATTTCACTGCCAGCCATAGCTTTAGCTTTCTGTGGTTTAGTCCAGTCTCCACTTGTAGCAGTAACTACAGTACGGTCATTAAATAGATGACGAATAATAGGAGTAGGGACATCGGTACGATTAGGTAAGAACTCTACAGGGAATACAGAATTGACTGATTGTGTATCGTCTTTAATAGCATTGAGTCCTTGACGTAAAGTAGACTCTAAGGTCTTAGCGTAGATAGCTGGAGACTTAGCAGGCTCAATACTATGGTACTCAGGACTATCAGAAGCCCAAGCAAAGCCTGTAGTCTCTTCACGGAAAGTCATAGACTCAGTGTGGACTACTTTATCATTAGGAGCTTTATATTGAGACCCTAAGTTGGTTCCATCTTGTAGCTCATTAAGGTTTGCTGTAGCTGTTACTTTAGATACTTCTAGTTGTACGTTATTGCTTGACATATATTATTATCCTTCTTTGTATATAATTAGTTATAGGTAGACTCATAGCTTAGAGTCCACCAGCTTATAGTTTCTTAGCTGCTATTAATCCTCAGCCCAATTGATATCGCCTAGACCAGCTAGGACATCAGCTTTAGAACGACCAATATTCGAGCCAGCTTGTCGGATTAACTCGCTTTGCTTACGTAGATATTGTTTACGTTCCTCAGCTTGAGCTTTCTCTTTAGCCCATTGCTCAGGAGTCTTATTGAGCTCCTTAAAGCGTTCCTCTTGTTGTTCACGCATACGTTGTGCTTGAGCTAACTCTTTAGCTTCTTGTACCTTGTAGGCTTCATAAGCTTTAAGTACAGGGACGTCAAAGAATGCTTTAAGTACTACTCCAGCTTCGACCAATTGCTTTAACAGGTTGATGACAGCCGAGGAGTTAGGCGATAGGTTATTAACATAAGCAGGGATAAGGGTCTTCATAGCTAACGATAAAGGATAAGAGACACCATCTAGCTTTACAGTGTTGCTATAGGTATCAATGTCAGTGACTTCTAGTTGCCAACTGTGGTTATCAAATAAACTCATAATATTAATATCTCCTTCTTGAGAGGTTGTTTATAGTGTTAAGAACTATCGGTCACCTAATTACTTAGGGTCTCTCCGCATCAGTCATTCTCAAGTAGGTAGATGTAGGCGAAATAACTTAGAGTCTTTACATAAAGTCTCTTATAATCACTCAGCTACATTTAAAAGATTCAGGAATTGAGGCTTACTTTTCGCGTACAGCCATCTTAATATCGACCATCATGTTGATTAATGTGTCTCTGGTGTACTTTGGTCTAGAGTCGTCAAGAGGTGGGAGACCTAAAGCTTTGACTATATGCTCAGTTCTCCAGCCTCTATAACGTAAGATTAGTTTGCCTCTTGGGGTCTTAGGGTCTACTAGCATTAGTCTAGACCTCCGAGTGTTCTACGGTTAAGACGTCTTAGAGCTACGCTACGGTCTTCTTTCTCTGTGGCATTAGGTTTGTACTCTAGACAGGCTTTATGCTTAGTTAAGAAGTCTGTAGTGGTTTCCTTAGCTTGACTCAAGGTAGTAGCTTTAGACACTTGTTCGATAGTGTTGATAGCTTCTTCTAAGATGGTCAATACTTTGACACCTAACTGTAAGTCATAGCTCATAGCTAAGGCTCCAGCGACTTTAGGGTCTAGCATATAAGTAGAGACTTCTCTTTCGACACTTCTATTGATACCACTAAAGACAGAAAAGTGACTTTTCATTTTGAAAAGTGACTCTGCGTCAAAACTCTTTTCTAGCTTACGAATCATATTGTTTTTCTGCTTACCTAAAGCAGTGGCTAATTCGCCAATCTCAATGCGTCCTTCACCCGATTTAATGGCACGAGTTAAGAAAGCTTCTTGATTAGAAGTAATAGTGTTAGTAGACATATTGTTGATTTCCTTTTGTTTGCATCCTGAAGTCACACCCTATAAGCCTACTCAAGACCCCAACAATAGGGAGACTTACAGGCAACAAGATGCAAACAGAATGACTTGAGTTAATGATATGGTCTTGTGATAGACACTTGGTTTGATAATGGTTGGACAGAAAAGTCACTCCGCATTTATTGCGGGATGGGATAACCTACTGACCGCATTTATTGCGGGTAGTCATTCAGCTCAGATTTGAGCCCACCTATAATAAAGATAATAATAATAAAGTAAGTGATAAAACCTAGAGTCCTAAACCCTAGTCAAGACCCTAAGCCTTACCACCTCTTTAACTTGAAGTTCCTATAGGCCTTCAAACTACAGGAACACACGTAGGACAGCCTCAGACAGCCTATAGTCCAACACATAAAGGAAACCTATTGTCAGGTAGATAGTCTCCTCTATGGGTCTTTCTATGGGCTTATCTTCTTCCGTCTCTATACCCAGTGAACAATAACTATGAGTCTTCCTACATACCCGATAGTTTGAGAAGACCAATATATCCATGGTCTCCCTATAGTGTGGGTTAATTGAAGTGACTGATATATAAGACTTTATTTGAGGGCTAAAGTGGAGACTTTAGGCTATAAAGACCCAATGTTGGGAGACCAATTGTTACAAGGAGATTACTGTTAGGGCTTTGAGTCTCAGACTGAAGCTTTGACTTTAAGTTATGATTGATATTAATAATATAATTATAATCATATACCTTAAGTCCTTACAGCTGTGAGACTCTAAGTCCATCTATGGTCTACTACTTGATAGTTTATTAATCATTATAGTTAGTTACTATCTTATGGGTCTTTTATAACCTAGAGTCTCAAACCTAAAGTCTAACTTTGAGTTTCCGCCCTGTTGTCTTATATATATAAAAGATACTATGTGGTTCTTCATCTACCCTACTCTGTATTCCACTAAAGAAGACTCAATTGAGCCGTGTGGTGTCTGTAGTTTCCCGCCCTGAAAGGAAAGGTAGATTACGTTAATGATAAGCTTTGAGACCATTAATTTAGTTGGACTCCATTTCATGAGTCTGGTTCGTGTCTATACTGGTTTCCAATCCGTGTATAAGTGACCACTAAAAGTCAAAGCAATGAATGTGAATGAGTGTGTAGGAGGTTTCTTCTTTATTGGTTGTCTCCCTATAGTGTGGGTTAATTAATGTTATTGATATATAAGGACTTTATTTCCACCCTAGAGTAGCTACTTTTAGTCTTTCTGAGGGTCTAGGACTCAAGGTTTGCCTATACATTAAGTGTAGGCACAAGGTCAAGACTCAAGGTTGCCTATACAATAACCTTTAAGTATCAATGGTCTACATAATGTCCTATCAATTGGTGATAGCTTGTATTCATTAACTAGGACAGCCTATAACATTGTTGTATACCCTTATAATAACCTTTAAGTATCAATGGTCTACAGAGGTGCCTCTCTATTGATGAGAGACAAAAACCTCCTCCAGCACAACCCTAAGTCTCTCTACCTCTACTTCTTTAGCATATCTATCATAAGTAATAGACCCAGAGCTGTGCCCCAATAGAGCTTGAGCATACGCTAGTTGGACTCCATGCTGTTTCAATTGAGTCGCTACAGTATGTCTAAAGGAGTGAAACGCTAGACCCTCACGGTTAGGAATGACTTTAGGTAACAAGGTTCTATTAAACCATTTACTTACCTGTTCACCATAACCATTCTTCATCAACCGTAGACCCTCAAAGACCATAGCCTCATCACCTAGAGTCTCCCTCCTCTTGTCTACAAGCTTTAGGAACTCACCTAATACAAAACCATAGGCACCATCAACCAGAGGCACACAGCGGTCACTATGGACATTCTTAATACTCTTACCCTCTAGGCTTCTATCATCTTCATTAATATGAATATAGACAGTTCCCTCCTCAGTCTTCTTAATGTCCTTGACTTGAAGCTGTGCTACCTCATTGAGTCTCGCCCCAGTAATAGAAGCTAAGAGAGGAACATAGTAATGATATGGTCTACCTGTGGTCTTCTGTGAATAGTCTTTAGCTGAAGAGACCAATAGCTTCACCTGTTCAGGACTAAAGGCTTTACGGTCATTAGAGGCTTTATGTTGTGGGACTTTAAGCTCTAGACCCTCAGTCATATTCTTATCTACTAGACCATTCTTTAAAGCCCACTTGAATAGAGCTGACAACTTAACAAGATAATTATTATTGATAGTCACTACATCAAGGCAATCATCCTTATTGTCTCTAGACAGTAGGTCTGCTAAAGGTGTTCCCTTAAAGCGTTGCTTACGGTTCTTAGGTAAGACTTGAAGTGTATCCCTAACCTTAAGCATATCTGCTCTAGTAGCCTTATTGATATCATCACCAATACACAGATAATCGAATATCTCAGCTAAGACCTCATGAGAAGCTTTATTATCTCTTAAGGTTGATGGCTTCCAGTTCTGGCTATGCTCAGCCTCATAGAGAGCTATAAGAGACGATAAGGTTAGGGCTTCAGGTTTATGAGCTTCAGGTGTAGAGACTTGAGGTGGACTTACAGATAGAGACAAAGAGTCACCTACCTTTGAGTCTAAGGCTTTAAGATACCCTAGGAGACCAGAGCTATCACCTCTAAGTCTGCTTTGGCTGGCTTTAAGTACACCTATTACATCATTAATATATTTGTGTTGTGTAGCAGTGAGACTCTCTGTGGCTATAGCTTCCCTTAAGGTTGCTATGGTCTCATCGTATTGGTCTACATAAAGCTGATAAGCCATAGGGTCTACCATATCTTCACGTCTGACACTAAGCTCCCACTCTACGATAGTCTTTAGGTGTTCTCTAAGCTCCTCGTAGGAGACATTAGGTCTATCTGCATAGATTTCTTTAAGTGCTGACTTGATGTGTCTAGAGTTAGCCATAGCAGTCCGTCTATCCTTAGTCTTAAGTGATAATGATGTTAGTTTATATTGATTGTATAGCTTAACTCTCATACGTATATAGTAGACACCATTACGTTGATAAAGGTAAGTACTAAGAGGAAAGGAATTAAGCATTGAGTCTACCCTATTTAGTCACACTATTGGTTACAGTTGTTGAGACTGCAAGTAGTATTCCTTTAGGATTCAATACTTAAGATACTGCATGGAGCGGGCGAAGGGAATCGAACCCTCGTATAGAGCTTGGGAAGCTCTCGTTCTACCATTGAACTACGCCCGCGATTGATTTTTCTGATTATACGCCTCCTTGATTGAACAACAATCCCCCCTCTTATTCAAATGATTATTTATTCACCATAAAAATCGTAATTACTTGTTTTTAAAAACAATAAAGCCACCTTTCGGTGGCTTTATAACTATATTGGTATTCGTTAATTAAGAAATTTATTTAGAATAACAATTATTTATTTGGGCGCATTGCCGGGAATAAAATAACATCGCGAATAGTATGGCTGTCCGTAAATAACATCACCATACGGTCAATACCAATACCTAAACCCGCTGTTGGCGGTAAACCATGTTCTAATGCCGTGATATAGTCATGGTCGAAGAACATCGCTTCTGCATCACCCGCTTCTTTTTGGCGAACTTGATCTTCAAAACGCTCTGCTTGGTCTTGTGCATCATTAAGTTCTGAGAAACCATTACCAATTTCACGACCACCAATAAAGAATTCGAAGCGGTCAGTGATAAATGGATTATCATCGTTACGACGAGCCAGTGGAGAAACCTCTGCTGGGTATTCAATAATGAAAGTTGGTTGAATTAAGTGGCTTTCTGCAACTTCTTCAAAAATTTCACACTGAACACGACCTAATCCCCAGCTTTTCTCAATCTTAATACCAATAGATTGAGCAATAGCAACCGCTTTATCCATATCATCAAGATCAGCCATTGCAGTTTCTGGGCGATATTTGCAGATAGCTTCTTTCATAGTTAATTTGGCAAATGGTTTACCAAAATCAAACTCTTGATCACCATATTTTACTAATGAAGAACCCAGTACATTTTCAGTTAATGTACGGAATAATTCTTCCGTTAATTCAATTAGGTCGCGGTAATCTGCATATGCCATATAGAGTTCCATCATGGTGAACTCTGGGTTATGACGTGGTGATACACCTTCATTACGGAAGTTGCGGTTGATTTCGAATACGCGATCAAAACCACCGACAACTAAACGTTTTAAATATAACTCAGGTGCAATACGCAGATACATATCAATATCTAACGCATTATGATGAGTAATAAACGGACGCGCACTTGCTCCACCAGGAATGGTTTGCATCATCGGCGTTTCAACTTCCATAAAACCTTTATTCACCATAAATTGACGGATACCCGCCATAACTTGTGAACGAATTTGGAAAGTTTTACGCGATTCTTCATTAGAGATCAGATCTAAATAACGCTGACGATAACGCATTTCTTGGTCAGCTAAACCGTGGAATTTATCCGGTAATGGGCGCAGTGCTTTAGTTAATAAACGCACTTCTGTACAGTGAACACTTAATTCACCCGTTTTCGTTTTGAAAACACGACCACGAGCACCTAAGATATCGCCCAGATCCCATTTTTTAAATTGCTCGTTATAGATACCTTCTGGTAAATCATCACGAGAAACATAAAGCTGAATACGGCCCCCCATGTCTTGCAATGTAGCGAAAGATGCCTTGCCCATAATACGGCGAGTCATCATACGACCTGCAATAGAAACTTCCACATTCGCTGCTTCTAACTCTTCTGCACTCATTGCATCATACTTTTGATGTAATTCGTTAGACAGAGAATCTCTGCGGAAATCATTTGGGAATGCGTTACCATTATCACGTAAAGCGGATAATTTTTCGCGGCGTGTTTGCAGTTCGTTATTTAAATCAGGTGCCTGCTCCGCACCTTGTTGCTGTTGCGACATGTTTTTCCTCACAGGCCCGCTTTTAAGCTAGCTTCAATAAATTTATCAAGATCACCGTCTAATACTGCTTGTGTATTACGCGTTTCCACACCAGTACGTAAATCTTTAATACGTGAATCATCAAGAACATAAGAGCGAATTTGACTACCCCAGCCAATATCGGACTTGTTATCTTCCATTACTTGCTTGTCTGCATTTTTCTTCTGCATTTCCAGCTCGTATAACTTCGCTTTCATCTGCTTCATTGCCTGATCTTTGTTCTTATGCTGAGAGCGATCGTTTTGGCATTGAGTGACAAGACCTGTTGGAACGTGGGTAATACGAACCGCAGATTCTGTTTTGTTAACGTGTTGTCCACCCGCACCTGAAGCACGATAAACGTCAATACGTAAATCCGCGGGGTTGATTTCAATATCAATATTGTCATCAACTTCAGGATAAATAAAGGCAGAGCTAAATGAGGTATGGCGACGGCCACCTGAGTCAAATGGACTTTTACGAACTAGGCGATGAACACCTGTTTCTGTACGTAACCAACCATAAGCGTACTCACCAATAATTTTGATAGTCGCTGATTTTAATCCTGCAACATCACCGTCAGATTCTTCAATAATTTCTGTTTTAAAGCCCCTTGATTCAGCCCAACGTAAGTACATGCGCATCAGCATACTTGCCCAATCTTGCGCTTCTGTACCACCAGAGCCGGCTTGTAAATCAAGGTAACAATCCGCACTGTCATATTCACCAGAGAACATACGACGGAATTCTAATTGCTCAAGCTTTTTATTCAAACCATCTAATTCAGCAATGGCTTCGTTAAATGTTTCTTCGTCATCAGCTTCAACCGCTAATTCAAGTAAACCAGAAACGTCTTCTAGTCCTTGATCTAACTGATCGATTGTTTCTACGATAGCCTCAAGAGATGAACGCTCTTTACCTAATGCTTGCGCCCTTTCTGGCTCATTCCATACATCAGGTTGTTCTAATTCAGCGTTAACTTCTTCTAAACGCTCTTTCTTGGCATCATAGTCAAAGATACCCCCTGAGAACATTTGTTCTTTCAGAGACTTCTTCTATTTGGTGTTTTACGGGGTTGATTTCAAACATACTTTTTCGTCTTTATGTTGTTTTCAAAAACAATTGGAATAAATTTTGAACCGCATATTGTAACGGATATATCAGCGGGTTTATAGCATTTATATACAATTGTCTATCAGATAGTTATTACCATAACAACGCGACTCTTTATATCACGCTAAATTGTTTAATTATTCGTGTTAACAAGGCCAAATGTGCTCAACAAGCAGTTGCGCATTACGTTGTCCTCTAAACTCATTGACATCTAATCGATAAGCTAACTCAACCGTTTTAATACTGTTATCAGGCCACATATTGATATCAACATTAAATGCAATTGCATCAATCATAAGATGACTATTTACTGGCTGAAGCATCATTTTTAAATGCTTACTACCCACAATACGTTGTTGTAACAGCGTAAATTTACCGTCAAATAAAGGTTCAGGAAAAGCTTGTCCCCAAGGACCGGCTTCTCTTAGCATTTCTGCAATAGGCAATGAAAGTTGATGCTCGGCGAGTTCACCATCCGATAAAATAACACCTTGCAACTGTTCATCAGAAACCAACTCTGCCATTAAAGACGAAAAATGGCGCTGAAATAACGGGAATTTATCTTCTTCAAGTGAAAGCCCAGCCGCCATTGCGTGCCCACCAAATTTCACCATCAAACCCGGATTTAATGTATTTAATCGTTCTAAGGCATCTCGAAGGTGAACGCCATGAATTGAACGACCCGAACCTTTTAACAGGCCATCACCGCTAGGTGCAAAAGCAATAACCGGACGATGCAATTTTTCTTTAATGCGAGACGCTAAAATCCCCACAACACCTTGGTGCCACTCTGGATGATAAATCGCTAAACCATTAGGTAAATCATGTTGCGTTCCCATAAATTGGCGGAAAATAATTGAAGCTTCTTCTTGCATACCCGCTTCAATTTCACGTCGAGTTTGATTTAATCCATCCAGTTCATTAGCAATTTCACGCGCAGAGCCAATATTGTCGGTTAAAAGTAAAGCGACGCCCACAGACATATCATCAAGGCGTCCTGCTGCATTTAAGCGAGGCCCTAAAGAGAAACCTAAATCGCTACTAACCAATTGAGAGAGCTCTTTACGAGAAACTTCCGTAAGTGCTTTTATCCCGACACAACAACGACCCGCTCTAATTCGGCGTAATCCTTCATAAACAAAAATACGGTTATTTTCATCAAGAGGAACAACATCTGCCACTGTGCCTAGTGCCACTAAATCGAGAAAATCAGCCATATTGGGGCGAGCTAAGTTTTGTTGCTCAAACCAGCCTTGTTTTTCTAATTCAGCTCTTAATGCCGTCATTAAATAAAAAGTAACACCCACACCGGCTAATGATTTAGATAAAAAAGAACAAGTTGTCAGGTTAGGATTAATAATTGCATCAGCGGCGGGTAAGGTTTGTCCCGGTAAATGGTGATCAGTCACGAGGACACGAATACCATATTCATGAGCCGTATCCACCCCATCAAAAGAGGATATTCCATTATCCACAGTGATAATGAGATCAGCCCCTTTTCTAGCAACGTCATGAACAACTTGAGGGCTTAAGCCATAACCATCATCAAAGCGATTAGGAATATGATAGCTAACCTGTTTAAATCCCATTTGGCGTAATGCTTTAATCGCAAGTGCGGTACTTGTTGCACCATCAGCATCAAAATCGCCGACAATAACAATGCGAGATTGTTGTTGTAATGCCTCAATCAGTAATGAAATTGCCGTTTCTATTCCTGTTAATGCTTGATAATGAAGTAAGCCTTTTAACGATCGTTCTAGTTGAACTTCAGATGTTATTCCTCGATTAGCATAAATTTGTCGTAATAAAGGATCTAAGTTATCCGGTAATTGAGTTACCTGTGCAATTCGACGACGCAGTGTCGGTTCAATAGTGACCATAAAACGTAATTACTTCTCTTTTTTATCTAATAATTCAACAAGGTTTTGAGCAGAAATGTATCCACCATAAATACTGGCATTTGGTAATACAATAGCAGGCGTGCCTTGAATGCCCATCATGGTGCCTAATTTAAAGTGTTCATTGATATTGATTTTTTTACACTCATCAATAGGTATAATTTTGTCCCCTTTAAATGCACTATCTAATGATTTGTTAGGAAAACCGCTACACCACACCGCATTCATTTCTTTACTCACAATATTATTGCCAACCCCGTTACGAGGAAATGCTAAATAACGCACGGTTATCCCCTGTTTATTTAGCTCAGGGACTTCTTGATGGAGCTTTTGGCAATAAGGGCAACTGATATCAGTAAAAATAGTGATCACATGGCGCTCATTATCCGCTTTATAAACAATCATTTCATTTTTAAGTGAGTTTACTTTTTTCATAATAACTTGATTAGCAATACTCACTGGCTCACCATTACTAATGTTATAAATAGGCCCAGCGGTCAGATACTTACCATCATCTGTAATATAAAAAATGCCTTTGTCTGATAACACCGCATTTAATCCAACAATTGGCGTAGGCTGGATACTTTCTGCTTTAATTTGCATTTTAGCCAGTTGCTCTTCAATTGAGGCATTGTCAGCAAGCACGGGCATTGACACCATGCTTAATAACATTGGCAACCAGAATAATTTCTTTTTCATTTGAATTCCTATTTAATGCCAGCTCTTTAGCGGCTATCCCCTTGGATGATGTTGCTGATGAAGCGTTTTTAAGCGTTCTGTTGCAACATGGGTATAAATCTGTGTTGTAGAGAGGTCACTGTGCCCCAATAACATCTGTACAACACGCAAGTCTGCTCCATGATTTAAGAGATGTGTCGCAAATGCATGACGTAACACATGAGGTGATAGTTTTTCAGTATCAATCCCTGCGATTACGGCATAATGTTTTATCCGATGCCAGAATGTTTGTCGTGTCATTTTTTGCCCTCTTAAGCTAGGAAAAACAATATCGTCTGTTTTCTCTTGCATTAAAGCGGGTCTTCCATATTGCAGATATTGCTCTAACCAGTAAATAGCTTCTTCACCTAAAGGAACGAGTCGTTCTTTATCCCCCTTACCAATAACGCGTAGCACTCCTTGCCGTAAGCTGATATCAGAGAGAGATAATCCCACCAATTCAGAAACACGAAGTCCACATGCATAAAGGACTTCAAGCATTGCTTTATCGCGCAATTCAAGTGGTTCATCAATACAAGGAGCATTGAGTAAATCATCAACTTGTTGCTCACTTAAATCTTTTGGTAAACGTTTAGGCAGTTTAGGGGTTGAAAGCAATGCGCTAGGATCGTCTAAACGTAATTTTTCACGATATAAATATTGGAATAATCGACGCATTGTACTGAGCAATCGGGCTGCGCTGCTGGCTTTATAACCTTCATCTAAACGTGTCGCGAGAAAAGATTGCAAATCCAAAGTGGTCGCTGATAACCAATCTAACTGGTGATGTGCAAGCCATTGTCCTAATGCTTGTAAGTCTAAGCGATAAGAACTCAGCGTATTGGCAGATAAGCCTTGCTCCAACCAAATATTGTCGAGAAATTGTTCAATGATAATATCAGTATCTTCATTGATATGAGTTGTCTTTTTTGTCGATAATTTGGTTTGTGACACAGTCTTACTCTCCCTATCTTTAGCTTATCGCCTTTACATTATGCCTTATAAAAAAAATTTTCTGGTACAATAGTGACCTTTATTAGCAAAAATATCCTAAAAACCTTTATGAAAATTGGTCTATTTTACGGTTCCAGTACCTGTTACACCGAAATGGCAGCGGAAAAAATTCGTGATATTCTCGGTGAAGAGTTCGTTGATCTTCATAATGTTCAAGAGTGTGATATCACGCTTATGGAGCAATATGACATCCTTATTTTAGGTATTCCAACATGGGATTTTGGTGAGATCCAAGAAGATTGGCTCAATATTTGGGATACATTGCCAACATTAAATTTAACAAATAAGCTCGTTGCAATGTATGGAATGGGTGATCAGGTCGATTACAGCGAATGGTTTCTTGATGCGCTGGGTATGCTCTATCATCATTTATTACCAAGTGGTGTTAAATTTATTGGGTTCTGGCCTGTTGATGGGTATGAATTCATCAGCCCAAAACCTTTATCCGATGATGGTAAACATTTTGTTGGTCTTGCATTAGATGACGTTAACCAGTTTGAAGAAACTGATGAACGTTTATCACAATGGTGTATGCAAATTCTACGTGAAATAGAAGAAAACTTATAAATTTAATATCCAGATATTAAATATCTGGATATTGCATTAATAACTGAGAGAAGTTACGCCACTCATTTTCCGTCATACTATCGAATGCGACCCATAACGTGATTTGCTTTTTATTTAGAATAGAAGTCAATGTTATTCGAGTACCAAAACGGCTGATCCAAGGGCGTTTTGTTATTTGCCATTCATGGAGTTTCCATTGAATTCGATTACCATTCAGTAAAATAAAATCCCCTTTGATACGACTAATATTCTTTTGTGTGAAATACCAACCACTTATCAAGAAAAGCAACAATGGAACCCAAACATAAATAAAATCAGGTGGCCATGGATACAACAGTAAACCTATCACAAAGGCAACATAAGCAACCGTTGAGAAAAGTTGAGTGAACCATGATACGGTGAGGTGCGATTTCCATAAAATCACGAGTTATATTAACTCCTGCTATAATTCTATACAGATATAAATAAGTTAAAGATAATAAAAACCAACCTATTTATAATGTAACTTCTTACTTAACCTTGCAAATAGTTTATCTTATATTTTAGCTTGATTATTTATTGTTGATTTTTCTATTTAATATGTATTCAAAAATTAGAACTTAATAATAAGTACGCAGTTTCTATTATTTATTAATCGTTTTTTAATAAAGTAAGCATACCTGATTTATTAAGTATAAAGTGAAAAACATCGAAAAAAGGCGATTTAAGCGATCATTTTTAGAGATAGTGCGCAAATTTAACGCAACTACATTTTTTATTTCAGTAAATTTTAGAGTGTTATTAATTTTCATGTAAAAAATAAAAACGCCTTTATTTAAGGAGAAAATAAAAGCGTCATTTTTAATCAATCTGAATTATTATTTAATCTATCGCTGATTTGATAATCTATTTTATTAATATTTATCAACGATCTCCGCCATTCTCGCTTTATTGCGATCTTGGATTAATTTCACCATATAATAGAGCGCATCATCATCAGGGCGTCCATGATTCATTAACCAGTTGAATAAATCAGGATCTGCACACTCGAGTAAACGAACAAAAAGTGCTTTATCGTTATCAGATAGCGTATCGTACTCATTCTCGAAAAAAGGCATGATAGAAATATCTAGTTCACGCATTCCACGACGACATGCCCAGTTAATTCGTGCTTTATTCTCTATATCGATAGTCATACTCTGCTCTTTACATTGTTCAAATCAAGAAATACCACTATTTCTTCCTAGCACTGATGATAGTCTTATCACAAAAATTTTAACATCAAAATGATCACAGTTTGCTGGTTTAGTCTCATAGACAACTTATTGAACACGCTTTCATTTGTTATTTATCAAGTTCATTTTCTGTGCGTTAAAAATAATAATGACTTGCATTGTCTTGCCACTCTTTTACCATAACTGATGTATCTGATTAATTTAATAGCTGGTGACATCATGACTCAAAATTCGACTCAGGCTAAATGCCCTCATGCAGCAATCAATTTGCCATTAACACTGGTTTCTTTAGATGAATGGTCACTGATCACAGCAACCGGTGCTGACAGTGAAAAATATCTACAAGGTCAACTCACAACGGATATTGCAGCACTTCCAACAACGACACATGCATTATCTGCACACTGTGAAGCTAAAGGTAAAATGTGGAGCACACTTCGCTTATTCCACCAGCAAGACGGTTTTGCTTATATTCTGCGTAAAAATGTCGCACAAAAACAACTCGCTGAATTGAAAAAATATGCAGTATTTTCCAAAGTAACCTTAGCTGAAAATACCGATAGCGTTTTATTAGGATTAGCAGGGCAAGGTGCCGCTGTTGCATTAGCCGATTACTTTCCAGATATCCCTCGTAAAGCAAACGAGGTGGTTAATCACAATAATACTTATATTCTGCAACTCCCTTTACCAACTGAACGCTTTTTAATCGTAACAGACGAAGAAACGGCAAAAAATCTTGCAACAACATTAAAAGCGGAAACCAGTAATAGTGCGCAATGGTTAGCCTTAGATATTGAAGCTGGATATCCTATTATTGATACGCCAAATATTGAGCAATTTTTACCTCAAGCAACAAATCTGCAAGCATTACCGCTAAGTATCTGCTTTAAAAAAGGCTGTTATACTGGGCAAGAGATGGTATCTCGTGCGAAATTCAGAGGCGCAAATAAACGTGCAATGTATCTGTTATCTGGTGGTGGCACTGAATTACCTGAGATCGGCGGTAGTGTTGAATGGCAATTAGGTGAAGATAAATGGCGTAAAACAGGAACAGTATTAAGCGCTGTACGTATGGCTGATAATACCATTTTGGCTGAAGTTGTTATGAATAATGATATGGAGCCCGAAAGTGTATTTCGAGTCCAAGACGATAACACCAGTCGTTTATCCATTAAACCACTGCCTTATTCTTTAGAAGAAGAATAATTCTTATTTATCATAACCAATACGGACTTTTATGACACAATTACCTAAAGGCGCATTTGGGCTCTTCTCTGATACAATTAACTTTATTATGGAGTTAGATAAACTAAAACGTGTTTATCGTAAAAATAATGTATTAGACAATAGCCGTTCCGAAAATACCGCAGAACATAGCTGGCATTTTGCCGTTGCAGCAATGAGTTTTCAGCCCTATGCGGGTGACATTGATATGGGACGTACTATTCAGTTAGCCCTTGTTCACGATATCGTTGAAATAGATGCTGGCGATGTAATGGTTTATGACGTTGCAGCTCGCGAAGCGATTAAAGAGCACGAGCAAAAAGCTGCAAAACGTATTTTCTCTTTATTACCTTCCCCACAAAGTGACTATTTCCTCAATTTATGGCTGGAATATGATGCGGCGGAAACACCTGAATCTCAGTTTGCCAATATTCTTGATCGTGCCATGCCAATGCTGATGAACTTGCACAATGAAGGTCAAAGCTGGGTTGAAAATAATATTCGCCTCGAGCAAGTCTTAGCTAGAAATCTGTTTATTGAAAAACAGTGGCCCGAATTCTGGCAATATCTCTACCCTCAATTATTAGAAGCGCAGAAAAAAGGCTGGCTGAAGTAATCTATTCGATACTGTGCTTATTAAATAAAAAATACCGATGGCTAACTTAACCATCGGTATTTAAATTTAAGGATATTGCTAGATTAAAGCTTATTCATAATCACTCATTGGCGCACATGAACAATGTAAATGGCGGTCACCATATACATCATCCAGACGTTTAACCGCTGGCCAATATTTACTTTGTTTTGTCGCTTCACTTGGGAATACGGCACATTCACGACTATAACTATGTGGCCACTCTTGCACTAATTCATATTGTGTATGAGGTGCATTAACTAATGGGTTATCGTCAATAGGCCATACGCCTTTATCTACCTGGGCAATTTCAGCACGAATAGAAAGCAGCGCTTCAATAAAGCGATCAATTTCAACTTTACTTTCGGACTCTGTTGGCTCAATCATTAATGTACCCGCAACAGGGAATGACATGGTTGGAGCGTGAAATCCGTAGTCAATTAAACGTTTAGCCACATCCATTTCACTGATACCGTAATTCGCTTTTAATGGACGAATATCGATAATACATTCATGCGCAACATAACCATCAGCGCCAGCATAAAGAATGTCATAGTCATTTTTCAGGCGTTGTGCAATATAGTTCGCATTTAAGATTGCCACTTGGCTTGCTTGTTTAAGCCCTTGTGCGCCCATCATCCGAATATACATCCAACTAATAGGGAGGATTGACGCGCTACCAAATTGAGCGGCAGAAACCGCACCTTGAGTCGTGACATTTTCCATTTCGACCACAGAATGTCCCGGTACAAATGGTGCTAAGTGTGATTTCACACCAATAGGTCCCATGCCAGGACCGCCACCGCCATGAGGAATGCAGAAGGTTTTATGTAAGTTTAAGTGAGAAACATCAGAGCCAATAAAACCTGGTGTCGTGATCCCCACTTGCGCATTCATATTGGCACCATCAAGATACACTTGTCCGCCATATTGATGAATGATTTCACAAACTTCACGAATACCTTCTTCATAAACACCATGTGTTGATGGATATGTCACCATGACACAAGAGAGCTCAGCTTGATGTTTTTCTGCTTTAGCTTTTAAGTCTGCAATATCAATATTGCCGTTATCATCACACCCAACCACGACCACTGTCATTCCTGCCATATGAGCAGAAGCTGGGTTAGTACCATGTGCTGAACTTGGGATCAAACAGATATGTCGTGCACCTTCGCCACGGCTTTGGTGATAACGACGAATAGCTAATAAACCTGCGTATTCACCTTGAGCACCCGAGTTTGGTTGCATACACATCGCATCATAACCCGTTAATGCAGCAAGCCAATTGGATAATTGTCCAATCATCACTTGATAGCCTTTCGCTTGATAGGCTGGGCAGAATGGATGTAGCTCTGTAAATTCAGGCCATGTAATCGGGATCATTTCAGCGGCAGCATTGAGTTTCATCGTACATGAACCTAATGGGATCATCGCTTGATTCAATGCTAAATCTTTATTTTCTAAACGATGCATATAGCGCATCATTTCTGTTTCACTGTGATACTGATGAAAATTTTCATGTGTCAGCACAGTGTCTTTACGTTGCATAGAAGCAGGTATTGATACTGACGAGGCGGCAACGTGTTTATCAAGTGCATCAATATCGCCGGATAATGCTTTACCACTGATAATTTCAACAAGCTTTAATACATCTTCACGCGTTGTAATTTCGCTTAGCGTTACTCCTACTGCACCCACAATATCGGTGCGTAAGTTGATTTCAGCCTCTTTAGCGCGTTGTAGTACAGCCGCTTTATCTGCGGTATCAATCGTTAATGTATCAAACCAAGTTTTATGGCGTAATGCCATACCATTTTGTTGTAAACCTGCCGCTAAAATATCCGTTAAACGATGAATACGTTGAGCGATGGTTTTTAATCCTTCAGGTCCATGATAAACCGCATACATCGCCGCGATATTGGCAAGTAACACTTGGGATGTACAAATATTAGAGTTCGCTTTTTCACGACGAATATGTTGTTCACGCGTTTGCATCGCCATACGTAATGCACGATTACCTGCTGCGTCTCGAGACACACCAATGATACGACCTGGCATTGCGCGTTTATATTCATCACGACAAGCAAAGAATGCTGCATGTGGACCACCGTAGCCCATAGGGACACCAAAACGTTGTGCTGATCCTAATACGATATCAGCACCTTGATGACCCGGTGCAGTAAGTACCACCAGCGCCATTAAATCAGCCGCAACACTGGTAATAATTTTGCGCTCTTTTAGTGCTGCTAATAACTTGCTGTGATCATGAACTTCGCCCGTTGTGCCGACTTGTTGCAATAGCACCCCAAAGACACCTTCAAGCTCTAAGACTTTTTCAGCTTTATCAACAACAACTTCAAAACCAAAGGTACCTGCACGAGTTCTGACAACATCTAAGGTTTGAGGGTGAATATCATCAGCGACAAAAAAACGATCCGCATTTTTCAATTTGCTTACACGTTTTGCCATTGCCATAGCTTCGGCAGCTGCTGTTGCTTCATCTAGCAACGATGCAGAGGCGAGATCCATTCCAGTGTAATCAATTGTCACCTGTTGGAAATTCAGTAAGGATTCTAGACGACCTTGAGAAACTTCTGGTTGATAAGGTGTATAAGCGGTATACCAACCCGGATTTTCTAATAAATTACGCAAAATCACAGGAGGCAATACAGAAGGCGCATACCCCATTCCAATGTAAGAGGTAAAACGTTTATTTTGACTGGCGATCGCTTTTAATTCAGCTAAGGCTTCTTGCTCTGTTGCCCCTGCACCCACATTCGGTGGTGTTTCTAATTGAATATTATCTGGAACAATTTTTTGAGTTAATTCATTTAATGAGGAGACGCCAACAGCACTGAGCATCTCTTTAATCTGTTCTGGTGATGAACCAATATGGCGACGAATAAACTCATCGCGATACTCTAACTGATTTAAAGTCTGTGTCATTGCAAGTAATTTCCTGAATTCACTATGAATGGATAGGTAAATAGCACTCGGCTTAAAGCGCGTTGAGATAGCATTACGATAGCCCGCTAACAAATAAAAACGCCCCGACATTGATTTTGACGGGGCGCTTCGTTTTATTCTTCGCTATCTACCAGTTCTTGATAACCGGCGGCATCAAGTAAGTCATCTAATTCGCTTTCATTATTTGCTTTAATGCGAAATAGCCAACCTTCTCCGTAAGGTGCACTGTTCACAAGTTCTGGAGAACCCTCTAATTCTTCATTTACGGCGATAATTTCACCTGATAATGGTGCATAAATATCTGATGCAGCTTTTACTGATTCCGCTACCGCACAATCATCACCCACTGCGACTTCTCTACCCACTTCAGGTAGATCAACAAACACCATGTCACCTAATAATTCCTGTGCATGTTCAGTAATACCAATAGTGTATTCACCATTGCCTTCTGAACGGACCCACTCATGAGATTGTGCGTATTTTAATTCACTAGGTATTTGACTCATTGACCTTACTCTCCATTTAAAATAATTATGCGTGTTATACCAATGCTTTACCTGAACGAACAAAGCCAGGCTTTACCACTTCTACTGGCATCTCACGATTACGCATTAATACAATTGCGCTATCTTTTATACCTGCAGGAACTCTTGCTAATGCAATACTAAAGCCTAATGTAGGTGAAAAAGTACCACTAGTAATAATACCTTCTCTCAATTCGCCTAAATCATCAGTGAAGTGTACGGCAGTGCCTGCACGCAACACACCTTTCTCTCGCATGACAAGGCCGACAAGTTTATCTGTGCCTGTTGCGCGTAATTTTTCTAATGCTTCACGACCAATAAATTGACGATCTTCAGGTGCCCATGCAATCGTCCATCCCATATTCGCTTCGAGTGGATTAATAGTTTCATCCATCTCTTGGCTATATAAGTTCATTCCCGCTTCTAAACGTAATGTGTCTCTTGCACCTAATCCTGCCGGTTTAACGCCCACCGCTAATAATTTTTTCCAAAAATCGACAGCTTGCTCTTTTGGCATTGCGATTTCATAGCCGGCTTCACCGGTATAGCCCGTTGTTGCAATAAACAAGTCGCCTAGCTCTACCCCATAGAAAGGCTTCATAGCCGAAACGACTTGGCGTTGCGCTTCGCTTAATAGGCTTTGTACTTTCTCTTGTGCATGAGGACCTTGAACAGCAATTAATGCTAAGTCGTCACGAACAGTGATATCAACAACATAATCTGAAGCATGTTGTTCAATCCATGCCAGATCTTTTTCACGGGTCGCGGAGTTCACAACGAGGCGATAGAAAGAGTCATCAAAGTAATAGACGATAAGATCATCAATGACACCACCTGATGCATTAAGCATACCGGTATAAAGCGCCTTACCTTTTTCGGTGAGTTTAGCGACATCATTCGCTAATAAATAACGTAGAAAATCTTTAACTTGCGAGCCATGTAAATCAACAATGGTCATATGAGAAACATCAAACATACCTGCATCACGGCGTACATTGTGATGTTCATCTATTTGAGAGCCATAATGCAGGGGCATCATCCAACCATGAAAATCGACCATACGAGCACCGCAGGCTACGTGCTCATCATACAACGGAGTCTGTTTTGCCATTTTTCCCTCTTTCTACTTTTACTTTAGATTATTCAGAGAACGCAATTTGTTAAATATAAAATTAAACTTGATTTGAAATCATAGTGTTAATCTCAAGCTTAAGTTTATTTTTAAACATGGATTTAACAAATAAGAGCAATTAACGTACAACGCAAACGATACCATCCCCTTGAACTTAGCATTGTGAGAAAAAATAAACCATAAGTTAAAATAGGGTATTGTGTCTCTTAATCATAATGTAGACATATGGGTATGCAGAACTAATGATTGCAATTATGCGTATCAGCGCTCATTTTTAGCGAGAAATTACTAAAAAAAAGGAATTGGTACAAAGAATAGACTGAAAAAATAGATTTTTTTAGTTCTATTTCTTCAGTCCAATATAAATAAAAGTAATGTGAAATAAGAGAGGAATTAGATTTTTTCAACTGAAGTGAAATTTTTATCACTTAACCATTCAGGTAAATCAGAAAGTCCCATTGCTTGCTCAAGTAACTTAGGTTTTACCCCCGGTAAACTATCTGCTAACGAAAGACCGATATCTCGAACAAGTTTTTTAACGGGATTATTGCCAGCAAAAAGTTCACGGAATCCTTGCATACTTGCCAACATGACAGCAGCCGCATGTTTGCGACGACGCTCAAAGCGTCTCAAATAGAGATACTCACCAAAATCTTTACCTTCTGCTTTTAAGCGACGGATCTCACCGATTAACTCAGCAACATCCATAAAACCAAGGTTAACGCCCTGTCCAGCTAAAGGATGGATAGTATGAGCCGCATCGCCTAATAGCGCTAAGCGAGGAGCCGCAAATTGACGAGCATAACGACCTGTTAATGGTATGGTCATGCGATCACTTATTAATTCACATTGTCCTAAACGCATATCAAAGGTCACACCTAGTGTGCGCTCAAATAGGTTTTGTTCTGCATTTTTATAACGTTCAGCGAGGTTGCTTGGTAAAGACCAAACAATAGAACAAGTATGGGGTTCAGAAAGCGGTAGAAATGCCAAAATGCCTTCGCCATGGAAGACTTGGCGCGCGACATTTTCATGAGGCTGTTCGGTACGAATAGTCGCCACGAGGGCATGATGTTCATAATCCCAGAAAGTCAGGGGAATATCTGCGTGTTTACGTAACCATGAATTAGCGCCATCAGCTCCAACAACTAATCTTGCTGTCAGCATTTCACCATCATTAAGGGTAATAAATGCATCATTTTCCCCCCACACCACACGCTCAATCTGTGTTGATGAATAGAAGGTAATATCACTATGACTTTCACATTTTTGCCAAAGCACTTCACGAATAAGGTTGTTTTCGATAATAGAGCCTAAATGGCTGAACCCTTCTTTTTGTGCTGAAAATTCAATACGACCAAAGCTATCTTGATCCCAAACTTCCATGCCTTGATAAGGTGCAGTTCGTAATGCTTGTAAATGTTCCCAAACACCCAATTTTTTCAGCAACATTTCACTGGCTGTATTAATAGCAGATACCCGTAATGAAAAATCATCTTGTGGGTGAAAAAGCTTCGTTACTGGGTGATTTTCTATTATCGCTATACGTAATCCACACCCGTGTAATCCGCTGGCTAATGCAAGCCCAACCATTCCACCACCAGCAATAACAACATCAAATGATTTCATAATAAAAGTATCCTAAAAAGCGATTATTTTAGAGCACGCTGTTCTTTTCTGCTTATTTTTACAACAACAAAAAATTATAAAGCAAACCATTTACTATTTTAGGTATTGATTGATATTAACAATGACCACTTAAAATAGACGTTAAAAAATCAACACGCTCTAGTCTGTCCAGCCCAGTGTTTGATGTGCCAATTTATCTCTCATCATTGGGAGCAATTCCATCGTCATTAACCCTAAGTTGCGAGAAACGATCAGTGGCACACAACGATTTGCAAACACTTTCACCAACCCATCAGTAATAGAGATCGTTTTTTCTCTATCTTGTTGGCGAAGCCGTTGATATTGAGAGAGCACTCGATAACTACCAATATCAATATTGGCATTAATCGCTTGGGTGATCGTATTAGCGAGAGCCATAACATCACGTAAACCAAGGTTAAAACCTTGTCCGGCAATAGGATGAAGTGTTTGCGAAGCATTTCCAACTAACGCTAAACGATGACCAATAATTTGATTGGCTTTTTGTAGCGCTAAAGGATAGCAATTGCGCTTGCCAATATGCTCTATTTTTCCTAAACGCCAGCCAAAATCACGCTGTAAATGCGCGATAGTTGTTTCATCATCCCACTGTGACACTTCATCCAATTTTTCAATAGGATGACACCATACTAATGAGCTACGCCCTTCACTCATTGGTAGCATGGCTAATGGACCAAACTCAGTAAAGCGCTCGAAAGCTTTACCTTGAGGATCAATTTGCGTTTTGACATTAGCGATCACAGCGACTTGATGATAAGGCTCTCGTTGCCATTGAATATGGCACTGGTGACCAATAGGTGAGTTAGTACCATCAGCGGCAATCAGTAAATCACCCGATAATTGCGTACCATCCTCAAGTGTTACCTCAACAGAATCGATATCACGTTGAACTTGTTCAACTTTAGCGGGGCAATAAAGCGTGATATTAGGTTGTTTTTTTAATTTAGCAAAAAGCTGGCGTCCTGCATCATGCAGTTCAACAACATAGCCCAATGCCGAGATATCATAGTCTTGTGCATGTATATTAACAAAACCACAATGACCTTTATCAGAGACATGAACATGATTAATGGGAGTGACAAAAGGTTTTAATGTTGACCAAAGCCCAATTTGCTCTAACCGTTTCGCTGTTCCATGTGCTAATGCGATCGCTCTTGCATCAAACCCTGGGTGCCCATTGTCAGGCTCTCTTGCTTCAATTAACGAAATTGAAATCTTACCTTTATTTAATGTAGAGAGTGCAAGTGCTAATGTCGCACCTGCCATTCCACCACCCACAATAATCACATTCATGCCGATTTTTGCCTTAAATTTTTCCTACCATCAGAGCTTCAATTTCATCAGGATCTTTAACGACAGATGCCGTTAAGTTCTCATTACCGGTTTCCGTGATAACAATGTCATCTTCAATACGAATACCAATACCACGATACTCTTGTGGCACATCTGCATCTGGCGCAATGTAAAGTCCCGGTTCAATGGTCAGTACCATGCCCGGCTCTAAAATGCGGTCACGATCCGTGCCATAATGTCCAACATCGTGAACATCAAGGCCTAGCCAGTGGCTTAAACTATGCATGAAGAAACGCTGATAGGCTTTTGTCTCAATAAGATGCTCGATTTCACCGTGCATAATGCCCAGTTTAACCAGTCCTTCGACCATGATATACACGACATGCTCAGTGACTTCTTTGATACTTGTACCAGGTTTGTACAATTCCAAAGAAACGTTGATGGATTTTAAGACAATGTCATAAATTTCGCGTTGTTGACGGCTAAATTTACCATTAACAGGGAACGTACGAGTGATATCACCTGCATAACCTTCATATTCACAACCAGCATCAATAAGAACTAAATCCCCATCACGCATTTTGGTTTCGTTTTCGGTGTAGTGCAAAATACACCCATTTTCACCGCTACCAACAATACTGTTATAAGAAGGGAAACGCGCACCATGAGAGACAAACTCATGTTCAATCTCACCTTGAAGCTGATATTCATACATACCAGGCTGACATTTTTGCATCGCACGCGTATGAGCTAATGCCGTAATTTTTCCAGCTTTGCGCAGTAATTCAAGTTCGAAATCAGATTTAAATAGGCGTTGTTCATGAACAATTGGACGCCAATCAATAATAGTTTGAGGTGCTTTTAAGTTACGACGAGAACCTTTTCTTAAGGTCTCTAATGCGCCAAAGACAATCTCATCAGCAAACGCATATTCACCTTGAGCATGATAAACAACATCTAACCCGTTTAATAATTGGTAAAGTTGTTCACTCACATCTTCATAGGGTAGCGCCTTATCAACACCTAATTTTTCAGGCGCAGCTTCTTGCCCAAGGCGGCGACCAAACCAAATTTCAGCGGTTAAATCTCTAACGCGATTAAAAAGCACACTGTGATTATGTGTTTCATCACTTTTAATCAGCACAAGAATTGCTTCAGGCTCGCTGAAACCGGTTAGATAAAGGAAATCACTATGTTGACGATAAGGATACTCACTATCGGCATTACGCTGCGCTGGTGGTGCTGCGAAAAAAATAGCGGCACTCGCAGGCTTCATTTGTGCTAATAATGCCTGACGACGGGATAAAAATTCTTGCTTATTCATACCCACTCCTGTCTTTCATTTATCTTTATGGTTATCTAATTAATGATGAAATTAATGTAGTACACGTTGTGCTTTTTGTTCGTCATTTCCTTTGTCTTTTGGTGCGACAAAAGTGATATAACAAAGTTGAACAGATACTTTTACATATTCACTGACTTCTTCAAGTGCATCTTCAAGTTCCTCTTGATTTTCGTCTTCTTCGTAACCTAGCGCACCAATATTACGTAAATCAGTAATCACTTCCGTCAATTCTTTATGATCAGACAATTTAGGTTGAGCCACACCCAGACCTAAAAGAAAATGATTAACCCAACCTGCAAGGGCATCGGCTCTTGGAAAAACAGATTCTGATTCGTCAGGTACTAGCATAAAGAAGTTGAACACACTGTCATCGAGCTGCTCATAGGTAATGTGATAAAGCTCTTCAAGTGGCTCTGATAGTGTTTTAGGAAAAGCTAAACCTTCATTGGTCAGATCATGTAATAAGGTTTTCCAACTACTATCGCGCACTGCGCCACAAATAAATCCTGTAATCAAACCATGCATTTCAGCTGCGGTTAAAGGTACTGTATGTTGCTGTAATAAGGCATCAATAGTTTGATAATTTGGTAATGTGTTCTGTTTTGACATAAGAATAAACGTCGCATTTAGGGGAATAGTTCAAGATATGCTACCATCAATAGAAGTCGCTGTACCAGTTAAGCCATGTTAATCATTGGAATTTTTGTAGTAATAGCGTTTAATACAGCGTTATAACCGTATACACTACTAAACACGTAGCACAGATTTTATGTCAGGAAGGAATCATGTCCGCACAACCCGTTGATCTTCAAATTTTTGGGCGCTCATTACGTGTCAATTGCCCACCAGAACAAAGAGATGCTTTACTGGCTTCTGCTGCTGAACTGGAACAACGATTACAAGATCTCAAAGAACGCAGTGGTGTTTCCAATACAGAGCACTTAATTTTTATCGTGGCATTAAATATGAGTCATGAGTTGGCAGAAGAAAAGTTAAAAACCAGAGACTATGCCTACAACATGGAAGAGAAGATAAAAATGCTACAACAATCCATTGAACAAGCTTTACACGATCAAGGCAAGCACCATGATCGCACTTTTTCAACTGCGAAGTAGATTTGTTCAGAAAGCATGCGTACACCACGAAATTCACAGATAATAGGTTGCTTTCTACAATTAAAATAATACAATAGTTCATAGATAAGGTGCTTAACGCACCCACCAAATTTCTCTGAGATGTTTGCCAGCGGGCCAGTCCCCTGAGCCGATATTCGAAACACATAGAACGTGGTGATCTGTTGCTTGTGAGCATACCCGATTCGTTCAGGCAGCCTAATGGTAGCAACACTATGTTCACCTTGGACCATGGGTTCAAGGGTTACAGCTTGCGGCGGCATCTTGGAGACCCCCTACTAAAGTTCTAAACACTAAGTATTCTATAACGGCTTAATGTTTAGAACTTTTTTTATGCCTCAATCCTCATATCTTCAACTTCTTCGCTTTCTTACCTCTAAAGTGTGATAAATTGATTGGAATGATAGTTTACACTTAATATCGCACACTTATTGATGGATTGAGAATGACGCATACTTCACTTTTTCAGCAAAGAGATGAAATCCGTAGAGCTATTCGCCAAAAACGACGTTTACTTACATTAGACGAGCAACAACAGGCAGCGGATAAATTATGCGAGCAAGTCCTTTCTCATCCCAAGATCAAGACAGCGCAGACGATTGCACTGTTTCTTTCTTTTGATGGTGAAATTGATACATCACCTTTGATCTCTCAGCTATGGGCATTAAATAAACAGGTTTGCTTACCTGTATTGCATCCCTTTCATCGTCATCACCTCCTTTTCTTACGCTACACACCTTCTACTGTATTAGTAAAAAATCGTTTTAATATTTCTGAGCCACCTTTAAATGTGAACATGGTTATTCCTATCTCTGATATTGATATTATTTTTACACCGTTAGTCGCTTTTGATGCACAGGGTCAACGATTAGGTATGGGGGGCGGTTTTTACGATAGAACATTAGAAAACTGGCAACAAAAATCATTTTACCCAATGGGACTTGCTCATACTTGCCAACAAGTAAAAAATCTCCCTACTGCTCGTTGGGATGTTCCATTACCTGAAATTATTACTCCTGAAAAAAGATGGCATTTTTAATGTCATTCTATTTTTTAATACCCATAACCATCTGCGTTTTTTTATATTCTTTATAAAAAAAACACACTTAAATATCTTTTATATTCCCTTAGTAAAAGGTATTAACTCTAATGAAGCGTAAAAAAGACATTCATTTAATTAAGTGTATCAACATTATTATCGGTCTAATTAAAAACAAAGAAATAAAAATAGAACATAATCACACAGTAAATTCATTAGAAAAAGCCCACCATTTTAAACTAAAGAAAATAAAAAAATCCATTTTATTAAAAAAACAAATTAGCCATAAATTAATTCTTCTAGATAATAATGATAATTTATTTATCCTACTAAAAAACAACAACGATAACGTTCTCATTTATAACACTCAAACAGATAAAACAGAAAAAATAAGCAAAGACGATTTATTTGAGCCAAAAACGATCTATTACCTTGATTTTGAATCAAATAATGACTTTAACATTGCATGGTTCTTACCTGTTTTTAAAAGATACAAAACTATTTTTTATGGTATTTTATTTTATTCATTAATTTTGCAATTATTATTATTAGCAATTCCTTTAGTCACGCAAATTATTATGGATAAAGTGATTTTTCATCAAGCACGATTAACACTTGATGTTTTAATTGTTGGTTTTATTTTTATCGCCATTTATGAGGGGGTCCTAAAAGGCATTAGAGAATACATTTATCATCACACCGCAAATAAAATTGATATCACCTTAAGTTTAAAGCTTACTGAACATTTATTAAAATTACCTATTAGCTATTTTAAATCTCGGCAAACCGGTGCTATTGTCACTCGCGTGAAAGAATTAGATATTATTAGAGAATTTCTTACTAAGACCTTATTAATGCTAATTATCGATTTTTCCTTTATCTTTATATTTATCTTTGCAATGACAATGTTTTCACTCAAATTAACATTATTCTTTGTTGCCACAATTCCTTTTTATCTTATTTTAGCCAAATTTCTCGCGCCTAAAATAGAATTTGCAGTTCAAGCGCTTTATCAAGAAGCGGCAACTCATGCTGGATTTCTCACCGAAAGTTTAGGAGGGATTGAAACAATTAAAAGCCTTTCTTTAGAACCTCGATTTACACAACAGTGGTATACACAAACTCATCAGCTCACGACTAAAAGCTTAGCACTCCAAAACATTGATAATTTCTCACGTTTTATTGTGCTATTTCTTAACAAAATAACAATGGCATTACTATTATGGTTAGGTGCCTATGAAGTCATTTCACTTTCAATGACAATAGGTCAACTTATTGCATTTATAATGCTTCTTAGATTCTGTTTACAACCCTTTGCGACGGCGATCGATGTTTGGGGTAAATATATCAGAACCCAAACAGCCATCTATAACTTACAAGACATTCTTAATCTTCCCAAAGAACAGGCTCTAGCAACACGACAATCTAATATTAAAGGTGAAATTACCTTTAATAACGTGAGTTTTTATTATCAAAATAATACGCCTGCTATTTTAAATAACATTTCATTGCATATTAAAAAACATGAAGTCATTGGCGTTGTTGGTACTTCAGGATCGGGTAAAAGCACTTTAGCACGAATGCTTTCCGGTCTTTATATTCCACAATCAGGCTGTCTAAAAATTGATGGTATTCCACTTACACAATTTCATTTAACTCATCTACGTCAACAAATCGGTTTTGTGTTACAAGAGAACTTTTTATTTCACCTAAGTGTCTTTGATAATATTCGATTAACTCATCAACATGCTTCTTTAGAAGAAGTTATTCACGTTGCCAAACTGGTTGGTGCACATGAGTTTATTTTAAAACTCCCCTTAGGATATGACACCCTCATTACAGAGGGAGGATCATCATTATCAGGAGGTCAGCGCCAACGTATTGCCATTGCAAGAGCCTTATTACCCTCACCTAAAATTTTAATTTTCGATGAAGCTACCAGCGCTTTAGATGATGATGCTCAAACCATCATTCAAAACAATCTTCCTATTATTACTAAAGATAGAACCGTTGTTATCATTGCTCATCGCCTTTCAACTATTCGAAATTGCTCTCGCATTATTGTGTTAAATAAAGGGCAACTTGTTGAAGATGGCACGCATGAAGAACTAATTGAAAACAGTGATTACTACAAAAAACTTTGGCAACTTCAACAAGGATGTTGAGAATGAAATTAAATATCTCTTCTCTTTTTTTCACTTTTTTTCAGCGTGAAAATAAAGTCATTAATTATGATTTTTACCCTAACCATATTGCTCTTATTGAAAAACCTGTCACACCTTATAGTCGTTATATTGCGATGCTTATCTCATTAAATGTTATAGCCTTTCTTCTATGGGCTTATTTGGGTAAGTTGAATATACAAGCTTCAGCAACAGGTAAGCTTATTGCTATTGGGCATTCTCAACTTATTCAAATACATGAGCATAGTCGATTGGCAACACTTCATGTAAATGAAGGACAAAAGGTCAATCAAGGTGATATATTATTAACACTTGATATATTGGGTATTGATGAAGAAATAATAGGATTACGAAAAAAGATAGATAATTTTTTACAACTTAAAATACGCTATCAAGCATTAAGTCAAGAAATATCTCCTCAAAAACTTTACCATTTTAATGTGTTAGATAAAAAAGCCAAAATAAATATTTTTTCCAGTTATCAAAAAGAAAAGGATGAATTTGATAGTAATATAAAGAAAATAGAGATAGATATTGATATAAATAATAAAAATCAATTAATAATCCACAATGATTTATTATCATTAAAAACATTAAAAGAAAATATTGAACAACGGTTCACATTAAAAAAAACACTGTATATAAAAAAAATCATTAGCAAGATAGAGTATCTAGAAAATCAAAAAGAATTACTAGAAATAAACCGGCTTATAAAAATAAAGGATTCAGAATATGCACTACTAAAAAGCCAAAAAAGACAACTAGATCAAAATCTAAATCAATTAGAGAAACAAAAACAGTTAGAGTGGCATGATAAATATAAACAATATGAAAGCGAGCTACTTATTTATAACCAAAATCTTAGTCATATTCAAAAAAAACAACAACTAAAAAAAATACATTCTCCAGTAACCGGTACTGTTCAGCAAATTTCAACACATACACTAGGCAGTGTATTACAACCTTCACAGACTGTAATGATGATAGTACCTGATAATCAAGATAATATTGTAGAAGTTAATTTGCTCAATAAAGATATTGGTTTTGTTCATCTAGGACAAAAGGCAATGATAAAAATAGACGCTTTTCCTTATACACGCTATGGCACTATGGAAGGAGAAGTCATTAACATTGCTAGAGATGCAGTCCAACATGAACAATTAGGCTTAGTTTATCCAACAATCATTAAATTAAACAAACAGACAATTAAGAATAACCAAAAAGAATATCGTCTTACTCCGGGTATGTCTTTAACTGCTGAAATAATCACTGAACAGCGTCGTGTCATTGATTATATTTTAAGCCCAATAGAAGCTTATCGTCATAACGCACTGACTGAGAAATAAGCTGAAGGTACCTCTTATTATGGAAAACACGGCTAATATGGAAAAAAATCAATATCATCATTCTATTATTGATGGATTACTTTATTTTTCTAAAAAAGAAAGAGGAAACAGAAAAAAAGAACAGATCATTCATTTTCTTGGTTGTAATAATCATCTTAATAAATGGAATGTTTTTGAAACTGCTCAATTACTAAATTTAAAATGTCAATTTAATACGTTAGATTATAATAATGAAAAAAATCCAGCAATTAACACACTTATTGAAATAGATCATTATTGGTATATTTTAAAGGATATAAAAAATGAAGTACTCATTATTTTCGATCCTAAAAATAGTGTTGAAAAAGAACTTATTATTGACAAGAGAAAGAAGCTCAACACACTATTTATTATTACTAAAGAGCCCTCAGCTTTATCAACCAAATTTAATATTCTCTGGTTTATTCCCTCACTATTAAAACAAAAAAAAACATTATTATTTATCTTTATTTTAGCTTGTTGTAGTCACTTTTTTGCATTAATTAATCCTTTCATTTTTGAAGTTATGATTGATAAGGTGCTAACTGGAAGAAATTTGCCTAACCTACATCTGGTGGGTTGTCTATTGATACTGATTGCCGTTACAGAACCGCTCTATCTTTATCTACGTGATAAATTGTATATTTTTATATCTTGTCAATTAAGCTCTGAATTTTCAGGAAAAACATTTCAACATCTTATTCGCTTACCTAACCATTTTTTTTATCAACACCAATCAGGGCAAATCATTTCTCGTATTCAAGAACTTTCACATATTCGCCAATTTATGACTCACTCCGCATTTATGCGAATACTCGATCTGATTTTTATTATTGTATTTATTTTTGTCATGTTTACATATTCATCACTTTTAACATGGATAACTTTAGCTGCATTAACACTCTACTTTATCTTATGGCTTATTTGTGGTCCTTTTATTCGTTATTGGGTTGAACGGGAATATCAAGCCAATGCGGATACTACTAGTCTATTAACAGAAGCAATAAACGGCATAGAAACCATAAAAATAACAGCAACAGAAAATGACTTTATAGAAAAATGGCAATACAAACTTACAGACTATATTAACAAGCGCTTTTCTGGTGCTAAAAAAGCGTTATTTGCACAGCAGCTTATTTCTATCATTCATAAAATCGCAACAGCCATTATTTTATGGCAAGGGGTTAATTTAATTATCAAAGCACAAATGACTGTAGGTGAGCTTATTGCGTTTAATCTCTTTGCAGCGCATATTTCACAGCCTATTTTAGGCTTAGCACAATGCTGGCAAGATTTTCAGCAAGTAGCCATTTCTCTACGTCGTATTGGTGAGATTTTGAATACACCGACCGAACATCAATCTCATGGAACCGCAACCGTTCCTAAAATTACAGGAAGTATTGTTTTTTCAAATGTCTATTTTCGTTATACAGACAAAACACCTGATGTTATTGAGTCACTTTCTTTATCTATTCCAGCAGGGAAATTTATTGGTATTACAGGTCCTTCTGGATCAGGGAAAAGCACACTTACACGTTTGATCCAACGTTTTTACATACCACAACAAGGGCAAATTTATATTGATGGTATGGATCTCGCTATCGCAGATCCGCTCTCTTTACGCAAGAGCATAAGTATCGTTTTACAAGAGAGTTTTTTATTTAGTGGTTCAATTCTTGAAAACATTCGTTTATCAAAACCGAATGCGAGTGAAGGAGAAATAATAGAAGCTTCACGAATTGCAGGCGCTTTAGACTTTATTATGCAACTTCCCTTAGCTTTTAACACTCAAGTTGGAGAAAGAGGTCACAATTTATCTGGAGGACAACGTCAACGTATTGCACTTGCTAGAGCCTTATTAACAGATCCTCGTATTCTTATTTTAGATGAAGCAACATCAGCATTAGATTACGGATCAGAAGCACAAATTTTAGCGAATTTGCCTCATATTTGTAAAAATAGAACCGTCATTAGTATTGCACACCGCCTAAATACATTAGCACATTCAGATTATATCTATGTGATAGATAAAGGGCGCGTACTAGAAGAAGGTACACATACTCATTTAATAGAAAACCGAGCTCTCTATTACCAATTATGGCAGCAACAAATTAAATAATTAAAGCTTAAAAAATACAAAAAAGGCTCGAGATGTCGAGCCTTCAATATATTACGGATAACTTATCGATAATTAGTAAAGCATACGAGCACGGATAGTTCCCGGTAATGCTTTGATTTTTTGTAACACTAATTCAGCTTGAGCTTTCGTTTGTGTTGTAATATCGATCACTACATAACCTACGTTGCCTGATGTACGTAAATACTGTGCGGCTACGTTGATATTTTCTTCAGTAAACACTTTGTTGATACTATTCATCATACCTGGGCGGTTTTCATGAATATGCAATAAACGGTTTACATCATCACCATGGCTTGGCAGTGATACTTCCGGGAAGTTAACAGCAGATAATGTAGAGCCGTTATCTGAGTATTTCGCTAATTTACCCGCAACTTCATAACCAATGTTTTCTTGTGCTTCTTGAGTTGAGCCACCGATATGTGGTGTTAATATCACATTGTCGAATTGGATAAGCTCAGAAACAAACGGATCATTCGGATCGTTATTCGCACCCGGCTCTGATGGGAATACGTCAACCGCGGCACCTGATAAATGCTTTGATTCTAGTGCTTGTGCTAACGCAGGAATATCAACCACCGTACCACGAGAAGCATTAATAAGAATTGAACCTGGTTTCATGCGCTGAATTTCTTCATGCCCAATCATATTCTTGGTTGATGGTGTTTCTGGCACATGTAAACTGACAATGTCACACATATTCAATAGTTCAGAAAGATGACGAATTTGTGTTGCATTACCTAATGGTAGTTTATTTTCAATATCATAAAAATAGACATCTAAACCCACACTTTCAGCCAAAATGCCTAACTGGGTACCGATGTGACCATAACCAATAATACCCAGTTTTTTACCACGAGCTTCAAAACAGCCTTTGGCTTGTTTATCCCAAATTCCACGATGCGCTTTCGCACTTGCTTCAGGAATACGACGCAGTAATAACAGTAATTCGCCAAGCACCATCTCAGCCACGGAACGAGTGTTTGAGAAAGGCGCATTAAAAACGGGAATACCGCGACGAGCAGCAGCCTCTAAATCAACCTGATTAGTACCAATACAGAAACAGCCTACAGCAACTAATTTTTCAGCTGCCGCAAAAATTTCTTCTGTTAAGTGAGTGCGGGAACGAAGACCAACAAAACGAGCATCACGGATAGCTTCTTTTAATTCTTCGTCCGATAATGCGCCTTTGTGATATTCAATATTGGTATAACCCGCAGCTCTTAAATTTTCTACTGCACTTTGGTGCACACCTTCAAGGAGTAGAAACTTTATCTTTTCTTTTTCCAAAGATACTTTGACCATTTACCCTGCCCTATCGTTATTACATTTAATGAAAAACAAAATCCTGTCTCATCAACATAACAAAAATAGATTTTGTGGCAATACAACCGATTGCTGTGATGACAGAATAAGCGATAAATAAAGTGATTTTCTACCGAGTAAAATGATTTTGACTTTGAAAATGGCAGGATTTTAAAGAGAGATATAACTATCGTGTGATATATATCACTGAATTTGCAGTTTCTAAAATAATTTAAAAAATAGGTAGCCCTTGCTACCTATCTTAAAAAGAATTACTTAATGGTTTTCACGCCTTCAGCGGTGCCCATTAAAACAACATTTGCGCCACGGTTAGCGAATAATCCTACGGTTACAACACCCGGAATACTATTAATTTTGTTTTCCAGTTCAATAGGGTTAAGAATAGTTAAGTTATGAACGTCTAAAATCACGTTACCGTTATCTGTTACCACGTTTTCACGATATTCAGGTAAACCACCTAGCTTCACGAGTTCACGAGCAACATAAGAGCGCGCCATGGGGATCACTTCTACTGGTAGTGGAAATTTACCTAACACATCGACTTGTTTAGATTCATCAACGATACAGATAAATGTTTTCGCTACGCCGGCAATGATCTTTTCACGCGTCAATGCAGCACCACCGCCTTTGATCATCTGCATTTGATGGTTAATTTCATCAGCACCATCAACATAGATATCTAAAGAATCGACTTCGTTACAATCGAAAACAGGAATACCGTAACTTTTTAATTTTGCAGTTGATGCTTCAGAACTTGAAACTGTACCTTCAATTTGACCTTTCATTGTTGCTAGTGCATCAATAAAGTGAGAAGCCGTAGAGCCAGTACCAACACCCACAATCGTGCCTGGTTTTACATATTCAAGCGCTGCCCAACCTACTGCTTTTTTCAATTCATCCTGAGTCATTTAAAAAAACCTTATTTATCACGTTAATGGATTAAGAATAGCATATTGCATTCAAAACTAGCACGAGACACATCAAAAACTGAGAAGCAACATTTTAACTCATTGCAACGAAAAATATGGCATAGTAAGCAATAGAATATAAAATCGAAGAGAGTCTGTTAATGAAACGCCCTGATTATCGAGCATTACAAGCCCTTGATGCCGTCATTCGAGAACGTGGTTTTGAAAGAGCCGCGCAAAAGTTATGTATTACACAATCTGCCGTTTCTCAGCGTATCAAACAGTTAGAAAATTTATTTGGACAACCGCTATTAGTCAGAACGGTTCCACCTCAACCCACTGAGCAAGGACAAAAATTGTTAGCGCTATTGCATCAAGTAGAATTACTTGAAGAGCAATGGTTAGGTGATGAAAACAGCGGTTCTACACCTCTTTTACTCTCTTTGGCGGTGAATGCTGACAGTTTAGCGACATGGTTATTGCCTGCATTACACCCAGTCTTAACGCAACTGCCTATTCGTCTCAATATTCAAGTAGAGGATGAAACTCGCACTCAAGAACGATTAAGACGAGGCGAAGTGGTTGGTGCAATCAGTATTCAGCCACAAGCACTACCAAGTTGTCTTGTCGATCAATTAGGCGCTCTCGATTACCTATTCGTTGCTTCTCCTGACTTTGCTCAACGCTACTTTACTAACGGTGTAACAAAATCGTCGTTATTAAAAGCACCAGCAGTCGCATTTGACCATCTTGATGATATGCATCAGGCATTTTTACAACAAAATTTTGGTTTATCTCCTGGTAGTGTGCCATGTCATATCGTGAACTCCTCTGAAGCCTTTGTGCAATTAGCTAAACAAGGTTCAACCTGCTGTATGATCCCACATCTACAAATTGCCAATGAACTAAAAAGTGGAGAGCTGGTTGATTTAACACCGGGGCTTTGCCAACGACGTATGCTCTATTGGCACCGATTTGCGCCAGAAAGTAGAACCATGAGAAAAGTGACCGATGCACTCATTGATTTTGGTCGTAAAGTTTTAAAACAGGATGAAGAGTAATTCACTATTTTATCTTGGTACCACAAAAAATAGGCTTCATATTGAAGCCTATTTTGTTTTTATCACAGCATGATTATTGAGTGCGTTTTAATTCAAAAACCACATCCACATAATCTTTAAACTCGATGCTTTGCTGTTGATAAGTTTCTTGCACAGCAGCCGGTGCTTCGGCTTTTAATGCCATTGCATCCATACGCACTTGTGCGATTGGATAAGGCGTTGCTTCTGGTGCTCGATAACTTACACTATAAACCGCACCTAAATCAGCGCCGAATCCTTTTGCAACTGAACTTGCTTGATCAATCGCGTTTTTAATCGCTACTTCGCGTGCTTTCGCTTTATATTGCTCTGGATTATTGACACCAAATTCAACGTTATTGATCTCATTTAAACCCGCCGCTAATGCACCATCAAGTAACGTATTAAGCTGTTCTAATTTCTTAATTTTAACATTAACAGTACGGGTTGCGGTATAGCCATTAATGACTGAACGTTCTGCTTTTTTATCATACTCATAGTTCGGTTGAGTGCGGATATTAGCAGCATCAATATCTTCCTTTACAACACCATTTTCTTTTAAGAAGGCAAAATATTTTGCAACACGCTCATCAACTTGTTTCTTAGCTTGAGCGGCATCTTTTGCTCTTTCATTAACCTGAATATTTAATGTTGCCATATCAGGAGCGGCTTTAATTGTCGCATTGCCCGATGTTGTAATATGTGGTCCTTCTGGCTCCGATGCAGCGAGTGCAATGGAAGGTAATCCCAGCGTAAACATGGATGCTAATACAATCGCTTTTAATTTCACAAAAACCCCCTGACAAAATAAATTTTAATGTCCTGTTTTTAGGACTAAGAAGAACATTAGCATATATGATGTAAAGTTCTTTAAGATTAAAAGAGAGTTTTCCATCCTTGTGCTGCTAATTGAACAGCAATAAACCACATTACACAGCCTACAAACAGATTAATAATACGTTGAGAACGTGCTTTACTTAATATTGGAGAAAACCAAGCTGCTAGTAGTGATAACGCAAAAAACCAGCTTATAGAGGCAAATACCGCACCACATGTAAACCAAGGACGCAGTTCTGAGGTCAATTGCCCACCAATACTACCTATCACAACAAAAGTATCTAAATAAACATGAGGGTTAAGCCATGTAACGGCAACTAATGTCACAATCACACGCCAACGACTTTTTACCTGATTTTCACTCTGTGATAATTCAATATCTTTTGAAAAAGCCGTTTTAAATGCATTCCAGCCATACCATAATAAGAATGCTACGCCTCCCCAAGTGATCAATAACAAAAGTATTTCTGATTGACTAAGCAATGCGCTTCCACCAAAGACACCTGCCGTGATCAAAATAACGTCACTTAAAGCGCATAATAATGCACTCATTAAATGAAACTGCTTTTTACTTCCTTGTTGTAAAACAAAGGCATTCTGAGCACCTATAGGCAAAATCATTGCAGCACTTAATAAGAACCCCTGAAAAAAAGTTGAGAACATGCAAAATACCCTAATAATTATTCGTTTAATGTTGAATGAATAATAGAGAGATTTTGGTATTAGAGGAAATGAATCATTCTTATTGATAATAAGAAAAATTAATGACGATAAAATAGGAAAAATGAATTCTTAATAGGATTAGTAATATGAAATAACCATATTCATTAATAACATAAAAATAAAATTAGACCAGATTATGACATGAGGTGTAACAACAATTAATGCGGTAATAAATAAAATAATACGTGTTCGTTTTTTCTCTGCTTTATGGGAATACCACAATAATAAGAGTGCTAAAATCAACACAATATAACCATCAAGATAATGAAAAACAAAAAAGAAACTCCTTACGATTATCTCCATCTTTAGTCTCTAATCCCTTTCGTTATCAGTGTTATTTTATTATTTCTATTTTCTCATCATACAAAAAAGCCACGTGATTAACGTGGCTCTATGTCATTTATTCTTGTGAGACTATTCTGCTTTCGCTACTGTATTTTGTGTTTGATGCATATAAACATCCATTTGTGGGAATGGAATACCAATATTATTGGCATCTAATGCGCGTTTAAAATCTTCCATTAGATCCCAATAAACCGGCCATGCATCACCATTGGTTGTCCAAACTCGTACCACAAAGTTTAATGAGGACGGTGCCATTTCATGTAAACGGATAGTGACACCTTTATCATGTTGAATACGTTTATCTTTCGCAACAACATCACCAAGCACTTGTTTCACTTTATCAATATCAGCATCGTAAGCCACACCAACAATAATTTGTGTACGGCGATTAGGCTCGCGACTTAAGTTGATTACATCACTACTGATAATTTTACTATTAGGGATAACGATTATTCTGTCATCTGCTGAACGTAATGTTGTAGAAAAAATCTGCACATCTTTCACGGTCCCTTCAACAGCACCAATCATCACATATTCATCTGTACGGATTGGACGGAAAATAACAATCAATACACCAGCAGCAAAGTTAGACAGTGAACCTTGTAATGCTAAACCGACGGCTAAACCGGCAGCACCGAGCACAGCGATAACAGACGCTGTTTGAACCCCTAATCGTCCTAATACTGCAATTAAGGTAAAAGCAACAACGGTATAACGAACTAGGACAGACAGAAATGTCACAACAGTAGCATCAATATGGCGCAACGTTAAAACTCTTGCGACACCTTTACCAATCATTTTTGCCACAAAAAGACCAATAAATAGTATCAAAAATGCAGCAATAATATTTACCGCATACTGAATAAAGAGATCCTGATTTGCGACAAACCAACCTGTTGCTTCATCTAAACTAGCGGGTAATTCATTCATTAGACCACCTTTTAAACTTAAAAACGTAATGAAAAGAATAGTAATTCAATAGTATATTGTGGCAGATTTATTCAAAAAATATATAGGAATTGTTAATTTCTTCTATTTTCCAGAATAAATAACCGATATTTTTGTAACATGGTAGCAAAATCATCTAAACCACAAAAAGAGATGCTTTCATTATCGTAATAGCTCATGCCTTCTTCCATTTCATCGGTTTCAAAATGCAAGGTATTAGCTCTTACCATCACTTCTTCGTCATCAATAGAAAGACTGTATTCTTTACCGATAAGTTCCCACTGTCTTTCACTGCCTTTAATACCTTCCATTTCTTCAAGAATTTGATCTATCAGACTGATATCGCCCTGAATTTCATCATTCAACCAATAACCTATTGCTTCATGATCCATCGAAAAACGGGCTAATATACCGCCAGTGAGATCTCGCTGAAATTCATAATCCATGGTGTACGCCCCTTATAAAACTGTCTGCTTTTTTAATAAAAAATATCTTATTCTTATTATGACAAAAATAACAAAAAACGGGAGGCATTTGCCTCCCGTTTGTTCATATAAAATACTTTAAAGCGATATATTAAACATTATACCGTTGTTTGGAAAATAACTTGGTCCGCTTTATCTGTATATTGCGCTAGTTGGTCAAAGTTGAGATAACGATACGTATCTTCTGCTGTTTCATCCACTTTATTCATGAAATCCAGATACTCTTGTGGCTCTGGTAAACGACCGAGTAATGAAGCCACTGCTGCCAGCTCCGCAGACGCAAGATACACATTTGCACCTGTACCTAAGCGGTTAGGGAAATTACGTGTCGAAGTTGAAACAACCGTTGCACCATCAGCAACACGCGCTTGGTTACCCATACATAGTGAACAACCCGGTACTTCGATACGCGCTCCACTCTTACCAAAAACGCTATAATACCCTTCTTCCGTTAATTGTGCCGCATCCATTTTTGTTGGAGGAGCAACCCATAAACGTGTAGGTAATTGACCTTTATGTTGATCAAGCAGTTTACCTGCAGCACGGAAGTGTCCAATGTTGGTCATACAAGAACCAATAAATACTTCATCAATTTTGCTGTTTGCCACTTCAGATAACAGGCGAGCATCATCTGGATCGTTAGGCGCACATAAAATGGGCTCTTTGATCTCATTTAAATCAATTTCGATCACTGCTGCATATTCTGCATCGGCATCGGCTTCAAGTAATTGTGGATCTTTCAACCAGTTTTCCATTGAAGTGATACGACGTTCAATCGTACGACGGTCGCCATAACCTTCAGCAATCATCCATTTCAGTAAGATGATGTTAGATTGCAGATACTCAATAATAGGCGCTTTATCCAGTTTAATGGTACAACCCGCAGCTGAACGTTCTGCTGATGCATCAGCAAGTTCAAATGCTTGTTCTACTTTCAGTTCTGGTAAACCTTCAATCTCAAGGATACGACCAGAGAAAATGTTCTTCTTACCTTTTTTCTCAACGGTCAGTAAACCGTCTTGGATCGCGTAATAAGGAATAGCATGAACTAAGTCACGCAGTGTCACACCGGGTTGCATTTCGCCTTTAAAACGTACTAAAACAGATTCAGGCATGTCTAATGGCATAACCCCTGTAGCAGCAGCAAACGCCACTAGACCTGAACCTGCAGGGAATGAGATACCAATAGGGAAACGAGTATGCGAGTCACCACCTGTACCAACAGTATCAGGCAATAACATACGGTTTAACCATGAGTGGATAATACCATCACCTGGACGTAGTGAAACACCACCACGGTTCATAATGAAATCAGGTAATGTGTGATGTGTTGTAACATCTACCGGTTTTGGATATGCCGCAGTATGACAGAATGATTGCATCACTAAATCAGCAGAGAAACCAAGGCATGCCAAGTCTTTTAACTCATCACGAGTCATTGGTCCTGTGGTATCTTGTGAACCGACTGAGGTCATTTTTGGCTCACAATATTCGCCAGGGCGAATGCCTGTACGACCGCAAGCACGACCTACCATTTTCTGAGCTAGTGAGAAACCACGGTTACTTTCTTCAACAGGTTTAGCATGACGGAACAATGTGCTAACCGGTAAACCTAATGATTCACGCGCTTTTGACGTTAATCCACGACCAATAATCAATGGAATACGACCACCAGCACGAACTTCATCAATTAATACTTCTGTTTTCAGCTCAAAGGTTTCCAGTAACTCATTCGTTTCATGGTTACGAATTTCACCTTTGTATGGGTAGATATCAATAACATCACCCATATTTAATTTAGAAACATCAACTTCGATAGGGAGTGCACCTGCATCTTCCATGGTATTAAAGAAGATAGGCGCAATTTTGCCACCAAGAACAACACCACCACCACGTTTATTAGGGACGAATGGAATGTCGTCTCCCATAAACCAAAGCACGGAGTTAGTTGCTGATTTACGTGATGAGCCAGTCCCAACAACATCGCCAACATAAGCCAGTGGGAAACCTTTCTTATTTAATGCTTCGATTTGTTTAATTGGACCTACGCTACCCGGCTGATCAGGTTCAATGCCTTCGCGCGCATTTTTCAGCATTGCTAAAGCATGTAATGGAATATCAGGGCGAGACCAAGCATCAGGTGCTGGTGATAAGTCATCGGTATTCGTTTCACCAGTGACTTTAAATACAGTAACAGTAATTTTTTCTGCTAATTCAGGGCGCTCAGTAAACCACTGTGCATCAGCCCAAGATTGCATAATTTGCTTAGCATATACATTGCCTGCTTTCGCTTTTTCCTCAACATCATAGAAGTTATCAAACATCAGTAAAGTGTGAGAAAGCGCTTTAGCTGCAATTGGGGCTAACTTATCATTTTCTAGAGATTCAATTAAAGCATGGATATTATAGCCACCTTGCATGGTGCCTAATAGTTCAACCGCTTTTTCAGGTGTGATAAGAGGTGATGTGGTTTCGCCTTTCGCGAGGGCAGTTAAAAAACCCGCCTTAACATAGGCAGCTTCATCAACTCCGGGTGGAACGCGGTTAACAATTAAATCAAGAAGAAATTCTTCTTCACCTGTAGGGGGATTTTTTAATAGCTCAACAAGTGCGGCTGTTTGTGTGGCATCGAGAGGTTTTGGAACGACACCTTCAGCTGCACGCTCTGCTACGTGCTTACGGTATTCTTCTAGCACGACTGTCTCCTCGCTTCTTTGTCATTTTGTATAACCCGGCTGTCTGCACCCTGTCTGTTGAAGGATGCCAGGTCAGAGGATCTTTTGCTCGCATAAAACATAAGAGGTTGTAAAATTATGCCCAGCTAAGGGCTATCAGCATAGCAAATCTTCAACACGATGTTAATTCGTTCACATAAAAGTAACATTAATCAGATTCAAATATCCACTTATTCAGATTAAAACACTTAAACAAAATATATAACAGGGACTTTTAACCAAGATTTGGGTTAATAACCACACTTTTTATAGTTTTTTTCCTCCCAAAATTAGCACTAAAGCGAAATTCGCGGTTAAATAAACAACAAAAAAACCTGTTCGCTAATATTACCCGTCACTACGTAACACTCGTCTCAACAAAATGCATAAAAAAAGAGCCAAGTTCTATAAAGAACTTAGCCCTTATCATTTAAACTACTTTATTAAACTGTTTTCAGTCAACAAGTCGCTTATTTTTTCTTTTTCGCTTTTGGATTTGGCAGGTCAGTGATACTACCTTCAAATACTTCCGCAGCCATACCGATTGATTCGTATAACGTTGGGTGAGCGTGGATAGTTAATGCGATATCTTCAGCATCACAACCCATTTCAATTGCCAGACCGATTTCACCTAACAGTTCACCACCGTTAGAACCAACAATTGCACCACCGATAACACGGTTAGTTTCTTTGTCGAAAATCAGTTTAGTCATACCATCAGCACAATCTGATGCGATTGCACGACCTGATGCCGCCCAAGGGAAAGAAGCGACTTCATAGCTAACCCCTTTCTCTTTCGCTTCTTTTTCAGTCATACCAACCCATGCAACTTCTGGCTCAGTATAAGCGATTGATGGGATAACTTTAGGATCAAAGTAATGTTTTTTACCAGAGATAACTTCTGCTGCAACGTGACCTTCATGGACACCTTTGTGAGCCAGCATTGGTTGACCAACGATGTCGCCGATAGCAAAGATGTGAGGTACGTTAGTACGCATTTGTTTATCAACATGGATAAAGCCACGATCATCAACTTCGATACCTGCTTTACCCGCGTCTAACAGTTTACCGTTAGGTACACGACCGATAGCCACTAATACTGCATCGTAACGTTGTGGTTCTGCTGGGGCTTTTTTGCCTTCCATTGTTACGTAGATGCCATCTTCTTTAGCTTCAACTGCCGTCACTTTAGTTTCTAGCATCAGGTTAAATTTCTTACTGATACGTTTGGTAAATACTTTAACCACGTCTTTATCAGCAGCAGGAATAACCTGATCAAACATTTCAACTACGTCAATCTGAGAACCCAGAGCGTGATAAACCGTTCCCATTTCCAGACCGATGATACCGCCACCCATAACCAGTAAACGTTCTGGTACCGTTTTCAGTTGCAGTGCATCTGTTGAGTCCCATACGCGTGGGTCTTCATGTGGAATGAATGGTAATTCGATTGGACGTGAGCCAGCAGCAACGATTGCATTGTCAAAAGTGATGGTAGTTGTACCTTCAGTACCTTCAACAGACAATGTGTGAGAACCAGTGAATCGTGCTTCGCCATTAACGACAGTCACTTTACGGCCTTTAGCCATGCCCGCTAAGCCACCCGTCAACTGAGAGATAACTTTATCTTTCCAGATGCGAATTTTGTCGATATCTGTTTTTGGCGCGTCAAATACAACACCGTGTTCAGATAATGCTTTCGCTTCTTCGATAACTTTAGCAACGTGGAGTAACGCTTTAGAAGGGATACAACCCACGTTCAGACAAACACCACCTAAAGTAGAGTGACGTTCAACTAAAACTGTTTCTAAACCTAAGTCAGCGCAACGGAACGCCGCGGAATAACCCGCAGGGCCTGCACCGAGAACCACTACCTGTGCTTTAATTTCAGTACTCATCGTGACCTCATTATTTATTTGTCCGGCGAGTCAGACGATAATCCATATTTAACACCGAGACTTACATACCGCATGCAGTTTACAGAAATGTTAATAAACTGAAAAGCGCTCTAACATGACGGATCTCACAACCTAAGATGTATGACTGTAAAATCCATCACTGTAATCAGAGAAACCGGCGCTAAGCACCGGTTTTAAAATTACATTACCAAACGACGTAAATCACTCATGTACTGATTAATCAGAGTGATGAATCGAGCACCATCAGCACCATCAATCACACGGTGATCGAAAGAGAGTGACATTGGTAAAATCAAGCGTGGTACGAATTCTTTACCATTCCATACTGGTTTCATAGAAGAACGGGAAAGTCCCATAATCGCAACTTCTGGTGCGTTAACGATTGGTGCAAAACCGGTAGTACCGATACCACCAAGGCTAGAAATAGTGAAACATCCGCCTTGCATATCTGCTGCGGTCAGTTTACCTGCACGCGCTTTCTTAGAAACTTCGGCTAACTCATAAGACAGTTCGATAATGCCTTTTTTGTTAACATCTTTGAAAACAGGAACAACAAGACCGTTAGGTGTATCGACTGCAATACCGATATTGATGTATTTTTTCAGGATCAGTTTCTGTCCATCTTCAGAGATAGAGCTGTTAAAGCGTGGCATATCTGCCAGTGCTTTCGCAGCAGCTTTCATTACGAAGACTAACGGCGTGATCTTAACATCCAGTTTTTTCTTCTCTGCTTCTTTATTTTGCTGCTTACGGAATTCTTCAACCTCAGTGATATCTGCTTCATCAAACAGATTTACGTGAGGTATCATCACCCAGTTACGGCTTAAGTTAGCACCAGAGATTTTCTGGATACGGCTTAATTCAACTTCTTCAATTTCACCAAATTTACTGAAGTCAACTTTCGGCCAAGGTAACATGCCTGGTAATCCGCCGCCTGCATTCGCTGGAGCAGATTCAGCACGTTTAATTAACTCTTTCACGTAAGACTGAACGTCTTCACGTAAGATACGACCTTTACGACCAGTCCCTTTTACTTTCGCTAAATTCACACCGAATTCGCGTGCTAAACGACGAATAACTGGCGTTGCATGAACGTAAGCATCATTCTCAACAAATTCTTCTTTTGCTGCTGGCGCGGTTGCTTGTGCTTTAGCGGGTGCTGCTGGCGCAGAACTTGCTGGTGCAGGAGTAGCTGCCGCTGGTGCTTGAGCAACAGGTGCTGCACCGGCAACTTCAAAAGTCATGATCAGTGAGCCCGTTTTCACTTTGTCGCCCACTGCAATTTTGATCTCTTTCACTACACCTGCAAATGGTGCTGGAACTTCCATTGAAGCTTTGTCACCTTCAACGGTGATCAAAGATTGTTCTTCAGAGATGGAATCACCTACTTTCACCATCACTTCAGTGACTTCAACTTCATCACCACCGATATCTGGAACATTCACTTCTTTCACAGCAGATGCTGCTGGTGCAGATGCCGCTGGAGCTGGTGCAGCTTGAGCAACAGGTGCACTACCTGCTACTTCAAATACCATGATAAGAGAGCCTGTGCTCACTTTATCACCGGTTGCAATTTTAATTTCTTTCACTACGCCAGCAAACGGTGCTGGAACTTCCATTGAAGCTTTATCACCTTCAACAGTAATCAGTGATTGCTCTTCAGCAACGCTATCGCCCACTTTTACCATGACTTCAGTGACTTCAACTTCGTCACCGCCGATATCTGGAACGTGAACTTCTTTCAGTGCAGCGGTTACAGGCGCAGCTGCTGGTGCAGGTGCCGCAGCTTGAGCTGGTGCTGCTTGTGCAGCACCCTCTGCTTCAAAAATCATGATAAGAGAACCTGTTTGGACTTTATCGCCCACGGCAATTTTAATCTCTTTAACCACACCCGCTTGTGGTGATGGAACTTCCATAGACGCTTTGTCGCCTTCTACGGTAATTAAGGATTGTTCTTCCTCAATGCGGTCGCCCACTTTCACCATCACTTCGGTGACTTCAACTTCATCAGCACCGATATCTGGGACTTTAATTTCAATAGACATTCACTTTACCTCTTACGCCAGACGTGGGTTTACTTTTTCAGGGTTGATGTTGTATTTTTTGATTGCTTCTTCAACAACCTTCACATCAATCTCACCACGTTTAGCTAATTCACCTAATGCAGCAACAATCACATAAGAAGTATCAACTTCGAAGTGGTGACGCAGGTTTTCACGGCTATCAGAACGACCGAAACCGTCAGTACCTAATACGCGGTAATCATCTGCTGGTACATAAGTACGAACTTGTTCAGCGAACAGTTTCATGTAGTCAGTAGACGCAACTGCTGGTGCATCATTCATAATTTGAGCGATGTAAGGTACACGTGGTGCTTCAGATGGATGTAGCATGTTCCAACGTTCACAATCTTGACCATCACGAGCCAATTCAGTGAATGAAGTGACGCTATAAACATCAGAACCAATACCGTATTCAGCAGACAGGATTTGTGCTGCTTCACGTACATGACGCAGAATAGAACCTGAACCCAGTAACTGTACTTTACCTTTCGCGCCTTCCAGTGATTCCAGTTTGTAGATACCTTTACGGATACCTTCTTCAACACCGGCTGGCATTGCTGGCATATGGTAGTTTTCGTTCAGTGTCGTGATGTAGTAATAAACGTTTTCTTGTTTATCACCATACATACGCTCTAAACCGTCTTGCATGATAACAGCAACTTCATAAGCGAATGCTGGATCATAAGAGATACAGTTAGGGATAGTCAGCGATTGAATATGACTATGACCATCTTCGTGCTGTAAACCTTCACCGTTAAGTGTTGTACGACCTGAAGTACCACCTACTAAGAAACCACGTGCTTGTTGGTCACCCGCAGCCCAACATAAGTCACCGATACGTTGGAAACCAAACATTGAGTAGTAGATATAGAATGGGATCATTGGCAGATTGTTAGTGCTGTAAGATGTTGCAGCCGCTAACCAAGATGCGCCAGCACCCAGTTCGTTGATACCTTCTTGCAGAATTTGACCTTTAACGTCTTCTTTATAGTAAGCAACTTGCTCACGGTCTTGAGGCGTATATTGTTGGCCATTCGGGCTGTAGATACCGATTTGACGGAACAGACCTTCCATACCAAATGTACGCGCTTCATCCGCAATAATTGGTACTAAACGATCTTTGATTGATTTGTTTTTCAACATTACGTTCAGTGCACGAACGAATGCGATAGTAGTAGAGATCTCTTTAGATTGCTCTTCCAGTAACTGGCTGAAGTCTTCCAGTGCAGGGATATCCAGTTTCTCTTCAAAACGAGGACGACGTGCTGGCAGGTAACCACCTAAATCCTGACGACGTGCGTGCAGGTATTTGTATTCTTCTGATTCTTTATCAAAAGTAATATAAGGCAGGTCTTTGATTTGCTCATCAGCAACTGGAATATTGAAACGATCACGGAAATGGTGAACGCCATCCATGTTCATTTTTTTAACTTGGTGAGCAATGTTTTTACCTTCTGCCGTTTCACCCATACCATAACCTTTAATGGTTTGAGCTAAAATAACAGTTGGTTTGTTTTGAGTGTCTTTTGCTTTTTGGAATGCAGCAAAAACTTTCTTCGGATCGTGACCACCACGGTTTAATGCCCAGATTTCATCATCAGTCATATCTTTAACTAATGCAGCAGTTTCTGGGTAACGATTGAAGAAGTGCTCGCGAACATAAGCGCCATCACGAGATTTAAATGTCTGGTAGTCACCATCCAGAGTTTCATTCATTAATTGAATGAGTTTACCAGAGGTGTCTTTACGCAGAAGCTCATCCCAACGATCGCCCCACATTACTTTGATAACGTTCCAGCCAGCACCTGCGAAGATACCTTCTAATTCGTTAACAATTTTGCCGTTACCTGTAACTGGGCCATCAAGACGTTGTAAGTTACAGTTAACAACGAAGCACAGGTTATCTAATTTTTCGCGAACTGCGATAGTGATAGCACCTTTAGATTCTGGCTCGTCCATCTCACCATCGCCTAAGAACGCATAAACGGTTTGTTTAGTCGTATCTTTTAAGCCACGGTGATTCAAATATTTCAGGAATTTAGCTTGGTAAATTGCAGATAGTGGTCCCAGACCCATAGAAACTGTAGGGAACTGCCAGAACTCAGGCATTAATTTAGGGTGTGGATAAGAAGATAAACCTTTACCACCAATTTCTTGACGGAAGTTGTTTAATTGCTCTTCAGTTAAACGACCTTCTAAGAATGCACGAGCGTAGATACCTGGGGAGATATGACCTTGGAAGTAAACCAAGTCACCACCATCAGTTTCATTTTGCGCACGGAAGAAATGGTTAAAGCACACTTCATATAAAGTTGCAGAAGATTGGAATGACGCCATGTGTCCGCCGAGTTCCAAATCTTTTTTGGATGCACGCAGAACCATCATTACTGCGTTCCAGCGAATAGCAGAACGAATACGACGCTCTAATTCCAGATTGCCAGGGTAAGCGGGTTCATCTTCAGCAGGAATGGTATTGATATAATCACTGTGTACAGCACCGCCTAAAGCGATATTAAGACCACCATTACGGGCTTGTTTTAATACCTGATCAATCAGGAACTGTGCACGCTCAACACCTTCTTCACGGATGACCGAGTCGATCGCTTGTAACCAGTCGCGAGTTTCGATCGGATCCACGTCATTTTTCAGCATATCTGACATGGTGTATTCCTTATCTGTTATCTGTTTTTAATGGTTATGGGAGCCTATCTTCCCGTTATACCCATCTGATATGACGGGAAGATAGGCCCTGCTGTTATTACCGCTTCCCCTGAAAATCACAGGGCGATAGGTAGTACAGATTCAGCGGTCAGGATCTGTGCTACTAAAATAAATCAGGGTGTTGTTGTAGCCGGCGCAAAGAGCGCTCACGGCGAGTATGTTCACGACTCATATCCAACAAAACATCTTCAATAAAGGCCAAATGGCGATGTGAGGCTTCACGCGCAGCTTCTGGCTCTCTATTAATAATAGCCTGATAAATCTGACTACGATGCTCACTTACTGCAGTTAACATCTCTTTACGAGTGTAAAGAAACTCAAAATTCTGGCGGATATTTTGCTCAAGCATTGGCACCATGCATCGCAATAGATGCAATAAAACCACATTATGAGCAGCTTCCGTGACAATTAATTGATATTGCAATACAGCTTCAGACTCAGCGGTTAAATCACCCTCTTCATGGGCTTTCAAAATGCAATCATGGCTAGCTTTGATACGATCAAGATCTTCATCAGTGCCACGTAATGCCGCGTAATATGCAGCAATACCTTCAAGTGCATGACGAGTTTCTAAAAGATCAAATTGAGATTCGGGATGTCCGCTAAGCAGTTGAGCTAAAGGATCACTAAAACTTTGCCAGAGATTATGCTGAACAAAAGTACCACCGCCTTGGCGACGGAGTAAAAAACCTTTAGCTTCTAATTTTTGGATTGCTTCACGCAATGAAGGACGAGATACATCAAATTGCTTCGCCAGCTCACGCTCAGGTAAGAGTTTTTCTCCCGGGCGCAGAGTACCTTCTAAAATTAGATGTTCAAGCTGTTGCTCAATAACATCAGAAAGCTTAGGTTGGCGGATTTTTGTATAAGCCATATTGCTGGAAGCCATTATTGGATAACTATTACCTTAGTGATTGAGTTGTCAATTGGTAATACCAATTTAATATAACGGATAATAAAGTAACAAAGTATTCACTAACTGTCCATACAGTTGTTGAGCGAAATCATAAAAACCTGCAAAATTTAACAAATTATTTTAAAAATTCATCAAAAGTGATAACTAGATCGCATTATCCAGAAACGTTAAAAATAAATTTTTTAACGTTTTTTAAACACATAAACAGTCAAACTGAAGCGTGACAGCAATATATTTTTGAATTTTATTTCAAAATAAATGAATTTAAATTCAATTAAAACAGTTATTTTGTTAACAAACTGCGGTAATAAGCCCAATCAAAGTGAGGTCCCGGATCAGTTTTTCTATTTGGGGCAACATCACTATGCCCAGTAATGTTTTCTTTAATCGCAGGATAAAGCGCAATAAGCGATTGAGTTATCTCCACTAATTGTTGATATTGCTGCTGGGTAAAATCGCACTCATCAGTACCTTCAAGCTCAATACCGATTGAGAAATCATTGCATTTTTCTCTGCCTTTATACAAAGAAACGCCAGCATGCCACGCTCTTTCAGTAAAAGGCACATATTGCACAATTTCACCATCACGACGAATAAGACAATGAGCCGATACTCTTAAATTAACAATCTCACTAAAAAAAGGATGATCTTGCTCTGATAATGTATTGGTAAAAAGCTGGTCAATATAAGGACCACCAAATTGCCCTGGAGGCAAACTGATATTATGAACAATTAATAAAGAAGGAAGCTCACCTTCAGGCCTCTTATCATGATTAGGTGAAGGAACCTGTCTAGCATCGATTAGCCAACCTTGTTTAATTTCCACATCAATCCTCTTTTATTTTGCTTTAGCTATTATCAATAACTTTATTAACTCATACTCATCAATAAATGCGAACTTTCCCTCAATAATAAAGGTTAAATATGTATCTCTCCTTTTTCTTTTCGATATTTTACTCAAACTTTATTTTATCTATTCGCCAATAAAGTCCTTTTTTTTCATACTTCTAGTGTCTATTACTCAAGGAGGACGCTAGATGAATGTACTTAATTATCACTCTAATGAAAATGGTTTTACCCTGATGGAGCTTATGATTGTGATTGCTATCATCTCAATTTTAAGTTCTGTTGCTATTCCTGCCTATCAAGGCTATATCCAAAAAGCCGCATTAACCGATGTATTACAAACACTGTCCCCCTATCGTTCTGCAATAGAATTATGTCGTTATGAAAACGAGCCTCAACACTGTAATTCTGATTCCACCTTTATGCCGCAACAATTTCGTAGTCGATATTTGTCCGATATTAATGTGTTAAACGGCGTAATTAGTGCAACCGGAAAATCACAGCTTGATGGTTTGACGATCACAATGTCTTCAGAGAAAGGAATTAACGATCTTCTTCCTATATGGAAAACACAATGTTCAGCAACAAATATTACATTGCAAAAACAGTGCAGTGAGATTTTAAAATCATATTAATACGTTAGATATAAAGGAGCACTTATATTGAGTGTTCCTATTACACACTTTAAACATTGAAGACAACGTAGGTAAATCAACAAAAGATAAAGAGGTGAAGAATGGATATCACACACTCTGCAACAGAATTTATTGAATCTCTATTACGTGAAAGTATTTTAAAACGTGTCTCTGATTTGCATATAGAGCCTCAACAAACCTATGTAAGGATCCGTGCCAGAATAGATAACCATTTATATCTATTATCGCCCCCTCCAGATGAATTTTCTGAAGAAATAGTCACTCGATTAAAAGTACTTGCTAACTTAAATATTGCAGAAAAGCGGTTGCCCCAAGATGGACAATTTAGTTGGTCTTATCATGAAAAAAGCTATTCCATACGGATCGCGACACTACCCACGTTATATGGTGAAAAAGTTGTTTTACGACTCATCAATAATTTACAACAACCAGAATTAAATCATCTTGGCTTTCAACCTTCGCATTTAACACTATTAAAAAAATATTTAAATTTACCGCAAGGAATGATTTTAGTCACTGGACCAACGGGAAGCGGAAAAACGCTCACTTTATATAGTTGTTTATACTATTTGAATAAAGAGAACCTAAATATAAATAGTGTTGAAGATCCGGTTGAATTACCTCTAAAGGGTATTAATCAAATTCAAATTTCTGAAAAATCGGGGATCACATTCACAACAATATTACGGGCATTATTACGCCAAGATCCTGATATTATTATGGTAGGTGAAATACGCGACCAACCTACTGCTGAAATGGCAATAAAAGCAGCACAAACGGGGCACCTTGTACTATCAACCTTACATACTAATTCAGCGTCATCCACATTAATGCGTCTACATAATTTAGGAATTGAAAAAGATCTTATTCATTCCTGCGTTAGTTTAATTATTTCACAACGGTTAGTTCGCTGTTTATGTCCACACTGCAAAATATGCTTATACAATAAACAGCATATTAATATAAATAAAGAAATCGTCGAATTACCCAATTGGCAAGCTGTTGGTTGCCAGCAATGCTGTTCAGGCTATAACGGAAGAACCGCTATTTATGACTGCTTTGAGCCTTCAAAACAAACAGACTCATCCCTTTATCAGTTACTCTATTCTGGCTTTTCATTAATTAAACAAGGAATAACAACACTTGAGGAGGTTTATCAAACGCTAGGAGATATTGAATGAGATTACAGCTAATTTATCGCTATGATGCATTAACTTATCAAGGTGAATGGTGCACTGGAAAAATACTTGCGACCTCTAATAACGAAGCATTTATTAATTTAACTCAACAACAAAAAATTCCCATAAAAATCCATTTATATAAAATTGTTTTATTTCAAAGTACTGATAAACAATATCGAATTCAACTATTCGAACAATTAGCTTTATTACTTCATTCTGGTTTAGCCCTTCTTCCTGCATTAACACTATTAAAAAATGAATGTCGTTACTTACATTGGCAATGTGTATTAGAAGATATTATTTTTAACTTAATGCAAGGTGGTTCGCTTTCTAAACAATTAAATCGCTATCCACTTTATTTTCCAAACTCACTAAGTCGTTTTGTTTTTATTGGTGAAGAAAGTGGAAAATTAGATGAAGTAATTACACTACAAATAATGCAGTTAAAAAAACACCAAGAAATTGTCAAAAAAGTCAAAAAGGCGTTTAAATATCCCCTTTTTTTACTGACTGTATTAGTTTTTATTACCAGTATTATGTTGCTCTATGTTTTACCTGAATATCAATCCTTATACAGCGCCTTTAATACAGAACTTCCTATTTTAACACTAGCTCTTATTTCTTTTTCACAATGCCTTACTGATTATATCAGCATGATAGCATTTATCTTTATCGGATTAATATTTGTTTATCGTTTAATTCGTTACTCTTTATCCCCTGTTTATTTCGCTGAACAAACTCTATTTCTTCATATTCCCTATTTAGGCAAACTTTTAAAGTATCAGCAATTACATCTTATTTTTCAGATAATCAGTATTACACAACAGGCAGGATTACCTTTATTACAAGGCTTAAAAATAGGAACAGAACAACTTACACACCCTATTTATAAACGAATCCTTTCTCAAATGAGTGATCACATTATGCAAGGTAAATCGTTAAGCTTATTTATGAAAAATGAGCCTCTTTTTACACCTATTTGTTATCAGTTTATTCTTTGTGCAGAAAATTCAGGGCAGTTGCTCTATTTTTGCCAGCAATTAAGTGATTGGTTTTATCATCAACTCGATGAACAATTAAATACCATTAGTGCTTGGTTAGAGCCAATGCTGATGACGGTCATCGCATTGATTATTGGCACATTAATCATTGCTATGTATCTTCCTATATTACAGTTAGGTGATACTATACAGTGAATCACAATTTTTATGAGTAACATGCTGTTATCATTTATTGCACTAACATATTGATTGATGGTAATTCTATTACATTTTATGAGGTAGGATGTCAGGGTAGCAGAAAATCATCTATCATAATAACCGAATAAAACCCAAATATTGCGGTTATTATCTTGTGATAAAAACAAAATTAGGCTTTAGAATACCTAGACTAATAGTAAATTTTAATTCATTAAAAACAGATAAACACAAATGGCTTATACGGTTGCTCTTACAGGTGGAATAGGCAGTGGTAAAACTACTGTTGCAAATGCTTTTGCCTCATTAGGTGTACCTCTTGTTGATGCTGACATTATTGCTCGATTAGTGGTAGAGCCTCATTCCTATGGACTAAATGCATTGCATCAGCATTTTGGTGACTGCATTTTGCTACCCAATGGCTCATTAAACCGAGCACAGTTACGCCAAATTATTTTTGAAAATAATGAAGAAAAAATTTGGGTTAACAATCTTCTTCACCCATTGATACAGCAAGAGACTCAAAAACAGATACAACAAATTAAAGCACCCTATTTTATTTGGGTTGTTCCATTATTAATTGAAAATAAATTAACGCATCTCGCCTCTCGTGTTCTTGTTGTGGATGTTACACAAGAAGAACAAATAGAAAGAACAATGAAACGAGATGGTGTAAGTCGAGAGCATGTTCTCAATATTTTAAAAGCTCAAGCTCAAAGACAGGAACGATTAGCCGTCGCTGATGATATTATTGAAAATCACGATAATAGCCAAAATATGATTGAAAAAGTTAAGCAACTCCATCAGCATTACTTAGAATTAGCTCAACAAGCGTTACAGGACAATTGCCATGAGTGATGACATCACAACAATCATCTTCGAACATCCCCTCAATGAAAAAATGCGTTCATGGCTTAGAATTGAAAACTCATTGATTCAAATTAACAGTTTTAGTGCAATTGATTCATTACCCACGGCTCTCTCGTTTTTCCGTGCGATATCAGAATTTATTGAAGTCCTTGATCGTGGCGAAATCCGCGCTGAATTACTTAAAGAATTAGAAAAAAGACAAAAAAAATTACAACAATGGCTGTCATTTCCTAATGTTGATAAAGCAATTGTCACTCAAATTATTGATGAATTAGCTGAAAATGCAGCTGCATTAAGTAAAGCGCCTCGCATTGGTCAACATTTAAAACAAGATAAAGTCATTAGTTTAGTTAAACAGCGCCTAAGTATTCCAGGTGGATGCTGTAACTTTGATGTGCCAGCATTACATTTATGGTTAAGTTTACCTCAAGCAACTCGTGATGAAAGATTACAAAGCTGGCTGACGGGTTTATTACCATTACAAAATGCATTAAATAGTTTACTCATGCTTATTCGCCAATCAGATACATTTAAGCCTGCACTTAGTCACCGTGGTTTTTATCAAGACAGCGCTGAAGATGGTGAATTGCTACGTCTTAAGATAGCCATTGATCACCAAATCTATCCTCAAGTTTCTGGGCATAAAAATCGCTATGCGATCCGCTTTTTACCGCTTGATAGTGAAAATGGAACAGTACCTCTAGAACTACCTTTTGAGATTGCTTGTTGCTAACATTATGTTTATTGATATGAGCATAAATCGCACCAATAAAATCTAGGAGAGATAATGAGCGAAGAATTAGTTGTAAAATGTCCAACCTGTCAAACAAAAGTTGTTTGGAATGAAAGTAGCCCTTATCGCCCTTTTTGTAGTAAGCGTTGCCAACTTATTGATTTAGGTGAATGGGCAGATGAATCAAAGCGTATTCCAAGCCAAAGCGATATTAATGACAGCGATGATTGGAGTGAAGCGCCACAACAAGAACCTAAAGACTTTTAATTTTCCAATTCTGAACATAAAAAATAGCCACCTTATCGAGTGGCTATTTTATTTATAAATGTTTATTTAGCACTATTCTACTGTTGCTTACTTTTGTAATAACGCCACAATAGTGCGGTTCGCAGGCGGAAAATCATCAGCATTTAACGATCCAATAGATGTCCACTTGAATTCTTGCCCCTCTTTGCCATAGGGCTCATTATCCCATTGAGTCACTAAGAAAAAGGATAAAGTAATGTGTCTATCTGGAAAATCATGCTCGACCGTTTCAAAAAGTGAGCATTGCGTTACATCAATACCGATTTCTTCTTGTAATTCACGTACTAGCGCCTGCTCTGGGGTCTCTTTATCTTCTAATTTCCCCCCTGGAAATTCCCAAAACCCCCCCATATGCGACTTTAGAGGACGTTGGGTGATAAAGACATTATCATGTTGATCACAAATAATACCGGCAGCAATATGTAGCTTTTTTTTATCCATTATAGACAACCTATTGAATAGTCACGTCATTATAACAACTTAACGTTATTATAACGTATATCCAACGGTGCTACTCTGGTTTTCTTTCCCTGACTATCTCGATTAATTAGCGGTAAATAGGCAAGAAACCTAACTGCGCTAATGTTTGGCAAATAATCCCAACCGCACCAAAAGCGATAACCGCATAAATTAACCCTTTACCTCCCCACACTTTGAAGCCAGAATTTGGAAATTTTTCTCGTGCTTTCAATGCCATTACCGCAGGACAAATAATTGCCCATACACATGCTGCGGTTCCTGCGTAAGCGATCGCAATTAAGAAACCATTAGGGAAAAGTAAACATAATAGTAAAGGCGGGGTGAAACATAAAACACCCGATTTTAAGCGTCCTGTTTTGTTATCTTCAAATTTTAGTGATGCTAAAATATAGTCGAATAGACCAATTGCTACCCCTAAAAATGAACAGAATACGGCACTAATAGAAAACCATAATAAAAAGCTTTCTATATATTTACTATTTAATACAGTGTATAAAGAATCAATAAAGGCATCTAAGTTACCGCCCTTTTGAATAATGGTAATAAATTGCTCACGAGGTAAATTCCCCATGGTGCCAATCATCCAAAGTAAATAAATCACCAGTGCTAACACACAACCAATAATGCAGCTTTTTACAACCTTTCTTTCATTTTCATGATAAAGCTTATAAAGGCTACAAACATTACCATGATAACCAAAAGAAGTTATCGCATAAGGAATGATGATAAAAATAAAAGGATAAAGATATAATTGGCTTTTACCTTCAAAGGTTGCAGTAAATAATAAATCACCTCTCGCTTTAAAGAATAATCCAGAGAATGCTAATACAAATAGAATAATCTTAATAAATAAAAATATTGAGGTTAAACGGCTAGCACAAGCGCCTCCCCACCATATTGTTGCTCCAAGAGCTATGGTAAATACAAAAAATATCACTCTAAGATTTAGATTAAATCCATATAATGATGAAGCTTCATAAATAATCGAACCCGCAGCAGAAATATAAGCATAAATTAATATATACAATACAAATATCAAGGAGGCATTCGCGAGATAACATGCCCACTTAGGCAATAACTCTTTCGATATATGAAAGTAATTTGTTCCCGCACCATATTTCGATATACATTCAAGAATATAAATTCCAGAATGAAACATAAAGAAGCAAACAATAAATAATATAAATAGTGAGTTAATAAACCAAGCACCAGACATTATTGTTGGTAGGCTAAACATTCCCGCACCGATCATTGCGCCGCCCAACACAAATCCCCCTACAATAATTGAGGGTTCTTTATTTACTGACTTATTTTCCATTTTTTAGTCCTTACTGAAATAAGGATAGGGCTCTCGCATTGCACGAGAGCCATTATTATTGTGGAGTCTTATTTATTTGATAGGTTTTAATCTAGCAGTAAAGTGTCTTAATACAGGTGGTTCATATTCGAACTCAAGACCTTTAAGCGTTTTAAACTTATCTTTTAAGCCAATAAGTGCGTCAGCAATATAATCCATATGGTCGTTGGTATAGACACGACGCGCAATAGTTAAACGCATAAATTCCATATCTGCGTGTTTTTGTTCACCCGTGGCAGGATCACGACCTAATAAAAACGAACCGATTTCAACAGCACGAACACCAGACTCTAAGTAAAGTGCATTAATTACAGCCTGAGCTGGGAATTGATCACCTGGGATATGCGGTACTAGTTTTTTACAGTCAACGAAAACAGCATGCCCACCTGTAGGATATTGAATTGGAATACCTGCTTCGCGTAGGCGATCCCCCAGATATTGAACCTGACCAATACGATAGTGTAGATACTCCTCTTCAGTACCTTCTTCTAAACCTTGAACCATTGCGGCCATATCACGACCCGCTAAACCACCATAGGTAACAAAGCCTTCCATTGGTACACAGCGTTGTCTTGCGAGTGTGAAGACTTCTTCATTATCACGAATAGAGACTAAACCACCGATATTCAACAATGGATCTTTCTTCGCTGACATTGTTAATGCGTCAGCATATTTATACATATCTAAAATAATTTCTTTTATGGTCGCATTTTTATATTTAGGATCACGCTGTTTAATGAAATACGCATTTTCACAATAACGTGCAGAGTCCATAACAACAAAAATACCGTGTTGTTTTGCGATTTCGTAAACTTCTCTTAAATTATCCATTGAAACAGGCTGACCACCAGCACTATTACAGGTCACTGTTGAAACAATAGCAACAACGTTATCAGCACCATGTTTAGCAATATTTTCTTTTAATTTAGCAATATCAAAATTGCCTTTCCAATCATCATAGGTTTCTGAATCAAACGCTTTTTCAGTCACAATATTAATGGCTTTACAGCCATTTAATTCAACGTGTGCTGCTGTTGTGTCAAAATGGAAGTTAGAAATAAATACAGGATTTTTCGCTTTTCCATCTTTTTGTTTATATTTTAATAATACTGGGAAAAGAATATTTTCAGCACCACGCCCTTGGTGAGCTGGAATAATATAATCGTAGTTAAATAACTCTTTGGCTTTATCTTTTAAATCATAATAGTTTCTTGAACCTGCATAAGCTTCATCACCTGTTATCATTGCTGCCCACTGGTGATCACTCATTGCGTTAGTACCAGAGTCTGTTAATAAATCAATATAAACAGCATGACTTGGTAATAAGAATGGGTTATATCCTGCTTCTTTTAATGCAGCTTCACGTTCTTCTCTTGAAGGAACACGGATTTTTTCTACCATTTTAATGCGGAATGGTTCTACGATTCTTTTAGCCATGATAATACCTTTAATATAAATTAAATAATAAAATTAAAATAAATAAAATCGTCTTCCCATTTAAATAAAATGGAAAAAGAGGACTAGATTATTTGGGATGGATATAAAAAAGGATTATTTTTCAGGAAAGAAGAAGGCGAGTTCAGAATCAATATTAAACCATTTCTTCAATCTGAAGAAACCTCTTAATATTATCAAAACATTAAATGATGAGAACATACTTTAACCCTTATAGTCAGGAAATAGTACAATTTACACGCTAAGTTATATAACAGTTAAACGCGATTAGTAATATAACAATAGTATATTTTGGATGAAAATCACACTATTTATAATAAATGATATATTAACGTGATCACCATCACTTACCTCAATCTTTAATAAATTCTTTTTTATAACTTAAATTTTTATTGATAAAACCAAGTGGTAATACATGTATTTATATTACATTTTCACAGAATGAAAGTGGTATTTAAACAACCATCCTTTTTATCATGATTAATATTTTAACAATAAAATCCTAATCTTTTTACTTTTCTTGCATTCATTTTATTCATTAAGATTAAATAATAATTCATGAAATATTTATTCCAAAACAAAACATTAATAAACTTATAAATAACAAATGAAAAGATAATTAGCGTTTAACTTTTTTATATTTTCGAATCTCCTCTCATTATTTACCGTCACCTTATAAAAAATAAAAAAACCTCAATCAACATAGCTGAATTGATGATAGTTTAAGCAAGAAGAAAAATAACAAAGAAGATTATAACTATGAAAATCAATACACTAGACACCATTTAAATAAATCATTTGTTTAAGTAATGCTACCACGGATAGTAATCATTTTAGTTATGTCGATATTTAATATCGAAACGGATAAAAATTTATCTTTATTTCATCTATTTTTAATTTCTTTTCATATTGAGAGTGCCCGGTATTTATTATTATAAAATTAACGATAATATAAAAACATTAATTATTATCTTTCTATATTTAAGCAAAATTATTTATATTTGAATTAATACCTTTATATTGAGGTAAAATGAGAAAAAAAGTTATTTTATTAACACTATTAAGTGGCTTTTCAACCAGTGGATTAACAGCAAATGACGCCAGTTATTTAGGCTCGATGGGAGAATCGCGGCGCGCATTACAAGATAGCCAACGTGAAATCAATCAACTTATTGAACAAAATCGCTATCAACAACTTCAAGAAAATGCATTAGAGGTTTCACCTACCCCCACACTTATTACTGAGTCAGAACATTGTTTGCCTATTAATGGAGTTTATGTTCAAGGAATTACTTTACTTAATGAAAAAGATCTTGATTCCTTAACACCATTGCCAGAGCAATGTATAAAAAGTGCTGACGTTAACCTTTTGGTCAAAGAATTAACTCAACACTATCTTCGACATGGTTATATCACTGCCAGAGTTCAATTTTTACGTCCGAATCAAGAGCAACAACTTGGGTTGTATGTTATTGAAGGTTTTGTTGAAAAAATAGAAGGCGGTGATCGAGGCGTTAACACCGTTTTACTTTTCCCTCATGTTGAAGGAGAGCCTCTTAAACTTTCAAAATTGGATCAAGGGCTAGATCAAGCAAACCGCTTACAATCGAATAAAGTGAAACTAGACATATTGCCTGGTACGCAATTAGGTGGCTCCATTATTCAGCTCACCAATCAACGACAAGCACCGTGGCATCTGAATATTTCAAGTGATAATTATGGGCAAAAAAACTCAGGACGCTGGTTAGTTCGAACAAATGCAAGCTTAGACAGCCCATTAGGGTTATCTGATTTTGTTAGCTTAAATGCCAGCATTACCACAGATAATCCCAATACACGTTTTAATCGTGCTTACACCCTACTCTATTCTTTACCTTATGGTGCATTGACATTCAGCACTTTTGGTAGCTATTCAGAGTATGAATTTCATCAAGCATTACAAACACGTACAGTACGTTTATCCGGTGATACCACACAAGTTGGTTTAAGAGGAGATTACGCTTTTTATCGTAGTCAAAAACAGATTGATACCTTAAATATGCAGATAACGCATAAACGGATACGTAACTATTTCAGCCAAATCCGCCTTGACCTAAGTAGCCCGGCACTTACAACGGTAGAGCTAGGCATCAACCATTTACACATTATTCCAAGTGGTGTCATCAGCGTTAATTTAAGTGCTGAGAAAGCCATTGGTTGGTTTGGTGCAGATGAATCACCTCGTGTTGCTAATGGCAATGGTAATGACTATCGCTTTACAAAAGTTAAGCTTTTTGCCAATTGGCAACATCGTTTTGCTATCTCGAATTCTACATTTTTATTCAATAGCGCCTTCTTTGGTCAATATAGCCCCGACACTTTACCGGGTGTGGAATGGCTGAGTTTAACGGATAAAAACGCGATCCGTGGCTTTGATCAGAGCACGCTTTCTGGCGATAACGGTGGCTATTTGCGCAATACGCTTTCTTATCCTTATCAGATAAACACATTTTCAATCACCCCTCGAATTGGCCTTGATGCTGGCCGTGTTCAACAACATGGTAACTATGAAGGATGGCGTAGTGGCTATGGGCTAAGTTCAGGCTTAAACCTCCAATATCAAAAAGCACAGTTCGATATTGAAGTCGCCAAGGGGCATTTACTTTATAACCAAACGAATTCCAATAAAACCAAAGACCCTACTCAAGTGTTAGTTAGATTTTCATATTTATTTTGATTCACACTCATAGCAATAAACGGAGAAAACTCTATGAAATCAAAAAACTTCAAGCTCTCTCCTTCGGGTAGGCTTGCTGCATCTTTAGCGATTATTTTTGTATCACTAAATGCATATGCTGGCGGTATTGTTCCTGATGCGGGCAACCAAGGACCGAATGTTTCATCAGTTAATGGTGGCACTCAAGTCATTAATATCGTTACGCCTAACAATGAAGGTATCTCTCATAACCAATATCAAGATTTTAATGTAGGTAAACCAGGCGCTGTTTTTAACAACGCTTTAGAGGCAGGACAATCACAACTTGCTGGACAGCTAAACGCTAACAGTAACTTAAATGGACAAGCCGCTTCTTTAATTTTAAATGAAGTTGTCAGTCGTAACCCTTCATTCTTACTCGGTCAGCAAGAAGTTTTTGGTATCGCCGCAGAATATGTACTTTCTAACCCAAATGGTATTACCTGTGATGGGTGCGGGTTTATCAATACTAGCCGCTCTTCTTTGGTTGTAGGTAATCCACTGTTTGAAAATGGTGAATTAAAAGGTTATAGCACACTTAATAATACGAATTTACTTTCTATCGGTAAAAACGGATTACATGCACCTGGTCTTTTAGATTTAATTGCACCTCGCATTGATAGTAGAGGTAAAATAACAGCAGCAGAGATTTCTGCATTAACAGGTCAAAATACATTCTCTCAACGCTTTGATATTCTTTCATCACAAAAACCTGCTTCAGCCTTAGATAGTTATTTCTTTGGAAGTATGCAATCAGGTCGTATTCGCATCATTAATACCGCAGAAGGGAGTGGTGTTAAATTAACAGGTAAATTTGTTGCTGATAACGAATTAAGTGTCAGAGCGGACAATATTCAAACAGATAGCCAAGTTCGTTATGACAATTACGACAAAGACGGTAGTGAGAACTATCAAAATTACCGTGGTGGTATTGCTGTTAATAACAGTGGCTCAAGCCAAACTCTGACAAAAACAGAGTTAAAAGGTAAGAACATCACTTTAGTCGCTGATAATAAAAACCAAATCAAAGCCTCTGATTTAATGGGTGATGATATTTTATTACAAGGCGCTAATTTAACTGTCGATGGCAAACAGTTACAACAAAAAGACACAGATACAGACAATCGCTGGTTCTATTCTTGGCAATATGATGTGACCAAAGAAAAAGAGCTAGTACAGCAAGTTGGTAGCCATATTGATGCCAAAAACAGTGCAACATTAACAGCAACTAAAGGTGATGTCACACTTGAAGGGGCTAAAGTTAATGCGGGTAACACACTGGCAATTAATGCCAATAACGATATCAATATCAACGGATTAGTTGAGAAAGAAAATCGCAGTGAAAACGGCTATAAACGAAACCATACTTCTCGTTTAGAGACAGGTAGCTGGAGCAATAGCCATCAAACAGAAACCTTAAAAGCGAGTGAACTGACCGCAGGTAAAACGCTGGGCTTAAATGCGGAAGGCTCTGTTACCGCTCAAGGTGCAAAATTACATTCTAATGAGAATATTGTTGTTAACGCTAAAGAAAACATCAATCTTAATGTTCAAAATACCAACAATGATAAAACAGTAACCGACAATCATGTTGTTTGGGGTGGTATCGGCGGTGGTAATAATAAGAACAATAACAACAAACAAGAAGTCAGCCATTCAACACAATTAACGGCTGATGGACAACTGTTACTTGCGGCAGATAACAGTGTCAAAGTCACCGGTAGTCAAGTAAAAGGCAATCAAGGCGCCTTTGTAAAAACGACTCAAGGTGATGTTGTTATTGATAATGCGATTAGCGAAACCATTACTAAAACAGATGAACGTACAGGCACTGCATTTAATATCACTAAAAACTCCCACAAGAATGAAACTAACCAGCAGCATTCAACCGGCAGTGAATTAGTTTCGGATGCAGAGTTAACTGTGGTCAGTGGCAAAGATGTTAATGTAATTGGTAGCTTAATTAAAAGTGCCGATGAGTTAGGTATTGAGTCTTTAGGTGATATCAACGTTAAATCCGCACAACAAACCACGAGAATTAATGATGAAAAAACATCATTAGAGATCACGGGTCATGCTAAAGAAGTTGAAGACAAGCAATATAGTGCAGGTTTTCATATCACGCATACATCCAATAAAAACAATAGCACTGAAACTGAACAAGTAGGATCGACTATTAGTGGTGGCAACGTTAAAGTTCAAGCGGATAAAGATGTCACTTTTGCAGGTTCTGATTTAAAAACAACCGCAGGTAATGCCACAGTTTCTGGTGACAATGTTGCTTTTGTTTCAACAGAAAACAAAAAAGAAACGGACAGTACAGATAGAACCATTTCCGGTGGTTTTAGCTACACTGGTGGTGTTGATAAAATCGGTAGTAAAGCTGATTTCCAATATGACAAACAGCATACAACAACTGAGATCACCAAAAATAAAGGTAGCGAAACTCAAGTTGCAGGTGATTTAACCATTACTGCAAACAATGATGTGACGCATCAAGGTGCATCACACAAAGTTGACGGTGCATATAAGGAGCCAGGTGAAAATATCAATCACCTTGCTGCAAATGACAATGCAACATCTAAAACAGATACCTTAAATATCGGTGTCGATGTGGGTGTTAATCTTGATTACAGTGGTGTGACTCAACCAATTAAGAAAGTCGTTGAAAATGGTGTGGATGTTGCCAACCCTGACAGCAACAAAGGTATTGATAAAAAAGTTACCTTTAAAGATGCCATTAGCAATCTTGCTAACTTAAGTAACTTAGAAGCACCGAATGTCGGCGTTGAAGTCGGTATTAAAGGCGGAGGAAGCCAGAAATCACAAAGCGATAGCCAAGCGGTTTCGACATCCATTACTGCGGGTAAAATTAATACTGACAGTAATAAAACGTTACATGACCAAGGTACCGCATATCAATCTACCCAAGGTGATATTGCACTAACGGCTAACACTCATACCAGTGAAGCGGCACAAAATAAACACCAAGAGTCCTTCCACGAAACAACGGGGGGTGGTCAAGTTGGTGTAAGCACCAAAACAGGTAATGATATTACTGTTGCAATTAAAGGTGACGGTAAAACAACGGATACTAGTTTGACCACAACACATGCTAAAGGTAGCCAATTTGACTCAAAAGGTAACATCAACATTAATGTTCGTGAAGACGCACATTATGAAGGTGCTAAGTTTGACGCTCAAGATGGCAAAACGGTGATCAATGCTGGCGGTGATTTAACACTTGCACAAGCAACAGATACCCACTCTGAAAGTCAACATAACGTCAATGGTAGTGCAAACCTGAAAGTAGGTACAACACCAGACAGCAAAGATTACGGTGGCGGCTTTAACGCAGGTGGTGCTACTCATCAAAAAGATCAAACAACAGCGAAAGCAGGTTCAGTGAATGGCTCTCAAGGTATTGAGTTAAATTCAGGTCATAATCTGACTTTACAAGGTACTCATTTAACCAGTGAAAATGATGTTGCTCTGACAGCAACTAACAAAGTTGATTTCCAAGCAACAGAATCTCAACGTACTGAAACAGGTAAGAACTTATCTGGTGGATTACAAGCAGGCTTTGGTCAAAAAACAGGAGATAAATCATCTTCAGTTAATGGGTTAGGTGGCGCGGAATTTGCTATTGGTCAGCAAGATGAAAAAACAGTCTCTCGTGAAGGTGGAATAATTGCTAACCAAGGCAATTTAACCGTTAACGGTAGCTCTGTGAATCTTCAAGGGACTAAAGTTAATAGTAAAGATACGCAATTAACATCTCAATCTGGTGATACTACGCTGACATCAGCACAATCCACTGATTACAAAAATAATTGGGGTACTGATATCTCTTTAAATGGCAAACAAACTAATACGACACCAAAAGAAGTGACTGAAGAAAACCCAGCGACCTCTATTCATGATATTGGTGGCAAAGTTTTAGTCAATGTTGAAGATCAACAAAAATCCACACACCAAAATGCTTCAGTAGAAACTGGCTCATTAACAATAAATAGCGACAAAAACCTCGCTCTTTCTGGTGCAAATGTTTCTGCGGATAATGTAACAGGTAATGTGGGTGGTGACTTTACAGTGGCTAGCCAAAAAGACAGTGACCGTCATGTTACTGTTGATGTGAATGTCGGTTACAACCACAACAATGATCCTCAATCTAGCCAAGTTGATAAAACAGCCAAAGCAGGTGGATCACTACTAGAAGACACGATCAAAGAAACTATTGATTCAGGTATAAAATCTGCAACGGATGTTATCTCTGATAAATACAATTCTCTTTCTTCCACAATCGCAGATAAAACGGGTATCAGTGGCGAAACAAAAGCCAAAATTGATAAAGGCGTTAGTACTGTAGGTAATGGTATCAAAAATATCGTAACAGGTGCTGAAGGTCATACGGCAAATGCGGATATCAACGTGTCTCATATTGATAATGATGCGGTGACTCAAACCACCACCTTAACAAGCAAAAATGATATTTCATTAAATGTAAGTGGTACAACTAAACTTACAGGTGCTGAAATTAAAAGCGAACAAGGTCAGGTTGATTTAGGTGGTAGCAACGTTCAATTGAACAATATTGAAGGTCATCAATATGAAGCAGGTGCAGATCTTGATCTGAAATCATCTGCGATTGATCTAGTGAAACAACTTGCAGGTGGTGATTTATCATTAAAATCACCGGTTAAAGTCAATGAAACTGTGAATACAAAATCTTCTATTTCTGAAAAGTAATAGATAACAAATATAAAAGAGTAATGCCTATTCTTTTGTAAGCCAACCCCACTTATTGTCATGATAAGTGGGGTTTTTATAGATCAATTTCAAAATGAAAAACAGAATACGATCGGTAAATAACAAAAAAGACCCGCTTATCACTAAGCAGGTCTTTTTTTAATCAGTGCATTACACACCTATTATCATGAAAAATAAATTAACCTAACTGACCATGACAATGTTTATATTTCTTACCAGAACCACAAGGACAAGGTTCGTTACGCCCTACTTTTTTACCTGCTGCGACTTGACCATCTACTGCTGACATTTGAGACTCTTTTGTCACTTCATGGCTTAGTTGTTGTTGTTTAGCTAAACGCTCGGCTTCTTCACGACGACGACGCTCTAACTCTTCAACTTCTTCAGGTAAACGAACTTGTACTTTACTTAGTGTGCTGATCACTTCATATTTTAGTGATTCCAACATGTTAGCAAACATCGCGAACGATTCACGTTTGTACTCTTGTTTTGGATCTTTCTGTGCATAACCACGTAAGTGGATACCTTGACGTAAATAATCCATTGCTGCTAAGTGTTCTTTCCACAGTGAATCCAGCGTTTGTAACATTACGCCTTTTTCAAAGTTACGCATCATTTCAGCACTGACGATCTCTTCTTTCGCTTTATAAACTTCGATAGATTTTTCTAAAATACGCTCACGTAATGTTTCTTCGTGTAATTCTGGCTCTTTATCTAACCACTCTTTGATTGGTAAATTTAAATCAAAGTCTTTTTGTAGACATGCCGTTAAACCTTCGATATCCCACATTTCTTCCAGTGATTGAGGCGGAATATAGTTATCAATCATCGAAGTGAAGACGTCTTGGCGAATGCTATCAATAGTTTCACTGACATCTGCCACATCCAGTAATTCATTACGCTGAGTATAGATTGCACGACGCTGATCATTTGCCACGTCATCATATTCAAGCAGTTGCTTACGAATATCAAAGTTGCGGTTTTCTACTTTACGCTGTGCATTTGCAATTGCTTTGGTTACCCAAGGGTGCTCAATCGCTTCGGTTTCATTCATACCTAATTTACGCATCATGCCAGACACTTTGTCTGAAGCAAAAATACGCATTAAGGAGTCTTCCATAGACAGATAGAAACGAGAAGAACCTTCATCCCCTTGACGACCTGCACGACCACGTAACTGGTTATCAATACGGCGAGATTCGTGACGTTCAGTACCAATAATATGTAAACCACCTGATGCTAATACTGCATCATGGCGCTCTTTCCATTTGGCTTTGATTTCTTCAATTTGCTCTTCCGTTGGCTCTTCAAGTTTAGCCACTTCAGTTTGCCAACTTCCCCCTAACACGATATCGGTACCACGACCTGCCATGTTAGTTGCGATAGTTACTGCTGAAGGTAAACCTGCGTTAGCAATAATATCCGCTTCCATTGCGTGGAATTTCGCATTCAACACGTTATGGTGAACATTCGCTTTCGTCAGGGCTTTAGAAATCTCTTCTGATTTTTCAATTGAAATGGTACCGACAAGAACAGGCTGACCATTTTGAGTACGTTCACGAATGTCTTCAATAATGGCGGCAAATTTACCTTGCTCATTCATATAGACTAAGTCAGGCAGATCTTTACGTACCATTGGGCGGTTAGTTGGGATAACGATTGTTTCTAAGCGATAGATAGAGTTAAATTCAAACGCTTCAGTATCCGCAGTCCCCGTCATCCCTGCTAATTTTTCGTATAAACGGAAATAGTTTTGGAATGTAATTGACGCTAATGTCTGGTTCTCATTTTGGATCTTCACACCTTCTTTTGCTTCAACAGCTTGGTGTAAACCATCAGACCAACGACGACCTTGCATTGTACGACCAGTATGTTCGTCAACAATGATCACTTCGCCATCTTTCACAATGTAGTCAACATCTTTAGTAAATAGTGCGTGAGCACGCAATGCTGCTGTTACATGGTGCATTAACATAATATTAGCCGGTGAGTATAAAGACTCCCCTTCTTTCATCATGCCAGCATCTGCTAGTAACCCTTCGATTTTAACCAGCCCGCGTTCTGTGATGTTCACTTGACGTGTTTTTTCATCAACAGAGTAATCACCTTCACCTTGGAAAGTATCTGAGTCCTCTTTTTCTTGAGGGACCAAATGAGGGATGACTTTATTCATTTGGATATAAAGCTCAGAGCTATCTTCTGCTGGACCTGAAATGATCAGTGGTGTACGTGCTTCATCGATTAAGATTGAGTCAACCTCATCCACTAATGCATAGTGTAATTTACGTTGAACACGTTCTTGAGGGCTGAATGCCATGTTGTCACGTAGGTAGTCGAAACCGAACTCATTGTTCGTACCATAAGTGATATCAGCATTATAGGCTTCGCGTTTTACAGGTGGCGCCATATTTGGCAAGTTAATACCAACGCTTAAACCTAAAAATTCAAACAGAGGACGGTTATTTTCGGCGTCACGCTGTGCAAGATAGTCATTGACAGTAACAACATGAACCCCTTTACCTGATAGCGCATTTAAGTATGCGGGTAATGTTGCGGTTAATGTTTTACCTTCACCAGTACGCATTTCTGCAATACAACGCTCATTTAGAACCATACCACCAATTAACTGTACATCGAAGTGGCGCATACCGAAGACACGCTTACTTGCTTCACGAACAGTGGCAAATGCTTCAGGTAAAATATCTTCTTCTTTTTCACCGTTTTTTAAACGTTCACGAAATTCGTTTGTTTTTGCTTTTAGCTCATCATCGGTCAGCTTTTCAAAAGCAGGTTCTAGTTTATTAATTTCAACAACAACTTTGCGCATACGACGGATTGAGCGATCATTACGACTACCAAAAATTTTGGTTACAATTTTACCTAACATAAATCTTTATTCTCATTTATGGCGTGAAACGCCGAAAAAAGCCTCTGTATCTATCAATAAACAGAGATAATCATAATCTGATTAGATTAAGTGATTCAATTAAGCGGTTAGGTAAGGCCCTGCGCGAATACCGCGGATTTGTGCAAGCCATAATCCGGTATGATAGGAAATTGTATTCTGTACTAAAACATAGCCAGAAAGAGGAAGGTTACTTAGTGTCGATGATGGCGTCTCTGTCAATAAGGCATACAACGTATCGAGCATAACCGCTGCAACATTAGAAACAGGTAACGGTTCATCTTTGGCTTTCACCATCAATTCAGGCGAATTAATGGTGAATGCAAAAGAGAGCTGTTTGATCACATTTTTTACTGCATGTTGTTGCCAGTAATTAAAGGTGAAGGATGAAGCAGGATTCTGTACACTTTGGCGTAAGAATAAATTATCAAACGCAATAAGTGCCTGACTTTGACGGTTTTGAGATGAAGGAGTATCTGTTTGCTGTGGATTTTCGGCATGAGCAGACAACAGCGAAGGTATTCCAATACCTGCTGCTACCATCCCTAAAAGCAGATGCGACCAAAAATATCGTCTGCCAAACTGTCGCCAAAAACTTATAATGCTCATTAACCTTCGTTGCTCATTAATCTTTATTTTGTGGAGTCAAAATCTATGCGGGATAGTTACCCACAATCATTGGAAAAAATCTTCATTGAACTTGAAGGTTCCAACAAGAGTACATTACAACTTATACAACAGCGCGCAACGATTTTACTAAAATTAAATCGTGCCGTCATGGCTCTTTTACCTGTTCCTTTGCGAGATAAGTGCCGTGTTGCAAATTATCGCAATGCTATTTTAATTATTGAAGTTGCAAACGCAAGTTGGTTAACTCGTTTACGTTATGAAACCCCGTCATTACTTTCTGCATTGAGACAAGAAATTTTACCATCCTTATCCTCAATAGACATCAAAATAAATCCGTCTTTAGGAATAAAACAGGAAAAAAGATCTTTAATATCATCATTAAAAGAACAAGAACCGGCAAAGAGACGTCACTTAAGTTTAGAAAGCGCGCAGTCATTGAAATATTTGGCTGAGAAAAGCCCTAAGAAGTTAAGAGAGAGATTAGAACGGTTGGCTGCACTTGCCGGAGAGAGTACAAGTACAGCCAAAGATGAACGTTAATTAGCGATAATTAACGTGCTTTCCTTCGCAGGGATTAAGCAAAGACCATTGAGGGCGCTTTGAATGCCACAGGCATTTGCGCTTCGTCTTCAAAGGTGACAAATTCCCACGCAGATTCTTTTGCTAATACAGCTTGGAGCAATTTATTATTCAGTGCATGGCCTGATTTAAACGCGGTGAATTCACCGATAATGTTATAGCCACACATAAATAAATCACCGATTGCATCCAACATTTTGTGACGAACGAATTCATCTTCAAAACGCAGACCATCATCATTGAGAACACGATAGTCATCAACGACGATTGCACAATCAAAGCTTCCGCCTAAACACAATCCTTTAGATTGTAGGTATTCGATATCACGCATAAATCCAAAAGTACGAGCGCGGCTAATTTGGCTCATAAAAGATTCAGCGGAGAAATCTAATTTATAACGCTGTGTACTTGCATCAATGGCAGGGTGATTAAAATCGATAGTAAAATCTAATTTAAACCCGTTATATGGACGCATTTCTGCCCATTTGTCGCCATCTTCTACACGTACTGTTTCTTTGATGCGAATGAATTTCTTCGCAGTACGAAGTTCTTCGATACCGGCATCAAGTAACAAGAAAACAAAAGGTGCTGCACTTCCATCCATAATTGGAATTTCAGGCGCATTCACTTCAATTACGATATTATCAATGCCTAAACCAGCCAGTGCTGCGTTTAAATGCTCAACGGTTGATATACGCACATCGTCTTCGTTTACTAAGCAAGTACATAACATAGTGTCACGAACTGATTTTGCGTCTGCTGGAAAATCCACCGGTGGATTTAAGTCAGTACGACGGTAGATGACCCCAGTGTTTGCTGGCGCCGGACGCATTGTAAGCGTAACTTTTTTACCCGTGTGAAGTCCCACACCAGTTGCTTGTACAATTCGTTTTAATGTCCGTTGTTTGATCATCATTTTATCTCGCAATGTTATCCGTCCTACCAATCATTATACTTATAATTGGCAGGACAGTTTAGCACAAAAAGCGGAGATGCCAATCTTTTTGGCGATTAATCAGCCTGTTTTCTCAGGAACGCAGGGATATCTAAATAATCTGGTTCTTTGTTTGCCTGAGTAGATTGTTCGTTAACGGCTTTTGCAGCAGGCTTGCTTTCTTCTACAGCAGAGAAAGAAGACATGCTATTTTGCATTTGCTGGTAACGATTCTCCATTGCGCTTTGCTGATTCTGTTTATTAGTTACCAGCGTAATTTCAGGACGTTTGTCCATTCCAATACCTGTTGCAACCACAGTCACACGCAATTCATCATTCATTTCTGGGTCAAGGGATGTACCGATAACCACAGTCGCATTATCTGATGCAAATGCACGAATGGTATTACCCACTGTTTCAAATTCATCAAGACGTAAGTCAAAGCCTGCTGTGATGTTGACTAACACACCACGAGCACCAGATAAGTCGATATCTTCCAATAATGGACTTGAAATCGCCATTTCTGCGGCTTCTTCAGCACGATCTTCGCCTTTCGCAGCACCAGAGCCCATCATGGCATAACCCATTTCAGACATCACAGTTCTTACGTCAGCAAAGTCAACGTTCATTAAACCTGGGCGAGTAATTAGTTCAGCGATACCTTGAACTGCGCCTTTTAATACATCATTAGCTGCGCCGAACGCATCTAATAATGAAATACCACGACCAAGGACTTTTAATAATTTGTCATTTGGAATAGTAATTAATGAGTCAACATGTTTTGATAACTCAGTAATCCCTTGTTCCGCAAATGCCATACGTTTTTTGCCTTCAAAATTAAAAGGCTTAGTCACTACAGCAACGGTCAAAATCCCTAATTCTTTAGCCACTTCTGCAACAACAGGCGCAGCACCAGTACCAGTACCACCGCCCATACCTGCTGCGATAAAGACCATATCAGCACCTTCAAGCGCTGCACGTAACCCTTCGCGGTCTTCCTCAGCAGCATTACGGCCTACTTCAGGGTTTGCACCTGCACCTAAGCCTTTCGTAATGGCATTACCAATTTGAATAGTCTGTCCGACTGCTGTTTTACGTAACGCTTGAGCATCCGTATTGACTGCAAAGAAATCTACGCCTTCAATACGTTCACGAACCATGTGCTCAACCGCATTACCGCCGCCGCCACCAACGCCGATGACTTTGATCACCGCATCGTTGGTTAATTCCATAGGTTCAAACATAATTTCTCTCCGTTTTGTGCCTTCTCAGGGCCGCTTGCTCAAACGACCTCTTTTTAAATTTGTCTGATTATTAAAACTCTCTTTTTAGCCAACCAGTAAGTTTCTTAAATAAACCACTGACTGCAGAGCGTTTTTCGGTTTCTGTTTCCTCACCAAAGTGAGATTCTTTACCGTAATGCAAGAGCCCAACCGCTGTTGAGTAGTAGGGGTCCTGCGCATAATCTGTTAGCCCGGTAATATTTAACGGTTTACCGATCCGTACTTGCGTGTGGAAAACACGTTGAGCACATTCAACAAGTCCATCAATCTGTGCAGCACCACCTGTTAGCACAATACCTGCGGCTAAGTGATGCTTAATCCCTTGCTGGCGTAACTGTTCTTGAACTTTTAAAATCTCTTCATTAACAAGATTGAGCAGTTCGGTATAACGAGGCTCAATCACCTCAGCAAGGGTTTGTCGTTGCAGACTTCTTGGTGGTCTGCCTCCGACACTTGGAACTTCGACATTTTCATCTTTACCAACTAAAGAGCCTAGTGCACAACCATGGCGAACTTTGATAGCTTCAGCATCATTTGGCGGAGTGCCAAACGCATAGGCGATATCACTGGTTACAACATTGCCTGCATAAGGAATAACGCGAGTATGTCTTAATGCTCCACCGGTATAAATAGCGATATCCATTGTACCGCCACCAATATCAACAACACACACACCTAGTTCACGTTCATCTTCTGTTAATACAGCGAAACTTGAAGCGAGCCCCGCAAAAATCAGTTGATCCACTTTTAACCCACAGCGTTCAACTGCTTTTACAATATTCTTTGCCATATCGTTATGGCAGGTAATTAAATGAACTTTCGCCTGCATACGCACGCCCGATAATCCAACTGGGTTTTTGATCCCTTCTTGATAATCAATGGCATACTCTTGCGGTATAACATGCAAAACACGGTGTTCATCTTTTACTTTGACGGATTTCGCGGTATGAACCACGCTATCAACATCATCTTGGGTCACTTCTTCTTCTGAAATTGGCACCATACCAATCTCATTCTGGCAACTGATATGCTTGCCTGATAACGCCAAATACACTGAAGATATTTGGCAGTCAGCCATCAATTCAGCCTGATCTACCGCCCGTTGTACACATTTTACGACGGATTCGAGATCATTAACGCCACCTTTATCCATGCCCCGAGATGGACAACTTCCCACCCCGATAATATTCACTACACCATCAGGCAGGATCTCACCGACAAGGGTGGCTACTTTGGCCGTACCAATCTCAAGACCAACTACTAATTTTCTGTCCGTCGCTTTGATCATTATTGTTCTGCCTTCGCCTTCATCGTGTCATCTGCCACGTCTTGTTATTCATTCTCAAGTAATAAAGGAGCCCATCCGACTGCACCACCACTGTCATAACGCAGATCTACGTAATCAACCCGTTTATCTGTTTGTTGTTGCAGTATCGGATACAACTCAATAAAGCGAGCGATCCGTTTTTCGTTATCCTTACGACCTAACTCCAATCGGACATCATTGTCTAAAACTAATTGCCATCCTTGACGGGCAGACATTGACGCTGCTTTTAAATTCAGGTTACTTGCAAGAAGCTGATCTCTCATTGCCACATAACCTGATAACACCATTTTTTCACTTCCTTGAGGACCATATAGCAAAGGATAACTTCCTTTGGTTTCCAACTGCGTTGGCAGGCTGAAAACACGCCCTTCTTTATCAAGAAAGTAAGTGTCATTCCAACGGGTAAAGGGAACATATTCTACCAGATGGATTTTAAGTTCATCAGGCCACTGTTTACGAACAGTGACTTGCCTAATCCATGGCATGCGTTCAATTTGTTGCTGAATGATATTCACATCCTGTGTCATAAATGTGCCCGGCTGACCTAAAGACAAAATAGCCTGACGTACATCATCATTCGTTGTGTAATGTCGCTCACCGGTTAATACAAGTTTTGAGATTGGCAGACGATTGGCGTCTTTCATCCAGTTAACCACTTGTATTCCACCCCAAATGATGGTGGCAATCACACATAAGAAAAAGATTAATCCTGATAAATAAGTCCCATTACTCGGTCTGTCAGAATGTTGCTTCTCTTTGTGTTCTTTTATATTTAGCGCTGCTTGTGACATATTAACCCACTAACTCCTGAGCAACGTTTAAACAAGAGAATCGCCCATCCTTTTGTCCGATATTCCAGCGATTAATACTTTTCCTACATATATATACTTTATGAACACTTTTAGGTTTGATAATTAAATCACTAAATTGTTCAATCTGTTGAGAATTATTTACTTTAAAAGAAGAAATTGCGAATTTTTCTGCGTTTTTCTTCCTTTTTAACTGAAATTTTTTCTCAATACAGATTTGAGCAAGCGAATTCTCGATCATTTTTTTCGCTAATACCGTGTTATTTTCCTCATAACACCCCATCATTACAGTTATTTTATTGATTATTTCACCATAAATGATGTCCACTTGCTCAAACATCCGTCTTAATCCTCGCTGAAAGATGGCTGTAACTTCGTATCTGCTAAGCGACGCGCTATTTTACCAATATTTCCAGCACCTTGAACTAAAACAAGATCATTATCTGTTAATACTCCCGCCAATATTGATGAAATATTAGTCACATCAGAAACCCAGATAGGATCGAGCTTCCCGCGTTGGCGAATTGTTCGACAAAGTGAGCGACTATCGGCACCTGCAATAGGTGCTTCCCCAGCAGAATAAACATCGGTTAATAATAAAATATCAACCTGATTGAGAACAGTGGCAAAATCTTCATATAAATCGCGAGTACGTGTATAACGATGAGGTTGGAAAATCATCACTAGACGTTTATCTGGCCATCCTGCTCTCGCCGCTTTAATCGTTGCATCAACTTCTGTTGGATGGTGACCATAGTCATCCACTAGCATCACTTCACCTTCTTGACCATTAACATGCTCAAGACTGTAGTTACCTAAGAAATCAAAACGACGTCCAGTTCCTTGGAAGTTAAGTAATGCAGCTAAAATATGTTCGTCAGCAATGCCTTCTTCTGTGGCGACAGCTACCGCAGCTGTCGCATTCAATGCGTTATGGCGACCAGGTGCATTCAATACAACTTGTAAATCTGGCATACCTTCACGAGAAATAGTGAAAAAGCCCTGAGCACCTTTTTGTTCATAATGCGTAATACGAACATCAGCATCTTCACTAAAGCCATAAGTCGTAATATAACGCCCCACTTTAGGAATAATCGAACGAATGACATCATCATCCAAACACATCACGGCACGACCATAGAATGGTAAATTATGCAAAAAGGTAATAAACGTCTCTTTTAGATTGTCAAAATTACCGTGATATGTGTCCATATGGTCTGCTTCGATATTCGTCACGACAGCAACCATAGGTTGTAAATGTAAAAACGATGCATCGCTTTCATCAGCTTCAGCAATTAAATAACGACTGCAACCTAAGCGAGCATGAGTGCCAGCCGATTTAACCAGCCCACCATTAACAAATGTAGGATCTAAACCCGCTTGCGCATAAATATTTGAAATCATCGCTGTTGTTGTCGTTTTGCCATGCGTTCCAGCAATCGCAACACCATGACGATAACGCATCAATTCAGCCAGCATTTCAGCACGACGAATAACGGGGATACGCGCTTCTCTTGCTGCAATAATCTCCGGGTTTTCAGCACTGATTGCCGTCGAAACCACAACAACACTTGCGCCACGAATATTTTCAGGGCGATGATTAAAATAGACTGTTGCGCCTAAGGCAACGAGCTGTTGTGTGACTACGTTTGGTGCTAAATCAGAACCGCTGATTTCATAACCTTCGTTAGCCAGCACTTCAGCAATTCCACCCATACCCGCACCACCGATGCCGATAAAGTGAATATGCTTAACTTTTCTCATTTCAGGCACAAACGATCTTAATTTTGCCAGTTGTTGTGTATTCACTATTTACTTCTTCACTCTAGGTTAATGGTTACAAGTTACGTTTATTTTTTTGCCACTTCGATTATCACATTCGCTACGCGCTCTGTGGCATCCGTAATCGCAACACTTTTTGCTTTCTCTGCCATCGCTAACAAGGTTTCTCTATCCCAATTTTTCAGGGTTTGTGCAATGACTTCTGGAGTTAAATCTTTTTGTTCAATAATACGCGCTGCACCTGCTTTTTCTAACGGCAGTGCATTCCAATATTGCTGTCTATCTTTGTGCTGGAAAGGAACAAAAATTGCGGGTAATCCCGCTGCGGCAATTTCGCTGACTGTTAATGCACCTGAACGACACACAACAACATCAGCCCATTGGTAAGCTTGCGCTATATCATCAATAAATTCAGTAACTTTATATTCAGATTTAACTGAATTTTTTGCTAATTCGTTCTGATAGCGTGTTTTTGTATCACTTTCGCCACCTTTTCCTGCTTGATGCCAGATTGTAACATGTTCACCGAGTAAACCTGCAACTACGGGTAAGGTGTGATTTAAAATTCTAGCACCTTGGCTACCACCAATAATCAGGACACGAACAGGTCCTGTTCTCTCTTTTAATCGTACTGACGGTGTTTCAAGTGCCAATACATCTTCACGAACAGGATTTCCAACAACTGGAGCGTTAGGAAATGCGCCGGGAAAAGCCTGTAATACACGTTTTGCAATTTTCGATAACCAGCGATTGGTTAATCCAGCGATACCATTTTGCTCATGCAAAATAACGGGAACCCCACACATCCAAGCCGCAACACCACCGGGACCTGATACATATCCACCCATACCAAGTACAGCATCTGGCTGATAGCGTTTCATAATGGCGCGAGCTTGAAAAATCGCTTTAATAATACGAATAGGTGCGGCGATTAACGCTTTAATACCTTTACCACGTAAACCTGAGATACGAATAAATTCAATTTCGATACCGTGCTTAGGCACTAAATCGGCTTCCATTCTATCTGCCGTTCCTAACCATCGGATTTCCCAACCTTGGGATTGTAGATAATGAGCAACAGCCAGTCCTGGGAATACATGTCCCCCAGTACCACCAGCCATAACCATTAAACGGCGTCTACGCTCGCTCATTTCGGGCTCCTTACAAACGCCTGAGCTTGTGCTAGACGTGTTTCATAATCAATTCGTAATAACATCACGATGGCCGTTGACATAATAATCAAACTAGAACCACCGTAACTAATAAGAGGAAGGGTTAATCCCTTTGTTGGTAACATGCCCGCTGCTGCGCCTACATTGACCAATGATTGGAATGTAAACCAGATCCCGATAGAACAAGCTAAAAAGCCTGAAAAACGTTGTTCGAGGATCAGCGCACGTCGTCCAATTTGCATCGCGCGAAAAGCGATGAAGAATACCATTAAAAGCACCAAAACCACACCGATATAACCAAGTTCTTCGGCGAGAATAGAGAAAATAAAGTCGGTATGTGCCTCAGGTAAATATTCTAGTTTTTGTACTGAGTTTCCTAAGCCTTGCCCAAGTAAATCACCTCGACCAAATGCCATTAGCGATTGTGTAAGCTGATAACCGCTACCAAATGGATCTTCCCAAGGCTCTAAGAAAGAAGTTATTCGTCGAACACGGTAAGGTTCAACAATAATCAACATCACAACAGCGGCAATGCCTGAACCGATAATGGCTAAGAACTGCCAAATTTTAGCGCCAGCTAAAAATAACAACGCTAATGTTGTTACGAATAAAACCACAACGGTTCCTAAGTCTGGTTGTAATAACAATAAAACAGCCAGAACTAACATCACGCCCATCGGCTTACAGAAACCCCAAAAGTTATTTCTAACTTCTTCAACTTTTCGGACTAAATAGCTCGATAGATAACAAAACAGTGCAAGTTTTGATAATTCAGCGGGTTGAAAATTTAGTGGTCCCACAGCAATCCAGCGTGAAGCGCCATTAACTGAACTCCCAACCCCCAATACCACTAATAAAAGAAGTATCGAACCAAACAGCATTAAGCTGCTATAACGTTGCCAAATTGCCATTGGAATGCGCATGGTGACTAACGCAATACAAAATGCGACAACGATATAGATGCCATCACGTTTAGCAAATAAGAAAGGATCTTCTGCAAGACGTTGACCAACAGGCATTGAAGCCGATGTCACCATAACAAAGCCGACAACCGCTAATCCGAAAGTAAACCAGAGCAAAGTGCGATCATACGGTACAAATGCCGTATTCTCAGTTTGATAACTGCCCACTAACCACTGTTTTAATCTTCGCATTGCGAATATGCTCATCAGCCAAGCTCCCTTGCTAAACGTGCAAATTCATCACCACGTTGCTCAAAACATTTAAACTGATCTAAGCTTGCACATGCAGGCGAGAGCAACACCATATCCCCTGATTTTACAGTAGGCGCTAAAGCTCGCATGGCTTCTTCCATTGTCACTGTTAATAAAGAAACATCTGGTCGTAGATTTGCCAATGCCTGCCCATCTTGTCCAAAACAGTACAGACGAATATTGTCACCGCTGATATAAGGCAATAAAGAAGTGAAGTCAGCCGATTTTCCGTCACCACCTAATAAAAGATGCAGTGTGCCGTCGACTTCGAGTCCTCGTAATGCGGCTTCTGTGCTTCCCACATTGGTGGCTTTCGAATCATTTATCCAACGTACATTTTGATGCGAATAAACTAATTGAAAACGGTGAGCAAGGCCGTGATACGTTTTCAGTACTTCGATTGCGGCGGTACGAGAAATCCCTACAGCATCAGCAAGTGCTAATGCGGCTAATGCATTGGTATAGTTATGCTGTCCTGAAAGATACATTTCAGCCGTTGAAAGGACTTTTTCACCTTTCACTTTTAAAATGCGACTGGTGTTATCAAGTTGATAGTCACCTTGTCCGACACCAAAACTAACACAACGATTATCTTTACCCGCTAAAGGTAACGTTAAGGCATCATCTTCGTTATAAACACAGGTTTTAGCGTTATTGTAGATACGTAGTTTGGCTTCACGGTACTGCTCTAATCCTAATGGATAGCGATTCATATGATCTTCGCTAATATTTAATACCGTTGCAGCCGCCGCTTGTAAGCTATACGTCGTTTCTAGTTGAAAGCTCGATAGCTCTAATACATATAAATCATGAGGCTTGGTTAATAAGGTCAACGCTGGAACACCGATATTGCCCCCGACGCCAACGCGAATACCATCCGCAGTTGCCATTTCACCAACCAATGTTGTCACGGTACTCTTACCGTTAGAGCCCGTAATCGCGACAATAGGTGCTTTAGCCTCACGGCAAAATAGTTCGATATCACCAACAATCTCAACACCATGATTTGCGGCTTCAACAAGCTCCGGTGTTGAAAGTGCAATACCGGGACTTGAGATAATTAAATCAGCATCGTTAAGCCATGCTTGATGAAAGCTACCTGTATGATATTCAACGTCAGCAGGAAGCTTATCTAAGCCTCCTGGTTTTTGGCGTGTATCAATAACCTTAGGTGTAACACCTTGGCGGATAAAAAAGTCAACGCAGGAAAGGCCTGTTATTCCAAGCCCAACAACAACCACTTTTTTTCCCTGATAATTTGCCATCTTAACGTACCTTTAATGTCGCCAGACCAATAAGCACTAACATCAGTGAGATGATCCAGAAACGGACAATAACACGAGGTTCAGGCCAGCCTTTTAATTCATAATGGTGATGAATTGGAGCCATACGGAAAATACGTTGACCACGTAACTTGAATGAGCCGACTTGCAAAATGACGGAAAGTGTTTCAACAACAAATACCCCCCCCATAATGACTAATAAGAACTCTTGGCGTAATAACACCGCAATCGTCCCTAATGCTCCCCCTAATGCAAGAGAACCTACATCGCCCATAAAGACTTGAGCTGGGTAAGTGTTAAACCAAAGGAAACCGAGACCCGCACCAACAATAGCGGTACAGACAATCACTAATTCCCCCGCATGCATCAAATAAGGAATTTTTAAGTAACTTGCAAAATTAACGTTACCTGTCGCCCATGCGACTAATGCAAAACCCGCGGCAACAAAAACAGTTGGCATAATGGCTAACCCATCTAAACCATCAGTTAAGTTAACTGCGTTACTTGTTCCAACAATGACAAAATAAGCCAGTAAGATATAAAGCATACCCAATTGAGGCATGACATCTTTAAAGAATGGTACGACTAGCTGCGTTGCTGGCGTATCTTTGCCAATGGCATACATACTAAATGCCACAACAAGTGCTAATACGGACTGCCAGAAATATTTCCAACGTGCGATTAGCCCTTTGGTATCTTTACGAACCACTTTGCGATAATCATCAACAAAACCAATCACGCCATAGCCAATTAAAACCAACAACACACACCACACATAAGGGTTATCTAATCTTGCCCATAATAGTGTCGAAATAGAGATAGAGAACAGGATCATAATCCCGCCCATTGTTGGTGTACCACGTTTGCTAAAGTGCGACTCAGGTCCTTCACTACGAACCACTTGTCCAATTTGCATTTTTTGTAACCATGCAATGAGATGAGGTCCCATCCACAAAGCAATAATTAATGCCGTCAATAAACCAACAATCGCCCTGAATGTCAGATAAGAAAACACATTAAAAAATGTATGATATTTAACCAAATATTCGGCTAGCCAAACTAACATTCAAAGCACTCCTTTAATGCGTTCACGATATCTTCCATCGCGGAGCTTCGTGAACCTTTTACTAAAACTGAAACAATATCATGCTGCTGTAATAATGGGATTAATTGAGCAAGTAAGTCGGCTTTAAATGCAAAATGCTGACCACCTTGATTTTCATCACTAATAAAATGGCTGTGATGCCCAACAGTAAAGACACTATCAATACCTGCATTGTGAGCAAAACGCCCCACATCTCGGTGACATTTTTCTGAATCTTTACCTAATTCAGCCATATCCCCTGCAACAAAAATTTTATATCCCGGTAATTGAGAAAGCACTTGCAAACCCGCAATCATCGAGCCATCGTTCGCATTGTAAGTGTCATCTAACACCATTTTTCCTGACGTTAACTCGACAGGGTACAATCTTCCCGGCACCGCTTTTAATGTCGATAAACCAAGGCGAATATCTTCAAGCGTTGCACCCGCAGATAGCGCAAGTGCACTTGAGGCTAAAGCATTTGCAATATTATGACGACCGGGTAATGGAAGAGTGACGTCAACACAACCTTCAGGTGTATGTAAGGTGAAGTTTGTGATGAATTGCTTAACGACAATCTCGGTAGGATAAAAATCTGCATTGCGTTGTGCTGATAAAGAGAACGACCATTGTGTTTGACGCGCATTTAAATGATGTTGCCACAGAGGTAAGTCATTACTATCAAGATTAATAATGGCTGTACCTTGCTCTTTTAAATGCGTGAAAATTTCACCTTTAGCCTGAGCAATACCTTCCAGTGAGCCAAAACCTTCGATGTGCGCCGAAAAGAGGTTGTTTACCAATGCACTATCTGGTTTTACCATATTTACGGTATAAGCGATTTCACCGATATGGTTTGCACCTAATTCAATAACCGCAAAACGATGTTCAGGTGTTAAACGAAAAAGCGTTAAAGGAACGCCAATATCGTTATTTAAATTGCCATGGGTATATAAAGTTTCACCACAGTGACGCAAAATAGAAGCGGTCATCTCTTTAACGGAAGTTTTCCCAGAAGAGCCTGTCAGTGCAACAATCTTGGCGTGGCTTAACGAACGAATATGTGCTGCAATCTCACCCATTGCTAGATGAGTATCTTTCACGATAATTTGTGGGCAATCAATTTCGATTTCGCGATTGACTAAAACCGCAACAGCGCCCTTTTCTTTTACATCAGCAATAAAATCATGCGCATCAAAACGCTCGCCCGCTAATGCAATAAACAAACAATCTTCATCAATTTTACGACTATCTGTTGAAATCGATTTGATGATAAGCTGATCCGCTTGGCTTTGAGCGATATGGCTCAATGTGCCTTTGCTAATTTGTGCAATATTTCCTAAAGACAGAGGGATCATGCTATCACCCCCAATAACCGCGCAACGGTTAATCTGTCTGAGTAATCAAGGCGACGCGAGCCAACCAATTGATAATCTTCATGCCCTTTACCTGCGACTAAAATCATATCATTAGTATCTGCTTGCATAATCACGTTAGTGACCGCTTCAGCACGTCCTTCAATCGCAATCGCACGACCTGGGTCCATTAAACCCGAAAGAATATCTTGAATGATTGCCTGAGGCTCTTCACTACGAGGATTGTCATCAGTGATAACAACTTTATCAGCGAGCTCTTCTGCCACGGCACCCATTAGTGGGCGCTTACCTTTGTCTCTATCTCCGCCACAACCAAATACACACCACAGTTTACCTGTGCAGTGTAAACGAGCCGCTTGCAGTGCTTTCTCTAAAGCATCTGGAGTATGTGCATAATCGACAATAACCGTAGGGCGATTATCCGCGCTAAATACTTCCATGCGTCCGCAAACAGGTGTGAGTAAAGATGATGCTTCAATAACCGCATCTAATGGATATTCAAGTGCTAATAATGTCGCTAAAGCACATAAAAGGTTGCTGACATTAAATGCCCCCATTAATGGGCTTTCAATTACACCCTCACCCCAGCTAGAACTAAAGTGAATCGTTGCACCCGCATCATGATAATGAACACGGGTTGTTTTCACAAAACGGCCTTGCCAGTTTTGTGGCAATGTATTTTCCATTGTCACAGCAACAGCATCAGGTAAACGAGATAACCATTTTTGACCAACCGCATCATCCGCATTAATGATTTTTTCACCACTATGATGAGTGGAAAATAGTAACCATTTTGCTTCTTCGTAGTTAGCCATATCACCATGATAATCAAGATGATCACGACTTAGATTCGTAAATACGCTCGCCACAAAAGGCAATGCACTGACACGACCTTGAACTAAACCATGAGAAGAAACTTCCATCGCGGTCAATGTCGCGCCTTGATTTAATAATTGCTGTAACTCTAATTGAATATCAACCGCAGAGCCTGTGGTGTTCATCGCAGGAACAACATGACCTAAAAGTCCATTTCCTACTGTTCCCATCACAGCACTTGTTTCACCTAAACCTTGCGCCCACTGTGCTAACAATTGTGTTGTTGTCGTTTTTCCGTTAGTCCCAGTAACACCTATCAGCTTCAGCTTTTCCGCAGGTTGATGATAAAAATGCCCCGCTAACTTTGATAACTCGGCATTAAGATTATCAATATAAATAACTGGAATACCGTGGCTTTCACGGATTTCACCATGCGTTGCAACATCTTGTGCTTCCGCTAATACCGCTGAAACACCTTGAGCAATTGCTTGAGGAATATAGCGTCTACCATCAGTTTCATGACCTTTAATGGCGATAAAAAGATCACCGCTCGCCGCTTTTCGGCTGTCGAGTGTCATGTCTTTGAGCATCAAAGACGGTGCTTGTATCCCGAGTGCCCTTAATAGGTCACTTAAGTTAGGATCGGCCACTTGTATCCTCTTCTTTTTTAATTACAAATTCATTTTTATCGTCTGGCGTTAATGCATCAGGTTCTACGTTCATTGTACGTAAAACCGCGCCCATGATTGCGCCAAACACCGGTGCAGAAACTGCCCCACCATAGTACTTCCCTGCTTTGGGTTCATTGATTACGACAACCAATGCAAAACGAGGGCGACTTGCAGGAGCAACACCCGCCGCATAAGAGATATATTGATTGATATATTTTCCGTCTGGTCCTACTTTCTTCGCTGTCCCGGTTTTAATGGCAACACGATAACCTTTAATTGCCGCACTCACACCACCACCACCGGGCAATGCAACGCTTTCCATCATATGAACGACAGTTCTCATCACTGGCTCGGGAAAGACACGAGTTCCTGGTACTGGAGGATCAACTTTTGTAATAGAAAGAGGACGGTAAATACCAAAACTACCAATCGTTGCGTAGACACGCGCTAACTGTAACGGCGTTACCATTAGCCCATATCCGAAAGAGAAGGTGGCCCTTTCAAGATCGGACCACCGTTGTTTTTTTATTGGAAATATGCCACTACTTTCGCCAACTAGCCCCAAGTTAGTTGGCTTCCCGAATCCAAATCGTGAATAGACATCCACAAGTTCGGATGCAGGCATCGCTAACGCCAGTCGTGAAACACCAACGTTACTCGATTTCTGTAATATTCCTGTTATCGACAGTTCATGATATAACGCCACATCTTTGATTTGATGTCCACTAATTCGATAAGGAACCGTATTAATAACGCTATTTTCTTGAATAATATGATTGTGAAGCGCACTCATCACAACCATTGGTTTTACGGTAGAACCTGGTTCAAAAATATCGGTGATAGCACGATTACGCATCGCGTCTTTAGGTGTCCCCGTTAAATTATTTGGGTTGTACGATGGACTGTTAGCCATCGCCAGCACTTCACCGGTATTCACATCAACTAAAACAGCGGTTCCCGATTCTGCTTTATTCTTAATAACAGCATTGGTTAATTCGCGGTAAACCACAGATTGCAATCGTTCATCAATACTTAACATCAGGTTATGAGCGGCTTGGCTGTCCGTTTGAGCGATATTTTCAATAACACGGTTAAAACCATCTTTACGAACAACACGCTCACCAGGGGCACCTGTCAGCCACTGGTTAAAGCTTTTTTCAACCCCTTCAATACCATCACCATCAATGTTTGTTACACCGATGATGTGAGCGGTTACTTCACCTGATGGGTAATAGCGTTTTGATTCTTGGCGCATATTAATCCCAGTGATTTTTAGCTTACTAATATAATCACTAATTTCAGGATTCACTTGCCGAGCTAAATAGATAAAACGCGCAGAAGGTGTTGCGACAATTTTTTGCTCAATTTGATTCACTGGCATCTTCAATGCATCAGCAAGTGCTAACCAACGAGAGTCCGTCATATCAGGATTAGCATCTAATACAACTTTAGGATCTGCCCAAATAGCGAAAACGGGCACGCTAACGGCAAGAGGTCTGCCCATTCTATCGCTGATCATGCCTCTTGCTGTTGGGACTTTTTGCACACGGAGAGAACGCATATCCCCTTCACGAATAAGGGGATCAGGATTAATAATCTGTAAATAGGCGACACGGATTAATAGCGCGGCTAAAGCGATACCAATACCACCGCAAAGCAACGCAAAACGCCAACTCACAAATCCTGTTTTTTCTTCAGGCTTGCGTAGTTTGGCATTTGACTTTGTCTTGGCTTTCGCTTTTGCCGAACGTGAAAATTTCATACTTGCCTTAATTATTTAGTAACCACGATGTTCTCTTTTGTTGGGTCAACATGGATCATCCCCAAACTATCACTTGAAAAACGCTCTACTCGGCTATGGTCTGCCAGCGCATTTTCTTCAAGAATGAGATTGCGCCATTCGATCTCCAATACGTTTTTTTCCAGCACTAAACGTTCTTTCTCTGCTGTCAATAAACGAGTTTTATGTGCTGTCGTCACGACATACACCGCAGAAATAATCACAGCAATCAGTAAACATACAGGCAATTTGCCATGACGCAGTAAATCCTGCCCTATAACTCCCGGTAGTGAGTGTCGTTCAGTAGACATTTATTCCTCAATACGTTGTGCTACACGCAATACAGAGCTTCGTGCTCGTGGGTTTTCTTCAACTTCTACGCCTGTCGGTTTCATTTTGTGAATACTCGATAAGCGAGCACTTCCTAACTCTTTTATCTGCGCTTCTGTGAGAGGAATACCCGCAGGAACCACAGGTCCTTTGCTTTCATCTCGAATAAAACGTTTCACCAATCGATCTTCCAACGAATGGAAACTAATGACTGACAAACGTCCTTCAGGTGCTAAAACAGAAACTGCGCCTTTTAATGCTTTTTCAATTTCATCTAATTCGCTATTGATATAGATGCGAATTGCCTGAAAACTGCGTGTTGCTGGGTGTTTATGTCGCTCTTTTACTGGGCTTGCATCGCTAATTAAATCAGCTAATTGCTTGGTTCTCGTCAAAGGCTCTTCTGTTTTGTTACGTGCAACAATGGCACGAGCAATACGCTTAGCAAAACGTTCTTCACCAAATGTTTTTAATACCCATGTAATGTCGTCTTCTTCTGCTGTCATCAGCCATTGAGCGGCTGATTGCCCTGATGTTGGGTCCATACGCATATCAAGAGGTCCATCACGCATAAAAGAGAAGCCACGTTCAGGATCATCAAGTTGAGGAGAAGAAACACCTAAATCCAGTAATACGCCGTCAATTTTTCCAGCTAAACCAAGCTCATTAACATACTGTTCAATATTTGAAAAAGGCCCATGAACAATAGAAAATCGAGCATCATCAATTTCATTAGCAACCGCAATGGCTTGTGGATCTCTGTCTATCGCAATTAAGCGACCTTGCTCTCCCAGTTGCGATAAAATGAGACGAGAGTGCCCCCCGCGACCAAATGTTCCGTCGATATAGATACCTGAAGGTTTAATATTCAGGCCATTCACTGCTTCATCCAGTAGTACGCTGGTATGACTAAAATTATTTGTTGTCATTATTTAAAGTGATAAATCCAATAGTCGTGTCGATAACGGTTCCTGTGAGGTTTGCTCGGCGACAATGTCTTTTTCGATCTGTTTGTACCAGACCTGTTCATCCCACAATTCAAATTTATTGAATTGACCGACTAACATGACCTCTTTTGTTAGCCCCGCATGCTGTCTTAGCGTGCTAGCTAACAAAAGACGTCCTGCGCTATCCATTTGGCATTCGCTGGCGTGACCTAATAACAAACGTTGAACTCGACGTTCCGATGGGTTCATGGAGGACAAAGCCGCTAATTTTAACTCAATCTTTTCCCATTCTGGAAGGGTATAAAGCAATAAACACGGCTGATTGAGATCAATGGTACAAACCATTTGACCTTCAGAAATCTCACTCAGCGTTGTTCGATAACGGGAAGGAACTGTTATTCGCCCTTTGCTGTCAAGATTAACGAGTGTTGCTCCACGAAACATCCTCATTACCCCCAGCTTTGTAATTTACACCACATTATCCCACAAATCCCCACAAATAGAGTTTACGGATGGTATGAAAACGTTGTCAAGCCAGATATAGGAAGCTTTATTTATATTTACAGTAATTTGATCAGCACACCGAAATGTTTAAATTATCGACAAAAAGAAAAAAGAAAATATTAACACTATGATTAATAGAGGTTATTTTTTAAATTCTTTTTTTAATCACGAAAAGTAATTATTTATAGCGATTACAAGGAAGAAAACCAGATAAAGAAATCATAATAAGTAAATCATGATTTTTATGATAAAAAACTAATTTATTGCAGTTCATTTACCTTTAGCCAACATAATAATTTGAGGTTGCTTTTATATAATTCCAAATAGCAAGACGAAAAAAAATAATTCAATATCATAAAGATAGTTATTTATTTTTTTCCAAAGCGTCCAAAAATAAAATTAATTACTCATTAAATTTAAGCAGTACCACTTATCGATATTTCAAAATTTAACCTACTCACCTAGTGAAATTCGAAAAATAGTAAAAAAAGGCTTAAGATTAATCTCAAATTTAATATTCTCTAAGCAATTCGACATTCTTAAATCAAATAAAACATCCCCGTTTTAATTTAATAAAACAGGGATGAGTATAAATGCAGATAATTACCAACTGAGCGAGATCAATTAACGTGCACGCCCCAAACTGCCTCGACGACATAAATCACGACGAATACGGGTAATTCCAGCTTGTGGTTTTTGTTCTTCTTCAAGACTTGCAAGAACAAGTTCTAACACACGCTCTGCAATATCACGATGTCGTTGAGCAACAGATAAAACAGGACACTCAAGGAAATCCAATAACTCATGATCACCAAAAGTCGCAATAACCAACTGTGTAGGTAAACGACCACTACGTTGTAATGTCACATCCATAACCCCTTGTAATAAAGCAAAAGAGGTAGTGAATAATGCATCAGGCATTGGATTGCTATTTAACCATTCAGAAAAAGCAGCCGCAGCGGCTTCTCGTTCATAGCTATTTGCATATAGGTAGGTGACTTCTCTAGGATCATCTTTCCACACATTACGGAAACCTTGTTCACGTAAAAAACTCACAGAGAGTTCGGGAAGCGCGCCCAAATAGAGTACAGATTGCGAAGGAAATGCTTTCAATTCCGTTGCCAGCATTTTGGCATCTTCTAAGTCATCGCCAACAACACTGATAAAATGTTCACTTTCTAATGCTCGGTCTAACGCAATAATCGGTAATGAGCGATTAGCCCAACGCTGATAGAAAGGATGCTCTGGTGGCAATGCTGTTGAAACAATAATGGCATCAACTTGACGTTGCAGTAAGTGCTCAACACAACGAATTTCGTTGTCTGGTTGGTCTTCTGAACAGGCAATCAGTAATTGATAACCACGTTGACGTGCTTGTCGTTCAAGGTAATTTGCAATCCTGGTATAACTGGTATTTTCCAAATCAGGAATAACCAAACCAATAGAACGCGTACGACCAGCACGTAATCCCGCGGCAACAGCGTTCGGGTGGTAATTATGCTCTCTGACCACCGCCATCACTTTTTCTACAGTCTTGTCACTTACACGGTACTGTTTCGCTTTACCATTAATGACATAACTTGCTGTTGTTCGTGAAACACCAGCCAAGCGGGCGATTTCATCCAGTTTCACATTAGCCTCTTTTAATTATTAAATGTGTTATTTATTACATATTGCTATGAATTTCAGTCATCATGCTGATCTGAGTTTGTATTTTAACACAATTTACTGATAAAACCGTATGCGTCAACGTTTCCGTTTATGTCTTTTATCAATTATTTCAATCATCGTTATCTATCAATAAGTAACTCCAAAAGAAAAAAGCACCTAATGGTGCTTTTTCATCAATGAAAATTAATCTTGATACATTAATTCGATTTCATCTTGATAGCGTTCAGAAATAATTTTACGGCGAAGTTTCAATGTCGGTGTTAATTCACCTGATTCCATTGAAAAGCCCTCTGCAAGAAGAGTAAAGCGTTTAACTTGATGAAAACTTGCAAAGTTTTTTTGCATTTCACGTAATCGTTCATCAAATAATTCTTTAATTTTAGTATGGCGTAATAATTCCATACGATCTTGATATTTTAAATTTAATGTACGTGCATGTTCTTCTAATGCATCAAAGCAAGGCACGATAAGAGCAGAAACAAATTTACGTGTATCTGCGATCACCGCAATATGCTCAATAAAGCGGTCTTGCCCTAATGCGCCTTCAATCATTTGTGGCGCAATGTATTTACCATTTGACGTTTTCATTAAATCTTTTAAACGTTCCGTAATAAATAACATGCCATCACTATCAAGTGCGCCAGCGTCCCCGGTGCGTAACCATCCATCTTCTGTAAATGCAGCCGCCGTATCTTCAGGTTTATTGAAATACCCTTTCATGACAATGCTGCCACGTACTTGAATTTCATTTTCTGCGCCAATACGGACTTCGACACCTGGTAATGGGGTACCAATAGAACCTAACTTATATTTGTTCTCTTCCCAGCATGAAACCGTGGCACAGGTTTCTGTCATACCATAGCCATATTTAATATTAATACCGGCAGCCAAGAAAAAACGGATCACCGCATCATCTAAACGAGCCCCTGCTGCTGGTAAAAAGCGAACTCGTCCACCTAAGATTTGACGCAGTGGCTTTAACACTTTTTTATCTGCAAAACGATAGCATAAGCGGGAAATAAAACCCTGTTGACGCTGATTCAGTTGTGCTTCACGCTGTTTTTCTCCCTGCTTTATCGCCCATTTAAAGATAAATTGACGAAACGTTGAAGCTTGGGACACTTTATCTTGAATAGCGCTATACACTTTTTCATAAAAGCGAGGAACCGCACACATCACAGTCGGTTTAACCTCACTCATTGCCTCTCTGACAGCATGAGTGTCTGTTAAATACACGTTAACCGCACCTGTGTGCATCACATAGAAGCTCCACGCGCGTTCAAAAACATGAGAAAGAGGCAAGAAACAGAGTGAAACATCTTTATCAGATAATGAGAGACGCTCATCATGTAGATAAAGCTGTGATGCCAAACTGGTATAGTCGAGCATAACGCCTTTAGGTTCACCTGTAGTTCCTGATGTATAAATCAACGTAAACAGGTCATCTAAACGGCATTCTTCAATACGTTGTTTTAACACGTCATCATGCTGAAATTGTAGCGGGCTAATTAAATTTTCCAGATAGCATGAAGGGGTATTTTCGTTTAACACCACATCGGAGTTAAACACAATAATATGTTCAAGCTGAGGACATAACGCTAATAATTCAGAAACAATATCGTATTGCTTTTGGTCGCCAACAAAAAGAATGCGAATATTCGCATCATTTAAAATGTAAGCGGCTTGTTCAACACTACTTGTTGCATAAAGAGGAACAGTTACCGCACGTAGTTGCAAAGAAGCAATATCAGCTAACGACCAATCAATCGTATTTTGAGAAAAGATCCCAATGTTTTCTTGAACATTCACACCCATTTCTAACAATGCATTTGAGAGCGCGCGTGTTTTCTTTTCAACCAACTCCCATGACATTTCGATATTGCGCTTAGTATCCCATTGACGATAAGCAATTTTATTTCCGCTGTGCAAAAACTGCATCTGCAATCTTCTAATTATATGATAATCATGAAGATTATTATTAGTTATCATAATTTTCCTGCTATTTATGGAAAAGCGACCGTGTTATGAAACTGAAATAGAAAAAATGTTTCCCTTACAATTTCAGCTTACACTTGTTCGCTGACTTGAATAAAAGTCTAAGTGATCCACCCAAATAAAGGAATTCAATTTTACATAAATTTGTAAAATTGTGAGTTATGAAAAGTTTTGTCAGAAAAAGCTATCTCATCACAGTGAAAAAACTCAATGTTAGGGTTTTATTTTTTTATAAAAAATTAAAAAAAAGCGGATAGATAACAATAAGTAATCATCATAACTTAATCAATGACAATATAAAAAGGGGGGGATTATTGCAAAAAAATAGGTTTAACATGGTTATAATACGAATAAGAGTCATTATTACAAAGAAAGGGCAAAAATAGTGACAGCAATCCAATTTAGTTTATTTAACTGCATAAACGCCATTTTGGTCATCAGCCGAATAGCTAACGTTATCTGCCACTATTTCTGCATAATTAGTAATAAATACTAATTATGAGCAAAAACACTCTAGTTTTGACAAACTTCACTTAATAAATTTTTCATCCATAAGTGACCTTTATCACGCGCTGTTGACTCATGCCAAATCAAGTAACATGGACGCTCTGTTTTTTCCCAAGGTAACGACACAGCTTTAATATCTAATTGCTCAGAATAGCTTTCAACTAACCATCTTGGTGCAATAGCAACCAAATAAGTTCTAGATACAATATTTAATACACTATTTAAATCTGTTCCTTGATAAGTGATTAAATCTTCCAAATGAGTATCTTTATAATAAGGAGCACTAAATGAACCAATATCATCTAAAGAAACAATGGAATGTTGCTCATTTAGCAACATTTCTTGAGTCACACTCTCTTTAATACGAGGATGTTTATTAGAAACAGCCAAAACAACCTCGTCATTAAATAGTGGTTGTGAATGAAATTCAGTTTTTTCAAATTCTTTATAGCTAATAAAGAACTCAACTTCTTGATATTTTAATTGGTGTTCTATATTACTATTTAAATAAGACTTAATATTAACGTCAATATTAGGTGTTTCATTTTTAATTTGCTCAACTATTTTTGGCGCTAGCTTTATATCTAAAGGGCTGCAAATAGATAAATTAAATATACGATCACTTTGTTCTGGTTCAAATCCCGCACCAGGAAGCTCGTTATGAACTAATTGTAAGGCTTGTCTCACTGGACCAAAAAGTTGTTTCGCTCTTAATGTCGGTTGAATACCGCGTCCATAGCGAACAAATAATTCGTCATTAAACATAACCTTAAGTCGAGATACTGCATTACTGACTGCAGGTTGTGACATGCCCAGTACTTGTGCAGCACGGGTAACATTTTGCATTTGCATAACAGCATCAAATACCGTTAATAAATTAAGATCAACATTACGTAAATGCATATCTGCTGATTCTCGGCTGGTAACTGTTGCTGATGTGTAATCCGTCATTTCTTACTCCACTATGTTATCATAATAGACAAATAAATATTATTAACCGAGAAATTGTTAATAATAGATAGGCTTTAACTATTACTTAAACTATTTATTAAAATTTATTATTCATCATCCATGCATACAACTAAACACATAAGTTTCATATCAATAAAAAAACACATTTCATATAAAAATAAAATTAATATTAAAATTACATGTATAGAAAATGATTATATCAATATATATTACAACCTGTTTTACTTTCTGCCTTGCAAATAATAAAACAAAGTATGATAAAAATCATAATAAAATAATTTGTCTTCATTCCTAAAATAGATATCCGATATCTATTTTTTTTTATAATACAGTGATTTTTATTCTTACATTCAAAACGTTGCTCACATCGAGCAATCATCCCTTTCCTCCCCCCCTCTTTTTTCTCTATCAACTAGCTGATTAAAAAAAAAGCAAACAATTGTTTAATTTTTCATTTCACTCTGTTTCAAACAATGTATGGAACATTAACCCAATCAATGAATACTTGATAGTTATAATCATTAGTAAAAATTTAGATATTAGTCAGAATCACTATGAAAAATTTATAAATAAAACTGGCAAATGAATTAATAAATTCCAATGCTTGACATCTTTATTGGTATTAGGTATCAATTAATACAGATTATTGAGAACTTATCTAAGGATGTTTCATGTTAAACGCAATTTTACTATCAAGCCTACTACTACTCGCAACTTTTATGCGCGGTCGGCTTATGGGTAAAAAGTGAAACACACCTGCCCTTAGAGAGAAACCCGCGCTAGTCGCGGGTTTTTTTATACCTGGGAGAGCGCAAACAGCAAATAAAAAGAGTAAGGAACAGATTATGAGCAATGATGTGATTATTTTTGATACCACATTGAGAGATGGCGAACAAGCATTGCAGGCGAGCTTAAGCGTAAAAGAGAAGTTACAAATAGCTTACGCTTTAGAACGTTTAGGTGTGGATATCATTGAAGCGGGCTTTCCTGTTTCTTCTCCTGGTGATTTTGAATCCGTACAAACCATTGCACGCGAAATCAAAAATAGCCGTATTTGTGCCTTAGCACGTTGCGTTGATAACGATATTGATGTTGCAGCGGAATCGTTAAAAGTCGCAGAAGCTTTTCGTATCCACGTATTTTTGGCAACCTCAGCATTGCATGCTGAACATAAATTGAAGAAATCGTTTGAAGATATTATTGAAATGGGTGTGAACTCAATAAAACGTGCCCGTCGCTATACTGATGATGTGGAATTTTCTTGCGAAGATGCAGGTCGTACTCATATCGATAATTTATGTCGAATTGTTGAAAGTGCAATTAATGCTGGTGCAACCACTATTAATATTCCAGATACTGTGGGTTATACAACGCCTTATCAGTTTGGTGGCATTATCACCAACTTGTTTGAGCGTGTTCCCAATATTGATAAAGCCATTATTTCTGTTCACTGTCATGACGATTTAGGCATGGCGGTGGCTAACTCAATTACCGCAGTACAAGCGGGTGCAAGACAAGTAGAAGGAACCATTAATGGCTTAGGCGAACGCGCAGGTAACTGTGCATTAGAAGAAGTCATTATGGCGATAAAAGTCCGTGAGCAAATGATGAATGTTCAGACTCGGATTAATCACAAAGAAATTTATCGTACCAGTCAATTAGTCAGCCAATTATGTAATACGCCAATTCATGCTAATAAATCTGTTGTTGGCTCCAATGCATTCGCGCATTCATCGGGTATTCACCAAGATGGCGTTTTGAAGAACCGCGAAACCTACGAAATCATGACACCGGAATCTATCGGATTAAAAGAGGTGCAACTGAATTTAACTTCTCGCTCAGGTCGTGCCGCAGTTAAACATCGTATGGAAGAGATGGGTTATCGTGAAACAGATTATAACTTGGATACTTTATATTCTGCCTTCTTACGTTTGGCTGATAAAAAAGGCCAAGTCTTTGATTATGATTTGGAAGCATTAGCATTTATGGGGCAACAGCAACAAGAGCCTGATGAGTTTGTAATGAATTATTTTAATACTCAATCGGGTTCATCGACCGTTGCGACCGCGAGTGTCAGCATTACTCATGGTGATAAAGAAATTACTGAAGCAGCAACCGGTAATGGTCCCGTCGATGCGGTTTATCAAGCGATCTCACGCGCAACAGGTTATCCATTGAAATTAGTCACTTACCAATTAACAGCGAAAGGTGAAGGCAGAGACGCTTTAGGGCAAGTTGATATCGTCGTTGAATACCAAGGACGTAAATTTCATGGAATGGGTTTAGAAACGGACATCGTAGGTTCATCAGCCAATGCCATGATCCACGTTATCAATAGCATTTGGCGCTCAGAGCAAGTCGAAATAGAAAAACGCAAACAACATACAACACAAGAAGCGGTTTAATTATGTCAAAAAATTATCATATTGCAGTATTACCCGGAGATGGTATTGGCCCTGAAGTCATGGCTCAAGCACAAAAAGTGATGAAGGCCGTGAGTGAACGTTTCTCACTCAATATTACAACAAAAGAATACGATATCGGTGGCATTGCCATTGATAATCACAGCACACCATTACCCGCAGATACCTTAGCGGGTTGTGAACAAGCTGATGCAATTTTATTTGGTTCTGTCGGTGGCCCTAAATGGGAACATTTACCTGCAAATGAGCAGCCAGAGCGTGGGGCTTTATTGCCATTACGTAAGCATTTTAAATTATTTTGCAATTTACGCCCTGCTCGCTTATATGAAGGTTTAGAAGCCTACTGCCCATTACGTGCTGATATCGCACAACGTGGTTTTGATATTTTATGTGTACGCGAATTAACTGGTGGTATCTATTTCGGTCAACCTAAAGGGCGTGAAGGTGAAGGCGCACAAGAGTGTGCTTTTGATACTGAAATTTATCATCGTTATGAAATTGAACGTATCGCACGCTTTGCGTTTGAATCAGCGCGTAAACGCCGTCATAAAGTCACCTCGATTGATAAAGCTAATGTCTTACAAAGCTCTATTTTATGGCGTGAAGTTGTCACCGGGATCGCAAAAGAATATCCAGATGTTGAAATTCAACATATGTATATCGATAACGCAACAATGCAGTTAATTAAAGATCCTTCTCAGTTTGATGTATTGCTGTGCTCCAATATTTTTGGCGATATTTTATCTGATGAATGCGCAATGATCACCGGCTCAATGGGAATGTTGCCATCTGCCAGTGTTAACGAAGAGCGTTTTGGTTTATATGAACCCGCTGGAGGCTCAGCCCCTGATATTGCAGGTAAAAATATTGCTAACCCTATTGCTCAAATTCTGTCTGCTGCACTGTTATTACGTTATAGCTTTAATGAAGATGATGCAGCTCAAGCCATTGAAGACGCAATCACACAAGTCTTAGCAAAAGGCTATCGCACCGCAGATTTAGCGGGTGATGGTAATGCAATCACAACCGCCGAAATGGGTGATCGTATCGCTCAATATATTCGTGAAGGGGCATAACATGGGTAAAACATTATATCAAAAAATTTATGATGCACATGTTGTCAGAGAAGTGAGTGATGAAACACCCATTTTGTATATCGATAGACATTTAGTGCATGAAGTGACATCGCCTCAGGCTTTTGATGGATTAAGAACAAAAGGTCGTCCTGTTCGTCAACCGAATAAAACCTTTGCAACGATGGATCACAACGTATCAACACAAACTAAAGATATTAATGCTTGTGGTGATATGGCAAGAATTCAAATGCAAGAGTTAATGAAAAATTGCCAAGAATTTGGTGTCACGCTGTATGACTTAAACCATCCTTATCAAGGCATTGTTCATGTAATGGGACCAGAACAAGGTTTAACTTTACCAGGAATGACGATTGTTTGCGGTGATTCACATACAGCAACTCATGGTGCTTTTGGTTCATTAGCTTTTGGAATTGGTACTTCAGAAGTTGAACATGTTTTAGCAACTCAAACCTTAAAACAGTCTCGAGCTAAAACATTAAAAATCAACGTTCAGGGTAAAACTGCCATTGGGATCACCGCAAAAGATATCGTATTAGCCATTATCGGCAAATTAGGCAGTGCAGGTGGTACAGGCTATATCGTTGAATTTGCTGGGGAAGCCATTGAGGCTTTAAGCATGGAAGGTCGAATGACCTTATGTAACATGGCGATTGAGATGGGTGCTAAAGCAGGTTTAGTTGCACCAGATGACACCACTTTTGACTACTTAAAAGGACGTCAATTTGCGCCTCAAGGTCAATCATGGGATGAAGCCGTCGCTTACTGGAGAACCTTAAAATCTGATAATGATGCAATTTTTGATGCCACAATCACGATTAATGCGGCAGAGATCGCACCACAAGTCACATGGGGCACCAACCCTGGGCAAGTTATTGCTATTGATCAAATAGTCCCATTATTAAATAGCTTTAATGATCCTGTTGAGCGAGCTTCTGCTGAAAAAGCCTTGGCATATATGGGATTAAGTGAGGGTATCAACTTAACAGATGTCACTATCGATAAAGTCTTTATTGGCTCTTGTACAAACTCACGTATTGAAGATTTACGAGCGGCAGCTGAAATTGCAAAAGGCCATAAAGTTGCCTCTCATGTTCAAGCGATTGTCGTTCCGGGATCTGGACCTGTTAAAGCCCAAGCGGAAGCTGAAGGCTTAGATAAAATCTTTATTGAAGCGGGTTTTGAATGGCGATTACCGGGCTGTTCAATGTGTTTAGCCATGAATAACGACCGATTAAATCCGGGCGAACGCTGTGCATCCACCAGCAACCGCAACTTTGAAGGTCGCCAAGGTCGTGGAGGTCGAACACACTTAGTCAGCCCTGCAATGGCGGCAGCGGCGGCGATTAATGGTCATTTTGCCGATATTCGTACATTTGCAGTGGCATCTTAAAGGAGAACATGATGAATAAATTTACTCAACACACGGGTATTGCGGTTCCTTTAGATGCGGCGAATGTGGATACCGATGCCATTATTCCTAAGCAGTTTTTGCAGAAAGTGACACGTACGGGCTTTGGTAAGCACTTGTTTCATGATTGGCGCTTTTTGGATGATGAAGGCACGCAGCCTGATCCTGCATTTATTTTAAATCACCCCATTTACCAAGGTGCTTCTATTTTATTAGCACGTGAAAACTTTGGTTGTGGATCATCTCGTGAACACGCACCTTGGGCATTAACTGATTATGGTTTTCACGCCGTTATTGCGCCCAGTTTTGCTGATATTTTTTACGGGAATTCTTTTAACAATCAATTATTACCAATCAAATTAAGTGATGATGAAGTCTCACAGTTATTTGATTGGGTAAAAGAACATGCTGGTACACCCATTACCGTTGATTTAGTGGCTCAAGAGGTCAGAGCGGGTGAATTACATTTCTCTTTTGAAATCGACTCATTTCGCCGCCACTGCATGATTGAAGGATTAGACAGTATTGGGTTAACGCTGCAACACCAAGACGATATTAGCGCTTATGAGGCAAAACAACCCGCCTTTATGCGCTAACCAAAGCAATATTTCACCTTCTTCTACTTTCTGTGATGTTTACTTTGTCATTCTTGCCGTAAATTTATTTACGGCTTTTTTTTATCCCAACAAAACTATATTCCTATAAATAACCAATAAAAAAGCCAGTGATGGATCATCACTGGCCGGTAATCACCGAATGCTCAAATGGGGGAGTCTGTCAGTATTCGTCATTTCTGATAACTAACATGAGAGCTAACTTTAAACATAGACATTATCGGTTTAATATAAGGAAATTAAAATTGATCACTTTATCAAGGGATTTCCTCTTTTATGACCTCACCCCGCTTAGAGTTACAATTTATTCGCTTATGGCAAGCCTTTCAGGGAAAAGCAACCGAAACAACGTTACAAGAATTAGCCCAAACCCTGCATTGCACACGTCGTCATGTCCGCTCTTTATTAAATAAGATGCAAGAAATAGGCTGGATAAATTGGCAAGCGGAAGTCGGCAGAGGTAAAAAATCCACACTGACTTTTCATTCTAATGCACTTGAGATCCAACAAAATCGTGCCGAAAGACTGATAGAAGAGAATGATATTGAAAAGCTTGTCGCACTTATGGGTGATAAAGATTCTGTACGTCAAATGGTGCTCTCACAAATTGAAAAAAGCTTTCATCCTGGTCAACAATTACTGCGCATTATTTACTATCGTCCCTTTAGAAATTTATTACCAGGAACACCATTAAGGCGCTCTGAATTACATTTAATGAGCCAAATATTCAACTCATTAGTTCATCTAAAAGAGGAAAATGGGGAAATCGAGGCCGAATTAGCGCATCATTGGCAAATGATCACAGAGCAACATTGGCGCTTTTATTTACGTCCGTCTATCTATTTCCATCATGGTCGTGAACTCACACTTGAAGATATCAGCACTTCTTTAATGAGAATGAAACACTGTAATCCTCTTTATGCACATATAGAACAAATTTCCTCGCCTCAACCTTATGTACTCGATATTTTCTTAAGCGAAGCAGATAAGCAATTTGCAACGTTATTAGGTAGTCCACAAGCTGTTATTTTGCCACAAGAATGGGCATCTCTTCCCTCTTTTGCACAACACCCTATTGGTACAGGTGCTTATCAAGTTATCGCTAATGATAGGCATAAACTACAAATCAAAGCCTTTAATCGCTATTTTGGCTTACGGGCATTATTAGATGAAATTGATATTTGGGTAGTCCCAGAATTAAATAATAAGATGGTCTGTTCAACTATTCATTTAACGGATGATGATACCAATAAAGATTCACTAGAAAGTCGTAAAGAGGAAGGATGTTATTTTCTACTCTATGATCGTCGCTCAAAACAGTGCCAACAGACTGAAATAAGGGAATGGTTAAGCAGTGTGTTAACACCGGTTAATATGCTAACGCATTGTGATCCTTTCTATCAACGCCATTGGTCTCCGGCTTATGGGTTATTACTTCATTGGCATCACAGTAAATTAATCCGCCAACACCCTAAACCCACGTCATTAAAAAAACTCACTGTTACGCTTTATAAAGAGCACCATGAATACAGCACTATTGCAGATTTAATAAAAAGTATTTTATCTCAGTATGATATTGAGCTGACCATTCAAGTGCTTGATTATGAACAATGGTATTATGGTGAAGCTAATAGTGATATTTGGTTAGCGACAGTCAATTTTTATAAACCTTTAGAGTTCTCAATTTTTGCTGCACTTTATGAATTACCCCTCTTTCACCAATGTTTGGGCGCATCGTTTTCACAAGAGCTCACATTATGGCACCAAAAATCTTTGCCACTTGAAGAGTGGTGTCGCCAACTAACACAAGATATTTGGCTTTATCCTCTCTTTCACCATTTACTAGAGCTACAAGGTCAGAGAACCATACGAGGGGTCAAAATGAATACTTTTGGCTGGTTTGATTTTAAATCAGCATGGTTTACACCGGATATCGATACACCGAGGTTAAAATAGGTTATCGTCGCTTTTCAATGTTCAGATTAGTCATTATTTGCGTTAATTCACAGAAACCTTGAAAGTTATAAACACCCACATAAACGCTTAGGGGATTTATTCACTTTTTCTGTGGATATCCATGTGAAAAAGAGTGAGATAATCAGGGTATAGTTTTTGTATTGTGAAAAGGCCTGTTGATACAAATTTAAAAATATCACTTATAATTCAAATTAGTAGCCACATTTCAATGCCTATTTCAGCGATTGAATAAAACAATCAAATGCCCCTATCGCTTAAATCGTACAAAAAACAACCACAGGGTATTTTATCCACAGGTTATGCCGATTAGTTAGACAAAATAGAGTAATTTTGGTAAATATCTGCAAAAGTCAAGGCTGTAAATCAGAACAGTGATCTCACTTTCTATGAGTTATCCCATAAAGCTGTGGATAACCTAGTGCAAAAGCCTGTTTATGATTTCAGGATAACCGTGCACAACTTGAAATTATAAATATCAATTGGCGAATTAACTCAAAAAAATGATGATATATCATGCTATTATGATTTAAATAAAATAAAGCTAAATACATTATCAACAACCTGTTTTTTCTGTCTATTATTTATACAAGAAGATAATAACTATGTTTACGCCACCAGTAGCCCCTGAAAATGAGCAAGTTTTATTTGAGCGAGCGAAAGCGCTTGCGGGTTATACTTTTGGTGAACTTGCCGCTTTTGCACAACTTCCTATCCCAATAGATCTTAAAAGAGATAAAGGCTGGGTAGGTATGTTGTTGGAATATTATTTAGGTGCAAGTGCTGGCAGCAAACCTGAACAAGACTTCAGTGAATTGGGCATTGAACTCAAAACAATTCCCATTGATAGGTCTGGTATGCCTTTAGAAACGACGTTTGTCTGTGTCGCTGCATTAACTGGGAACAGCGGTATTACATGGGAAAATAGCCATGTAAAACGTAAACTTTCAAAAGTGTTATGGGTGCCCGTTGAAGGAGAAAGAGAAATACCATTAGCACAACGTCGTGTTGCCTCCCCATTACTTTGGAGCCCTAATAGTACGGAAGAAAAACTATTACGCCATGATTGGGAAGAGCTAATGGATATGATTGTGTTAGGTAAAGTAGAAAGCATTACCGCACGCCATGGACAAGTCTTACAAATCCGTCCTAAAGCGGCGAACAGTAAAGCATTAACAGAAGCTATTGGTGAAGATGGACAGCGTATTATGACCTTACCTAGAGGCTTCTATTTGAAAAAGAATTTTACAGCACCACTGCTTGCTCGTTATTTTCAGCTTTAATTTTCAGCTTTCAAAAGTGCTTAGCATATACATAAATACAAAAAAGCGATATCTCACAGATATCGCTTTATCTTTATTTTCAGTAATTTACAGAAATTATTTTTTTGCTGCTTGCAGATATAACATATCAAGCGCAATCGTCGCCCCTGCCAGTGCGGTTATATCTGATTGATCATACGCTGGAGAAACTTCAACTAAATCCATACCGACAATATTTAACGGTTGTAATGCACGTAAGATCTTCAGTGCTTTATCTGTAGTTAAACCGCCGACCACGGGTGTTCCTGTTCCTGGTGCAAACGCAGGATCGAGGCAATCAATATCAAAAGTCAGGTAAACAGGTAAATCGCCAACAATACCCTTGATCTGATCGACAAGATCAGTCACACCACGATCGTTAACTTGAGCTGCATCCAATACAGTAAAACCATTATCACTGTCATGATCAGTACGGATACCAATTTGAACAGAGTGGTTAGGATCGATTAATCCTTCATTGGGTGCATGGAAGAACATTGTACCGTGGTCAAATTTACTGCCATTACCATAAGTATCGGTATGTGCATCAAAATGAACTAATGCCATTTTGCCAAAATGTTTTGCATGGGCACGTAATAAAGGTAATGTAACAAAATGGTCACCACCAAACGTTAAACATTTTTTACCTGCCGCTAATAACTTCTCTGTATGAGCTTGTAATTTATCACTCATATCCTGTGCATCACCGAAGTTAAACACTAAGTCACCACAATCGACTACGCTTAAACGTTCACGCATATCGAAATCCCACGGCCAGCGGTTACCTTCCCACGCTAAATTCGTTGATATTTGACGAATAGCGCCCGGTCCATGACGTGTTCCTGCACGACCGGATGTTGCCATATCAAAAGGCACACCCGTAATAACCCAATCGGCATCACTGCTGTAAGGCTGAAAATTCAGTGGAAAACGTAAAAAACCAAATGCATTAGAGATCAATGAATTATCAGTCTCATTACCTAACGTACTATTTTTCATGCTATTACCTCTGTTACCTATAAAAATAAGCAACATACAATCAATATGATAGATAAAGAGTGATGTTTAAAACATCACTCTTGCATTGGAAAGTGAAGAATTACTCTTCTTCTTCCAGATACGTATAACCGTATAAACCACTTTCAAATTCAGTCAGGAATTGCTCTTGTAACGCCTCGTCTAACTGTGCATTTTTTACTTGCGTACGGAAACGCTCTAGTAGCACAGCAGGATTTAACTTAACGTATTGGAGCATATCAGCAACCGTATCACCCTCTTCACTGAGTTGATAAGTCAGATTTCCTTTTTCATCAAGATAAACGTCTACAGCGGCGGTATCACCAAATAAGTTGTGCATATTACCTAAAATTTCTTGATAAGCGCCCACCATAAAGAAACCAATCATTGGTGGATATTCAGGATCATAAGCTGGCATTGGCATCGTTGTTTCAACACCATCACCGTCAACATAGTGATCAATAATACCGTCAGAGTCACAGGTGATATCCAACAATACAGCACGACGATCTAATGGTTTATCTAAACCCTCTATTGGCAAAACAGGGAAAAGTTGATCAATTCCCCATGCATCAGGTAAAGATTGGAACAGTGAGAAGTTGACATAGAACTTATCTGACATACGTTCTTGTAACTCATCAATTATAGGGCGATGCGCTCGATTACTTGGATCGAGATCGTATTGAATACGACGACAGATATTCAAATACAGCTCTTCTGCCCAGGCACGCTCTGTCAGGCTTAACATGCCGTGAACATATTGCGTATGCACATCATGAAGGTCTAATTGGCTATCATGTAACCATTCACGTAATGAACGGCTATGCCCTTTAGTTTGCATCTCTTCCCATGTTTCCCAAAGGCTTGCAATCGGTCTTGCAGCATCTTCCTCTGGGGGGGTAATCGCGGTAAATTCATTACGCTCAACACCAATCACATTAGAAATCAGTACGGTATGGTGTGCTGTTAATGCACGCCCTGATTCCGTAATTACCGTTGGATGAGGTAAATCATTTTCATCACATGCGTCACCAATTGCCCAAATAACATTATTCGCATATTCATTAAGACCATAGTTAACAGAGCAATCAGATTGTGAGCGTGTCCCTTCATAGTCCACACCTAAACCACCACCCACATCGAAATATTGAATATTAACGCCTAATTTATGCAGTTCGACATAAAAACGGGCTGATTCACGCACACCGGTTGCAATATCACGAATATTTGCCATCTGTGATCCCAGATGGAAATGCAATAACTGTAAGCTATCTATGCGACCAGCTTGGCGTAAGGTATCAATAAGTTGCAATACTTGTGTTGCCGCCAAACCAAATTTTGATTTTTCGCCACCACTTGCTTGCCATTTACCTGAACCTTGAGAAGCAAGACGAGCACGAACACCTAAACGAGGAATAACTTCTAAACGCTCAGCTTCTTCTAATACCATTTTTATCTCAGACATTTTCTCAATCACTAAGAAAACTTTATGTCCAAGTTTTTCACCGGTAAGCGCTAAACGAATATATTCACGGTCTTTATAACCATTACAGACAATCACCGAACTTGTCATATTGGCATGCGCAAGCACAGCCATCAGTTCTGCTTTAGAACCTGCTTCTAAGCCTAAAGGTTCACCTGCATTGATCAATGATTCAATAACACGGCGTTGTTGATTAACTTTAATTGGATAAACCAAAAAGTAATCACCTTTATAACCATAAGATTCACGCGCACGATGAAACGCAGCATTAATAGAACGCAAGCGATGTTGTAAAATCTGAGGAAAACAAAAAAGTGCAGGAAGGCGCAAATGTGAATACTCTTCTTGCACTTGCTTAACTAACTCTGTTAAGTCCAAAGTTGCCTCAGGCACATCAGGATTTGGGCAAACACTGATATTTCCCCGATTATTCGCTAAATAGTACCCACCACCCCAATATGTGATGTTATAGGTGTGCTGCATCTTGCGAGCGATGTTATCATTCATGACATTCTCCTTAGGGAGTATGAGTTTATACCTTGCCTGTCACTATAGTAGTCAATTATCTGACAAAAATCTGAAACGACTGATAAATAACAGTTGGAAGTAATGACTCACTATATATTTTTATATGATTATCCAGCTATACGCAGGACATAATAGTAGAAAGTTCTTGAGTTAACCCATAATGAATTAACACAATTACCTATTGGCAAGTAACAGACAACTTCGCTCTAAAGAGAAAGAGCTCAAAGAGGAAATTACTCTAGATATACTACGTGTATAGTATTGGCGAGTACTGTTTTGGTTTTTGAAAAGACTAACCTGTAGACAATGGATCATTACCCATTCACTCCACACATGGCTTAAACCTATAAGCCATTTCCCTAACAGAGAAACAGGATCAGAAATCCTGCGGTTTACACTGTGTTCAGATTTCACAGTAACCGCGAGGTTATACCTTTAGTTAATTAAAAATGCAAAGCAAAAAGTACAAAAAAATTATTTTTCTCTAATCCCTATTTTTTCAATCTCCAAATAGCGGGCAATAAAAAATAAGATTAACTGTTTGATTATACTTTTCCCCTATATTTGATTAAAAAAACTGGAATTAAAGAGAAAAGAGTCCTAAAATGGACGTCTAGATGTTAAAACATCCATCCTTAAACCAATTGTATTAAGGTAACGAGATATAATGACTACACACCTTTTTACTTCTGAATCAGTCTCAGAAGGTCATCCAGATAAAATCGCAGATCAGATTTCTGATGCTGTTCTGGATGCAATTTTAGAACAAGATCCAAAAGCACGCGTTGCCTGCGAAACTTACGTTAAGACAGGCATGGTTATGGTAGGCGGAGAAATTACCACCAAAGCTTGGGTCGATATCGAAGAAATTACACGTAACACAGTTCGCGAAATCGGCTACACCAGTTCCGACATGGGCTTTGATGCTAATTCCTGCGCAGTTATCAGTGCGATTGGTAAACAATCGCCTGATATCAACCAAGGTGTTGACCGTGCAAATCCATTAGAACAAGGCGCTGGTGACCAAGGTTTAATGTTTGGTTATGCAACCAACGAAACTGATGTATTAATGCCTGCGCCAATTACTTATGCTCATCGCTTAGTTCAACGCCAAGCACAAGTCCGTAAAAGTGGTGCTTTACCTTGGTTACGCCCTGATGCAAAAAGCCAAATTACTTTCCAATATGACAACAATAAAGTTGTTGGTATTGATGCAGTTGTATTATCAACTCAACATTCTGAAGATATTTCACAAAAAGATCTGCATGAAGCCGTGATGGAAGAGATCATTAAACCTGTTCTGCCAGCAGAATGGTTAAATGAACAAACTAAATATTTCATCAACCCTACAGGTCGTTTTGTTATCGGTGGACCAATGGGTGACTGCGGTTTAACGGGTCGTAAAATCATTGTCGATACTTACGGCGGTATGGCTCGTCACGGCGGTGGCGCTTTCTCTGGTAAAGATCCATCGAAAGTTGACCGTTCAGCCGCTTATGCCGCACGTTATGTTGCTAAAAATATCGTAGCCGCAGGTTTAGCCGATCGTTGTGAAATCCAAGTTTCTTACGCAATCGGTGTGGCAGAGCCAACATCAATTATGGTAGAAACATTTGGTACTGAAAAAGTTCCAACAGCACAACTGGTTCTATTAGTGCGTGAATTCTTTGACTTACGTCCTTACGGATTAATTCAAATGTTAGATTTACTGCACCCAATCTACCAAAAAACGGCTGCTTACGGTCACTTTGGTCGTTCTGAATTCCCTTGGGAAGCAACAGATAAAGCTGAAATCTTACGTGAAGCAGCGGGCTTAAAATAAGTCTCTTGCTAATAAACTCGCGTTATTGATTTTAATATAACCACATCGTTATCGATGTGGTTTTTTTATGGTCTTTATTTATCTCCTCATAAAAAAAGCCCCGTAATCATACGGGGATCTCAATAAGAGAAAACGAGAAAACGAGAAAACGAGAAAACGAGAAAATTAATTTATGATGAAACTATTCCCTATAAAAAGTTAGTTAGGATAATTAATCCACTCACCTTCATTTAACTTGATATAAGATTGCCCTTGATAATCAACCACAACCGTAGCTTGGTTTTCCGCAACATTAGCAGTTTGAGGAAGTTCACTAGCTAAAGCCTCCCAATCAATAACCGATTGGTTAAAAACATCTCCATTTACATTACGAGAGATAAACGCAGAGATAGCTAAATAGCTGCTTGGTTCATCAACAATCACAGGAGGATAAAATTGTGCTCGATCTTTTATTCCAGTGAACCGAATACCAACAGGTACGGTAGTAATGCTCTGGCTTGGAATATCTCTTAACCCTGACATTTGCGTCTTATCACCTTGTAAAGCGGCACCATGCTCAGGCACAATCACCACCATCACCTTTCTTCCTTTTTTATCTAGCTCATTCATAAAGCTATCTAAATTATCAAGTAATGTAGAGGCACGTTTACCATAATCAGCAGTGCTATTTTCTCCTACATAACGGTTACCATCATGTAATGAGACTAAGTTCACAAAGGTCACTGTGCGATTTTCATTAGACTGTTCACGCGCTGTCAACCAACGTTGTAATGTTTCCTTATCATTGTAAATTTTGGTGCCATCAAATGCGGTAATTTGATGAGAAAGGTTTTCTTGATCTTGTAAGGTGATATTAAGATTACCGAGTTGCTGAACCTCTTTGAGGTAATTACCAAACTTCCCGTTATGGTCTAGAACCAATTTCTTGGCAAATCCTAGTGATGATAAATTATCCATCAGCAAGCATTGTGTATCGACAGGATCGTATAAATCAGAGTGGTGAGTCTGACCACAACTTGCGCGTAATAATCTTAACGATGCTGGACCACTATAAGAAGATACGGTATTAAAGTGGCTAAATAACACATCAAAGTTACCCCAAATTGGGTGCTCTTGCAGTCCAACAGCCGCGGCATCCGCGGTAGAAAGTGAACAAATATTGATAATCAAAATATCAAAAGGCTGGGCATTGGCAGCTAACTGTGCAGGAAATGGTGTTGTACGTTTTTTCTCGTAACCATAAAACTGAGTGAGCCAATCATCCAATACCTGATTATTCACCTTCTGTTTTTGTGGTGGATAAACTGAATTGATTGGTGCAGTTTCTACCTCTTTAGTCGATACAACTTCAGGGGATACTTGCGGTTCGACGGATGCAGGCAACACTTCAGGCGCTTTGATAACCACGGTGCTTTTTTCTGTATTAATATTACTTTCTTGCATAAAAGTATTCGCTGAAACAGAAGGCACCACACCTTGAGAAAAATGAGTAAACCCACCAATATTTAACCACAACACACCAGCAATAATAAAAACAGATACCCTTACCCACTGTTCAATAAACAGGTAACCTACTAACAAAATAAAGGCGACACCTATCATTTTGATATTGATAAAATTAACAGTTAGCTCTACGAGGTAATCAAAAGAAAACTGTTTAAGCTGCCCACCTTGGGCAAGTACCGTTGAAAAACTGGGTAACCAAGTATCATGGTAAAATAAAACTACCCCTATTGGGATAGCAACCCAATTACGCATTTTATGCCAACTATTTTTTGGTAATGGGAACAATAAAAAGGCAAGAAAAAGTAAATTGCTAAAAGCATCAAAATTTAAATAACCATACCAAAGTAACACAAACTTTAGTAAAAAATAGAAATTCCATGCTCCCAACCCACGCCAGTAATGTAAAAAATCGAACTGGGTTGTATTAGATTTGTTCATTTTTATTTCCTACTCTTTAGTATAAATAAATCCAATCCGACAGTTATATGATTACTCATATCTGTCTTTTTATTACTTCTGATATTTAATTAACTACTAAATAAACATATAAGAGAATATTTATTTAAAACCAAGTAAAAACCCTTAAATAAAAAATAACGAAAAAAAGCAATTTTCCAGAAAATACTGGCATCTTATATAAAATATAAAAATCACAACTAGACAACTTATTTAACTTGGGTTTAAAAATAAAATACTCAATGCTCTATTTATATAATAGCGTCTATTTTTAAAAATGATGTTTTATTTACATTAAATAATGAAACACAGAGTTATCTTATTTTTATATTTCGAAACGAACACAAAACAAATCACACAAAAATAACATTTAATAACAATTTAAAAACACAAGTATCAATAAACAAACAAACACCTCAATATAAAAACACAACTAATCAATAAAAGACTATAATGTAATGATTTTTCTATCAAAAATGATATTAATCAATATACGATAATGAACATCCAATTTAAACAATTTAATATATTGTTATAATCAGCCAATTTACATTTCTTTTTATTACTTTATTTTGTAGATAAAGCATTTCAGTCATTATTTAACAATCGCAATTTAAAAAAATAAAAAATATAAATACAAAAAGAAAACCAACATTCATTATTTACACAAGAAAGATAATAAATACCTATTTTATGTGTTTTTACGTAATTGAAATAATGTATTTTAAAGCATATTCTAAAATAGATTATTTAATTAAAAATAACACATCACTAATTAACCACTATCTTTATCAAAATTTTAATTTTGATAGGGATTTATTTCTCCTTTATCTAGAGATTATTAAAATGAAAAATGAAAGTTTTATTAACTCAAATATAAAAACAGAAAAAAATAATCTAAATAAGGACATTGATAAACTAAAAAAATTATTTTCATTAAATAACTATCACTATCAGGATATTAATAAAGAAGAAGAAAATTGTGTGCTTATTTATCGCTGGCCATTGCTTAATGCATTTCATTACATGACTAAATGAGGCTAACTATGCCACTTATTGTATTAAAAGGGCTCCGGGGTGGCGTTGGGACAACATCCACGGCAATTGCACTGGCTCGGCAATTTAATCAACAAGATAAAGAAGTGCTTATTATTGATAATTGCACTGAAAATATTTTGTCTTTTTATTTTCCGGAACAGCAAAAAAGTTTCCCATTAAGTCAGGCATTATTAGCAGAAACGCCAATAGAGGAGAGTATTTTTTACTATCGACCACACTATCGAGTATTACCTTTTGGTTTGGTTAATATGAAGGATAATTTGCTCTTACAATTGTCATTTTCAGCAAAACAACATCTTAACCATTTTTTAACGACCTTTATTCAGCTACACCCTGATGCCATTATTGTAATGGATTTACAGCATACGCAAGACACACTTTTCTCATCTTGGATAGAAAAAGCAGATGTTTTTTTCACCGTCGCAATGGCAGAAAGCAACTGCCATATTCGCCTTAATCAGCACCCATTTATCGATAATGAATATGTATTGATTAACCAATTTCGTGCCACCAGCCAAATTCACCAAGATTTTTATCAATTTTGGCAAACGACATTATTTCCATTATGCCCGGTCGTTCTTCATCGAGATGAAGCCTCACTGGAGGCCTGTGCCTCACGTTTACCCTTATATGATTACCGAGCTAATTGCATGTTAGTAGAAGAAATATCACAACTCGCTCAATGGTGCTTTTCGTTATTTGAGAGGAAAGAAGGACAGTCATAATGCCATCATCTTACGATGCCACGAATAAAGTCGAAAAGAATGTGACACAACATATTCTGATCCGTTACTACACGTTTTATCGCCATAACGGTGCATCTCGTAGCGCGGCTATTGTTAGCGAGCTATTTATGGGCATTATGTGGTTTTTTTTACGGATGGAATCCCCTTTTTGGCGAAAAATTGCCAGAAAACAACGGGAGTTATACCCTCATATTGATCCTCGTTGCCCTAAAATTTTCGATCCTCTACGCTATTTATTACAAAGCATTTGGCTAATTTGCCACTATGTAACGCATTTACTGATTAAAAAACCCACACAATTTATTTTTTATCTTCGAAAAATATACAGGAAACTCTTTGCTCATGTCTCTCCTATCGCGATTGGGATCATCGAACATAAGAAAAAAACTACACCATTTTGGCAATATACGCTCTACTCCATCATCGCTATTTTTGCTGTTTTCTTTATTTTACTCAGTATCACTCAACCGTTCGATCTTACATTCCAGTTTGTTTTTGTGATTGTTCTTTGGTTAGTTGCCTTAGCTATCCGCGATATTCCGGGTCGTTTCTCTTCAATCGCAATGGTTATGCTGGCACTGACAATTGCATGTCGATATATATGGTGGCGTTATCATTCAACCCTTTATTGGATTGATAATTTCAGCCTATTTTGTGGTTTACTGCTTTTACTGGCTGAAACTTACGCATGGTGTGTGTTATTCCTTAGTTTTATGCAATGTATTTGGCCATTGCATCGAAAACCAATTTCTATGCCTGAAGACATGACACAATGGCAAAGCGTTGATATTTTCATTCCTACCTTTAACGAAGATCTACATGTTGTTAAACCCACAGTTTATGCCAGCTTAAATTTAGATTGGCCGAAAGATAAACTCACTATTTATCTACTTGATGATGGCTCCCGTCCTGAATTTAAAGCCTTTGCTCAAGAAGTTGGTATTCGTTATATCACACGCGAAAAGCATGATTTTGCTAAGGCAGGCAATATTAATCATGCCTTAACCTTCGCTTCTGGTGAATTTGTCGCCATCTTTGACTGTGACCATATTCCAACACGTTCATTTCTACAATTTACAATGGGATGGTTTTTAAAAGATGAAAAAATAGCTTTGGTACAAACACCCCACCATTTTTTCTCGCCCGATCCTTTTGAACGTAATTTAGGCAACTTTCGTGAAACCCCCAATGAAGGCACTCTCTTTTATGGGTTGGTTCAAGATGGTAATGACACTTGGAATGCGGCTTTTTTCTGTGGGTCGTGCGCCGTTTTACGTCGTACCGCATTGGATGAGATTGGTGGCATTGCCGTTGAAACGGTTACAGAAGATGCGCATACCTCATTGCGTTTACATCGTCATGGCTGGAGATCCGCTTACATTCGTATTCCACAAGCCGCTGGTTTAGCGACAGAATCATTATCTGCACATATAGGTCAACGTATTCGGTGGGCAAAAGGAATGGTGCAAATATTCCGACTTGATAATCCACTCTTTGGTAAAGGATTGAGCGTGCCACAACGTCTTTGTTACTTAAATGCCATGTTGCACTTTTTTTCTGGTATTCCACGGATGATTTTCTTACTCGCACCACTCACGTTTCTTATTTTTCATGCCTATATCATTTATGCACCTGCGATTGCGATCGCGCTCTATGTTGTGCCGTATTTGATCCATATTTCACTTGCCAGTGCGAAGTTACAAGGCGCTTATCGTCACTCATTTTGGGGGGAAGTTTATGAAACGATTTTGGCGTGGTACACCACTCGTCCAGTGTTAAGTACCCTTTTCTCTCCTCATAAAGGAACTTTCAACGTGACCGGTAAAGGTGGCGTGATGGAAGAAGGCTTCGTCGATTGGCGAATCAACCGCCCTTATTTACTCTTTCTCAACCTGAATTTGCTAGGCATTTTGTTTGCTTTTTGGCGCATTGCAACGGGTGATCCCGATGAAGCATGGGCTGTTGCCATGTGTTTATTATGGGTTTGTTATAACCTTATCTTACTCGGTGTTGCGATTGCCGTTTCGGTTGAAACAAAGCAACAACGTCGTTTTCCTCGTGTTCGCGTTAAAGTTCCTGCTATGTTGCTGTTAAATGATGGCTCGCTCTATCGTTGTTATCTCTATGATTTCTCTGACAATAGCTGTGCAATTTTATTGCCTGATCATGTCACACTGTCGCTCTCTCCAAATGAAAACATCACACTATTACTCAGTCAAAATCAGCGTGAACATGCCTTTAAAGCCAATATTTCACGTATTGATGGGCAAGTTATTGGATTACAACTCCTTGAAATGACAACGCAACAAGCTATCGAATTTACAGCTTGTACTTTTGAGCGAGCCGATACTTGGGCAGATTGGCAAAATGAACTTCCAACTGACAGACCTTTAAGCAGTCTCAAAAACATTATTTTTATCAGCATGCAAGGCTATAACACCTTGTTAAAGCGTGCTCCTTACTTAATTTACGCAATTTTCCGCTTACTTGGTCTCTTTTTGCTATGGCTTTCATCGTTACTCCCGCAACGCGTTAATGTTTCACAAATATTTCATCAGCCTTGAAGGAAAAACTCCGTTTTCTGGGAATTTATTAATAAACAATAAGATCATGGGTAACAATAATGAAAAAACGTTTTCTCCTATTCGCCTTATTTATGCTCACTTCTTCAGTTCATGGAGATGAAACGCAAGAAGCGCAAAGCAATACTTCAGAGCCCCCCGTTACAATAACTGAAACAGCGCCTGAAGTTATTTCTCAAGCCAAGCCTAATACACAATTGCTTTCTGAAGATATCACGTCTTCTGCTCGCCAGAAGAGATTAAAATTTGCCGAGACAGCACCTAGTTATGGCGCACTTCATTTGACCGGTGTTAGCCCTGATGGCTATTTAGAATTTGGTGTGCGTAGTGATGAATATGTTTCAAAAGCGACTCTCGATTTAGAATTTACACCGTCTCCATCGCTACTTCCTGTGGAATCTCATCTTAATGTCTATTTAAATGATGAATTAATGGGAGTTATTACCTTAAAACAAGAAGATTTAGGTAAGAAAAACCAAATTACAATACCTATTGATCCTTTATTTATTCAAGATTTTAACCATATAAAGCTCTCTTTTATTGGTCATTATCGTGAAATTTGTGAAAATCAAGCAAATACAACCCTCTGGCTTGATGTAAGTAAAAGTAGCCAACTCAATCTGACCTTTCAATCACTCCGTTTAGGTAATGAATTAGCACACTTCCCAGAACCCTTTTTTGATAGCCGTGATTTTGGCGCATTAACATTGCCAATGGTCTTCAGCCAATCGCCTAATTTAGTTCAACAAAAAGCGGCAGCGATCCTCTCTTCTTGGTTTGGTACCCAAGTTGATTGGCGTAAACAAAATTACCCTGTTTATTATGATGCTTTGCCAAATCAGCACAGCATTGTTTTTGCAACCAATAAACAAAAACCCACCTTTTTAAAACAGCATCATGATGTGAAAGAGCCAACCATCGAAATGCTGACGCATCCAACCAATCCTTATATTAAGTTACTTCTTATTATGGGACGTGATGATAACGATTTGATCACGGCGGTAAACGGGATCGCCCGTGGGCAAGTTATCTTCAGAGGAAATATTGTCACAATTCATGAAGTAGAAAAATTGATCCCGCGTGAACCTTATGATGCGCCAAAATGGGTACAACTAAATAAACCTATCTACTTTAATACGCTACAAGACTATGAAGGTCAGTTGCAATCTCGCGGATTAAAACCGAATCCTATTACATTAAACATGACGTTACCGCCGGATCTATTTATGTTTAATAATACGGGATTGCAAATGCAATTGCGTTATCGTTACACCGCTCCCGCCTTTCAAGATAATTCTCGTATGTCTATTTCGGTCAACGACCATTTCATTAAAGCTTATCCCCTTGAAAAAGATAAAAAAGATAATCTGGTCATCGCTTACTTACCGCTTATTCAAGGCTGGATTGAGCATAAGAATTTATTGAATATTCCCGCAGTAAAACTGGGTGAACGAAACCAAATTACATTTGCCTTTGATTACACCAACCCTATTCCGGGTGGATCAGTAGATCAATGTATTACTTACCAACCTGTTCCAAATTCAGTCGCCATTGATGATTTATCTAATTTTAATTTTACAGGTGATTATCGACATTATATTGCACTACCTGACTTACGAGTTTATAGCCATGCAGGTTTTCCATTTAGCCGTTATGCGGATCTGTCAGAAACCTTGATTTTTATTAATCCGCAACCGTCTCCAACACAATTATCTACCCTATTAATATCAACAGGGAATATAGGTGCTCAAACAGGCTATCCTGCGCTAAATGTTTCATTAACCGATTCATTGGATGAAGTGCAAAAAAGGGATGCGGATCTACTCCTTATCGGAACCATTCCACCTGCATTCAATAATGATAAACAGATGAACGTACTGATTGATAAAGCACGTAGTGAAATCACGCTGCCTTCTCGTGAAATCAGTATCTTTAGCCACACAAGTTATCAGCCGACTGATAAACGACCTGATAGCCGAGTCTCACTGATCTCAAAAGGATCAATGGGCGCAATTATTGGTTTCCAATCCCCATTCTTTTCACAGCGTAGTGTTGTCGCATTATTGGCCGATAGTACACAAGGTTACAAACTGTTAAATGAGGCGATTAGTGATAGTGGTAAACGTGATGCAATGCATGGTTCAGTGGTCTTAGTAAGAGAATCTGGTGTAAATAGCTTGCGTGTAGGTGATACATATTTCGTCGGTTATTTACCTTGGTGGGAAGAGGTTTGGTATGTGTTTGCTTCCCACCCTATATGGCTTGGTTTAGCGGCAATTGTCGGCATTATTCTTGTCTCTCTTCTTATTTGGCGAGCCATGAAAATAAGAAGCCAACGTCGTTTAGCGGCTAAGGACTAAGCTATGTGGCAATTTGGTCACACACATCGCCACTCTGTTATTGCTCTCTTTTTGCTGACAGGCTTTTTGCCTGTCACGCAAGCCAGTGAAGAGACAACGGAAGCTTTTTTACAAGAGCAAGTGAGATTAGGAACATCCACGGGAAATGAAGCTTTAGTGGCTCAATCATTGCATCGTTTAGCATTAATTAAACCTAATGATCCTACTATTTTATTAATGCAAATTCAGTTTGCCGTAAAACAAAAAGACAATGCAAAAGCACAACAGCTATTTAGCCAGTTAGGCGCTCAATTTCCACAATCAGAGCAATATCAGCGTGCAATAAAAACCTTATCACTGACAACAGAAATTAATCGGCAAAAATTACAGCGTGCCCAGCTTTACCGTACTGCTGGGCGCTATGATGATGCGTTAAATTTATACGATGAAATTTATCGCGGAGTGCCCCCTGATGAGACTTTAGCGTTAGAATATATCCAAGTGCTGATGCACTCTTCTCATGATGATAAGAGAGATAGGCTTAATCATATTTATCACCAATATCCTCAGAATGAGCAAATAGCAAGCCTCTATCAGCAACAATCCACAATAAAATCAGCCGTGACAACAAACACAGTCAGTACCGCTTCCACGGTAAAACCTAAAACAGATGTTGCTTCATTGCCTATTGCGACCCTAAAACAAAAAGTACGACAACAACCTGATAATGCTGATGTTGTCGGGGCTTTGGGTGTACGTTATTCTCGTGCAAATCAACGTGGTGCTGCTATTTTCTATCTGTCTCAAGCACTAAAACTATCCCCCAATCATGATAATAGTGGGCAATGGCGGGCGATGTTGCAAGCTAACCAATATTGGCATCTCCTTTCAAAAGGCGATGAGGCGTTATTAAAACAAGATTATGAATTAGCTGAACGTTATTTTAACCAACTCAATAAATTAACCCCTTATGAAAGCGAGCCTTATATTGGTTTAGGTAACCTTGCGGTTGCACAACACCAATTAGATCTTGCTGAACACCATTATTTGCAAGCATTAAAGTATCACCCCAATCACTCTGCGACTTTACATAGCCTCGCAAAACTTTACCGCCAACAGTCGCATGATAAAGCACAACAATTTATTCATGGTTTAACACTAAGACAATATAAAAATTTGGCAGAAGATTATGGTTATATTATCTCAGGTATAAGACAAGATTTAGCGGCAGATGATGAGCATAAAGAGCAATACTTTAGTGCCATTGAAAAACGTAAAGCAATTGCTAAAGATTATCCTAATGATGTTTGGAATATTTACCGCCTTGCTGATGATTTATTAATCACCCAGCAAGGCTCTGTGGCTGAAGCGTATTTTAATCAGCTTAATCGTCGGCTCCCTAATGATCCCTCTCGTCTTTACGCTTATGCGCTATATCTCAATAAAACAGGGCGAGAGACTCAAGCGCTTGATACGTTAAAAACGATCCCTTTATCTCAACGCAGTGAGAGCATGAAAGCGTTAGATAGCCGATTACGTTTTGGTGAAATAGTCGCGCATGCAGAGTCTCTACGCGCCAAAGGACAAGAGCAACAAGCTGTTGATTATCTTTTTGCCCATATTCCACCAGAACAAAAAATGCAGACTTATTTGCTATTAGCAAACTGGGCGCAAGAGCGAAATAACCTTGAACAAGCCCTCAGTTATTATCATGCCGTTCTAAATCTGGGATCTAACAATGAAACAGCACTACTAGGTGCAACAGAGATTGCCTTAGCACAAGGACAAGAAGCACAGGCAAAATACTATCTTGCAAAAATAGCAACACTTTCACCTAGCCAGTTTAATAATAACGCTATTAGACGCGTCGCCAATGCGGAAAAAGAGGTAGGCAATACAGAAAAAGCACAACACTATTTTGCTTATTTGACACAACAAATTGAAACAGAGCCAGACAGTGCTGATCCTTTAATATTACGCGATATTGCTCGTTTTCAGCGTGATGAACAATATCATCAGCAAGCTCACTATTATTATCAACAAGCTATGCTTAAGGAGGGAATAACAGATAGGTTGCCAAAAGATAATATTGAATACACCACATTAATGCGTAATAACGAAAAAGATAATTGGCTATCTCGGAGTTTACGCGCTGATGCTGACGCGCTTTATCGCCAACAAGAGTGGCGATTTACGCTTGAGCATGATTATTGGGGCTCTAGTGGTAGCGAAGGCTATTCAAAACTACGCGCCCACACCACAATGTTACAACTCGATCACCCTGTTTATGATGGGCGTTTCTTCTGGCGTGCAGACTTAGTTAATCTTAATAGTGGCAAATTGGGTACATCACCTTATGAGTCTAAATTTGGAACTTGTTATCGCACTGGCTGTTTCCCACTAGAGCAAAAATCCTTTGGTGTTAGCCCTGCAATTGGCTGGGAAAATGGTCAATGGCAATGGGATCTTGGTACAACACCACTGGGTTTTGAAGTCACTGATTGGGTTGGTAAAATCGCCTATAGCCATGATCTTTTTAATGTAGGCTGGACACTTGATGTTCACCGTCGCCCAGTGAATAGCGCTTTGCTTGCTTTTGGTGGTCAACGCGATATTTGGACAAATCAAACATGGGGTGGTGTTAGAAGAACTGGCGTTCGTTTAAGCGGAAGCTATGATTTAGGCGGAAAAAATGGCTACTGGGGCGAAGTTTCTGTTGATAAATTGACAGGTAAAAATGTTGAAGATAATAGCAGTGTTCGAGGCATGGGTGGCTATTATTATAAGCTTATCAATGAGAACAACCGTCGCATTTCTGTTGGGTTAAGTACGATGCTTTGGCATTATGATAAAGACTTGAGTGGATACACTTTAGGTCAAGGTGGTTATTATAGTCCTCAAAAATATGTCTCTTTAGGGGTCCCGATTAATTATCGTGAACGTACTGAAAATTGGTCTTGGGAATTATCAGGTTCCGTTTCTTGGTCTTATTCCCAAACGGATGACAGAAAACGCTATCCTTTACAAAATCTCGTGTCTATCGATAAATTTAATCGCTATATGGATGGACTTAGCCCTGAAGATCGAGAAGAGATGATGAGGCTTTATTATCAAGAGCGTGATGCTGTTGATAAAGGAGACTCCAGCAATGGTTTTGGTTATACCGCAAGAGCATTAGTTGAACACCGTATTACCCCACATTGGTTTATTGGTGCGGCTATCGATATTCAACAAGCCAAAAACTATACCCCAAGCCATGCATTAATGTACTTACGTTATTCATTTGATGGTTGGAACGGTGATTTAGATTTACCACCAAATCCTCTTATTCCTTATGCTGACTTTAAATAACGTTCAATACATTAAATACACAAACGGGAAGCTCAGGCCTCCCGTTTAACGTTTTCGCTAACATAGTGATAGTATTGCGGTTATTGCGCTTTGCGCAAAAATCCAACGAGCAACCAACCGACAATCATGGCAAGGACAAATAAAATGCCTTGATAAAACCCAGCGCCTGCTAATACCAAGCCTGGACCTGGACAAATTCCCGCTAATCCCCAACCAAGACCGAATAATACACTGCCTAGCACTAAGGGTTTATCAATCACTTTATTGGTCGGGATATTTAAAGGACATGCTAATACACTTTGTTGTCTATGGCGTGTTAATTGGTAACCTATCACGCTGACAACCAGCCCAGCGCCCATGATGATCAATAAAGAGGGGTCCCAGTTTCCCGTAATATCCAGAAAACCTATAATTTTTTGCGGATTGCTCATTCCACCAACAATCAATCCTGCACTGAATAGAAGGCCACAAAGAAAAGCAACAAATTTAGTCATTCTCTTAGCCTCCTATCACATGACGCTGAATATAAACAGTAATAAATGCAGTCACCATAAAGATCAAAACGGCCACCATCGAGCGACGCGATAATCGCGCTAATCCACAAATACCATGCCCACTAGTGCAACCATTGCCTAAACGCGTACCTGCTCCCACCAGAATTCCGGCAATAATTAACATCCAAGGTGACGTTTCAATCACAGGCGATAAAGGTCTATCAAAAAAATAAAACAGTGTAGGTGCGATTAACATGCCAAGTAAAAATGCCCAACGCCAACCATTTCCCTGCTGTTTTGTTGATAAAACACCACCTAGAATACCGCTGATCCCTGCAATACGACCATTAAATAACAGTAAAATGGCAGCCGCTGCACCTATCATAAGCCCACCAATTGCCGCGCTTAAAGGCGTAAAGTGAACCCAATCTATATTCATAAATTAACCTGCTATAGGACAATAAAGCTGATAAAGCGTATTGAGAAGTACAAGAACTTTTTCATCAGCAATAGAATAAAAGATACGTTTTCCATCACGACGAGTATTTACTAACCCTTCATTGCGCAAAACGGTTAGCTGTTGAGAAAGTGTCGGTTGACGAATACCTAAACTCTCTTCTAATTCGCTCACACTTTTTTCGCCCTGACTTAACTGACACAATAATAAGAGGCGATCGCCATTTCCTAGCGTCTTAAGCATGCTGGACGCTTCATTAGCCGCCAATTTCATTGCATCTAATAAATCAGGTTGAACTCGTTGTGTCATGGTAAACTCCATAATCAATATACTTTTTAATAATATGTTAATTTATATATTGTGCAAGTTTTCTTTTTATTGCGTGTTTGTATAAGGCGCTATATGCTCTGTAACATGAAAACGGTAAGAGTCCCCATCGCCTTAGTGCAAAGCGTTATGCGAACACTGCGTGAAAAATTGCAGCAGGCTAATCTTTATCTTAATACAAATTACCCAGAACCTACTCTACATTATAATCAGAGAGGAACTATTGCAGGCAGTGCCTATTATGCAAATTGGGAAATCCGTATTAATCCTACATTATTGATTGAAAATAAACAGAATTTTATTGAAGAAGTTATTCCTCATGAATTAGCGCATTTATTAGTTAATCGCCATTTTGGGCGTGTAGCGCCTCATGGGAAAGAGTGGAAATGGATGATGGAAACCGTATTACAAGTTTCAGCTAAACGAACCCATCATTTTGATGTCAGCGCAGTTAAAGCGAAAACCTTTCCTTATGCTTGCCATTGTGAAGAGAAACATCAGCTTACCATTCGTCGTCATAACAAAGTATTACGTGGAGAAACACAATACCGTTGCCGCCATTGTCAGGCTATTTTGCAATTTATTAAGCATGAATAAATGCAGACAAAAATAAAGCCGATGTGTTGATTAATTCACATCGGCTTTATCTTGAAAAATGAATATATGGGATTATCTTAAGCAAACTCGCTCATCACATGAGATGCGATCTCAAAGTAAATAATAAGACCTGTACCATCAATTAACGTCGCGATAAACGGTGCTGAAACAACCGCAGGATCAATACCTAAACGCTTTAATACCATTGGAATAATAGACGAAACAATCGCACTCCAAACAGTGATTGAAATCAGCGTTAAGCCAACCACAATCATCACTTCCATCCCCACACCTAAGAACCAAGCACGCACAAAACCCGCAATCCCCATAGTCAGTGCAACCATTATCGATGTGGTGATCTCTTTTCTTAATACAGACCAAACATTGCGTAAGCTCACTTCCCCTAATGCCATAGCACGTACTAGTGTAGAGGTGATCTGTGTACCGCTATTTCCGCCAGTACCAATCAGCAACGGAATAAAGAAGGCTAATGAAATTGCAGCTTCTAGTCTATCTTCAAAAGCATGTAATACGGTACTGGTATACGCTTCTGCTACAAACAACATCAACAACCACACAACACGCTTACGCCATAATGTGACTGGGCTGGTTTCTAAATAAGGTTGCTCTAAAGGCGACGTTGCCCCCTGCATTTGTGCATCAAGTGTATTTTCATCTTCAATTAATTCAGCAATATCTTGAGGACGTAAAACACCGACTAATTTTCCAAAATGCATCACGGGTACACTGTCTAGACCACTATGGCTAATCAGTTGGTACACATCATGTCGATTCTGCTCTGGTGAGACAGAGAAAAAGGTTTGACGCATCACATCGGACACAAACAGATCATTAGCGGCTGTTAGTAATGATTTAACGGGCAAAATCCCATTGAGATAATTATCTTTATCCACCACATATAAATAGGTTGGAATTAATTCATCTTTTAAATCATTAACCAATTGAGCTTTCACATTTTCAACAGAATCAGCGACAGAAACCGCAATATAAGACTGGCTCATATAAGCACTAACGGTTGCATCATCTTTTAAACGATTGTATTGGTCTTGAGTTGAGTTGTTTTGTGGTGTGTTTAAGGATGCATCTGCAACTAATACAGCATCCATTTTGTTTTGAGTATTGAATTTCATTTTGTGGTTCCCTATTACTGTTTGTGTTTAGCAAATCAGTTCTCCATAGGGGCGAAACCAGAAGCGAGAATGCAAAAGCTATCTACACGTCTCGGTTTTAGCACTATACAACGTATCCGATGAATACTGGAAGTTACATGGGGATATACCTTCGGTCGATATATCCTGTCCTAATCTTGGGCGTCTCTCGACGTCGTCAGATCAGTAACCTGTGTTTGTATAGGAGCCTCGCCTAACGAGATACTGCACTTTTCTTGCGAATGCGGCGCGCATTATAACCACTCACAATATAATGAAAAGCACGATAGCCGTTTTGTTTAAGTTCTATTGAAAAATAACTCGCAAAATTCATCACACAATTAAACAATATAATTTCATTCGAAATTAATATATAAAAAAGAAATGAGGTTTTCCTAAAAAAACGAAAATCGTATAGTAAAAGATAATCTGTATATTAATTGATTATTTAAATGCTAATTTTTGTACTCTTATTTCTTCTGCTTGTAAGAATATCTCTTTTACCGTTTTACCATCTAATGATTGGCACATTTTACGCGTGATAATATCCGCATTTTCATGACGACCAGCGATCACTAAATCATTAAAATTAATATCATTAAGAATAGCCAATTCTATTGCTTCATCAAAACGCGATTGTTCATCAAGGGGTAGTGAATTGCGCATTTCAACAATTGAGATACGTAGCGATTCTACATTAGAGCCATCAAGGGTTTGTTGAGGTTTTTCACAGCCAGATAACATGACACTAAACAAACAAATAACTAACAATTTTTTCATATATCCCCCCTTACCCAGTCAATAGTTTAAATAATAGCAGAATGTTTATAAGGAAACTCCCCACTAACTAAAATATATTTTTAATTAGTCATCATTTCCAATATTTTTATTATTTTGAATAAATAAAAACCTTCTTTAATTTAAAATAAAGGGAAGCATTTTCCAGATTATTTGTTTTTTTAATAGGAGGAATAGACATAAAAAACCCTGTTAATAAATAAACAGGGTAAAAAAACAGGGAAAATAGAAGGAAAGACTTAATAGAAAGAGGTTAAGCGAGCTCAACATCTCCTTTTAAACGACAGCTACATGCTAAAACATAGCCTTGAGCTATCTCTTCAGCCGTTAATGTACTGGTACTGCTAACATCATAATCACCACTTACAATACGCGTTTTACAACTACCGCAAACGCCGGCTCGACAAGCAGCAAAGACAGGAACTTTATTTTCTTCCATAGCAGATAATAAAGTCACACCAACAGGCACTTTAATTTGTGATAATGGATGGCGAATAGTCATGGTTAATTGTTCGTTTTCATCAACACAAACAGGCTCATCACCAAAACGTTCCATAAAGATATTCTCAGCAGGTACACCAAGATTTCTTGCAAAACGTCCCGTGTCTTCCATATAACTATTTGGACCACAGCACATGACGGTACGACTCGCAATATCAGGTACTAATGCAGCTAATTTTTCTTGAGAAATACGTCCACTAAATAGCCCTTTATTATCAGGTAATTTAGGCATCATGATAAAATTAAGATTGTATGGATATGCATTAGCTAATTCGATCCACTCTTTCTCAAAAATAAACTGACTCTGTTCACGAATATTAAAAATAACCGTGATATCTGCTTTAGGCTGATTATTTAACAACCAACGCGTCATCGACATTACAGGTGTCACACCACATCCTGCAGCCAACATTAAATAGCGCGCACCTTCTTTACCCGCGCAAGTAAATTCCCCCTGAGCATCAGATAACCACAGATAATCACCCGGTTTTACTTGTGAAGTTAACCAATTTGAACCTACACCATTTTCTAAACGGCGAACGGTTAAAGTAATAAATGGGCTTAATCCTGGGGAAGATGAAATGGTATAAGCACGCATTATTTCATCACTATTATTGATACTCACCAGTGCAAATTGACCCGGTTTATAAGCATAAAAGTCATGATTAATTAAATTTAACGTCCACACTTCAGGTGTTTCCTGATTAATAGAGTGAACTTGCATACGATTAGGACAAAGAGAAGTAGGCATCGTCATGGATATTGATCCCTCACCGAAGCCCTTAGGCTTCGGTAATGATAATGAATTTAAAACATTAAGCAGAAAGAATATCTTTAAGATCTTGTTCTGGTGTAGTAATAGAGCGCATACCAAATTTTTCATTGAGTACCGCCAGCAGATTGTCAGTTAAGAACGCAGGTGCTGTTGGACCGGTATAAATGTTTTTCACGCCTAATGAAAGCAGAGTCAATAAGATAACAATCGCTTTTTGCTCGAACCAAGAGAGAATTAAAGACAGTGGTAAGTCATTCACTCCACAACCTAATTTCTCAGCAAGGTTAACCGCTAGCATAATCGCTGAGTAAGCATCGTTACACTGACCCACATCAAGTAAGCGTGGTAAGCCTTCTAAAGTCCCGAAATCCAGTTTATTGAAACGGTATTTACCACACGCCAACGTCATAATTAAACAGTCTTGTGGAATTTCTCTTGCAAGATCGGTGTAGTAACTACGTTCACCACGGCTACCATCACAACCCCCTACTAAGAAAACATGACGTAATTTTTTCTGTGAGACTAAATCAATCACGGTATCAGCAGCATTTAATAGTGTTTCACGACCAAAACCCACTGTAATTAAATGCTCAATTTCATTGTATGGGAACCCTTCTAATGATTGTGCTTGTGCAATCATTTCAGAAAAATCATCACCAGTAATATGTTTTACGCCAGGCCAGCCAACAATACTGCGCGTCCAAATACGGTCACCGTAATTGCCTACATTCGGATCAATAATACAGTTTGAAGTCATTAATACAGGACCAGGAAATTTTGCAAACTCAATTTGCTGATTCTGCCAACCGCTTCCATAATTACCCACTAAATGTTTGTATTTTTTAAGTTCTGGATAACCATGAGCAGGTAACATTTCACCATGAGTATAAACGTTGATCCCTTTGCCTTCAGTTTGCTCAAGTAGCATTTGCAGATCTTTCAGGTCATGACCTGAAATTAAAATAGCTTTACCCGCGACAGGGCGTACGTTAACAGTAACGGGTGTCGGGTTACCATAAGCTTGAGTTTCGCCTTTATCAAGAATAGCCATAATGCGGAAGTTCATTTGACCAATGCCCATCGCATTTTCTAACAGCTCATTCATATCAGAAGGGTCCGTGCCTAACCACGCCATATAGTGGTGATATTCTGCATAAATTTCATTGTCATACTGACCTAAAACATGCGCGTGCTCCATATAAGCAGCCGCCCCTTTTAAGCCATACAAGCACAGCATACGTAATCCATGAAGATCATCACCGATCTGCGCTTTATCTGCATTTAAAGCAAAAAGCTGAGCTTGTTTTTGTAAGCTGTCTAAATCGTTACCCGCTAATTGGATTTCAGCTCTTGGATTAGTAACTTGAATTGCTGCATTTTTCGCTAAAGTCCGAGATTTCAAGCTTTCACGGAAATAGATAGCTTCTTTCGCATAACCAACAATGCGATCAGAATCAAAGTTGACGTTAGTTAACGTAGAAAAAAAAGCACGAGGAGCAAAGCTATCGACATCATGATCAATAATATCAACGCTACGTGCTGCGAGAGCCCATGCTGAAAGCCCTTCTAATACCGCAACAAGTAAATCTTGAAGATCAGAAGTTTCTGCTGTTTTACCACACATACCTTGCGCATAGGCACAACCATTACCTACAGGCGTTTTCATTGTTTGTTCACATTGCACACAATACATATCGTATTCCTTCTAATAAAAGATAACGCTTTATTTTTATAAGTTGCATTTCAGATACAACATAAGAATACGCCATTTTTATAAGAGAGAAAGTGCAATATTGAACAATTTAAATGTTGTTTGATCTAACGCAATTTATCGCAAATCTTTTAATACCCCTTTTTTTATCCTTTGATTTTGCTTAAGCATCAAAAAAATTTCTAACAAAGAGAGCATTATTGCATTACGCCGATGGTGACCAAATAAGAAGGAATATTGAAGAATTATTGATGGTTATTTTTGTTTAATCATATAAAGACTGAGAGATGAAACGATTAAGTTTATCCATTTTTGTTAAATCAGTAATATTCATTACTATTTTTTATAGTTAATATCACCTATTGCATCAATAGCTAATCAAACTTTTTCAATTGATATATGTTATTAGCACGAGTATTACGAAATGAAACTACATATTTGAATGATGCTCATCCCTACATTGGAGATTAAAAATGATTAAACTAAATAATGTTCCATCAGAATTTCGCCCTCTTGAAAGCTACAAAATGCTAATTGGAGGAGAATGGGTATCTAGCACATCGCAAAAAACAACCAAAACCTATAGCCCAGCTACTGGTGAATTATTAAGTGAATACCAATCTGGTAGTGCTGAAGATGTGGAACGCGCAGTGAGCGCTGCACGTAAGGCATTCAAAACATGGAGTAAAACATCACCTGCTGAGCGCCAAGCCCTCTTATTAAAAATCGCGGATCGCTTAGAACAAGAACAAGAACGTTTTGCTTGGATTGAATCGCTTGATAACGGTAAGCCGCTCAATGAGTCGAAAAACATAGATTTACCCGCCTCTATTGACCATTTTCGATATTTTGCAGGCGTGATACGCTCTCATACCGATGAAAGTGCCGTCCTAGACGAAAATACCATTAGCCTTGTTATTCGCGAACCTATTGGTGTTGTTGGTCAAATTATTCCATGGAACTTCCCATTATTAATGGCAGCATGGAAATTGGCGCCAGCGATTGCAGCAGGTGATACAGTGGTTATTAACCCAGCAACACTGACTTCCCTTTCATTATTAGAGCTAGGTCGTATTTTGAATGAAATATTACCAGCTGGTGTAATTAATATTGTTACAGGGCGCGGATCTGTTGTAGGACAAGCTATTTTAGAGCACGAAGATATTGATAAACTTGCTTTTACAGGTTCTACCAATGTCGGTTATACCGTAGCAGAAGCAGCAGCGAAAAAAATGGTTCCGGCAACATTGGAATTAGGCGGTAAATCAGCCAATATCGTGTTCCCTGATGCAAACATGAAAAAAGCGGTCAAATATTCAGCATTAGCAATATTGATGAACCAAGGACAAGCTTGTGAATCAGGTTCACGTCTGTTCTTACATAAAGATATTCATGATGAATTTTTGAAAGCATTAAAAACTGAATTTGAGAGTATTCGTGTCGGTGACCCACTTGATCCAAATACGCAAATGGGTACACAAGTTAGTCAAGATCAAATGGATACCATCTTAGGCTACGTTGAACTCGCGAAAAAAGAAGGCGCGACTGTTTTAACTGGTGGTGAGCGTATTACTGGTGAAGGTTATGATGACGGATTCTTTGTTCGTCCAACTATCATCATCAACGCAACAAACCAAATGCGTGTCGCCCGAGAAGAAATTTTTGGACCTGTGTTGTGTGTTATTCCATTCGATAATGAAGATGAAGTAATCGAAATGGCGAATGACTCTGAATATGGTCTTGGTGGTGGTGTTTGGACTCAAGATATTAACCGTGCCTTACGTGTTGCAAAAGCAGTAAGAACCGGTCGTATGTGGGTTAACACTTATCACGAACTCCCAGCACATGCCCCATTTGGGGGTTACAAGAAATCAGGTTTAGGACGTGAAACACATAAAATGATGTTGGATGCTTATAGCCAAGTGAAAAACATCTTCATCAGTATGAAAGAATAAGATTTTCTCTCTTTTCTAAATTCTTATAAATATAATATCTATACTCATCTCTTCGCCTTCTCCCCAGAAGGCTTTTTATTATCTGTAATCTCACATCTAAAGTGATTACCATAAAAAAAACCGCATACTTATCACGATAAAGTATGCGGTTTTATGTTGTGCTGTTGGTCAATAAGTAAGAACGAGTTACTCTGCTTCAGCTTCTTTTTTACTCACTGAGTGAGTTTCTTTATCTAACTCAATACGATCAGCGTTAACATCTTTTATATGATCTCTTGTTAAGCGATAAACTACAGGACTTAATAAAGCTAATGCGATTAAGTTAGGAATAGCCATCATGGCATTGAGAGTATCGGCTAGTAACCACACAAACTCTAACGATTGCGTTGCCCCAACAGGTAACGCAATTAACCATGCAATCCGAAATGGCATAATCGCCTTAGGTCCAAAAAGATATTGCACACATTTTTCACCGTAAAAACTCCAACCTAAAATTGTGGTAAATGCAAAAATGGCTAATGCAATTGCCACAATATAGTTACCCCCCGGAATAGCGATAGAGAATGATGCAGCGGTTAATGTTGCGCCACTTTGCCCTGTTAACCATTGTCCAGTGATAACAATCGTTAATCCTGTAACAGAACAAACAATGATGGTATCAATAAAAGTTCCCAACATCGCAATCAAACCTTGGCGAACCGGGTTTTGTGTTTTTGCCGTCGCATGGGCAATAGGCGCACTCCCCAATCCTGCTTCATTTGAAAAAACACCACGCGCTACACCAAAGCGGATCGCAGCCCAAACCGCGGCACCAGCAAAACCACCTTGAGCGGCAACGGGAGTAAATGCAGATTTAACAATCAGGACAATAGCATCAGGGATCGCAGTCACATTCAATGCTAAAACAACAATACCTGCACCGAAATAACCGACGGTCATAATAGGAACTAACTTACCCGCAACATCAGCAATGCGCTTAATGCCCCCAATGAGTACAGCACCGACTAAAATAACGAGTACAATAGCGGTGATGGTAGTCGAAATACCAAAGTTACTTTCCAGTACATCCGCCACAGAGTTTGCTTGTACTGTATTACCTATACCAAAACCCGCAAAACTACCAAAAATAGCAAAAACAGTGCCTAACCAAACCCAATTTTTACCTAAGCCATTTTTGATGTAGTACATTGGTCCACCGACATAGTTTCCATATTTATCAACTTCACGGAAACGTACAGCTAGCACGGCTTCTGAATATTTGGTTGCCATTCCCACTAATGCGGTCATCCACATCCAGAACAATGCACCTGGACCCCCTAAGACAACAGCCGTTGCAACACCGGCAATATTACCGGTTCCGATAGTGGCAGATAGTGCAGTCATCAACGCATTAAAGGGTGATATTTGCCCTTCGCCTCGTTTATCATTTTTTTCAAATAAAAGCTTAAACCCTGTTCCTAATTTCCTAATAGGTAAAAAGCCAAGTCGAAACTGCATAAAAAGACCGATACCGAGAATGCCGACAAGCATCGGAACTCCCCATACCACGCCATTTATAGCGCTTAATATATTTGTGATGAAATCCATAATTTACCCTTTCTCGTCCAAATGTTATCTAAATATGTATTTTTTGTTATCAATTACACTAAAGATGAAAAAGAGAAAATATGCTAGAAAAAAAAACGACTAATTCTAAAATTGACTTAGTTATGTGAGAAATATCACTTCATTATTAAATTACGCTATCATTAGGTTCATCGTTACAATACTTCAATCAAAGTTATGCATAATCATAAATCAACACAGAACGCCCAAAATGAACGACGCTTTAATCTGTTCAGAAAAACGCAAGAAACCAACCTTGCTCCACTAAAAATCCTGCTATTATCCGCTGTGGTTGGCTCTTTAGCTGGATTAGTCGGTGTTTTATTTGAAAAAAGTGTTAGTTGGGTGATTCATTTTCGACAAGAAGAATTTATTAAAACCTTTACTAATCCTTATATTCTAGCGATCTGTACATTACTTTTTTCCGCTATTCTGGCAATGGTGGGATATTATTTAGTTAAGAAATTCTCACCCGAATCAGGGGGATCAGGAATACCTGAAATTGAAGGTGCCATGATAGATATTCGTCCTGTTCGTTGGTGGCGAGTATTACCCATAAAATTTATTGCCAGTATTGGAACTTTAGGTTCTGGTATGGTATTAGGGCGAGAAGGTCCAACAGTTCAATTGGGCGCCAATATCGGTCAACTCGTCAATGACATTTCGCGAGTAAAAGATAAAGAGTCATGCCATACACTATTAGCGACAGGAGCTGCTGCAGGATTAACGGCAGCGTTTAATGCCCCTCTGGCTGGTATTTTATTTATTATTGAGGAAATGCGACCTCAGTTTAAATACAGTCTTATTTCAATTAAAGCGGTCTTTATTGGCGTTATTATGTCTTGCATTGTTTTTCGCCTATTTAATGGTGAAGGTGGTGTTATTCATATCGGTAAATTTTCATCCGCACCACTAAATACGCTCTGGTTATATTTAGTTTTAGGTATGTTATTTGGCATTATTGGCGTTATATTCAGTAAATTACTTTTCTATGTTCAAACCCAATTTCAGCATTTCTATCAAGATAAAACATCACGCTTTGTTTTAACCGGTGGCATCATCGGAGGGACTTGTGGCCTATTAGCATTAATTATTCCTGAAATAACAGGAGGTGGGTTTAGTATTATTCCCGCTCTCAGTACGGGAGAATATTCCCTTATTGCGTTATTGCTTTTCTTTGTTTTACGAACCATCACATCCATTATCAGTTTTGCCTCTGGTGCTCCTGGCGGTATATTCGCTCCCACTCTGGCACTAGGTACACTATTTGGGAGTGCATTCGGATTAACAGCAACCTTGCTTTTCCCTGATTATCAAATTCAAATTGGTACGTTTGCTATAGCAGGAATGGGGGCTTTATTTGCTGCAACGGTAAGGGCTCCTCTAACAGGGATCGTCCTCGTATTAGAAATGACGGATAATTATCAACTGATCTTGCCGATGATCATTACCTGTTTAGGTGCAACCATGTTGGCGCAACTCTTAGGTGGGCGCCCTATTTATACGGTTTTATTAGAACGGATATTACAAAAGTCTGAGCAAAAAGAACAATCAGACCAAGTCCCTGACATTAAAAGTGATAAATCACCACATTAATAAAACTCGCTAGATCAGATAAAAAAATACCCCAATTGTTTGGGGTATTTAAAAGAGATGATAGTTTTAGCTATTTTTTACGTGCGATTAACGTAGCAAAATTTAAGGCGATCCGATTGCCATTTGCATCTGTTTTATGTAAATGCCCTGGATCTTCATTATATTTAATCACATCCCAGTCTTTATAATAATCAGCTAATTCGTTTGGACGTAAAAAGGTTTTAAATGGAATTTCAGCTGGATCACTATTCGGCGTTTCAACAGGACAAACAATCACATTAATACCGTTAGAGTTGGTACATTCCTGCATATTTTTAATAATACTTTCAATACGTTCCCGTTGGCAGAACATTAATACAACGGTTGAAAGAATAATATCGTATTTTTCATTAAGTGAAGCGTCATTAATGTCATATAAGCCACTTTTTACTGCTAAACCTGTTTTAGTTTTAACTGTTTCAATCGCATCAATATGTGAAGCATTAATATCTAATGCCGTCACATTATAGCCTTTAGACGCTAAATAGAAGCTGTTTCGACCACGACCGGCACCTAAATCTAACACCTTACAAGGTTGAGTAAACGTTGCCATATAGCGTATTTCTGAATGCGGTAATGATAAGTCGTTTTCTTTAAATAGCTTATCTTCAGGGGCACATAAAAAAGAGAGTTGGCAACAGACATCATCACTTGTTTTATCTATTTTATGCCACTGTTGAGGTTGAATTAAAGGTGGCTGATTTTCAGTATCACACTCAACTGAAATTTGTGACCCATCATCATTAAAAACAACAAATGTCATATTACCTTGCAATACTCGCATTTGGGCATAAGTGCCTTCCTTTGTATTGTGGCGTTCTAATAAAGCTAAAGGAATGGATGTACGAGTCCACTCTGGCATTGTTTTATAACTGACAAGTTCCATCATTCAACCCCTCATAAGATGCATTTTAAATACATCTTATTGCAATCATTATCTTTCGTAAAGAAGGTTTTATCAAAATTATGATTTTAAATATTTGTTTAACAGCAAATCAGTCACATCAGAGGATGAAATAGATTCACCACACAACACTTTTATCATAATTTCTTTGCCTAATGATGCTAAAGAAAACAACATATCTGGGCGTAACCGACTGATTTTATCTCTATTTTCATCTTGATTAATAATGGTGATCAATTTGGCATCAACATTAGAACATTCTTGGATAGTCAGCAAAATAAAAGTATTTTCTGCATCACTTTCAGATAAAGTCACAACCCAACTCGCTTTCGCGATATTGGCAGATACCAATGTTTTAAGAGTAGTTGGATCACCTTCAATAATATTAGCTTGTGCGTCATAAGAGGCTTTACTTTTATCGGCACAAATCGCAATAACAGGTTTCCCTTGTTCTCTTAATCCTTTTTCTAATTGTGACGCTAATGCCGATGAACCAATAATAATAAAATGATTATGCATTTTAGCGATCCTTTTCTTAACAATATCGCGAGTACCTCGCGCAAGAAAGCCCATAACATACACAATGGATGTCGTAAAAACAGTTATTCCCAAAATAACAACAGTAAGGGTAAAAATACGTGCATTCGTGCTAATTGGCACAATATCGCCAAATCCTAGTGTCGTCATACAGACAATAGAAAAATAGAACGCATCCATCAGCGTTGTAATATGTGGTTTAAATTCCTCACCAATATAAAGGCTTCCTAGCATTGAGAATAACAGCAAAGAAAGGATGCAAATAAAAGCCACAAAACCAGCACTAGTTAAACTATGATGTGGAAATGCACGCCAACTCATTAACAACCCAATCACTAAAATAAAAGAAAAATAGGATTGAAAGTCCATTTGCTGATAAACCGCGACATCAAGAAAAACAATAGTGGCTAATAAAATCAAAGAAACACACCACGCAATTCTGGCGCCAAGATACATAAATATTGAAAGAAAAATTAATGCGCAACCTAACATGACCTTTGGTATATCGAGCAGTTTTAATACACCTAAGGATTTAAGCCATGCTGAAAAGCCATGGATTTCCCAATCCAGATAAATGCCACGAGACAACAAAATGGAGTAAATGATAAAAATACCATTTAAGATAAGTAATAAAGACATCATTTTTCTTGTCACTTTAGATGTCTCTATCACATTTAATATTGCGGATAATTTCATATTAGATATTGTGAATACTCAGCTAGTTATTTAAAGGTATATTATCTAATCCTTGAAATTTAAAAGGCTCTGCGGGTTTAAAATGACTCGTAGCGTTAGCTGAATAGATTATCGATTGCTCTTCACCTAATGCTAATGTCATTACTTTCCCACTCTCTTTTGAAAAATCAATTTCCTTTAAATTAACCCAAAAGGTATTCGGCGATAATGCTGATTCGAAAAAATATAATTGATTTTTATGATCAGCCACCGTTCTCCAGCGTGTGGATGAAATTTCAGGTGATTCAGCCGTACTTAATCCATAAGGTACAGATACATTTCTGATCACACCAAATACACTAGCGAGCGATTTCTTACTCGATTGCGCTTTAGGAATGGCATTCACATAAAAAGAAGCGCGGGCAAAACGATCTGAAGCACGATTAGTCCCCGGTAACATCACGGTTCCACCGATTTGTTGCCAATAACTATTCAACGCTAACTGTTCTGAAAAAATAGGGGAATTCGTCATCACTTGATACTCTTTACTGTGATGAATCACTTGCTTACCATTTATATATTCAATAATGGCGCTATCCCCCGTTGCGTCTGAAAGCGAAAGATGTAGTGTCGCCATTCTATCTTGCCCAGGAACTTTATCTGTCAGGACAATAAAAGGCTCACTGTCTAATGCATTCACAGCTTCTTCGACTGAAGCAAAATTATCTAACACATACTGTGCCCATGCAGAAATCGAAATAGCGGGTTTCTCTTTGGTATATGCCGGATAATCAGATTCCGCCAGCCACAATAAATTAGCCACTAAACCTTTTTCATTCATGCCATCTGTCGTAGAAATATCATAACCAGATGCAATCACACTTCCATATTTAGATGTCCATTTTATCGAGTTATCACCAGCTTCTCCTGAACGTTGCATTCCTTGTGGAAATATCCATAAATTTGTTCCTATGTCATATTTCCAGTCCATTGAACGAGCCGTGATAATTTGGTTATTGTCTCCTAAATAAACAAGTCGAGTACATGCATCAGCATCTGTAATGCCTACGGTGAAAAGACCCGATATAAGTAGAGTACCCAAAAAAGTATGACGTAATTTTTTCATTATGACTCTTTCCCATTAAATAAATAGATGACTTCTTTATTATGATCATTCTTTACACTGACTAAAAATTAATAAAGCCTCAAAATAAATATTAGTCCTATTAAAAATAAAAATTATTCCTTAAGTATAAGATCATTCATCATAATTGTGCATAAAAAAACCGATACGTTAAGGTATCGGTTTATAAATCATCTAGGTAATAAGAGGGTTTATTACCTTACAAAAAGCATTTAATTACGCCTTTTTTACACCTTCAACAGAGATAATTAACTCGGCTTCTTGTGATTTTGGTCCTAAGTCTGATTTAAAATTAAACTCTTTCAGATTCACTTTACCTGTTGCTTCAAAACCCGCACGGTAACCTTTCCAAGGATCAGTACCTTCACCAATTAATTTGGCATTTAATGAAACAGGTTTTGTCACACCATTTAATGTTAAATCACCTGTAACGACATAGTTTTCGCCATCACGAGTCACTTTGGTTGAGACGAATCGCGCTTCAGGATATTTGCTTGCATTAAAGAAATCGGCACTACGTAAATGCTTATCACGTTCTGCGTGATTAGTGTCTAAGCTTCCTGTTTTAATCACGACATCCACTTTGTCTTTTGATGGATCTTCTTTATCATAACTAAAGGTACCATCAAAATCTTTAAAAGTGCCGTATAACCAGCTATAACCTAAATGTTGGATACGAAACTGTACAAATGCGTGTTGACCTTGTTTATCAATAGCATAATCTGCTGCCAAAGCGGTACTTGCATTAAATAATAACGCACCTGCAGTTAAACCTAATAAAGCTTTCTTAAACATTGTTATCTCCATAATTAATTTTATAAGTTTAATTATTTAGTTCGCATTCCTAGCATGCGTTTTAACGTGACATCTTTATCAATAAAGTGATGTTTTAATGCACCAGCAGCATGTAATAGCGATAACAAAACCACGGTCCAAGCTAAATAAAGATGAATATCACCGGCTAAATCTGCTTGTTCGGCCTCCCCAGTAAAAATGGCAGGTACAGAAAACCAATCAAATACAGATATAGCTTGTCCATCAGCGGTCGAAATTAAATAACCACTGATCAGAATAGAAAATAAGATTAAATATAAAAGCATATGTGCAATATGTGCACTAATACGAGTCAATTTACTGTAACTTGATAAGGCTTTAGGAGGTGGAGAGATCCAACGCCATATCACCCGCACAATCAAAATAATAAATAAAAGAATACCAATACTCTTATGTATTTCAGGTGCAGAATGATACCAACTATCATAATACCCTAACGTCACCATCCACAGCCCTAAAGCAAACATGCCATAGACAGTAAGCGCCATCCCCCAGTGTAAAAGGAGTGACACGTGCCCGTAGCGAGACGTATTATTTCGCCATTGCATAATAAAAGCCCAATCGTTTCTAATTCATTAAAATAATGTTATCTAGTTTAGTTTATTGAGAATAAATTGTTAGTCCATAATTCAACAAATAATTTGCTTATCATTATCAATAATAATCAATAAGTAATGAGCTCTTATTAGTCACTCTGTTGATTATATAATCAATGACATGGTTGGATCAGTTTTTTAAAGTCAGATAGGAGTATTGGTAGATGCTTATAGACATAATAAAAAATAAATATAACGATAAAAATACGAAACGAAATAAGATCAATACAACAATTGTCTAGTTATAAAAACAATTGTATTTTTCACTTATCCTAAATTAGAACTTATTAAGCAAAATACAATAATAATTAGAGGAAGTGTAAAAAAAACGGATAACCAGCGCATTTCACGTACAACACCAAAAATAATACCAACAATACAGACAAAAAATATAACAGGCATCATTTCTGAGTAATGTTCGTGAAAATAGTGCATTAATAAATTAATCCACGGGTAATCGTTTTGCATATGAAAATTTCAACCAATAAAAATAAATTTAAATTAAGATAGTGATAAATTACTATCATTAACAAATAAAACAAGCGTCGTATTATAAATATCAATCATTGCGCACAAAGATATTAAAACACTTCACATTTTAAATAGAGACAACATGGATAAACGAAAATAACAATCTAAGCCAAATTTTCAATAATACAAAACAAGTAAGGTCAAATAAAATAAATCATCTCAAATGATGGCAATATCATTATTAACCACACCTTTGTTAAATGAAACAATAATTTCATTTAACTCAAAATAAAGAAAATTAATTTCGCCAAATTATAATAAAATTAATAAAAAATAAATAAAATAGAGTTTTAAACATCGAATAATTACCTTTAGGTCGTTAATTAACTTGGAATTAACTCTAGATTTCATTTTAATTATTATTAGCTAAAAACATTCAAATGCCACGCAAAAAACACTACAATTACAAGAGTATTTTTATTGAGGGCACTATGTCTACTGCAACAAATCTGAATGAACTACAGGAACAAGTTCGCTCCCGCTATAATGGATTAAGTAAAAGGCTACAGCAGGTTGCACATTATCTACTTGATAATAAAAACAGTGTGGCATTTGATACAATTGCGATCCTTGCAGATAAAGCAAATGTTCCTCCATCGACATTAATTCGTTTTGCCAACGCATTTCATTTCAACGGCTTTAATGAAATGAAACAATTATTTCAAAATCACTTGATGAATGAAATGGTAAATGAAAATGAAAATTTAACTTATAAACAAAAATATAAAGAGGAGCCTCCTAATCTGAATGAGCCAGCCTATATTTTGCAGGAATTTGCTCAAGCCAATAGCCATTCATTGCAACAATTAGCCAATCAGACTCACAGAGAAATGTTAAATAAAACATTACAATTGCTCGAACATGCTGACACAATTTATATTTGTGGCTTTCATCACTCATTCAGTGCTGCAAGTTATTTTTTTCATGCTCTCTCACATATCCCTTGTGAGACTGTTTTTGTCAACAGTCTAGGAGGAATGTACAAAGAGCAATTAAGAAATATTACACATCGTGATGTGCTCTTTGGCATCCATTTCCATCCGTACTCAGATGAAATGCAAAAAATGTGTGAAATGGCAACTTACAAAGAAGCGAAACAGATTATTGTTACTGATAGTCCAATTAGTCCATTAGCGAGTTTAAGCGATGTTTGTTTAACGGTAAAAGAAGCTCAAATAAAAACCTTTCGTTCTCAAACCTCAACAATGTGTTTACTACAAGCAATCTCTGTTGCTTTTGCGTTTAGAAAAAAACACTAATAACGTTTTTATCCTAAACTGCATCTTAATTAAGGTGCAGTTTTTTTTATAAAAATAAATTTAAAATAGCTATCACTATTAATCAAATATTAAATAGCTTAGTATTTTATTTGAAATTATTTTTAAGAGTAAATACAGAATGTTTTATTTGTGATGAGAAAAGTAATCATTTAGCATTAATTTACACCACCAAAGATCATTAAAGGATTAAATTAAATGTTATTTAAAAAATTATTTTTAATTGTTTTCTTATTTCCAAACTTCTCCTATTCAAACACAAATTCAACAAAAGAAAATAAAGAAGAATCAATAATCGTTAATATTCCTAGTATTTCATTAGGTGACCAAAGTAATGCATCGGGTAACGGTTCAATTGCAATAGGAACAAATAGCCAAGCTAAAAATACACACTCTGTTGCTATTGGTCCTAATTCATTAGCAACGGAAGAAAATACAGTATCGTTTGGAAACATTGAAAATAAACACACTTCTCGATTAGTTAATATTAGTGATGGTAAAAATAACACTGATGCCGTTAACCTTATTCAGGCTAAAAAAATGGTCGATAAAAATAGAATAGCAACAAATAATACTATTAATCAGCTAAAGAGAACTGTCAGTACAGATATCAGTACTCTTAAAACCCATGTTAATGATTTTGATCATTATTATAAGAAAAGACAGGCTGAAATCACTGATTCAATTGCCAATTTAGACAAAGAAATTATTGCGTTAGAAAAAAAACTATTTGCTGGTATTGCTTCATCTGTTGCAATGACTAGCATTCCTTACCTTTCTCATCACACCTTAAGTGGCGGAATTGGTATTAGTAATTATCGAACAGGTACGGCATTTGCCGGAGGCGTACAATATAAACCCAATAACGATATTGCGTTTCGATTAAACTCATCCATTAATAGTGAAAAAGAAATTATCATTGGCGGTGGATTAGCTTATGGTTGGTAAACCATTTTATTTTCTATAATCAGATTATAAAAAAGAACTTTATAATTAAAGCAGTAATAATTTAAGTAACATTACTGCTTCTTTATAAAAAACTTTTAATTGCTAATAAACAAAAAATAAATTACCCCAAAAAATTGATAAGTTTAACTTTAGTGTTTTTAATATATTTTTTGTAATATACCTTATTTTTTATATACTAGATTTATAAATTAGAGCAAAAAGGAATAAAAAATGAATTATATACTTCAAAAAATGACGGCTAAAGATATTAGTGCAGTAGCTCGATTATTACAGAAAAATTCTGAATCTCAGCAAGGTGGATTATATGGTGAATACCCTCTAAATAAAGTTGAGGCGATGTATCAAAGTAGCACTAATGCCATTGTTGCACTTGACCAAGAAAATATTGTTGCTGTTGTTTTTAGCTTTCCCGTTACCTCTTTTTCGCTCCCCCCAATTGCTCAAGCTATTAACCAACTCTTTCCGGACATAACGCAAAACAATTGGTTTTACGGTCCTGTTTGTATTGATCAATCGCACCGAGGAAAGTCAATATTAAAAGATCTCTACCAACAGATCTGTTCTTTACATGGCGGGCACCCCATCGCATTTGTTAATAGCGAAAATATTCGCTCACTAAAAGCACATCAAAAATTAGGCATGGAGGTGGTTAAACACTTTGAGTTTAAAGGCACATCCTGGTGGGTTATTAAAGGACAATGAAAACAAACGAAAGAAAAATGCTTACATTTTCTATTATCCAACTATCTTGCTAAAAATGGAGGTCCTTAGGTATTTTTGCTACCGTCATCACAAAACACGAAATACCCATACAAATCATAATAATACATTAAACAATAAAAAGTTAATCTATTCTTAACAATATTCCAACTCCTATTTTAGCTGTCAAATTGCTTACAATTTGACATCATTATGTGATCTCCCTTTCAATTCTTGATCTTTCGTTAACTTACTTTTTGATCTTATACAAAAGTATAAATAAGATAAAAGACACCAATTCGAAAGTAAACGTAAAATAGGAGGAAGCAATGACTGTTTCCCGCAGAACTTTTATCAAAGGACTCGCAGCCAGCGGTGCAGCAATGACTGTTTCTACCCCTGTTATTGCTAATTCAGGGAGTTCGACTTCTAACACGCGATCGCGTCCAGAAAATGCCCCTAACCTATTAATTGTTTTTCCCGATGAAATGCGTGCTCATGCATTACAGTTTATGGGGGAAGATCCGTCAATTACACCTAATTTGAATAAATTTGCGAAGCAAGCCAAAGTAATGACGCAAATGGCTTCAAACTACCCTCTTTGCTCTCCATTTCGTGGCATGTTTATGACCGGTCAATACCCTGTACGTAATGGTATTACCGGAAATGCACATGACTATGGTGGCAAAGTAGGTATTGATTTATCGCCTTATGCAAAATGTTGGTCGGATGTTTTAAAATCACTCGATTACAGCACTGGCTATATCGGTAAATGGCACCTTGATGCGCCTTATGAACCGTTTATTGAAAGTTACAACAACCCAATGGAAGGTCGTTATTGGAATGAATGGGCAGCACCAGATAGACGCCATGGTTTTGATTTTTGGTATTCTTATGGTACTTATGATTTACATTTAAAACCAATGTATTGGGCAAACGATACCCCTCGAGATAAACCAATTTACATTGATCAATGGGGACCTGAACATGAAGCTGACATGGCAATCAAGTTCCTCAAAAATGAAAACAATCAATTTAGAGATAATTCAAAACCATTTGCATTAGTGGTTTCAATGAACCCACCTCATTCACCTTATGATCAGGTACCGAAAAAATACCTCGATGTTTATCAAGGTAAAACGTCAAAAGAGCTAAATACACGCCCTAATGTGCAGTGGGATACTGAATATCAAGAAGGCTATGGACCCCAATATTTCAAAGAATATATGGCTATGGTCAACGGTGTTGATGAACAATTTGGTCGTATCGTAGATGAATTAGAAAAACAAGGTCTTGCTGATAATACACTCGTCGTTTTCTTCTCTGATCATGGCAGTTGCTTAGGTGCCAATGGGCAAGCAACCAAAAATAATCCTTATGAAGAATCCATGCGTGTTCCGATGATGTTTCGTTTGCCAGGTAAAATTAAACCAGGCGCGGACGATGCATTAATGTCAGCCCCTGATATTTATCCAACGATCTTAGGACTACTTGGTTTATCAGAATGGATACCTGATTCAGTAGAAGGTACCGATCTTGCAGATAGAGTAATCACAGGCAAAGGCGACACAGCAAATTCTCAGCTTTACCTCTTTATTCCTTATGGTGAACCTTCATTCGGCAAACGAGGCGTAAGAACTAAAACACATACTTTGGTTATAGATAGACAAGATGGACAACCATTAAAATATACTTTATATGACAATGTGAACGATCCATATCAAATAAAAAATATAGCCAAAGATAATATGCCTTTAATTGAAAAATTAATTAAAGAAGAATTAACCCCTTGGTTGGAAAAAACAGGAGATTCTTGGCGCGCCACTGAATTCATTACGGCAACAACCAATAAATTAAATAAAACAATATCTACATGTAAAGAAAAATAATAAAAATATCTGCGCCATAATTTTATGGCGCTATATATAAACCCAATTCGCTGATATAAAAAATCCTTTTAATAAAATAAAGGGAAAGATGTCCTACACCTAAAAATTGACTCAAATAAAAGCGAATAAAGAATTGGATATATACCATGAACAAACTTCGTATTGCTCTTTTTTTACCTCTTCTTGGCTTAGGTTTAACTTCTTTTCATTCTCAGGCAGCTAATGTCAATGCCATGTTTTCTTGGGAAACGGCAGATTACGATACACCCAATAACTATGCTGGATATCGTGTAGATTTTAATATTAATCCAGATAAGTCTAACTGGTATTTCGATGTTGGTTTTCGTCAACGTGAACATGACAATAAGAACCGTTATCAGCGTTATGATTTACAGGGTAGTTATCGTTTTAAATTAAATAATGGTTGGATCCAACCCGGTTTAAAAGTACGTCAAGATCTCACTAACTATGATAATGGTAGCCGATTAACTATTGATTTTTATGAATCAAAAACCAATTACCAATTTCCAATTAATAAAGATTGGGTTTTAACGGGTAGCGTTTTATTTGGTTTACAAAAGAAAGAAGACAAACGTAGTAATGGTGTCACAAATACGGATTACTTAGGCTGGGAAATTGAACCTGGTCTACGTTATTTTGTCACGCCTAATATCAATACAACCGTTGCTTATTTTGATGGTGGTAAGCAAGCAATACGACATGAAGAATACGACACAAAAGAAACAAACCATAATCAACAATTACGTATGTATGTTAACTGGACGACACCAATAGGATTAATTGTTTCTCCATCAATGCGTAAATCTATTTTTGGAAAAATAGAAGATAGAACAAATAAAGGCGTTTATATCGAAAAAGATATGACACGTTATACCTTACAAATGGCTTATCAAATATCACCTCAATGGCGAGTCATGACGGAATATTATAATGAACGAGTTGAAAATAAAAATGATGGTAGTAAATCAACTCAGGATTATTTCAAAGTTTCATTCCGAGCAACATTCTAATAATTAAAATCATATAATTGTTCATGGAGTTATATTGTGAAAAATAAAAAATTGTTATTTTTAAGCGCTGCTATTTTATCAGCTATTTATGGTTCAGCATGGGCGACAGAATGTGATCCCACTTTAAATATCTGTGAAACGGTTAATGTTAATGACGGTAATACCGCTCAAATAAATAAAGATATCACGGTTTCTCAAGGTGATGGCGTTGTCTTTAATGGCTCATCAACAGAATACAAAGCTCAAGCAATTACAAAAAATATTACCGTTACGGGTGATGGAGCAAGTGCCATCAAGATAAATCAAGGGGCTTCTTTTAGCAGCAATATCAACTTAAATGGTGCTAACGTAACCAGTGAAAATGGCACAGCCATATTGGTTGAAGGTGATTTTCCTAAACGAGGTACTGGTGTTTATGTAAGAGACGGAGCCATTATTCGTGGAAAAACCGCAGCGATTGATTTTAGAACACTGAAAACCGGTTTTAGAAGTGATGTCAATGGCGAGATCCACGGGGATATTTTAGGAAATGGACATGCTGATACTAAAATAAATTTTGCTTATCAAGGGGGAGCTCAAAATGCCCTATTTGATGGGTATAAAATTACTGGTGTTCCGTTAATTGAAAACCATGGCAATTTAACTATCCAAGGAAAAGACAGAACGATCCACTGGGAAGGTAATTTCATGAATAAGGAAAATAGCCAGCTCATTTTCCGCCTTGATGATAATACCAATACGGATGACGCTATTCTCCATGTTGACGGTGATGTCACCTTTAAAAAAGGCAGCCAAGCCAAATTAGATTTTAAAGGAACCAGTGTCGATAATATCATTAACAAAGATATCGTATTAATTTCTTCAAATTCCGCCATTAAAGACGAAGCGGGTATCACCGTTACTGACGCTAATGCAATTGCACCCGATGTTTCACCTTTATTAGAAAAAACAGATTCATGGTTAGAGACAACACCGCCTAATATTAGCGGAGGAGTTAGCGGCAATCAGTTAGTTGCACGTTATGGTATTAGCTATGAAGGTGGCAATAATTTTATTAGCGCCGCTGAACGTGGTGGTGTCAATGAAAATGGATTAGCAGCAGCTAATTTTGTTATTCCAACTGTTTTAAATGAATTCAATAATACGCGTAGTCAAATTTCAGATGAAGCACTCAGTCTATTAGTTGCGGCTGGAAATGACGATAATAATATTGCTGCATTATCGAATGATTTAGCGCCTATCGCTGATGGCAGTGATATTCAAGCGGGATTAATCATGGTTGAAGATATGCGCAATAATATTGCGCATCGCTATTTACGCTACGATAACCAATTACCTATTGAAGAGAGAGAAGCCGGCTGGAATAGTTGGGCTAATATGCTGTACGGTTATGGCACACAAAGTAATCAAGGCGGTATAAACGGTTACAACACCTACCGCACTGGTATTCAAATTGGTACTGATTACGAAATTAATCAAGATGCGCTTATTGGGGTTTCTTTTGCTTATAACTACGCCAAAGCTGATGCAAAACAACGTAACGCAAGTAAAGAAATTAACCATTTTGAATTTATGCCTTACACCGGTTGGTACAGTGACACATTATTCCTAAACGGTAATTTAAATATTGGTTATTACACTGTTGATAGCGAGCGAGATATTGGTGGTAATACCGGATGGCAAGGAAATACCAAAGCAAAAGGTGATTATTCTGGTGTGCAATTAGGTTATCAGATTAATGCTGGAACTTATTTTGATTTAGACTTCATCCATATAAAACCGATGCTGACTTACCAATACCAATGGCTCAATATTGATTCATGGGAAGAAACAGGATCTGCATTATCCATGCGAACTCATGGACAGCGTTACGCTGTTAATCAATTAGGTGGTTCAGTTGCTTTATGGAATAGCTATCAAACCTCTTATGGCAAATTAACACCATCCCTTAATCTGCGTTACGTCAAAGATATTGCAGGTGACAATAATATTAATCAACGCCATAGCCTCACCTATTTTAATACTGGAGGAAGTACCTTTGATATTAAAGGAAATCGTGTTGGTGGTGACATTATTAGTGCTGAATTAGGTGCCAATCTCGATATTACCCAGTCGTTGAATTTAGGTACAACAATGGGATATCAGCGTTATGACAAGTTCAATGAAGGACGCATTGGCTTCACCGTTAGCCAGCGTTTCTAAGGAGAAAAATAATGCCGATATTTCGCTTTACTGCACTGGCTATCACATTGGGGCTATTATCAGCCCCTTATAATGCGATTGCAGCCACCAGCAATCCTGCCTTTGATCCTAAAAATCTGATGCAGTCAGAAATCTATCATTTTGCGCAAAGTAACCCATTAGCAGACTTTTCATCAGATAAAAACTCAACACTGACGTTATCTGATAAGCGTAGCATTATGGGAAACCAATCCCTTTTGTGGAAATGGAAAGGTGGAAGTAGCTTTACTTTGCATAAAAAACTGATTGTACCAACAGATAAAGAAGCCTCTAAAGCATGGGGACGCGCATCTACACCGGTTTTATCATTTTGGCTTTATAACGAAAAACCCATTGATGGCTATCTCACTATCGACTTAGGAGAGAAACTTAATTCAACCAGTGAAGCGCAAGCCGGTTTTAAAGTAAAATTGAATTTCACAGGCTGGCGTGCTGTTGGGATCTCTTTAAATAACGATCTTGAAAATAGAGAGATGACCTTAAATGCAATAAACACCTCTTCTGAGGGTACTCAAGACAGCATTGGTCGATCTTTGGGTGCTAATGTTGATAGCATTCGATTTAAAGCCCCGTCTAATGTGGGCCAAGGTGAAATCTATATCGATCGTATTATGTTTTCTATTGATGATGCTCGCTATCAATGGACTGATTATCAAGTGAAAACACGTTTATCAGAGCCTGAAATCCAATTTCATAACGTACAACCACAATTGCCAGTGACACCCGAAAACTTAGCTGCGATTGATCTTATTCGCCAGCGCCTGATTAATGAATTTGTTGGGGGTGAAAAAGAGGCAAATCTCGCACTAGAAGAAAATATTAGTAAATTAAAAAGTGATTTTGATGCGCTCAATATTCGCGTTTTAGTTGATGGAGGAATACAAGGACGACATCTGATCACGGATAAACAAACTATTATTTATCAGCCAGAAAACCTTAATTCTCAAGATAAATCGCTTTTTGATAATTATGTCATTCTTGGTAACTACACAACATTAATGTTTAATATCAGCCGAGCTTATATTCTTGAAAAAGATCCGACACAAAAAGCTCAGTTAAAACAGATGTACTTATTAATGACAAAGCATTTATTAGATCAAGGCTTTGTTAAAGGGAGTGCATTAGTCACAACCCATCACTGGGGATACAGTTCTCGTTGGTGGTATATTTCTACACTATTAATGTCTGATGCCTTAAAAGAAGCAAATCTCCAAACTCAAGTTTATGATTCATTGCTATGGTATTCACGAGAGTTTAAAAGTAGTTTTGATATGAAGGTAGGAGCAGATAGTTCAGATTTAGACTATTTCAACACCTTATCTCGTCAGCACTTAGCTTTATTACTGCTAGAGCCTGATGATCAGAAACGCATCAACTTAGTTAATACTTTCAGTCATTACATTACTGGTGCATTAACTCAAGTACCACCAGGTAGTAAAGATGGTTTACGTCCTGATGGTACAGCGTGGCGGCATGAAGGTAACTATCCAGGTTACTCTTTCCCTGCCTTTAAAAATGCCTCTCAACTTATTTATTTACTACGCGGTACCCCTTTTGCTGTTGGTGAAAGCGGTTGGAATAACCTGAAAAAAGCGATGGTATCGGCGTGGATTTACAGTAACCCTGAAGTCGGATTACCTCTTGCTGGACGGCATCCTTTTAACTCTCCATCGTTAAAATCTGTCGCTCAAGGCTACTACTGGCTTGCTATGTCTGCAAAACCATCTCCAGATAAAAAGCTCGCTTCTATTTATCTTGCGATTAGTGATAAAACGCAAAGTGAGTCGAGTGCTATTTTTGGCGAAACGATTGCTCCCGCAACCTTGCCACAAGGCTTCTATGCCTTTAATGGCGGTGCTTTTGGTATTCATCGCTGGCAAGATAAAATGGTGACACTGAAAGCTTATAACACCAATGTTTGGTCATCTGAAATTTATAACAAAGATAACCGCTATGGCCGTTACCAAAGCCATGGTGTAGCCCAAATAGTCAGTAATGGCTCACAGCTTTCACAAGGTTATCAACAAGAAGGCTGGGATTGGAATAGAATGCCAGGAGCAACCACGATCCATCTTCCTCTTAAAGAGCTAGACAGTCCTAAACCTCATACGTTAATGCAACGTGGAGAACGTGGATTTAGTGGTACATCTGCTCTTGATGGTAAATATGGCATGATGGCATTTGATCTTATTTATCCTACTAACCTTGAGCGTTTTGATCCTAATTTCACCGCGAAAAAGAGCATATTAGCGGCGGATAATCACTTAATTTTTATTGGTAGCAATATAAATAGTAGTGATAAAAATAAAAATGTTGAAACCACCCTATTCCAGCATGCTATTACACCTGAATTAAACGCCATTTGGATTAATGGGCAAAAAGTTGAAGCTTTTCCTTATCAAGCAACACTTAAACAAGGTGATTGGTTAATGGATAGCAACGGCAATGGTTATTTAATTACTCAAGCAGAAAAAGTCAATATCAGTCGCCAACACCAGACCTCGGCTGAAAATAAAAATCGCCAGCCAACGGAAGGAAACTTCAGTTCAGCGTGGATTGATCACAGCGTTCAACCTAAAGATTCCAGTTATGAGTATATGGTCTTTTTAGATGCGACTCCTGAAAAAATGAGGGAGATGGCAGAGAAATTCCGTGAAAATAATGGGTTATATCAGGTTCTTCGTAAAGATAAAGATGTTCATATTATTTACGATAAACTCAGCAATGTGACGGGATATGCTTTTTATCAATCTGCTTCAATTAAAGATAAATGGATCAAAAAGGTTGATAAACCCGCAATTGTGATGACTCATCATCAAGGAAATTCACTGACAATTAGTGCAGTAACACCTGATTTAAATATGACACGCCAGAAAGCGGCAACTGCCGTTACTATCAATGTCATCATCAATGGGAAATGGCAACCTACTAATAAAAATAGCGAAGTAAAATATAACGTTTCAGGTGATAGCACTGAACTCACATTTACCAGTTACTTTGGTATTCCACAAGAAATCAAACTTTCACCTCTCTCTTGATATCACTAAAAGGAACGCACTTGCGTTCCTTTTTATTTGCAGGAAATCTGATTATGCTAATAAAAAATCCTTTAGCACATGCAATGGCATTAAGTTTATGCTTATCATTACCCGCACAAGCATCCCCTTCTCTTTCTCATGAAACTTTCGGTGATATTTATCTCTTTGAAAGTGAGATACCCAATACTCTCACCACGTCAGATAATGACCAATTATCACTGAGTAAACAGCACGCTAAAGAGGGTGAACAATCACTCAAGTGGCAATATCAACCCCAATCAACATTAACGTTAAATAATATCGTTAATTATCAGGACGATAAAAATACAGCGACACCACTCACTTTCATGATGTGGATTTATAATGAAAAACCTCAAGCTTCTCCATTAATATTGCAATTTAAGCAAAAGAATAAAATTGCATTAAGTTTTGATATTCAGCTTAATTTTACAGGATGGCGAGGTATTGCCGTTCCTTTTCGTGATATGCAAGGCTCTGCAACGGGAAAATTGGATCAATTAGTCATTACAGCCCCAAATCAAGCTGGAACGCTCTTTTTTGATCAAATTATTATGAGTGTACCGTTAGATAATCGCTGGGCAGTTCCTGACTATCAAACCCCTTATGTCAATAATGCAGTAAACACCATGGTCAGTAAAAACTGGAGTGCTTTACTGATGTACGATCAGATGTTTAAAACCCATTATCCTACTCTAAATTTCGATACTGAGTTTCATGATGATCAAGCTGAAATGGCATCAATTTATCAGCGTTTTGAGTATTATCAGGGCGTTAATAGCGATAAAAAAATCACCGCAGACATGCTAGATAAAAATTTAGCACTCTGGGAAAAATTAAAATTAACACAACAAGCTGATGGCTCAATAACAGGAAAAGCACTCGATCACCCTAACCGACAAAACTTTATGAAAGTTGAAGGTGTATTTAGTGAAGAGACCCAAAAAGCATTACTCGATGCCAATATGCTAAGAGATGTAGGTAAAACGCTGCTTCAAACTGCTATTTACTTGCGTAGTAACTCCTTATCAGTAGCCGATAGAAAAAAATTAGAAGCGCTTTATTTATTAGGCACTCGTTACGTCCTTGAACAAGGTTTTGTACGAGGTAGTGGTTATCAAATTATTACTCATGTTGGATATCAAACCAGAGAGCTTTTTGATGCATGGTTTATTGGTCGTCATATTCTTGCAAAAAATAACCTTTTAGCGCCCACTCAACAAGCCATGATGTGGTACAACGCGACAGGGCGAATTTTTGAAAAAGATAATGAAATCGTTGATGCAAATGTCGATATTCTCAATACTCAATTACAGTGGATGATAAAAAGCTTACTGATGTTGCCAGATTATCAACAACGCCAACAAGCCTTAACACAACTACAAAACTGGCTAAATAAAACCATCCTAAGTTCAAAAGGTGTTGCAGGTGGTTTCAAACCTGATGGTTCTATTTTTCACCATTCGCAACATTATCCTGCTTACGCTAAAGATGCATTTGGTGGTTTAGCACCGAGTGTTTATGCGCTAAGTGATTCCCCTTTCCAGCTTTCACCTGCCGCTCATGAGCGTTTAAAAGATGTGTTATTAAAAATGCGCATCTACACTAAAGAGACACAAATTCCCGTGGTACTCAGTGGCCGTCATCCCACTGGATTACATAAAATAGGAATTGCTCCATTTAAATGGATGGCATTAGCCGGTACACCTGATGGAAAACAAAAAGTAGATGCGACATTGGCTGCGGCCTATGCAAAACTAGATAACAAAGACAGTTTTGAAGGAATTAACGCTGAAAATGAACCCACTGGTGCATGGGCGATGAACTATGCTTCAATGGCGATACAACGTAGAGCCTCTATTCAAGCACCACAGCAAAGCTGGCTTGCGATCGCTCGCGGTTTTAGTCGTTATCTTGTTGGTAATGAAAGTTATGAAAATAACAATCGTTATGGACGTTATTTACAGTATGGTCAATTGGAAATTATTCCTGCTGATTTAGCTCAATCAGGATTTAGCCATGCTGGATGGGATTGGAACCGATATCCAGGAACAACGACAATCCATCTTCCCTATAACGAACTTGAGGCAAAACTTAATCAATTACCTGCTGCTGGTATTGAAGAAATGTTACTTTCAACAGAAAGCTATTCTGGTGCCAATACACTTAATAATAACAGTATGTTTGCTATGAAATTACATGGACACAGTAAATATCAACAGCAAAGCTTAAGGGCTAATAAATCCTATTTTTTATTTGATAATAGAGTCATTGCGTTAGGATCTGGGATTGAAAATGATGATAAACAACATCCGACAGAAACAACACTATTCCAATTTGCTGTTCCTAAATTACAATCAGTGATAATTAATGGTAAAAAAGTGAATCAATTAGGTACTCAATTAACTTTAAATAATGCAGATACCTTAATTGATCCTGCTGGCAATTTATATAAGTTAAGTAAAGGACAAACAGTAGAATTTAGTTATCAAAAACAACATTCTCTGGATGATAGAAATTCCAAACCAACAGAACAACTATTTGCAACAGCCGTGATATCTCATGGTAATGCACCGAGTAATGCAACTTATGAGTATGCGATAGCGATCGAATCACAGGATAAGAAAGCACCTGAATACACGGTATTGCAACATAATAATCAGCTTCATGCTGTAAAAGATAAAATAACCCAAGAAGAGGGATACGCTTTCTTTGAAGCTACCGAAATTAATTCTCCTCAAGCTTTATTATTGTCGAGTGACTCACCAACGATGGTCATGGCTAAAATACAGAAACAACAATTAACACTAAGTATTGTTAATCCTGATTTAAATTTATATCAGGGCATTGAAGCTGACCAAGTTGATAATAAAGGGGATCAAGTTGAGGTAAGTGTTTATTCTCGTCAATGGCTTACCGCTGATCCTCAACCGATAAACAACACTATTGCCATAAAAGGAATGTGGAAATTAGCAACACCTCAATCCGGTATTAATATTAAACATCAAAATAATAATACGCTGATTACGACAACCACCACTCAAGCAACACCAATAGTTGTTAATTTAGTTAAGTAGTATCCCTAATATTTAAATTAAAGAGTCTCGATATGTTGATATCGAGACTCTTCTTTTATTAAGAACTAAAATTAGCGAATTAATTACTTATTTAAAATAATAAAAACAAATCGCATAATTTATTATTGATAATAAATGTGTTGTCTCGTTTAAATAGTTTGCTATGCTCTGCGCGGGTGCTTGGATCAATCTGGTTCAAGCATTTTGCCAAAGCCAGAAAGAGAAAAGCCCCGGAAAATATATTCATATTAACCGAGGCGGACTCAAACCCGAGAACTTGATTCTGCCTCCTTATAGAGGAGCTGTCAAGAAGATGAACAAATATTCTCTGATTAGTGTGATTGTTATTAGCATAAATATCACCGTATTACTGATAACTTTATTCTATAATAATCCAATCGAGAATTTTACTATTAATAGTGAATATATAAATGTTCAGGTTAAGTTTATCAGTAATAAACACTAACCTTGTGGGGGATTCATCCCCCACAGTTTTCTCATTAAGTCATTGTGGTTTAATCTAAGCACCCTAATTTATAATAAGAGGTAACAGATTTATGTTACCTCTTATTTTATTTACTCACGCAGTTAACGAATCAATTAGTTATTTAAAATAATAAAAACAAATCGAATGATTTATTATTGAGAATAAATGTGTTGTCTCGTTTAAATAGTTTGCTATGCTCTGCGCGGGTGCTTGGATCAATCTGGTTCAAGCATTTTGCCAAAGCCAGAAAGAGAAAAGCCCCGGAAAATATATTCATATTAACCGAGGCGGACTCAAACCATAACAATTTGATTCTGCCTCCTTATAAAGGAGCTGTCAAGAAAATGAACAAATATTCTCTGATTAGTGTGATTGTTATTAGTATAAATATCACTGTATTACTGATAACTTTATTCTATAATAATCCAATCGAGAATTTCACCATTAATAGTGAATATATAAATGTTCAGGTTAAGTTTATCAGTAATAAACACTAACCTTGTGGGGGAGCAATCCCCCACAGTTTTCTCATTAAGTGATTACGGTTGAATCTAAGCACCCTAATTTATAATAAGAGGTAACAGATTTATGTTACCTCTTATTTTATTTACTCACGCAGTTAGCGAATTAATTACTTATTTAAAATAATAAAAACAAATCGAATGATTTATTATTGATAATAAATGTGTTGTCTCATTTAAATAGTTTGCTATGCTCTGCGCGGGTGCTTGGATCAATCTGGTTCAAGCATTTTGCCAAAGCCAGAAAGAGAAAAGCCCCGGAAAATATATTCATATTAACCGAGGCGGACTCAAACCATAACAATTTGATTCTGCCTCCTTATAAAGGAGCTGTCAAGAAAATGAACAAATATTCTCTGATTAGTGTGATTGTTATTAGTATAAATATCACTGTATTACTGATAACTTTATTCTATAATAATCCAATCGAGAATTTCACCATTAATAGTGAATATATAAATGTTCAGGTTAAGTTTATCAGTAATAAACACTAACCTTGTGGGGGAGCAATCCCCCACAGTTTTCTCATTAAGTGATTACGGTTGAATCTAAGCACCCTAATTTATAATAAGAGGTAACAGATTTATGTTACCTCTTATTTTATTTACTCACGCAGTTAGCGAATTAATTACTTATTTAAAATAATAAAAACAAATCGAATGATTTATTATTGATAATAAATGTGTTGTCTCATTTAAATAGTTTGCTATGCTCTGCGCGGGTGCTTGGATCAATCTGGTTCAAGCATTTTGCCAAAGCCAGAAAGAGAAAAGCCCCGGAAAATATATTCATATTAACCGAGGCGGACTCAAAAACAGACAATTTGATTCTGCCTCCATTTTTATCGGAGTGCAAGAGGAAATGAAGAAATATTCTTTAATCGGGCTAATGATCGTCACGATGATAATATCGAGTAACGTATTATTAGAGAATACACTTTTTATTTATTCATACCAACTAATGGATATTTAATGATTCAGATTAATATATCTTTTATATTATATTAATTTTGTGGGGGAGGAATTTCCCCCACAGTTTCCTTTTTTCAATTATTGTGTGTTTATCTAAGCATCCTAATTTATAATAAGAGGTAACAGATTTATGTTACCTCTTATTTTATTTACTCACGCAGTTAACGAATCAATTATTTATTTAAAATAATAAAAACAAATCGAATGATTTATTATTGATAATAAATGTGTTGTCTCGTTTAAATAGTTTGCTATGCTCTGCGCGGGTGCTTGGATCAATCTGGTTCAAGCATTTTGCCAAAGCCAGAAAGAGAAAAGCCCCGGAAAATATATTCATATTAACCGAGGCGGACTCAAACACAAACAATTTGATTCTGCCTCCATTTTTATCGGAGTGCAAGAGGAAATGAAGAAATATTCTTTAATCGGGCTAATGATCGTCACGATGATAATATCGAGTAACGTATTATTAGAGAATACACTTTTTATTTATTCATACCAACTAATGGATATTTAATGATTCAGATTAATATATCTTTTATATTATATTAATTTTGTGGGGGAGGAATTTCCCCCACAGTTTCCTTTTTTCAACTATTGTGTATTTATCTAAGCACCCTAATTTATAATAAGAGGTAACAGATTTATGTTACCTCTTATTTTATTTACTCACGCTGTTAGTGAATTAATTACTTATTTAAAATAATAAAAACAAATCGAATGATTTATTATTAATAATAAATGTGTTGTCTCATTTTAATAGTTTGCTATGCTCTGCGCGGGTGCTTGGATCAATCTGGTTCAAGCATTTTGCCAAAGCCAGAAAGAGAAAAGCCCCGGAAAATATATTTATATTAACCGAGGCGGACTCAAACACAAACAATTTGATTCTGCCTCCATTTTTATCGGAGTGCAAGAGGAAATGAAGAAATATTCTTTAATCGGGCTAATGATCGTCACGATGATAATATCGAGTAACGTATTATTAGAGAATACACTTTTTATTTATTCATACCAACTAATGGATATTTAATGATTCAGATTAATATATCTTTTATATTATATTAATTTTGTGGGGGAGGAATTTCCCCCACAGTTTCCTTTTTTCAATTATTGCATGTTTATCTAAGCACCCGAAATTAAAATAAGAGGTAACGGACTCACGTTACCTCTTATTATATTAAACATAAAAAAGCCGACCCTATTTTTTGGTCGGCATCCTAAATAGGAATATATTGCGTAGAAGGTATGTGAAGCGTAAAAAAACAAAGCGACAATATCAAGGGACTAGTTATTTAACGAAAGTTTTAACACTTCACTCCCTGCTAATAAATAAGCACCAGCACCATAATCCATATTATGTTCGAACTTCACTTCACGAGGGTTAAATGCTGGAAGTTGAACCCAACCTATCATGCCATTGTCATGAATACAGGTTTGTAATGCTGACCATGCTCTGTTTAATGCAGGAAAATACACCTCTTTCTCTAATATTCCCTGATTAATTCCCCATGCCAGTCCATAACAAAATAGCGCTGTTGCTGAACTTTCTGGTGCAGGAAAATTATCAGGATCACGTAAACTCGTTCGCCAAAAACCATCTTCATGTTGATAATCTAGGATGGATGTCACTAATTCTTTAAACAGTGCAATATAACGTTCACGACCATGATAATCATCAGGCATATATTTTAGGATACGAGGTATCGAAGCTAAAACCCAACCAATACCACGACTCCAAAATACTTTTTCACCATTAGCTTCGCGTAATTCATTGCCTTCGCCATCAGGAATATAGCGATGATCACGGAAGATAAGCCCTGTTTCAGGATCACGTAAATGTTCAATCGCATCCCAATAAGCCGTATGCATGTAATCCAAATAACGTCGTTCATTGGTAATTTCAGCCAACGTAGCAAAACCAGGAGGCGCCATAAAGAGAGCATCACACCACCACCAATCTTCACGACCCGGTTTAGGATCATCAAGCATAATGTCGAATGCTTTAATGGTTGGCTCAAGAATTTCAGATTGTTCAAAAAGCGGGCTTACAGCAAGGTAAGCTTGAGCACAAATATGATCATCTGCGAAACGAGCATTAGGCCCTGTTCTAAATCCTGTATGCAACGTGTAATTCAACACACCATTAAGATACTCTTCGTCTTGCGTTGCCTGCCATGCTGCACTTACGCAACTCCAAAAAACACCACGCTCCCAATCTGTGTCTTTAATAAAACGGGTTTTACCACTACGGCGGCGAACACTGCGAACTTGATTAGCCGATTGATAACGATACACTCGCTTCATGTTTTGCAATACAAACTCTCTTTGCAAAGTCTCTGTATTAGCGTGTTCCATCCTACTTCTCCATGAAATTAACGAGCTAACCAACCACCATCAACCGCAATGGTGTATCCATTAACATAATCACTGGCTTTAGAAGCTAAGAAAATTGCAGGGCCAGCAACATCTTCAGGCGTTCCCCAACGTCCCGCAGGAATTCGCTCTACAATAGCGGCATTACGAACATCGTCAGCACGCAGAGCAGCGGTGTTATCTGTTGCCATATAGCCCGGAGCAATCGCATTTACATTGATATTATATTGAGCGAGTTCGGTCGCCAATGCGCGAGTTAATCCCATTACGGCAGATTTACTTGCGGTGTAAGAAGGTACACGAATTCCTCCTTGATAAGAGAGCATAGAAGCAATATTAATTATCTTTCCACCCTCACCTTGTTTAACAAATTGTCGGGCGACTTTTTGAGACAAAAAGAACAACGTTTTCTGATTAATATCAATCACATCATCCCAATCTTTTTCACTAAACGCCAAGAGATCTTCGCGGCGAATAATACCTGCATTATTCACTAAAATATCAATACGCCCCATGACAGAAACGGCTTCATCCACCAGCGCTTGTAATCCATCTTGTTTCATTAAATTTTGCGTAATGTAATGAAAACGACGCCCTAACGCTTCGACTTGTTGGCGAGTTTCAGGCGCATCTTGAATACCCACACCAACGATATCGGCACCCGCTTGTGCTAAGCCGATCGCCATGCCTTGTCCTAAACCTGTATTGCAACCTGTCACAATGGCAACTTTGCCATTTAAATCAAATAAATTCATGACGAAACCTCTAAGGTGTAGCAATCACTGCCACACCTTTTTATATGTAGGATAAGAAGAAAATATGACTATTTGTGGTTATTTCAGATCTTTCATTGCCACATGATCCATATCGTGGAATACCTGATTTTCACCCACCATTCCCCAAATAAAGGTATAAGATGCAGAGCCCACGCCAGAATGAATTGACCAGCTAGGGCTTATCACTGCTTGCTCATTACGAACAACTAAATGACGAGTTTCCGTTGGTTCACCCATATAATGGAAAACCACATTGTCATCTTTCATATCAAAATAGAGATACACTTCCATACGACGCTCATGGGTATGGCAAGGCATGGTATTCCATAAGCTACCTGGTTCAAGAACCGTCATCCCCATTGATAATTGGCAGGTTGGCAAAACTGAAGGATGTAAGAATTTATAAATAGTACGAACATTACAGTTTTCTGCGTTACCAATTTTTTCTGGTGATGCTTGCTGTTGTGTTATTTTGCGCGTTGGATAAGTGTGATGGGCTGGCGCGCAATTCATATAAAAACGCGCAGGTGTTTCTACACAGTCACTAGTAAACTCAACGCTTTTAGCACCCATTCCGATATAAATCGCTTCACGAGCACCAATATCAAACACTTCACCATCGACGATCACTTTGCCAGCACCGCCAATATTAATGGCACCTAATTCACGTCTTTCTAAAAAGAAATCAACGCCTAATGCTTTACCAGCCATTAATGCTAAAGGTTGTGTTGTAGGAACAATACCGCCAACAATAATGCGATCTATATGGCTATAAGTGAGATTCATTTCCCCTTCACAGAATAGGTTTTCAATCAGGAACTCCTTGCGAAGTCCTTCTGTATCAAGCCTTTTAGCATGTTCACTATGAATTGGCTGACGAATTTCCATTATAAATACCTCATTTTTACAGATGGGTGCATAACTAAAAAAAGCTATGCATTTTCCCCGGATACAGAGTAAATATGATTTCCTCTGATGAATGTATCGGTGAGATGAAAACACTCATCCACCACAGCAAAGCTGGCTTGTCGCCCCACTTTGATATAACCCAATTTATCGCCGATACCGAGATACTCAGCAGGGATCGCACTCGCCATTTGCACAGCTTCCCACTCAGGGACATGAGCGAGTTGCACCATGTTTCTTAATGCGCTATCTAAGCTACAAGTACTCCCAGCCAAAGAGCCATCGGCTGTTTTTGCTTGACCTTGGGTGACGTTCACTGTTTGAGCGCCCAGCGTGTAGTCACCATCAGGTAATCCCCCCGCACGCATGCAATCTGTAATTAAAGCGAGTTGTTGGTAGCCTTTCATGCGATACGCTAGTTGCATCATAACGGGATGAACATGAATGCCATCTGCGATCAGTTCCGCCAATACATTGTGATATAACACGGCACCACAACATCCCGGCTCGCGATGATGAAGCCCCGTCATACCGTTATACAAGTGCACACCACAGTCTGCGCCATGCAAAAATGCATCTGATGTTTGTTCATAAGTTGCCGCGGTATGCGCCACGCTTGGCTTAATACCTCGCTTGACCAACCAATCAATCGCCTCCATCGAGCCTTGAGCTTCTGGTGCAACAGCAACACGCAATAATGTGTCCCCCGCACTTTCAAGCAGTGTTTCTAGCTCTGATATGGTTGGCGCTTTTAGATATTTCACCGGATGCGAACCTCTATGGCGCTCCGTAAAATAAGGTCCTTCTAAAAAGCTACCGAGTAATAGCGCACCAGACGTTTGGGGCTTTGATAAAAATTCACGTACTTGTGACAATGCTTGGCGAATATCGTCCATCGGTGCTGTTACTGTTGTACCAACCCAAGCAACCACACCTGTTTTCACAAGTGCATCCGCAATGGTTTGTAATCCTTGCTGAGTCGCATCCATTACATCCGCACCTTCACGACCATGAATATGAATATCCACAAAACCCGGTAATAACGATTTCCCGTTTAAACGAATAATGGGGCAATCTGTTGGCGCTTGCGTGGTGATTGATTCAATAACATCGCCTTTAACACAGACATAGCAAAGATAACGAATTCCTTCTGGTGTAAAGGTTCTATCTGCCAAAATGGCATATCGCTGACTCATAAACCGTCTTCTTCTTCAACATCATTGCTGTCTATTTGAGCTAATTGCTCACGAATATCTTGAATGCTTTCTTGACCTATTTCGCGTAACGTTTGCACTAACTCTGACGTTGAACATCCTTCCCGTTCAAAAGCAGCATTAACAATCATCGGTAGATTCACCCCAGCTAGCACTTCAACAGCAGGATTTTGCATCATAATTGCCATTGCACGATTACAAGGGGTGCCACCGGGTAAATCCGTTAAAAAGAGATATTGCTGACATGACATTGAATCAATTGCTTCACGCATTTTTTCTTCTAATTCATCAGGGGAAATTGACTCAACAAAATCGATAAACGCGATATCGTCCTGTTCTCCAGCAATCGCTTTTACAGCGGATGCCATACCAGAGGCAAAATTAAGATGCCCTGAAACAATAAGACCTATCATGAGTGACTCCTTGCGGGCAGCAGAACACTCTCCTGCCCGTTTATAGCAAGTTAATAATGTATTTCGACTGACAATAACGACGGTGAAAAAGGCTCTCTGTTATAAGAATCCTAATACGTGACCGACAACGCCAAAGGCTAAGGTGGAGAAAATCAATACCGGCGGTTTACCCCAAAAACCGGTGCTTTTCACCATTTTGTACATCAGGAAAACTAAGCACAGAGGCAGTAAATTCGGCATGATTTTGTCAAAGAGCGCGGTTTGCAATTCAACCACCTTCCCTCCCAACTCTAGCGAGGCGGTGGTTTGCACCTTGATAAAGGTCGCACTGAGTGCACCGATAACAAAAATACCCATGATATTGGCAGCTTTAGCCAGTTTTTCAGTGGCATCACTCATATTGACCATTGCCGCCGTACCTGCGCGATAGCCCATGAACATCAGCCCGAAATACACTAAAAAGTGCACAATTTGGTATAAAAAGAAGAAAACAAAAGGCCCAGCAATTGACCCTTCCATTGCAATGGAAGCACCTAATGCTAATGTCAGTGGCATTAAGGTCATATGATCGATAGCATCACCTATGCCCCCAGTCGGTCCCATGCCTGCTACTTTCATCACGTTAACAGTGGAAGGCTTTTCTTTGTTTTCTTCCATTGCAACAGCGGTTCCTAAGAGGAAGGTAAACAGCTTTGGACTTGCATTAAAAAATTGCAGATGGTTCTTTAATGATGTTGCATAGTCACGTTTATTATTTCCGTGGATTTTTTTCAATGCTGGAATAATTGAGAACGCAAACCCGCCACCTTGCATACGTTCAAAGTTGAAGTTACCTTCCATAAACAAGCCACGGAACGCACACTTCCAGAGATCGCCTTTCGTGATCACTTTTCTGACAGTGGTATCTTGATACTCGTCAATGCCATCAATCAAAGAACCCGTTTCTGGTTTATCCTGCGTTTTCAATGCGGTGCTGTTATCAGATACCATCTTCGAAATCCTCATTCTGCTGACTTGAATTTTTGTTATTACCACTAAAGAAGAAGTAAAGTGCTGCGGCTGACGCGCCTAAAATAGCGACCGCCATAATTGGAAGTTTGAGATAAGTCGTCATCACGAAGCCAATAAAGAACACACCCGCCACTTCTTTTGACCACATAATTTTTAGCAACATGGCGAAACCAATTGCAGGAACCATTTTCGCACCAATACCTAAACCTTCTAGCAAGACTTTGGGGGTATTTTCATCAATCCACTGAGCGGCATGTTCACCGAAATAAACCGTAACAAAAGCAACCAAAGCATAGAGTAATGAACGTACCGTTATCGTGATGATCAGGAGTCGTGAAACACCTGCTGCATCGGCTCTCTCTGCGTATCTATCTGCTTTCCCCATGGTGAAAGCGGTCACAGCAAAGAAACCAATGACGAGCATTTGCATTAACACAGCAATAGGCATCCCAATTCCCATTGCAACTTCTGGTGATTGGTTTGTCATTACCGCAAAAGCAACCGCCGCGATCGTTCCTAATGTCACATCAGGTGGCTGAGCGCCAGCATTAGGAACAAGTCCTAACCATGCAAGTTCTAATGTTGCACCGGCAATCAATCCAACCTGCATATCCCCCATAATCAGCCCCACAACAGGTCCTGTGATTAATGGTCTGTGAATATTTAATGCAACGTCATACTTATCTATACCGCAAAAGAAGGCCCATAAAGCCACTAAAGAAGCTTCAAAAATCATAAATAATCCTCAAACCTGCTAATGCAGGTTTTTTGTTCAGGAATTTATCAGGCTGATGCGAGTGCTAACACATCAACAGGCGTCTGATCGGGGGTGTTTTGAATTGTGCAAGTTACACCATTTGCGACAAGGCTTTTAAACGCCTCAATGTCGGCATCATTGACTGATACGGTTTTTGCAATTTGGCGTTTCCCTTCATGAAAATGCATATTGCCAACATTACAGTGAGTAATGGGCACGCCACCTTCCACTAAACGGGCAACATCTTTCGGGTTATTACACAAAACAAAAATTTTCTGACGAGGAGATGCTTTACTAATAACATCAATCGTTTTTTGAATAGAGAAGAAGCGCACAGCGTATTCGCCACCTGCTGATGCTTTCATTCCTGCTTGCATAAATGCCGCATTAGGGCCTTCTGCTGCATCATCATTAGCCACTAAAATCAGGTTTGCTTCTGTATGTTTGCCCCATGTAATGCGGATTTGACCATGGAGTAAACGTTCATCAATGCGGGTCCAGACAATATTTGGTGTGTTCATGATTAGCTCTCTTATTATATTTTATTAATTTAAAGCAGACTGTGTGTCGTCTTTTTTATGTGAGAACGGATAAATTGTGACGCCTTGTACAACGCGGTTGATTTCTCCTGTCGGAGACGGGTTATCAGGCGTATTCCCTAGTGCAATGGAACTGTGAAATGCGAATGATTGCGCCAACATCAAGTAAGGGAACAATAGCGCCACATCAGAACAGTTCTCTAACGCTGGAATATAAACAAAACTCTCAGGTGAGAAAGCGTTATCATTTCGTGCGGTGATCGCGATCACCTTACCTGATGCATTATCGTGAATAACCTCTCGTAATAAGTCAGTCTCATATTGACGTGTATAAGGATCATTAGAGAAAAACATCACCACTAAAGTTTCTTTATTTACGATAGACTTAGGTCCGTGTCGAAAACCTAATGGAGTGTCAAAACTCGCAACCACTTTCCCTGCGGTAAGCTCTAACATTTTCAATGCAGCTTCTTGTGCTAAACCTTGCAATCCACCACTTCCTAGATAAATAACCCGTTTAAACTTACCGGCATATTTATCCCTAATAATTTGATTCGCCTTATTAAACTGTGTCTTATAGTGACTAAAGAAAGGGGCGATAGCGTCACTAAAAACGTTATCACCTAAGAAGATAGTCACCGCAGCCATCATCATGGATGAAAAGCTAGAGGTCATTGCTAAAGAACGGTCGTTTGATTCTTCTGGCATCAACAATGCCAATGCACTGCTATTATTTTGGCAATACTCATAAAGCTTGCCATTGGCATTACATGTCAGCACTAAGTGATAACACTGTGATAGACACTCCGTTGCCACATCTAACGCCGCCACACTTTCTGGGCTATTACCTGAGCGAGCAAAAGAAATTAATAACGTAGGGATGTCTTCCGCTAAATACTCTTGTGGATCAGCCACCAAATCTGTTGTTGCAATCGCATCTACTCGACGTTTTGTATGACCACTTAAAATAGGGGCTAATGCTTTTCCAGCAAACGCTGATGTGCCAGCACCAGTTAAAATAATTCGCGCATGAGGTACTGCGAGCGCTTTATTTAAAAAAGATGCAATATCAGCACGTTTCTCTTTCACTGACTGCCATGTTTTCTTCCAACATTCTGGTTGTTGCTCAATCTCTTTCGCAGTCCAAAATGCATTCAGTTGCTCCAATTGAGCGATCTGATAACTTAAATATTCCATGGTTTCCCTCAATTAATGGACATAGCACGCATCGGCATAAACCGATAACACATCACGAATTTTCGCAATAACAAAAGATCTAGGCGATCCGTCAATCACGCCTTCTCTAAATTGGGTAAATTGATAAGGCAGATATTGGCTCAATAACGGTAATGGAATAGGTTTAACGGATAAGTTATCCATGAGTATGTCGATGGCGGCATTAATTTCAGCATCGGGCCAATAATAACGAATGCGATCACTAAAGCTATATACTCGGGCAAAGGCTTGTTGATGCTCATCACCATGATAGTATTTTTGCCAAAATCCTGGCTCACGGCACATCAGTTGCTCCATTTTTTCACGTAATCTAGAGCACTGTTCTAGAGGGAATAATGTTTCTTCAATGGAGCAAAGTGCGTATAAACCTTCACGCATTGCAAAGGTTAGTGCGGGTCCTACTTTTAAAATGGCAAAGTGATCATGAACGAGCTGTTTATAAGCTTCTTTAGTTTGATAATCCGTAGAGTGAGCTTCGAAAACAAGATGAGAATAATCATTGACCACTTGGCTTAATGCTTGTGCTTCTTCTTGTTGATAATCAATGATACCCGTATGATCAAATTCAACGCCGGGTTGAACCACCAAACCAATAACGCGTTCCCAGCAATCACCAACACCGACATCTTGAAACGCTTGTCGATGACACTCTAATGTTTTACGGGCCGCATCCGGTGAAGTCACTTCAACAGTATCAAGTTCTTCGGCTGCGCCACCAGGAACGGGCACTTCTGTACCAACAACATAAACAATATCACTTGTACCAAATGCCTTTTTTGCCGTATTTTCTGCAATGACAGCGAGACGAGCGGCACGAGATGCGACAATTTCATCCGTTAAAGGTATGGGATCATCAGCACAAGACATACTGCAATCAAGATGGATTTTCTTAAAACCCGCGGCAACATAATGTGCAATCAACACATCTGCATTTGCCATTGCTTCTTCAGCGTTAAGGTGTTGCCAACGATTAGGCCCTAAATGGTCACCACCAAGAATAAGCTTCTCAATAGGAAAACCGACATTTTCCGCCTGTTCAATAACATATTGGTAAAAGTCAGCGGGTGTCATTCCCGTATAACCACCAAACTGATCAACCTGATTAGAGGTGGCTTCAATTAGCAGAAAGGAATCATTATCCAGCGCTTGTAATAGAGCTGCTTCTATTACTAAAGGATGGGCAGAACAAACAGAATAAATCCCATTCTGTTTGCCTGATTTGTGTTGCTGAACAATCTTTTCTAAAGGATGCATTAAATACTAACTCCATAATCAACACCGGCGGTGTTGCTAATGGAGTTAGCAAATTACGATGCCTTATCGTCAACGATAATCACTTCGATTTTGTGATCTTTTAGTTCCTGAATATATTCTTCAGGAATACCTGAATCGGTCACTAGTATATCAATATCACCAAATTCTCTGATCATATGACAGCTGCGTTTACTGAATTTCGTAGAATCTGCAACCGCAATAATCGTTTCTGAGATATCACACATTAAACGGTTAAGACTGGCTTCCTGTTCATTGTGTGTGGTGATACCAACACGTAAATCGAATCCGTCAACGCCTAGAAACACCTTATCAAAACGGTAATTTCTAAGACTATTTTCAGCTTGTGAGCCTGAAAAAGACAACGCACTTTTTCGCAATACACCACCGGTCATTAATACTTCTACACCTGAGGTATTTGCTAACTCCATTGCGACATCCAGACCGTTAGTCATGACCACTACATTTTCACGCGACTTTAAATGCGTCGCGATTTCGCGAGTAGTTGTCCCCGAGTCAAGAATGACGGTGTCTCCATCCTTTATCAGCGTTGCGGCAGCTTTCCCGATCAAGGTTTTTATGCCCGCGTTTTGCCCACGTTTTTCGTGGATACTCAATTCGGCAATAAATCCTGTATTAGGAATTGCTGCCCCATGAGAGCGGACGATATAACCATTTTTCTCAAGAAAACTTAGATCGCTGCGGATAGTGACACTTGAGACTTTAAATAATTCAGCGAGATCTTCGACTCTGGCTTTACCTTGTTGGTTTACCATATCGAGGATTTCCATACGCCTCTCAACTGCCGCTTTCACTTTCGTCTCCTTACGAAACCAAAAGACTTTCTTTCGATTGGTTTCGAATGTAGTTTACTACGCCAATTTTTACCGACAATGCAAAAAAACAAAACTTTTGATCTCTTTCACAAAGTTTCGAATCACTATCGATTGCTTACGATTATTTTCGTGTAGCTTCAATAATAGCCTTGAGGCCACCAGTTTCCAATAAATAAAATGATATAACGCAACGCTATACTTATGATTACACCATATATAGCTAGATAAAACACAATGATATAGATTTAATTTCGCCGTATTTCACAAAATACAGATTAAAACTTCACTACATTCATTTATTTTCGAAAAACAAATCAAAATAAATAGCTCAAATAGTCAATAAAATATGAAATAGTATCAAATCGAAAATATTTTTATCGAAAATAACCGTATTAAACTTTCATAAAAACCTTTCATTTACTTTCGATATTTCGTATTTGTGATTTTAATCTCTTTTGTTTTGATAAATTTTACGTAATGTAACAGGATAAAAAAGAAACTCAGGAAATGACTAATGGCATTAAATCAACCTGCTTATTTTCATATGATGGCAAAACCTACAAGCTACCACTGTAATATTAAGTGTGAATACTGCTTTTATCTGGAAAAAGAAAATATTTTTCAAGATGAGACAAAAGCAACTGGTCATACAGTGATGCCAGATGGTGTACTTCGTCGTTATATTAAAGACTATATTCAGTCACACAGTGGAGATCAGGTTGATTTTTCTTGGCAAGGTGGTGAACCAACGCTTGCAGGATTAGCCTTCTTTGAGCAAGTCGTCAAATACCAAAAACAATTTGCTAACGGCAAGACAATTACAAATAGTGTTCAAACCAATGCAATCGCTATTAATCGCCAATGGGCACAATTTTTTGCTGATAACCATTTTCTGTTAGGCGTTTCAATTGATGGTATTGAAGCCGTTCACGATAAATACCGTATTTCAATTAATGGTAGCCCGACGTTTGAACGAGTAAAGCGTGCAATTCAGCTACTCAATGAATATGGCGTTGAATTTAACACACTCACTGTCATTAACGATCAAAATTGGAATAAAGGAAAAGAGACTTATCAAGCCTTAAAAGGGTTAGGTTCAACCTTCTTTCAATTTATTCCTATTGTCGAAGTTGATAGACGCTTTCCTCATACTCATGGAGGACATTATGCTCCGGGTCCCAATGCACAATTAGCTCCATTTTCTGTCCCTGCAGAAGGCTACGGGCAATTTATGACCGAAGTATTTGATGAATGGATACGACAAGGCGATATCGGGAAAATATATATTCGATTATTTGATAGTTTATTAGGTACATGGATGGGATATCCTGCATCAACCTGTATTCAATCTAAAACCTGTGGTCAGGCATTGATCATTGAAGCCAATGGTGATGTTTATTCTTGCGATCACTATGTCTATCCCGCCAATAATTTAGGCAATATTCATCAAAATAGCCTCGCTCATTTAGCGACTTCAAAACAGCAACGGCGTTTTGGTCAAAATAAATATGATAAACAAACCGATCTTTGCAAACAGTGTGAAGTGCAAAGCTTATGTTATGGCGGCTGTCCTAAACATCGCATTATTGCGATTGAAGGCGAAAAACATCGTCATAACTACCTGTGTCGCTCTTATAAAAAAATATTTCATCATACAGCGATAGGTATGCAACTAATGCAACAAGCTATTTCACAAGGCGGTCTCGCGAGTGATGCGCTTCCTGCGATGAAAAAAAACTATCTAAAGTAACCCTTTTTTATTTTATCTTATTTATTCTGGAGACAATCCGTGATCTTACCTTCTGTTAAAAAAAGCTTACTCGCTGGGCTGATTGCTACGTCATGTTTAAATATTCCAATATCTGCCAATGCAGGTGGTACACCTGAAAAGCCGAATATTTTACTGATAGTGATGGATGATTTAGGCACAGGACAACTTGATTTTGTACTGGATACCTTAGATGTTGATGCATTAGCGCAAAGAGCGACACCGCCACGTTATGAAGGTGATATCAACAAAATGGTAGAAGCCGCTCGCATTGCCATGCCTAATGTCAGCGATATGGCGGCAAATGGCGCAAAAATGACTAATGCATTTGTTGCACACCCTGTTTGTGGTCCTTCACGAGCAGGGATCTTTACTGGGCGCTCCCCCGCCAGTTTTGGCACTTACAGTAATGACGATGCGATTTTAGGTATTCCTCAAGATATCAAACTATTGCCTTCACTTTTCCAAGAAAATGGCTATGCCACCGCGAGTATCGGTAAATGGCATAATGCAAAAGTGATCCGCAAACCGAAAATTAATGAAAATAAGCAAACTCGCGATTATCACGACAACATGATCTCAACGCCAGAAGCAGGTTATGCCCCCCATGAACGTGGCTTCGATTATGATTTTAGTTATTATGCATCAGGCGTGGCTTTATGGAATTCGCCTGCATTTTGGCGTAATGGTGTCAATGTTCCTGCCCCAGGCTATACCACTCATCTTTTAACAGATGAAACATTAAAATTTATCGATCAACATAAAGATAAACCCTTCTTTATTAATCTCTCTTATAGCGTTCCTCATATTCCATTAGAACAAGCCTCACCAGCTAAATACATGGAGAAATTTGATACAGGTAATGTTGAAGCAGATAAATACTTTGCGGCATTAAATGCAGCAGATGAAGGTATTGGTCAAATTATTGCAAAACTAAAAGCAAACGGTGAGCTAGAAAATACCCTGATCTTTTTCTTATCCGATAATGGTGCAGTTAATGAATCCCCCATGCCAATGAATGCAATGGATAGAGGCTTTAAAGGACAAATGTTTAATGGTGGCGTTAGAGTACCTTTTATTGCTTATCAACCCGGTACTATTCCAGCAGGCACAAAAAGTGATGAGATGATCTCCGCACTCGATATTTTACCCTCAGCACTACAAACAGCCGGTATTGCGATCCCTGACAATCTTAACGTTGAAGGGAAAAACATCATGCCTTTGCTTAAAGGCGAAACCACACAATCCCCTCACAACTATCTTTATTGGGCAGGTCCCGGCACTAAACATTACAGTGAAGAAAACCAAGAGTTTTGGCACGGATATTACCAATGGATAACCTATCAGCGTAAAACACCGCCTACAAATCCTAATTTAGAAAAACTCTCTAAAGGTGCTTGGGCTGTACGTGACGGTGAATGGGCGCTCTATTTTTATGATGACGGGAAAAATCAGCCTCAACTTTTTAACGATAAAAAAGATCCGGCGGAATCAATCGATCTTGCTAAACAGAATCCGCAAAAAGTAGCAGAGCTAAAAAATGCGTATTACCAGTGGATCAAAGATAAGCCCAAGCCCGTTGTTTGGGGACAAGATCACTATCAAATACTTGTGGATTCTGCAAAACCTTAATATTCAACTTCCGTTTTGTTTCGCAAGGATGCGTCTTTTTTCTGAGATACGAAAATGGCTATTGAAATTGCATCTTCAGCACGTCCCAAACTCCCTTATGAGCACCCGAACGTAGAAATCTACCAACGCTTATTTAAGGAAAATATCATTCGACGATTAGTCAGAAAATCGGCTTATCGTCGCTATGATAAAACGATCACCGACTTTTTTAATGATGAAAACCAGTCACTTTTCTCTTTATGTGAAATGCTGACACAGTATGTCACACAGGCTTTTCATCATTACCAAATCTGGGGTTACTCTCATGCTTATTATCCCGGAAGCCCTGGACAACAAACGGCAAGAACGGATGCTCTTGAAGGGGTTAGCCGAGTACTTCCTCTACTTGCCGCATGGGTAGTTAGCAGCAAAAAAAGTACGTTGATGGGATTAAATCATCAAGCTTTCAACTTACCTTTAATCATCAAACAAAGCTTCATTCATGGCACAGATCCACTTCATAAAGGATATTGGGGAAAGCTTGAAGATTACGATCAACGAATTTGTGAAGCATCTGATTTAGCGCTCACTCTTTGGATCAGCCGTGAATGGGTGTGGGATACATTAACACCTGCCATACAACAACAGATTATTACTTGGTTCGAACAAGTTAATCACTGCGAAATTGTGGATAATAATTGGCATTTCTTCCCTCTTACCGTCCAATTTGTCATTAAAGCACTCACAGGAAAAGACACTATTGCCCATTGGCGCTATGAGCGATTAAAAGCATTTTATGTTGGTGATGGATGGTTTCGTGATGGGGCAAAAGGTAACTATGATTACTACAATGCCTGGGGTTTTTACTATTCATTATATTGGTTAGCGCAGATTGATCCTCAATTTGATACAACATTTATTACTCAATCACTTAATACCTTTAATCAACATTACCTTTATTTTATGACACCAAAAGGTATTCCTTTCTTTGGTCGAAGTGCCTGCTATCGCCTTGCGGTTTCTGCGCCATTATTAGCAGGTGTCGATTTACATTGTTCTTCAGTAAAAGTGGGCGAGGCAAAACGCGCGTTTGAAAGTAGTTTGCGTTATTTTATTTCTCAAGGCGCATTAAAAAATGGTGCCCCCACTCAAGGCTTATTTACTCACGATCCTCGTTTGGTTGATAACTACAGTGGACCTGCCAGTAGTTTTTGGTCATTGCGTGCCGTAATTATTGCGCTTTATTGTGCTGATCGTATCAACTTATGGCAAACACCTTCACTTCCTTTACCGATTGAAAAAGATAACTTTCGTTTCGAAATTCCTGCGATTCAAGCGTTGGTGACTGGCGTGAAAGCCACACAAGAGGTAAACGTCATTTTTTGTGAAGATTATACAACGCAGCAAACACCATTAACTCGCCGTTTAGAAAAACAGACCTTAGCACAAAAAATCGCTGAAACCGTGATAGGACAGTCAAGACGACCGAAAAATAATTTATTACGCAAAGGGATCACCAGTTATAGCTCTAAAATGGCACATTTTTTCTAGTCACCTTTCATTTGCTTTCAGTACAAAGGAAATAAAAATGTGATTTAGATCTTTTACCTTTCCATTTCTTTCGTTTATTATAATTCGTAATTAAACGAAAGATGAGAGGCAAACATGTATCTGGTTTCTACTCGTAATATGCTCAATAAAGCACAGCGTGAAAATTATGCTGTGCCTGCTTTTAATATTCATAACTTGGAAACCATTCAAGTTGTGATGGAAACAGCCGCTGAGATGGCATCACCGGTGATCTTAGCGGGTACACCGAGCACGTTTGCTTATGCCGGTAGTGATTATTTAATCTCTATTTGCCAGCAGGCTGCAGAACAATATCGTATCCCTGTTGCGCTACATTTAGATCACCATGAAGACATTCCTGATATTTGTCATAAAGTCATTTCAGGTGTGCGATCCGCCATGATCGATGCCTCTCATTTTCATTTTGAAGAAAATATTCGCATCGTCAAAGAAGTGGTTAATTTCTGCCATCATTGGGATTGTACGGTAGAGGCTGAGTTGGGTCGCCTTGGTGGGCAAGAAGATGATCTTATCGTTGATACAAAAGATGCCCTATTTACCGATCCTGATTCAGCGGTACAATTTATCAAAGCAACGGGGATTGACTCATTAGCTGTTGCAATCGGGACAGCACATGGTATGTACAAACATGAACCTCATCTGGATTTTGATCGCTTAGAGATTATTCGTCAAAAAACAGATATTCCTTTAGTTCTTCATGGCGCATCGGGTATTCCTGATGCAGATGTACGTCATTGCATTGATTTAGGAATTTGCAAAGTTAACGTTGCAACTGAGCTAAAAATAGCTTTCTCTAACGCAATCAAGCAGTACTTCTTGGACAACCCTGATGCCAGTGATCCTCGTCATTACCTTGTCCCGGGCAAAGCTGCAATGAAAGCGGTGGTTGCTGATAAAATTCGTGTCTGTAAAAGTGATGGGAAACTGTGAAGACAAATAAAACTGTCGCCGTTATTGGCGAATGTATGATAGAGCTGAGTGGTCAGCCATTTTTACCACAACAACAGCGTTTTGGTGGTGATACGTTAAATACAGCACTCTATTTATCACGACTCATCCCTTCATTACATCCTCATTATATAACTGGTTTAGGCACTGATACTTACAGTGCTTTAATGCAAAAAGCATGGGAAAACGAAGGGATCAACTGCCAATCTATCATTACTATTCCCGAAAAGCTCCCTGGTCTATATGCCATTGAAATTGATGCTTGCGGTGAGCGTAGTTTCCACTATTGGCGTAATGATGCTGCCGCACGTTATATTGCGACTGATCGGCGTTTTGCCACACATCTCAACGCACTACCTGATAATAGTGTGATTTATCTTAGTGGTATTTCTCTTGCCATTTTAACGCCAGAAGGTAAAGAGGCACTACTCGCGCAATTAACCCATCTTAAACAACGAGGGCTCACCTTAATTGTCGATTCAAATTATCGACCACGTTTATGGGATTCAATACCTCATGCACAAGAGTGGTTTGAGAAACTCTATAGCATTAGCGATATCGCTTTAGTCACTGGTGATGATGAACAAATACTTTGGCAACAACCCGCGTTGACAGAACAAGACATAGCACACTGCCTTCATCAATGGGGTAATCAGAACGTCATAGTCAAATTGGGTGCTCATGGAGCTTACTGGTCTGATGGCAAAAATACAGGCTATGTTTCTCCCACCCCTATCGATTCTGTTATTGATACCACCGCCGCAGGTGACTCTTTTAATGCTGCATTTATTGCTGCTTGGCTACAAAATCACAGCTTACCTACGTGCTGTTTTTGGGGAAACACCTTAGCTGGACTCGTTATTCAACACCAGGGTGCCATCATTCCTCATGAAATTACTGATCCATTCTACACACTCATCAAGGATAACCATGACACAGTCAATTGTTGATACTCTTTCATCACTGAAAGTGATCCCCGTGATCCAAATTAATCGCGCTGAAGATGCAATCTGGCTGGGTGAAATTCTAACCCAAAATCAATTACCTGTTGCCGAAATTACCTTTCGTACACCAGCAGCAGCCAAAGCCATAAAACGCATGCATGAACACTTCCCAGAGCTAATATTATGCGCAGGAACAGTATTGACCGCACAACAAGCAGATATGGCAAAAGAAGCTGGAGCTCGCTTTGTTATTTCTCCGGGCTACAACCCAAGTACCGTTGATTACTGCCTTAATAACGGCATTGATATTGTGCCGGGTATTAACAATCCAAGCCAAATCGAGATCGCACTTGAAAAAGGCTTAACCTTACTTAAATTTTTCCCTGCAGAAGCCTCTGGCGGTGTAAAAATGCTAAAAGCATTAGCATCACCTTACGCCCAAGCCCAATTTATGCCTACCGGTGGCATTAGTTTAAATAACGTGAGTGATTATCTTGCTATTCCACAAGTTGTTGCTTGCGGAGGAAGCTGGATTGCCACAGCAGATACAATTGATAAACAAGATAAAGAAACCATTGTTAATCATATTCAAAGTATCCACTCATTACTAAAAACACATAAGGGATAAATAAAATGAAACAGGTTGCCGTTTTATTAGCTGATGGATTTGAAGAAGGTGAAGCTGTTGTTTTTATTGATATCATGCGCCGTCTTGATATTCATGTTGACGTGCTTTCTTGCATGGATAGTTTGGTATTAAATACTTATTTTGAAACTAAAATCAGTGCTGATTTTCTATTAGCTGAAAAGCTGACGCATAGCTATGACGCAATAATGATGCCGGGTGGACCTAAAGGTACCGATCGTTTATGCGCTAACGAGCAAGTTATTCAATTTATTAAACGCCATATTGCTGAAGATAAATATATTTGTGCACTGTGCTCTTCCGGAGCCAAAGTATTAGCAGCACATCATCTTCTTGACGGTCGTAATTACAGTACTGGCGATAAATTAGCAGATAAATACGATGATGGTCATTATCTTGATCAAGATGTTGTTGTTGATGGAAAGTTTATCAGTGCAAAAGGATTAGGTGTGAGTTTTGAATTTGCCTTTACGGTGGCGCGCCATTTATTAAGCGACAATACAGAAAAAGTAGACTGGCAAGCTAATCATATTTATTTCAAACACTGGCCATTAGATTACCTAAAATAGCTAAATTAATTATTATTAACGATATAAAGGGGATTAACTCCCCTTTATATTTTCATTTTAATTAACGATAAATCAATATATAGCCGTTATTTTTGTTTAAATGCATGAGGCTCAGAGTATTGCCATAATTTATCCCAATATTCTTTAATAAAGGTGCTAACGGCTTCTTTACCTTCAACAAGATAGTTAAATTCTGACAAATATCCTGGGTACATATTATCTGAACCCACAATATACAATTCATCATCAATAATAGTCACTTTAGCGTGGTTTCCCGGAGCTGGAGCGACTTTAGGATAAATACCACTCGCATTAACCAATGACCAGAACGGATGCCCAATATCACCTTTTTTCGGTGGATCTTCACTCAGCGGTGCTTCTTTTAGTGTGGCGGTATAAGATGATTCATCAGCATCTGGCCATTTATACGTTTTACCTTCCGTTTGTCGTGCTTTTGGTACTTTATCGGTAAAAAAGAATGGCGCTATTTTAATACGACGCAGTGCTGACTGACGGATTTTATCAGGATCAGGAATAACAGCATCTGTCTCAACATCATGTGTCAGATAATATTTAAATAATTCAAATGTTCTTTGCGCACCAGAGCCAAATGAATATTGGTCACCATTTGCACCAGCAGCGGCATCTAATGGTGAAACGACAATTTCAACTTCGAGTTCTGGATTTTTTAATAACGCTTCAATAATCCAATGACAAACAGGGTGATCTTTCCATTTTTTCTTCCATGCACTCACAACATCTTGTTGAGACATACGAATTTTTTTCTTAGCATTTTTTATAAGGTATTCCTTCATTTTCTCGGAACCTTTCTTATAATCAACTCGCATATCAGGTCCTTCCCAATATTTTCCTACTGAGAAAATACGGTCAGTTTTGAAAAAGCCTTCATCTGGTGATTGAGCTAAATTTTGTTCATTTTTCTTTTTTATTTCTCTTAATACACTGCTCTTTGTTAATGGATCGATAATTTTATAACTTGCTTTTTTAGCGACCCATTCATTTTTTTTACTATCAAAATATTCTTTCGTAATTAAATCTTTACCCACATCCCACATTTTATTTAAAAATAATTGGGAATGAAGTGCTGATTCGCCAATAACCTTAACGGAAACATCATGAACGGGCGGATAACTTTTAAAAAGATCCATATTTAAATTATGCCCCCCCACGAAAGCCTCACAACCATCAACAGCAATAATTTTTGTATGGTTCCATGTCATTCGGGTATCTAACTCAGAAATAAAATCTTCTGGCAGCACTTTTTTTTCTAAAGAGACTTTTAAGCCATCAATAATACGGTAAAAGCGACCAATCCAAATATCTGGAATACATTCCCAATATTTCCCACGTTCTTTAATCAATTCAATAAGATCTTTTTTCAATGCCAGATATTCAGGTGTTCCACTAAAATAGTATTTAACGCCGTTTAATAAAACAGTTGGTGTCTGTGCAAATAAAAACCGAATTTGTGTACGTTCTTTACGCCCTTTCTTTTCAGAAAAAGATTTATCAATTGCAGCAAGAATAATTTTTCGCCACTCTTCATCAGGGGCATTAAGAGAAGAAATATCGCAGCGATACAGCATTTTATCTAAGATAGATGTAATGGCTTGTTCAAATTCAGCCTCACGCTCTATCGCTTTTGGCATAATTTCTTTACCAAATGGCATTCCCCATACATGGGGCGTATCAAAAATCTTCACATAGTTATTTTCAGATGTTTCATTGAAGAAACCTTTTAATTCTGTTTTTAATCCATCAATAAGTTTCATAATATTCCTTTATTTTACAAACAGGGTGTCAATATTATTTAAATAAATATTTAAATAATTATCGATTCAATTAATATAGATAGAATGTTTTCATTCCTATAAAAACATTACTTACCAGATACATGATAATTTGACATCACTCTAATTATTTTAATTTAACATTTACAACCTCCTTTTTCTTAAAAAGAATAAACTATAATTTTATATTTTAGGTATCATCAATAATAAAACCATTCTTATTTATAATAGTAACCTAACACTAAATAACCGTTATTATTAAACTACAAAACTAGTTATATCGACATTTATTAGTCTATAAATGAATCCTTATAAATTATCATTTATTAATTTAGTCTTTTTTAGATAAAATATTTAACAGGTATAACTGTATTAAATAACAGGTTTATCTGTTTGTCAAATACAGTTTTATCTGTATTCTTTTAATAGGAGGAAACATGAGTCTTGCAAATAGAGTTAAATCCAGAAGAGATGCCTTGAGGCTTACTCAGACTGAAGCTGCAGAAAAAGCAGGCATCAGACAACAATCATGGGCTTCAATAGAAGATGGTTCAACCAAAAAGCCTCGTAATATTATTAGTATTGCAAGAGCTTTAGAGTGTGATGCTGGTTGGTTAATGATGGGTGATAACATTCAACCTATTCATGATATCAACACGAAAAAATTACCACTAATAAGCTACGTTCAAGCAGGAAACTTAGTGCATAGTGTTCCTATTACGGATTGTGATGGTGAATTTGAGTATATTCTGACAGATCAAGCACTCTCACAAAGTGCTTTTGCATTAAAAATAGAAGGAGACTCAATGGAGCCTGATTTTAAATCAGGAGATGTAATCATTGTTGATCCTGAAATAAAACCACATCCTGGCGAATTTATTGTTGCAGCGAATAATGAAAGAGAAGCAACATTTAAGAAATACAGACCAACTCACATTGATGCCAATGGCAATGAGCATTTTGAACTTATACCATTGAATAGTGACTACCCAACACTCAGTAGTGAAAACACACCTTTAATGATCATTGGCACGATGATTGAACATCGTATTTATCGCCGCAAACGATAATGCTTTTTCTCCCAAAGAACCCCAATAATTGCTACCTCTATTATTGGGGTCTATCTCAAAAATAGTTTTATCTGCTTTCCCTCTAATTTAACCCAAATATTTATAAAATCACTCATTAATTAATCAAATAAGAGAATGAAAGGAAGTTAAATAGCTCTTTTTCTACTTAATAATTAATACTTAGAAATACAAGCATTAAAGTTTAAGGTTTAAAAAAGCATCATTGCTTTATTTCTATTCTCTTATCATCTGGCACATCATTTAACAACCACAGAAACGATAACAAGCCATTATCAATAAGAATAATTACTATGTATATATACTAATCAAATAAACATAATCCACTTAATATAAAAATAACTCATTATGAATTTAAATAAGATATAAAATAAATATCATATTATGATACTTATTTGGAATAAACCTCTAATTTAGCTCAATACATTTTCTTTCTATTTCATTCTACTTTTAGAGATATCTCCTAAAAACATTAAGACAAATTGATTTATTTAATTTTGTTTAATATAAAGAGGACACTTTAAGATAAATTTCTTGGTAGTGAAATTACTTACTATTCCCCACTCTCAAGAGATCCTTTATTCGTTAAATATAAGGATTTTATTATGTCAGATAGTTTTCAAAATGAAGTTCCTAAAGCGCGGGTAAATATAAAACTCGACTTACATACAGGCGGTGCACAAAAAAAAGTTGAGTTGCCTTTAAAACTATTGGCCATCGGTGACTACAGCAACGGAAAGGATAAACGCGTTCTTTCAGAAAGAGAAAAGGTCAACATTAATAAAAATAACTTCAATAGCGTACTTACTGAGTTTTCCCCTTCCGTCAATCTCACCGTAAAAAACACATTCGCTAATGATGGTAGCGAGGAGAGCATCAATCTGTCATTTAAAGAGATGGCAGACTTTGAACCGGAACAAGTTGCTCGCCAGATACCTCAACTCCGCGCCATGCTAGCAATGCGTAATCTCTTACGTGACTTGAAATCTAACCTCCTTGATAACATCACTTTTCGTCGTGAACTCGAAAATATCCTGAAAGATCCTGCACTAAGTGATGAGCTACGCGAGGAATTATCTCAACTTGCACCGAAAAAAGACTAATTGGGTTTTATCATTACAGGATTATGCTTATGTCAGTTAATAGCGAAAGTATTTCAAAAAGTACAACAACTGTACTTGATGAGCCCGCGAATAGCGGTGTTTACGCCTCACTCTTTGAAAAAATTAACCTCACACCTGTTTCTCAGGTAAGTGATATTAATATCTTCCAAGACAATAGTGCTCTGGCAGATACAACAGCAAATGAGCGCGTTACTGTTGCCGTTCAAGTCTTTCTTGATCGCCTAAAATCTTCAGGTCAAAAAGTTGAGCGTTTAGATCGAAATTTACTTGATCACCATATTGCTGATCTAGATAGACAAATTAGCGAACAACTTGATGAAGTCATGCATCACGCTGACTTTCAAAAAATTGAATCCGCATGGCGTGGGTTAAAATTCTTAGTGGATCGCACTGATTTTCGTCAAAACGTAAAAATAGAGTTACTTGATATTGCTAAGGATGATTTACGCCAAGACTTTGAAGATTGTCCAGAAACTATCCAAAGTGGCCTTTATCACCACACTTATATCGAAGAGTATGATACCCCAGGTGGCGAACCTATTGCGGCTATTATCTCTAACTATGAGTTTGATCGTAGCCCTCAAGATATTGCGCTATTACGAAATATCGCAAAGATATCGGCATCAGCTCACATGCCATTTGTTGGCTCAGTGGGTCCTGCATTTTTTGGTAAAGACTCTATGGAAGAAGTTGCTGCCATTAAGGACATCAGCAACTACTTTGACCGTGCTGAATACATCAAATGGAAATCTTTCCGTGACTCTGATGATGCCCGCTATATTGGCTTAACGATGCCTCGCGTTTTAGGTCGTCTTCCTTATGGTCCAGACACCATTCCTGTACGTAGTTTTAATTATATTGAAGAAGTAAAAGGTCCAGACCATGAGAAATATTTGTGGACAAATGCAACCTTTGCTTTTGCTGCCAATATGGTTAAAAGCTTTATTAACAATGGTTGGTGTGTACAAATTCGTGGCCCTCAAGCTGGCGGTGCTGTAAAAGATTTACCTATTCATCTTTATGATTTAGGAACAGGAAGTCAGGTCAAAATTCCATCTGAAGTGATGATCCCTGAAACACGAGAGTTTGAGTTTGCCAACCTCGGTTTTATTCCATTGTCTTACTATAAAAACCGTGATTATTCTTGTTTCTTCTCTGCAAACTCTGCGCAAAAACCTGCTCTTTATGAAACATCTGATGCAACAGCGAATAGCCGTATCAATGCGCGTTTACCTTATATTTTCCTCCTTTCACGAATTGCCCATTATCTGAAATTAATTCAGCGTGAAAATATTGGCACGACAAAAGATCGTCGTTTATTAGAACTTGAGCTGAATAATTGGGTTCGTAGTTTAGTGACCGAAATGACTGATCCGAGTGATGATTTACAAGCTTCCCACCCGCTTCGTGATGCCAAAGTGGTAGTAGAAGATATTGAAGATAACCCTGGCTTTTTCAGAGTGAAGCTGTATGCCGTTCCACATTTCCAAGTGGAAGGAATGGATGTAGATCTCTCGTTAGTATCTCAAATGCCCAAAGCGAAAGCATAAGGTGAAACACGGATGAAAATATACCGCCCCCTCTGGAGTGATGGGGCCTTTTTGGCTCCTCAGCAATTTCAACAACAAGCAAGATGGGATAGCTATCTCATTAGCACCATCGCCAATATGACGATTGCATCAGCATGGGGCGTTATTTGTGCCGAATTTGATGAAAGCGCCTTAACTATCTCACGCCTTAGTGCGCAAAAAATTATCGTTCGTTTTCCTGACGGCACGCTAATTGATACAACGCTGGCAGATAACTTACCTCCCGTTAATGAGCTTAGCCATTACTCGCAACATCAAACGCTTGATGTCGTTCTCGCATTACCTCTATTACAAGCTAATGGTGGTAACCTTATGCAAGAAGGACGCGCTGATCGACCACAACCGTTCTATCAAGAATGGATGAAAGTACAAGATTTAATTGGTCAAGAACAAACAGATATCGCAGTGTTAAGGCACAGTATTACTTTGCGCTACGCTCATGAAGAAAATAGCGCATACATGACTTGTCCGGTAACTCGATTAATCCGCAATGCCCAAGGTGCATGGGAAATAGATAAACATTTTATTCCCCCATTATTGAGTTGTAGTGCAAGCGCTGAATTAACGACATTATTCTCAGAATTCATGCATCGTTTAGTCGCAAAGCGTCGTCGCCTAATGACTATGCGCCGTGAAAATAATGAGCAAATGGCTGATTTTGCTGTCGCTGATGTCTCGCTTTTTTGGCTACTAAACGCGATAAACAGTGCTGAGCCTGTATTAAGTGAATTACTCTCATCAATGGGACGTCACCCAGAGCTTCTTTATCGTGAATTAGTACGTCTAACGGGTGCGCTACTGACATTTTCACTCGATCATGAAAATGGTGATATTCCACTTTATCAGCATTCATATCCTGAACAGGTTTTCCCCCCTTTATTTAGCTTACTGAACACGCTGTTAGAAGCGAGTTTACCTTCACGAGTGATTAGTATTGCTCTCGATAAAGAAGGACCATTCTGGCGTGGCGAATTGCATGATCCTCGCCTACGCGAAGATGCTGATTTCTATCTTTCAGTGCGTTCTGCATTACCCGCTCATTTGTTGATCACTCAATTTCCATTGCTTTGTAAAGCCGGTAGTAATGACGATGTTGCTAGTGTGGTTAACATCGCACTTAATGGTATTCCATTACAACCTTTAACACATGTTCCTGCAGCTATCCCACTGCGTTTAGAAAATCACTATTTTGCTCTTGAACTCAATAATTCAGCTGGTCAAGCCATGCTCTCTTCTGGTCACTGTGCTTTTTATGTGCCAGGAACATTAGGCGAAATTCAGCTAGAACTTTTTGCGGTACTTCGCTCATGATAACGAATACAAGAACAGCTAAAAATAACATGATTGATATGCTTTTTGCTGATACTTGGTTAATGGTATGTCAGCTACGTCAAGGTGCCGAGATTACTGATGGCAAAGCCTTCTACCGACGCGTCTGTGAACATATTGATAAAACACGCCAACAACTCACAGAAAAAGGCTATTCCCAATCTGCCATCGAAAACATGCTTTATGCACAATGCGCTTTAATTGATGAGAGCGTGATGAATCGAACTGAGCGCGATGACGGTTACTTACAGTGGATACAATCCCCATTACAAGCTAAATATTTCAATACATTAGAAGCGGGTGACAAACTATGGGATAGGTTGCGTAATCTATTAAATGAACCAGCCCCCAACCATGATGTACTTATCTGTTTTCACCGTGTGATTACACTGGGTTTTGTTGGTAAATATCGTCAAACCAATGCTCCTGAACGTGAACAAATTATTGAGTTACTCAACACTCAACTTCCCCCCTATGCGCTCTCAAATGATTTACCTTTAGTGATGAAATCCAAGCATCGTATGAATCGTCGCCATATTTATTGGTTAGGTTGGTTTGGGGGAATTGTGGTGCTTGCAATGCTGTGGTGGGGTTTTTCTGTGTCATTAGAAAATTTACTTCAACAATGGGTCATTCAAGGAAAGTGATGCAAAAAAACAGGACAAAACAGTGTATTACATTGTTTTCAGCAAGCTTATTATTGTGGTTGCTTTGGGGATTTTGGTCTTTTGGTAAAGAGATCTCCTTTTTTCTGACGGCCTTTATTTGTATCGTCACACTTACTTTATGTGTCTGGTTTTTCCGTCAGCACAAAAGTGCCCCCTATCTTAAGGATGCGCTTACAATCCAGCTCCCTCCTGATAACTATCAAGGCGCTGTTATTATTGTTTGTGGTCAATCACAAATACTTTTTCACGACAATCAGACCTATCGGGAAACAGCTAAAGGTTGGTATATTCGCGCCTCTTCTCCTATTGACTTAATCAACATCACTCAACATATCGTTGATATTGCCCCCTTACAATTACGTCGATTATCACTGTTATACGCCTTATTACCTGAACAGCAATTACAGCAAGAAGAAGTCACTCAAGAAACACTTAATTGGCGTCGTGCTATTCATGAAAGCAATAAAAAAACAGGTAAAACATTACCTTTTTGGGTGACCCTTTATCTTAACTCTCCAGTTAATTATCTCAATTCACATTTTGATGACATCACACCTTGGATAACCTATTTAAATGATCAACCAGAGTTACTTGTTATCTCTGATAATCTGGCAACTCAATCTATTTCAACATGGCTATCACCAAATAGAGAGCAAACCGAAAACCAACTCACCATGGCTCTCTGGCTTGATCAATTACTCGCTTGGTTAAAAAGTGAATTTATTCCTCTACTTACTGTTGCTCAATCTGGTGCTCCGAGTCTCATACCTGTTGCTTGGGCAATGCAATTTACACCTGTTCCTACCATTTCAAATAACCGTTGGGCTCAATTTATTCACCATAAAACCACGTTATTTCCGGCGATTACCAAAACATCAAATAATAATGACGAATTACCATTACCAGACAGAGTGATTGATAAACTCACTCACGATGTCAATTTATTAAAAATCGAAACTACCTTTGGTGTTGTTGGCATGATTTGTGGGTTATTTCTTATTGGTGCTCTCTCAGGTAGTTATCACCATAACAAGCAATTAATCTACGATAATAGTCATGATATCAATCACTTTAAAAGTATTACCGATGAGAATTTAGAACCTAAAAAAGTGGCTTATCAACAGTTACTTTCAGATGCAACGTTTCTCTCTCATTGGCAACGAGAAGGTATTCCTGCTCGCTATTCTTTAGCGTTATATCAAGGAAATAACATCTTACCTTATTTGCATGCCTTGCTCAGTTCATGGGCTCCCCCACTACCACCAGCGCCTATCATCGTACAAGAAATTCCTGAAATGGTGACGTTAGATAGCCTTGCCCTCTTCGCTTCAGGTCAATACGAATTAAAAAACGAAGCCACCAAAGTGCTTGTTGATGCACTTATCAATATAAAAGCCAAACCTGGTTGGTTAATTGTTATTTCTGGGTATACCGACAACACCGGTAATCCCGATTTAAATCAAAAACTTTCTCTTAAACGAGCTGAAGCCGTGCGTGATTGGATGATCAAAACCAGTGATATCGCACCATCTTGCTTTGCAGTGCAAGGATATGGCCAACATCAGCCTGTTGCAGATAACTCAACACTCGATGGCCGAGCTCGTAATCGTCGAGTTGAAATTCGCCTGATACCTCAAGCTGATGCTTGTCAGGTATTAGCTGATGACCTTACGCCACTGAAGGATGGTGGCAACTAAACCTTAGAAAGGAGATGTAATTATGGCTATTCCTGTATACCTCTGGTTAAAAGATGACGGTAATGCGGATATCAAAGGCTCAGTGAATGTTCAAGATCGTGAAGGCAGTATTGAAGTCGTTGCTCAAGATCACAACTTGTATATTCCAACAGATAACAACACTGGCAAATTAACCGGTACACGTATCCATACCCCATTTATTTTTGTCAAAGAAATTGATGCTTCCAGCCCGTATTTATACAAGGCAGTTACAACTGGGCAAACGTTGAAAAAGGCAGAGTTTAAATGGTATCGCATCGATGACGCAGGTCAAGAAGTTGAATATTTCAACACCACTCTAGAAAACGTCAAGGTAGTCAAAGTAGCGCCTAAGATGCACAACATCAAAGATCCAACCAAAGAGAAACACAATCACCTCGAAGAAGTTGAATTGCGTTACGAAAAAATCACTTGGACTTATAAAGACGGAAATATCATTCATTCAGATTCATGGAATGAACGCGCCACTGCGTAAAGTAGAAATAAACAGGCGGTTAACCGCCTGTTTTTAAAAACATTTAAACTAAAACACTATTAGCCATTTATACCCTAAATAATTCAAAGTACGACGAGTAAATACTCTAAATAGTTCAAGGTGTAGCTAGGCGACAAATGAATGAGTCGCTAGGAGCATACATAAGTATGTGACTAGCGCGAATGAATGCAGTCAACAACGCTACAACTTGAAATATGACAAGTATGACCTTATGAGCCTCGGTCTATGGCTAAGGGCGGTAGCGTACCTAAATTCCCTCAATAGGGACTTCATTACTGGGAGAAAACATGGAAAATCAATCTATCATGCTATTGCGTCGATTAAATCCTTATTGTGCAAAAGCGCTGGAAGCGGCGGCATCATTATGCCAAACACGTGCCCATGCAGAAGTCACTATTGAACACTGGTTATTAAAAATTCTAGAGCTAGGTGAAAGCGATATCACTGTTTTAGCTCGTCGCTATGAATGGGATTTATCAGCACTCTGGCAAGACTTACTTGACGCAATTGATAAATTACCCCGCTCTGTATACAGCCGACCTCAATTATCCAAGCCTTTATTAGAACTGATTAAGAATGCCTGGGTAATTGCTTCTCTTGATGAAGATATCGAGCAAATTCGTAGTGTCCATTTACTTACGACAATAACTCGCCATCCAACATTAGTACAATTAGATGCACTCTGGCCTTTAATGACATTAGGTGAAACACAGCTACAACGATTAAGACCTTTACTTGATGCCCAATCAGATGAAAGACCTGAAGTTCAACAAGTTGCGGCGCATAATCATACTACTGAAAATAACCTAGACCACGAAAATAACGATCAACCTTCAACTTCCCCTGACAACGCCATTATTGGTCATACATTAAGTGAAGCTCTACTAGCTGTATTAAATAAGTTCACGATTGATGTCACTGAAAAAGCGCGCCTTGGTGAAATTGATCCTGTATTTGGTCGTGACGATGAGATTCGTCAAATGGTTGATATTCTCTCTCGTCGTCGTAAAAATAACCCCATTTTAGTGGGTGAACCGGGTGTAGGTAAAACAGCACTTGTTGAAGGGCTTGCATTGCGAATTGCTGAAAAAAATGTCCCTATTAGCTTACAAACTACTGCACTACGAACATTAGATTTAGGTTTATTACAAGCAGGAGCGGGTGTAAAAGGTGAATTTGAACAACGGCTAAAAAATGTAATTGATGCTGTTCAGCAATCACCTACGCCTATTTTATTATTTATTGATGAAGCACATACCATTATTGGTGCAGGTAACCAAGCCGGAGGGGCGGATGCTGCTAACTTATTAAAACCAGCATTAGCACGTGGTGAATTACGCACAATTGCAGCAACCACTTGGTCAGAATACAAACAATACTTTGAACGTGATGCCGCATTAGAACGCCGTTTCCAAATCGTAAAAGTTGATGAACCTGATGATGAAAAAGCCTTTTTAATGTTACGAGGACTTAAATCTCGTTATGCAAAATATCATGGTGTACATATTACCGATGATGCCGTAAAAGCCGCAGTAACGTTATCACGCCGTTATTTAACAGGTAGGCAACTCCCTGATAAAGCAGTTGATTTACTTGATACCGCAAGTGCAAGAATTCGCATGAGTTTAGATACGTTACCTGAAGAGTTAACTCGCATTAAAGCTAAACGTTATGCATTAGAACTGGAACAAAAAGCGATACTCGATGACATCACTATTGGCAATTTAACTAATCAAATAAAATTATCTGATTTATCTTCTCAAGATGCCCAATTAGCACATCAACTCGAAACACTAGAACAGCGCTTCGAACAAGAAAAAGAGATGATCTGTCAGTTAATTGAAAGCAGACAAGATCCTGAAAATGCAAAGCTTTCAGCACAACTTCAGCAACAACTTATTCAGTTACAACAAGGCGCTCCATTATTAAATCCTGATGTTGATGTTTGTACGGTAGCAACTGTTATTGCGGATTGGACTGGCGTTCCGCTTTCAAGCCTACTTAAAGATGAACAAATTGGTTTATTAGAGTTAGAAAAAAATCTAGCACAACAAGTTATAGGACAAGATAACGCGCTGTTAGCGTTAGCTCAGCGTTTACGAGCATCAAGAACCGGATTAGTTTCTGAAAATGGACCTCAAGGTGTCTTTTTATTAGTGGGTCCTAGTGGCGTAGGTAAAACAGAGACTGCTTTAGCACTTGCGAATGCTCTCTTTGGTGGTCAAAAATCTTTAATCACTATTAATATGTCAGAGTATCAAGAAGCCCATACTGTCAGCCAATTAAAGGGGTCACCTCCGGGTTATGTGGGATATGGTCAAGGTGGCGTATTAACCGAAGCTGTAAGAAAACGCCCTTATAGTATTGTATTACTTGATGAAGTTGAAAAGGCTCATCGAGATGTTCTTAACCTATTTTACCAAGTTTTCGATCGCGGATTTATGCGAGATGGCGAAGGGCGCGAGATTGATTTTCGTAATACTGTTATTTTAATGACTGCAAATTTAGGCAGTGATTATTTAATGCAGCAGCTGGAAGAGTCGCCATTAAGTACAGATAGCGATTTACACGAAACGCTTCGCCCTATTTTGCGTGAACATTTCCAACCGGCACTACTGGCACGCTTCCAAACATTAATTTATCGCCCTCTTGATGCAACAGCACTACGCATTATTGTTGAGATGAAATTAAAAAATGTGATCAAGCGACTTTATACCCATTATCGATTAACCGGTATTGTTGAAGAAACGCTCTACGATACCCTTGTTGATGCTTGTTTATTACCAGACACTGGCGCTCGAAATATCGATAGTCTGCTTAATCAACAAATTCTGCCTATATTGAGTCAACAGTTACTATTACGCCAAGCCAGTGCAGAGAAATCACAGTATGTCATTTTAGGCTATAACGACGAAGATGGAATAACGCTGAGCTTTAGTGATGAGTTGCCGCATTGATTAATGCATATTATTAAGGAATAGAGAAATCTAAGTATGCCTATAAAATTAACCCGTAAAAAACTTGCATGTATTGGGATAGTCATTGCTCTTATTGCGATTTATTTACTCTTTATCCATAAACCCAAAGTGGAATATCTGGCTGGGAATTTACACGGATTTAACCACGTGAAAGGCACTTCCGTAAATTGGTTTAAAGTTAATGGTTATTATGGGCAAGGTGCGGCAGGAACTTGTTGCATTATGGTGCCGAGAAAATGGACACCTAATCAAACCGTTTTAGTGGAATGGGAAGTCGATCCCGATGCATACCCTACAGATATACCCGGTGTAGCCGATCCTAACTTTAGGGCTTATATGGACAAACACAAAGCCAATTATCGCCATTACAGTAAAGTCGTTGACATTCCCGAGTATGACGAACCTTGCAGTATGGATGTCCATTTTCTCCCTTGTCAGGAAGTAAAAATTACTCTTTCTTGTCATGCGACTAATCACCCTGACTATCCCATTAAAGAGCCTAGCTTTATGGAGGAGCCTGCAGTATGTCAGAAATAAATAAAGTCGATTCAACACTTATTAATATCATAAAATTTTATCGAGATAGCAAACAAGTTATGGGTGGCGACCCCTGTTGGGCTCCGCCTATATTTCCTGATCAAGGTCGATTAACATTGACTGGCCAACAAGTGAAACAAAATATAAAAAAAATTGAATACGAAGAAAATCAAAATAAATCACATCTCACTCAAAAAGACACAACGCAATGTTGTAAAACCTTACATGCTAGTTTTTTCTTTGATGGTACAAATAACAATAATAAGAATGATACAGATGATGCAAATCCACCACATCCAACAAATGTGGCAAAGCTTTATCATGCCAGTTCTCCAGATATAAAAGAGGCAATGGATAAAGGATTTTATGCTTACTATTTACCTGGTGTAGGCACTCCTTTCCCTGAAATAAAAACCTATGAGTATTACAGTTCAGGATTAACTTTTGCAACAGGTGGTCTAGCTCGTATAAATTGGGCACTGATTCAAATATACAATACATTATATCATGCGGTGACAGGTGATAAATTAACCTTATCGAAAATGCGCACATTGCAGTTAAATATGGAACCGTCGGAAAGTTATAACCCAACACATATTTTATGTGATCAATTTAGAACGATAAGAAATAAGATTATAAAAAATAAACCCAAATTCGTGGCTTTAAAATTATATATCTATGGATTTTCTCGGGGTTCAGCGGAAGCAAGAACATTTATATATTGGTTAGATAAATTTCTCACTTATATTTATACACAAGCTCCACCATTGCGACCATTAATGTTTCCTAAAGGAACTCTCTATGGTATCCCTGTTTCAGTTGAGTTTTTAGGGCTTTTTGATACTGTTGCAGCCGTTGGATTAGCTAATGTTATGCCTATGTTTACCGGTCATAATGGCTGGGCTGATGGCACTCAGCAACTCCCAAAATCAGATTTAATTAAAAACTGTTATCATTTTGTGGCCTCCCATGAGCAACGCCAATCCTTTGCTGTCGATTCGATACGTACACCCGAAGGAAACTATCTCCCTAATACCATAGAAGTCATTTACCCCGGAATGCACTCTGATATAGGGGGTGGCTATCCGCCTGGAGATCAAGGTAAAGCTCTAGCTGGTCATGAAGAACTTATCTCTCAAATTACTTTACATGATATGTACGCAGCCGCAATAGATGCTGGCGCACCTTTAGCATTAAGCGAAGAGTCTTTTTTATTATTACCCCCTAAACAACAAGACTATTATTTATTTAGAAAAATCAAACCAGCAACAATAGATGAATTTGAAATATCAAATTCTATAATTAATAAATTTAATATCTGGCGAGAAAAAACCCTTCCCGAAATAACAATAAAGCAAAAAAATAATAATATAAAATCATATATACCTAACCGTTTTATTACTGACGATATTGAAAGCGTTATTGAATGCCAACTTATTTTAATCACCGCTTGGCGTATTGGACGTTATGCATCCCCTCAAGATTCAGCAATGAATCTTACACAACAAGATTTTTTTAAAAATGCACCACAACATGCAGATATAGAAGTGCAACCTTATGATCCAGAATTCAGTAAACAAGCAAGTAATGCAATAGCTAAAGAATATTGGGATGTAAATAAAAAAACAGCAGAAATTCGTGAAAAAAGAGAAAAAGAGCAAAAAAAGCAAAAAAAGCAAAGTGATATTAATAATTGGCAACCTTCACCTAAGCATATAGGCCCGCCTTTATTTGATGCAACTAATTCAAGGGGACAATTTTGGGAAGCATCCTTAGAATTTAAAGCTGATTATGAAGATATATCTCGGCCTCCTCCTTTAATTGATACAAAACACCAAAAAGTAAAACAATTTTGTGAATCAATGAATTATTATCATTCTGATAACCCTTATTATATACCCGATAAAAAATGCGATTCACTTCCTGAATATAGTTTTCCAGTTAGTGTGGATATTCAAGCAAGCATATTACAAGAATTAGGTGGAGAAATTCAAGATTATGCATATTTAATTACATACCAAGATGAACGCAATGAATATTTAAGTCTAAAAGAAAAAAGTGAAAAATTATATTCTACTTTAAAAAGTGCTTTAGTTAAAAATGATAAAGACTCTTATATAGGAAAAATAGTTGATCTGTTAGATAACCATATACATGATTCGAGAGCTTGGTTTATGCATTCTGAAAGTGGTATTAGAGAGCCTTTTAGTAGTTATTTCTTATCTCGTATGATTTATTTTGGAGAACATTGGAATAAATCGATGCAATTAATTTCCAATAATGGGTTTATTTATGGCATTAAAAACATAGAAAAAATTTATTACTTTTATTATTTACCTACTTATGGATTAAAAATTTTAATTAAAGAAACAGGGGAAGATGTTGAAATAAACAATAACGAACGACCAACCCCCACAAATAATATATTATATCAAATAAAAAAAATTGATAAATTAATTCAGCAAAATAAGATACAAGAAACAAAAAATGCATTAAAAAAACACTTCACTGAAATAAATATCAATTAATACTTTTAACTCAAGGGTAAATACAGAAAGTTTGTTAATAATAAACAAACGGGATGTGTTTATATCATTTCACTATGAATTTAAAAAAAACAACTCAAGCTCTACTTAACGGACAAAATCGCTATCACCTTAATGTACAGGGTTGTGATGTTTTACTTGATGTAGAATATTTCACAGGACGCGAAGCAATAAGTGATACCTACCATTATCAAATTACTTTTACCTGCCAAGCTCAGGATTTACAACCGCAACAACTGTTGCGTCGTAGTGCGACACTTTCTTTTACTCCTCCACTCAATAGCATTACAGAATTAGCAACTCAAGAGCCCATCACCAAGCAAGTTCACGGCGTTGTCACACAATTTCGGCGCCTATCTGGATCAAAAGATGAAGCCCGTTATCAATTAGTTATTGAGCCCGTATTTGCCTTATTACGCCATCAGATACGTTCTCATCGCTTTTTCCTCAATCAGTCTGTTACTGATGTCGTTAGTCAAATTTTACGTGAGCATAATTTTAAAGATTGGGAATTTGAATTTACACTTAAAAATGAATATCCCAAACGTGAGCAAATAAACCAATATAATGAAAGTGATCGTCAATTTATCGAACGACTATTAAGTGAAGTCGGTATTTTTTATTCGTTCTATTTGCAAGACCAAACACAAACTGAAGTGATCCGATTTGCTGATCGCCAAAGTGCTTATACCTTTGATAAAACCCTGCCTTTAAATAGCCCATCAGGCATGAACGATAATCATCAAGAAAGTGTGTGGGGATTATCTCTGCGTCATCAAGTGGTCGAACAAAATGTATTAACCAAAGATTACAACCATCGACAAGCACAAGATACCTTGATTTCAGCAGTAACGGATATGACCCGTGGTGAAGGTGAGGAGATCCATTATGGTGAAGTTTATCATTATCAGGCTCGACATCTTTCTCGCGGTGATAAACTCAACCCTGAAGCAGAAACCGCCAACTTTTGGGCACGGCTTGATCATGAGCGCTTTTTAACTCGTCAAACGCGCTTAAAAGGCGAAAGTAATGCAGCTTTTCTCTCTCCATTACAAGTGATAACCATCACTGATAACGCAATACCTTCATCATTACCGTCTGTGTTTCAATCACCGATTTTAATCACTCGTCTACGTTTTAGTGGTGGTCGAGAAAAAGCGTTGCAAGTCCGATTTAATGCGATTCCTTACAGTGAAACCCTTTGCTGGCGACCTACTGTTAAACCGCGTCCTATTATCACAGGTACACTTACCGCACGTATCACCAGTGCTAAAGATAACGATATTTATGCGCATCAAAATGAAGATGGCTTTTATTGGGTAAAATTTGATGCCGATCGTGATGAAAAACCCTTGGGTTATGAAAGCATGCCAGTGCGCCTTGCAAAACCTTATGCTGGTGACACTTACGGGATGCACTTTCCTCTAATCCAAGGGACAGAAGTCGCTATCGCTTTTCATGAAGGCGACCCTGACCGACCTTATATCGCCCATGCGCTTCATGATTCACGTCGTCCAGACCATGTAACCGACAAAAATAATACCCGCAATGTTATTCGTACACCGGCTAATAATAAGCTACGTATGGAAGATAAACGCGGTGAAGAACATATCAAAATCAGCACTGAATATGGCGGTAAATCACAATTAAATTTAGGGCATATTGTTGATGCCAATCGAGATAAACGTGGCGAAGGCTTTGAGTTACGCACTGACAGTTGGGGGGCAATAAGAGCCGGTAAAGGATTATTTATTAGTGCAGATAATCAAGCCAAAGCAGGCGGTGAAGTGCTGGCGATGGAACCTGCAATATCGTTAGTAAAAGGGGCAATAAGTCAACTCGATGATTGTAGAGAAATTACCCAAGCACACCACAATCTCCAACCAGAAAAAGCAGGGTTAGATAATCTTTTAAAAAATACGGACAAACTGGCATCCCCTTCTATTCTAATGCATGCTCCAGAAGGAATTGGCATTATTACCAATGAAACAATTCTTATGCAAAGTGTAGGAACACTCTATGCACAATCTAAAGGTGAAATGCATTTATCTAGTACAGAGAATATAGCCACCAACGCTTACAAAAAAATCTCTATGCTATCTCAAAAAGAAGGAATTCGAATTGTCTCAGGGAAAGGACCTTTTGAATTAGAATCGCATGGCGATATCTTCGAAGCAACAGCGCTTAAAGATATTACCGTACAATCAACTCAAGGCCATCTTCAATTAACCGCTAAAAAGGGTATCACACTCGGTTGTGGAGGTGGGTACATCAAAATAATGCCTGATGGACAAATTGAAATTCATACACCAAGTCGATTAAGTCTAAAAGGGCAACATATTTGGAGTGAGCCGGCAAGTGAAGATTTTCCATTACCAGATCTTCCTCAATCTGTTTGTAAAGAGTGTTTAAAGAAAGCACAAGAAAATGCTATGGGAGTCGCCATTCGTGAATAATACATTGCAAGTCCCCTCAAAAGAAATAACGACACAGTGGATAAATCAATTAAAATTAATCTCAGAAAAAACGCATCTAGATTACATTGATATTATTATTGATCAAGCAGGACTAGAGAACCCTATTGTTCCAGCGTTAATCAAAATGGATAATGAGATTAGATGGTTTTCTCTTTTCACTAATATGCCAGAAGAAGGTTTTTTGGAACAAGCCCCTCTACTTATTCGTATTGAGTGGAATAAAAGCACACACTTAATTTTAATAGAAAAGTTGTTTGAGTTACTTTATTCAGAACCTAGATTATTAATAACATCATCCCCACTTTCCTTTAATATGTTATCTACTTTTTTACTTTCTCTTGCAGAAGTAGAATGGGGATTTAAATCTTGTTTACTTCGTTTTTATGATACACGCGTATTTCCAACATTAGTAAATAATATTCTTACCTCAGAACAACAAAAAAGATTTACTGATATTACTTTTATTTGGGGCTGGCTAGATAGAGATAATGATATGAGTTGGTTACTAGGAAGTTATCACCCAGAGATTGAAGATAAAAGTTTTCCAATAATGCAGTTTAATGATGCTCAAATAAATAAAATTGGCTGTATTAGTGATGCTGAAGAATTAAGGTCATATTCTGAATTTAATAACACCTCCATAACTCAAGAAGAAAATTTCAATTACTTATATAACCTTGCTATTCAAGCTAATAATAGTGACCACTTAGGCACTGTAGAGGAATATATTCGCAAACACTCTTTTAATAATTAAATTATTCATATTACTATTTTTCAAATTCACACTTAAAAAGAAAATAAAATGAAAAAGATAATTAGAGTTGGAGATACTTTAAATCCTTATGGTGGAAAAGTGATGACCGGAAGCTACTTAGCGTATGGAAAACCTGTCGCTTGTATTGGTGATTCTGTTATTTGTAATAAACATGGTGAAAATCAAATTATCGAAGGAGCAACAAACTCAATCATAAATAAAAAAGCAATTGCATTAGATGGACATCATTGCGCTTGTGGTTGTACTTTAGTAAGTTCCCTTTCTAACATCAATGTTAAATCATAAACTAATTATTTATATTTCATTATTATTTTATAATAAATAAAGTAGGTAATATGATTAAATTAAAAATAATATTATTAATTCTAGCCTATTCCTTTTTCCTTTCCGGTTGTGCCAATGCGAGTGCTTGGGGGACAAAACCGGAAAACTCCATATTGGGAGCGGGGCTTCAAGGCTATAACCACACTCAATACAGTATTACCGCGTTTTCGATTAATGAAGGTTACGGCAGTATTGGCGGCACGGTATGTTGTGTCATGATCCCTGAAAAATGGCGCCCTAATTTAATCGCGCATATTCAATGGGAAAAACTCGATAAAAGTAAAATATCTCCAGCACCTGATTTTGATCAAGTAGAAGCCTATAACCGCTGGGAAAAAGAATTAGACCGTTATACGACTTATCACGAAGCCTGGGTGCCTATTCCGCAATATGATAAAGAAGTGTGTGGGGTCGATGTCCATTTTTTACCTTGTGACGAAGTGAAAATCACCACGTCTTGCTATAGCTATGGTGATCCTGAATACCCAATTAATGAGCCTCATAATTTGAAGGAGCCCGCCGTATGTCCCCAAAAATAACCTTTTGGCGAATTTTCCCCAAGCTTGTCTCACTATTAATTATCTCTTTTTTCCTTTCCGGTTGCGCCAATGCCGGTTCTTGGGGGACAAAACCGGAAAACTCCATATTGGGAGCGGGGCTTCAAGGCTATAACCACACTCAATACAGTATTACCGCGTTTTCGATTAATGAAGGTTACGGCAGTATTGGCGGCACGGTATGTTGTGTCATGATCCCTGAAAAATGGCGCCCTAATTTAATCGCGCATATTCAATGGGAAAAACTCGATAAAAGTAAAATATCTCCAGCACCTGATTTTGATCAAGTAGAAGCCTATAACCGCTGGGAAAAAGAATTAGACCGTTATACGACTTATCACGAAGCCTGGGTGCCTATTCCGCAATATGATAAAGAAGTGTGTGGGGTCGATGTCCATTTTTTACCTTGTGACGAAGTGAAAATCACCACGTCTTGCTATAGCTATGGTGATCCTGAATACCCAATTAATGAGCCTCATAATTTGAAGGAGCCCGCCGTATGTCCCCAAAAATAACCTTTTGGCGAATTTTCCCCAAGCTTGTCTCACTATTAATTATCTCTTTTTTCCTTTCCGGTTGCGCCAATGCCGGTTCTTGGGGGACAAAACCGGAAAACTCCATATTGGGAGCGGGGCTTCAAGGCTATAACCACACACAATTTGAAATTTCAGGATTTTCAA
>NZ_PENW01000026.1 GCF_003144405.1 Proteus cibi
GTTTTCAAGACCGCTGCCTTCAGCCACTCGGCCATCCTTCCATAGCGCGGAATTATGCCTATCTCTGACCCCGCTGTCTAGCTCCGATTGTAAAAAAATTGGATTTTTTTGTTTGTTTGCTCAAAGTTCATCCGAATATCCCTTTTAATAAGATAACCTGTTAATATAATGGCTGAATAATGGTGATTGTTTATTCAATTTTCTATTTTTAACTACATTGTCTCTTAAAGGCTCGCAAACTGAATGCGTACATTGAACCAACTCAAGCCAAATACACTAACTCGTTTATATGCCCTGTTTCTTCTTTTTATGGTCATATCACTTTTTCTCTACGCTTACAGTTATTTTGACACTTGGCTAGATAGCAAAAAAAATGCTATCAACAATACAACTCAAAAATTCGCTCGACAGGTTGAAGATTACCGTTATCACTCTAATCAGCTTTTTCAGTTATCAAATAAAGTAACAGATACCTCGGCATTCCCCGTATTGCGACTTAATCCAATAAAATTACGTTCAGATGTATTTTGGCTTGAAGGACGAGACCAAACTGTAGATTCCATTATATTTGGTAAACCCAATGAGCAGACCTTTCAGTTAGCACAACGATTTGCCAATTCACTCGAAATTCTTTGGGGTGTACGTAATGATTACAGTTCACTTTATTATCTAAATGGTAAAGGGAATGATCTTATCTTAATTACCACCCATTCTGTACTTAAGCCGGAGATCCGTTACAAAGAAAGCTATTTAACATTAACAGCTGAAAATAAGCGGTCTGAATTATTGATGCAATCAACCGCATTAGATGAAAAAGAAAGTCTTTCTCCTATCAGGAAAATGTCTACAGAAAACATCTATTACTACACTTATCGTATTATGTTTAATGTGCCGGGTCAGTTAACCAGCGTAGTAGCATTTGATTTACCTATCAATAATTTCTTGCCTTCAGAGCTATCTCCACACTACTTAAGATTACTTCCGACAGGTCAACAATCTGTTTATGACAAGAATGACATTGAAATATCAACCGACGGCTCTTCACTAATTTTTTCTCAACCGATTATTGGTATCCCATATTCACTCTCTTATGAATACCCAATGAAATCGATTATAAAAGAGATAGCCTACAAAAATATTTGGTTATTAATTAGCCTATTTGTATTTATTTCTATCTCCGTTTTTGGTCATATCTATATCCGTAATAAGTACGTTTTCCCTTATATTTCTATGACACGTAATCTACGGATCAAAGAAGAGATGACAAACGACATCATTTCAAATCTTCCGATAGGATTATTAGTCTATAATTTCTCCTCTAACCATAAGATTATTAGTAACAGTCATGCGGAAAAATTACTGCCTCATATCGATTTATCTAAGATCCGCCAAATGGCGGTTGAACACAATGGTTTAATTCAAACAGCCATCAACAACGAAATTTATGAAATACGAACAAGTAACAATAACAATATTGACAATACATCATTATTCATATTTCTGAATAAAGATAACGAAGCACTTATCAATAAAAAATTACAACTGGCACAGCAAGAATATGAGAAAAACACCATCGCACGACGCAAAATCTTATCTAATATGTCATTAGAATTAATGCGCCCCATCAAAGATATAAATGAGATGGTTTATCAATTCAAAGAATTATTACCCGAAGACACTCATCAACAATTGCTTAGCTTATTACTAGAGAAAACAAATTACATTTCTGAATGGATAGAAAATATTACATTAATTAATAAGTTAGAAAATAAAGAATGGAAGATTCATAAGGATGAATTTGAACTATCAACATTAGTTGAATCTATTCTGATAACCGCATCACCTTTTATGATAAGAAAAGGTCTAACACTTTATTTCCACAATAATATAAGACCTGGATTACTTTTAATTAACGATGGCCCTGCTTTAAGTAAGATTATTTTATCATTGATTAATTATGCCATTAGTACGACTAATTATGGAAAGATAACCGTTAATCTGAATTTAGTTAAAAATAAAGATAAAGAAGAAATACTTATTGATATTATTGATAGCGGAAGTGGGCTTACACCTCAAGATATTGCTAATATAAAATACCCATTCCTGGGTCAAGCAATGGGAGACAAATATTATTCGAATTCAGGTATTATTTTTTATTTATGCCATTTGCTATGTAATAAAATACAAGGAGAATTAACGATTAAGAGCCAAGAAAGTATTGGTTCTCATTTCCGAATTGTACTCCCATACCAGCATATAGATACGGAAGAACGGACTTTTAACGTATTATTAGAAGGAATAAACGCAAAAATCGCCATAAAAAACCCTGAAATAGAAAAAATCATCTGTCAACAGCTTGATAAATATGGTGCTACATACTTTGATAAAAATAGAGAGAATCTTTATCCTGAATACGATATCATACTTAGGGATACACCGAATGATAATCCTGAAGCACCAACAATATTATTAATGAGCTCTATTGTTGGATTTGAAAAAATATCAAAAGATTTAATAAAGTGTAACTATAACTTCGGTGATCCTTTAATAGAGGCTATTACTTATTTAATTGAAGAAAATGAGTCATTTCCCCTAGATACAACTAAAAAGAGTATTTGGGATGAAAATAATAACCTTGATAAATACGAAGTAATTCTTAATAATTATAGGAAGAAGTTGAATGGTAGTGATTATAAGGAACTATTTATCAGTACTGTTCCTATTGATGTTGAAAAACTACACTTAGAAGCAACAAATAAAGACTTTCATTCTCTAGCCCAGACAGCTCATCGTCTAAAAGGGGTTTTTGCCATGTTAGATTTAGAATATCTCAGAGAAAGCTGTGAATATTTAGAGCATGACATAAAAAATCATAATGAATTAGAGATCAAAGAACGTATCACTCAACTGGATAAATGGATTCAACAGTTGCTGCAGCAAGGTAACAATTAAACATGAATAACCTTAATATTATTATTGCCGATGATCACCCAATCGTTTTATTCGGTATTCGTAAATCTTTAGAACAAATTGAATGGGTCAATGTTGTAGGTGAATTTGAAGATTCAACTTCACTTATCAATAACTTACCTAAGTTAAATGTGGATGCTTTAATTACTGACTTATCTATGCCTGGCGATAAGTATGGTGATGGTATTACTCTCATTAAGTACATCAAAAGACATTATCCTAATTTGTCGATTATTGTACTCACAATGAATAACAACCCAGCTATTTTAAGCGCCGTCCTTGATCTCGAAATTGAAGGTATTGTGCTTAAACAAGGTGCTCCGACTGATCTGCCAAAAGCATTGGCTGCGCTACAAAAAGGCAAGAAATTCATGCCTGAAAGCGTTGCGAAACTACTTGAAAAAGTAAATGCAAATGGTTATGGCGATAAGCGTTTGTCACCAAAAGAAAGTGAAGTGCTGAGATTATTTGCTGAAGGCTTCCTTGTGACTGAAATCGCGAAAAAACTTAATCGTAGTATCAAAACGATTAGTAGTCAGAAAAAATCAGCCATGATGAAATTAGGTGTCGATAACGATATCGCATTACTTAATTATTTGTCATCAGTGACTATTGATAAGGAAATTAACGGCCCAGATTAATTTCACCGTAACTACCATAGTCGCACCGATAAAATCAGGAAGCTCAACCCTTTGTGGGAGCTTCTCTGCTTTTTACATTTTTACTACTCTTTAGCCCTTATCCTCTTTGCGCTTATCTCTCTTTCCTTGCAAATATTTCCTGCTCAGAAACACTTTATAAACCGCATAGCTTTATAGCCTATCTTTACTCGGTTTTGCGTCTACAGACTGTTACAGAGACTTCCTCACTCTTCTTCAATCAGTTTGTTTCATTTTATCTATCAAAATGCTTTGTGATTGCGTCATTTTCGCCTTATTTTTTTACTCGTTTTTGCAAGCGATCTAGAATTATTCTTTAGGAATATGCTTCACCAACACTTCTCTTAAAATAGAGAGAGAAACAGGTTTAGATACACAATCATTCATTCCTGCATCAATACAGCGTTGCTTCTCTTCTGCAATCGCATTCGCCGTCACACCTATTACTGGCATATGACTGCCTATTTCTCTTATATGTGTTGCCAGTTGATAACCATTCATGTTTGGCATATTGACATCTGTCAGCACGATATCAATATGATTTTTAGCTAAGTACGTTAATGCATCACAGCCATCTTCTGCTGTTGCTGTATTAAAACCAATTTTTTTCAGTTGATCGGTCAACAATAAGCGGTTTATTGGGTGATCATCAACAATAAGAACAGTTAATGCTTGTAAGCCACAATCAACATCTTGCGCCACTATTTCCACACAATTTGCTTCAACTTTGTTTTGTGGCAATTGCAGTATTATTTTTGTTAATTCGTTTAGTTTATAAGTACTGCAGACCCAGACATTTTTAGCTGTTTTCTTCGATGGCTCAAAATAATGTTCATTGATCCTAATAAATTGGCAGTTATCTTTTCTTGGTACATCGTAATCAGTAATAATAAAATCAGTTGAAGATATCACCACTTCTTCAGTCAATAATTCACAACTCAAACCAAAGTAACGCAGGTATCGACCAATAAAACCTTCTAAATAAAGATTTTTAATATCAATAAAACAACGAATATTACTTTCTTTATAAATATTCTGTTTAGAAGAAGTCTCTACTTCTGCTAAAGCGCCATAAAGCGGTATACGAACCGTAAAGCGGCTACCAATATTTTCTTGAGAAACAACGCTGATATCCCCATCCATTAAGTTGATCAGCTTTTCACAAATGGCTAAACCTAATCCAGTTCCTTCTGATGCACTTTCTGTATTTTGAGATACTTGGAAGAAAGGTTCGAAAAGCTCATGCAATGCTTTGTCACTGATCCCTCGCCCTGTATCGTGAATATCAAAATAGAGATAATAATCATCTTTATAAAGATGCAGGGTAATACATCCAGTTGTAGTAAATTTAATACTATTATTCAATAGATTAGAGATAACTTGTTGTACACGAACAGGATCACTATTTACCACTTTAGGTACATCAGGTTCGATAAAACAGTAAATAGCTAAATCTTTTTTCGCAATCAACGGTAAATAGTTAGAGATAACAAAAGAGAGTACTTGGCGACAATTAAATGGCTGAATATCAATTTTTAACTGTTTAGATTCAATTTTTGAGAAATCGAGGATATCACTAATAATTTTTAGTAATAATGATGACGAGTTATCCATCGTTTTTAATAATCTCGCAGTATCATCGCTTTGTGTAAGGGATTGTAATAACTCTAAATTACCAATAATGCCATAAAGTGGTGTTCGTAATTCATGGCTCACAGTTGCCAAGAACATCGATTTAGCTTGGTTAGCTTGCTCTGCAGCTGTCGCCATATTTTGTAGTGAGCGCTCCATTTTAACTCGTGCGCTGATATCCACTAAAACACAAATGGCGACATCTTCATTTTGATAACGTGAGTTAACAAAGCTTATTTGCAAATGATTACGGTTGTTGGTCACAACATCGACCATATTGCTACTTTTCTCAGCAATAATAGAAAGGATATTTTGTTTATCACTATGGCTAAGTAAGCGAAAATAGTTATGTGCTAACTCGTTACTTAAAATGATCATGCCATCACGTATTCTAAGAATACTGATCCCAACCGGCGCTGATGCCACAATCTTATGGTTAAACTGCTCATGCTCTTCCAAACGAGAGGCATTATTTTCGGCTGGAGAGAATATTTTTCTCTCAAAGATCCATACGAAGATAAAAATCATAATGGCTGAAATAATATTTAAGATCAGCGCATTAAAAATCGTGAATTTAAATTCATTTAAAATTTGTTTGAGTGGTAATGAATACACCACACTAAAAGATGAAGGCAATAATTTGCGCTTAGCGACTAAATCACTAAAGTCTTCATCAAAACCAAAATAAGGAGCACTGACATCAGGAACTTGTTTAACTGTATGATAGTTATTTTCTGCAGGATAGCTTAAAACCGTCGTATTTCTGCTATTAAGAAGGTGAATTGAAATGACTCTATCTTTGGCAGGAGAAAAATATTCAAGACGAATAGCCCTTTCAATACCAATCAGACCAATAAATTTGCCTGAGGCATAAACGGGTGACATCACATATAAAATGCCACTATCCCCTTTTGCATCTGGCACTATCCAATATTGGTTTACTTCTTTGCCTTGTGCACGTTGATTAATGTAATTACGCGTGTTCTCGTAAACCATTTTTTTCAACATTTCAGTATCAACAGGGGATGCGCGCAAAGGAAAGTTAATCATACACATGCTATGGGAACCCACCATAAAGACTTGGTTTATCCCTTGTAATGCCGGAGTATTATCTTTCCAATAATATAAGATACTATTAAACGAGCGAAAATAGTTGTTTGTTTGCCCTTTGAATAATTCACAATCTGCGGTTTCATTAAGCTTATGAAGTGAGAATGGTCCTTCATAAAATAATGAATTTTTCATACCCGGATTTAAATTGATCTGTTCTTGATGCCGTTCTGCAAGATATTGTAAATCACGGATGGTGCCAGAGGTTTGCCTAAAGAAGCCAAGGAGATTAGTGTAATTATTACTATACTCTTGCCGAATATCAGATTTAGTATCATTGAAGATATTGATAAGGTAAAACATGGTTAACAATGCACCCATCGCCCACAACATAATACCTAATATGCGAAAAAGGTAGCGGGAAATCTTTAACGATGTTTTAAAGGACGAGAGATATCTCAAGCAACCACCCTAATCAATAGTGCCTACCGCATAAGAAACTTATTCTATTCTAGCAGAAGTTACTGTATGTCTGAATGATATGATCTTTATCATCAAGATAATTTTTTCTGATGGTTAACTGATCCTACCACATAAAAAAAGCAGGCAATTATGCCTGCTTTCTCTTATTTATACATCAAATAATGATAAATATTATTCTTCGTCCGCATCATCTGCTAAATCTGAATCAGGTGCTTCTGATGGCGCTTCGTTAATAACTTCATTAACTTCATCGTCATCTAATGCATCATCTTCATCTTCGACACGTTGCAAGCCAACAACCAACTCACCTTCTGTTGTACGAATTAAGGTAACCCCTTGTGTATTACGTCCAACAATGCTGACTTCAGAAACACGTGTACGAACTAATGTACCCGCATTAGTGATCATCATAATTTGGTCAGTTTCTTCAACTTGAATTGCACCAACAACTTTACCGTTACGCTCACTCACTTTGATAGAGATAACGCCTTGTGTTGCACGATTTTTCGTTGGGTATTCGCTTTGAGCAGTACGTTTACCGTAACCATTCTCAGTTACAGTTAAGATATCACCTTCACCACGAGGAATGATGAGTGAAACCACTTTATCATCATCGCTCAGTTTCATACCACGAACACCTGTCGCAGTACGACCCATTGGGCGAACACAATCTTCTGCAAAGCGAACCACTTTACCGTCCGCAGAGAACAACATAACTTCGTTAGTGCTATCGGTTAAATCAACACCAATTAACTCATCGCCTTCATTTAAATTAACGGCAATGATACCGGCACTACGAGGGCGGCTGAAATCTTGCAGAGGTGTTTTCTTCACGGTTCCGCTTGCCGTTGCCATAAAGACAAACTTACCTTCTTCATACTCTCTTACTGGCAAAATAGCCGTAATACGTTCATTTTGCTCAAGAGGAAGTAAGTTGATAATTGGACGACCACGAGCACCGCGACTTGCTTCTGGTAACTGGTAAACTTTCATCCAGTAAAGTCGACCACGGCTTGAGAAGCATAAAATCGTATCATGAGTGTTAGCCACTAATAGACGATCGATAAAGTCTTCTTCTTTAATTCTTGCTGCTGATTTACCTTTACCGCCACGACGCTGTGCTTCGTAATCGGTAAGTGGTTGATATTTAACGTAACCTTGGTGAGAAAGTGTTACAACAACATTTTCTTCATTGATCAAGTCTTCAATATTAATATCAGCCGTATTTTCAGTGATCTCAGTACGACGAGGATCATTATATTGATCTTTAATCGCATTTAGCTCTTCACGAATGACTTCCATCAGACGCTCTGGGCTTCTTAAGATATGTAACAGCTCAGCAATTTGGAGTAATAACTCACGATATTCATCTAACAGTTTTTCATGTTCAAGACCGGTCAGTTTCTGCAAACGCAGATCCAAAATAGCTTGAGCTTGTTGCTCTGTCAGATAGTACTTACCGTCATGCACACCATATTGTGGTTCTAACCATTCAGGACGAGCAACGTTGCTGTCGCCAGCACGCTCTAACATGGTAGAAACGCTACCTAAATCCCAAGGTTGTGCAATTAATGCGGCTTTTGCTTCTGCAGGATTCGGTGCTTGACGGATCATTTCAATAACTGGGTCAATGTTCGCCAAAGCAACAGCCAATGCTTCTAAGATATGAGCACGGTCACGCGCTTTACGTAATTCGTAAATAGTACGACGGGTAACAACTTCACGACGGTGACGAATAAAGGCAGAGATAATTTCTTTTAAATTTAATAATTTTGGTTGCCCTTGATGAAGTGCAACCATATTAATACCGAAAGAAACCTGCATTTGTGTTTGTGAGAATAAGTGATTTAATACCACTTCACCCACAGCATCACGTTTGATTTCAACGACAATACGCATACCGTCTTTATCAGACTCGTCACGTAATCCGCTAATACCTTCAATACGCTTATCTTTAACAAGCTCTGCAATTTTTTCAATTAAGCGAGCTTTATTCACCTGATAAGGAATTTCTGTCACGATAATAGTTTCGCGACCTGTTTTCTCATCAGTTTCGATATCAGCCTGAGCACGGATATAAATTTTTCCGCGACCAGTACGGTAAGCATCTAAAATTCCTCTGCGACCATTAATAATAGCGGCAGTCGGGAAATCAGGCCCCGTAATATGTTCCATCAACTCTTCAATCGTGATGTCTTCGTTATCGACGTAAGCAAGGCAACCGTCGATAACTTCGCCTAGGTTATGTGGTGGAATGTTTGTTGCCATCCCTACCGCAATCCCTGAAGAACCATTGACTAACAAGTTTGGAATACGGGTTGGCATTACTGCCGGAATATGTTCTGTTCCATCATAGTTAGGAACAAAATCAACCGTTTCTTTTTCCAAATCCGCCAGCAGTTCATGGGCGATTTTCGCCATACGAACTTCGGTATAACGCATCGCAGCCGCCGAGTCACCATCAACTGACCCGAAGTTACCCTGCCCGTCAACCAACATGTAACGCATAGAAAAAGGCTGTGCTAAACGAACAATCGTTTCATAAACAGCACTGTCACCGTGCGGGTGATATTTACCGATAACATCCCCAACAACACGGGCTGATTTTTTATAAGGTTTATTCCAATCGTTTCCTAGTACATTCATCGCGAAAAGCACTCGGCGGTGTACTGGCTTCAGTCCGTCTCGAACATCGGGTAATGCGCGTCCTACAATAACAGACATCGCATAATCCAAATATGAGCTTTTCAGCTCTTCTTCGATATTAACTGGTGTGATTTCTCTGGCAATGTCGCTCATGGAGCCACTGTCCCTCATACTACGGATTCAAAGGTTTAGAACTATACCACAAATCGCCAATTTTTGGAAAAAGGAAACAACTAAATTAATGATCCTTTCGCTATTCTCTTCGATTTCACCGTCTAACGTTGGTAGAATCATGGCAATATGAAAATAGGAGTAATACTTTCTGATGAATGATAAAACAACCTCTTTACATGCTAACGTGGATCAGCATGAAATCGACAAGTTTGAAAGCGTCGCATCACGGTGGTGGGATCTTGAAGGTGAATTTAAGCCATTACACCGCATCAACCCACTAAGACTCAACTATATTCAAGAACGCGCAGACGGCCTTTTTGGAAAAAAAGTCCTAGATGTTGGTTGTGGTGGCGGTATTTTGTCTGAAAGTATGGCATGTACTGGAGCTGAAGTAACAGGTCTTGATATGGGAACCGAGCCATTACAAGTTGCACGTTTACACTCTCTGGAATCAGGCATTCCTGTCACTTACATTCAAGATACGGTTGAAAACCACGCGAATGAAAACCCACAAACTTACGACGTTGTGACCTGTATGGAGATGTTAGAGCACGTTCCTGACCCATCTTCTGTTGTAAGAGCCTGTGCAAAACTGGTAAAACCGGGTGGACATGTTTTCTTCTCAACCATCAATCGGAATAAAAAAGCATGGCTAATGCTCGTTGTCGGTGCGGAGTATATTCTGAATATGGTACCTAAGGGCACACATGATGCTAATAAGTTTATTCGCCCCTCAGAATTACTGAGTTGGGTCGATGAAACCGATTTACGTAGCAAAAACATGATTGGTTTACATTATAACCCGATCACTGACAAATTCCGATTAGCACCCAATGTCGATGTGAATTATATGGTGCACACACAATCGACACATAACTCGAATTCGTGAAACTGAAAGTTTGATTTGGTTTAATAAAACATCAAACGATCACATTTTTTAAAATTGACTTTACATCGTTGTCACTTGAATTTGTGTTTCTTACTGCCTGTATTTATGCAGGGTACAGGCAGTTGTTAAAAAATTTATCCCCTATTTATCCACAGAAACAATCAGATTTGTACACTTGATCAATCTCTCAATTACCTTTATCTTGTTATCACCATTTGAACCAACCCCTATATATTGTGTTTCCTTAAATTTCACACCACAAGACTCCTTGACACAGTTTGTCATCGGGAGCGTTTTTTTGCGGTATAAAATTTCAGGTAACACTAATGCAAGAAAGGTGCATCGCTCATGAATCACAGCCTGCTCGTCACAAAACGTGATGGTCATAAAGAACGCATTGACTTAGACAAAATTCACCGTGTTATCACCTGGGCCGCTGAAGGTCTAGAAAATGTCTCTGTATCTCAAGTTGAATTACGTTCTCAGATTCAGTTTTATGATGGTATCAAAACTGCTGATATCCATGAAACGCTGGTAAAAGCTGCTGCAGACTTAATCTCTGGTGAAACGCCTGATTATCAGTATCTCGCTGCCCGTCTTGCCGTATTTAATTTACGTAAAAAAGCGTATGGTCAATTTGAGCCACCAACACTGTATGAGCACGTTAAAAAACTAGTCGATTTAGGCAAGTACGATCGCCATCTTCTTGAAGATTACACACAAGAAGAGTTCGAACAGATGAATAATTTTATTGTTCATCAACGTGATATGAATTTCTCCTACGCTGCGGTTAAACAATTAGAAGGTAAATACTTCGTTCAAAACCGTATTACGGGTGAAATTTACGAAAGCGCACAGTTCTTATATGTTTTAGTGGCAGCTTGCTTGTTCTCTCGTTATCCACAAGCAACACGTATGGACTATATCGAACGTTTCTATAATGCGATTTCAACTTTTAAAATCTCATTACCAACGCCAATCATGGCAGGCGTAAGAACACCAACTCGTCAATTTAGCTCTTGTGTTTTAATTGAGTGTGACGACAGCCTTGATTCTATCAATGCGACATCAAGTGCCATTGTGAAATATGTTTCTCAACGTGCGGGTATTGGTATTAATGCGGGGCGTATTCGTGCATTAGGAAGTGCTATTCGTAATGGTGAAGCATTCCATACAGGTTGTATTCCGTTCTATAAACACTTCCAAACTGCGGTAAAATCTTGCTCACAAGGGGGTGTTCGTGGTGGTGCAGCAACCTTGTTCTACCCATTATGGCATTTAGAAGTTGAAAGCCTGCTAGTACTGAAAAATAACCGTGGTGTTGATGATAACCGTGTTCGTCATTTAGATTACGGTGTTCAGTTAAACAAATTAATGTATGAACGTTTAATCAAAGGTCAGGATATTACTTTATTCAGCCCTTCTGATGTTCCAGGTTTATATGATGCATTCTTTGCTGATCAAGATGAATTTGAACGTTTATATGTGCAATATGAGAAAGATAAGAGCATCCGCCAAAAACAAGTTAAAGCGGTTGAGTTATTCTCATTAATGATGCAAGAACGTGCCTCAACTGGCCGTATTTACATTCAGAACGTTGACCATTGTAATACACATAGCCCATTTGATCCGGCTGTTGCACCTATTCGCCAATCAAACTTATGCTTAGAAATTGCACTGCCAACTAAACCATTAAATGATATTAAAGATCCTAATGGTGAAATTGCACTGTGTACATTATCTGCATTTAACTTAGGTGCAATTGAAAATCTTGATGATTTAGAAGAACTTGCTCGTTTAGCCGTTCGTTCATTGGATGCACTGTTGGATTACCAAGATTATCCAATTTTAGCGGCAAAACAAGGTGCAATGGGTCGTCGTACCTTAGGTATTGGTGTTATTAACTTTGCTTATTATTTAGCAAAACACGGTGTTCGCTACTCTGATGGTAGTGCAAACAACTTAACCCATCGTGCATTTGAAGCAATTCAATACTATTTATTAAAAGCATCTAACGAATTAGCGAAAGAACAAGGCGCATGTCCATGGTTTAATGAAACCACGTACGCTGAAGGTATTTTACCTATTGATACCTATAAAAAATCATTGGATGTACTGACAAAAGAACCTCTGCATTACGATTGGGAAAGTTTACGCAAAGACATTAAAGAGCACGGTTTACGTAACTCAACACTGTCTGCGCTGATGCCATCAGAAACATCTTCGCAAATTTCGAATGCGACAAATGGTATCGAACCACCACGTGGTTATATCAGTATTAAAGCCTCTAAAGACGGTATTTTACGTCAAGTGGTTCCTGAGTATGAGCGTTTGAAAGGCGCTTATGAATTACTGTGGCAAATGCCAAGTATTGAAGGTTACTTGCAGTTAGTGGGTATCATGCAAAAATTCGTTGACCAAGCAATTTCAGCAAACACTAACTACGATCCTACTCGTTTCCCTAGCGGTAAGGTTCCGATGAACCAACTGCTAAAAGATTTGCTGCTCGCTTACAAATATGGTGTGAAAACACTTTATTATCACAATACCCGTGATGGTGCAGATGATGTACAGGGTGATCTGGAAGAAGTCGTTGAGACCGAAGATTCAGATTGTGAAGGCGGCGCGTGTAAAATTTAATTGAGGAAGCTATGTCTTATACTACTTTTTCACAAGTTAAAAATGATCAACTTCAGGAGCCCATGTTTTTTGGGCAACCTGTTAACGTAGCGCGTTATGATCAGCAAAAATACCCTATTTTTGAAAAGCTAATTGAAAAACAGCTCTCCTTCTTCTGGCGTCCAGAAGAAGTGGACGTTTCTCGTGATCGTATTGACTATAATGCGTTACCTGATCATGAAAAACATATTTTCATTAGTAATTTAAAATATCAAACACTGTTGGATTCAATTCAAGGCAGAAGCCCTAATGTGGCATTCTTACCTTTAATCTCAATCCCAGAGTTAGAAACATGGGTTGAAACATGGTCATTCTCTGAAACCATTCACTCACGTTCTTATACTCATATTATTCGTAATATCGTTAACGATCCGTCCGTTGTGTTTGATGATATCGTTGAAAATGAAGAGATTTTAAAACGCGCGCGTGACATTTCTTCTTATTATGATGAGTTAATCAAGCTAACAAATCTTTATCACATGTATGGTGAAGGCAACCATCAGGTTAAAGGTAAAACAGTTCATGTCACATTACGCAAATTAAAGAAACAGCTTTATCTGTGCTTAATGAGCGTCAACGCGCTAGAAGCGATTCGTTTCTACGTTAGCTTTGCCTGTTCATTTGCCTTTGCTGAGCGTGAGCTGATGGAAGGTAACGCGAAGATCATTAGACTCATTGCTCGTGATGAAGCGCTACACTTAACAGGCACACAGCACATGCTGAATTTACTGCGTTCAGGTCAAGATGATCCTGAAATGGCAGAAATTGCAGCGGAATGTGAGCAAGAGTGTTATGACCTGTTTGTTGAAGCTGCCGAGCAAGAAAAAGAGTGGGCTGAATACCTATTCTCTGAAGGCTCGATGATTGGTTTAAATAAAGATATCCTTTGCCAATATGTGGAATATATTACCAATATTCGCATGCAAGCTGTGGGTCTTAAATTACCATTTAAAGCGCGTTCTAACCCTATTCCATGGATCAATGCATGGTTAGTGTCTGACAACGTTCAAGTTGCACCTCAAGAAGTTGAAGTCAGTTCTTACCTCGTGGGTCAAATCGATTCACAAGTTGATACTGATGACTTAAGTAACTTTGAACTGTAACTCTGAGAAATAACACCGATACGTTATGGCATCTCATAAAGTGACCCTGCATCAGCAGGGTCTTTCAAGACCTGTAGAATTTCATCCTGACACCCATCCTTCTTTGCTTGATGCATTAGAACATGGGAAAGTCCAAGTCGAATACCAATGTCGTGAAGGCTATTGTGGCTCTTGTCGTCTACGTTTAGTGAAGGGCAAGGTTTGTTATCGCAATGAGCCTTTAGCGTTTATCCAACCTGATGAAATCTTACCTTGTAGCTGTCACCCCATCAGTGATATTGAAATAGAAATTTACTCTGAATAATTTGAATTATCTTAATTTGAGCTTTTTCCTAACACTCTTGTTCAACTTTGACTAAGGTTAAGTTAACACGATAAAAAAAGGAAAAGCATTATGAAATTAAAGTCTATTTTCTCAGTCATTGCTATTTCTACATCCATTCTTCTCGTTGCAGGCTGTTCAAGTCCACAAAAAATAGAAACAGTAAATGGGGAAACAATTTTAACGACAGATAAACCCCAAGAAGATGAAGCAACAGGATTAATTACCTACAAAGATGCAGAAACTGGACAACTCAAACAAATTAATCGTGATCAAATAAGACGAATGGTAGAGCTTGACGAATAACGCTCTTATAAACCTATCTCTTAAAGCGCCAATTCATATTTATGATTGGCGTTTTTTTATTCACAAAATTATTTTTGTAAACTAATCATTACAGCCTACGTAATTAAAATTTGACAGAAATTTACCATTCTTATACCCTGCTTTTTAAGTAAATAAAATAGTCTCGTGAACAGAGGATCTTGTGAAGAATCGCACTATAGGCAGTGTTTTTATTGTTGCAGGAACAACAATTGGGGCAGGTATGTTGGCAATGCCACTGGCTGCTGTGGGTATTGGCTTTAGCACGATGATGCTATTGCTTGTTGGCTTATGGTTATTGATGAGCTATACCGCGTTACTGCTGGTGGAAGTTTATCAATACAACGATCCTCATACTGGTCTTGGCTCTATTGCAAAGCGCTATCTTGGTATCGGTGGTCAAGTCATCACTGGGCTCGCACTATTACTATTAATGTATGCACTAACAACGGCTTATATTAGCGGTGCAGGTGAACTACTTTCAGCGACCCTTTCATCTTGGATTGGTCATGAGCTTTCTATCACACAAGGTATTATTATCTTTACAGTGATTGGCGGCGCTGTGGTAGGAATTGGTACCACATCGGTTGATATGATTAACCGTCTATTGTTTACCGCAAAAGTTTTCTTCCTCATATTTATGCTGATTGTGATGTTACCTCACGTTGAATCAGTAAACTTAACCTCAATGCCTGTAGCGTATGGGCTTATTCTTTCTGCTATTCCTGTTATTTTCACCTCATTTGGTTTTCATGGGAGTGTGCCGAGTATCGTAAGTTACATGAATGGCGATATTAAAAAGCTACGTATTATCTTTATTACGGGTAGTGCTATCCCTCTTGTTGCTTATATTTTATGGCAAATTGCCACATTAGGTGCCATCCCAACGAATACTTTTATGGGAATTATGGCGCAACAATCTGGATTAAATGGCTTACTGACAGCTATTCGTGATGTTGTTGCTACACCTCGCGTGAATATTGCAGTTAACTTATTTGCTGCATTAGCGTTGGCGACCTCATTCCTCGGTGTTGCATTAGGTTTATTTGATTATCTTGCGGATTTATTTAAGCGCAGTAATCATGCGTCTGGACGTATACAATCTAGCCTATTAACCTTTGTTCCGCCGTTAGTTTGTGCGCTTTATTTCCCTAACTTTGTGCAAGCTTTAGCCTATGCCGCTATTGCGCTATCAATTTTAGCGTTGCTTCTCCCTGCTTTATTAGTATGGAAAGTCAGACAAGCACAAAACGGCGCAGATAAATACAAAGTTAAAGGTGGGAAAGGTGCATTAGGCGTTGTATTTACTTGTGGACTCGTTGTAATTGGTATTCAAATCGCGATTACTTTTGGTTTATTGCCACAAGTAGGTTAATCCCCTTTTATACTGGCAACAAAAAGCAGGTGTTGATTTCTCAACACCTGCTTTTTGTTTAATTCAATGATGACATCTTCTATTAGAAGCTTAAACCCGCGCCAAGATAGAAACCATCAGCCAATTTATTATTATTTCTATGATGTGAATTCTCAATTTCAATCACGCGATAACCCGCATTAACATGCAGTGGTTTAAATACCGTTAATTGTGCGCCCACATCTGCTTCATAATATGATTCACTACCTGAGGTTAAGCCTTCAGGAGAACCATAAAGCTCTCCATATAGACTTAATGATGGCAGAACATCCCAATTAAGCCCTACACCACCCGCTAATGCGGCACCATCATCACCATCTTTAGGTGATAAATAAACCGCCTTTCCACCAACACTTGCTGAAAATGGTCCTAATGGTAAAGCAAACTTAGCACCTAATGTTCCCATTTGACCATCATGATCACTACGCGCCCAATTACCATTAAAGGAAAGTCCAGAATTAGGATTTCCTAATCCACCACGCAAATCTGTATAGTGATCGCCGACTTGAAAATTCACAGAAGCTGCATTAGCCGTCCCTGCAAATAACATTGCTCCCATAGCACCAGCTAATAAATACTTTCTCATTATTATTGCTCCAACAAATAATTGATTAAAGGCTAGATTGTACTATGAACCCATCAGCAAATTTAGCGTAAATTGCGAAGTAACCTGTAGATTATTCAAGTTATGTAAATAACTATAACCTATCAATGTTATTGGTCTAATTGGTTTTATTAATGATTTTATTATTGCTAAAGTGGAATTACAGTCAATATTAACCATAATAAATATAAGGCTGTTCGCTTCGTTTTATTCACACATGCTATTTTTTTAGAACGTTGACTATTTCATAAACTGGAGATATGTGATGGAAAAGAAAAAGCTAACAACGGCGTCAGGCGCACCTGTTGTAGACAATAATAACTCGATGACAGCAGGCCCTCGTGGTCCAATGTTACTTCAAGATGTCTGGTTTTTAGAAAAACTGGCTCACTTTGATCGTGAAGTTATTCCAGAAAGACGTATGCACGCAAAAGGCTCTGGCGCTTTTGGTACATTTAAAGTCACTCACGATATTACAAAATATACTCGAGCTAAAATTTTCTCTAAAGTGGGTAAAAAAACAGAAATGTTTGCTCGCTTTTCAACTGTTGCGGGTGAAAGAGGTGCCGCAGACGCCGAACGTGATATTCGTGGCTTTGCGTTAAAATTTTATACTGAAGAAGGTAACTGGGATATGGTGGGTAACAATACTCCTGTTTTCTACCTTCGTGATGCCCTGAAATTTCCAGACTTAAACCACGTTGTAAAACGTGATCCTAAGACTAACCTACGCAATATGGCATACAAATGGGATTTCTTCTCTCATTTACCAGAAGCTTTACACCAATTAACTATTGATATGAGTGACCGTGGTTTACCACAGAGTTATCGCTTTATTCATGGTTTTGGTAGCCATACGTATAGCTTTATCAATAAAGATAATGAGCGTTTTTGGGTTAAATTTCACTTCCGTTGTCAGCAAGGCATTAAAAATCTAATGGATGATGAAGCTGAAGCGCTGGTTGGTAAAGACAGAGAAAGCTCACAACGTGATTTATTTGATGCGATTGAACGTGGTGATTTCCCTCGTTGGAATTTACAAATTCAAGTGATGCCAGAAAAAGAAGCCTCAAAAGTACCTTATAATCCTTTTGATTTAACAAAAGTTTGGCCTCATGCGGATTATCCATTAATCGATGTGGGCTATTTTGAATTAAACCGTAACCCTGAAAACTATTTCTCTGATGTAGAACAAGCCGCATTTAGCCCTGCTAATATCGTTCCGGGTATCGGTTTCTCTCCAGATAAAATGCTACAAGGTCGTTTATTCTCTTACGGTGACGCACATCGCTATCGTTTAGGTGTTAACCATCACCAAATCCCTGTTAATGCACCACAATGCCCATTCCATAATTATCACCGTGATGGTGCAATGCGTGTTGATGGTAATAGTGGTAGTGGTATTACCTATGAGCCAAATAATGGTGGTATGTTCCAAGAACAACCTAACTTTAAAGAGCCACCATTATCTATTGAAGGGGCGGCAGATCACTGGAACCATCGTGAAGATGAAGACTATTTCAGCCAACCTCGTGCACTGTATGAATTACTGAGTGATGAAGAGCATCAACGTATGTTTGCTCGTATTGCAGGTGAACTCATTCAAGCAAGTAAAGATACTCAAAAACGCCAAATAGCCCTATTTAAGAAAGTCCATCCTGAATATGGTGCAGGTGTTGAAAAAGCAATGAAAGCGTTAGCAAAAAAAGACGCTAAGTAACCGCATAATAAAAAGCCTTGTGAGCAACTCGGCAAAACAAACCTCCTAGTTATTAATCAATTGGTAAGTAGGAGGTTTTCTTTATTGCTAAATAAATTATTTTATTATTAACAAAGAAGCTCATCGTAGCTAAATTTGCCTGTAACATTGATAACCAAGCTAGGTATATTTGAATTTTCTTCGGTCATAATCTTTAAAATTGTTTTATTATTTTCATAAGTCAACGTTAACTCATTTTTATTCCCCGTGAACGACTGAACTAATTTTGGATTAATGATTTGATCATCCTCTCCTGACTTAAATAATATAGAATCTTCTTCTTTATTAAAATCAAAAATAATATTATTACTATTTACTTTTTCTGATAAATTAAAAATAAAGGTATCCTTTCCTTGGTTACCTGAGATAATGTTATTACCTTTTTTTATAATAAAAGTATCATTACCATAACCACCATAAAGAATATTATTTCCCATACTTGCTATTAACGTATCATCACCCGTCCCTGCATATAATAAATCATCACCATTGCCACTAAAAAGAACATCATTTCCGGCTTCACCGATAAGAATATCGTTTCCATCATCCCCAAAAAGAATATCATTACCTAAGCCACCATATAGTGTATCGTTCCCTTCTCGTCCCAATAAAGTGTCATTTCCTTCATTACCTTCTAAGCAGTTATCTGCACTATTTCCTGTAATATAATCATCTTTTAAACCTCCTTTAGCATTTTCAATCACGACATCGTATGCAATCGAAACATTACTACGTAATCCACCTACATCAGAAAAAGCACCTTCATTTAAATTAATTTTTTGATCCACATTATATTGTGAGAAATCTAAAGTATCGTGCCCCCCCGCATCCCAAATACAACTAACCAAGGCATCATCAATAGAATGTAAGCTGTAAAAATCTCTTTCTGTATTAGAGTTAAACCCATAAATGGTATCGCCAGTGCGAGTAGTCATATTCTTGCCATACAATTGCTGAATAACAAAAGTATCCAATATTAACGGATTCATGGGATAGTTATTGCCAAAATTGCCCAGTTCTTCATTCAATTTTTTATGTGTCATAACTGAGTATTTTGCACTATTTTCTTCAACGTCAGGAGATTCAAGATGGATATCAAAAGTATGCCCCATACCAAGAGCATGTCCTACTTCATGTATATAATTTCGTTTTATTTTTGATCCAATATCAAGAGTTTCCTCTTGATTATCTATATGCCCATTTGCATTAAGATTTTCATATAATGAAAAACCTTTATTCCCTTCTAAAAAATAAGTCGCTATACCATCCGCATTCTCCTTAAATGATTCTAATAATTTTTTTCCATTTTCTGTTTTTTGTACTTTTTTTAATTTAGTAATAAGCTTTGTTTTTGCTATATTTATCCAGATCTGTCCATCTAGATTATAATCATTAATATTGTTTATTTTTTTATTTTGATCTGGATTTTTATGAAAATAAGATGCCATTCCTTCTACCAGAAAATAATCTTTTTTATTCATAAAATTCTTATCTATTATTTCAATAACATTATTGTAAACACCAAATTTAATATTTGTATCATATTGGTTGTCTTTTTCTATAAATTCAATATTTGTAATATCACTATATTGTTGCAAGACTTCTTTTGCCATATTCCTTTGAGAATTATTCATCGTTGTTAATGTTTTATATTCTTGCCCTCTTAATTGACTCCAATCAGGAAAACTAAATGTTATTTTAGTAAAATTTTTATCTAAGCCATTATCATCCCCATTTAAAGTAGGCATTCCTGCTTTCATTAAGTTACTAACTGTATTAAACCCCACTGTTTTTTCTTTATTACTTATATTCATATCGATTATCTCCATTAATAATTAACTGAAGATTTTTATTTTACAAATTAATAAATGATAGTATTTAAAGAAAAACACAAATATAAATAATTTATGGGTTAATTTAATAAAAGAGTGACTAATTAGGGTAATATCTTACCCTAATTGTGTTTTCACCCATTGTTGCACTTGTTTACGGGAAATTTTAATTCCGCCATTCTTAAGGCTTTCAGGGAGTTGTAAGCAAGCAACTGGACGCTGGAATCCCGCTAATCGGGAGTGATACCACTGGGGTAATTGAGTAATGATTTTAATATCTGCATCGACAACGGCAACTGGACGTTGCCCAAACTCAGTATCATCAATAGGGACAACAAAAGATTGGCTTACATTAGGGTGTGTATTCAGTATTTTCTCAATATCTTCTGGCTGAATACCTTCACCTGCACTAAAAAAAAGATTATCTAATCGCCCTAAAACACACCATTCATCAGCAATAAAACCGCCTTTGTCTCGCGTTGAATACCACCCATCAGATGTAAGCGATAACGGTTTTAATTTCCCCTCAAACCAATAACCTAAAGCAACGCTGTCGGACATTATCTGGAGTTCATTATCCACTAATCTCACTTTTTTGCCTTTTAATGGAAGCCCAACTCCCGCTTTACCATCAGCACGCTTTGCACAAACCGTCGATGCCATTTCCGTCATGCCATAACCACACCAACATTGAATACCCCAATGTTCTGCTTCTTGCGTTAGCTCAATAGGGATCATCGCTCCCCCTAATAAAACAGATTTTAAGGTAATAGATTGTTGATTATCTTGCTGCGCTCTATTTTGTAAGAAGCGCCATAGTTGTGTGGGAACTAAAGAGGCATGAGTACAACCTTGCAATGCATCCTCAAATGGATGCATTTCACGCACCACCAGCGTTGCCCCGCGTAATAGCCAGCGCCAAAGTATGCCTTGCCCTGAGACATGAAATAGAGGCAGAGAAAGCAACCAGCTATCACCTTTTTCCAAAGGCATTAACGATAAAACTCCCATTGCACTACAAAGATGAGCATCAAAAGTGTGTACCGCAGCTTTGGGTAAGCCGGATGAACCGGATGTCAAAATCAGCGTTGCCATACGAGATGGCTCCCATAGGACATCATTGATTCTTTGCGTTTTATATTGACGTGAGGTGTTATCTAGCTCAATACCACTAAGATCAAGCAAAGTTGCCTTTAAATCTAGCGGTGAACGACTCAAATCAGCATAAAAATCAATACCTAAGTGAGGCAGTAATTCATCAAGTAAAGATTTTGGAAGTTGTGGATTTAAAGGCAACACCTTAGCGCCACATTGAAAAACGGCGAGTAATGCAAACACAAGATTGAGGTGATTTTTGCCACGCAACAGCACAGTGCTTTGTGTATCAACACCTTGTTTCGCAAAATTGTCAGCTAAATGATTAATATGACAACTTAGTTGTTGCCATGTAATAGGTGAAACACCTGAAATGATGGCCGTTTCATTTGGGTATAATTGTGCCCAGTGATGCCACGGCCATTGTTTAAATGGAACTACTGTTGCCATACTGTCTCTAGCTGTTCAAGAGAGATAAGTGGAATATCCACATTTGGCCAAGGACGAATAAGTTGTTGTTTAATTAAATCAACGGTATCGAGTCCTGGAATGCTATTAGGTGTTAACCATTGTGCAATTCTTGCTAATTGAGTGAGCCCGAAACTACTTTCAATGCTTGAACTGATAATGGCATCTAACCCTAACGCATGCGCTTGTTCAACAAGCATTTGACAGCGTTCAAGACTTCCCACTAGCGTAGGTTTGATAACAATCGTTGTCACACCAGATTGTGGTTTTACTTCAAAACCGTCATCACGCACTGTTTCATCCCAAGCAATATTAATTCCTGTTGCTTGAGAAAAAGCCAGTGACTCTTCTGGGGTTTTACAAGGCTCTTCTAAGAATGCAATGCGATCTCGCCATGCAGGATTTACATACTTCGCAAAGCCTTCTGCTTTTGCCGGCGTCCAACTTCGATTGGCATCGAGTCTGAGTTTTAAGTCAGGAATAGCTTCTAATAACAGATTAACGACGATCCCATCACGCACAGCTTCATATAATCCTACCTTGATTTTAGCGACCTTTTCACCTTCCATATCATTTAGGCTTAAAATCAAATCATCCGGATCGCCATTACATAAAGGTGCTGCACGATAATTCGCGTCTTTTGGCAACGTCTCATCAAGCTCAGCTAATGCACAGCTAATACCAAAAGCCACACTGGGTAGTTCACTATGAACAGGGTTTTCGCCCGCACACCAAGCTGTTAACCAAGATTGTGCTGCTTCTTGTGCTTGTTCTAAAGTTTCACGGCTAAACTCAGGAAGAGGTGAAATTTCACCCCATCCTTGTTTGCCATTTTGCTCTAAACAGACAAGAAAACCATCACGCGTTTTTAGCCTTTGATAGCGCAGAACAACGCCTGCATCTACAGGTAGGCTGAATGAATAGAGTTTGGCGTTTCGCATTATGGGTTACGTTTAAATCGAGTGAAATCAGGTTGACGTTTTTCATTAAAGGCATTGCGGCCTTCTTGACCTTCATCAGTCATATAGAACAGCATTGTTGCATTACCCGCTAATTCTTGAAGACCCGCTTGACCATCACAGTCTGCGTTTAATGCCGCTTTCAGACAACGTAATGCCATTGGGCTGTTTTCCAGCATTTCACGACACCAGCGTACTGTTTCTTTTTCAAGATCAGCATAAGGAACAACGGTATTCACCAAGCCCATTTCTAATGCTTCTTTTGCATCATATTGACGGCATAAGAACCAAATTTCGCGTGCTTTCTTTTGACCAACAATACGCGCCATATAAGAAGCGCCCCAGCCACCATCGAAAGAACCTACTTTAGGACCTGTTTGACCAAAAATAGCGTTTTCAGCTGCGATAGTTAAATCGCACATCATATGAAGAACATGACCACCACCAATAGAATACCCCGCCACCATCGCTACAACAGGTTTTGGACAAGTACGAATTTGACGTTGGAAGTCCAATACGTTTAAGTGATGTGTACCGCTTTCATCACGATATCCGCCGTAGTCACCCCGAATTTTTTGGTCACCCCCCGCACAGAACGCTTTTTCACCCGCACCGGTTAAAATAATAGTGCCGATGGTGTCATCATATCGTGCATCCGCTAATGCTTGGATCATCTCTTTAACTGTCAAAGGACGGAAAGCATTACGTACTTGCGGGCGGTTAATCGTAATTTTTGCAATGCCATCGACTGATTTATGATAGAGGATATCTTCAAAACCTTCAGAACAATCCTGCCATTCAATCGGTGCATATAATTTTTCTTCGCTCGGGTAAAGCATAATTAGGTTCCTTTAACCAAAGAGGGATAAAACATGATTTATCACCGCAGCATAAGCAACAGGCTGTGCCTGATGGGCATTGTGACCAGCATGCGGGATAGTCGTTAATGGCAGCGAATATTGCTGCGCAATAGATTGAAATTTATTATCTTTTTCACCACAAAGCCAAATAAACGGCAATGTAAGTTGCTGTAACTCTGTGACAAGCCAAGGCTGATGACCTAAAGAAAGCGTTTCTAAACTTTCGGCAATACAAAAACCCGTGTTGCGACAACGTTTTTCAATAAGTAATTGGCGTTTCTCATCGCTTAAATCAGCAAATACGGGTTGCTGATACCACTGTGTCAATACGTCACGGATAGGTTCATTACGAAAACGTTCCGCCCAGCGTTTATCATGTGCAATACGGTTTTGTTTTTCCGTTGCGTCATATAACCCAGGGTTTCCACCTTCTACAATCAACCCCATTAATCCCGTAATATCACCAAAACACGCGTGATACATCGAAATTCTGCCACCTAACGAGTAGCCAATTAACCAATAGCGGTCAATACCTTGCTCTTTAAGTGTATCTGTCAGCAACGCACTCACTTCAATAAAATTTTTTGCGCTGATAGAAACAGAACCACCATGACGAGGCAAATCAATTACCAGTGATGGATACTCATGACAAGCCTGAATGACAGACTCCCATTCACGCCCCTCACCTAATAGCCCATGCAACCAAACTAACCAAGGCCCTTCATTATGGGTATTATATCGCTGACATGCTAAAGTCATGAGATGTTACCTGTTTTACCAGCTGATTTAATGTTTTTGCACCATCAGTATCATCAACAATTAACTCAATTAATGTCGTTGTTGGCGCCCCTGCCCAGCATTTCTGAACAGTCGTTAACAGTGAATCCCAACTTGTTGGTGAGACATAATGCAAACCAAACATTGCTGCCGCGTGTTTAAAATTTAGTGAATGAGGCATACAGTAAAAGCGTTCTCGTTCTGCCTCTGGCGTGGGTAGCATTGAAAATATTTGCCCGCCGTTATTATTCACTACGATAATAACATTCGGCGCATAAACTTGTTGGTGCAATGCGAGACTATTTAAATCATACAGTGCAGATAAATCACCTAATATTGTTAATGTGGGCTTTTCTGTTGCACGATGAACACCCGCAGATGTTGAAATTAAGCCATCAATACCACTTGCACCTCTATTGCTCATCACAGGATACCCTTGTGGTAGCTGAGCAAATGCATCAATTAATCGTACTATCAGACTATTGCCAACAAATAATTGTCCATCATTAGGCAGTAATTTATCTAATTGGTGTGCAACCTGCGCTTCACCAAAATAATCGGTTATTTCACTGACTTTCTGATAAGTTTGTTTGGCTATATTAGCTAATGCATTAGTCCACGGTGAATTATCGATCGCAGGATGTGCTGTTAGCCACTGCATCGGTGATAATGTAAATTTCTCACCTTGGTGATGACCAGGATCTAAACGTCCCGGAATAGGATCAATAATCCAATACCGTTTTGGAGAACAGCCTACTTGCCATTGTAATAAGCGTTTACCTGTTAAACTTGAACCAAATTGAATAACGATTTCAGCTTTATTTAATTCTGATTTTATCTGTGGGTTATTCAACCATAAATCAGCACAAGGTAATGGTTGCCCTGTTTGAGATAATACATCGCCCAATAAAGGCCAACCTAATTGCGAAGCCCATTTTGCAACTTCAACCCCCTCTTCCGGACTCATGCGCCCTGCAATAACTACCCCTTTTTTCTGGCGTAATGCATTCCACTGAGGGTGCATAGTGACAGAAGTAAAAAGTGTTTCTTGTAGCCACGGTTTATCACTTTGCCACCAATCCCCTAACGCGTCAGTCCAGGGTGTCGATATCTCAACATCATCACCATATAAAGGTTCTGCAAAAGGACAATTGACGTGTAATGCACCATGAACCAACGTATTCATGGCATTATCAAGGGTAGAAACTAACCAACTCGCGGAAATATCTGCTGCGGGTCTTGGTAAAGAGAGAGTTTGTGAAGGATGCGTTGCAAAAATACCCTGCTGGCGAATAGCTTGGTTTGCGCCACAATCAATTAATTCAGGTGGTCTATCCGCAGTTAAAAAGACAACACGTTCCCCCGTTAATCCCGCTTCAATCAATGCTGGGTATAAATTAGCAACAGCAGTTCCCGACGTTACAATCACAGCAACAGGCTCTTTGGTTGCTTTTGCAAGTCCCAACGCTAAATGCCCAAGTCCACGCTCATCAAAATGAGTATGGCAAACTAATTTTTGATTGGTGGCTGCCGCAAGTGTTAAAGGGGTCGAACGAGAACCGGGGGCAATACAGATATGGCGTAAGCCATGACGAGTCAAAGTTTCGAGTATAACTTTAGCCCATTGGCGATTAAACGAACTATTAGACATTGATCATCCCAACAACGAAAACCTGCAATTGCTATTATAATATCTGTTCCTAAATACTTTTCCTTAGCCTAGTTCAATGAACAGAAGTTTTCGTTAAATAAATCGTTAAAAAAAACACTCAAAGAGTGCATTATTTAGGCTAATCATCCACTCTATTTTCAATCAGCTCTTTTTTATCGTTAAGAATAGGAATAAATAGCGCTAGTGTTCTAAAGGATAGCATCAATTAGTTAACAATTAGCAGTGGTTATTTGAAGAGTAGCACTAAATAACTGGCTTTAAAAAACTACTCATCAAATTTTGATTATTACACTGATGTTATTTATTCAAACTGAGATTATCTGTAAGAAATTAACTCTCTTTTTCTAGCAATGTGCGTAGGCCTGCTGCTTTATTTTCGATTTCAGTCCACTCTTGCTGAGGATCAGATCCTGCAACCACACCGGCGCCAGCGTATAAAGTTAAAGCATCATCATGCAACTCACCACAACGTAAACTTACAGCAAACTCCGCCTGCGAGAGAGATAAATATCCCGCAGACCCTGCATACCAGCGACGTTCAAAAGGTTCATGCTTACGAATAAACGCACGCGCGACACTTCTTGGTAATCCACATACGGCGGCGGTTGGCTGCAATCGTTTTAAGCAATCGATATCATCAGAGTGAATTAATTTACCATGTATATAGCGACGAAGGTGTTGCACTTTACGCAACCGGATAACATCAGCGGGTGAAACATCAATACCCTCTACGCCGCCTTGTAATCGTTGACAAATATCATCGACCACGACCAGATTTTCATGCTGATTTTTCTTATCATTCATCAGCCAATCTGCAAATTTAGCGGCTTGTTGTTCGTTATCAGCGCTCGCTACCGTACCCGCTAACGCTTCTGTATAAAGCATCAGCTCATCACGCTTATATAATCTTTCTGGTGTTGATCCCATAAATGCATCTGAAGGTGAGAACGCCAGCATATAGTGATAGCAATGATGATTAACATCACGACTCGCTTTCATAAATTGGATCGCTTTAAGCGGGTTATCCAATGTTAAGCAAGTTGCTCTTGCGGGGACAACTTTTTCAAATAAACCTTGGCTAATCTCATTTAAGGCAACATTGAGATAATGAGTCCACTGTGTTTGTGTTAAAGAGTGATTCACATGAGTCACTGAAACAGAAAGCGGTTCAATTTCTACAGCTTGATTTAATGTTTGCAGAAAATCTAATGTATTTTGCTTATCATCTTCATCCAACATATTTAGATGAACAGAAAGCTGTTGCTGGTGGCGTCTAATCTCAATGTGAGGCAAAAAAAGGTAGGCATCATCGCCTTTTATTTTATCAATGCGCCCCGGAATAATAGTATCCCACGCATTTAATCCCCAAATACGCACATCATCACTATTTACATCACTACGGTGTAAGCTCAAGAATTGGCAAGCATCTTCAATATGATTGAAACAACGCAGTTGCCCACAAGCAGCCACTTCTTCATGTTCATCACGATGTTGCCAATAAAATTGGGGATAATACGACTGTGCAGCAAGCCATGAGAGCAATGAAAATGAGACCTCTGATGGCAAGGTGACTTTCAAATGTAAAAGATTACCTTGTGCTGTCAGATTTATATTTTTAACTTTTTCGTACAGTGTCGAAAACACAGGATTAACCTTTTCCACTCCAAATACCCACAACTAATTAAAAGGGAGATTATACGTCTCTATACAAATTATCAAAGGGTTGATTAATTATAACCTTTGTCATTTATCAAAGTTTTGTATTTTTCATGTTACAAAGTAGATGCATTAATCTAAAAACTTTAATCGTAAACAAATCATTTTAAAGTTGAACTGTATAGACGAAAAACATTATACATAAGAGGGGTTATATGGATACAACCATCTTTGAACACATTGATAAAATCATCGAAAAAGTAGATATTCCTGAAGTCGCGCTAAGTTTAATACTAGGAAAGAATATTGATGGAGGACGCAGCCCAGGTATTTTCACTTCGTATGACCTTAATAAAATTAAAACGTATATTGATAAAGTATTAATGCTTCCTTATCAAAAAGAGGCAATCGTTGAATTTCTTGGTTATGAAGACATTAAGATTTCTCAAATTTCGCCTGATAATATCCAAACTCTATTTTTAAAAATGAGAAAGCATGCTTTTGAATGGAATAAAATAGAATATTCAATAAAACAACAAGCTATTGACCTTGAAATTATAGGAAGAGAAATAACAACCACAGGAGAACAAATTTTATTATTTATTAGCCAAATGCCATTATTGAATAAAATAAATATAAAAATAGAAGATATATCCGATAATGAAATTTCCAATTTAAAATACACTCAGCAAGATAAAGAAGTTACTACTCAGTTAATTACTATATTGGAAAGCATGAAAAATGATCTCAATAACGAACATGAAAAGACATTAAAATTAAAAGATATGATCTATGATTTTAGAATAAAAATTATTGGTGGCGAGAGTAGTAACGGTACATTACATCAATCCATTTATCATGAGGTAATCAATAAAAAAACAACGATTAATGAACACCTTAATAGTAATGACAGCATACTAACTGAAGAAAAAACCTTGCTAGAAAATGAAATTAAGCTATTGAAGGAGGAATATAAACATTTTGTTAAGCTCGCTTTTACCGGATTAGCTTTTGGTATTGTTGGTGTCATTATTACAGGAGCTATTTTTGGCGCTAAGGCAGAAGAAAGTCGTAAGAAAAAGAATAAAATGGTTGATAGGCTTAATCAGGTTAATAGTGAAATAAAGCACTATTCCAAGATCTCATCATGCTTACAAAAATTTCATACTGATCTTGATGAAATTGAGCAATATATTGAAGATGCTAATATCGCCTTAGAACATCTTGAATATATGTGGCAAGCAACATTAACTGAAATTAATGCATCTCTGACAAACTTAAGAAAAGTCGATAATGCAATGGAGCTAATTCGCTTCAGTATTTATTTAGAAAAAATGATTGCACCTTGGTATATGGTTATCGGCTATTCAAAAGAGATGATTGCGATATTTGATGAAGCATTATCCAATTTTTATGCATCTAAATAACTAAAGGAACAGTTATGAAAAAAACTAATAATATGGATACTAAAGATAATTTTGAACATCATCAATTTTTTAGCACTATAAAAAAAATTCAACATCTTAGTGTAAAGTTATCTAGAAATAGTGATGAGTTAAATAGTGAACTAACTTCTATATATATTACAACCAATAAAATATTAAATACCATTGTTAACTTCTCAATATTAATGAAAAGTAAATTAAAGCATAAGTTACTCACAGAGACAGTAAATAAAATTAATGAAATAGATAATGAAATATTAAAAGAAGATTTTCCGCCACAAATTTCAAAAAAGCTTGAGAATGAAAAAAAATTAATAGAAAATATTTTCAAAGAAGATATTGATGAGTCTATTAATATTATAAATAGCTATAGAGATAAAATAAAAATCAAAATACATTTTTTAGATTATTTAAAATTAAAAGATAGAATTAACTTACTCATTACTCATGAAGAAAATTTATCCGTTGAAATTAGTAACAAAATATTAATCGAAAAAAGAGGAATAAATCATATTAAGGACAAAATTGATGTTTTTAATAAAAGTGAAAATATTATTAACAATGAAAGTATCAATGATATTTTTAATGTCGGTATTCCATCTCAAGAAATCATTTCTCAATTAAATATTGATAATTCTGAAAAAAATATATTAAAAACGCTCATAGAGTTACTCGGTGAGCTTTTTTCTCAACTAGATAAAGGATTCACATATCAAAAAATTGCAGAGACACGTCATCAGCTTACTGATGATTACATCGCTAAAATCAAAAAACTGACTGGGTTAGAAAATCAAAAACGTGCCATTATTTTTACACTAACCTATTATCATTCTTTAACAAGTATAGTCCCTCACCTAAGCTCATTAACTAATCAACTTCTTTTACTTGATCAATATTGGTTATCACTAATCAATCAACTAACACAATTAAAAAACAATATATTAAATACGAATAATATTATTTCTCCTCATATTCTATTTTTAGATAAATTTCTACATAATTATTAGTTAGTTACCGTAGTATTTTTTATTGTAAGCGCCAAGTTAGCGTTAACTAAATCCGTTATCGTTAAGCCACAAAAAAGCCTGATTAAAAATCAGGCTTTTTCTTAAGCTAATTAAAACGACCGATATTAATTCATCGCAGGTGCAATAATCGCAAAATTAGTTAATTCAATTAATGGCTGTGGCCATATACCTAATGCAATAACAACAATGGCACAGATTAACGCAACAAATGTTGCCATATTTTGTGATGTTGTTGAAATAGCAGGAGTATTGTCATTATCTGCTTTGCGTAAGAAGACAATAGCAGCAGCACGTAGATAGTAGAATAAGCCAATCGCACTACCTAACACAACCATACCTGTTAACCACCATAAGCTTGAGCTAATGCCCGCAATGATGACATACAGTTTACCAATAAAGCCTAATGTAATCGGTACACCTGCCAGTGATAACATCATTAGTGACATCACCACAGCAACAACAGGACGGCGCCAGAATAATCCACGGTAATCTTCAAGAGAATCCATTTCACTTTCACGATAAGGACTTGAAGCTACAGCAATAGCACCAAACGCCCCTAGACTTGCAAACAAGTAACCGGCTAAATAAATTTCAGCAGTTTCTTGAGCTAATACAGGGCTATATTGCAACACAATTAATGCCACCAGCAGATAACCAAGGTGCGATACTGAAGAGTAACCCAATAAACGCTTCACGCTCTTTTGCGTTAACGCCATGATGTTACCAAACAAGATAGAGGCAATAGCCATGAAACCTAAGATCATACGTAAGGTTTCACTATCCGCCGCTGGCGCTTCAAGGAATAAACGCATAACAACAGCAAAAATACCAATCTTACTTGCCGTCGCTAAGAACGCGCCCGTTGGTGCTGGTGCGCCTTGGTAAACATCAGGTGTCCACAATTGGAATGGGAATAAAGATAATTTAAATCCAATTCCCACTAACATCATGCCTAAACCTGCAAGTACTAATGGTTTATGGATGTTGCTATCACTTAAACTTTGTCCCATTGCAGTAAAGGAGAGATCCCCTGCTTCTGCATAGAGAAGTGCCATACCAAATAGTAAGAAAGAAGAGGCTGCCGCAGAAAGCAGCATATATTTGATACCGGCTTCCAATGATGGACGTTGTTGGAATGCGTAACCGATAAGACCAAATAGTGGTAATGTCAGTAATTCAATACCAATAAACATTGATGCGAAGTGGTGAGCAGATGAGAGTAAAATCCCCCCAACTACCGCAATCGCAATCAACAGATAAAACTCTTCTTTGTTATCTTGATAGCCTTCTAACCAAGGATAAGCAAACGCGATAGTGCCAATACCAGAAAGGATCACAAGTGCAGTAAAGAAGCTTGAGTATCCATCAACATGGTAAAGCGTAGTCACATCCACTACACCTAATGCATTAACGTAATAGAGTGATCCCAGTGCAATGATGAAACCTGTTGCTGTCAAAGTGGCAATAGTAAAATGATCGCGTCGCCACGCAATGGACAGCATCACAACCACCACCGTCAATCCGACGATCAATAGTGGTAGCATTGCGATCAATTGTTCAGGAGTTATTGTCATGGCGAATTACGGCCTTACTGTTGAAATAGAAGCGGAATACCAAGTCTGAAGATTTTCCATCGCTGATATTGATGTGTCTAATACAGGTTGTGGGAAGAAGCCCAAAATAACCAGTAAAACAACCAATGTGATCAGAATAAAGAACTCTCTCAGATCTAACCCTTTATAGGTTCTTTCAGCTGTTTTCGGTGAACCATAGTAAGCCTGTTGCATCATCCACAGCGCATAGACTGAAGCAAAGACTAAACCAAAGACCGAAATAATGGTGATCAGCTTAAAGTTACCATAAGTACCAAACAGGATCATAAACTCACCAACGAAGTTACCTGTTCCTGGCATACCTAAAGAGGCAACCGCAAAGAACAGTGAAAACGCAGGTAAGAAACGAATGCTTTTCCACAATCCGCCCATTTGGTTCATATCACGCGTACCTAAACGTTCATACAGCATGCCACACATGATAAAGAGACCTGCTGCTGACAGACCATTGGTGATCATTTGAATAATCGCACCTTGGTAAGCCAATACAGAACCGGCATAAATCGCGATAACGATAAAGCCCATGTGAGAAATACTACTGTAAGCCGCAAGACGTTTGATATCTGTCTGACGAAATGCCAGTAATGCTGCATAAAATACGGTAATTAAACCTAACCACATCGCCACAGGTGCTAGTAATGCTGACGCTTCTGGGAAGAGAGGTAAGTTAAAACGTAATAGACCGTAAGCCGCTGTTTTTAGCAAAATACCTGATAAATCCACTGAACCTGCTGTTGGCGCTTCTGCGTGAGCATCCGCTAACCAGCCATGGACAGGAACAATTGGCATTTTCACTGCAAATGCAGCGAAGAAACCTAGCATCAGAATAAACTGCAGTTCAGAGCCTAATACCGTATGTGCTTGTAATAAGGTGTCATAATTAAACGTCCAAATACCTGTTTCACGGTAAAAAGCAACCGCTAAACCGATAATGGCCAGCAACATTAACAGGCCACTTGCCTGTGTATAGATAAAGAATTTTGTTGCTGCACTAACGTGTTTCTTATCGCTACTTCCTTTGTGTCCCCATAAAGAAATCAGGAAATACATTGGGATCAACATCATTTCCCAGAAGAAGAAGAATAAAAACAGGTCTGTCGCTAAAAATACCCCCATCACACCGGCTAAAATCCAGAGCAGGTTAAAATGGAAAGCACCTTGTGATGGCTGATTTTCATTCCACGATGACAGTACCGCTAAGATACCTAAGATCGCAGTTAATACCGTCATCAACAATGACATACCATCAAGTGCAAATTGGATATTAATCCCTAAAGCAGGTATCCACGGCACAAAGTAATACTCTGTCCAACGTGGTGCTCCATCAGCACTAAGTAGTTGATAATCGCCCTGCAACCAAAGTTGCACAGAAATAACGAGTGTTAATCCCATCGTCAGCAACGCAACCCAGCGAGGGACTTGCGAGCCGATTCGTTCAGCCTGCCAACTTAGCAGGCCACCGATGAAGGGAATAAGTATTAGCCAGGGTAATAACATGGCGCAATGTGTCCCTTAATTAAACCAGAAGCAGCAGAGCGATGACCAGCACTGCACCTAAACCGAGAGAAGCCGCATACCAACGTGCTAATCCATTCTCACTGAAACTTAATCCTTTATTGGTACCTTTAAGTAGGCAACCGAATAGATTAAAGAATTGGTTAACAGGATCATTTTGGATAAGCCACGCCGCCCCTTTATAAGGTTTGACAAACAGCACCTCATACAGCGCATCGAATCCCCAAGCATGGAACCACCATGTTGAGAAGAAACGACCTGTACGAGTATGAGCAACCTTAGCAACACATTGACGTTGTTTCAGGTATAACCATGCTGCAATGGCAACGCCTACTATCGCTACCACACCAGAAAGAATTTCTAATACATATTTACCCTCGTGCGATACGTTTCCTTCAGGGAAAACGGCACCTAGCGGCTGAGTAATTAACGCACCGATAAATGTTGATAACAGTGCTAATACCGCTAATGGGAAAGTATGAGTAAATCCTTTAACTTGGTGTGCTTCGGTTTTGGTTTCACCATGGAATACGATGAAAATCAAACGGAAGGTATAAAGTGACGTAAATAACGCCCCCACTAAACCTGCAAGCATTAAGTTAAAATGCCCGTTTGAATACGCACCCCATAAGATTTCATCTTTACTGAAGAACCCGGCTGTTAACAGTGGTAATGCCGCTAATGCGCCACCACCGATGAGGAAACAGGCATAAACAAATGGGATCTTCTTGCGTAACCCGCCCATCTTAAAGATATTCTGTTCGTGGTGACAGGCAACAATCACAGAGCCCGCAGATAAGAACAGCAATGCTTTAAAGAAAGCGTGAGTCATTAAGTGGAAAATTGCCGCATCCCATGCTTGAGCGCCTAAAGCCAAGAACATATAACCAATTTGGCTCATGGTTGAATAAGCAAGAATACGTTTGATATCTGTTTGTACTAAAGCCGCAAAACCCGCTAATACGAGAGTGAGCGCACCAATAATGCCGACCAATTCAAGCACTTCTGGTGCCATTAAGAATAGCGCATTACTACGTGCGACTAAGTACACACCCGCAGTGACCATGGTTGCAGCGTGAATTAACGCAGATACAGGTGTAGGACCTGCCATCGCATCCGCTAACCATGTTTGTAATGGAAGCTGTGCTGATTTACCTACTGCACCGCCTAATACCATTAACATTGCCCAGTTAATGACGCTTGAACCTACAGCTAATTGCTCAGGAGCAAGTACCGCCATTTCACGGAAGCTCAATGTACCTAATTGGTCAAACAGGATAAACATACCGATAGCTAAGAACACATCACCGATACGGGTTACGATAAACGCCTTCATCGCCGCTGCGCCATTAGCCGGATTGCTATAATAGAAACCAATTAGCAGGTAACTACATAGACCAACCCCTTCCCACCCCATGTACATCAGCATCATATTATCAGCCAGTACTAAGACAACCATACTTGCGATAAATAAGTTGGTATAAGCAAAGAAGCGAGAATACCCCTCTTCACCACGCATATACCAAGATGCATACATATGAATAAGGAAGCCAACACCAGTAATCACACCCAGCATGGTTAATGAAAGACCATCAAGAACCAGTGTAAACGGAATATTGAAATTCCCTGCTGACATCCAGTTCCATAAAGTCAGAACTTGAGTTTCTTGCCCATTGGCGAAGAAATCCATACCAACCCAAAGTGCCACTAAAGCTGATAGCCCAACCGAACCAGTACCAATCCATGCTGATACGTTTTCAGACCAACGACCATGCGAGAAAGCGAGCAATAAAAATCCCAGCAGTGGTAGCAGAATGGTTAAATAGAGTATATTCATCCGCGCATCTCACTGACTGTATCAATATTGATGTTTTGGCGATGTCTATGAAGCTGTAATAACAATGCCAGACCAATACTTGCCTCTGCCGCCGCCAAACTAATAGCCAGAATATACATTATCTGACCATCTGTTTGCCCCCAAAAGCTACCACCGACAACAAATGCCAGTGCAGCTGCATTAATCATAATTTCTAGTCCGATCAACATAAACAACAGGTTGCGGCGAAGTACTAAGCAGGTAAAACCTAACACAAACAGTACCGCAGCCAAGATCAAACCATGTTGAAGAGGTATCATTTTTGCTCCCCTGCGTTTTCGTTTTCGACGAGATCCTCATGGCTCTTATCACGACCAATGTGGTAAGCAACAATCAATCCAGACAATAAGAGAACAGATGCTAACTCAACAGCCAGAATATAAGGCCCAAATAAGCTAATACCGACCTCTTTCGCGCCAATCACTTCTCCAGCAATTTCACCGTGAGTGACACTACTAATGGCGTAAATTAACACAACTAATAGCATCAGAGACAAAAGCGCAGGTCCAATCCAAAACTTCGGTTGTAGCCACTTTCTCTCTTGATCAACAACGGATTTACCTAAGTTGAGCATCATAACCACGAAAACGAATAACACCATAATGGCGCCAGCGTAAACAATGATTTCTAATGCACCAGCAAAGTAGGCGCCTAACGAGAAGAAAACCACAGAGAGCGCAATCAATGAAATCACTAAGTACAGCAAAGCGTGTACCGGATTGGTATGTGTGATCACTCTCAATGTTGCAAGGATGGCAATCAGCCCCGCGATGTAAAATGCAAATTCCATGAATATCGCTCCTTACGGTAACAGGCTTTTGACATCGATAGGTTTAGCTTCATCATCCGCATCACCTTTATCTTTGCCGTTAATCGCCATACCTGTTTTACGGTAAAAGTTATATTCAGGATATTTGCCTGGCCCTGAAATCAACAGATCGTCTTTTTCATAAACCAGATCCTGACGCTTAAACTCACCCATTTCAAAATCAGGCGTTAATTGCAACGCAGTTGTTGGGCAAGCTTCTTCACATAAACCGCAGAAGATACAGCGAGAAAAGTTGATACGGAAAAACTCCGGATACCAACGACCATCTTCATGTTCTGCTTTCTGTAATGAAATACAGCCAACTGGACAGACTGCTGCACACAAGTTACAAGCAACACAGCGTTCTTCACCATCAGGATCACGCGTCAACACAATACGTCCACGATAGCGTGGTGCAACATTGACAGGTTCTTCCGGGTACATCTGTGTTTCACGTTTGGCGAAGGCATGTAAGCCAATCATCCAAATGCTTCGTACCTGGGTGCCGAAACCAGTCAATAACTCTTTTAAAGTCATGGTTCAATCACCCCTTATTGAGCGTTGTAAAGTATCACTGCAGCAGTGACCAGCAGATTGATAAGCGTTAACGGTAAGCAAATTTTCCAACCGAAAGACATCACTTGGTCGTAACGCGGGCGCGGTAATGAAGCACGAATAAGGATAAACATCATCATGAAGAATCCTGTTTTCAGTGCAAACCAAATGAATGACGGTAAGAAAGGTCCTTGCCAACCACCGAAGAATAACGTCACGATAAGACCTGATACCGCCACGATACCGATATATTCACCCACAAAGAATAAACCGAACTTCATACCGGAATATTCAATATGATAACCATCAGCCAGCTCTTGTTCAGCTTCGGGTTGGTCAAATGGATGACGGTGACAAACAGCAACCCCTGCAATCGCAAACGTAATAAAGCCAAAGAATTGTGGGATAACATTCCACATATTTGCTTGTGAGTTTACGATGTCAGTCAGGTTAAAAGAGCCTGCTTGTGCAACAACACCTAAGATTGAAAGCCCTAAGAACACTTCATAACTGACAGTTTGTGCTGATGCGCGCATTGCACCTAACAATGAATATTTATTATTACTTGACCATCCTGCAAATAACACGGCATACACCGCAATACCTGCAACCATCAAGAAGAACAAAATACCGATGTTTAAGTCAGCAACAACCCAGGTTGAGCTAACCGGTACAATCGCAAATGACAGCAGTAAAGATGAAAACGCAATCACTGGCGCAATGGTGAAGATAAAGCGGTCAGCAAATTTCGGTATCCAGTCCTCTTTAAAGAACATTTTGATCATATCCGCAATTAGCTGTGCTGAACCTGCATAACCGACACGGTTAGGCCCATAACGGTTTTGGAATAAACCCAGTAAACGGCGTTCCCCCATACTCATAAAAGCACCACAAGTGACCACGACAAGCAAGATCACAACGGCTTTTAAAACGGTGAGTAAAATCTCTGTAACTTCAGGAGATAACCAGCTCATTATGCAATACCCCGCAGTTGACGAACCGATACACCCACCAGCGATGGAGAAATACCTGCCATACCTAACGGTAAGCCAATTTGACCTTGAGTCAGGTGAGCACTGATTTTCACAGGTAAGGTGAATTCACGGCCTTCGTAAGTAAACATCGCTTGCTGACCTTGAGTTAACGCTAATGCTTGGGCATCAGATTCACTCAATGTTAAATAAGCAGTTTCCATACGAGATTGGATAACTTCAGCGCGTTGTGATAATTCTTCACTACCAAATAAACGGTAGCAAGGTGCGACAGTCCATTGATTTTTCTGTGCATTAAATGGCGCAGGAATATCAGTGAAGTAGCCAAGTGTATTATCACCACATTCGATTAAGCGCACACCCGGATCGCCAAAACGTAAGCTCCCCCCCACTTCTGCTTGGAATTTATTCCATGCTTGAGGTGAGTTCCAACCCGGTGCCCACGCAAATGGAATTTGCTGACGAGGTGCTGTTGGGCTGTTATTACCTTCCATTGAGAACGCAAATGGGGTGTCGATATCTTTTGGTTGACGCTGTTCATGCACAGACACATTCGCCAACATAGATGTACGACCACTATAACGATGTGGTTCCCGAGCCAGTTTCTGCCCGCGAATACGGAATGATGCATTCGGTGCCGCATCAACAATGCCTGCAAACTGAGGAAGACGGGTTGCACAATGTTCAATAACATTGTCTAACTGTGTCCAATCCAGCGTTCTTTCATGCCATTGTGAATCAACAGCACTCAACCAACGCCAGCTTTCATGCATCACCACGTCTTTGTTATAGAAAGAAGGTTCGAAAACTTGGAAGTAACGTTGTGCTCTCCCCTCTTGACTCACCATTGTGCCATCGCTTTCAGCGAATGAAGAAGCAGGGAGAACAAGGTGGGCTTTCGCCATAATGTCTGTTTGCTGGTGGTCAATAACAATCACGTTATCGACTTTAGCAATCGCATCATCAATCACGTCTGCATCGTAATGGCGATATAAATCGTTTTCCATGACAACAACCGTGTTCGCTTGACCACTACGCATGATTTTTAATGCATCATCCAGTGGCTGTGCATTCATCATGGCAAGACCCATGCTGTTTGCATCATCAGCAACGAAAGAAAGTCCGACTTCATTACCTTTGGTTTTTAATGCAAAAGCAATGTTAGCAGCGGCTTTGATAACGTCTTCACTACCTGCATGGCTACCACTGATAATGAGTGGTTTCTTCGCTTGAGAAAGTGCTTGAACAACCATTTCGATATGTTTATTCAGCGCTTCATCCATACCATCAACAGCAGGTGCATCACCGTTAATGTTATTCGCAATCGCAAAACCTAAACGCGCTTGATCAACAACCGGTGCACGATAACTCCACGCAGCAACATCATCGAGGCGAGTTTCATCAACATGAGTAACAAACAGTGGATATTTAGCACGTTGCCCGATATTCATAATTGCAGCAATTTGCCAGTCAGCCACTTTTTGAGCGGCAGCCATTTCACGCGCTTTACCTTTCACAGCTTGACGTACAGACAATGCCATACGAGCACCTGTTTGTGTTAAATCTTCACCTAACACTAAAACAGCATCGTAATCTTCAATTTCACGTAGAGATGGAGTATGCACGCCACCTTTTTGTAAAATATCTAACATTAACGTCAGTCGTTTTTGCTCTGATGCAGAGATGCCACTATAGAAGTTTTCAGCGCCAACAACTTCACGTAATGCAAAGTTACTCTCAATGCTTGCGCGCGGCGAACCAATACCCACGATACGCTGACTTTTCTTCAGCATATCCGCAGCTGCTTGAGTTGCTTGAACAGCGTTAATTTCTAACCAGTTACTGCCTAAACGTTTTTTAGGCTGACGAGGTCTGCTGGCTAAATTCACATAACCATAGCCAAAACGACCACGGTCACAAAGGAAATAGCGGTTTACAGTCCCGTTATAACGGTTTTCAATACGACGTAATTCACCATAACGTTCACCTGGGCTTGTGTTACAACCCATGCTACAACCTTGGCAAATACTTGGTGCAAACTGCATATCCCACTTACGGTTATAACGTGATGAGTGGGTTTTATCAGTAAATACACCCGTAGGACAAATTTCAACCAAATTACCCGAGAATTCGCTCTCTAATGTGCCATCTTCAACGCGTCCAAAGAATACGTTGTTATGCGCACCAAAGACGCCAAGATCCGTACCATCGGCATAGTCTTTGTAGTAGCGAACACAGCGGTAACAAGCAATACAACGGTTCATTTCATGAGAAATAAACGGTCCCAGATCTTGGTTTCTATGTGTACGCTTCGTAAAGCGATAGCGACGCATAGTATGACCGGTCATTACCGTCATATCTTGAAGGTGGCAGTTACCGCCTTCTTCACAAACTGGACAGTCATGAGGATGGTTTGTCATATACCATTCAACAACGCTTTCACGAAATTTCTTCGCTTCTTCGTCATCAATAGAGATGAACGTGCCATCAGTCGCCGGTGTCATACAAGACATCACTAAACGACCGCGGGTATCCTCAGCATTTTGATACTGCTTCACCGCACACTGGCGGCAAGCGCCAACGCTTCCCAGCGCTGGGTGCCAGCAAAAATAAGGAATATCTAAGCCTAAATTAAGACAGGCTTCTAACAGGTTATCAGCCCCGTTAACTTCATATTCTTTGCCGTCTACATGAATCGTAGCCATAGTCAGCATGCTTCCCAAAGGCCTGCACAGCAGGCGTTAAACCTAGAATGTGTCGTGAAAAATTACCAGCGGCTTTTCAGCAAGTTAGGCTGAATGCCTCTGATCAAGTTGGCATTGGTATAATCTTCTTGAATAATGCCAGCCTCAAATTCTTCACGGAAATATTTAATGGCACTTTGTAAAGGTTCTACTGCACCCGGTGCGTGAGCACAGAATGTGTGTCCCGGACTTAAAGAACGACATAAATGCTCAAGCGTTTCGATATCACCTGGGCGACCTTTACCGTTTTCTATCGCACGTAAGATTTCGACACTCCATGGCAAGCCATCACGACAAGGTGTACACCAGCCGCAAGATTCACGCGCAAAGAACTCTTCTAAGTTACGGGTTAATGAAACCATGTTAATTTCATTATCTACCGCCATCGCAAGTGCGGTACCTAAACGGCTACCTGCTTTTGCAATCGTGCCAAAATCCATTGGGAGATCGAGGTGATCTTCGGTTAAGAAGTCAGTACCTGCACCCCCGGGTTGCCATGCTTTCAGCTTAAGACCATCACGCATACCGCCCGCGTAATCTTCAAGGATCTCACGCGCTGTTGTACCAAATGGTAATTCCCATAAGCCCGGATATTTCACGCGACCGGAGAATCCCATTAACTTAGTACCCGCATCTGGGCTTTTGCCTTCACTTAAGCCGATATACCAATCTTTGCCGTGTTCAATAATCGCAGGCACGTTACACAGTGTTTCAACGTTATTGACACAAGTTGGTTTACCCCATGCACCTGATGTTGCAGGGAATGGAGGTTTAGAGCGCGGGTTAGCACGACGACCTTCTAATGAGTTGATTAACGCTGTCTCTTCACCACAGATATAACGACCTGCGCCAGTATGAACAAACAGTTCAAAATCAATTCCTGAACCAAAGATGTTTTTACCTAGAAAGCCTGCTGCTTTGGCTTCTTCAATAGCATGGCGTAAATTCTTAGCCGCTTCGATATATTCGCCACGAAGGAAAATATAGCCACGGTAAGCTTTGAGTGCGTGAGCACCGATAATCATCCCTTCAATTAACAGATGTGGAAGTTCTTCCATTAAGAGACGGTCTTTATAAGTCCCAGGCTCCATTTCATCCGCGTTACAAAGGATGTAACGGATATTCATGCTTTCATCTTTTGGCATCAGGCTCCATTTCAAACCTGTTGAGAATCCAGCACCACCACGACCTTTTAGGCCAGCATCTTTAACTTCCGTAGTCACCTCAGTCGGAGACATACCTTTTAATGCTTTCTCTGCCGCTTTATAACCGTTTGTAGCACGGTACTCATCCAACCATACAGGCTGACGATCATCACGTAAGCGCCACGTTAGCGGGTGCGTTTCTGCGCTACGAATAATCGGTTTTGCTCCTGAAATTGCTGTCATGGATACTGCTCCAGTAACGTTTCAATCTCTTCAGGTTTAACAAAGCTGTGAGTATCGTCATCTACCATCATAGTAGGACCTTTATCACAATTACCTAAACAGCAGGTTGGCAGTAACGTAAAGCGACCATCTGGTGTAGTTTGACCAGGAATGATATTAAGGTGCTTTTCAATCGCTGCCTGAATGCCTTGATAACCTGTAATATGACAAACCACGCTGTCACAAAAACGAATAATGTGACGGCCAACGGGTTGACGGAAAATTTGGCTATAGAACGTAGCAACGCCTTCAACATCGCTTGCAGGGATCCCAAGAACATCCGCAATCGCATAAATCGCGCCGTCTTCAACCCAACCGCGGTTCTTTTGCACAATTTTCAGTGCTTCAATAGAGGCTGCACGCGGATCTTCGTAATGATGTTTTTCTTGTTCAATTTCAGCACGTTCTTCTTCAGTTAAAACAAACGTTGCTTTCTTTGAATGTGTTACATCAACGATTTCGATCTGCACTGCATCATCTTTTTGGTTTAATTCATTTTGCATGATTAACGATCCACATCCGACATTACAAAATCAATACTTCCCAGATACACAATCAAGTCAGAAACCAGACTACCGCGGATAACCGCAGGGATTTGTTGCAAGTGAGCAAAGCTTGGCGTACGAATACGCGTACGGTAGCTCATCGTGCTGCCATCACTCGTTAAGTAATAGCTGTTGATCCCTTTCGTGGCTTCAACCATCTGGAATGATTCATTAGCAGGCATAACTGGACCCCATGAAACCTGTAAGAAGTGGTTAATCATGGTTTCAATATGCTGTAATGTACGCTCTTTCGGTGGAGGCGTTGTCAGTGGATGGTCTGCTTTAAATGGCCCTTCTGGCATGTTTTTATAGCACTGTTCCAGAATACGTAAGCTTTGGCGTAGTTCTTCTACTTTCAGCATGACGCGATCATAACAGTCACCATTGCTTGCGACAGGGATTTCAAATTCAAAGTTTTCATAACCTGAATATGGACGCCACTTACGTACGTCAAACTCAACACCTGTTGCACGAAGACCCGCACCTGTTACCCCCCACTCTAATGCTTCTTTTGCGTTATATGAGGCAACACCGATAGTACGACCTTTCAAGATACTGTTTTGCAGTGCCGCTTTTACGTAAGAATCAAGACGTTTTGGCATCCAATCTAAGAACTCACGTAATAAGCGTTCCCAACCGCGTGGTAAGTCATGAGCAACACCGCCGATACGGAACCATGCTGGGTGCATACGGAATCCAGTAATCGCTTCAACGATATTGTAAACTTTCTGACGGTCAGTAAAGGCAAAGAACACCGGTGTCATTGCACCAACGTCTTGGATAAAGGTACTGATATACAGTAAGTGGCTATTAATACGGAATAGCTCTGACAGCATGACACGAATGACTTTAACGCGCTCGGGCACTTCAATACCGGCAAGTTTTTCAACTGCAAGTACATACGGCATTTCGTTAACGCATCCACCGAGGTATTCGATCCGGTCTGTGTATGGGATATAGCTGTGCCAAGATTGGCGCTCACCCATTTTTTCAGCGCCACGGTGGTGATAACCCACGTCAGGCACACAGTCGACGATTTCCTCGCCATCAAGCTGAAGAATAATACGGAATGCACCGTGAGAGGATGGATGGTTAGGACCAAGGTTTAAGAACATAAAGTCCTCATTCTCAGTACCGCGTTTCATCCCCCACTCTTCAGGTTTGAATGTCAGCGATTCCATTTCCAGATCCTGTTTCTGCTTTGTCAGCACATAAGGATCGAACTCTGTCGCACGAGCAGGATAATCTTTACGCAGTGGATGACCTTCCCAATCAGGAAGCATCATAATACGGCGTAAATTGGGGTGTCCATTAAAGACGATCCCAAACATATCCCAGACTTCACGCTCATACCAATTCGAGTTAGGAAAGAGAGATGTGATAGTCGGCACATTAAGATCATTCTCACTTAATGCGACTTTCAGCATAATATCTTTATTACGATCGATTGATATCAGATGATAGAAAACGGAAAAGTCTGCTGCTGGCAAGCCTTGACGATGCGTACGAAGACGCTCATCAAAACCATGCATATCAAACAGCATGACATAAGGTTTTGGTAAAGATTTGAGGTATAGCATTACCTCAATGAGTTGTTCCCGTTTAACCCAAACAACTGGCATACCAGTACGAGTAGGCTGGAACGTAAACGCATCTGGCCCAAATTTCTGACGCAGTTCATTAACGACCCGATCATCAATATGATCGGTCGTTTCCCACGCTGGCCGAGCGCCTTTTTGCGCTATCTGATCGGTCATTTCTATTCACCACAACTTTGATCAGGGTTACTATGATCGCAACACATTGCTCTGGTTACGTCTTAGGCAAAAGCCTTTAAATTTCGTCAGGAGTACGCAGATTTTTCACTGCAATACGCTCACCGTGTTTTCTTTCTCGTTCTGATTGCATATTGGCACGGTAAACGCCTTGGTCGCCGACAACCCATGATAATGGGCGACGTTCTTTACCAATGGACTCTTGTAATAACATCAGTGCTTGCATGTAAGCTTCAGGGCGTGGCGGGCATCCAGGAATATACACATCAACTGGAATGAACTTATCCACACCTTGCACTACTGAATAGATGTCGTACATACCACCAGAGTTTGCACATGCCCCCATAGAGATAACCCATTTAGGCTCTAACATCTGATCGTATAAACGTTGAATAACGGGTGCCATCTTAGTAAAGCAAGTCCCCGCAACCACCATAAAGTCAGCTTGACGCGGTGATGCACGTAATACTTCTGAACCAAAACGAGCCACGTCATGCACAGCCGTAAATGACGTCACCATTTCAACGTAACAACAGGAAAGACCAAAGTTATATGGCCATAAAGAGTTTTTCCGACCCCAGTTCACAACGTCATGCAACGCATGTTCCAGTTTTCCCATATACACGCTGCGATGAACGTGAGCATCTAATGGGTCACTGACAATTTCCTGTGATTGCAGGGGATAACGGTCATTCTCACCGTTCGGATCTATGCGGGTGAGCGTATAATCCATTTCTAATGCCTCGCTTATTACTGCTGCGGATGTTTGCCGCTGGTTAATCGAACATGGCTTTTACTCGCTGTTTCACGGCGAGAACGAACAGGCGTCCAATCTAATGCGCCTATACGAACCAAATAGAATAATCCAGCTAATAAAATAGCGATGAAGACTGACGCTTCAATAAAGCCTAACCAGCCAACTTCACGAACGGAAACAGCCCAGGCATAAAGAAACAGTGCTTCAACATCGAAAATAACGAAAAACATGGCAACTAAATAGAATTTAGCTGACATGCGCAGACGAGCGCTGCCAACGGAATCAAGACCAGATTCATAAGGAACATGCTTTGCCCTTGCCTGTGCGCGTCCGCCTAAATAGCGGGCACCCAACAACATGAGCGAACATAACCCCAATGCGCCTATGAGGAAGACAGCAAATGCCCAATGGTGGGCGATAACTTCGGTGGTTGTAGACATACTCATTGCTTACTCATCAAAGGTGGTGTCAATTAACCAACTCTTATCCGGCGGTTTACACCACATTTCTAATTACGAAAAAAAAGGGAAATTAAACAGACTTGCTAATTAAAGAAATAATAACAGTCTATTTATACCTTTTTTCTTTTTTAGAAAACTTTGCGACAAATCACTCAGTTTTCCATCGCGATTTAACAAATTTAACACTCATTTTTAACACCCAATTACTGGCTAATGCTAAAACGTGTCAGTCAACCGACAAACTTTATGCTAACACGCTTAGTCTAACCGATAATTCGATTTTACTACACCAGTATCTCAGGAAAAACCTGACTAAACACAGGCAAATGTGCCTTATTTTCTTGATCAAACTCACAAAATAGTCGAAAAAATACTTAATCAGTTTAAAATTTATCCAAATTTTAACAAATTAACTTTCTAATATTGTGGCAGAGGTCAAATATCTGCTTAGATTTACTTTTTTATTCTCTTAAAACCTAGACAATCTTTTTATTTGTTAACAAATCCTACAAGTGATTAACCAAGGGGGAAGGTAAACATTTTTTTAACAAGCAATTAAGGTCGTTATGGAATGAAATGTCACAAAGATAAATACATAAAACAACATAATTATTAACACAATGTTACTATTTCAAAAAATGGCAATAAAAAAACGGGAGTAAATGCACTTCATTGCATCTATTCCCGTTTATCATTATTCATCACTATCCAGTTCTATTTGGCTCTTTCTTAATCTTTAATTTTTGTGTTTTAACGCTAAAAACTCACACAATTATTAATGTGATTATTCAAGTTCAGTAGAGCTAATATCTTCAGTTGCAGTGACGGTATAAGGTGTTTTCTTGTTTTCAATCGCATTGAATACCGTTAACACCGCTTCATTTTGTTCATCAGCGTTACGATACAACCAATATTGTGTTTCAGGTAAACGAGGTAACCCTTCGCTTTCGCCTAAAATACGTAAATCGGCATTTTGCATTTCAAGTGGACGTGCAGTAATACCCACTTCTGCATTCACTGCAGCACGAACAGCAGATAAAGAAGCTGCTTCATAAGCAATACGCCATTGAATTCCAGCATCATCTAACGTATTTGTCGCTAATTGACGGAATGGGTTTGTTTCATCCATGACAACTAAAGGAATAGGTTCATTCATTTGTAATTGGAAGTCTGGCGCACAATGCCATAGTACAGGTGCAGTACGTAACGCTGTACGAGGATGATGACCAATACGGGCTGTTGTTAATGCTAAATCAATTTCATGATTATCTAGCATTGTCTCAATATATTGAGAACGCTTAATGCGTACATCAACCGCTAAACGTGGATACACTGACGCGATACGGTTTAATAAAAATGGTAATAAAGTATCAACAGAATCATCAGAAGCACCAATACGTAGCTCCCCTTCTGCATCGCTATACGTTAATGATGCCGTTGCATCATCGTTAGCACGCAGAATCTGACGCGCATAACCTAACAGTTGTAGACCATGCTCTGTTAAAAGTTTATTACGACCATGACGGGCGAAAAGCTCTCTACCCACCAATTGCTCTAAACGTTGCATCTGCTGACTCACAGCAGATTGGGTGCGACATACAGCAGCAGCAGCTGCCGCAAAAGTGTTCAAATCTGCTACAGCTACAAACGTTCTAAGCAGATCGAGGTCGAGATTCATTATCGGACGATTTGCATTAATCATTGTTTATTCTTCACTTATTTTTGATTTTTAAATTACATATACCTGGTGTTTTATCTCAAAAGTCTAAAAAAGACTTCCGATTCAGACAGTACTCTACTCTGAAAAGGAGAGCAAAGACATACCGAATACTTTACATTTGTTTCTTATCGTTTACACCTCCTAGATAGAAAGGAATTGCATCTTTTTGTAACAAATTAAATTTTATTATCATTTCAAGCATTCACAAGAAAGAACTGTATACCGTCATCACAAGTTAGACTTAGATCATACTATATTGCTTTCTGATTCATAAATTTTAACATTTTGAAAATAATTTAAATTATCTTAACTATGCATTCGAGTTTAAGTATCTTCCCCTATAAACTAAATTTAAGATTTAAATTTAATTTATACTTAAACCAATTGATTGCTATAGAATAAAGTAGATTTAACCATATTATTTGAAAATTTAATATATTAAGTCAGATAATACAAATCCGATAAAATTATTCAATAATTGATTATGCAACATTTCGACTACCTCTCGATTACACCAACTTATTTCTAATCACCACACTAAAAAGCCCCTTTTCAATAGAACAATAACCCAGATTATTTCCTGAAACTGGAACATAATTCCGTCATAAGCAATACATTCAGTCATCAAAATAACATTCTAAGAATAAACTGACCTTTTACACCAAAAATTACCTAGCATCTTCAAAAGTTTGTAACGTAAGAGTAGAGTGATAGAACAGTTATTTGCTGGGACAGCCTTTTCATTTGTATCTTTCTATATGAATAGCAATCGGCGATAAATGTCGCTAAATCGCCATAATCACAATAAAGATACGAGTCAGACCCTATTAGGTAAACGCGCTATGAATCAGATTAAAAAATCAAACAAACTCGAACATGTCTGTTACGACATTAGAGGTCCGGTTTTGCAAGAAGCAAAACGTCTGGAAGAAGAAGGTAACAAAGTTTTAAAACTCAATATTGGTAACCCGGCACCTTTTGGCTTTGAAGCACCTGATGAAATTTTAGTAGATGTGATCCGCAATCTGCCAAGCTCTCAGGGTTATAGTGACTCCAAAGGTCTGTTTTCTGCGCGTAAAGCTATCATGCAGCATTATCAAGCCCGTGATATGCGAGATATCACTGTTGAAGACATCTATATTGGTAATGGTGTTTCTGAGTTAATCGTACAAGCAATGCAAGCCTTATTGAATAATGGCGATGAAATGCTTGTACCTGCTCCAGATTATCCTTTATGGACGGCAGCGGTTTCTCTTTCGGGAGGAAATGCCGTTCACTATATGTGTGATGAGCAACAAGGTTGGTTCCCTGATTTAGACGATATCCGCAGTAAAATTACAAAAAATACCCGCGGTATTGTTATTATCAACCCAAATAATCCGACAGGTGCGGTATATAGCAAAGATATTCTGATGGAAATCGTTGAAATCGCACGCCAACATGATCTGATTATCTTCGCTGACGAGATCTACGATAAAATTCTGTATGACGATGCTCAACATCATTCTATTGCGGCGATGGCACCCGATTTATTAACCGTAACATTTAATGGTTTATCAAAAACCTACCGTGTTGCGGGTTTTCGTCAAGGTTGGATGGTATTAAACGGCCCTAAAAAACATGCTAAAAGCTATATTGAAGGCCTGAATATGTTAGCGTCTATGCGTTTATGCGCCAACGTTCCTATGCAACATGCCATTCAAACTGCATTAGGGGGTTATCAAAGTATTAGTGAATTCATCCTACCAGGTGGTCGTTTATATGAGCAACGTAATCGTGCTTGGGAATTGATTAACCAAATTCCTGGTGTTTCTTGCGTTAAGCCAATGGGTGCTCTTTATATGTTCCCTAAAATTGACTTAAATCGCTACAGTATTAAAGACGATCAGAAAATGATCCTCGATTTATTGTTGCAAGAAAAAGTGCTATTAGTACAAGGAACGGCATTTAACTGGCCACACCCAGACCATTTCCGTATTGTGACCCTTCCACGTGAAGATGATTTAGATATGGCAATTCAAAAATTTGGCCGCTTTATTGTGGGTTATCACCAATAAAATTGTCTGCACCTAAAATAAAACGCAGTATAACAGCCCGTTATATTGCGTTTTTTTATTTTCTTTTTTATTGCCGTTTACATCTACTGATTATCCACTCACAATAATGTCTTCAATCACGCAATTGGGAGATATCATGAGTTATTTTTTTGCCCACCTTTCTCGCTTAAAACTCATTACTCGTTGGCCATTAATGCGTAATATTCGCCAAGAAAATGTCTCTGAGCACAGCTTACAAGTGGCTTTTGTTGCTCATGCACTCGCTGTAATTAAAAATCGGATGTTTAATGGTAATGTTAATGCTGAACGTATTGCATTACAGGCGATGTATCATGACGCCAGTGAAGTCATTACTGGTGATATGCCAACCCCCATAAAATATCACAATCCACAAATTGCTCACGAATATAAAAAAATAGAAAAATACGCACAGCAAAAACTAATTGAAATGTTACCCGAAGAATTACAAGATGATTTTCGCCCTCTTATTGATGAGCAATTACATAGTGAGGAAGAAACATTTATTGTAAAACAAGCCGATAGTCTGTGTGCTTATTTAAAATGCCTTGAAGAGTTAGCAGCCGGTAATAGCGAATTTAATTTAGCGAAAAATCGCTTAGAAAAAACCTTAGCAGAGAGAAATAGCCCTGAAATGGACTATTTTATGAAAGTGTTTGTACCGGGATTTAGTTTATCGCTGGATGAGATTAGTGAGTAAAAAAATCAGCTTATGATGATGTAACATCGTAAGCTGATTTTTCAATCAATATTATTTTTTAAAAGTATTTTTATTACTAATAGACTGGAAGTAAGGCGAACTTTCATACTGAATACGACTAACAGATCCTTCATTTTCTAGTTGAGGTTCATCTGTACGCATCACTGTTGAAATCCACAAATTTTTATTTAAATTTATTTTTTCAGCTTGTGGATTATTATGGTTTTCAAAAAATTTATATTCTATTTCTTGTGGATATTTTGAAATACTTGCTTGAATACTTTCCTTTAATTTATTCGCTGAGGATTTATTATAAGTTTGCCAAGTATTTTTTTTCTCTTCATCTTTACCTAATAATTCTTTCTGTATCTGATTTAAATTTATAGGGTTTTCTATCGTAACATTCGATTTAGTTGCATTAAAAAAATTGGCAATATTATTTTTAATACTATTAATACTGGATGCTAATCTTGAAAAAATTGATTTACTTTTTTCATTATAACCTATACCAACAACTTTTCCGCTATTGTTAGTAGTTTGAAATGTAATACTCATAATTATCTCTTTATCTATAAATAAATGTATAAATAAAGAATACACTTTTAATTGAAAATAATTTTCAAAAAACACACACCCATCAGCGCGACATATTCATCAAATAAAAAACCACCACCAAATAAATAAAAAACGTCGTTTATTAATTAACAAACGACGCTTCAACAACATTCAGCCATTTAGAATGGAAATAATAGCGGGATCAGGAAGACACTAATCAACATCACAATAACCGTAAATGGCACTCCAATCTTAATAAAGTCAGCAAACTTATAACCACCGGGTTCTAAAATAAGTGTATTAACAGGCGATGAAACCGGTGTCATAAATGCTGCGGATGCAGCAACACCAATCACCATTGCAAATGGTAATGGAGAAACATTCATTTGATTCGCAGCCGCTATAGCAATCGGTGCCATTAATACCGCAGTGGCAGTATTGGATATAAACAACCCAATTGATGCACAAAGTATAAATAAACACACCAACATCACTTGAGGACCAGCACTACCCGCCACATCCATCAAACCATTAACAATCAGTTCTATACCGCCTGTTTTTTGTAGTGCCGCAGCAAAAGGCATCATACCGACAATTAAAATAATACTTGGCCAATGAATAGAGCGATAAGCACTTTCCATATCAATACACCGAAATTTCCCCATTAATAAACAGGCAATCAGTGCCGCAATAAAGTTTGGAACTTCATTCGTCACCATTAATGCCACCATTAATGCTAACGAAAACAGTGCATGAGGTGCTTGAGATGAAGCAGGTGCAACAGTTTCAATTTCTGCCGCTAAATTTAACACGATAAAATTACGTGGTTTAGTTGATAAAATACGAATAAGTTTCCAATCACCAATGACTAATAGCACATCACCAAGGCGTAATGGCTCATCAACTATTTTACCGGGTAAGGCATGACCTTCTCGGCGAATAGCAACGACGTTTAACCCATAACGAGTACGGAATTTAATTTCTCTTAATGATTTTCCTAATAATTCTGAGTCAGGATTCATGGATACTTCAGCAAGCCCTACGTCACGAGATTGTTCAGAAAAATATTCGCCTCGCAATACCATCGGCTCGAGCATCTGTTCACGGCAAAATTCACGTAAATCGACATCACTGGCAGACATATCAACTAATAACACATCACGTTCTCTTAATTCAGTGCCACCGGTTGCGCTAACCATCACACGCCGAAACCGCCTCCAACGTTCAATACCGACAACGTTTGCACCATAACGAGAACGTAAGTGTAACTCATCAAGTGAATGACCTACTAGTGGAGAACCTTTACGAATGGCTAGACGACGAGCACGTCCCGCTAACTGATAATCACGAATAAGATCACGGAAAGTACGACGATAAGCTTCTTTTTGCTTACTATTATCGTTATTTCCTAACCACCGACGTACTACCAGCATATATAAAATGCCTGCGAATAATACGGCGATACCAATAGGCGTGATGGAGAAAAACTGAAAACTCGGTAAACCTTCTCTGACTAATTCACTGTTAACAACCATATTAGGCGGTGTTGCCACTAAGGTCATTAATCCACTAATCAATCCAGCAAAACCTAACGGCATCATTAAACGACCTGGCGATGTTTTCATTCGAGCAGCAACACTCAATACAACAGGAATAAAAATGGCAACAACCCCTGTTGAACTCATGAAAGCACCTAAACTTGCAACGCATATCATTAATAGCACAAGCATTTTAACTTCACTGCTACCCGCGACACGAACTAGCCAGTCCCCCATTTGATAAGCCACACCTGTTCTCACTAACCCTTCACCAATAACAAAAAGAGCAGCAATAAGTAATACGTTAGGATCGCTAAATCCTACCGTGGCTTCATTTAATGAGAGTGTACCGCTAAGAACGAATGCGATGATGACAAGTAAAGCGACCACATCCATGCGGATTTTGTTGGTCGTAAAAAGGACAATAGCTATCAATAGCAGGCTTAAAACCCATAATAATTCGCTATTCAAAATGGCCTCGATCAGCAATAAGTGAAAACAGGTTAAGACATCAATTCACTACATTGATAAGTAGACCATTTTTGCAACAATAAGTCTTCTAATATGATCAAAGAAAAGACTATCTTTTGTGCTTTATTACAACCTTTTCAGTTTGCTTTTCAATTTGAATATCATTTAGTGATTCAATAATTAAATGAATCTCATTACGGCGAGGAAGAGAAAGAGGGGCATGAACGGCAACGACTTGACATCCCGCATCTAAACCAGAGTAAATACCCGCGGCGGCATCTTCAAAAACCACACAATCTTGAGGTAATAAACCCAATTTTTTGGCACCTAAAAGATAAGGCTCAGGATTAGGTTTACCTTTGCTAATACATTCTGCAGTAACCCAATACTTAGGTTCAGGAATACCCGTGACAGATTGGCGGGTTGAGGCGATAGGAACAGTACCTGATGTGACAATTGCCCATGGAATATTTAAGTCGTTAAGACGATCAATCAACTCAATAGCCCCCGGAAGCGGTGCTAAGCCTTCGGTTTGTGTTGACTCTAATTTTTCTAACCAACGGAAGGTTTCTGTAATTTCTTGTTCACTCGCATTAGGCATAAAATGGCGAATCGACTCTATAGCAGGCTTTCCATGGATATAGTCATTAATCTCTTGTGTTGAAACACCAACGCGCTCACCAAATAGTGCCCAGCAATGCTCAACGACAGGTAATGAATCGACTAATGTACCGTCTAAATCAAACAGAAAACCTTTACATGTGATCGCCATTTTTTATCTCTACCTTTCAGTGATGTGTTATCTATTACGTATTGATATTACGCATTAAGTATTTGCTGAATTTCAACAACGCTAAGGTGATATTGACGAGGACATGCTAACCAAACAGCAAGCATTCTTTGGTATTTTTCCCACATGGGTGTTTGAGAGTTAAAACCATGACTACCACTATCGAAATGCGTGTAACGCCCTTCTGTATTCACCATAAAACGTACATAGCTAAGATAGCGGGATTCTGTCGCCGCATCAAAGCCTATAAATGCAACACGGCGTGCATCTGGCATCTCTTGTTCTTTTAAGTTATCACGAGAAACTTGCAGTGCATGGTACATTTCCATGACGTTAATAATGGTACGGCAAGTCTCTTCTGACATTTCATCGAAATCACGATCAAGTTCACGTAATTGTAATCCATAACCGCGTTCAATAATTGTCTGATAGCGACGATAACGTTCAGCGTTATCAGGATCCATCATTGTCATCATTTTATACTGATTAGAGAGGATCAAGCGTTGTGCGTGTGTCATTTCCATCATTAATTCTCCAAAGAAATTATTGGAAGGATCATGTCATTAATCAAAAGTATTGAGTAGTGTTAACTACGCGTTTTTTGATCTCAACGGGGTAATTCAGATGACAATCATGACAAACGAAGAAGGTAGAACAAATGTTCTACACATCATCAAGAAAAGAGCGATCAAGTTGCTTAAAAGCGCGTTTTAATAAATGGGCTAAAGAAAGGTAAGTTGGCGTTTGCTCCACAGGGGCTAAAGCGATGCCGGCTTCTTCAAATTTCTCACGAATTTCATAAAACCAGCGTAATAACGTTGCTGGCAGTGGCGTTGCTGCACGTTTACCTAACCACCATAATCCTTGTATTGGCAAGCTACAAGCAAAGAGCGCTGTGGCAATTGCTGGTCCTAAATTGCCGCCTAATGCGATTTGCCATGTCATTGTAAAAATGGCAATCGGTGGCATATAGCGAATACCAAAGCGTGTGGCTTTGACAATACGATTTTCAGGGAAAACAGGCGCTAACTGTTTTTCAACCGGCCAGGTTTTTAAATACTCGTTCCCCAAACGAAGCTTCTTAAAAAAGCCGGGGGGAGTCACTGTCGGTTCGCTCATAATGACCTCAATCAATTTCTTCTGTAACTTTTAAAAAATATCTATAAAGAATAAAAATCTTTTAGTAGAATTAAGTATATTTTGTCTTTGTTGCCTTTACTCTGTATCCTGTGCCCATTCTAAAGGTTTGTGGCAATAAAGCGCTATATTTTGTTTGCCGGCGTGATTTTCAACCCTTTTCGCCGATTTTAACGCGAAAAGCTAATGGGTGAATAAAAATCGTCCAATTAATGATTGGCAACTATAATTAGCATCAAGTTTTTTACTTTAAGCATGATGCGCGTCATTAATGTCATCATAGGAATGCGATAGGCTTTTATGATTGACGTTTTATTAACCACCGTCTTTATAATATAAAAGACACTACGACAACAAGATAAATAGGTAATTCCATGTCAAGTAAGCTGGTGCTGGTACTGAACTGCGGTAGTTCTTCTCTTAAATTTGCAATTATCAACCCAGAAAATGGTGAAGAATTCCTGTCAGGTTTGGCTGAATGCTTCAACCTTCCTGAAGCCCGCCTGAAGTGGAAAATGGATGGCCAGAAACACGAAGCTGCGTTAGGCGCAGGTGCTGCTCATAGCGAAGCATTAAACTTCATCGTAAATACTATTCTGGCTCAAAAACCAGAACTTTCTGCACAAATCGCGTCTATTGGTCACCGTATTGTTCATGGTGGCGAGAAATTCACTAAATCTGTCGTGATCACTGACGAAGTTATCAAAGGTATTGAAGCAGCTATCCCATTTGCACCATTGCATAACCCAGCTCACCTTATTGGTATTGAAGAAGCGCGTAAAGCATTCCCTCATTTAATTGAAAAAATGGTTGCTGTTTTTGACACTGCGTTCCATCAAACAATGCCAGAAGAAGCTTATTTGTATGCTCTGCCATACAGCTTATATAAAGATCACAGCATCCGTCGTTACGGAGCTCACGGTACTAGCCATTTCTACGTTTCTCGTGAAGCCGCTAAAATGTTAAACAAACCTGTTGATGAACTGAACGTAATCACTTGCCACTTAGGTAATGGTGGTTCTGTTTCTGCTGTCGTTAACGGTAAATGTGTTGATACTTCTATGGGTCTGACTCCATTAGAAGGTTTAGTCATGGGAACACGTAGTGGTGATATCGATCCTGCTATCGTATTCCATTTACATGACACTTTAGGTATGAGCGTTGAAGACATCAACAAACTGCTGACTAAAGAATCTGGTCTGTTAGGTTTAACAGAAGTCACTAGTGACTGCCGTTATGTTGAAGATAACTACGATACTAAAGCAGATGCTAAACGTGCAATGGACGTTTACTGCCACCGTTTAGCGAAATACATCGGTTCTTACTGTGCACTGATGGAAGGTCGTTTAGATGCCATTATCTTTACTGGCGGTATCGGTGAAAACGCAGCAATGGTACGTGAATTATCACTGAAAAAACTGGCGCTGTTAGGTTTTGAAGTTGATCATCAACGTAACTTAGATGCACGTTTCGGTAAATCAGGCACTATCACTACCGATAACAGCCGTCTTGCTGTTGTTATCCCAACTAACGAAGAGTTAGTTATCGCTCAGGATGCAAGTCGCCTGACCGCTTAAGTTCTTTGATGTACTGCCAGTGTCATACTGGCAGTACTGTTTTACATAACGAGCAACCGATATTTAAAGAGGTTTCCGTGTCCCGTACAATTATGCTAGTCCCAACTGATACACGCGTAGGTTTAACCAGCGTCAGCTTGGGTGTTATCCGTTCTATGGAACAAAAAGGCGTTAGCCTTAGCGTGTTCAAGCCAATTGCACAACCTCGTGTAAAAGGCGCGTTAGATCAGACAACTGCGATTATCCGCTCTCACTCCACTATTCAATCATCAGAACCTTTAAACATGGATTATGTTGAGTCTCTACTCAGCTCAAACCAAAAAGATGTTTTGATGGAAGAAATTGTTGCTAGATACCATGAAAATACCGCTGATGCAGAAGTTATTCTCATTGAAGGTCTGGTACCTATGCGTAAGCACCCTTTTGCACAATCATTAAACTATGAAATTGCAAAAACATTAGGTGCTGAAATTGTTTTCGTTACTGCATTAGGTAACAACACGGTTGAACAGTTAAAAGAGCGTATCGAATTTGCTCGTGCTGAGTTCGGCGGTGTAAAAAACCAAAATATCACAGGTGTTATTGTTAACAAATTAAATGCTCCTGTTGATGATCAAGGCCGTACTCGCCCTGACTTATCTGAAATCTTTGATGATTCAAGTAAAGCGATTATCTCTAATGTCGATTTAAAAACCATCGAAAAAAATAGCCCACTGCCTTTACTGGGTTGCATTCCATGGAACTTCGATTTAATCGCCACTCGTGCAACAGATATGGCAAAACACTTAAATGCGACTATCGTCAATAAAGGCGATATTGAAACCCGTCGTATTAAGTCTGTCACTTTCTGTGCCCGCAGTATTCCACACATGTTAGAGCATTTCCGTCCTGGTTCACTGTTAGTGACTTCAGCGGATCGCCCTGATGTATTAGTTTCAGCATGCCTTGCAGCAATGAATGGCGTTGAAATTGGTGCAATTCTACTCACTGGTGGCTACCAAATCGATGCACCAATCAAACAACTTTGTGAACGTGCATTCGAAACTGGCTTACCTATCTTTATGGTTAATGCAAACACTTGGCAGACCTCTTTAAATCTGCAAAGTTTTAGCTTAGAAGTGCCTGCTGATGACCATGAACGTATTGAAAAAATTCAGAACTACGTTGCTCAACATATCAATACTCAATGGATTGATTCACTGACTGCGAACTCTGAACGCCCTAACCGTTTATCACCACCTGCATTCCGTTATCAATTAACAGAATTAGCGCGTAAAGCGAAAAAACGTATCGTTTTACCAGAAGGTGATGAGCCACGTACTGTTAAAGCCGCCGCAATTTGTGCTGATCGTGGTATCGCCACTTGCGTACTGTTAGGCGATCCTGAAGAAATTCGTCGCGTAGCAACCGCACAAGGTGTTGAATTAGGCACAGGTATTGAGTTGGTCAATCCTAAAGAAGTCCGTGAAATCTATGTACCTCGTTTAGTTGAACTGCGCAAAAACAAAGGGATGACAGAAGTTGTTGCTCGTGAACAGTTAGAAGATAACGTTGTTCTCGGCACATTAATGCTGGAAAAAGGCGAAGTAGATGGCCTAGTTTCTGGTGCTGTTCATACCACTGCTAACACTATTCGCCCACCACTACAGTTAATCAAAACTGCACCAGGTAGCTCATTAGTGTCTTCTGTGTTCTTTATGCTGTTACCAGAACAAGTTTATGTTTATGGTGACTGTGCAATTAATCCAGATCCAACAGCAGAACAATTGGCTGAAATCGCAATTCAATCTGCAGATTCTGCCATTGCATTCGGTATCGACCCACGTGTTGCAATGATCTCTTACTCTACTGGTAACTCAGGTGCAGGTAGTGATGTAGAGAAAGTTCGTGAAGCGACACGTTTAGCACAAGAAAAACGCCCTGATCTGATGATTGATGGTCCTTTACAATACGACGCGGCTGTTATGGCTGACGTTGCTAAATCTAAAGCGCCAAATTCACCTGTTGCAGGTAAAGCGACTGTGTTTATCTTCCCTGATCTGAACACCGGTAACACCACTTATAAAGCGGTACAACGTTCAGCTGACTTGGTTTCAATCGGACCAATGTTACAAGGTATGCGTAAACCAGTGAATGACCTTTCTCGTGGTGCATTAGTGGACGATATCGTCTACACCGTTGCGTTAACAGCAATTCAAGCAAGCCAACAAGAAAACGCATAATTACTGAAGTTCGCTTCAATTAGAACAACGCCAGATGATTGATTTCATCTGGCGTTTTTTATTCTACGGATTTTCTATTTAACTAAAATCCGAGACAGTCTCAAATCACACAACTTGACTCCATCTCCTTTATAAAGGAGTGTCAATAGAAAACCCACCTATAAACACCCCACATAAAAACAAATAACACATTGATTTTAATCGTTTATTTATATTATTTTTATTCAAAAAAAGATAGGAATGAGGTGGGTTTCTGTTAGTATGCAGGTGGGTGCTTGGATCATTTTGGTTCAAGCATTTGCGAGCGCCAAAAAGACGAAAGCCCCGAATTCTATTTTATTAAAATCCGAGGCAGTCTCAAACCAGACAACTTGATTCTGTCTCCTTTATAAAGGAGAGTCAAGAGAAATGACTAAATTTGCCCTGATAGGGCTGATTGCTGTCTGCATGACAGCACTGTGTTTATCATTACTTAGACATGAAAGATTATGCTCTTTCAATATTCGTAGTGGTCATACAGTAGTTCAAGCGACTTTATCTTGCGATAAATAGCTTTGTGGGGGAACTTTCCCCCACAATTTCTCATGACACGTTGTTGCGTTTTGTGGTTACAAGCACCCTACTTTAATGACTGACAATACACAGATGAGTACCCCACTTCTTCCCCCTCTCTTTTACTCTTATTTTCACAATGATAAAAACAAATAACACATTGATTTTACTTATTTATTTAGACTATTTTTATTCAAAAAAAGATAGGAATGAGGTGGGTTTCTGTTAGTATGCAGGTGGGTGCTTGGATCATTTTGGTTCAAGCATTTGCGAGCGCCAAAAAGACGAAAGCCCCGAATTCTATTTTATTAAAATCCGAGGCAGTCTCAAACCAGACAACTTGATTCTGTCTCCTTTATAAAGGAGAGTCAAGAGAAATGACTAAATTTGCCCTGATAGGGCTGATTGCTGTCTGCATGACAGCACTGTGTTTATCATTACTTAGACATGAAAGATTATGCTCTTTCAATATTCGTAGTGGTCATACAGTAGTTCAAGCGACTTTATCTTGCGATAAATAGCTTTGTGGGGGAACTTTCCCCCACAATTTCTCATGACACGTTGTTGCGTTTTGTGGTTACAAGCACCCTACTTTAATGACTGACAATACACAGATGAGTACCCCACTTCTTCCCCCTCTCTTTTACTCTTATTTTCACAATGATAAAAACAAATAACACATTGATTTTACTTATTTATTTAGACTATTTTTATTCAAAAAAAGATAGGAATGAGGTGGGTTTCTGTTAGTATGCAGGTGGGTGCTTGGATCATTTTGGTTCAAGCATTTGCGAGCGCCAAAAAGACGAAAGCCCCGAATTTTAATTTACTAAAATCCGAGGCAGTCTCAACACCGACAATTTGATTCTGTCTCCTTTAAAAAGGAGAGTCAAGAGAAATGACTAAATTTGCCCTGATAGGGCTGATTGCTGTCTGCGTGACAGCACTGTGTTTATCATTACTTAGACATGAAAGATTATGCTCTTTCAATATTCGTAGTGGTCATACAGTAGTTCAAGCGACTTTATCTTGCGATAAATAGCTTTGTGGGGGAACTTTCCCCCACAATTTCTCATGACACGTTGTTGCGTTTTGTGGTTACAAGCACCCTACTTTAATGACTGACAATACACAGATGAGTACCCCACTTCCCCCCTCTCTTTTACTCTTATTTTTACAATGATAAAAACAACTAACATATTGATTTAACTAATATATTTACACTATTTTTATTCAGAAAAAGATAGGAATGAGGTGGGTTTCTGTTAGTATGCAGGTGGGTGCTTGGATCATTTTGGTTCAAGCATTTGCGAGCGCCAAAAAGACGAAAGCCCCGAATTCTATTTTATTAAAATTCGAGGCAGTCTCAACGCCCAACAACGTCGATTCTGTCTCCTTTAAAAAGGAGAGTCAAGAGAAACCCCACCCATAAACACCTCATATGAAAACAAATAACACATTGATTTTACTTATTTATTTAGACTATTTTTATTCAAAAAAAGATCGGAATGAGGTCGATTTCTGTTAGTATGCAGGTGGGTGCTTGGATCATTTTGGTTCAAGCATTTGCGAGCGCCAAAAAGACGAAAGCCCCGAATTCTATTTTATTAAAATTCGAGGCAGTCTCAAGACCTCAACAACTTGATTCTGTCTCCTTTAAAAAGGAGAGTCAAGAGAAATGACTAAATTTGCCCTGATAGGGCTGATTGCTGTCTACATGACAGCACTGTGTTTATCACTACTTAGGCATGAAAGATTATGCTCTTTCAATATTCGTAGTGGTCATACAGTAGTTCAAGCGACTTTATCTTGCGATAAATAGCTTTGTGGGGGAGCTTTCCCCCACAATTTCTCATAACACGTTTTTGCGTTTTGTGATTACAAGCCCCCTACTTTAATCAACTAGCACACGTTGATTAGTTGCGCCCCATAAAATCGACATTTCAGTAAATAGTGCACCACTAATATCTTCAACCTCTTCAGCAGTGATTTCGCTATTACCTTGCTTACCAAAGAACACTACTTCATCCCCTGATTTGATATTTTTAAGATCTGTAATATCAACAATCACCGTATTCATCGACGTTTTACCTAACACAGGTACACGTTGACCACCAATTAATGCATGTCCTGCATTACTGAATACTCGACGATAACCATCAGCATAACCAACGGGAATATTGGCTAATACAGAGTCACGTTTTAGTGTGTAAGTACGGTCATAACCCACTGTATTGCCTTTAGGGTAATAATTGATTGATGCGATATTTGATTTAAACGTCATCACACGTTTGTAGTCTGTACTTGCAATCGTATCACCATAGAAAATACCGCCTACGCGCACCATATCTAACCATGATTCAGGTACGGTAATTGTGGCAAACGTATTTGCCATATGCAGAGTGACATCTTTACGATTTAACCCTGTAACTTCCAATACTTTTTGTGATTGCTGTTTAAAACGAGCTAGGTCTTCTCTTACTTTATCAGCATCTTCTTCAGGGTAATGAGACATTATGCCAACCACTTTTAAGTTAGCTAATTGGGCAATTTGCTTTGCTTCTTCAAGCCCAGTTTTGTTATTTACTTCTAACCCATTACGCGACATTCCACCTGAATTTAACGCTAAATGAATAGGGATCACTCTATTTTGTTGTTTAGCAATAGCATCTAATTTTTTAGCCATATCTAAGTTACCAATCAATTCTTCCACGTTGTAACTTGTCGCCTGAGCCATTTCTTGCTCTGTGGCATTACGTACACGCATTAAACGTCCTTGGAATCCTAGATCACGAACTTCTTTTAGTTCTTGGTTATTTGTTACACCAATGCATTGCACATTATTTTCAATCATTACCGGTGCAACGAGTGATAAATCGTGACCATACGCATCCCCTTTTAATACCGCACAAAGAGAAGATTTATCGCCTAACAGCGATTGAACTTTCTTCACATTAAACTCAAGCGCACTACGTGAAATTTCAATCCATGAGTTATGAACAATTGCAGGTTGAACCAGAGCCGTTTCAGTCACGGGTGGATTATGGCTCACCGGTTGTTGGCAAGCAGTGATAACAAAAAGTGGTAACAACGCAAGATATCGAATACCAAAAGACATCTTATTTTTCCTTAGTGATTGTGATGTAAACCTATTTTTATAATTAATTAGGTACGAAAATATACACACAGTGAATATTCACTCAGGATAATAGCATTTTTATTCATGAAATAAACATATAAATTCATATGAAAATTTTGTAAAAAAAACGCCCCAATGAATTAATTTCAATGAGGCGTTTATATATCTTAATTATTAAAATAATCAGCGAACGATAATACCTAACAAGATCCCGATAACACCGAAATCTGCATCACTAAATGTGGTGTTAGCAATACCGATATCACCAAGTACGGGTAACAGGAATACAGGTAAGAAGGTAATTAATAAACCTTGAACGAATGCGCCTAAAATAGCGCCACGGCGTCCACCAGTCGCATTACCAAATACCCCTGCTGTTGCACCTACAAAGAAGTGAGGAACAACACCTGGAATGATCACCGTCCAATCTAAGGCATAAAGGATGAACATGCCGATAACACCGGCAGCAAAGCTACTCAAAAAACCCACTAATACTGCATTAGGTGCATAAGGAAATACGACTGGGCAGTCTAAAGCGGGTTTGGCATTAGGGACTAACTTATCAGAAATACCTTTAAATGCAGGAACAATTTCAGCAATCACCATACGCACACCTTGCAGAATAATATAAACCCCTGCTGCAAAGGTTATAGATTGCATCAATGAGAACATAAACCAGTTTTTACCGCCACTGACTTCACGAACAAAGGCATCGCCCGCAAATAAACAGGTAATGATAAAAATAATGCCCATAGTGAAAGCAATAGCAACGGGTGTATCACGTAAAAAGAGTAAGCTTTTAGGTACATTCATCTCTTCTGTTGAATGCTCTTTATTACCAAATTTACTACCAATAAAACCGGCAACAACATAAGAGATAGTCGAGAAATGCCCTAATGCCACATCATCAGAGCCAGTAATTTTTTTCATATAAGGATGTGCAATGGCAGGGAAAAACACCATTGAAATCCCAACAACTAATGAACCTACCGCAACTAATACGGTGCCTTCTAAACCCGCGGTTGCCAAAATAACCGCCACCATCATCGACATAAATAATGTATGGTGACCTGTTAAGAAAATAAATTTCCACGGCGTTAAGCGTGCAATTAAGATATTAATCAACATGGCAAAAAACATAATTAATGCCATTTCTTTACCAAAGCTTTTTTGTGCAATAGAGACAATCGCCTCATTATTAGGCACAACGCCTTGAATACCAAATGCATGTTGGAAAATCGTTGAGAAATCACCCAATGAATTAATAACAAGACCTGCACCAGCACCTAAAATCACAAAACCCATAATGGTTTTTACGGTGCCTTTAATACATTCTGTCACTGGTTTTTTTTGGGCAATTAAACCAATCAATGCTATCAAACCGACTAAAATAGCGGGCTCTGAAAGCACATCACTCATTAGAAAGCGGAAAAAGTCCATGATAGGCTCCTTATAACGCGCCTAATTCACGTAACGCGACTGAAAGCTTCTCTTTCATCGCCACTTTATCAATCATGTTATCCAGTGAAACAACCTTTCCATTGACTGCTTGTGAATTAAGTTGTTCTGCAATATCACGCGTACCTACATAGATATCACTTGGTGTGCCTTTTGCTGAACCCAGATCAACATGATCGACTTCAGCATTTACAGAAAGATCGTTTAAAATGCTTTTGATGCTCATTTCCATCATTAAGCTACTACCTAAACCATTTCCACACACAACAGTAATTTTCATGATATTCCCCTTGGTAATTTAATTGTCATTAATAATTGTTGATAACGTCTAATACATCCGCTTTGCTTTTTGCATTAAATAGCTTTTCAATATCTGTATCGTTATCAAAAAGTTCGGCTAATTTCATAATGGCATTAATATGGCTATCGTTATCTGTTGCAGCTAAAACAATCAGTAATTTCACAGGATCGTTTTCATCTGCACCAAATTCAACACCCTGCTCAACAATGGTTAAAGCAAGTGAAAGTTGATTAACTCCATCTTCAGGGCGCGCATGAGGCATCGCAATCCCAGGACCTAATACATAATATGGCCCTATTTTCTCGTGTGATTTGTAAATTGCATCGATATAACGAGGCTCAATACAACCTTTATCAATTAATGGCTGACACGCCACTTTAACGGCTTCTCGCCAATCGCTAACGTTTGGAACTACTTGCACCACATCGGGCGTTAATAACGTTTTAAGCATATTTATAACCTCAATAAGACTCTCTTTGAGCTTCGTTATTAAGGATAGTAATCATTAATGGTAGCGCTATCTAGATAGATCATTCGTAATTGTGATAGCGCTATCATTTTAATGAAATGTTAATTGCAGAAAATGCCAACAATTGACACTGTATTGTTTCAGCATAATAGGAAGATTTCAGGTAGGATCTGCGGTTAATAACATAGGCTACGCAAGCATAATCACAAATGATCAAAACACGTAAGCGCCGAAATACAGGTCGCGTCACATTACAAGATGTCGCTAAACATGCAGGAGTCGGATCAATGACTGTCTCTCGTGCATTGCGAACCCCTGAATTAGTTTCTGATAAATTACGAGAAAAAGTTAATCAAGCTGTAGAGGAACTTGGCTATATTCCTAATGCCTCAGCAGGTGCTTTAGCGTCAGCACAAAGTCATATTATTGCTGTACTGTTACCCTCTTTTACAGATAGAGCCAGTGCCGATTTTATGCAGTCTTTACAACAAATACTCAATCGCCATCAGTATCAAATTTTAGTGGGTTGTTATGAGCATCAACCTCATAAAGCCAGTGATGTGATTAATATGCTATTGCAAAGTAATCCTGCTGCATTAGTCGCCTTTGGTTCACAACTTAGCCCGACTCATTTTTTACATATCAGTAATGCCAATGTACCTGTTGTCAGTGTTGCCAGCCAATCAGATGAACAAGCGGCTATTAGTATTGATTGTTCTTATGAGCAAGCTGCATATGATTTAACAAATCATTTAGTCACCTTAGGGAAGCGTTGTATTGGTTATATTGGTGCGTTACAAGGACAACGCCTGCACCACCAGCAAATAACGGGTTGGTCGCGAGCGTTACTCAAAAATTATTTAAATGCTGAGCAAAGTGTCACTACACCTGATCCCGCATCGATGGCATACGGTCGGCAAGCATTAACAGAGATCTTATTGCGCCAACCCGAATTAGATGCAGTTATTTGTAGCCATGAGAGTATTGCGCTAGGTATGATTTTTGAATGTCAACGTCGATTAATTAAGATCCCGCAAGATCTGGCGATCGCTTGTTTAGAAGGTTCTGAAAATAGCGATCAGATATCCCCTTCTCTTACATCAATTCGCTTTGATTATCACAAAATGGGAAAAGAGGCAGGAAAACATCTGATAGCACTTTTACAACGTTTAAGAGACGAAGATGATAACGCTATATTCGAAGATACCGTTATCAACTATGCTTATCAATTTGAATTAGGGAACAGCACCCCTTAGTCTATGGTTTCTCTATTTTCTAGACGTGTACTGTTATTACGCGTTAACCAAAGAGAAAGGGCTTTTAATGAATCAGGCGTGAATTCATCACAGCGCTCAGTAATTTCAGAGGGAGTTAACCAACAGACTTCCTCAATTTCTTCTGCTTGCAATGCAAACGGTCCATGAGAAACACAGCTAAACAAGCTTCCCCATACACGGCAACTTTCATCATCATAATAAAATTGACCATGCTCAGCAAAAGGGACTCCCGCAATCCCTAACTCTTCTTCTGCTTCACGACGCGCACTTTCAAGTAAATTCTCACCTTGTTGAACTACCCCACCCGCAGTTGCATCCAACCAACCCGGATAAAAATCTTTTATTTCAGTTCGACGTTGCGCTAGGATTTTCCCCATTCCATCATGAACAACAATATAAGTTGCTCTATGTCTTAGATTTTCAGCTCGCATTTGTTGACGTGTTGCTTGTGCAACGACTTCATTTTTATCATCAACAATATCAACCCATTCAACCAATGCCGTCTTTTCTTGTTCCATCCTCAACAAACCTTTTTTAACCGATACTAAACGATCGTAATTTTTATCCTGAATATACCAAAATCACTATTTTTCACCACTACAATAATCATACGTAACTTGTTTTATCCATCTTGCACTTTTTTGCTTTTTATGATGTTAAAAGGCAGACTGTGATTATATTGTTTATTTAGTGCCTACTTTATTTTGGAGCTTTTAATGATTGACTTATATTATGCAGATACCCCAAATGGCCAAAAAATAACGCTTTTTCTTGAAGAAGCAGGCATACCTTATCAATTACATCGCATCGATATTAGTAAAGGCGATCAATTTAAACCTGAATTTTTAGCCATTTCACCCAATAATAAAATTCCCGCTATTGTAGATAACTCTCCTATTGATGGAGGCGAACCTCTCTCTATTTTTGAATCAGGTGCTATTCTTATCTATCTAGCGGAAAAAAGTGGCAAATTGCTCAGTCAAAATTTACGAGAAAAGACAACACAACTACAATGGCTATTTTGGCAAGTGGGGGGATTTGGTCCAATGTTGGGGCAAAATCATCACTTTACCCGTTATGCTACAGAAAAAGTCCCTTACGCCATTAAGCGTTATACTGAAGAAACACAACGTCTATATAGTGTGTTAGAAAAGAGATTAGCGCAATCACCTTATCTTGGTGGCAAAGAGTACAGCATTGCGGATATCGCAACATATACATGGGCTCGTCTGCATGATCACCACAATATTGATTTAGCAAATTATCCAGCAATTGATAAATGGCTAAACAACATTAACCAGCGCCCAGCAACAAAAAAACTCTTTGGTTAATAGAAACACTTTATATATCAGGATGATATTTATTCTTTATCAAGCAAGCAGATCAGGAGGATTGTGATGAAAATACTTATCACTGGTGGTACAGGATTAATTGGTAAAGCATTAGTTTGTGAACTCGCACTCGCCAATAATGATATTACGGTGCTTTCCCGTTCACCTCAAAAAGTTTACTCGCATTTTTGTAATGAAATCACCTGTTGGACTCAACTTAACGATAAACAAAATCTTAATGAGTTTGATGCCGTTATTAATCTTGCTGGAGAGCCTATTGCTGATAACCGTTGGACGCCCTCTCAAAAGCAAAAGTTGGTGAATAGTCGCTGTCATTTAACCCAGAAATTGGTTGATTTGATTAAAGCTAGCGATTCGCCTCCTGCTATTTTTATTTCCGGCTCCGCGGTAGGTTTCTATGGTGATCAAGGCGATAAAAAAGTGACCGAAGAGACACCCGCAAATCCTGAATTTACACATGAGCTCTGTGCTAAATGGGAACGCATCGCCCTTGAGGCTCAAACACCATTAACTCGAGTTTGCTTGTTGCGTACAGGGATTGTCCTTTCCACTCTCGGTGGTGCACTGCCTAAAATGAGTAAACCTTTTAAGTTAGGATTAGGTGGCAAATTGGGCAGTGGTAAACAATATATGCCATGGGTACATATTGATGATATGGTCAGAGCAATTGTTTTCTTACTTAAGACCCCAAATGCGGAAGGCGCTTTTAACTTAACAGCGCCTAACCCCGTACAAAATAAAGAGTTTACTCGCCTATTAGGAAAAGCGTTCAATCGCCCAGCCTTAATGACGGTTCCCGAAAGTGTATTACGTCTAGTGATGGGTGAAAGCGCAACATTAGTGTTAGGTGGGCAACAAGCTATACCTGAAAAATTACTCAATGCGGGCTTTGAATTTCGTTACCCACATTTAGAAGAGGCATTAAAAGATATTATTACCACAGGAAAATAATCTCTTTTAATTCGAAATAGGTATTCTACCGAATAAACGCAGTCAACAACGCTGCACCTTAAAGTACGATGAGTAAATACTCTAAATAATTCAAGATGCAGCTAGGCGACAAGTGAATGAGTCGCTAGGAGCATACAATAGTATGTGACTAGTGCGAATAAACGCAGTCAACAACGCTGCACCTTGAAGTATGACGAGTAACGCTGCAACTTAAAGTATGACGAGTATCTTTAGCGAACAGGCTTATCCCCTTCCCACCGTTGAAATAAATCATCAGGTAAATCAATATCAAACTGATCAAGTACACGATTCACAGTTTGATTAACAATATCATCAATTGTTTTAGGCTGAAAATAGAATGCAGGTACTGGGGGCATAATTACGGCGCCTAACTCAGAAGCTTGCGTCATTAATCGCAAATGACCTAAATGCAGTGGCGTTTCGCGCACACACAATACCAGTTTACGCCCTTCTTTAAGTACGACATCCGCTGCACGAGTGACTAACGTATCAGTATAACTATGAACAATACCTGATAAGCTTTTGATAGAACAAGGTAATATGACCATTCCGTTGACACGAAATGAGCCTGAAGAGATAGATGCGCCAATATCGCGATCGTCATAAATCACATCCGCTAAAGCATGAATATCTTTTAGCGAATAATCGGTTTCTAATGAAATAGTACGGCGTGCAGCTTGGCTAATCACTAAATGGGTTTCAACTGACGGCACAGATTTTAGTATCTCTAATAAACGTATACCGTAAATTGCACCACTGGCGCCGGTTAGCCCAACTATCAGCTTTTTCATTATAATCCTCAGAATATATATCTTTGTTAATCATTATGATGATTAACCCTCAAAAAACAAGCGTCGATGCAGAACACACTGGCATCGACGCTTTATAAGGGAGATATCTTACCGAAAAATTAGCCTTCGTTATAGATTTCCAAATTTTCTATTTCATTCTGATCACGAATTTTATGTTCATCATCACGACGTAGATTTTCTAAATAATCCAAATAATCTTGGTCTATATCTTTCGTAATATAAACACCGTCAAATACAGAACATTCAAACTGATTAATATCAGGATTCTCTTCTTGCACTGCCGCGATTAAATCAGTGAGATCTTGGAAAATAAGTCCATCAGCGCCAATTAATTTACGAATTTCATCCACTTCACGTCCATGAGCAATAAGCTCATTAGCATTTGGCATATCAATACCGTACACATTCGGGAAGCGAACTTCTGGCGCAGCTGAAGCAAAATAGACTTTCTTTGCCCCTGCTTCTCTTGCTAGTTCGACTATTTGCTCTGATGTTGTACCACGCACAATAGAGTCATCAATCAACAGAACATTTTTATCACGAAACTCTGCACGATTTGCATTCAGCTTACGTCTTACTGACTTACGGCGCTCTTGCTGACCAGGCATAATAAAAGTACGACCAACATAGCGATTTTTGACAAAACCTTGGCGATAAGGTTTGTTGAGAATATGTGCAATTTCTAAGGCAATATCACAAGAAGTTTCAGGGATGGGGATCACAACATCAATATGTAAATCATCCCATTCTTTGGCAATTTTAGCGCCTAATTTCTGCCCCATCCGTAAACGCGCATTATAAACCGAAATCTTATCAATAAAGGAATCAGGGCGAGCAAAGTAAACATACTCAAATAAACAAGGCATTAACTGCGGATTTTCGGCGCATTGGCGAGTAAAGAGTTGCCCTTGCTCTGTGATATAAATTGCTTCACCCGGTGCAACATCACGTAAGAATTCAAAACCTAAAGTATCGAGCGCGACACTTTCAGATGCGACCATATATTCATGGCGCCCATCTTCTAAGGTACGTTTACCTAATACTAAAGGACGAATACCAAAGGGATCACGGAAAGCCAGCAAACCATGACCAATGATTAACGCAACACAAGCATAAGCACCACGGAGCTTTTTATGCATTGCCGCAACGGCGGCAAAAATATTATCAGGCTCAAGTGGAAAATGGTCAAAACGGTCTAATTCATATGCCAATACATTGAGCAGGATTTCAGAATCAGAGGTGGTATTGATATGGCGACGGGCTGTTTCAAATAATTGGCGACGTAATAAATGCGCATTAGTTAAATTACCATTGTGCGCTAACGTAATACCAAAAGGTGAATTCACATAAAAAGGCTGTGCTTCTGATGCACTAGAACTACCCGCTGTTGGATAACGGACATGCCCTATCCCGATAGTACCTTTTAAACGCAACATATGACGAGTTTCGAACACATCTTTAACCAGTCCGTTCGCTTTGCGAAGACGGAAACCGTTGTTACCGTCTATCGTTGCAATGCCTGCTGCATCTTGACCTCGGTGTTGTAACACCGTTAACGCATCATAAATTGATTGGTTTACTGGATTAGCTCCAGCGATACCGACAATACCGCACATGAATAGATCCTCATCAGCCAGACGGAGAGGTTATATTCTCTCCGACACGAAACTTGACGCATTTTGCAGGTAGTCAAAGAACCACCTAATAATATGGTTGAATTGAGGAATAAGCTCAGAACGTTGCCAATCAGCGCTATCTGCCATAGGCGTAAACGCGCCTAAAACAAACAGTAATGCTGAGACTATCAGCACGCCTCTTAAAGCCCCGAAACAGACCCCCAATACACGATCTGTACCTGATAACCCTGTGCGTTGAACAAGAGAGCTAATCACATAATTCACAACAGCACCGACAATCAGTGTCGCAATAAATAACGTGACTATTGCAATCCCGTTACGAACCAGCTCATCTTCAAACCGGGTAAAATAGACGGCAAGATAAGGATAAAACTGACTAGCAACAAAGAAACCACAACCCCAGGTGATGAGTGACAATGCTTCACGAACAAAGCCACGGATCAGGCTGACTAATGCGGAAAAACCAATAATGGCAATGATGGCGTAATCTATCCAGACCATAAATTCTTTATCCAATAATGATGCTCCGCATTAATACGGAAGCATTCTAACAGAAAACGAAAACGTTTGCGTAATGCTAATTTTCGCTAATTTCAAAATAATTTACGGCGATATGAAAAATCATAATCGCCGCAATAAGTTAACGCTTTGTTACATCACTCATCTGATGACTCGTTTAGAAAAATTAAGGCTTATATGCCCTTACCTCACCTTGTAAGCCCGTAAGCTCTTTTAAATGAGGCAAAATAGCCTGTAATTCTGACTTAGAGGCACTCGGGCCAATGTAAATTCGAGTCACTTGCCCTGCCACTGGGCGTGCCGGTATGGTATATACCGGATAACCAGAGAAATGCATTTTCGCAATAATTTCTTCTACCTTCGCAGCATTTTTCAACGCACCTAATTGAACAACCCACGCCTCCCCTTTAGGTGGCTTAGTTTCTTGCACGGGTGGTGCTGGTGGTTGTGTTGGTGGTGTAACTACAGCAGGAGGCTCTGGTGTAGGTGTTGGCTGTTGTGGTGGTTGTACCGATGGTGTAACAGGTACAACAGCGGGTGCTTCTGGTGTTGTCACAGCAGGTTGCTCAACGCCTGTCACGGCTTCAGAAATCATACCTTCAGATGCGCCTTCTGATGGAGTCGAAGGCACCGCCGTTTGTTCTATCGGAGCGATAGATTCTATTTCTTGCTCATCACCTGGTTTGGGTACTAAAGGAATAGAGGCGAACTGGTCTTCGTTATATTTCTTATCGCCGTCAAGCAGTGCAGGTAAAAAAATAACCCCCACTGCCACCAATACAACGGCACCGACTAAGCGATTTTGAAATTTACTCGCCACCCACACTCTCCTTTTCCAAAAGTTCCATCACATGTGCGACAGTATGAAATGAGCCACAAACCACAACAATATCGTTAGGAGCTGCATCAGACATTGCTTGTTGCCATGCATGTTCAACACTATCGAATACCATGGGTTTCTCAAGATGCTGAGCTAACACATCAGCAGAAGCACCACGAAACTCATTAAGTGGAGCGACATACCAATGATCAGCCAATGGTGTTAAGCACGCTAATGTTCCTGCAATATCTTTATCACCCAGCATACCAACAACAATACGTACCTGAGTATCAGATTTTTGTGGTAATTGTGATAATTTTTCCGCTAAATATCCTGCCGCATGAGGATTATGAGCCACATCAAAGATAACCAAAGGGTGTTGAGAAATGACCTGAAAACGACCAGGTAATTGTGCGCGAGACATACCTTCGACAATACTTTTCTGTGTTATTGCTTGGCTGACTTTATCATCAGATTGGAGCAAGCAACGAATAACCCCCATTGCTGTCGCCGCATTGGCTAACGGAATATTAGGGATGGGTAATGCATCAAATTCACAGTCAACACAACGCCAATGCCAATGCTCACCTTCAATAGCAAAAGACCAATCCGTTCCACGACGGAAAAGTTTAGCTTTTTTTTCATTGGCAACTTGGGCTATGGAATGAGGCATATCCGGCTCACCCACAACAGCATAGTGGTTGGCTCGGAAAATACCGGCTTTCTCGTGACCAATATGCTCTCTATCGGCACCTAACCAATCTGTATGATCGAGGGCAATACTGGTGATAGCAGCAATATCCGCATCAACAATATTCGTCGCATCTAATCGACCGCCTAATCCTACTTCAAGAATAACCACATCAAGTTGTGCTTGTTGAAATAACTTTAGCGCAGCCAAAGTGCCATATTCAAAAAAGGTCAACGAAATATCGCCTCTCGCTTGTTCGATTTCTGCAAACACTTCACAAAAAGCACTTTCGGAGAGTTCTTTGCCTTGAATACGAACACGTTCTGTATAACGAACCAGATGAGGGGAGCTATAAACACCGACGTTCAATCCTGATGCCATCAAGATTGACTCTAGCATATGACAGGTTGTGCCTTTTCCATTTGTACCAGAGACAGTAATTACCTTAGGTGCAGGACGTAACACATTTAATATTTTTCCTACCTTGCCTACTCGCTCTAACCCCATATCAATAGCGCTGGAGTGTAAATGTTCAAGATAAGAAAGCCACACCGACAAAGGCGATGTGGCTTTAGGAGCAGTTATGATATTAGACATCTTCTTTTTTATTCGTTTCGATGTTAATTTCTGGCTCGTTGTCTGTAGATCCCACTTCATCAGCAATCATTTCTTCACTGATGATTTCATCTTCATTTTCATCTTCGACTAAATCATACTGAGTCAGCTTAGCCAGTAATTCAGCCAGCTCATCACGCATTTCAGGACGACGAATAATCATATCAATCGCCCCTTTTTCTAGTAGGAACTCACTGCGTTGGAAACCAGCAGGCAGTTTTTCACGTACTGTTTGTTCAATAACACGAGGACCGGCAAAACCAATAAGTGCTTTAGGTTCAGCAACGTTGATATCACCTAACATTGCTAAACTTGCAGAAACGCCACCCATTGTCGGATCAGTCATGACTGAAATATAAGGTAAACCACGTTCTTGCATTTTTGCTAATGCTGCACTGGTTTTTGCCATTTGCATTAATGACATCAGCGCTTCTTGCATACGAGCGCCACCACTCGCAGAGAAGCAAACTAATGGGCAGTTATCTTCAAGAGCTTGCTCAACCGCACGAACAAAACGAGCACCCACAACAGAAGCCATTGAACCGCCCATAAACGCGAATTCAAAAGATGCAGCAACAACTGGCATCTTTTTCAGCGTTCCTTTCATCACGATTAATGCGTCTTTTTCTTGCGTTTGTTTTTGAGCAGCGCTAATTCTGTCTTTGTATTTTTTAGAGTCACGGAATTTCAGAATATCTTTAGGCTCTAATTCGCTACCTAATTCGGTTGTACTTCCTGTATCAAGGAAAGTCTCAAGGCGACGGCGCGCTGAAATGCGCATATGGTGATCACATTTAGGGCAAACCTCTAAATTACGCTCTAATTCTGCGCGATAGAGTACCTGCCCACAGCTGTCACATTTAGTCCAAACCCCTTCAGGGATATTGGCTTTACGTGAACTTGTGATAGTGCTTTTGTTTAGAATTTTTTCAATCCAGCTCATTAATGGACCTTTTCGTCTGAATCTGACCTTCGCCAGTAAAATTATTGTTAGCGTATCAACCACAATGCACTGGCTGTGTGGTTAGCAAAGTTTATGATGATACCGCTTACTGAATTTCAGCGCATCTCTTTATTATGGCTATTCTACGGCAAAAACTGATGACAACTGCTCAAACCTCTTTGTTATCATTTTCTTTCTTTGCTTTTGCACTCGCTCTGCGGTGGCGTAGGATCTCAATAACGCCCGGTAAAATAGAAATAACAATAATGGCAACAATTAGCAATTTTAAGTTCTTTTGAACTATATCTAAGTCACCAAAAAAGTATCCTGCATAAGTAAATAGCAGTACCCATGCAATTGCCCCAGTAACATTATAAAAGGCAAAGTGACGATATGACATTTTACCCATTCCTGCAACGAATGGCGCAAAAGTTCGGATAATCGGCACGAATCTTGCCAAAATTATTGCTTTACCACCATGCTTTTCATAAAAAGCATGGGTTTTATCTAGATATTCTCGACGGAAAATCTTTGAATCAGGCTTACTAAATAGTTTTTCACCAAAAAGTCGCCCAATAGAATAGTTAACAGCATCCCCTAAAATAGCGGCACAAAGTAACAGTAAAACAATAATATGAACATTCACATCATTGGTTTCTAGTGAAGCTAAAGCGCCAGCAACGAATAATAAGGAGTCTCCGGGTAAGAAAGGCGTTACCACTAGCCCTGTTTCACAAAAAACAATAAGAAACAAGATGGCATAAACCCATGTACCATATTGTGCGACGAGTTCTGCTAAATGTGCATCAATATGTAAAATAAAATCAATTAGAAATTTAATTAAATCAACAAATTGCGTTAATATTTCCATAAATCCTCAGAAAACTGGGTGTCTTTATGATTGAGATATCTCAATAGGGTTATCCGCTAAAAATAGTGGGCCCATTGCAGGTTTTGGTAATTCAAAATGATCAGGATAATCTACTGAAACTAAATACAATCCATTTGCTTTCGCTGTGGCAGCAGCTTTAGTTCTGTCTTTTAAGGCTAATAATTCAGCCATCCAAGTAATATCCTGATTGCCACACCCTATTTCTAAAAGGCTGCCAACAATATTTCTCACCATATGATGAACAAATGCATTTGCTTTAATATCCACAACAACATAGTCACCATATCGAGAAACATTGACATGCATAACATTACGCCAAGGCGTTCGTGATTGACATTGGACAGCTCTAAAAGAGGTAAAATCATTTTCACCCAGTAGACATTGCGCGGCTTGATGCATACGTTCAGCGTCTAAAGGGTAATGAAAATGTGTCACGCCTGATGACAAAATAGCGGGACGATAGCGATGATTAAAAATCACATAGCGATAACGTCTTGCTGTTGCACTAAAGCGAGCATGAAAATCATCAGAAACGGTTTTTACCCAACGAACAGCGATATCCGCAGGTAAATGAGTATTAACACCCATTGTCCATGCGGGATCTTTACGGTGCGCCGTCGTTTCAAAATGGACAACTTGCCCCGTTGCATGTACACCAGCGTCAGTTCTCCCCGCACAAAACACAGATATAGGCTCATTAGCTACCTGTGAAAGCGCTTTTTCTAGCCGTTCTTGTACACTGCGCACTTCATTTTGGCGTTGCCAGCCATAATAGCGACTACCATCATATTCAACGCCTAAAGCAATTTTGATTGTTGTGCTTTCAGGCGTAACCGCTGACTCTGTCAAGGGCTGCTCTGCCACTTCAGCACTCACTTGCACATTCATTAGTAAAACTGCTCCTGCATTAATTGCTCTGCGACTTCAACAGCCATTAATGCCCCACCAAAGCGCACGTTATCTGCTACTGACCAAAATTGTAAAGCTTCTGGCATACCATAATCATTACGGAAACAGCCTAAATTTAAACTCACATTACCAGATGCATCAGTGACTTGAGTTGGAAAATCATTTTCATCACTGATATTAAGATCTTCATTTTCTTGTAATGTTTCACGCGCTTCATCACTTCCCATTGGGCGTGAAGTTTCTAATTGTACTGACTGTGCATTACCATAGAAAACAGGCGCTTGCAGTGTAGTAACAGAGATTGGTAAACCTTCGTCTTGTAAAATTTTACGAATTTGATCAACCATGCGACGCTCTTCTTGTATAGAGCCTTCGTCATCAACCATTAAAGGTAAAATGTTAAATGCTAACTGCTTATTAAAACGACCTAATTCCGGCGGAATACCGTTAAGTAAACGTGCACTTTGCCCTGCCAGTTCATCTACGGCTTGTTTTCCAAAACGAGAAACCGACATTAAATTTGTCACGCTAAGGCGCGTTAAACCCGCAGATTCTGTTAATGGATTAATGGCACGTAATAATTGGCTCACCATGCTATCAGCAATTGAAACAATATTACGAGTACGATATTCCGCTAGCATTGCACTGTTCACGCCTGGAACAACCAACGGTACATCCCAATCCATTGCAAAAATGCCACTACAATCAATCACGATACAGCCCGCATCAGCCGCTTGTTGTGCATATTGCGCACTGATTTCTGTCGGTGCCGCAAAGAAAGCTAATTGAATATCAGCCCACTCGATATTGTGAATACCTTGAACCGCAACACTTTTGCTATTTACACGCACTGATTTCCCAATGCTATCTTCACTTGCGACTGCAGTTAATTCACCAATGGGAAATTCACGTTCTTGCAGCAGTTCTAAAATTGCTTCACCAACAGCGCCTGTTGCACCAACAACTGCAATATTCCAACCTTCTCCCATAAGATATCCTCCAATACCATAAAATTTTTAAAATAATATTTTGCTTTATTTTTGTGTTGCACTTTTATATGTAGCGCTAAAGCCAATTGCATTTAATGTATCAACCGTGCTTTGATTGTCACAAATAACGTGCAGTGAAGACCATTCACGACGCACAGGATAAAATTTGCGTAATTTATCAAACTCCCCTTTTATTCCTGCCACTTTTCGTAATGGAGCATCATCACGGCGCACATCATAAACAAGATGAATAAGTTGTTTTAAAAGTGTTTGTGTTAACTCACCTTGTACTGAAATGGTGGAAATAGTAGGTGCAGGCAACAGCGTTGATAATTCAACTTGTTGAGGCTGCCCAATAAAATCACAATAAGCTTCAAAAACTTGAGTGGTACCACGCGCCTTACCTTCTAAGGTATAACCGGCTATATGTGGCGTCGCGATATCAACTTTATTTAATAATTCAATAGAGAGATCTGGCTCAGGCTCCCAAACATCCAATACAACGCGTAAGGATTTACCGTTCTCAAGTACAGATAATAATGCTTGATTATCAACAACCTCGCCACGGCTCGCATTAATTAAAATACGTCCTTCAGGTAGTTTTTCGAGGTTGCTCTCATTAATTAAATGATAACTTTTGTATAAGCCTGATTTATTGAGAGGTGTATGGAAAGTGATAATATCCGCTTTTTCTAACAATGTTTCCAATGGATGAAATTCTTCATCATCACCATTATCCGCTCTTGGTGGATCGCAAAGTAAAACATTGACACCCAATGCACGAAGGCGTGTTGCTAATCGCCCCCCTACATTTCCCACACCAACAATACCGACAACTTTATCGGTTAATTGAAAGCTATCTTGCTCTGCTAGCATCATCAGTGCAGAAAATACATATTCAACAACCGCGATAGCATTACAGCCTGGGGCTGATGAAAAACCAATTTGTTGCTGTTCTAACCAAGCTATGTCGACATGATCAAAACCCGCAGTCGCCGTTCCAACAAATTTTACTGGTTTGCCTGATAATAAGGATTCATTGACTTTAGTAATGGATCTCACCATTAAGGCATCAGAATCATTAAGCTCATCAGTAGGTAATGGGCGACCAGAAACAGCTTTTACCTCACCTAATTGGCGGAAAAGTTGTTCCGCATAAGGCATATTTTCATCAACCAGAATTTTCACGGTGTTATCTCACTGATTTGGTATTTATGTGTGTAAACAATCAATCGAAAAATAAAATTAAGCGGTCTATTTTGCCACTTATTCACCGCAAAGCCTATTATTGACAGTAAAATCCGACTAGATTTTAAGTAAATAAATGAAAAGAAAGCTTAACAATTGGGTAATCGACGAAAACGTTCGGGTGTTGTGCCAGCATATTGTTGAAACATTGCAATAAATGAAGATGAAGAGCTATATCCCACATCAAATGCAATGTCATTCACGCTTTTCCCTTGTTCTAATAAAGAAATTGCATGTAAAAAGCGTAGGCGCTTACGCCATTCACTAAATGACATACCTAATTCTTGTTGGCAACGACGAGAGAGTGTTCTTTCTGAGGTATAACGTTTTTTAGCCCATTCTTCTAAAGAGGTATTATTCGCTGGGTCCTGCTCTAATACAGAAAGTATAGGAGCAAGTAATTTATCTTTAGAAGACGGTAAATAAGTATGATGTATTGGCGAAGCTTTAAGTTGATCAATCAATACTTGAGCTAAGCGAAAATCTTCTTCTGTTTGTGGTTTACACACGCCACGATGAAAAAAGTCTGAAAAGATGGTTGAAAAAATAGCACTTAATTGGATCAAACAAGGTTTATCTAATAATCCTTCACACCAACTTGGCGCGATATCTAGCACTTTAAAAGAGAGTGTTTTTTTATTGTAACTAGCATGCCCTGTATTTTTGGGTATCCATACACTAAATTCTGGTGGCGCTAAAAACCGCTGTCCTCCGGCTTCTAAATCCATGACACCTGAAATCACATAAAGTAACTGACCAAAATCATGTTGATGATATACAAATTCTGTTTCAGCCAATAGTTGCTCATCACGAAATCGTACTGTATCTGGATCAGACAATAACCATTGCATTTTTTGTTGTTCAATTGTCATCGTTATGTTGTTCTCTTGTCATATTGTCTTTATTGGTCTATCTGTTGTCTGGTTTTCATTATATATATCTAATCAGACAGGCTTACAATAGCGGTCTGGTTTAAAATAGATGTGAGAACAATGAAAAACGCAATTTTTCCGCTTTTAGCGGTGTTAATCTGGTCCATTAATGCAGTCGTCAATAAAGCAGCTGCGTCTGTTATTGATCCTGCTGCAATCTCTTTTTATCGTTGGTTCCTCGCCTTTTTAATTATGACACCTTTTTTGATCATGCCAGTTTGGCATCATCGTAAAACCGTCAAACAATATTGGTGGAAATTATTTATTCTTGGTGCATTAGGGATGGTGATGTACCAAAGTTTGGCTTATTATGCGGCGCATTATGTGAGTGCGACATTTATGGGAATACTAAACTCTCTCATCCCATTATTAACCGTGATTATTAGTATTTTTGTTTTACGTGTCGTACCTACGGTAGGTATTGTTTTAGGCACCGTGCTTTCAATTAGTGGCTTAGTTTGGCTAATTAGCCGTGGCGACCCCTCTCAGTTACTTACCCAAGGTTTGGGTTATGGTGAACTGATGATGTTTATTGCATCGGCGTCATACGCTCTTTATGGTGTATTAACAAAACGATGGTCAATTGCACTACCTAACTGGCAATCACTTTACGTACAAATTGGATTTGGCGTTCTGTTATTATTACCAAACTTCTTTCTTGCCGAAAGTGTTGCATTAACAAAAGATAATATTGGATTGGTTATCTTCGCAGGTATCGGAGCTTCTATTCTTGCACCTTATCTGTGGATTTTAGGTGTGATGAAATTAGGTGCAAATACAACCTCTATTTTTATGAACCTCATGCCATTATTTACTGCAATGATCGCTATCGCACTTCTTGGTGAAGAAATGCATAGTTATCACTTAGTCGGTGGGGGGATTGTGTTACTTGGTGTCCTCTTAGTGCAACAACTTAGAACACCACTGAATTTCCGACGTCAGTCTGCTCAGAAAAAAGTAGATTGTCATCAGGAGATGTGAGTCAATGTCAAAAAGACAACAATAAAAAATGCCGGCTAAATTCTTAGCCGGTCACATTCATAATGTTAGATTTAATAAATAAAACTGACACAAGAAATCAAAGTATAAAATATAAAGTAATACAAGTATCCGTGGCAAACATTACCAACTTTTATATTAAATAGCTCCTACTTATTTGTAATAAAATAACCCAGATCAATTTTTTCGCGCTCTTTTTGTCTTATTCAACTTTTCCATTCATCTAACTCCATATAAAGCAAAACATTTAATGATTTTGAGCGAAATTAAATTAAACGATTGAAATAAAATGAACATACTTTGTTTTTCCTAATATAAACAATATATTAACAAAATTTGTCTATTTTATTAGAATAATAAAATGAGTAATTATTAGGAAAGATATTTTTAAACCTTATTTATATAATCTTTTTTTAATGATTTTTATTCAAAAAATATCTTTATTAGAATAATAAGTTATTTTTCATAATGAATTTCAAATAAAAAAGCAGACCCCATTAAAATGAAGTCTGCTTTTTTTAATAAGAAAATATAAGTATATTTAACTATTTTTTATATTTACTCATGACTAATGAAGCATTTGTACCACCAAAACCAAAGCTATTTGACATTACCGTCTCTAGCTTCTGTTCTGTTGGTTGAGTAATGATGTTCATACCCTTTGCTTTATCATCTAATTCTTCAATATTGATGCTTGGTGCAATAAATCCATGCTCTAACATTAGTAAGCTATAAATTGCTTCATGCACACCAGCAGCACCTAATGAGTGACCTGTCATTGCTTTTGTTGCTGAGATAGCTGGTGTATGCGAACCAAACACTTCAGTGATAGCTTCAAGCTCTTTTAGATCGCCAACGGGTGTTGAAGTACCGTGTGTATTGATATAATCAACTTTATCAATACCTTGCATTGCCATTTGCATACAACGTACAGCACCTTCACCTGATGGGGCAACCATGTCGGCACCGTCAGACGTTGCACCATAACCTACGACTTCGCCATAGATATGTGCACCACGCGCTAATGCGTGCTCTAACTCTTCAACAACCACAATACCGCCACCGCCTGCGATAACAAAACCATCACGGTTTTTATCGTAAGTACGAGAAGCTTTGGTTGGCGTTTCGTTATATTTAGTTGAAAGTGCACCCATTGCGTCAAATTCGCAGGTCATTTCCCAACTTAACTCTTCACCACCACCAGCAAATACAACATCTTGTTTGCCTAACTGGATAAGCTCAACGGCGTGACCAATACAGTGTGCTGATGTTGAACAAGCAGAACTGATTGAATAGTTAACACCTTTAATTTTGAAAGGTGTTGCTAAACAAGCTGAAACACCTGATGCCATTGCACGAGTTACCATATAAGGACCTACGCCACGTAGACCTTTTGCTCTCATGCCATCAGAACCTTGAACTTGGTTACGTGGTGAACCACCACCAGAACCAACGACTAAGCCAGAACGAATATTAGAAACTTGGTCTTCTGTCAGACCTGAATCAGCTATCGCCTCTTGCATAGATAAATAGGCATAAACCGATGCATCGCTCATAAAACGGCGGATTTTACGGTCAATAAGACCTTCAGTATCAAGCTTAACGTTGCCCCAAATGTGGCTACGAAGCCCCATCTCTTTAAATTCTTCTGAGAAAGTTATCCCGGAACGACCTTCTTTTAAAGAATCCAGCACTTCTTTCTGGTTATTACCAATGCTCGAAACAATACCCAGACCCGTGATCACTGCGCGCTTCATTCATACCTCTTTACAATAATAGTTGTAGCTGCGGGATTTCTGAATAGCACTTTAGCGTACAGTTGTACGCCGAACAAGTCCGATCAGGATCTTTTTTACAAAAATACAGATAAGCTGATAAAACACTTTCCCTTTTAAGTCTGGCACAAGCCACCTAACGGCGCTAAGATATTGGTTAATTTTTACGAGAAATACAGGCAGTTCCGTGAATAATAGCCCGATAAATACTGCGTCCTTAAGTTGGAATGAACTTGGTACGCCTATCTCTGAACAATTTGGCGATATTTACTTTTCAAACCAAGATGGTCTAGAAGAAACTCGACATGTGTTCTTACAGGGAAATCATTTTCCATCACGTTTTGGTACACATGTACGCTCTGAATGTGTTATCGCAGAAACTGGATTTGGTACAGGACTGAATTTTCTGACTCTTTGGCAAGCATTTGAGCAGTTTCGTCAAACAACTCCTGATGCAAAACTCCAGCGTTTACATTATGTTAGTTTTGAAAAATTTCCACTCACTAAAGAAGATTTACACACTGCCCATAGTCACTGGCATGAACTCGAAAAATATTCACAAGAGTTATGCTCTCAATGGCCTAAACCTATTGCCGGTTGTCACCGCATTATTCTTGCTGATGGTGCAATTACCCTTGATTTATGGTTTGGCGATATCAATACACTCCTGCCTCAAACTCGCCAAACACTACATAATAAAATTGATGCTTGGTTTCTTGATGGTTTTGCACCTTCTAAAAATCCACAAATGTGGAGTGAAACCTTATTCCAAGCTATGGCTGATTCAATGCGTGAAAACGGCACGTTCGCTACTTTTACCGTTGCTGGTTTTGTTAGACGTGGACTACAACGTGTTGGTTTTGAAATTAAAAAAGTAAAAGGTTTTGGTGAGAAAAGAGAGATGCTCACGGGGCTATTTCCTCATTCACCATCACCCGAATTTGTTCCTTACTATGCACGACCTAGCGCCACTGAACACAAAGATATCGCAATTATTGGTGGTGGAATTGCTAGTGCATTAATGGCGCTCTCATGTTTAAGACGAGGCGCTAAAGTTACGGTTTATTGCAAAGACGAACACCCCGCGACCAATGCGTCTGGTAATAGGCAAGGCGTTTTATATCCATTACTCAATGGTAAATCAGATGAGCTAGAGCAATTCTTTACGCAAGCTTTTTTATTCTCTCTTCGTTATTACGATCAATTAGATCAAATGGGTGTTAACTTCACTCATCAATGGTCAGGTGTTGCTCAAATTATTTACAACGACAGAGTTCGTAAAAAAGCAGAGCGTATCATGGATAATTCACTACCATTTGCTCACCTTGCACGTTATCTCACAGAAGAAGAGATAAATAAATTATGTGGGCTTGATATCAATTGTGATGGGCTTTTTTATCCTCAGGGGGGTTGGCTTTCTCCAACGGAATTAACCAATAACGCACTACAGCTTGCCAAACAATTAGGTGCGGATCTCTTATTTAAACACCACGTAGTACAGCTAGAAGCACAAGATCTGCATTGGCATTTAACAATTAATCGTCAACATAATGATGAACACTCACCATATTTAGCTCAACATGATTGTGTTATTTTAGCCAATGGACAATGTATTACCGATTTTAGCCAAAGTGCAAAATTTCCAATTAGCGCGGTACGTGGTCAAGTGAGTCATATTCCAACCACTGAAAATTTATCAAAACTCAGCACTGTTTTATGTTACGACGGTTATTTTACACCTGTTGACCCTCAAGATAATTTGCATTGTGTCGGAGCGAGTTTTCGTCGTGATAAATTAGATTTAGAAATATCGCGTCAAGAACAAGAAGATAATCAATGGCATCTCACTCACTGTTTATCTAAAGCCAAATGGACTCAAGATGTTAATTTTAGCCAAAATCAGGCGCGTGTGGGTATTCGTTGTACTATTCGAGATCATCTCCCACTATTAGGTGAGGTACCTGACTTTGATCGATTAATTGTAGAATATAAGCACCTAGATAGATTTAAACGTAGAAGAAAGATCCCTTCATTAGCTCCCGCTTTTCATCAGCTCTATGTTTTTAGCGCATTAGGTTCACGAGGTTTATGTTCAGCACCTTTATCTGCTGAAATATTAGCAAGCCAAATTTTTGATGAACCTTTTCCAGTTGAAGATAATGTGTTGAATGCCTTACACCCTAATCGTTTTTGGGTAAGAGCATTATTGCGAGGAAAGTCGATTGAAGTAAAATAAATGTCTAAGCAACCGACTTGGGTTGCTTGGCTCGCTTATTTTTGCTTTTTGTTTTACTCATTGAGAGATCCGACATCATCGCATGCAAAGAGAAGCTAAAGCTCAAACTTCATTGCACAGCGCATTTCTTTTACAAATCCCCCACTTTCAACTTCATCATCTAAGATTTCTTGCAAAGAATGAGGAATTTCACTTTCTGATAAAATAGAAAAACCTAAACGTTGATAATACGGTGCATTCCAAGGTACATGACGAAAGGTTGTCAACGTAACCGCATCAAAGTGATGTAGCTTGGCTTCATCTTTTACTTTTTGAATAAGTAATTTACCAATGCCCCTATTTTGCCAGTCTTGGCTCACTGAGAGTTCATGAATAAATAAGCTTTCTGGTAATGGCTTCGTCATAATAAAACCGACGGGCTCATTCTCACGATTAACAGCGACCCAATGTCCTTTATGGTTAATAAAAGCTAAATGTTTTTCAACACTTTGTACGCCACTTTCGCTTATCCAACTTAAATCTTCTAAGGTGCTAAATAATTGCCCTGCTGATTGCTCGATAGCCGGTAATTTACTTGCATCATCAATTTGTGTGAGGCGAAGCGTAATATCGTTATTTTTTATTTTGGCTTGTGTTGTTGTCATAGCGATTTCCCGTTATGTTTTTATTTTTTAGTGACTTAAATATGTTAAAAAAGCCACCCGATTGGATGGCTTACAATTGCATTAAGTGGCTTTTACTCTTTGAATACCTTACTCTTTCGGTAATATACCGTAAGATTGAAATTTACCACTCTCTTCCATAAAATGGTTGTAATACTTGTTGTCTTCTACAGAGTCTTTCACCACTCTATTAGCATACGCGCTAGAGACAGCAAGTGTCGCCTTATAAAGTTTATCTTTTAATGTGTTATGGATCTTTGGATCGTCACTTTCTTGGATTTGATTTAATAATGACACTAGCTCTTCTGCATCAGCTTGAATATCAGGATCAGTAAATTCTGCTGTCGGTAACATATAGTCTAAATCAAGGTTAACTGAGTCGTTATATTCATCTTCTTGAGTAAACGGAGCTAAATCTTTACTGTATTCCGCTGAAATATATTTAATAAATTCAGGTTTATCAAAGCATTTATTTTTTATACTACCGTTATTATTTTTATTACGAGTACGGATCTCATTAGGAAATGGCTCACCTAAGGCATAAGTACACTGAAACACATTACCATCAATTAATGTGGCATTAGTGCTACGTACTGGAAGTTCAAATTCATAGCCATTAATAATAACGGGGTAATCAACCGGTTTAAATTGGTCTGTTTTTCCCTTTACGGCATAAACTTCAGAAAGGGTGTAATACATAAAATTATCAGGATTTAATATGCCACCATTATTATGATCATAAACCATAAATCGCGCATTATTACCGGCACTATCTGTTAAATTATGTTCACCGGGTGACAATGTTATGTAACCATTTTTACCCGGTTCAACCTGATATTCTTTACCATCGACGCTAAAACTAATAACTTTCTCGCTTGGATTACTGTAATAAAACTTATTTTTTTTATTATCTAAATCAAATTGATCACAAGCAGATAAAAATAAAACAGCGCTAGTCAGTAGGCCTATTTTAAAGAAATTTTTCATCGTATCGTTATCCTTATCATAAATATTCTATGCAAATCATTTGCATCCCGAGAAACATTCCTAAAAAACATTTAAAAGTAATTTTACAGAAATGGCAAGGAGTTACAAAAGATAGCACTATTATGCTTAATCAATGAGAGATACATCGACTTTGAAAAATCAAATAAAAACAATTGATAAATAGTAAGGATCAATTTTTGTATAAAAACCAATCTAATTCAACAGTAAATATCTTAAATATAACTTAGAGACTGTGATTTTAATAAGGTATTAAGAAAGAAAAAACAACCGATTGATGCCGGTTGTTCTCTTGGTCGACATATCGAATTAATTAATTGAGTTAACTAAATCATGCCATGTAGATAAAACTAACGCTTGATCTGGAGGTGAAAGCTCACCTGCTTTTATCGCCTTTTGAATGCTCTCTTCTACACGCGCTCTTAACGCTTCTAACTGCGTGTTATTTTCTTGCTCAAGTTCAGCAATAGCCAATGTAATATGACCTTGTAAATACCCGCCTGCAAATAATTCATCGTCAGTGGCATGTTCAACACGGCTATCAATTTTATCTAATAAGTACGCTTCATACTCAGAAAGCATTATTTATCCTCAATATATAATGTTGCTATCTCTTATATTTACCTTGTCTTAGCAAAGCATAAATACATCTGTTCCAGCAACCTTACTACTTCAGACTCCACCCTATTGGGTAAAACCTTCACAGTGGATAGGCGATAGTTATTCTCGCAATCCTTAATTAACTAAAGGATTTTCCTGATAAGGAAACATCTCTTCCGTTAGCTCTGGGGTATTGTAAAACAAATGTAACGCATTAATAAATAGCTGTGCGCGAGGTGGCGTGTTTTTGTCTCGTAAATAAGCGAGCACTTGTTCTCTAACTTTGTTTCTAAATTCATAACGGTCAGGTTCAAAGTTACCTTCTAAATTGTCACAACTGACATTAAAAGGATAACCAGCCGCTTGGCAGAATAACCAATCTAACGCTTGAGGTTTGATTTCTACAACTTCAAACTGCCCTTGCGTGATCTCATCTCGTCCATCAGGGCAATACCAGTAACCATAATCAACTTGTTGGCGACGTGCCTCTCCGGCAATACACCAATGTGAAATTTCATGTAATGCACTGGCATAAAAACCATGAGCAAAAATGATTTGGTGATAAGGTGTCTCTTCATTTGCAGGCAAATAAATCGGCTCATCATCCCCTTTAACTAAACGAGTTTGGAAACTTTCGCTGAAACATTGATTAAAGATATCAATTAACTGTTGATAATGATGTGCTGACATTTAAAAACCATCTATTCCTAATTAAAAAGTGCAGAAAACCAAAGTGCAATAGTATCGCCATGATTGTCATGTATGAGTTTGATGCTCATCAAAAAGGAGATAATGACCAACATAGGTCTTATTAATTTTTGCCCTTTTGTTAATACTAAACCTGCACCTAAGCGAGCACCAATAAACTGCCCACAAAGCATAACTAAACCAATAGTCCAAATAACCTGCCCACCAATAATAAAAAACAGTAAAGAACCAAAGTTAGAGGTGAAGTTAAGTAACTTAGCATGAGCTGTTGCTTTTGAAAGATTATATCCAAGTAGCATGACATAACCTAAAGCAAAAAAAGAACCTGTACCGGGGCCAAAAACACCATCATAGAAACCGACGCCTCCACCTAATATTGCACCAAAAGTATAGTAACCAATACGTTGTTTACTATCTTGAGCACCTATTGATGGAGTGAGAAGAAAATAGAGACCGATGGCTATAGTAAGAATAGGAAGTGCTTGTTTAAGGATCTCTGGATTAATAAACTGCACCAACATGGCACCAGAAACGGCACCAATAAAAGTCATTAAAATTGCAAATCGCTGCGCTTTTAAATCAATGACTTTTCGGCGTATAAAATACATGGTCGCCGAAAATGAGCCGCCTACGGATTGCAGTTTATTCGTTGCTAGAGCTTGAACAGGCGGGATACCCGCAGATAACAAAGCGGGAATAGTGATTAATCCACCGCCACCCGCAATTGAATCAATAAAACCAGCGATTAAAGCAACAAAGAAGAGAAGAAGGTAGATGCCATCTGAAAAGAGCCAATCCATTTATCTATCCGAATTATTAGGAATGAAGGACGTGTTACTGTGTTGATCTCATTTATGTTAAAAAAGCCACAGTAACACGATCTGAGCATAATAAAATTAGGCGCTCACACCTTTAAAGCGAACATCAAACTTACAACAGTTTATCGACTTCGTTATTGACGTAGAATGATTACCATTGCATTAGTGGCGGTACAACATCACCACATTGACCACGTTGGCGCAATGCATGATCGAGCAATACAATTGCCATCATTGCTTCTGCGATAGGGATAGCGCGTATTCCGACACAAGGATCATGACGACCTTTGGTTATCATATCGACTTCGTCACCCTCACGATTAATTGTTTTACCTGCAATAGTAATGCTAGATGTTGGTTTTAAAGCAATATGAGCAACAATTGGCTGACCACTACTAATTCCACCTAAAATGCCACCTGCATGGTTGCTAGTAAAACCATTCTTAGTGATTTCATCTCTATTTTCAGTGCCTTTTAGTGTTACAACACCGAAACCATCACCAATTTCAATGCCTTTCACAGCATTGATACTCATTAATGCGTGCGCTAAATCTGCATCTAGTCTGTCAAAAACAGGTTCACCAAATCCTACTGGCACCCCTTCTGCAACCACAGTGACTTTTGCACCAATCGAGTTGCCTTCTTTTTTAAGGGCACGCATATATTCATCAAGCGCTTCTAAACGAGAAGGATCTGGGCAGAAAAACGGATTGGTTTCAACGATAGACCAATCAACAAGATCACAAGTAATTGGACCTAATTGAGAAAGATAACCTTTTATTTCAATGCCCATTTTCTCTTTTAGGTATTTTTTGGCAATTGCACCGGCAGCAACACGCATTGCTGTTTCTCGCGCAGAAGAGCGTCCACCACCACGATAATCACGCAAACCATATTTTTGCTCATAGGTATAATCAGCATGACCGGGTCGAAAAACATCTTTAATTTCACTGTAATCTTGAGAACGTTGATCCGTGTTTTCAATCAGTAAACCAATGCTTGTCCCTGTGGTAACACCATTAAATACACCTGATAAAATACGAACTTGATCGGGTTCACGGCGTTGAGTGGTATAACGTGATGTTCCGGGTCTGCGTCTATCTAAGTCAACTTGTAAGTCAGCTTCTGTCAAAGGCAATCCAGGAGGTACACCATCAACAATGCAACCTAATGCAATACCATGAGACTCACCAAAAGTTGTGACTCTGAATAATTGTCCGATACTGTTTCCTGCCATCCCTTTATTCCTATCTTTTACTGTGTGATGTTATCAATATGTTATTTGCAATAAATAACAATCTACCGTCTCATTACTGTGACATCAACGTTTATCAATAGAAAAACTCTCTGAATATTCGACGAGCTGTTCACGAGTCAGCATAAAGACACCGATTCCACCATTTTCAAACTCAAGCCATGTAAATGGAACCTCAGGGAATTGCTCAATAAGATGAACCATACTATTCCCCACTTCACACACTAAAATACCTTTTTCACTCAGATATTCAGGGGCTTTTAGTAAAATTTGTCTTGTAATATCTAGGCCATCAATACCCGAAGCTAATGCTAATTCAGGTTCAACTTGGTATTCATCAGGTAAATCCCCCATATCTTCGACATCAACATACGGAGGATTTGTCACAATAATATCGTAAGGCGTCGGGACAATAGCGTTAAATAAATCTGATTGCATTGGGTAAACACGATGCACTAAACCGTGGTTTTCAATGTTGAATTCAGCGACTTCCAATGCATCTTCAGAAATATCAACCGCATCGACTTCAGCCTCTTCAAACTCATGAGCACAAGCAATCGCAATACAGCCACTTCCCGTACATAAGTCGAGAATACGTGTTGGTTCTTGCTGAATTAAACCATCAAAATGGTTATTGATTAATTCACCAATAGGAGAACGAGGGATAAGAACACGTTCATCAACATAAAATTCGTGACCACAGAACCAAGCGCTATGCGTTAAATAAGGGACTGGAATTTTTTGCTCAATTCGGCTTTCGATAAGTGTAATGATTTCCATTTTTTCAGAAGTCGTTAACTTCGTTGATAACAGTGCCTCTGGAATATCTAAAGGAAGTGCAATGGTTGGTAATACAAGCTGTAATGCCTCATCCCACGCGTTATCTGTGCCATGACCATAATAAATATCAGATGAATTAAACTGACTCATAGCCCAACGTAACATATCTAGGATCGTGCTTAGATCAGCAACCGCTTCCTCTTTTAGTGTTATATCCAAAACTGTTGTCCTCTGAAGAAATAGAAAGTCTGTAGTTTGCCATGAAGATGGCGATAAATCAGCGGGGAACCATAAAAAAACATCACTACATTATTGTTTTTTTGTCCATAACCATACATTAATTATGGTTTTAAACTTCAATTAGGTAATCAAAAACAAAATTTACGATCTACTCATAAATAGATATTGGTATTTTATACTTTTAATTTGACTTTTATTAGCAAGTTAATGAAATTAAACCATACTTAGAACATGAAAGAATTAACTGTGTACCAAAATGCGCCTATAGATGTTTTTCATTTAACATGCCGTCACTGGAAAGCGGATAACTCATTTTAAAGACTATTTTGATATCTTTTTATCGTAACCTGAAGATATAACAATGTGTTATGTTCCACAGATATTATGAGTAGAGCAACTTGTTAACCAGCCTATATTTGCTAACTATGTGACTATTTCGGCAGGGTAAATCCCCTGCCTTTTTTTATGCTAAATTTATAACCTATACTTTTTTATCTCTGACATTATTTCATGTACTATTGCCTGATAAAGACAGTAACACTATGAAGAATCGTAAAAAATGAATAAAAAATTTTCATTACCACCTTCTGAAATTGCGTTATTTCAGGAGATGATAAAAGGCACCAAGAAATTACCACAAGATAAAATACTGCATTCACCAAAACGTAAGAAAGTGACGCACTACGCTGTTGAACGTCTTCAACAAGAACAAGTTGATGCCTCTTACTATTTTTCAGATGAATTCCAGCCTAATTTAGCGACAGAAGGTCCAATGCGCTATTTAAGAGAAGGCGCTAATGCTTATGAATTAAAAAAGCTACGTCGTGGTGATTATATCCCTGAATTTTTTCTAGATTTGCATGGATTAACACAGCTAATTGCAAAGCAAGAGATTGGCGCATTGATTGCGGCATGTAGACGAGAACATGTTTATTGTGCCTGTATTATGCACGGTCACGGCAAACATATTTTAAAACAGCAAACACCACTTTGGTTAGCGCAACACCCCGATGTTATTGCTTTTCATCAAGCCCCAAAAGAATGGGGAGGCGATGCTGCATTATTAATATTAGTGGAAAACGACGATATTGCTCGTCGCTAAACCTCCAATTTCTATCGTATTAACCCTTAAATCACCTATCGGGTGAAATAAGGTGTTAATGACTTACTTAGCTAATTGATTTAAATTTTATTTCAATGTTGAGGGTGATACTTGCCATAACAACTCCCCTGCACCTTTTGATAAATCAAAATCAACACAAGCAATAGTTGATGTTGAAAACATAGGGGCACATACCGCCGGACAAAGTTCAGCAACAACATAGCCAACTAAAGGCAAGTGAGAAATAACAAGAATATTTTTATATCCTGCATCCCCCAAGGCACGTAAGTAATGTGCAACATGTGAAGGGTTTCCTCCGGGGATAAGTCCATCATCTGTCTCTATTTTACTAGGTAGGGCTAAATCTGTTTTTACTGCATCCAATGTCTGTTGAGCTCGTAAATAAGGGCTGACTAAAACATAATCGATAGTATGTCCTTGCTTTGTCATCCATTCAGCCATTTTTATTGATTCACTTTTCCCACGTTCAGTCAGTGGTCTTAGTGCATCGCTGGCTGCATCAAGAGCCGCTTCTCCGTGGCGCATAATAAAAATTTGCATAGTAAATTATTAAACCTATTTTATTTTTGTAATTACTGGTATTTATACTTTTAAGATACTTAATTTAATTCAGTTTAAATCAATATATCCTCATATAAAATCTTCAATACCCTAATTGCAATAGCATTATTCATCTTTTTAAGAACATGCTGTTGGTTTACAAATTAACATCATTTTTAGAATTTTATTTTAAAAAGCTTTGTTTTTAAATTTATTTTCAAATAACTATTTTTGCCATATCTGGCTATCATTAACACTTTCGACCCCTTTTTCCATTAAAAATTCACCAATTATTAATCTGACGCAAGAAGTACAAGAAAAAAGGCGCCTAAGCGCCTCAATCAAAACAAATGTCACAAAAGGGAAAAGCAATGGTAAAGCGATGATATCAGTCATAAAAACGTTCATTTCGTTTAGCCATTTCAACTAAACGCTCACAAGGACGATATTTATCCCCATATTTATCGGCAAGTTGGTTAAGTTTTTCTGCCACCTTTGTTGTTCCCATACTGTCCATATAACGAAATGGACCACCAAAAAAAGGAGGGAAGCCGATACCAAATACAGCACCAATATCACCATCTCGCGGTTGCTTTATAATATTTTCATCTAAACAACGGACTGCTTCATTTAACATTAATAATAAACAGCGTTCCGTAATTTCAGAGGAAGACAGCTGGTTTTTAGGCTTAATTTGTAATAGTCGGTATATAGCCGGATCAGGCTGTTTTTTATTTTTACCTAATGAGAAAGGTAATACATGTTTTGCATAAAGATAAAAACCGCGTCCATTTTTACGCCCTTTTCTGTCATCAGAAATAATGGCATCAACAGCAGGAGGAGAGGCAAATCTTTCACCAAATGCATTCACTAATATCGGCGTTATTTTTGTACCGATATCAATACCTACTTCATCCAATAACTGAATAGGTCCTACGGGGAAACCAAACTGTACAAGTGCTTTATCAATATTCTCAATAGGCTCTCCTTGTACTAGGCATGTCAATGCTTCACTGATATAAGGAGCAAGAATACGGTTAACATAAAATCCCGGTTTATCTCCAACAACTATTGCAACTTTGCCCTGTTTTTTAGCAAAAGCGACCGTTGTAGCAATCGTTTTTTCATCCGTATTTTCATGTGGAATAACTTCAACCAAAGGCATTTTTTCTACTGGACTAAAATAGTGAAGTCCGATCACTTTTTCTGGGTATTTTGCTGTTTCTGCAATTTTATGAATAGGAAGTGAAGAGGTATTTGAAGCAAAAATAATTTTGCCTTTACCCACGTCTTCAATATCTGCGACCATCTTCTGTTTTAAAGCCAAATCTTCAAAAACCGCTTCAACAATAATATTTGATTGATGAAAACCGCTGTAATCTAAGGAGCCAGAAAGTAGTCCCATTTGGCGCTGACGTTCACGTACGGATAATCTTTTCTTACTCACCTTGGCTGAAAGCGCTTTCCAACTATAATTCAGTGCCTGAGCAATTCCCTTATCGCTGATATCTTTAATTCTTGCAGGTAAATGACCTTTTGTCGCAGTGACAAAGGCAATACCGCCTCCCATTAACCCACCACCTAAAATACCAATATGGTGCAAATTATCTGGCTTTTCGGATGATCCTGTTTCATTTTTAAGTGCCGTAGAAGCAAAAAAGAGATGCCTTAATGCAGATGAAACGGGTGTCATAGCGAGTTCACCAAACGCATTTGCCTCTTCTTTAAACCCCGTTTGAATATCTTTTTCAAGACCACGTTCTATAACATGAAGAATACGATCTGCTGCTGGATAGTGACCTTTTGTTTTAGCTAATGTGCGTTTTTTAGCTTGCCCAAACAGTATATTTCTACCTAAAGTTGTGTTTGCCCAAAAACGATCCATCATCGAATGCTTTCTCTGCTCTTTTTTACCCGATAAGATCCATTTAGCAGCAACTTCCAATAGAATATCTTGTGAGACAACATCATTTACAAGACCTAATTTTAAGGCTCGTTTCGCATTAACTTGTCTACCCGTTAAGATCATATCTAACGCAGATGTCACACCAATAAGACGAGGTAAACGTTGAGTTCCGCCAGATCCTGGCAGTAATCCAAGTTGCACTTCAGGAAGCCCTAAACGCGTTTTGCTATTATCAGAACAAATTCGTCCATGACAGGCTAATGCCAATTCAAGCCCTCCGCCAAGGCATGCACCATTGATAGCAGCTACAACCGGCAATGGATAATTTTCAAGTTGAGTAAAAAGATCTTGCCCTGCTTTTGCGAGTGCACTCGCTTCTTCTTTGGTTTTACAACCTGCAATCATGGAGATATCCGCACCTGCAATAAAACTGTCTGTTTTACCTGAGGTGATAATTAATCCTTTTACTCCTGAGTGTTGCTGAGCTTGCCTTAAAACGTCTTGAAATTGCTGCACAAACTCTGCTTTCAGCGTATTTACTTTCTCACCAATAACATCAATAGTGATAACACCCACTTTGTCATTGCGAACTGAAAACTGAAAAACAGATGATTTTTCTAGTGTTGTGTGTTGTTGTTCCATTATTCCACCTCCAAAATCATCGCAGCGCCCAATCCACCCGCAGCACAAGCCGTAGTTAATCCGAATCCTCCACCTCGACGTTTAAGCTCATGGAGTGTCTGTGTGACCATTCTTGCGCCAGTTGCAGCAAATGGATGTCCATAAGCAATAGAGCCACCTAGCACATTAAATTTATCCATATCCACTTCTCCAATTGCCTTGGATAATCCTAGTTGCTCTTTAGCAAACCGTTCACTGGCAAACAATGTCAAATTACTGAGTGTTTGTGCTGCAAAAGCTTCATGCATATCAATTAACGTTAGATCACTCAATGCAAGACCTGCACGAGAAAGCGCTAATGGTGTGGCGTATGATGGCCCCAATAGCATATCTTTCCAGACATCTGTCGCTGTAAAAGCATAACTACGCAAATAGCCTAGCGGTTGATAACCAAGGCTTTTAGCAACGGATTCTTTCATCATTAATACAGCGGCTGCACCATCGGTTAATGGTGTACTGTTTGCCGCAGTGACACTACCATGGCGACGATCAAAAGCAGGTTTGAGTTTGGCATAAGAATCAAGAACAGAGTTTTTACGAATATTGTTATCTTGATGAAAGCCTTCTTTGTAAGGCGGAAAAAATGCAGTCATGACTTCATCATCTAATTTACCCATATCCCATGCTTTCGTTGCCAATTGATGAGAGCGATGCGCTAATTCATCTTGAGCTACTCTTGAAATATGGTAAGTCTTTGCCATTTGTTCCGCCGTATCTCCCATACGTAACCCCGTTGAATATTCAGCAACAGCAGGAGCCACAGGAAGGAGATCTCGAAATCGTAATTGGCTTAAATAACTTAATCGTTGACCTAATGATTTTGCTTTATTCAGGCTTAATAAAACGTCAGCTAATTTTTTACTAACACCGATAGGCAAAACTGAAGACGAATCAGCACCACCAGCAATACCGACAGAGACGTGTCCAGCCATCATACTTTCAGCAACATTAGCAATCGCCTGAAAGCTTGTTGCACATGCTCTTGTAACACTATAAGCATCCGTTTTAACACTTAATCCTGCCCCAAGCACAATTTCTCTGGCAATATTTGGTGCTTCTGGCATTTGAACCACTTGCCCAAAAACAAGTTGATCAATAATTTCGGGGGGAATTTCATTGCGAGTCACTAATTCTTGCACCACTGAACGCCCTAATTCAACCGCAGGTATTCCTCGATACGCAGTCGCTTGTTTAGCAAAAGGTAAGCGTAGCCCGCTAACAATAGCGATGCGATCTTTCATAGCACTGTTCGTTGATGACTTCATAACGGCTCCTGACAAAATGATTTCCTGACACCAAAGAGGTCTGACCTGATAATAGTGTTAACAAAAATTTCACTTTTCAGAAACGTCATTTTACGAGAAGTGGGAGTTAGCGCTCAATATTTCGATGGAATGTCTGAAACTTAACAATAATGATAGAAAAGGTGATGGAATGATCGAGAGAGATAAAAAAGGCTGTTGAATTTCAACAGCCTTAAATCTATTTATTTCAGAGGATTAACGTAATCCTAGCTGGAAAATTAGGTTTTCTGCTTCACAAGAGAATGTAAAATCCGCGGTTAGTTGAACACCACCATCAACATCCGCAAATTGTTGATTAATTTTGCAAGGCTCTGAAGCGATAGATTGTGCTTTCGCACTGAGTTGATCTAACATTGCTTGCGCTTGTACTTTATCAGCGAAGACATGCTGATAAGACGCTGTGCAATTCTTATTATCAATAATAGTACCCACATCTACACAACAGCAAGCAGCGGTTTCTTCTGCACTACAACGATTAATTGCGTCTGCCATTTTAGTCTCCCAACGAAAGAAATGTTAATTATCTATCATAATCACAAAAAAATAAAATAAACTGCTTTAGCTCAAATTTTATTACAATTTTACAAAAATAATTGATTATTCTGTTTATTTAACAATCAAAAATATCTTTATTGGGATATTTTGTGAAAAATATGTTAACCAAATCCCAATTATTGAATCTAAATAGCAATATTTATAAAACATACTTGCAACATTTAGGGTGATCAACTTTATACTTAATCAACTGGTCTGATTTGTCATAACGACAACCGCACCTAAAATCCAGCGCTTCTAATCAGAAGTTACTAACTTAAAAAAATGATGAGGGTTTAGGTCATGAACCGTAAAAACCTGTTTACTCGCACAGCACTCGCTGCCATTGTAGGAGCAATTTCCTCTCAAGCAGGCGCTGCCGGTTTTCAGTTAAATGAATATTCTACTTCAGCACTAGGGCGTGCATTTTCAGGGGAAGGTGTTATTGCCGATGATGCAAGCGTAGGTAGCCGCAACCCCGCTGCGCTTACCATGTTTGATCGTCCTGAATTCTCTGTTGGTGCTATCCATATTAACCCAAGCGTTGATATTAAAGGCAAATCACCGCTTACTGGTGCAAGCACTAACGCGGGTGATATTGCACCCAGTGCATTAGTCCCTAATATCCACTTTGTTGCTCCGATTAATGATAAATGGGCTATTGGTGCATCAGGTACAACAAACTTTGGTTTAGCCACTGATTTTAAAAAGGATTATGCCGCAGGTATTATTGGCGGTAAAACTGATTTAAAAACCATGAACTTAAACTTAAGTGCAGGTTACCGTGTGAATAATCAATTTAGCGTAGGTTTAGGGTTAAATGCTCTTTACGCTGATGCTGAAATCACACGTCATGCTGGTGAATTACCAGGAATGATTGGTCTTCCAGTATCACCTTCAGCACGCGTAGCCCAACTTAAAGGTGATGCATGGGGCTTTGGCTGGAACGCAGGTTTATTATATGAATTTGATGAAGGTAACCGTGTTAGTTTCACTTATCGTTCTAAAATCAAAGTGAAATTTAAAGATGGTGAATATCAAAATGATCTGCCTCCATCACCAATACTTGATAATCTGGGGATTATTGGTACTAATGGTCAAACAATCCCTGGCAAACTGGATTTAAATTTACCTGAAATTTGGGAATTTGCTGCTTATCACCGTGTTGCACCTAAATGGGCTGTTCACTATAACTTCGCTTATACAAGTTGGAGTGCCTTTGAAGAGTTAAGAGCCACTCGTAAAAGTGATGGACAGCAACTCTTCAAGAAAGAAGAAGGCTTCCGTGATGCATGGCGTGTGGCTTTAGGTACGACCTATTATCACGATGATAACTGGACATTCCGTACTGGTATTGCTTTCGATGATAGCCCAGTTCCTGCGGATAAGCGTTCTATCTCAATCCCTGACCAAGATCGTTTCTGGTTAAGTGCAGGGGCAACTTATGCATTTAATAAAGATATGTCTGTTGATGTTGGCTTAGCGTATATGCACGGTAAAAAAGTCACAATTAAAGAAAAATTGGCAGAATCACCACTTTCACCTACGTATGAGTTTGAATCATCAGGTAAAGCATGGTTATACGGTATGAACTTTAACTACCGTTTCTAATTTTTATAGCATTTTCATATAAAAATGGTCTTTTTTAAGACCATTTTTATTTTATTCATCAAGCTAAAAAGGTAATTCACTAATCAATCGAATCTAAGTCATCTTCAATGGCTTTCGCATTAGGATTTTCTTTTACAGTGCCATCTGCTTGGAAATCGTTACGCTGGAAATAAGCTTCACGCATCATTAAGTAAGGATCAGAAGAGTTTTGCAAAATCGCATCAGAGTCGAGCAATTGTGCCCGTGTTTCAATGCCTTCTAATGCCCATTTACCTGCTGACATCCAAAACGTTAGATAGCTCAACATTGGATAGGTTAAATCAGCCCAATCACCCCCCTCTTCACGAACAGTAAAGCTACCATAGCCAGGGACAACCACATAGGGACCATAATCCATGCCATAATGACCTAACGTGCTACCAAATCGCATTGGTACTTCTTTTTCCATTGTTTCTTTAGACATACCAGCGACATCGATTAATCCCCCCATGCCAAAGACGGTGTTGATCCAGAAACGACCAAAATGTTTTGCACCTTTTTCAAAGTCACCACGTAATACGCTGTTCACCATACTTGCAGGCTCTTCTAAATTACCTAAAAAGTTAGATAAGCCATTTCTTGCTGGTGGTGGCACATAATCACGCCAAACAACGGCAACTGGACGTAAGATATAGGGATCTAAAACATAGTAGTTAAAATCAAACATCTGGCGGTTAAACCCTTCCAATGGGTCAGAGCGCCCCTCCCCATTATTAGGGGTACTTGCACATCCTGAAAGTAAGGCGACTGAAAGAGCAACACCGCACAGGCGATACTTCATAATGTTCTCCGCTAATTATCTTATGATGAGCAGCATCATAGTTCGCATATTCATAAACTCTACACATAATACTGTCAATGCATGATAAGTGGTACTTTTATTAGGTTTTGATCTTATAAGATAATTCGGGTTTTGTGATTATCTTATTGAGCTGATTTTAAATATTGGCCCAATATTATGGGCTAATATAAAAATACACGATGTTATTTAATTATAATCTTTTATCACTAATCGCTCTTCTGGATCAGGGTACGAAAAATGCTGTGTAATAATATCAAACTCTGCATCTGTGGTTCTAAACGGATTAATACCGTTCTTGGGAATTTAGAAAATGATTTGGCTAACGTTGATTTACCAGAGCAAATTTTCCCACAGAAAAAATGCAAACAGATATCAAAAGTGAGTAATTGGGTCTGTTGTTCAACTGCTTGTGGAGAAAACATTTTAAACATTTTTTGTCCTTATCTTTGTGCCAGATAAGGAGTTAAAAATAAAAAACTCGCTTATCTGGCGGGTTCTTAATACAACCAATCCCCACCACTAAGTGATGGTAATAATAATTTCTGGGATGGTTGTAAAATATGACATAAAAATAAACCTTATAAATAGACTAAACAAAATTTAGCGATAATTTATTTTTAAACAAGAGCATATTTTTTAAAATCAAAGCGATAAATTAACTAATATTTAATTTACTTTTGAATATAAAGCGATTTTATTTCACTGCTATAGATAAAAAGTTATTTACTCTCACATTGACAACAACATGATGTTTTTCCAGATAATTTAGCCTCTTGAACAGGAGGGCAAGGGACTGTTCCATAAGAACAAAATACACAGCAGTCTCCTTCAAGGGGTTTTAATAAAGCATAACAATGCGTACATTCATAAAACCATTGGCAAGCATCTGTTGGCATTATTTCTATTTTTTTCGTATGGCAATGCGGGCAAGTAATTTCTGATTTCAGGTTGATTTGGCTGTTTAACATTTTATTTCCACATAAATTTATAAACATCATCTTTGTTATTTAGAATACGCTATTTGCATTTTTTCAATAGCGTATAAAATCAATATATTGTCTATTTATCTGTCAGTTGCCGATTGAAGACTTGTTGTTTTATTGCAGAAATATCAACATCTTCTAGATATTGAACAATATTAGGAAAAAAAAGTTCGTGATAGCCATACTCTTTTTTTCTTAATTCAGCAATTGCCTGCTCTTTTGTCCAATTTTCAAATATGATCCGATACATTGCTATAACAGTTCCTGTTCGATCACTACCATGCCAACAATGTACTAACACAGGATCAGACGTGTTATTAATTTTACGTAATACTTCAATAACGTCTTTATCAGTAATTCTACCTGCGTTCATTTTTACGTGGAAAGTTTCTAATTGTGTGCCATTTACATCATCACTATCACTATGATATTCGCGTAAGTTAATAATTGTTTTGATACCTTGGGCTTCTAACCATTTCATTTCACCCGGTGTCGGCTGTCCTGAACGATAAACTTTTTCTGAAACTTGATAAAAATTTTCTGGCGGGACGAGAATATCAGTGGGTCTAGAGTTACATCCCACTAATAGAAAAAAATAAGCGATAAATAAAAACTTCAAATATCGAGCATCATTTATTGATTTTATATCCATATAAAAACCTAACTTTATTATTAGTAGTTGAACAAAGAAGTAAAATCATAGCCTGAACAGATAGATACTGCTCTAGGAATAATATCTAAATTTACAGAATGGGGAATAGATGGCGTTCCCTACAGGGATCGAACCTGTAACTAGCCCTTAGGAGGGGCTTGTTATATCCATTTAACTAAGGGAACGTACGTAGGAAAATCAAGTGCAACTTATGGACGGGCTTTATTTTACCCCCCTCACTCTCTATTAATCAAGTTTTAACGCACTGATATTGGAAGGATTTTTTTTGTTTCTTTTTTAAACAACATAATTTAACTTAAACCCCCCCAATACATATCAGCGTCAATGATTATGTTTTTGCTTATAGATGCCTGTTTTATTAAAACTCTTTCAATTGTTTTAAAAACAATTTCGGCGAATATCCCATCTCTTTACTAAACATCGCACTAAAGGCACTCGGATTTTCATAACCTAGTTCTAAGGCAATTTCAGTGACAGAATCACCTTTCTTTAAAGCAGTTAACGCATACATTAAACACGCTTTTTGACGCCAATCTCGAAAAGAAAGACCGGTTTCTTTATGAAAAAGGCGAGTAAAAGTACGTAAGCTCTTATTTAATTTTTCAGCCCACATTTCTGGTGTCGTGCGAATATTAGGTTGCGACATAAATTCAGTACACAATTCATCTAATAAAGCGTGTTGTGGTAATGGTGTAAAATAAGGCAATGGCTTGGCTTGAGCTAATTCATGACAGAGCAAAGTCAATAATGCGCTATCTCGTCCACCCAAATCATAAAGTAAAGGAAGTTCATTAGCTGAAAGTAATAGCTGATGAAGCAGAGGGGAAACTTGTAAAACCTCACAATATTCTGAATAACGAGGAATTTTATTAGGCTCAATATAAAGACTATAAGTACTACTCCCCAACATGAGTACTTGATGTACTTTTTCTGCGGGTATCCACACACCACTATAAGGTAAGACAATCCATTGACCATCCTCTGTTTTGACTTTCATGACTCCATTAGGAGCATATAAAAATTGTGCTCGTCGATGATGGTGAGCATCAAGTAATGTGTCATAAGGATAATCCGAGCCTAATGCCAAAATATCACGAGGAAGATCATCCACACTGTTGATATCGATATTACGCATAATATTAAAATTGTCCTAAATTCGTATAAACTTGTCATTATTGCGTGGGTAAGCCATTACTTTATTCTATATTGTTAATCTCCTGACTCAACAGGAGATTTAAAATGACACTCTGGCTGATTTCTTTTGGTTTAATTTCAGGTATCACAACCTGGTTATTTGGCTTTGGCGGTGGTTTTGTCACTGTTCCCTTACTCTATACACTTATTCTGACACTCTGGGGAATAGACAGTTTGCCTGCTGAGCATGCTATGCAAATCGCGGTTGCGACCTCTGCATTAATTATGTTGTTTTCTGCAACAGTCACAACCATTAAACACCATAAAGCAAAAAGGCTTGATTGGAATATCATGTTCATTCTGTTTATTGGTATCGCTTTGGGTGGGATCTTAGGCGCTCTTCTCGCCTTAATGGTTGAAGGTGTGTGGATCAAATGGATCTTTATTGGTTATCTTTTTGTCACTATTTTAGACTGCTATTTTCGCCCCGGTTTTATGGCGCCTAGTTACAACTCGAAAAAAGTGACCAGAGTAAAAGAGAGCCTTAATGGTACAGTAATTGGGATTATTGCCGCTTTCCTAGGCGTGGGTGGAAGTGTGATGACTGTGCCGTTATTGCGTCGTAGAGGAACACCTATGGCACAATCCGCAGCCATGGCAAATGCATTAACCTTACCTTTAGCACTCACAGCCACATTCACTTATGTCGCCCTTTCTTTTACATCACCTTTAAATAGTGAATCTGGTTTCATTGGTTATATTTGGCTAAAAGCGGCACTTATTCTGATTTGTAGTACTTGGGTGGGATTGAAGATATCTGAACGCTTTTTATCTCGAATTCCCGATAAGTGGCATGCAAGAGTTTATCCTCTATTACTAAGTGTTGTTTTAATTGTCATGCTGTTTTAAATCCTCTCGTCTATACAGAAGGCATAAAAACAACAACAAACGAAAAAGCAATAATGCTACCTATAAAAATGGTGATTTTTAGTATTTAAAAAATATCGCCATTTTTAACATTTCCCCCCTCTTTTTCCTACGCGCTTTCACTTAACATTAATGCGATTAAGACACATAAAACAAAAAAACATCTCTTTTTGACAATTTCGACACAGTTCAATAACGATTAGTATCATTAATTAATATTTAAACATAATGAATAATAATTTATAAATCGTCTCGTGTTTAGTCTTAATCTGGACTCGTTTAATAGCGCATTTTTTGTACAAGTATAGCCTGGTTTATTTTTCTATTTTATTTGTATTTATCATCAAAATAATAAAGTTAGCTATTTTTTATAAGAAGATAATTTAAGAAGAAACGGGATTTAAATAGCATGAAAATTATTATTTATTCTGGTTTTTAAATAACAAATCAATTACAAAATGATGAGGTTTCGATATATAAATTATTATATATCGATGAGCTTTTTTGTCAAATTTAAATTATTATTAATCATACATTTCAAATACACTTTAATAAAATAGATTAATACCATAAGTTAGTGAATTTAAAAGAACAATTCGTAATCTCCATATCCTTTAAAATCCCCTATTCTTTCTCCAAAATTTTATAATAGTACGCAATAGAAGAAAATAATTATCATTTAATTTTGTCTATTTTAGTTAATTTATTTAGTGACATTTATTAACTTCTTATTCTCTATTATTTATTATTTACAACTAACGCATCACTTATGGATTAATAAAATGGAGACGCCTTCAAATATTTATTTAACCGTCCGTATATAATATTTAGCTATAAGAAGAAACTGGAGGTTATATGAGTATTAGTCGTCGTTCTTTCATTAAGGGGATGGGAATAGGATGTGCTGGTTGTACCGTGAGTAGTTTGCCACCGGGTGCACTTGCCTTTAATCCTGTAGATTCTCTTAAGGGTCAGTCAAAATTAACACCTAGCCTGTGTGAAATGTGTTCTTATCGTTGTCCGATAGAAGCTCAGGTTGTTAACAACAAGACCGTTTTTATCCAAGGAAATAGAAATGCTGAACACCAAAGTAGCCGAGTTTGTGCTAGAGGTGGAAGTGGCGTAAGCCTTGTCAATGATCCTAATCGTATTGTTAAACCCATGAAACGCAAAGGCCCAAGAGGCGCTGGTGAATGGGAAGTAATAAGTTGGGAACAAGCTTATAAAGAAATTGCAGAAAAGATGAACGCCATAAAACAAAATTATGGTGCAGAAAGTATCTCTTTTTCATCTAAATCTGGTTCGCTATCTTCTCACCTTTTCCATTTAGCGGCTGCATTTGGCTCTCCAAATACTTTTACACACGCAACCACTTGCCCAGCAGGTAAAGCTATCGCTGCATCCGTGATGATGGGTGGTGATCTTGCAATGGATTTAGGGAATTCGAAATACATTCTCTCTTTTGGTCATAACCTTTATGAAGGTATCGAAGTCGCTGAAACACATGAACTAATGACAGCACAAGAGCGCGGTGCAAAACTAGTCAGTTTTGATCCTCGTTTATCTGTTGTTTCAAGTAAAGCGGATGAGTGGTTCGCGATCCGCCCAGGCGGGGATTTACCTGTTCTCATGGCAATGTGCCATATCTTAATTAAAGAAGATCTCTACGATAAAGATTTCGTTGAGAAATTTACTGTTGGTTTTCCTCAATTAAAAGACGTTCTGCAGGATACAACGCCAGAATGGGCTCAAGCACATTCTGATGTTCCCGCTAAAGATATTGTGCGTATTGCTCGTGAGATTGCAGCCAAAGCACCTCACGCACTGATTATGCCTGGTCACCGCGCAACCTTTAATAAAGAAGAAATTAATATGCGCAGAATGATCTTCACCTTCAATGCCTTACTGGGTAATTTTGAACGTGAAGGCGGTATGTATCAGAAAAAAGCAGCATCAAAATATAATAAACTCGCAGGTATTAATGTTGCCCCTGAATTGGCTAAACCAAGCGTTAAAGGAATGCCTGAAATTACCGCAAAACGTATTGATGCAACAGCACCTCAGTTTAAATATATCAATAAAGGTGGCGGTATCGTTCAATCAATTATTGATTCAACATTAAACGGTGTACCTTATCAAACTAAAGCATGGATTATGTCTCGCCATAACCCATTCCAGACCGTGAGTTGTCGTCCTGATTTAGAAAAAACAGCACAAAAATTAGATTTAATTGTTAGTTGCGATGTGTATTTAAGCGAAAGCGCTGCTTATGCAGATTATCTATTACCTGAAACAACTTATTTAGAACGCGATGAAGAGATTTCTGATGTTTCGGGCCTCAATCCAGCTTATGCCCTCCGTCAGCAAGTCGTTGAGCCAATTGGTGATACAAAACCAAGTTGGTTAATTTGGATGGAATTAGGGAAGAAACTGGGATTAGCGCAATATTTCCCATGGGAAAATATGGGGGTTCGTCAGCTATATCAAGTCAATGGTGATGAAACACTGTATAAGGAAATCCATAAAAAAGGCTACTTATCCTATGGTATCCCATTACTTTTACGTGAGCCTTCTTATGTAAAAGCCTTCGTTGAGCAATACCCAGATGCTATCAAACATGTTGATGGCAATAATATGATGGAAAAATCACTGTCATTTAAATCACCTAGTGGCTTAATTGAAATCTATTCTGAAGAGCTAGAAAGTCGTTTAGAAAATTATGGCATTCCTCGTTTCCACAACTTCCCATTAAAAGAAAAAGACGAGCTTTATTTTATCCAAGGTAAAGTCGCCGTTCACACTAATGGTGCAACACAATACGTACCATTATTAGCTGAATTAATGTGGGAAAATCCTGTTTGGCTTCACCCAGAAACAGCCAAAAACCATGGAATTAAACATGGTGATGAAATCATTCTAGAAAACAGTACAGGTAAAGAAAAAGCACATGCGTTGATCACTGAAGGCATACGCCCTGACACTGTATTTGTTTATATGGGATCAGGTGCAAAAGCAGGTGCAAGAACAGCAGCGACTACAACAGGCGTTCACTGTGGCAACTTATTACCTCATGAAATTAGTCCTGTATCAGGTACTGATGTGCATACATCAGGTGTCAGAATTAGTCGGGCTTAAGGAAAAAAATAACGATGAACAATAATGATAAACAATTTGTCATGTTACATGATGAAAAACGTTGTATTGGCTGCCAAGCTTGTACTGTCGCGTGTAAAGTCATCAATGACATTCCTGAAGGATTTAGCCGACTTCAAGTCCAAATTCAAGGTCCTCATGACGACGAAGCAGGTAATCCACATTACCAATTTTTCCGTGTTTCTTGCCAACATTGTGAAGATGCACCTTGTGTTTCAGTTTGCCCTACGGGTGCCTCTTTTATTGATGAAAATGGTATCGTTCAGGTGAAAAAAGAGCTGTGTATCGGCTGTGATTATTGTGTCGGTGCTTGTCCTTACCATGTTCGTTATATCAACCCAATGACGCATATCGCAGATAAATGTAACTTCTGTTCTGATACTCGATTAGCTGAAGGTGAATTACCTGCTTGTGTATCGGTATGTCCAACAGATGCACTTGCTTTTGGTCGTATCGACTCACCTGAAATTCAGGCTTGGATCAAACAAAAGTCTGTTTATCAATACCAATTAGATAATGTCGGAAAACCAAGTTTATTCCGTCGTAAAGAAATCCATCAGGGAGATAAAGCATGACTAGTATCTGGGGAGCAGAACTCCATTATACGCCAGATTATTGGCCTGTATGGTTAATGGCAGCGGGTTTATTAATCGTTGCTATGATAGCTGTATTAGTTATTCATGGCTTACTACGCTACGCCCTTGCACCAAAACACACGGGTCATTATGAAGAAGAGCGAGTTTATTTATACTCTAAAGCGATTCGTTTTTGGCACTGGGGTAATGCTTTACTGTTTATCCTATTACTATTGAGTGGATTTTTAGGGCATTTCTCTATCGGTAATGTCACTTCAATGGTGCTATTACATAAGATTTGTGGTTTTGTTCTTATCGCGTTCTGGATTGGTTTTATTCTTATCAACTTAACGACCAGCAACGGCGTACATTACAAAGTAAGATTTAACGGGTTAATTGGTCGTTGTATCAAACAAGCTCGCTTCTATCTTTACGGTATAATGAAAGGTGAACCACATCCTTTCGCAGCAACTGAAACTGATAAATTTAACCCACTTCAACAGCTCGCTTACTTAGGTGTGATGTTTGGTTTAGTACCACTGTTACTTGTTACTGGATTATTATGTTTATATCCTGAAGTACTTGGTGAAGGCTATTGGATGCTAAAAGCGCACTTAGTATTAGGGATCGTAGCATTAATGTTTATTTGTGCACACTTCTACTTATGTACACTGGGTGATACTTTTACCCAAACATTCCGTAGCATGGTGGATGGTCATCATCGTCATCAGAAACATGATGATCATGGTTCTATAGCAGAAAAAACAGAACATTAATTTCTCAATATCCTTGCTGTTATGTTTCATTTCCTAAAATGCCCGTTTAAGCGGGCATTTTTTTGATCTTACTTCAAAATTTCATTCTCTTTTTGTGACGAGAAAGCTATCTAATGCACAAATGACAGCGCTAAAAAATACGCCTTTACTCACAGCCACTCGAACACACTCTTAAACCTCTCAAAGACTAATGTTACTGCTTCTTCAGGTTCACGATGAAGAAGCAACACTAATCCACTCTAATGTGATATTAACGACTATTTCCATAGATAGTTATTTAATGCTAAATACTTAATTTTGATCTGATGACGTATTTTTATCAATGCACACATTTTGCCTTTATCATATTAAAATTCACTTTTTTTTAATTTATTAGTGTCAAATGCATCAGTTATACGTTTAATAGCTTCAAAAATGTTATCGGGAGGTAAAGCTGTAGAGGTTAATATAAGAGGTAATTTTATGAGTGGCTTATTCTAAACAAGTATTAATTAGCTGTTTTTTTATCATACAAATAAATACGAGAATATATTTCTCCAAACATGAAAGTCTCAGTTCATTTGCAATAAAATTATTATTTTTTTTGTAGAAATTAAAAATTTTCATTCTCTATAAACGTAAAATGCCCTAATAAGGGCATTGATTTCATATAGAGGCTTCATTCATTTATTAAGAAAATTCTTATTATAAATTAACTAAAGAGAAATGCTCATATATAAGAATTATCTTACTCAATTTAGTTATTCTAAAATGAGTGACTTTCTAATTTAATAATATTATTAGAAGATTGAAAGAGCCTTGCTATCGAAATGAGCTGGAATATGTTGTTCATTACGCTCAGTTTCTTGAGACATTCCGCCAGTTACTTCTTCAAAGAAGCTACCAATATTAACGCCTAGTACTTCAAGCACTCTAACTAAGCAATCAATATCAATACGGTTTACACCACGCTCATAACGAAATAGCTGTTGTTCACTAATATCAATCTCTTTTGCTAACTGAAATACAGTATAACCTTGAGATTTTCTTAATGACTTAATTTTTTGTCCAACTGCATAAGCGACTGGATACTTGCTACTCATAATATTGTTCTCGCTTTTCACTTTGATTGATATCTAATTTATAATGGTGTATTCCTGCGCAATAATATATAAAACTATATATTATAGAGGGCACCTTTTTGTTTTAATAAAATATTATTTTTAGTAGATAAGAAATATTACAATTCATAACATGACTTATCATATGTAAATAATATACTACGCATTTAAACACTTTCAACCAGTCAAAAAAAGACAGTACAAGCATGGTGATTTACTCATACTAGTAAATAACACCTAGGATAATGGCATATACCCTTTATTATCAAAGAGTTAAAATATTTTAATTATAAAATCACGCTTTTTTTTTCTTAAACTTTACTCATTAATTAGAATTATCATCTAGTACAAGCTTAATTTAAAGTGTGATTGTTTGAATTGTTCAAAAATAAATCAACTTATATCAGTCTAATTTATTTAAAATAATAAATTAACCTCATAAAGGTAACGATTTTATTATTTTTATTAAATACCTTAAGCAATATCAATGAAATCTGATTAATTTACAAACAAGCCAATATTATACTTTTATATCAATAAGTTATATTGATTGCATTGAAATATAGATACAGATCACACTTTAAACATTTGTTAATTAAATTATATAAGCATAAACCCTTACTCTTTCAACTAAATATATTTCAAGAACCACAATTCTTTATTACTCTAGAATAAATAAATAATAGATTTAATTACTCATTTTTTTTGAATTTTTATTAATGAATAACTTATTTTAATTTTCAATTCGATTAAGGTTCTTCTTTATGAAATAGAAAAAGAATACACATTAACATAAATATTTTTTGTTTTATCAGTAAGTTATTAGAACAATAGGTTTAGTATCATAAAAATTGTTCTTTTTATGAACACAAAATACTATTCTTTCTTTTTCACTCAAATACGCGCATTCGATGCATTACAAAAACAGAGTCAACATCACTTCTTAAGGTAAATTTAAAAAGGAATAAGCTGTTAAATATCGATTCTAGTATGATCTAATTTTGTTAAAAAAAACAAAAATCAATCTTTTTACATCCTAAGTAATTATACTTATTCCATATAAGAGTTATTCTTAGGGTAAAATAAACATTAATATTTTTATATAATTTATATTCCTGCCAAATGCACAAATTTCTCCATTTTTAATAAAAAATGAAATTAACCACTCCAGAGCAAATCAATTACTGATGAAATAAGTGTTTTTTGCTTTATATCATTTACAATCCAGATCATTATGATGAAAATATTGATAAATATCAAATTTTTGTTTTAACCCATTGTAAATCAAAAAGTTAAATAAACAATCTTGCTATATCATATCGTTAGAAAAGAAGAACAAATAAGTTAAAACATCATTATATTTAATCTTTTTTTCTTACCTACTTATTCAATGGTTTATAAAAAGTAAGAAAGATTAACTATAAAGCCCAGTTTTTGCTTTTTACTCTTATTAATTTTTTCTTAAAAAATGAGTGATACCTCTTTTTCAGTGTTGATTTAAAATGGTTTAACTTGCTCATTTTATGAGAAATATTGCTCATAAAATATGCTCGAGTAATTTATAACAGTGTATCTAAGGTTATTTCATTTTATTAATAAACAGGAAATACCTCTATCTACACTCAAAAGGAGTAGATCTTTCTTTTTCAATAAGCGTAATTTTTTTTATATTTTCAGCTCAAATATTGAACACCACTCAAAAAATAAATGCATCTTTTCTATTGAGTGAACGCCCTCATCCAAAATGTTCAACTTAACAATAGAAAAACAATTTTCATTTTAAGTAACGCCATTTCAAATGATACAAATATGACTAGATGTAAAAAGGTGTAATTGTAATAAAGAAACGGCTGATGATCCCTTTTCACAAAAACACAGTGCAATAACAAGTTAAAACAGCCTTAGAAACTAAGAATTCGAAAGGAACAAGATAAGCTTCTAAATATTGCTTTGGTTGGTATAAAAGGATGATGTCGATAAAAGGGCTAGGAAAGCATACGCGTAAGGATATGCGGTCATGAGAGAAGTCATTAGCAACGCGAAAGATGATAGAACAACAGAGACACAGATAAAACAATTGATGCTCAGAATAACGTAACTAGACAGCAATAACGCGAGTATTAAAAGTTAAAAACTATTGTTGATTAATTTAGAGAAGTGCTAAGGAAATAAATAAGAGAGTACTACGGAGAGATAAAGAAATGGTGGGCGGTATTGGGCTCGAACCAACGACCTCCTCCTTGTAAGGGAGATGCTCTACCAACTGAGCTAACCGCCCGCTTTATTATTAAATGGTGGGTCGTGGGCGATTCGAACGCCCGACCAATTGATTAAAAGTCAACTGCTCTACCGACTGAGCTAACGACCCATTTAATAATTTGCGTAAATCTGTAAGTAGTGTTGTGAATGGTGGGTCGTGGGCGATTCGAACGCCCGACCAATTGATTAAAAGTCAACTGCTCTACCGACTGAGCTAACGACCCATTTAATAATTTGCGTAAATCTGTAAGTAGTGTTGTGAATGGTGGGTCGTGGGCGATTCGAACGCCCGACCAATTGATTAAAAGTCAACTGCTCTACCGACTGAGCTAACGACCCGTCACAATGTTCACTACTTTATATTGTATTTTTAGGGATGGTGGGTCGTGGGCGATTCGAACGCCCGACCAATTGATTAAAAGTCAACTGCTCTACCGACTGAGCTAACGACCCATACCTAACTGTGTGATAACGCGGGAAATAACCGGATGAAGTGGTGGGCGGTATTGGGCTCGAACCAACGACCTCCTCCTTGTAAGGGAGGTGCTCTACCAACTGAGCTAACCGCCCACTTCATAATGACTAAATTCTCACTACCACGCTTTAATGTAATTGGTGGGCGGTATTGGGCTCGAACCAACGACCTCCTCCTTGTAAGGGAGATGCTCTACCAACTGAGCTAACCGCCCAATTACACTAAATAATACAACTTATCACAACGAATAATGGTGGGCGGTATTGGGCTCGAACCAACGACCTCCTCCTTGTAAGGGAGATGCTCTACCAACTGAGCTAACCGCCCGTCGTGATGGGGTGCATTATAGGGATACTGCGCTATGAGTCAACGATTTTTATCAGTTTTTTATCGTGAAAATGATCGTTCGTTTTATTTTTAGTCAAGATGCTTTTTTTAGCACCATAAGTGACACAGCAATTAACCAAAATAATCCTACGGATACTCTTCGTCAAACAAAAAATCATCAATTTGAAAATTTTATCTCTGTTAAAAGCTTAATGCCATTGAGGAATTAGCATCCAGTGATAAAATAAGGCAACCATTTCGTTTTTTTGATAATCACGATTACTTATCTATATATAAGTAAGACGTACAAAGGCAATCCCAATGAGTAAAATAAAAACCCGTTTTGCACCAAGTCCTACTGGCTATCTACATGTTGGTGGTGCGCGTACCGCACTTTATTCCTGGTTATATAGCCGTCACAATAAGGGCGAATTTGTACTGCGTATAGAAGACACCGACTTAGAACGTTCTACACAGCCAGCCATCGATGCAATCATGGACGGTATGAATTGGTTAAATCTGAATTGGGATGAAGGTCCTTATTATCAGACTAAACGCTTCGATCGCTATAACCAAGTGATTGATCAAATGTTATCTGCGGGTACCGCATATCGTTGCTATTGCTCTAAAGAACGTTTAGAGCAACTACGCGAAGATCAAATGGCGAAAGGTGAAAAGCCTCGTTATGATGGCTGTTGCCGTGGTGGTAATCATAATCACAGCGCTGATGAGCCTCATGTTGTGCGTTTCTTAAACCCACAAGAAGGTTCTGTTATTTTTGATGACAAAATTCGCGGTCCAATTGAATTTAGTAACCAAGAGCTTGACGATCTGATTATTCGTCGTACTGATGGTTCTCCAACTTATAACTTCTGTGTTGTTATTGATGACTGGGATATGGAAATCACTCACGTGATCCGTGGTGAAGATCATATCAATAACACACCTCGCCAAATCAATATTCTCAAAGCATTAGGTGCACCGGTTCCTGAATATGCTCACGTATCAATGATTTTAGGTGATGATGGTAAAAAACTATCTAAACGTTATAACGCAGTCAGCGTCATGCAATATCGCGATGACGGCTATTTACCAGAAGCACTATTAAACTACTTAGTCCGTTTAGGCTGGTCTCATGGTGACCAAGAGATCTTTACGATTGATGAAATGGTTGAACACTTCACTTTAGAAGCTATCAGCAAATCAGCAAGTGCGTTTAATACTGATAAACTGCTATGGCTAAACCATCACTACATCAATACCCTGCCAGCAGAGAAAGTCGCTGTTCATTTAGATTGGCATATCAAACAACAAAATATTGATACCAGCAATGGCCCATCATTAGTTGAGTTGATCAAATTATTAGGCGAACGTTGCAAAACATTAAAAGAGATGGCTGAAAGCTGCCATTACTTCTATGTTGATTTTGAAACCTTTGAAGAAGCGGCTGCGAAAAAACATTTACGTCCAGTTGCTCGTCAACCATTAGAAGTTGTTCGCGATAAGTTATCAGCAATTACAGAGTGGACGGCTGAAAATGTTCACCAAGCCATTCAAGATACTGCTGATGAATTAGAAGTGGGTATGGGTAAAGTGGGTATGCCGTTACGTGTTGCTGTAACAGGTGCAGGTCAATCTCCTGGCTTAGATGTTACCGTTCACGCTATTGGTAAAACACGTAGCGTTGCACGTATTAATAAAGCATTAGACTTTATTACTGAAAGAGAAAACCAAGCTTAATTTACTCATTAATCTAGCTTATTAAGAAAGATACATCCCTAAAGTAGGGAATGTATCTTTTTTTTGTACTCTTTTTCAGCAATCAATAAATAATGTGAGATTAACTGATTGACAGTATTGTGCTTGTTGCCTATTATCAAGCCCGTTCCAGTATGTTGGGGCTATAGCTCAGTTGGGAGAGCGCTTGCATGGCATGCAAGAGGTCAGCGGTTCGATCCCGCTTAGCTCCACCAATATACTTCCAGAACAGCCCAATATGTGGGGTTATAGCTCAGTTGGGAGAGCGCTTGCATGGCATGCAAGAGGTCAACGGTTCGATCCCGTTTAGCTCCACCAGAATTTGAAGATCCTGAAGAGAAATCTTCGGGATTTTTTGTTTTCTATGTCCTTAATTTATTTCTTATTGTGCAGTGTAACCCCCATCAATGGCATAAAATGCCCCTGTTGAGAAACTGCTCTCATCTGAAAGTAAAAAAGCGACCGTTTTAGCCACTTCTTCTCTCGTTGCCATTCGTTTCATTGGGTGTGTATTTGCCATCCATTCACGTACTTCGTCGGGTAACATTTGCATTCTTGGTGTATCAACATAACCAGGTCCAATAGCATTGATCCTTATTCCTTTGTCTGCAAACTCAAGCGCAGCTGAACGTGTGATCCCCAATACAGCGTGTTTAGCCGCTGTATATGCTGAAATACCTGCGATCCCTACAATTCCATTAGACGAAGAAAGATTCACAATACTTCCTCCCCCACTTTTTAATATTGCAGGTATGCCATATTTCAAACCATAAAATACCCCATTGATGTCTGTATCAATTACTGCTTTCCAATCTTCAATCTCATAATCCACGATAGATGTATTATGAGGTCCTGTGATCCCCGCATTATTCACCAAACCATGCAGTGCTCCAGCTTGAGTGATGATAGTTTCAATCATTTCTTCAACTTGAGAAAATGAGGTCATATCAGCTTGCAAAGCGATAACTTTTTTTCCTGTTATATCAATAGAACGTGCTGTTTTTGTTATTTCCTCTAAATGTCGACCAGTAATAAAAACTGTTGCACCACGTTGGAATAGTAATTGTGCGATACCTTCACCTACACCAGTACTTGCCCCCGTGACTAAAATCACTCTATCTTTAAAATAATCCATCATTTCGACTTTACCTCTTTTCAATGACATCAGTTTCTATCAAGCAACCGTAAAATAATTAACCAAAGTTAACTATAAATCATTCTATTTGATTAACTTTAGTTAATCAATATAAAGTTTATTCAAAATGAATGACCTGATAATATTAACTTTAGTTAACATAATTCATGAGATGGCGTATTTATGGAAAAGTGTGAATTAGAAAATGCATTGTCATTATTACAATGTACATTAGTCGCGCAACGAACACGTTATACCCCTGAGCAAGTCACTTGGGGTCAATATGATATTTTGGAATTATTGCGCTTGCGAGGCGACTTAACCCCTTCTCAATTGAGTGATTCGTTGGCGATTTCAAGACAAAATTTATCGAAATTTATGCGGGGATTAAAATCCTTAGGATTTATTGCACAAAATCGCTCTGAAAAAGACAAACGTGAGTTTATTACTCATTTAACTGATGAGGGGCACGCCTTTTTAGCAAGAGCAGCATTAGGTCGAAGACAAAATGCTGAGAAAATAAGTGAATGTTTAACGCTTGGAGAACAAACATTATTTATTGAATTAAGTCAGAAAATTATTAATGCATTAACCCCTGAAAAATCAGGTATGGATCATAATTAATATCACCGCTTTAATGGCTTTAATAACCCTTCTAAACCTTCTATTTTAATTGCTAAGGTCATCTCCATGAGTTGACCAAGCTTACCTTCAGGAAACTCGCCTTTCTTTGCAAACCACAATAAATACTCTTCGGGTAAATCAACCAACATACGCCCTTTGTACTTACCAAATGGCATTTGTGTGTTTGCTATATCGATAAGGTGCTGTTTCTCTAACATGTTCTCGACCACGTTGTCATTGAAAGGATATAGCCGATTATAGGGTAATTTAACGATAAAAAAAGCAGTACCCAAAGGTACTGCTTGATTTTCTATTACTTAATTAACTAGTGACTCAGTTTACATTGTTATTTTATTCACATGCTATCTGTTTTATCTTCTGAGATTAAACAAACAGACCTGCAATAGCGGCTGATAAGAAGCTGACTAATGTAGAACCGAACAGTAATTTCAGACCGAAACGAGAAACAACGTTACCTTGTACTTCGTTTAGACCTTTAATCGCACCTGCAACAATCCCGATTGAAGAGAAGTTAGCAAATGAAACTAAGAATACAGATAAGATACCAACAGAACGTGGTGAAATTTCAGCAGCGATATCTTGTAAGCTACCCATTGCAACGAATTCGTTAGACACTAATTTCGTTGCCATAACACTACCAACACGTAATGCATCTTGCTCTGGCACACCAATAACCCATGCTAATGGATAGAACACGTAACCTAAGCAATCTTGGAAACTAATACCAAAAATCATGCTGAAAATCGCATTCACCGCAGCAATTAATGCAATGAAACCAATCAGCATTGCAGCAACAATTAATGCCACTTTGAAACCCGCTAAGATGTATTCACCTAACATTTCAAAGAAGCTTTGACCTTCATGCAGATTACCCATTTGAATGTCTTCTTCATTCTCGACTGAATATGGGTTAATCACAGAAAGTACGATGAATGTACTGAACATATTCAGTACCAGTGCAGCAACAACATATTTTGGATCTAACATTGTCATGTATGCACCCACAATCGACATTGATACAGTCGACATTGCCGTTGCAGCCATGGTGTACATACGACGTTGAGACATTTTGCCTAATACATCTTTATAGGCAATAAAGTTTTCTGATTGACCTAAAACTAATGAGCTAACGGCGTTGAAAGATTCCAGTTTCCCCATACCGTTCACTTTAGAAAGCACAGTACCGATAATGCGGATCACGAAAGGTAATACTTTGATATGTTGAAGAATACCAATTAATGCAGAAATAAAGATAATTGGACATAAAACATTCAGGAAGAAGAATGCTAAACCACCTTTCATCATGCCACCGAATACGAATTCAGTACCTTGTGCGGCATAACCTAATAAGTGATCAAATAATCCAGCGAAGCCACGAACAAAGCCTTCACCAACATCAGAGTTGAGGAAGAACCATGCTAATGCGATTTCAATAACTAATAACTGCACAATATAACGCAGACGGATCCCTTTGCGGTTGTTACTCGCAACGAATGCTAATGCGCCAATAACGGCGAGTGCTAAAACGAAGTGAATGATAGAAGACATGCATGCTCCAAAAATAAAAATAAATCTTGTAGAGCATTTTATGTAACGCGTAACATTACGATGTGATTACCGTCACAATCTCATGAAACCGAATACACACTATTTATTAAATAAGATAGGTTGATCACACTTTGAAAGTGACTTAAGAAACATTAAATGTAAATTTAGCTTAAGTAAAAATGCTACTGAGAAGTTTTCCCAGTAGCATTTATTAAATATTAGAATGATTATATCGATTGATCAAGTAATCGTATCATTTCATCTTCATCAATAACGGTTATCCCTAATTCGTTAGCTTTCAATAACTTAGAGCCTGCCGCCTCACCCGCAATCACCATGTCCGTCTTTTTAGAAACACTTCCGCTCACTTTTGCACCTAATGCTACTAATCTGTCTTTTGCTTCATCACGTGTTAACTGTGAAAGTGACCCCGTTAACACAACGGTTTTACCTGCAAAAGGATTATCGCCCGCTTCGTGAGTCACAATAACTGGCGCTTGCCATGTAATACCAGCATCATTGATCAATTGATCAATAACCATTCTATTGTGTTCTTCTTGAAAGAAATTAACGACATGTTTCGCAACAACATCGCCCACATCAGGGACTGATTTTAGCGCTTCAACATCTGCATTTCGTAATGCATCAAGGGTTGAAAAATATGTTGTCAATCCACTTGCTGTTGCTTCACCGACTTCCCGAATACCAAGTGCATAAATAAAACGTGCAAATGTCGTTGATTTAGCCTTATCTAAAGCAGTGATCAATTTTTTAGCTGATTTTTCGCCCATCCGCTCTAAACCAGATAAGATTTTTTCATCTAAACGGAAGAGATCCGCAGGTGTTTTAACATATTCTTTCTCAACCAGTTGGTCGATAATTTTATCGCCCATTCCATCCACGTCCATAGCTCGGCGTGAAACAAAATGTTTAAGTGCTTCTTTACGTTGCGCTCCGCAGATTAAGCCACCAGTACAACGAGCAACCGCTTCGCCTTCAATACGCTCAACATCAGAATCACAAATAGGACAATGTGTCGGAAAAATAATTTCTTGAGCATCATCAGGGCGTTTTTCTTCAATCACACTGACAACCTGAGGAATGACATCACCAGCACGACGAATAACGACGGTATCGCCAATGCGTATCCCTAAGCGTTCAATTTCATCAGCATTGTGTAATGTTGCATTACTGACAACAACACCGGCAACTTGAACAGGCTCTAAACGTGCAACCGGTGTAATAGCACCGGTACGCCCTACTTGGAATTCGACATCTTTGATAATCGTCATTTGCTCTTGAGCTTGGAATTTATAAGCAATAGCCCAACGCGGTGCTCTTGATACAAAACCGAGCTCTTCTTGCAGTGCAATATCATCAACTTTGATAACAACACCATCAATATCAAAACCTAAATTAGGGCGAATTTCTTCTATATGGTGATAAAAATCAAGTACCGCTTTGCTACCTGTACAAATTTTTACAGCATCGCTAACAGGTAATCCCCATTGCTTAAATTGCTGTAGGCGCTCATAGTGACTTGTCGGTAATTCTCCACCTTCGAGTACACCGACACCGTAACAGAAAAAGGTTAATGGACGTTTCGCTGTGATACGAGGATCAAGCTGTCTTAATGAACCGGCGGCGGCATTACGTGGGTTAGCAAAAACTTTTCCACCTGTGCGGCGCGCTTCCTCGTTTAAATATTCAAAGCCTTTTTCATTCATAAAGACTTCGCCACGAATTTCAATACGAGCAGGAATATCATTGCCATATAAACGCAGAGGAATGGCTCTGATCGTTCTTACATTTTCAGTGATATTTTCCCCTGTTGTACCATCACCCCGCGTCGCGGCTTGTACTAATACTCCATTTTCATAAAGTAAACTAACTGCCAATCCATCTAATTTTAATTCACAGCAGAATGTGATCTCTTCACTATTTTTTAAACGATCACGTAAACGCTTATCAAAAGCCAGATAGCTTGTTTCATCAAAAGCATTATCTAAGGAGAGCATCGGAATTTCATGCCTCACTTGCTCAAATGCAGTTAGAGGTAAGGCACCAACTCGTTGTGTAGGTGAATCAGAGGTAATTAATTCAGGGTGTTCAGCTTCTAATGCTTTTAGCTCATTCATTAAGCGATCGTATTCAGCATCAGGTATTTCAGGTGCGTCCATGACATGATAGAGATATTCATGGTGACGTAGAGTAACGCGAAGTTTATCAATTTTTTGTTGAGTGTTTTTATTCATGAGTATCACCAAAGAAGAAAAACCCCCGCAAGCGGGGGCTTTTTACAGACAAAAGCTATTGATTTAAATCCAGCGTCCTGCGGATCCTAGATTTATAAAGCTCGATTTTTTGTGGTGTTAAGAGTTTGCGTTCATCATCCAGCACAACACCACCTACATCAGATGCTATACGTTGAGCCGTAAGTAACATCAATTTAAAGTTTTGGTTAGCATCACCATAAGATGGCACCATCATAAACATCGATACACCAGGTGTCGCTAACTCAGCCATCGTATCAATGTTAAATGTTCCCGGTTTCACCATATTCGCTAAACTAAACAACACAGGTCCATTGGCGGTTGGATTGAGATGACGATGGAAAATATTCATTTCGCCAAATTGGAATCCAGCTTGAATGATACTTTGCATCAATGCTTCACCATCCAGCATTTGACCATGATGTGCACTTACGTTTAGAACAATAACCAGCTCTTTTTCTGCTTCTCTTGCTTGCGGAGCAGATTCAACGTTTGCCTCTTCAGCCGGAGCATGATGCGAAGCCTCAGTTTCAACAGGAGTCACATGAGCCGTTGTCTCTGAAATTGAAGGCTCAAAACTCGCAGATGGGCTTACTGTATTAACGTGTGATTTTATTTCACTCGCAACATTAACCACAGGCGCTTGTTTCGGTTCATCCCCTACAATGGGTACAGGCTCTTTTTCAATAACATCAAAAACACCAAGACTAGGTTCTTGCTGTAATGAAGTATCGTGAGAGTTCCCTTTTGTTTGGGTTTCAGACATTAATGGGTCTCTATCTGCCACTGAAATTTCAGGTTCATGTAGAGGCTCCGATTTTATCGGTGACTCACTCTCCTGCTTTTCAGTAGAGGATAAAGTTGATGTCTGATGACTAACCTCAGCATATTGTGGTTCGTCATCGTTCTCATCTGACTGATAATTCTGTTTCTGACGTTTTACTGGGCGATTACGGAAAAGCTTAGAACGCTCTTTTCGACCAATCCATAAGCCGTGTAATAACAAAGCTATGATTAAAATCGCACCAACAACGATTAATATCAGACGCAAATTTTGCTGCATCATTTCTATCTCTGTTGTCTTGAGGTTTAATAGCCACGTTGGCAAATATTACTTTTTACTAAGAGTATTTGCCAATGCTCATAAGTGCAAGCCAATACTTAATTTTCTTGTCACAAAGATACACACATCAATCTCTTATGCACATTTTTTAGACAATTCATGACTAGTAAGGCTGATTATCTCCCTATATGATACTAGCTTGCCCTCATTGGAGAGAATAGGAAGTATGACAAATTTGACAGAAACGAATAAAAATTTAAATGGATTTCATTATTTTGCTCTTGGTTGGCGTTTAATTACACGCAAAGGGCTGAAACGTTTTGTTATCTTACCCTTACTTGCCAATATTATTATTCTCGGAAGCGCCTTTTGGTGGTTGTATGGTCAAATTGGTGGCATGGTCAATTGGATGATGGAAAAAGTGCCTGATTGGTTACAGTGGTTAAGTTATTTAATCTGGCCATTATCCGTTATTTTTATTTTATTGGTGTTCACTTATTTCTTTAGTACCTTAGCCAACATTATTGCTTCTCCGTTTAATGGATTATTGGCTGAAAAATTAGAAGGTCAAATAACTGGCATTGCCCCACCAGATACGGGTATTGCGGGTATATTGAAAGATGTTCCACGTATTTTAAAACGTGAGTTAATTAAAATAGCTTATTATTTACCACGCGCTATTGTCTTGTTATTGCTCTATTTTATTCCTGCTATCGGACAAACTGTTGCCCCTGTTTTATGGTTTGCTTTTGGTGCTTGGATGATGGCAATTCAATATAATGACTTCCCATTTGATAATCATAAAGTTTCATTTGCAGCGATGAAATCTTCGCTTAAACAAGATAAATGGAATAATCTTCAATTTGGTATGGTTATTAATATTTTTACCATGATCCCTATTCTAAATTTAGTCATCATGCCCGTTGCAATTTGTGGTGCAACCGCAATGTGGTGTGATCGTTATCGTAAACAGCATGTTCAAGATGGACAGTGGTAAACTGAATTTAGTGACGTATTGATAAATATAAAAACCCCGTTTTTTATTTAAACGGGGTTTTATTTTATACTTTTTTCTAAAACATAATTTTGCTGATTTTATTATTAATCAGATTACTCTATTAATGAACGAATATAATCTTTCGTTTCTTCCCTATCCATCGGCTCACGCTCATTAATCCCCATTTCAAAGATATTTAATGCACCATCTAGCTTTTCAATAAGCTCTTCATCATCTCGAATGCAGAAAATATAAGCATTTTCAAACGGAGTGAGATCGACCAACCGTAACCCTTTTTCTGTCAAAAAGTGGTTAATATATTCCAAATAAGGGAGTTCATAAGGCAACATATAAGGATCTACACTCACCTCATCCCAATCAATATTTTCAACTTGAGATAAAATCAACGCACTTGGTGATTCTGGTAAAGCGATCTGCTCTAACGATTTTAAATCAGGAATATCACCAAAGTATTCAGTCCACTCCACATAGTCCATTAATCCTTGAGCTGAGAGTGATTCATATAGCCAGTTAAGCACATCTTCTTGAGCATCTGACTCAGGTAAATTTTCACGCAAAGCGTGTGCATCTAATTCAGGCACAGCAAGTTCAAGCGCGCAAATCAACTCTTCAATGGTTTCCATTATGACCCCTGTATTTGCAATAAATTTGGTTAAAAATAGATTATCAGCCATCAATATACTGTACATCTCTTGATTTATTAATTTGTGAATCGTCTCACTGACTCTTGATTAGAATCTTTTGGAATAAAAAGGTAAAAAAGTTATAAGTATATTCATAAAGCTTATTTCCATCTTTAGCATGATGGCGTATGGTAATTTCATCTGACCTTATAAAAATTATGTACCGAGGATAAAAATGAGCAAGATTTTCGAAGACAACTCGCAAACTATTGGGCACACCCCCTTAATTCGCTTAAAGCATTTCGGAAATGGCAACATTCTGGCTAAAGTAGAATCTCGTAACCCAAGCTTCAGTGTAAAATGCCGTATCGGTGCCAACATGATTTGGGATGCAGAAAAGAAAGGCATTCTTAAAAAAGGTGTTGAGCTTGTGGAACCTACTAGTGGTAATACAGGGATTGCACTGGCTTATGTTGCAGCAGCTCGTGGCTACAAACTAACACTGACGATGCCAGATACGATGAGTGTCGAACGCCGCAAGTTACTCAAAGCATTAGGTGCTAATTTAGTGCTGACTGAAGGTGCAAAAGGCATGAAAGGTGCCATTGATAAAGCCAATGAAATTCGTGATAGCGATCCTCAGCGTTACCTTTTACTGCAACAATTTAGTAATCCTGCTAACCCTGAAATTCATGAAAAAACCACAGGTCCTGAAATCTGGAATGATACTGATGGTGAAGTAGGTGCAGTTATTGCTGGTGTCGGCACGGGTGGTACTATTACAGGTATTGGTCGCTATTTGAAAAAGACACAAGGCAAAGCAGTAACAATGGTTGCTGTTGAACCAGCCAGCTCCCCTGTTATAACTCAAGCTTTAGCAGGTGAAGAAATTAAACCGGGTCCTCATAAAATCCAAGGTATCGGCGCTGGCTTTATTCCTGAAAACCTAGATTTATCGTTACTGGATCGTGTTATTCAAATCACTAACGAAGAAGCCTTTGATACGGCTCGTGAAATTATGACTAAAGAAGGTATTCTCGCAGGTATCTCTTCAGGTGCAGCGATTGCGGCAGCCGTAAAACTTGCAAAAGAGCCAGAGTTTGCAAATAAAGAAATTGTGGTTATTTTACCTTCTTCAGGTGAGCGTTATTTAAGTACCCCACTTTTTGCTGACATTTCTGACAGCTAAATCGCGTCATCTCAATTGTAAAATATTTATTAAAAAAGCACCTTAATGGTGCTTTTTTTGTGGTAGAGATCAAAGTTTGTCATCCAGACAGGTGATTTATTTCTTCGAGTTTAGTATTTAATCAATTAATTATTTCGAAGGTCGAAATTAATCAGAAAATAACCGAGATGACAAAACGAACTCTTTTATCTTTCTGAACACTATTTTTATCAGATGACGCTTTACGACTTAATATTATCTGATATTGCTACGCAAAGCAGGACAAATTCATCTACACTTACTAAGTCCTGACTTAATGTGAACAATTGAGTTATAAAAGGAAAATATCCTATGTACCAGCAAGAAGTTACTATTACAGCACCAAACGGCTTACATACTCGTCCTGCGGCACAATTTGTAAAAGAAGCCAAAACATTCTCTTCTGATATCACACTTATCTCTAGCGGTAAATCTGCCAGCGCTAAGAGCCTTTTCAAACTACAAACTTTAGGTTTAACCCAAGGTACTGTTGTGACTATCTCTGCTGAAGGCGAAGACGAAAAACAAGCGGTTGAAGCATTGGTAAAATTAATGGCGGAATTAGAGTAATTCGCGATCAAGTAATAACGCCGTATTTATTCCCCTGAAACCATTCAGGGGAGTTAATTTCAATGATGATTTTAAAACAACAGTATTTTGCAATCCTATTCTTTTAAGATTATCACCAGCAAGTCGTAGGATAAATTATGATTTCAGGAATTTTAGCGTCACCCGGTATCGCATTTGGTCAAACCCTTCTCCTCAAAGAAGAACCCATCATCATTAGCCAACGTAAGATCCAAAGTGATGAAATTGAAAATCAAATCGAACGCTTTAAAGACGGTCGTAACAAATCTGCACAACAACTAGAAATTATTAAAGAGCGTGCTGAAAAGAACCTTGGTGCGGATAAAGCCGAAATCTTTGAAGGCCATATCATGTTGCTAGAAGATGAAGAGTTAGAACAAGAAATTGTTACTCTCATCAAAAGTGATAAAAAAACCGCTGAAGCGGCAGTTCAATCTGTTATTGAAGATCAAGCAACCGCATTAGAAGCTTTAGATGACGAATACCTCAAAGAGCGTGCAGCTGACGTTCGTGATATTGGTAAACGCTTAATGCGCAATATCTTAGAGATGCCAATTATCGATTTAAGTGCTATCTCAGAAAAAGTTATTTTAGTTGCAACCGACCTTACTCCTTCTGAAACTGCGCAATTAAGCTTAGATAACGTATTAGGTTTTATCACTGACTTGGGTGGTAGAACATCTCACACCTCTATCATGGCTCGTTCATTAGAAATTCCAGCTATCGTGGGGACATCTAATGCGACACAAACCATTAAAAAAGATGATTATCTGGTGCTTGATGCGATTAATAACAAAATCATTATTAATCCATCAGATGAGGAACTCGAAACATTAAAAGCGATCAAAGAAGAGTACCTGCACGAAAAAGAAGAATTAGCAAAACTCAAAGACTTACCCGCCATTACACTTGATGGGCATCAAGTCGAAGTTTGCGCTAATATTGGTACAGTTCGAGATGTTGCTGGTGCTGAACGTAACGGCGCTGAAGGTGTTGGTCTGTATCGTACAGAGTTTTTATTTATGGATAGAGACTCTTTACCAACAGAAGATGAGCAATTCCAAGCCTATAAAGCGGTAGCCGAGGCTGTAGGAAGTCCAGCGGTCATTATTCGTACTATGGATATTGGCGGTGATAAAGACTTACCTTACATGAACCTACCCAAAGAAGAGAACCCATTCTTAGGCTGGCGTGCAATTCGTATTTGTCTTGACCGTAAAGAGATCCTTCATCCGCAATTACGTGCTATCTTAAGAGCATCTGCTTTTGGTAAACTACGCATTATGTTTCCAATGATTATCTCTGTTGAAGAGATCCGTGCATTGAAAGCAGAACTTGAAATACTAAAAAGCCAGCTTCGTGAAGAAAAGAAAGCTTTTGATGAATCTATTGAAGTCGGTGTGATGGTAGAAACCCCAGCCGCAGCAGTGATGGCTCGTCATATGGCAAAAGAAGTTGACTTTTTTAGTATTGGGACTAACGATCTAACACAATATACTCTGGCTGTAGACCGTGGAAATGAGCTGATATCTCATCTATATAATCCAATGTCACCTGCAGTACTCAACCTGATAAAACAGGTGATTGATGCATCACATGCTGAAGGTAAATGGACTGGAATGTGTGGTGAACTTGCTGGAGATGAACGAGCAACATTGCTCCTTCTCGGCATGGGATTAGATGAGTTTAGTATGAGTGCTATTTCAATTCCTCGCATCAAAAAAGTGATCCGTAATGCGAATTACGATGATGCAAGAGCACTAGCAGAGCAAGCACTTGCTCAGCCAACTGCAAAAGAATTGATGGACTTAGTAGAAACTTTTACTAAAGAAAAGACACTGTGCTAATCACATTAGCCAGAGCCCGGTCCCAACTACAATAATTAGGAGAAGATTCATGGGTCTGTTTGATAAATTAAAATCACTGGTTTCAGAGGAAAAGAAAGGCAGTGGCACGATTGATATTGTTGCACCACTTTCTGGTGAAATCGTCAATATCGAAGATGTTCCTGATGTTGTTTTCGCTGAAAAAATCGTAGGTGACGGTATTGCTATCAAACCTGCTGGTAATAAAATTGTTGCGCCAGTCGATGGTACTATCGGTAAAATTTTCGAGACTAACCATGCTTTCTCTATTGAGTCTGACAACGGTATCGAGTTATTTGTCCACTTCGGTATCGACACTGTTGAACTGAAAGGTGAAGGGTTTAAACGTATCGCTGAAGAAGGTCAGCAAGTAAAAGTAGGTGATACTATTTTAGAATTTGACTTGGCGGTATTAGAAGAAAAAGCGAAATCAGTTCTAACACCGGTTGTTATCTCTAATATGGATGAAATTCAAAGTTTAACCAAAATGACAGGCCCAGTTACTGTTGGTGAAACCGTTATTATTCAGATTAAAAAATAATCTTCTGTGATGTTCTCTATTTAAACCGCCACCGATAATGTGGCGGTTTTTTTATATTTAAGAACCAAAAATGAAAAGTACTCTAAATAATTCGAGATGTAGCTAGGCGACAAGTGAATAAGTCGCTAGGAGCATACATAAGTATGTGACTAGTGCGAATGAACGCAGTCAACAACGCGACAACTTGAAGTATGACGAGTATTGTGACTAGCGCGAATGAACGTAGCCACAACGCGACAACTTGAAATGTAACGAGTATTCGTCAAGTTAGCCAAAAACGCCCGTTGATAAATAACGGTCGCCTCGATCACAAATAATCGCCACAATCACCGCACCAGGATTCTCTTTTGCAACGCGCAGAGCGCCAGCAACAGCGCCGCCAGAACTTACCCCACAGAAGATACCCTCCTGACTGGCTAAAAGGCGCATCGTTGATTCTGCTTCTGTTTGTGACATGTCTATCACACTATCCACCAGCTCCTTTTTAAAGATGCCGGGCAAATAAGCAGGTGACCAACGGCGAATACCTGGAATTTGACTTTTTTCTTCAGGCTGAAGGCCTATCACTTGCACGCTATCTGATTGTGTTTTTAAGTAACTTCCCACACCCGTAATTGTGCCCGTTGTTCCCATACTCGACACAAAATGTGTAATACGACCTTGTGTTTGTTGCCAAATCTCAGGGCCAGTAGAAATAAAATGCGCTCTTGGATTATCTGGGTTATTAAATTGATCTAATACCTTACCTTCGCCCTTTTGTTCCATCTGTTGTGCGAGATCTCGTGCACCTTCCATACCGACCTCACGACTCACTAAAATCAATTCCGCGCCATAAGCTTGCATAGAGGCTTGACGCTCTTTACTCATATTCTCAGGCATTAACAACTTTAAACGGTAACCTTTTACTGCTGCAATCATCGCTAAGGCAATCCCTGTATTACCACTGGTTGCTTCAATTAGCGTATCACCTGGTTTTATTTCACCACGCAATTCGGCTTGTTCAATCATCGATAATGCAGCTCTGTCTTTTACTGAACCTGCGGGGTTGTTACCTTCAAGCTTAACCCAGATTTCAGCGTCCACCTCTTGTGTAAGTCGTTGTAGTTTTACTAATGGTGTATTACCAATAAATTGTTCTAACCCTGCCACAATAAGTCCCTGCTCATTTGTTTGTCTGTATTAATGAAGAAATCACATTTAACTTATTAACGCAATAATATTAACGTAATTCGATAAGTCTCTTCGCTTTCTGAGAAAACAAAACACCCATGCCTGAAATAAGCATGGGTGAAAAAGAGTGAAATCAAGCGATAGATTAATAATTAAATTAAGCGGTATAGGCTAACGATACCGTATTTAAGGGCGTATCTCCCGTATATAAACGGGCTTGAGCACCTCCCATATAATAGGTATTTCCTTTTGTTGGCGCTGAAGAAATATCATTCCAAACGGCAGTAATAGGTGTTTCACTCCACCCTAATGGCTGTAAAATTAACTGCCAATAATGCCCTTTGGGTGATACCTCAATAACTTTAACAGGTAACCGACAAACGCTATTAGCATGTACACTTAATGCAATTTCCCAAGGTCGCAAAAATACATCAACTGAACCTTGGTGAAGCGGTGTCACCGATAATGGCAAGTGATATCCCCCAATCTGTAATTGCGCACCATTAATTTCACCTTGTAGATGATTCACATCACCTAAAAACTCTAAAACAAAGCGACTCTTTGGTGATTGCCACACTTCTTGTGGTGTCCCTACTTGCTCTATTTTACCATTTCCCATAATCACAATGCGATCAGCGACTTCCATCGCCTCTTGTTGATCATGCGTGACAAAAACACTGGTAAATTTAAGCTCTTCATGAAGCTCACGTAACCAACGGCGTAATTCGGTTCTCACCTTGGCATCTAAAGCACCAAAAGGCTCATCTAATAACAAGATTTGAGGCTCAACAGCCAATGCTCTTGCTAAGGCTACACGCTGTTTCTGCCCGCCTGACAATTGAGCAGGATAACGTTGCGCTAAATGAGGCAATTGGATCATCTCTAATAACTGCTCAACTTTTTTATGAATTGCGTCTTTACTAGGGCGCTCACGGCGAGGCAATACGGTTAAACCAAAAGCGATATTCTCAAATACGGTCATATGACGAAACAGCGCATAGTGCTGAAAAACGAAACCGACTTTGCGATCTCTCGCATGTAATTGGCTAACATCCTGTCCTTCAAAACGAAGACTTCCTTGGGTTTGATGTTCAAGGCCTGCAATAATACGCAAGAGTGTTGTTTTACCTGAACCAGAAGGCCCTAACAATGCCACCATTTCACCTGAAGCCACATCAAGACTGACATCATGCAACACTTCAGTGCGATCAAAATATTTTGTGACACTATTAATTTCAATACTCATATTTTGCCTCTACTTTTGTGTAAATAATGATGTTCATTGCTGACGGGCTAAATGCCATTGCAAAGCACTTTTAAACATTAAGGTGAAAATTGCCATCATCGCGAGTAATGCCGCCGCCGTAAATGCGCCGACGGTATTGTAATCTTGATGAAGTAATTCAACTTGTAACGGTAGTGAATAAGTTTCGCCACGAATAGCACCAGACACCACAGAAACCGCACCAAACTCACCAATAGCTCTAGCATTCGTTAATACAACACCATAGAGCAATGCCCAGCGAATATTCGGTAATGTCACTCGCCAAAACATCGTCCAACCACTCGCACCTAATAACACGGCGGCTTCATCTTCTTGGCTACCTTGGCTCATCATCACGGGTACCAGCTCTCTGACGACAAAAGGGCAAGTGACAAACACCGTTACTAAGACCATTCCTGGCCATGAGAACATAAGTTGGATATCAAATTGCGATAACCACTGCCCAGCCCAGCCATTACTGCCGTAAAAAAGCAGATAAAGTAATCCGGCAACGACTGGAGACACTGCAAATGGAATATCAATCAATGTCATTAATAACTGGCGACCTGGAAAACGAAAGCGCGTGACCAGCCATGCCATACTGACACCAAACAACATATTGACAGGTACCGTGATTAACGCGATAAGTACCGTTAACCAGACAGCATGTAACATATCGCTGTCGAATAAGTTCTCAGTAAATATTTCAACGCCTTTTGAAAACGCGGTCATAAAGATCCACGCAATAGGCACAACTAAAAATAAAATGGATAACACAACACCCGTAAGGATCAACCCCCACTTCACCCAATCAATTTGGCGACGAGATACCGAGCGTTGTTGCATAATATCTGACATCAATGCCCCCTCAACCGTTGACCGAATCGGCTTTGTAATCCATTAATTGAAAACAGTAAGACTAATGAAACAAGTAAGATCACAGAAGCAACAGCACTTGCCGCAGGATAATCAAATTCTTGCAACCGAATAAAAATCATCAAAGAAACAACTTCTGTTTGCCATGCAATATTGCCAGCAATAAAAATAACGGCGCCAAACTCACCTAAACTGCGCGTAAAAGAGAGTGCAGTTCCCGCTATTAATGCTGGTGATAACTCAGGTAATACAACCTTACGAAAAGTCTGCCAACGACTCGCCCCGAGTGTTTCAGCCGCTTCTTCATACTCAGGGCCTAACTCTTCAAGGACTGGCTGAACTGTTCTTACAACAAAAGGCAAACTGGTAAAAGCCATAGCAACGGCAATGCCAATCCATGTATTAATGACTTTGATATCAAATTTATCCAATACAACGCCGTACCAGCCTTGTGTTGAAAACAGAGTGGCAAGCGTCAAGCCAGCAACAGCCGTAGGTAAGGCAAAAGGTAAATCCATTAAACCATCAAGTAGTTGCCTACCTGGAAAACGGTAACGAGTAATGATCCACGCAAGCAACATACCGAAAAGAGCATTAAAAATACTGGCAACGGCTGCCGCTAATAGTGTGACTTTATACGCTGCTACAATTTGAGGGTGTGTTATCACTGCCCAATATTGGGACCAACTCATATCAGAAAGTTGCACAACCAGCGCACTCATTGGTAACAGTAAGATCAAACAGGTGTAAAACAGTGTTCCACCTAAACTTAATCCAAATCCCGGTAAAACCCGTTTGCTGGTTGTGGTAAACATTACTGACGTCCTTGTAGTAACAATTTATCAAGCATGCCATCTGTCGTGAAATGTGTTTTCATCACGTTATTCCAATCACCAAATACTTCTTCAATCGTAAAGAGTGACGTAGTTGGGAACTGTGCTGATTTTTTAGCCATGACCGTTTTATCATTTACGCGATAATTAAATTGCGTGATGATCTCTTGTGCTCTAGGGCTGTATAAATAATTTAGATAGGCTTTTGCCAATGCTTCGGTATCGTTACGCTGAACGTTTTTATCAATCCAAGCGACAGGAAACTCCGCTAAAATATCAACAGGTGGCACAATGACTTGATATTCATCTTCACCATATTGTTGACGAATATTATTAACTTCAGATTCAAAACTGATCAGAACATCCCCAAGTCCGCGTTCAATAAAAGAGGTTGTTGCGCCACGACCTCCCGTATCAAATACCTCGACATTCTTGAGGAATTTTTTCATCGCTTCTTGTGTCTGCTCATCGTTACCATATGCTTTTTCAAAAGCGCCCCATGCCGCTAAGTAGGTATAGCGACCATTACCCGATGTTTTAGGATTAGGGAAAACCACTTTGACATCTTCACGGGTTAAATCTTCCCATGAAGTAATGTTCTTTGGATTTCCTTTGCGTACTAAATACGCCATGGTGGAATAATAAGGCGAGCTATTATTAGGAAGACGTTGTTGCCAATCCGCCGGAATTAATTTGCCTTTATCATGCAGAATTTGTACATCTGTAACTTGGTTATAGGTCACTACATCCGCAGGTAAACCTTGTAATATTGCAAGTGCCTGCTTAGAAGAGCCTGCATGTGATTGTTTGAGGGTGACTTTATCATCAGGATGTTGAGCATCCCACTCTGTTTTAAAATCGCTATTTAGCTGTGTGAATAACTCCCTTGCGATATCGTAAGAGCTATTAAGCAATTGAGCAGCCCCTGCATAACTACTCACAACCAAAGACAATGCTGCGGTTGCTTGTAATGCAAAGGTTCTGATTGTGTTTTTCTTCATCAAAAGTACCCATCATTGTAAGTTTTATTTTAATGGTTACTCTATCGGCTTTATTTATAACAGTGTAGTTAACTTTTGTTATTTGATATAACTGTAAGTTATTAAAAATGAATAAAACTCAGGCTAATTAATTAAACTTGCATCAATTACTATTAATATGAAAAATTTTCAGACAAAAATGCCTGCTTTAAAAGCAGGCATTTCATTAATAAAAACCTATCTAATAACTAGATAACGATTACAGTGCTTTTAATACTTCGTAAGAAGGTGCGAAGTAATAACTTCCTGTTACCGGTTTACTCATACGTAATAGGTCGTCATGTTTACCGTCTAATTCACCAAACATGCTCAATAGTTGCTGTTCAATGTTATATAAACGACCACAGTAAGCTAAGAAATATAAACCATGTTTACCGCTTGCGGTACCGTAAGGCAGGCTGTGACGTAAAATCGCCAGCTCTTCACCGTCTTCTTCAATCACAACACGAGAAACGTGAGATGTCACATTACGCTCAGATTCATCAAGTTCAACACTGTCTTTTTTAGTGCGACCAATCATTTTTTCTTGGTCTGATTCACTAAAACGCGCCCATTTCTTCAGGTTATGTTCATAACGTTGAACTAAAACATAACTACCACCAGCATCAACACCGTCATTAATTAGTGCAACACCATAACGCTCATCATCTTGTGGATTTTCTGTACCATCAATGAAACCACTTAAATCGCGCTCTTCTATCCAACGGAAACCATGAATTTCTTCTTCAACATTAATTACACCACCAAAAGCAGCAATTGCAGCTTGTGCCAGTGAGAAATTCACATCATGACGCATAGATTGAATATGAATAAAGAGATCGCGCTGTGTTGCTGGCGCTAAACCTTTACCTAAAGGGCGAAAAGGTTTCAGCTCTGGTGCACTATTCTCATCGGAAAGTTTTTTCCACAGATCAGAGCCAAATGCAACAACTGCACCTAGTGATGCATCAGGAAATTGCTTTTGTAGATCAGATAATGATTGCATGAATTTCTGACACCCTTCACGCAGAGCTTCTAATTCACCCACAACCATTGCTTCGATAAAAAGACCAAATTTACTATGTGCGACTAAAATGCCACTTTGTGCATGAGACATATTGCTTTCCTAATCAATAATCAAAACACCCAGAATGGTGTTGATTATATCGAATATTTTTTCCTGAAGATTTGCCTTTTAACAAAAATCGGACAGTCTGATTATAAAATCTTCCTGACTTTATCAGGAATAGCGTGAAGGCTATTTGTTCTGCCAAATAATTTGCGTTAATGTCCAGTGAGATAACACTTCATCAGGTGGCATTAATCCATCAGGACCATCCCATTGACCACTAAAGACATAACTCACCGATTTAGCTTCTGTAGATTGGCATAAAATGGTTCTCTGTTTTTCATCTTTAGGACCTTTGCTACACGCACCAAACGCTTTTTTATAGATATCTTTAAATGGTGTACCTATTGTTGTACCCCAATCTGTTGTTGCCTTCGCAGCAAAGACTTCTATTTTTTCAACAGTGCCTTTTTCTTTACCATAGAAAGCCACTTGAACGTTATTATCTTCAAGTGCTTGGACTACAACAATAATATCGCTACCTTGCATCTCCATACCTTCACGATAATTAAAGCGCCCTCCTAACTCATTTTTTATTTCACTTTCTGTTATTTTTGTTGAGTTAGTGATATTTCCTAATCCATTAGCAGAAACGGTTAATGTATCATTTGAAAACCAATTCATCGGATTTAGTGCAGAAAAAGACATTCCTCTCATAGATGAACAGCCACTTAATAGCAAAACACTTGTGCTTAAACACAAGGGTAACCAAAACTTAGGCATCATTTATTTCTCCGTTAAACTTTTTCGTCACACATTAAAATAGATATTGAGGTTATTAAGCACACCTTATATCACTCTTCGTATCACCTCAAACATCAGGCTAAATCAGTCACAATAAGTCAGCATAACAAAATATATACTGAGTTGATCTTAGATAACCACATGAAAAGAAAGCCTAGTTACGACCATCAACATAACATTTTGTTCCACAAAAAAGGCAATATCAGATTTTACGCATAAATAAGAAGTACAAACGTAAGAATAGAAACAAAGAAAAAAGAGAGGGAGATAAGGTGAAGATAAATAACCCCTAAAGATATCAGGGGCTTTAAACACAATTAAAGATCGAAATCCTGATCAACAATTAATCGCTTAGTATATGTTGTACTTTCTTGGTTTTGATCTTCATACAATAACTTCTCAAACATACAAATTGTTGCATCATTTTCTTCTGGTACAACTAATGTAATTTGCGGGCACCCTTTCGCAATCAGCTTTTTCTCTAATCGAGAGATCAATGCATTCGCAATGCCTCTTCCTCGAAAGTCTGGATGAACACCTAAATAGTATAAAGAGCCACGATGACCATCGTAGCCTCCCATTACACTGCCCACAATCTCACCTGACACTTCCGCGATCAGAAATAAATCGGGTGAGTGGTTTAATTTTCTTTCAATATCAATTTCAGGATCATTATCTGGCGATATTAAGTCGCAACGCTCCCAAAGTGTAATGATTGCCTCAAAATCATCTTGGCGAAATACACGTATTTCCATGGTTTTGCCCATTATTGGTCACATAAATCTGAATTTATTATCGCTTGTTTGGTTTATGAATCAACTTGAAAATGAGAACATAGATAATATGGAGTTCTATTTTTAATAAATATGATAAAAATTATAGGTTATTATGAGTTTGCCTGATATTCATCACGTTAAAGAATTTTTCTTATCACTACAAGATACGATTTGTCGTTCTCTTGAAAACATAGACCAAAAAGCCACTTTTCAGCAAGATAATTGGGAAAGAAAAGAGGGAGGTGGTGGTCGTACCCGTGTTTTAACCAACGGTGCGCTTTTTGAACAAGCTGGTGTCAATTTCTCACATGTTTATGGCGACACATTACCGAAATCGGCTACAGCACATCGTCCTGAATTAGCAGGACGTCGTTTTCAAGCAATGGGGGTTTCATTAGTTATTCACCCTATTAATCCTTATATTCCGACTTCTCATGCTAATGTCCGTTTTTTTATTGCTGAAAAAGAAGGTGAAGATCCCGTTTGGTGGTTTGGTGGTGGCTTTGACTTAACACCTTATTATGGATTTGAAGAAGACGTTATTCACTGGCATAAGATTGCGAAATCAGTTTGTACTCCATTTAGTGAAGATTATTACCCTCGCTATAAAAAATGGTGTGATGATTACTTTTATATTAAACACCGTAATGAACCTCGTGGTGTAGGTGGGCTTTTCTTTGATGATTTAAATACCCCAGATTTTGACCACTGTTTCGAATTTGTCCAACACGTTGGACTGGGTTATCTTGATGCCTATTTACCTATTGTTGAAAAGCGTAAATCAATACCTTGGGGAGATCGTGAACGTCAATTCCAACTCTATCGCCGTGGCCGCTATGTTGAATTCAATTTAGTGTGGGATAGAGGCACATTATTTGGCTTGCAAAGTGGTGGAAGAACAGAATCCATTTTAATGTCTATGCCACCTTTAGTCCGTTTTGAATATGATTACTCTCCAGAACCGAATACCCCAGAAGCAAAGTTATACAGTGATTTTTTGATCCCAAAAGAGTGGGTGTAAAATATTTAACTTATTGACAATAAAGCCACATTAAAAATGTGGCTTTATTCGAATCAAACGGGCAGTTTAATAACAAATGATTTCTAAAATCAATTAAACAAAAAAGCCAGTAAACCTGTAACTTTATTTTTGTTTTCCCACCCTTCTGCTCTCATACAAGTATTGAAATAGTCTTTACGTTGCCATTCATTAGCATCGGAAGGAAGAGATGACCCAACAGTTGAATTCGGAATATCTTTACCTTTTAGACTAATAGGAGCAAAAGAAGGCTGTCTAGAAGACAAATATCTCGCGGGATATCGCGCTTTAGCTTCTTGCATACACATATTCTTAGCAATATCTAACGGTGATGGATTTGTGGTTTTTGCTTCCCATTTTTCAGGTGTTGCACAAGCAGAAAGCATAAAAATTGATGCAATGATGATCGTTTTTTTCAAAGTAATAACTCATTAAGACGAATAAGAATCAATTGCATTTTAACTGTTTTTTTAAAGAAATAATTAATTTTTTATGAAGTTTAATCCCATTGAAGTGATAGCACTTTTACTCTTCAAATAATGTATCAGGGTAGCATTATTATAACTGGCATGATCAATTTTTTCTCAGCACGTTGCTGATTTTGAAGTATTGTTTATGGAATAGCACGATAATCTGAGTAACATACCTACGTTTTACTTGTCTTAAACTGATAATACATTGAAAAAATAAGAAGGCTATGATGAGAAAACTGCGTATTGGTATAGTTGGTTTAGGATCAATTGCACAAAAAGTTTATCTACCTATTTTAACTAAAGCTTCTAAGTGGGAATTTATAGGCGCATTTTCACCTAATCAGGAAAAAGGGAATATAATTTGCGCCGCTTATCGTATCCCTTTATTCACGAGCTTAAGTGCCTTAGCCCAACAGTGTGATGCGATATTTGTGCATAGCGCAACTTCAAGTCATTTTGAAGTCATAGAGTATTTATTAAATACAGGTGTACATGTTTATGTTGATAAACCCTTAACAGAACATATTCACCAATCTGAGGCTCTGATTGAACTTGCCACTAAGAAAAATAAAAAACTCATGGTGGGTTTTAATCGTCGTTTTGCGCCTTTTTATCACGCCTTGAAACAGAATCTTACCCACCTTTCCTCTTTAAGAATTGATAAACATCGATGCGATAGTGTCGGCCCTAAAGAAACACGTTTTACCTTGCTTGATGACTATTTACATGTTGTTGATACAGCGCTTTGGTTAGCAGGTTCAAATGCTGAATTATTGAGTGGTAGTATTATTCAAACAAAAGAAAATACACTGTTTTATGCTGAACACCATTTAAAAATCAACGATTGCTGGGTAACGACATCAATGCATAGAAAAGCAGGAAGCCAGCAAGAACAAGTTATTGCCGTTGATGAAGATGCCATACATCAAATTACAAATATGAATTTATGGCGCAGTGAAAGTAGAAATAGCCTTACTGAAAAACATCCAGGAAATTGGGACCCCATTTTGTTGCAACGAGGTTTTATTGGGGCGGTGGAACACTTTATTGAATGTGTTACGAATGATACAGAGCCATCGACAAGCGGAGAGCAAGCCATTGTTGCTCAACTCATGATAGAAAAAATGTTAGCTAACTAATAAATTCTGGGCATAAAAAAACTGAGTTCATTGTAAATTGAACTCAGTTTTTATTTTTGGACGCTAAATTAACTTATTTAGATTTCTTCAAGTGTGACATTAAACGCTTACGTTTACGCAACTGAGATTGTGTTAATTTATTTTTCTTATCCGCATAAGGGTTTTCACCCTCTTTAAATTGAATACGGATTGGCGTACCCATCACTTGCAGAGTACGGCGGAAATAGTTCATCAAATAGCGCTTATAGCTATCAGGTAAATCAGTGACCTGATTACCATGAATAACGACAACAGGTGGATTATAACCACCGGCGTGTGCATATTTCATTTTTACACGGCGTCCGCGAACAATCGGTGGCTGATGATCATCTTCTGCCATCTTCATGATACGCGTTAGCATAGAAGTTCCTACGCGACGCGTTGCACAGACATAAGCTTCTTGAATTGATTCAAAAAGATTGCCCACGCCACTACCATGTAATGCAGAAATAAAGTGAACACGTGCAAAGTCAACAAAGCCTAATTTAAGATCAAGCATTGCTTTTACTTGTTCGCGATCGTCTTGTGTCATGCCATCCCATTTATTGACAGCAATGACTAATGAACGACCTGCATTCAAGATATAACCTAATAATGAAAGATCCTGATCTGAAATACCTTCACGGGCATCAATAACCAGCAATGCAACGTTAGCATCTTCAATGGCTTGTAATGTTTTGATAACAGAGAATTTTTCTACTGTTTCTTTCACTTTACCACGTTTACGAACACCCGCTGTATCGATAATGATATATTCTTTCTCATCACGTTCCATTGGGATATAGATACTGTCACGCGTAGTACCTGGCATATCGTAAACAACCACACGCTCTTCACCAAGCATACGGTTTGTCAGTGTTGATTTTCCAACATTAGGACGACCAACAATCGCTAATTTTACCGGTAATGTAGAAGGATCAAAGTCATCCTCTTCCTCTTCTAACGCTTGTGCTTCTTGTTCTGCTTCTAGTGCAGCCCAATAAGCCGCATTTTCTTCTTCTTCAGTCAGCTCTCGCTCTTCTTCCACCACTTTACCCGTAATGGGTAATAGTGCCTGTTCAATCAATTGAGCAACACCACGACCATGAGACGCAGCGATTGGGAAGATTTCACCTAATCCTAAAGAATAAAAATCAGCGAGTGCAGTATCAATATCGATACCGTCAGTTTTATTCGCAACTAAATACGTTTTTTTCTCAACACCACGAAGGTGTTTTGCAATACCTTGGTCTGCTGGCATCAAACCTGCACGAGCATCAACTAAAAATAGTACGATGTCGGCTTCTTGAATAGCCTGTAGAGATTGTGATGCCATATGAGTTTCAACACCCTCTTCAGCACCATCAATACCACCGGTATCAATAATAATAAATTCTTCGCCTTCTAACTCTGCCCGACCATATTTACGGTCACGGGTGAGGCCTGGAAAATCGGCAACTAATGCGTCTCTTGTGCGTGTTAGTCGATTAAATAACGTGGATTTACCCACGTTAGGGCGCCCTACTAAGGCAATAACGGGTATCATTTTTTGATGCCTCATAAAAATACAATCACGAACCTGATTGTATTTTACATGTAATTACTAAAAAGACGAAACGGCTCCTTTAAAGGAGCCGTAAAATAAATAGATTTGTCAGCAATTAATTACCGACTATAAAGATAAAGCTTACCGTCACGAGCTTGGATCATCAGTTTATCTTGCACCGCTTGAGGGCGGCTTAATAAGCCTGAACTATTCACTTGGTTTTGTGCAATAAATTTACCGGTGTTGGTATCAATCCAATGGAGATAACCTTCTGCATCACCCACCACTAAATAGCCATCAAAAATAGCCGGAGCAGTTAAATTGCGATGCAATAAATCTTCTTGTGTCCATAATGTCACACCATCAGATTTACGAACAGATAAAACTCGGTCATTTTGGTCAACGAGGTAAAGATTATCACCCAACAGCACCATATCATTGACTGAACCTAATTCGCGTTTCCAAAGAATTTGTCCAGAACGCATATCAAGGCTAACTAAATTACCGTTATATGCCATTGCATAAACCGTATTTTCATCAATAATCGGCGTGATATCCACATCATTTAAGCGACTGATTTCAGTAGAGCCTTTAATTTGTGAAATATTTTGTTGCCAAATCAATTGTCCTTGAGAAAGGACAACCGCACTGACGCGACCATTATCTGCACCAATAATTGCTGCACCGTAAGCGACAGCAGGTGCGGACTCACCACGAAGAGATAATGATGGGGTGTCTAAGTTAATCGTCCAAGAAATCTCACCACTTAATAAGTCGAGTCCTTGCAACATACCATTGCTAGTATGAATAAGGACTAAACCATCACTAACAACAGGTTTTGAAATCGCTTCACCAGCAACATCGGTTTCCCAATCAATCGAGCCATCTTCAGTGTTCAGTGCATATACTTTCGCTTTTTCAGTTCCCACAAAAACGCGAGTGCCTGAAACAGTTAGCCCACCAGAAAGTAATGCAGACTCATTGGATGAAAGAAAACCAGTTTTAATAGAGAGATCTTGCGACCAAAGTTCTTTACCCGTTTCTACATCTAATGCTTTAACCAAACCATGGCGATCAGCGACATAAACAACCGCGCCATCCCATGTTGGTGACAAGTGAGAATAGTATTTGCCAATACCATTTCCAACTGATTTGTCCCAAACGGCTTTAGGTGTAAATTGGCTTTGCACCTCAGGCAATGGAGACATTGTCACATTATCCTGTTCACTAGAACATCCTGCCAACAAAGCAGATGCTAGTAGACCAACCAGGAGAGTTTTACGCAGTTGCATGTCTGAAGATCCCTTTAATTGGATAAATTATTGAGTTTAAGTTCAACCAGTGAGCGAATAGCGCCCGCATTTTCATCAGTTAATGCGCTACGATAAGCGGTTGCTGCACCTGCGTTATCGCCTTTTTTCGCTAAGACATCACCACGGATATAATTTTTCATTCCATTCCATGCTTTGCCTTTCACTTGCTCTAACGAAACTAAAGCAGCATCTGTTTTATCTAATGCTAATTGTACACGAGCTAAACGAAGATTAAGCATATCTGCAAATGCGTCATTTTTTACTTTTGCCACAGCATTAGTTAGATGACGTTCACCACTGACTAAATCATTAGCATCGATAGCGATTTGGGCTAGCTCTAATGACGCTAAAGCGCCATAAATATCATTTGTTTCAGTAACAAACTTTTCAGCTAATGCAATGTTTTCAGGCGTAGGCTTAGCAAGTGCCTCACTAACTGTTGCAAAAGCACCTGCACTTTCTTGCAGGCGATTCGTTTGATGTGATTGCCAATATTTCCAACCAAACACACCACCAAAACCAATCACAGCGGCTAAAACGATCGTTAAACCGTAGTTTTTAAAGAACTGTTTAATTGCATCAACTTGTTCGTTTTCGGTGCTATAAACTTCCACAAGTCTCTCCTTAACCTAATAACAGAGTCAATTGCTGAGCGAGCTCATTACGAGCAACGATTGTTTGTTCCCCTGAGCGCAAATCTTTCACCGCAACAGTGCCGGCATTAATTTCATCTTCGCCTAAAATCAGAGCAATTTTAGCCCCTTGTTTATCAGCACGCCCTAACTGCTTTTTAAAGTTACCATTACCATGATTCGTCATTAAACGTAATGTAGGTAATTGATCACGAATTTCTTCCGCCAGCATTAGTGCTGCGCTTTGGCTCTTTTCACCAAATGAAGCGAGATAAACATCAGCGACATTAGTATCTGCAACAAATTCAGGGTTAACCGCTTGAACTAATAAGATCATGCGCTCCATTCCCATAGCAAAACCAACCGCTGGTGTTGGATGTCCACCAAGTTGTTTCACAAGACCATCATAACGACCACCCGCACACACTGTTCCTTGTGAACCTAATGCGCTAGTTACCCACTCAAAGACAGTACGGTTATAATAGTCCAAACCACGAACTAAACGCTGATTAACACGGTATGTAATACCAACAGCGTCTAATAAGGCACAAAGACCATCAAAGTGCGCTCTTGATTCGTCATCAAGATAATCGAAAAGTTCAGGCGCATCATTCAATAAAGTCTGAATTTCTGGATTTTTTGAGTCTAAAACACGTAATGGGTTAGAATACATACGACGTTTGCAGTCTTCATCTAACTTATCTACATGCTGCTCTAAGAAAGCGACTAACGCTTCACGATATTTAGCGCGTGCTTCTAATGAACCAATAGAGTTAAGCTCTAATGTAACGTGTTCTGCAATACCTAACGCTTTCCACCAGCGGGCAGTCAGCATAATTAATTCCGCATCAATATCTGGGCCTTGTAGACCAAAGACTTCTGCACCTAGCTGGTGGAATTGACGATAACGACCTTTTTGAGGACGTTCATAACGGAACATTGGTCCTAAATACCATAAACGTTGTTCTTGATTATAAAGTAAACCATGCTCGATACCTGCACGAACACAACCTGCTGTATTTTCTGGACGTAATGTCAGACTTTGCGCATCCTCGCCACGATCGGTAAAAGTATACATTTCTTTTTCAACAACATCGGTCACTTCACCAATTGCTCGCTGAAATAGAGGGGTATGCTCTACGATAGGTGTTCTGATTTCACTAAAGCCGTAACCCGCTAAAATTTGTTTTAACGTATTTTCAATTTTCTGCCATACACGAGTGTCAGCAGGTAGATAGTCGTTCATACCACGAATGGCTTGGATTTTTTGTGCCACTTTTCTTCTCTAATAGTTATTAATTGATTGTTAGGCTGATTATAGAAGCGAAATCAATCAGTATTCAATGTGAAATCAATAGTAAAACTGGCTCATTAATCAATGAGCCAGTTTTTTGAGTATTATTTGTCCAATTGATTTATATTTATGCGCATGCTGTCATCAAGCATTGATGCTTTAGCTCGAATTTTCGCTTCTAATAAATCAATCATATTAACGTTATCAAGACGCTCTTTTTGTCTTACACCATCTTCATAAAAACCACTGCGTGTTTTAGCACCAGTTACACCTAGCGTTGAAACTTCAGCTTCACCCGGTCCATTAACAACACAGCCAATAATAGAAACATCCATAGGTGTGATGATGTCTTCCAAACGTTGCTCTAATTCGTTCACTGTTCCGATAACATCAAATTCTTGACGAGAACATGTAGGGCAAGCAATAAAGTTAATTCCGCGAGAACGAATACGTAAGGATTTGAGAATATCAAAACCGACTTTAACTTCTTCAACCGGATCAGCAGCCAATGAGATCCTTAATGTATCGCCAATACCTTCTGAGAGTAAGATCCCAAGACCAATCGCAGATTTAACCGATCCCGCTCTTGCACCACCAGCTTCAGTGATCCCAAGATGCAGTGGTTGATCTATTTTTTTCGCTAACAAACGGTAAGAATCAACCGCAAGGAAAACATCAGAGGCTTTCACGCTGACTTTAAACTGTTCAAAATTCAGTCTATCCAGAATATCCACATGGCGCATTGCTGATTCAACTAACGCTTCGGGTGTCGGCTCACCGTATTTCTCTTGAATATCTTTTTCAAGTGAACCGCCGTTTACACCAATACGAATAGGAATATTGTTATGACGAGCACAGTCAACAACTTGGCGAATACGCTCTTCACTACCGATATTACCCGGATTGATACGCAAACAATCAACACCATATTCAGCGACTTTTAATGCGATACGGTAGTCAAAATGAATATCTGCGACTAAAGGCACATTAACTTGTTGCTTGATTAATTTGAATGCTTCCGCAGCATCCATTGTGGGTACAGAAACACGAACAATATCCACCCCAACACGTTCCAGAGATTTTATCTGGCGAACAGTCGCTTCTACGTCTGTTGTTCGTGTATTCGTCATCGACTGTACCGCGATAGGAGCGCCATCGCCAATAGGTACATTACCGACATAAATTCGTGTCGATTTACGACGAATAATAGGTGATTCTTTATGCATTGATTAATTCTCCCATGCTTCCATGCTTGCTCAAATGTGTAGTCAGATTAAGCGCTCGGTACTGTTATTTTTGCTATTTTCCCAGTAAAACGGCTTAAATCAACAGATTCACCATTAAACTGTAAGCGAGTAACAGAAGGTGCGCCTATTTTTAGTTTATAAGGTTGCTCACCATCAAATTCCAAACGATCACCCGCTTTCTTAATACCATTAAATAAGACTTTATTTTGAGCATTACGAATTTCTAACCAACATTCACCATCAAACATAAGAACCAACTGATTTGCAATGACGGGTGCTTCCGATGAGCTAGATTCTTGTGCCGAATTTGCTCGAGAAGTTGTTGATGTTGTTAGAGGAGATACAGGTAATGGAACCGTTCTCACTTCTGTTGGTGCTGGTGACGTCGTTTCAGTCGTTGGTGATGTAGCGACATTATTCGCCTGATTATCAACTAATGGCGACGCAGGTACTTGTAAATTATCACCTTCAGATGTTGACGTATTATCTAAGGTTGCTAAAGGAGAATCTATCGTGTTGGTGTTTTCTTGTGGACTATTTTGCTCTACGTCTTGAGATGCCATAGAGACTAATTCTTGTTGATCAGCCTGATGACCTTGCCACCACCAAACCCCCACAAAAGCAACCATAACAATCAAAATCACCCATGTGATTTTCATCAGCCAACCTTCACGTTTTTTATGACGTTTGCCTAATGAGTAGTTTTGTGTGGTTGTCATCCGAATTTGTTTAACAGGAGCTTGTTGGTCGATAAAACCAAGAATGTCTTTTTCAGGAACGCCGACTAACTTAGCGTAAGAACGCATGTATCCGCGTAAAAATGTTGGTGCAATATCAGAAGAAACGGAATCTGTTTCAATGTCACGTACTGTTGATAACTTCAAACAAAGTCGATCAGCAACAGTTTGTTGTGTTAGCCCCACCTTTTCTCGTGCCTGGCGTAAAAGTTGACCTGCTGTTAATTTCACTTCTTCGGTTTTGTTTTCAGTATTCATTAGCAATCTAGGCACTGTGGCTATTGGATGTTTAACATTGATGAACTCGCAAAAGCACAAAGTACCTTAACGTATCACCGCGAATTTTTTGATATTTTATTATTACTTTGCTGACAGACCAAATAATCTGGCGGTATATCCTCAATTAACACACTATTATTGTTTAATAGTTTTTGTTCACAAAGGAAATTACCATAAAGCCTTAATACATTAACATTTACTGGCTTCGAGTTCATCGCTAATTTGTAATAATCTAACGCTTGAATAGAATTTCCCAACAACTGCGATGTTAACGCCATTCCTAAATTCGCATCAGGGTGATTGGGTATCACCGATAACACTTTTTGGAAATGATATTGCGCTATTTGATATTGTCTTTCAGCTAAATAAGCATCACCTAATTGTAAACGTGTAGACACTGCAACACGTTCTTGATTGGCTGATGATTGACAACCGAGTGTCAATAACATCAAGCCAATAGTTATAATTACTGATGATATCCTTATCATCGTTTTATTCCTCAAATATATTCGTCCTTGTTCTCTCTACATTGTAATTATGTAATACACTTCACAAAGAAAGAGATATCCAACTGTATCAGACTGCTTTTACTGAAATTAGTTCACCTTGTTGACGTTTTTTCAGTGTGCGTTTTGTACGGTCAATAACATCACCCGCTAACTGTCCACAAGCCGCATCAATATCATCACCACGGGTTTTACGTACAATCGTCGTAAAGCCATATTCCATTAATACTTTAGAGAAACGATCAATACGACTATTAGAACTACGTCCATATGGTGCGCCTGGGAACGGGTTCCATGGAATTAAGTTAATCTTACATGGCGTGTCTTTTAAAAGTTCAGCTAATTGGTGAGCTTGGTCTGTGCTGTCATTAATATGATCAAGCATGACATACTCAATCGTCACTCGCCCTTGGTTCGCGTTTGATTTAGCAATATAGCGACGCACACCTTCAAGAAACATTTCAATATTATATTTCTTATTAATTGGAACAATTTCATCACGAATTTCATCAGTTGGTGCATGTAATGAAATCGCTAAAGCCACATCAACAGCATCGCCTAATTTATCTAACGCAGGTACAACACCTGATGTAGAAACCGTAACACGGCGTTTAGATAGACCAAAACCAAAATCATCCATCATGATTTCAAGTGCTGGAATAACATTATTTAAATTCAGTAATGGCTCACCCATTCCCATCATAACGACGTTAGTAATAGGACGACGCCCCGTCTCTTTTAATGAGCCAATAATTTTAGCCGCACGCCAAACTTGCCCAATAATTTCAGACACTTTCAAGTTACGGTTAAAACCTTGCTGTGCCGTTGAACAGAATTTGCACTCTAAAGCACAACCAACTTGAGAAGAAACACATAAGGTTGCACGATCATCTTCTGGGATATACACAGTTTCTACTTGTTGATCGCCAACTTTAATTGCCCATTTAATCGTGCCATCTGTTGAACGTTGTTCTTCAGAAACTTCAGGTGCTTTAATTTCAGCAATTTCTTTTAATTTATTGCGTAACACCTTGTTGATGTCTGTCATTTGATCAAAATCGTCATAACAGTAGTGGTACATCCACTTCATAATTTGGTCAGCACGGAAAGGTTTTTCGCCCATAGAGACAAAAAGCTCACGCATCTGTTTACGATTTAAATCTAACAGATTAATTTTAGTTTTTTGATTCACAGTATTTTCTTTAGAAACAGCGACAGAAGCGCTTGGCGCTGGAGTGGTAGATTGGGTCATAACATTGCCTCGTTGTTACACTATGCGGCCTGCATTAGCATGGATGCTAATGGGATACTTATATATTTGTATAATTAAATAATAATAAAAAACGCCCTGTTAATTATCAAACAGGGCGTCGCATTGTACTGTTTTTCGCGTAGAGATGCTAATAAATTAGCGCGCGCAAACTTCGTTTTCCGTGAAGAAGTATGCGATTTCACGAGCAGCAGAAGCTTCTGAATCTGAGCCATGTACCGCATTTTCAGTAAAGCTATCAGCATAGTCAGCACGTAATGTACCCGCTAATGCGTTATCTGGGTTAGTTGCCCCCATCAGGTCACGATGACGTTGAATCGCATTTTCACCTTCTAACACTTGAACCATGATTGGGCCAGAAGTCATAAATTCAACTAAACCATCAAAGAAAGGACGGCCTTTGTGTTCTTCATAAAAGCCTTCAGCTTGTTCGCGCGTTAAATGTAACATTTTAGCACCAATGATGCTAAAGCCTGCGCTTTCAAAACGGTGATAGATAGCACCGATAACATTTTTTTTCACTGCGTTTGGTTTAATAATAGAAAATGTGCGCTGAATAGCCATGTCTTACCTCTAAATTATTTTATTAATGATAACTTTTGTTATCTCTTTTATCGCAGATCATGGAAAAACGAATCAAAAACCGCATTCCCTGCAAAAAATAGTGCTCGATTATAGGAGGATAAAAATGAATTGCACAGATTGAATATCCTTTTTTTTTAAAAAACTGTGGCAAAAAAGTTATAAATTATCGATCTAATCACATTTTTGGCGTTTTCCATGCTCAAACTTGAAAATAAGAATAAAAAAAGAACTGAAATGACACTCAATAAAGAGTCTCTTTATCTTTATAACAAAAACAATTTTAGTGGAAAGTCACTCAGTTCTCGTTTATTTCATTGTTTTAGTTTAACGAAATATAAAATTAACCATATCCGTTTGACCACTTAGATCAAGTACTGAAAGTTGGTATTTACCTCGTTTCTCTAATAAATAAGAGAATGTTTCTCCGTTTTCTGTTTTGCCTATTTGCTCACCATTTAAAAACCACCATTGCATCCCACTGCCACCTTGCGTGGAAACTGTTATTTCGAGATCCGTTTCACCCGGTAATGGTCTTAATAAGTCACCCGCACGAATCCCCGAGATAAACAAGGGAATAATATCTTCTTTAATTGGTGGACAAGTTTCAGAAATCGGCGGCAGTCGTTTTGCTCTGCGCTCTTTTTCAGGCAACCATGCTTCTAATGCTATCGGCCATAAAGCAATATCTTTTAACTCTGCGTTAGGACAATTAGGCCCTGTGCGTTTACCTTCATTATCTAACCAAATTTTTTCGTTGATCCCCAAAATACCTTCTTGGCTATCATTCAATAAAGTTGGCGGAATGGTGTTATCTAAAATCCAGCTTCGACGACTGACTCTACAGTTACTATCTTCTTTAGGTAATGCCTTACCTGTCGGCCAACAGATTGTTGCAGCAGTTACACTATGGGGACGTAAATCTGTCGGTGGTCTTTGTTTATTTTGATAAAAATAGCCTGTTAATAAGTTATTGACCTGATTCATAATAGGGACAGCCGTTGCAAAGCCAAATTGCCCTGCAACCGGTGTTCCATCAGGTCTTCCTACCCAAACACCAATGGTATAGCGGGCATTTACACCGATAGACCATGCATCCCGATAGCCATAACTTGTCCCTGTTTTCCAAGCCAAAGGAACAACGGGTGAAATTGCACTATCTGGGCGAGGTCTGGCTTCTCCGGCTAATATACGCCTAACAATCCATGCTGAACCTTGTGACATCAACACTCGATTTTCTATTATTTGTTCCGGTTTAAAACGTAACGGTGCTGTTTTTCCTTGCCTTGCTAATGCACTAAAGGCGGAAACAAGTTCATCCATTCGTGTTGCAGTTCCACCTAAGATCAGTGCTAAATTTGGCTCTGAACCATAAGGGAAGCGCATTTCAAGATGGTTATGACGTAATTTTGCTGCAAATTTCTTTGCACCATACACTTCGATAAGTTGTACCGCAGGCAAATTTAAAGAGCGACTTAATGCTTCACTGGCACTGACTGCACCATTAAAATCAGAGTCAAAATTACCAGGACGATAATTATCAAATCGACGAGGAACATCTTGTAAGAGTGATTCTGCATGAATAAGCCCTTCATCTAATGCGAGTGCATAAATAAATGGCTTTAATGTTGAACCGGGTGAGCGCCATGCGCTAATCATATCGACATGACCAAAGCGCGAATTGTCATTAAAATCGGCAGAACCGACATAGCCTTTCACACTCATATCTGTATGATCAACAACGAGAATGGCTAAGGATGTTTTATCCGCTAATTGATACTTCCATTGATTTGCAATATCTTCAAGTTGCCGTTGAATATTAATATCAATCGTTGTTGTAATAACAGGCTCTCGCTGTTCATTATACATACGACGAGCCAGCAAGGGGGCTAATTGCGGTGTTTGCCTTGGCGCTAATAAAACCTGTTCTTCTTTGATTTCATCAACTTTTTCTTGTGACCATATTTGATACTCAGCCAGCCTATCTAATACTTTATCTCTGGCTACTTGAGCACGTTCAGGGTATCTATCTGGTCGTAAACGACTCGGTGCTTGTGGCAATACGGCCATTAATGTCGCCTCGCCCGCAGATAAATCAGCGGGTGATTTGCCTAAATAAGCCCAACTTGCCGCACCAATTCCTTCTAATGTACCGCCAAAAGGAGCTCTATTGAGGTAAATTTCCAGAATTTCATCTTTTGAGTAATACCACTCTAATTGCAAGGTGCGCCAGAGTTGTTTAATTTTCCCCCCTAAAGTACGGGAGTGAGGATCAATAAGGCGAGCCACTTGCATTGATAACGTGCTTCCGCCTGACACTATTCTTCCTGAACTTAGATCTTGCCACGCTGCACGTAATATCGACATAGGATTCACACCCGGATGTTGATAAAACCAGCGATCTTCATAAGTAATTAAGGCTTCTAAATATTCAGGAGAGACATCAGCGAGTTTGACATGATAACGCCATACTCCTTCTTTATCGGCAAAGCGCCAAAGAGGTGTGCCATCTTGCGCTGTAACAATCGTCGCAATTTGAGGTTCTGGATCAGGGAGAGGCCAAATTTTATCTGCGATCCAGACTAACATAGGCGTTGCTAGCAAAAAAATAATGATAACAGCAATAAGCCGTTTATATCCTAGTTTCATTCAATCACTCAAAGGAAAAAGCCCTTTCCGAAGAAAGGGCTACAAGATTTAAGGAACAACGTCAATCTTGGTTTCTGTTGATCCTATTGCACGCCAATAAGGCACATACATAGATTCAACTTGTGGTGGTGGTACTTGATAGCTACCCGGCGTTACTGCTCTTGCTAAATAGAGCAATGTTGTTGGACGATATTTATCAACAGAGATAGCAGCAACAAAGCGATCATCACGATATTCAAGATGTTTGATATTGGCTTGTCCCATATCGTCGATAAATTCCTGCAAGTCTGCTGCACTATCACTTAAGCTTGCACTACTTGATGCTAAGTTTTGGTTTTCGATTTCAAGACCGGCTGGTAATAAATCGACAACTAATGCATCAGGTACATCTCTATCAGCAGACACTTCCAGTTTAACCACCAGCATTTCACCACTTTGTAAGCGATTAGGATGAACGCGGTTTCCTTTCAAATCATAATAGCTACGGTGAACATTTAATACATTACTATAAGGGGCTGGAGCGACTTTCGGATAGCCCACGATATTCATACGAGAATAAATCGCTGCGCCACCACGATTATTTAGCTCTAAACCTTCTTGTAATTGTGCTGATGTTAATGTCTCGTTGACTGCGCGATCGCTACTGATTGCAGGGACTTGACGATTAACCGCAACTTCCCAAGGCTGCTCTGCCATATTAATAAAGAAACGCCCAGCAAGGTATAACGAGTTACTTTCTTGGGTTGAGAACCATTCACGACTTGTTAAATTATCAGATAGTGTCATCACACTTGCATCACGAGATTGTGTTTCAAGGTTATTTTCACTTAATAATGCAATAATTAATGCTTGGTCACGAATAGTGCTACCGTAGTCACCCAATCCATAATTATATTTACGCGTTGTTGTCACACCTTCTGCAATCAAGCTTTCAGCACGGCTACTATCACCCATCAGTTTTAATGCGATACCTAACTGAACTAAAGCTAAGCCGCTTCCTGCTTGGTTACGCTCAAGATAAAGACGACGCAATTCACCTAAAGGTGCTTTTTGCTGATTAGCTAATACTAACGCAGCATAAGCCCTTGCCGAGAAACGTGCAGCATCTTGATTAACCGCATATTCATAGTTAACTAAATTTTTATCTTGTAAATAACGTAATAAACGATCATTTGCTCGTTTTAATGAATCAGCAGGAACTGAATAACCTTGTTGTGATGCACGGAATAAGAAGTCCGTTGCATAAGCAGTTAGCCAAAATTCTTCACGTCCCCCCTGATCCCATAAAGCGAATCCGCCTTCTGATTTTTGCATCGTCAGCAGATGAGCAATACCTTTATCAATAGCTGCTTTTCTATCAGCATCAGTTTGCGTTTTAATTCCCAACTGTTTCAACTCTTTTTCTGTTGAATACAGTGAAGGATAAAGTCCACTAACTGTTTGTTCTAAGCAACCATAAGGGTAAGCAAATAGCTCTCTAACATAACGCGCCACCTGTAAAGGAGGACGGCTTGTCAGCAATAATTCACCTTCAAGCGTTGAGCTATTAAAACGACTTAAAATTTCTGATGGTAAGCGCCAAGAGTCACCATCTTGCAATGTACTTGCATAATGAATGGTTTCTGCTGGGAATGCAGGGCGAACACCAATATTCCACGTATTGTGGTAAGGTTTAATCTCTTCGCCCGGTACCTTAATACCATAAATAGACAGTGAGAATTCACCTTGACCAAAGCCATGTTTTGCTTTTACTGGAATTTGAATTTGAGTACGTTCACCTTTCGTTAGCGAAACAGTTTTGCTTTCTGCACCATCTAATCCCACCAAACCTGAAGCGGTATAATTCAAGGTAATAGATTGCGCATCATCCGTCAGATTCGTTAAATCTAACGATAAAAGAGCATTATCACCACCCGCCATAAAGCGAGGTAATGAAAGCTGAGTAACTAAAGGTGCAGCAATAACAACTTTACCTTCTTGGCTACCAAATTTATCCGCAGTCCAAGCTTGTGCCATTAAACGAACTTCACCATTAAACTCAGGAATAGGTAACGAAACTTCACCTTCACCTTGCGCATTTAATTTTACAGGCGCCGTTTGTTGAGCAATGATTTGCACATCCGTTAATGGCTTTTTACCACCACGAGATAGTGCGGCAGCCTCACCACCATCACCACCAAAACGTAAGTTAGCTAAACGACCTTGCCCTTCAATTAATTGCCCATACACATCATATTGGTCGATGCTGTAACGTTTACGACCAAAGAAAGCATCGTAAGGATCAGGGGTTTTATACTCGGTGATATTCAATACACCAGTATCAACCGCAGAAACCAATACATTAATATTTTCAGGTAATGGTTGACCTGCAACTGGATTCGCTTTAATGCGGATTTTTAAATCTTGATTTGGGCGAATTTTTTCAGGTGCATCAAGTGAAATATCAATACGACGGTTTTTATCCTGTAATGGTAAATGCAAAATACCCACAGCACGTTTTACTGTCGCTTGTTTTGAAGTATCACCAGGTCTTACAACAACAGAAGTCAGATAGAGATCGTGTCTTGCCCACTCTTTATTAATAGGCACTTCAACATCAAGCCCTTTTTCGGGTACATCAATTTCTTGCCACCATAAAGGCCCATTACTTGATTCCAGTAACACGTAACCTTTACCTGGGTGAGGTGCAACAATGTTTAACTTAACTTTTTCGCCCGGTAAATAACCGTCTTTATCCAGTTTCAATTTAACTTGGTCTGGTCTTACCGCGCCTGTTCCCCCTGTGTTATCCATCCAAGAATAGCCCGCCCAGAATCGTAGGCTACTGACTAACTCTGTTTTAGGATCGACAACTTCAATACGATAAGAACCCCATTCAACAGGGAATGCAACTTTTGCAGTCTCCTCTTTCGCGATCTTGATTGTTTGCTCATCCATCTGCAGATCTTTTTCGTTATAGCCAGATTCCCAGCCATTCGAACTAGACCAACGCCAGTAATAATCATGGCGCTCATAGATAAACTTCACTTTAAGATCGTTAGCGGGTAATTTTTTACCGTCTTGATCGGTATAGACAATTTCAAATTCAGCCATTGAGTTTTCATCAACGCTATAACCTGATTTATATTTGTCTGTGCGGTAGTCGTAAACTTCTTTTTTAGGGAAAACAGGGCGAATACCCGCAAGATGAGTGGCAGGCCAAACAGCTTGTTGATAACGACGAGTAACTGGACGTCCACCCGCTTCAAGTAAGCTTGCTTGTAAAATGATATTGATAGGTGATTTCAACTCAGCGTAGCGTTCACTATCCACACTTAACTCACCTTCACCCTCAGAGTCTAAATTAAGTTCAAACTCATCCAGTAAACGACTAAAGTTTTCATCTTTTACAGCACCAAATTCATAACCGGGTAATTTACTGACCGCTTCACGAGAGGCTTTTAAGAAAACTTGCCCTTGTAAGCGATTATCTGCTGCTGGTGCGCCATAAAGATAACGCCCCTTAATATCAAAATAAGCGTCATTACCGCTTAATATAATTCCTTTCTTACCCGTAATTTCTAATGCCATACGTTCTGGCATAAAATCTTCGACCTGAAACTCATAGAAACGAGGAGTACCATCGCCTACATCAAAACGTAGGGTACGTGTCCCCGTATTTTCATCCGCAGGAATAACTAATTTTAATTGGTAAAGCCCATTTTCAGGCTGCCAGACAAAACTACGAGACACTTGCCCGTCGGTTTTAAGCAAATCGACTTTAACGGGTTGCTCTTTAATAGGATTACCATCACCGTCGCGTAGCAAAGCATTAACGATTAATGTTTCACCAGGTCGATAGAGATCGCGAGGACCGAAAGCAAAAAATTGTTTGCTATAACCTTGCGGACCACCAATATCAAATTCAGAAAGATCAAGCGCAGGCTTACGCAAGTCAATCATACTGGTTTGTCCATCACGAATAGCCATTAATAAACGCGCTTTATCACTTTTCTCAAGTGAGGCATGGCCTTGGCTATCTGTCTGCGCTTTAGAAATCAATCCACCTTTTTCATCTAATAGACGAATTTCTACTTTATCTAATGCAGAACCATTTTTAAGTGATTGGGTAAAGATATCTAACGTATCAAGATAACTGTGCATCGACAGCCCGATATCACTAAATGTAAATACCGTTGCGGGCACAGTATAAGAGTATTTACCCGCTTGTTGCATAACCGCAATATAGGCACCCTCTTTTTTCAGGGCATCTATTGATTTTAGCGGTAACAATACGTTTTCACGGGTATTTGTTTCTGTGTTTAATTCAAAGCGACCGGTATAGACCAGATCAGCTTGGGACAAAAACTCATCAGATTCCCAATAGTTAATATTGGAACGGCTTTCCCATTGTGTTAAGAATTGAGCTAATTGATCATCTTTGACGCGGAAAAAGTTGACATCAACTTGTCCCACATTTAACGCAATAATGGGTAGACCTTCAGCCGCTTCAAGTGGCAGTAACGATCCTTTACTGGTAAAGCCAACAGATGGGAAAATTTCTTCTGTCGTTAATTTCTGGCTAAAAGGTGTCGTTAATGTACGTTCATTAATACCTTTTATTTTTTCATCAATGGTTAAATTTAATTCTGTTGATGGTGGTAAATGGCGGAAACGTAGTTCCATTAAATTATCAGATAACTCCCACGCACCTTCTAATTTCCCTTTTTTGGTATCCACAAGGTGCATAACATCATCAAATTTTTGGTCAGGATCAAGCGGTACAGAGAAAGTCACAACCATTGTGCTCGCACCATCACGCTGTAATTCTGATGCATCTAATACGGTAACTTCTTTTCCAGCAAAACGCATAGCTAACTCATCACGAACTTCTTTGCTTTTTAATGCAGTTTCGTTATTTGTTTTTGTTGTAACTGCGTTTTTGTCGCTTGTTTGAGTTGCTGTACCTGATGTGCTCTGAGCACTATCTTTTTGCTCAGTCACTTGTGTATTTTGCGTCTTATCAGCAGATGATGTATTTTCATCCGCTTTATCATCACAGCCCGTAAGAGCCAATGCTGATGCCAATACAACAGCAAGAGCGCTCCAACGATAGCCTCTCTTTTCTGTATATTGTCTAAATTGGTTTTGGTTCATATCCATTTCCTTTAATTCAACCCCTGAATAATGCGATGTTTTATGCAGGCAGAGATAATATATGTATTTCTTCATTCCAATAAGATAAAAAATAACTCGATAAGTTACTTTTTACCGTATAAGGCGAAATAATTTACAACACAATGTCATTTTATTTTCACTTTAAAAATAAAACCCATCTAAAACAGAATGTTATATAAAAATGCAAACAATTTGATAATTTAATCATTTTTCTATTATAAGATAAAAAAAAGCGATATCTGATGAGATATCGCCTAAATTTAGAGGGCTGTATTAACTCTTCAAATTAACTATCGGGATCCCTTTTCTTAAAAATCCCCCTAGCTTGCGTTGATAAAAAGGTGATACATGGTGGATCATAAAATGACTTACGCCTTTTTCATCTTTATTCACAAAGCAAAAATCTAGAGATTGTCCTTCTTCTAAATATTCAAAAGCCGATTCAGCCGCTTGTGGGAGTATCTGCGTAATCACATCTTCTTCACCCGTTATTTCTAAACCAATAAGATAAAATGACTCTTCATTATCTTGCTCCTGAGCATTAACAATAAAAGCACGGCGGATCGGTTTATGTTCACCAAAAAACTCGCCAAGTGCAGTTGTTAATTTTTCAGGTTGTGGCTCTAGAATACTTAATTTTAAAGAAGAACCTTCAACAGAAACAATTTCTTGTGTCTCAAATTGTTCAGATACACCCATTACAAACTCCAAATCAAATAACGTTTATTATTTTGCTTTTGCTAATAACAGATTTGCGATAGAACGTACACCGTAACCCGTAGCACCTGCAGCCCACTGTTCTACAGAAGATTTTCTGTACGTTGCTGAACAGTCGATATGTACCCAACCTTTTTTGTAGTCAGTGACAAAGTGGGATAAGAATGCAGCCGCAGTACTTGCACCCGCAGTATGGGAAGGTGCTGCGATATTATTTAAATCAGCGAAGCTAGAAGGTAATTGACTACGATGGAAATCCGCTAATGGTAGACGCCAGAACAATTCATTTTCTTGTTCAGCGCTAGTCAGTAGCTCTGCTGCTAATTTATCATCAAAACTCAATACAGAGTGGTAGTCATTACCTACTGCAACTTTAGCCGCACCGGTTAATGTTGCCGCATCGATAATCAGTTCTGGTGCAATATTACTTGCATCAATTAAACCATCAGCTAAAACTAAACGACCTTCAGCATCTGTATTCATGATTTCAACTGATTTACCATTACGATAGCGAATAATATCACCTAATTTAAAGGCATTGCCGCTGACCATATTATCTGCGATACAGAGCAGTAGTTTTACGCGTTTATTTAAACCGCGAGTAATTGCTAATGCTAAAGCACCTGCTAACGTTGCTGCCCCCCCCATATCGGCTTTCATTGAATTCATGGATGATGAAGGTTTGATGCTATAACCACCTGAGTCAAAAGTAATACCTTTGCCGACTAAACAAGCAAACACAGGGGCATTGCTATCTTTTGTTGGGTTGAAATCTAACGCTAAATAGACAGGATCACGAGAAGATCCACGTCCTACTGTATAAATACCAGCATAGTTTTGATCGCGCAGATCGGCACCTTTGGTGATTTTATAGCTAATATCTTCTTTATCAAGACCGCAGAAAAGATCAACTGTACGTTGTGCCAGTTGCTCTGGCCCTAATTCTTCAGCTGGCGTATTGATGGTATCTCTAACCCAATCAACGATGCGAATACGTGATTCTAATTCGTGTTTATCTGCATCCTTTAATTGTGGCCATTCGATTGAACGAGCGCCTTTAGGTGCTCTAAAACCTAACCAGAAAGCCCAACTACGTTCTAAATCCCAGCCGTCGCCAACAAGTGCAACATTACGAATGCCTTGACCATCAACTTTACGTCCACCACGCTGAATAGCGCCTAAACGGTTTTCTTCCGTTAAGTGGATTGTCATGCCGGTGTCGCTAGTGCTAATTAGTGCTTTTTCACCCCAACATGCGGCAGCAGGTTCATTTGACAGCATGATAGGCATAATTTGTTTATTCATTTATTGTCTCACTTATTATTACTGGTGGCAGTTAACCTATTCAGACTACCAGATATTTACCGTTTAGCGTGATCAATTTACTGCAAAAACCCAGAGGTCACCATTATCATCCAGTGATCTTCCGTATTTACATGATATTCCTCGAAGAAGATCGCACAATGAAGTCTCCAGATTTCCCTATTTATGGTTATTTTTAGCTCACTGATAAAGTAAAATATGAAAGGTCATAATGCAAAAAGACCAGCAATAAGCCAGTCTTTTAAATTTATGGTGTTATCAATTATTCAAATTCATCAAGCCAAACAAGTAAAATAGCCTCAAGAATTTTTTCATTTGATTTCTGTGGATCATCATCAAAATCGTCTAAATCACAAATCCACTGATGCATATCAGTAAAGCGTACCGTTTTAGGATCAGTGTCAGGGTAAAGATCAAATAATGCTTCCCCTATTTCACGTGTATCACTCCATTTCATACTCGGCTCCTAAAATTAATGCTCTCTTGCGTGATTAATCGAATATTTAGGGATCTCAACAACTAAATCTTCGTCAGTCACTTTTGCTTGGCAACTTAAGCGACTTTCTGGCTCTAAACCCCATGCTTTATCTAACATATCGTCTTCAAGCTCAGAGCTCTCTTCTAGTGAATCAAAACCTTCACGCACTACGCAGTGACAAGTTGTACATGCACAAGACATTTCGCAAGCATGTTCAATCTCGATACCGTTGCGTAATGCAACATCTAGAATAGACTCACCTTCTGTTGCGTCAACAACAGCACCTTCAGGGCACAGTGTGCTATGGGGTAAAAATACAATTTTAGGCATAGTTATATCTCATCCACAGAATGACCTGCCAACGCTTGTCGAATAGATGAATCCATACGACGCGCTGCAAAATCCTGAGTTTGCTTATCCAGTAGTTTAATCGCGTTTTCAATAGCAACAGGATCTGTTCCTTCAACGCTCTCTATTAAGGTATCTACAACTTTGTCGATAGCCATTTTCTCATCTTCATTTAACAGATGAGCATCTTCTTCTAATGCTGCAGTTAAACTTTCTAACACGCGAGCTGCTTCGACTTTTTGCTCGGCTAGACGACGAGCTTGTAAATCTTCTTGGGCATTTTCCATCGAAGATTGGATCATCTTAGCGATTTCAGTATCACTAAGACCATACGAAGGTTTGACCTGTACAGAAGCTTCAACACCCGTTGACTTTTCCATCGCACTCACACTGAGTAATCCATCAGCATCCACTTGGAATGTGACACGAATATGTGCTCCCCCCGCAGCCATTGGTGGAATTCCACGCAGTGTAAAACGAGCAAGAGAACGACAATCGCTCACCATTTCACGTTCACCTTGAACAACGTGAACACTCATTGCCGTTTGACCATCTTTGAATGTCGTAAACTCTTGTGCTCTGGCTACAGGAATTGTGGTATTACGAGGGATCACTTTTTCAACTAATCCCCCCATTGTTTCAAGACCAAGAGAAAGGGGAATAACATCTAGCAATAGCATTTCGCTATCCGGTTTATTACCCACCAAAATGTCAGCCTGGATTGAAGCACCAATGGCAACCACTTTATCTGGATCAATAGAGGTTAAAGGTTCACGTTTAAAATAATCACCCACCATTTGACGAACTAAGGGGACGCGTGTTGAACCGCCAACCATAACCACTTCTAGTACTTCATCTATGTCAACATCCGCATCTTTTAATGCACGACGAACAGATAATAGTGTACGCTTCACTAATGATTGAATTAATGATTCAAACTCAGCACGCGTGATCTCACCTTTCCATCCATTAATGTTGATATCCGCAACATCGCTATCACTCAATGCAATTTTGGTTTCTGATGCAATATCCAGTAATTGACGTTGTAATACAGCATCTTTTTGATGTCCAAAACCAGCTCGTTCTCTTATCCAGTCTGCCAGCATCATATCGAAATCATCGCCACCTAACGCAGTATCACCGCCAGTCGCTAAAACTTCAAAAACGCCTTTAGTTAAACGAAGCACAGAGATATCAAAAGTACCACCACCTAAATCATAAACAACGATGGTGCCTTCTTTTCCTGAATCCAGACCATAAGCAATAGCTGCCGCTGTCGGTTCGTTTAATAAACGTAAAACATGTAAACCAGCACGACGAGCCGCTTCTTTTGTGCCTTGACGTTGAGCATCATCAAAATAAGCCGGAACAGTAACAACAACACCATCAAGTTCTCCACCTAATGATTGAGTTGCACGTTCAGCTAATGTTTTTAAGATGTCAGAAGAGACTTGAATAGGATCAACAATCCCAGCGGCTGTTTTGATCAGCGGTAAGCCATTATCATTTTCATGAAAATGATAAGGAAGGTTTGGATAACGGCTTGTCACATCACTCAGTGAGCGACCCACCATTCTTTTAATTGAACTTATCGTGTTAGCAGGATCTTTTTCTGCTTCTTTTTTAGCATTCCAACCAACGTTGATATTATCAACTTGATACTGCACGACAGATGGCAATAAATAGCGACCTTCGCTGTCAGAAAGCGCTTCGGCTTGCCCACTACGCACAGTGGCAACTAATGAGTGTGTCGTACCTAAATCAATTCCCGCTGCAAGCCGGCGCTGGTGCGGTGCAGGCGTTTGACCTGGTTCACTAATTTGTAATAATGACATAACTATTTCCCTTAAAAACCATCAAACAAGCGTTCTTCAAGTTGCTCTACTTGCTCTTTTAATTTTGCAAGAAAACGCAATTTTCTCACATTATCTGCAGCAATATCCCAAGTTTGATTATCTAGCGTTTTGACCATTTCATCATGACGTACTGTGTACATTTTTTCTAAGCGCACAGAAAAATCAGCTAACAAACTTTCGGCTTCGGTACTGTGTTCGATGTTATCCAGCTCTTCACGTAGTGTGAGTTGCTCCATTAAAAAAGCAGTATCGTGCATCGTTTGTTGCTCATTAGCAATATCGATACCGTGCAATGAGAGCATGTATTCAGCTCTTGAGAGTGGATTTTTTAAGGTCTGATAAGCCTGATTGATGGTTGAAGCAAGCGAGATTGCTTGAGCCTGTTCTTTTTCAGACTGACCTGCAAAACGATCTGGGTGATATTGACGCTGCATATCTTGATAACGTGTAGTAAGTTGCTGTTTATCAATATCAAAACGATTAGGCATGCCTAATAGTGTGAAATAGTCCATACATCTACTCTTGGATTAATTAACGTTAATACTGTGTTTTAACACAAATTACACAGTGAAGCTTTCACCACAACCACATTCATTCGATACATTTGGGTTGTTAAATTTAAAGCCTTCGTTTAATCCTTCTTTGACGAAATCAAGCTCTGTTCCATCTAAATAGACCATGCTTTTACCATCAACGATAACTTTCACACCTTTGTCTTCAAAAACAGTATCTTCGTCATTGATGACATCAGCAAACTCAAGAACATAAGCCATTCCAGAACAACCGGATGTTCTCACGCCTAAACGTAAACCTTCACCTTTTCCACGGTTAGATAGGAAAGAGCGAACACGATTAGCAGCGGATTCTGTAAGGGAAATTGACATGGCACACCTCACTCATAAAGAACGAAAGCGGATACTGAAAAAAAGTTTCAGCATCCGCCAATATTTTATTTTTTTATTATAAAAGACAATTACTTGCCTTGGCGTTTGCTTTTATAGTCTGCAATCGCTGCTTTTATTGCATCTTCTGCAAGAATTGAACAGTGAATTTTCACTGGCGGTAATTCTAATTCTTCTGCAATTGCTGTGTTCTTAATAGATTCGGCTTCATCTAATGTTTTGCCTTTCATCCATTCTGTTACCAGTGAACTTGATGCAATTGCTGAACCACAACCATAAGTTTTAAAACGCGCATCTTCAATTACGCCATTATCGTCAACTTTGATTTGCAGTTTCATGACGTCACCACAAGCAGGTGCGCCAACCATACCACTCCCTACTGTAGGGTCATTATTATCAAATGATCCCACATTACGAGGGTTTTCATAATGATCAATTACTTTATCGCTATAAGCCATGATTTAACTCCTGAAAACGTCTGATTAATGGTGAGACCATTCGATACTGTTGATATCAACACCTTGTTTATGCATATCCCAAAGTGGAGACAGATCACGTAAGCGACCAATCGCACTGTGGATTTGTTCAATTGCATAATCTATTTCTTCTTCTGTGGTGAAACGCCCCAGAGAGAAACGAATAGAACTGTGTGCAAGTTCATCAGTTAACCCTAAAGCACGCAGTACATAAGAAGGTTCTAAGCTTGCTGAAGTACAGGCAGAGCCAGAGGATACAGCAAGATCTTTCAGAGCCATCATTAATGATTCACCTTCAACATAGTTGAAGCTCACATTAAGAATGTTTGGCGCAGTGTGTTCTAAAGAACCGTTGATATAAACTTCTTCAATATCTTTAATGCCATTCCATAAACGTAAACGTAATTCGTTTAAACGTTTAGTTTCATCAGCCATTTCTTCTTTCAAAATACGGTAAGCTTCACCCATACCTACAATTTGGTGAACAGCTAATGTACCTGAACGCATACCACGCTCATGTCCGCCACCATGCATTTGTGCTTCTAAGCGAATACGTGGTTTACGACGAACATAAAGTGCACCGATACCCATAGGACCGTAAACTTTATGCGCAGAAAGAGAAAGCAAATCAACTTTTAACTTAGAAAGGTCAATCGGTAATTTACCAACGCTTTGTGTGGCGTCTACATGGTAAATAATACCTTTGCTACGGCATAATTCACCGATAGCAGCAATATCTTGAACAACACCAATTTCGTTATTTACATGCATGATAGAAACTAAAATAGTGTCTTCACGCATCGCTTCTTCAAGCTCTTTCAGGTCAATCAGACCATCATTTTTTGGTGCTAAATAAGTGACTTCAAAACCCTCACGCTCAAGTTGACGACAAGTGTCTAAAATGGCTTTATGTTCAGTTTTTGAAGTGATGATGTGCTTACCTTTTTTCTGGTAAAAGTTAGCAACACCTTTTAGTGCGAGGTTATCAGCTTCAGTTGCGCCTGATGTGAATACAATTTCACGAGGATCTGCACCGATTAAATCAGCAATCTGATTACGTGCAATATCAATAGCTTCTTCTGCTTGCCAACCAAAACGGTGTGAACGAGAGGCTGGGTTACCAAAAATGCCATCAATAGTCAGGCATTGCATCATTTTTTCAGCAACTCGTGGATCAACAGGAGTGGTTGCTGAATAATCTAGATAAATGGGTAATTTCATTGCTCACTAACTCCAAAGACGACGGATCTTCTTTAATAATTTTGTTTTTGCCTACTTAGAGATCGCCGTTAAACTCGCATATTAACAATGGTTTCTTGTAAACGACCATTGATAGCATGGCGTTTCTCATTGTCTTGACGATCGGCGACATCCATAACCTCTTCGTTATTTACTAACTCTTCAAGGCTGATACTGCTTAGGAAACTGGTGATACGATCACTTAAATCACGCCACAAAGTATGAGTCAGGCAACGATCGCCACCTTGACAACCCTCTTTGTTACCCTGACAACGGGTAGCATCGACAGATTCATCAACCGCAGAAATAACTTGAGCAACAAAAATTTGCCCTGCATCACGGCCTAATAAATAGCCGCCGCCAGGACCACGAACACTTGCGACTAATTCATTTTTACGCAAACGTGAGAAAAGTTGCTCAAGATAAGAAAGGGAAATCCCTTGACGCTCTGAAATATCAGCGAGGGGGACAGGGCCTTGCTGCGAATGCAATGCAACATCAAGCATTGCAGTAACTGCGTAACGCCCTTTTGATGTCAGTCTCATAACAAATACTCCGTGGTGAACAATAATCAAATTGTGTCATTCCCGAGTAATTTAGTCAACTATTTATCCTAGTGTTTTAGTCAAGTATTATACTCAGCAAAAAGTTGACTTAAGTTAATCAACTTTGCCCTCTATTTCTTAGCCCATCTCTCAACTGATGTCAGGATACCACGTAAGATATGAAGCTCTTGTGTTTCTGGTCGCGCACGCGTAAATAGACGGCGTAAACGGTTCATCACTTGTCCCGGATGTTTAGGACGAATAAAGCCAGATTCATTAAGCACCTGTTCTAAATGAACGTAAAAACGTTCTATATCATCTGCAGATGGATAATCAATCTCTGATGGGCTATTTTCCTCTTGTTTTTCTTCTTGGGCAAGTGCTGCCATACGAATTTCATAACTAACAAGCTGAACCGCCATCGCTAAATTTAAAGAACCATATTCAGGATTAGTCGGAACATACAGATGAAAATCACATTTTTGTAATTCTTCATTAGTTAAACCTGTGCGCTCACGACCAAAAATAATAGCAACAGGCTTATTTTTAGCTTCCATAACACAACGTTCACCACATTCACGAGGTGCAAGCATTGGCCAGGAAAGTGTGCGGCTACGAGCACTTGTTCCTATGACTAAACCACAGCCTTCAATCGCTTCATCGATACTATTAACAATATGTGCATTGCCAATAACATCGCTTGCACCTGCTGATAGGGCAATAGAATGTGAATCTGGTTTTTCTTTTGGATTAACAAAATAAAGATTAGTTAATCCCATGGTTTTCATAGCTCGAGCTGTAGAGCCCATATTGCCTGTATGCGAGGTTTCTACAAGGATGATGCGAATATTTTCTAACATTGATTTCTTGTTAATTGCTTTGTGATCCATCTATTTTATCACAATTGTAGCCAGAAACACGAATGCCTGTTATACTCTGGCACGTTTTTTATCCCCGTTCTTTAACATCTTGTGGAAGATAACCATGCATCCGATGCTGAATATTGCCATACGTGCCGCACGTAAGGCTGGTAATTTAATCGCCAAAAATTACGAAAATCCTGAATCTGTAGAAACCAATCAGAAAGGTACCAATGATTTTGTCACTAACGTTGACCGTGACGCAGAACAAGCAATCATTGAAATCATCCGTAAATCTTATCCAAAACACACCATTATTACGGAAGAAAGTGGCGAGTTACTCGGTGAAGATCACGACATACAATGGGTTATTGATCCACTTGATGGCACCACTAACTTCATTAAACGTCTTCCACACTTCTCTGTTTCTATTGCTGTTCGCATTAAAGGCCGTACAGAAGTCGCTGTTGTTTACGATCCTATGCGTAACGAATTATTCTCAGCCGTTCGTGGTCAAGGTGCACAATTAAATGGTTATCGTCTGCGAGGCTCTAACGCTCGCGATTTAGACGGTGCTGTTCTTGCTACCGGTTTTCCATTCAAAAGCAAACAACATTCAGCCGCTTATATGAACATGTTAGGCAAACTGTTTGTACCTTGTGCTGATTTTCGTCGTACAGGTTCAGCAGCTTTAGATTTAGCTTATGTTGCAGCAGGTCGTGTTGATGGCTTCTTTGAGATTGGCTTAAAACCTTGGGATTTCTTAGGTGGCGAATTAATCGCTCGTGAAGCAGGTGCTATCGTTTCTGACTTTACTGGTAATCATGGCTACCTACAAACAGGTAACATTGTTGCGGGTAACCCTCGTGTTGTCAGAGCATTATTAGCTGAAATTCGTAGCGAACTCACAGATGCGTTAAAACGTTAATTTCGCTGATACGAATAAAAATATACAAGAAAAAAGAGCTGCAATATCAAAAGGTATTGCAGCTCTTAATTTTTATCACATAAAGTAATTAAGTATTTTGAGGCTGTACTTTAGGTCTGATAAACATCGCAGGGATCGTTAACGCTGCCATTAACCAGAAGATCAACGATTCTTGATTAGGCAGTTTTTCATACAACCAACCCGATATAATGGTCATGATCGCAATGCTTCCCCCCATCGCTAAAGCTGAATACACCGCTTGCAGACGAATAATTTCGTGCTCTTGGCGTGCACTAATAAAACGCATAGCGGCTAAATGACACACTGTAAACGTACCACTGTGCAAAATTTGAACAACAATAAGCGCGGGTAATGCGGTAAAACTTCCCATTAATCCCCAACGTAAAAGCCCAGAAAAAGCAGACAGTAAGAGTAAATTTCTTGCACTCCAACGGCGGAATAATCGGTGGCTAAGCATAAAAACCACCACCTCTGAAACCACACCTAATGACCAAAGATAGCCGATTGTTGCGGTATCATACCCTGCTTTTTCCCAATAAAGCGCACTAAAACCGTAATAAGCCGCATGTGCCCCTTGCAATAAAGAAACACATAGCAGAAAACGCCAAACAGGCCCATCTGAAATGAGTTTCATAAAGGACACATTACTGTGCTCTGCTTTTTTCACTTTACCCTGTGGCATAACTTTAGGGCGGAGCATAGATGTCAGGAAGAGTGCAAGAGTACTGGCAATTAATCCATAAAGAATAATGGGATGCCCAAATGCATCAATTAAAATACCGAGTAATGATGAGCTAATAATAAAAGCGATTGAGCCCCAAACGCGGATTTTTCCATAGTCAAAAGGAAACTGTTTTTGCCACGTTCCTGCTAGAGAATCCCCTAAAGGCACCATAGGTGAAAAGAAAACGTTAAATCCAGTCATCACAAAGAATAACCATGCCCAATGGTTACCCATCATAAATGCAACGGTAAAAAGTAATGAGAGAAAAGCAAATAATCTCAATGCAGTAATAAGCTTCGACGGGTCCTTTACCGCTGGCGTTAAAATTAGGCTACCAACAAAACGTGCGGTTAAACCTACACCTAATAACAGACCTATCATTGCAGGATCGACACCCTCTCCTTTTAGCCATATGGACCAAAAAGGTAAAAAGATGCCGTATGAAAAGAAATAGGTAAAATAATCTAAGGCAAGCCACAATGTTGATGGAATAACCATCCAATCCCCCATTTTTAAGATGCAAAAAAACCCGCCAAGAACAAGTTCTCGAAGCGGGCTTGTACAACGGGTTTTATTATATCGTTACAAACTTATGCGTAAACTGGAAATTTAGCGCAAATATCCAAGACTTTTTGTTTCACTTTCTCAATGTTCTCTTCATCATTGATATTATCAAGGACATCACACATCCAACCGGCTAATACACGAGCTTCCGCTTCTTTAAAACCACGACGTGTAATCGCTGGAGAACCGATACGAACACCAGAAGTTACAAATGGGCTACGTGGATCATTTGGTACGCTGTTTTTGTTAACAGTGATATTTGCACGACCCAATGCAGCATCTGCATCTTTACCTGTAATATCTTTATCAACTAAATCTAATAAAAACAGGTGGTTTTCAGTTCCGCCAGACACTACTTTATAACCGCGTTCTAAGAAAACTTCTACCATTGCTTTCGCGTTTTTAGCAACTTGTTGCTGATAAACTTTAAATTCTGGTTCCATAGCTTCTTTTAATGCAACCGCTTTACCTGCAATAACATGCATTAAAGGGCCACCTTGAGAGCCTGGGAATACCGCAGAGTTTAGTTTTTTATAAAACTCTTCATCGCCACCTTTAGCAAGGATCAGACCACCACGTGGACCGGCTAAGGTTTTGTGGGTTGTTGTTGTAACAACATGCGCATGAGGAACTGGGTTAGGATAAACACCTGCTGCAATCATACCTGCTACGTGTGCCATATCAACAAATAAGAATGCACCAATGCTATCTGCAATTTCGCGCATTTTAGCCCAATCAACCAGACCAGAATAAGCAGAGAACCCGCCGATGATCATTTTTGGTTGATGTTTTTTAGCTTGAATAGCGATATCGTCGTAATCAATTTTACCTGACTCATCAATACCATAAGGTACGATATTATACAGTTTACCAGAGAAGTTAACTGGTGAACCATGAGTCAAGTGACCGCCTTGCGCTAGGTTCATACCTAAAACAGTATCACCTGGTTTTAATAATGCCATGTAGACAGCGGCATTCGCTTGAGAGCCTGAGTGAGGCTGTACGTTAGCGTAATCTGCACCAAATAATGCTTTTGCACGATCGATAGCCAGTTGCTCTACAATATCCACATACTCACAACCACCGTAGTAACGTTTACCCGGATAGCCTTCAGCATATTTATTTGTCAGTTGAGATCCCTGCGCCTGCATAACACGAGGGCTGGTATAGTTTTCAGAAGCAATAAGTTCGATGTGCTCTTCTTGACGAGTCACTTCACCTTCCATTGCATTCCATAATTCTGGATCGTAATCAGCAATATTCATTTCACGTTTTAACATTCACATCTCCTGACTCAGCTAACTTCACTAAAGACAAACTCCCATGCGGGAGAAAGAATGTCATACAGTGTAAACTCTTTTTCTTCGTTGAGATAGCCCTTAATGAAAAAATACGCAATCGTTTGCCATCCAATTATAACAGCACATTATTACTTTTTAACAACCTCATTTTATCCTGTGCTTATTCCTCTTTTTGAGGCTCATCTCGCCTTATTTTGCAAACCCCCCGCATCATTCTCTAAGAATTGAGATTTTTTGTTAAAAAATAAAAACAGAGATTTACAAAATAATCAAAAAGAGATAAGTTGCATATAAAATGCAATTTATAAAAATTCACAATAAACTGAAAATTTTTCAGGAGCAATTATGTTAGATGCACAAACTATCGCGACAATTAAATCAACCATTCCCCTTATTGCTAAAACAGGTCCCGCATTAACCGCGCATTTTTATGATCGAATGTTTTCTCGCCATCCCGAGTTAAAAGATATTTTCACCATGAGTCATCAAAGCAGTGGTGCACAACGTGAAGCCTTATTTAATGCGATATGCGCTTATGCAACGAACATTGAAAACTTAACCACTATTTTGCCTGCCGTTGAAAAAATTGCCCAAAAACATGCCAGTTTAAATATTCTTCCTGAACACTATCCCATCGTCGGTGAAAATTTATTAGCAACAATTGATGAGATGTTTAGCCCTGGGCAAGAAGTACTCGACGCTTGGGGGGCGGCTTATCAGGTATTGGCTGATGTCTTTATCAATCGCGAAGAGCAAATTTATCAACAAAAAGAACAAGCAAACGGAGGTTGGAGAGGATTACGAAACTTTAAAGTTAAACATAAAGTAAAACAAAGTGATGTCATTACTAGTTTTGAACTAGAGCCTGAAGATGGACTTGCAGTGACTCCCTATCAAGCTGGGCAATATTTAAGCCTTTATGTCCGTAATGAACATCTTGAAAACCAAGAAATACGTCAATATTCATTAACTCAATCTTCAAATAATAAAACCTACCGCATCGCAGTAAAACGAGAAAATAAAGGTGTGTTATCAAATTTTCTTCATGATCATGTTCAAGAAGGAGATATTTTACAAGTCGCCGCACCAGGGGGCGATTTCTATTTAGCTGTATCACCAACAACACCAGTAACCTTAATTTCAGCCGGTGTGGGTTTAACGCCAATGCTGTCTATGTTACACACGCTTTCAGCTCATCAAGCTAATATTAATTGGTTACATGCCGCTGAACATGGTGGTGTTCATGCTTTTAAAGATGAAGTTAATCAGGTCGGCAATCAACTTTCACACTACCAACAAGCGATATGGTATCGCACACCACGAGCTGAAGATGTGCAAAATACAGACTACCAATTCGAAGGTTTAATGACATTAAAACACGTTAAAGATTGGTTAGTTATTCCTGATATGCATTTCTATTTTTGTGGTCCATTACCTTTTATGCAATCTGTTGCCAAGCAACTTATTGAACTAGGCATTCATAGTGAAAAACTTCATTATGAATGTTTTGGTCCTCATGCTGTTATTACTCAAGATTTGCAGTAGAAATAACGTCATTAACGTTCAATTTTAAATTGAATAAAAAAAGCGCTGATAGCATTATATTTATCAGCGCTTTGATTTATTGGTTATTTCACTGCTTTTTTATTGTCGATATTTATTTTCAATCGCAGCAGGAATAACATGATCTTTAGCAGAAAAACTGTACCAAATAACACTAATTAAACAGAGTGTATAACCAAATAACTCACTGCCCTCTTCCACCATGTTTTTAACAGCGCGGTTATAATCATCACCTAATAATTTATGCCAAAGTATTCCCATACCAAATAATCGAGAAAACAGTAAAACGCATAATAGACCTGCAACTAACATTCCATGGCTTGGATGAGTAATAAAGTGAATTAAACCTTTTAACGTTCTCTTGCCTTCTCTAATTGCAATAGCAATACAAATAAACGTTACCGTTAGTGCAAACCAAACCCAAGATCCGTGTGCTATCTGATCAAAGACACCATCTAACTCACGAATTAAAATACACAAGAAAAAGCCCATAATAAGCGTAAATGCGCCCCGTTGTTCACGCCCTTGACACGCTTTAACAAAAAAGAATAAGCAAATAATGGCAACGATAATTTCTTGACCTAATTCAGTTATCGATGTTTCAGAAATACCGTTATCAAGAACCAAAATATCAAGGAAAATAAATCCCGTAGTGATAGCGATTAATACTGCTGCACATAGAAATAAAGCGAGACGCTTTAATAAATAATTAAACACTATTTTGCCCATACCTTAATGATTTTTTAATATTGATGATAATAACTTTCCTTAAAAGTTATTGAATAACATTTTGTGCCTTAAAGTTCATAAAAAATAGTAAAATAAATTGCTCTATATCATCAATAGACTTGTATAAGATATAAATAGCATTATAGGCAAAACATTAAAAAATGAATTATGCACAAAAAAAAGAAAAAGCCTGATATTTTGATTAAAAATATCAGGCTTTAAAAATGAGAATAATATATTTATTTAACTTAAATTAATAAATAACTAAATAGCCTCTTCATCTTGTTCGCCAGTACGAATACGAATAACACGACTCACATCAAAGACAAAAATCTTACCATCACCAATTTTACCTGTTTGTGCCGTTGCCATAATTGTATCGACACAGGTTTCAACAATTTCATCAGAGACAACAATTTCAATCTTCACTTTAGGCAAAAAATCGACCATGTATTCAGCACCACGGTAAAGCTCAGTATGCCCTTTTTGGCGACCAAAGCCTTTCACTTCTGTAACTGTCATTCCCGTGATACCCACTTCGCCGAGTGCTTCTCTGACATCATCTAATTTAAACGGCTTAATTATCGCTTCAATTTTTTTCATCGTATTATCCTGCTATTACCAGTTGTGGCGACCAAAACCGCTTGTAATTGGGTATCTGCGATCTTTACCAAAATTACGACTTGTAATACGTGGCCCAACAGGGGCTTGACGTCGCTTGTATTCATTAATATCGACTAATTTTATCACTTTACGGACTGTCGCTTCATCAAATCCAGCTGCCACTAAATCAGAGACAGATTTATCTTGCTCAACATAACCTTCAAGGATCGCATCCAAAATGTCATAAGGAGGTAAATTATCTTGGTCTGTTTGTCCCGGTGCAAGTTCTGCTGATGGTGGTCTATCAATAACACGCTGAGGAATAGCTGGTGAAAGTGTATTACGATATTTAGAAAGCTCGAAAACTAATGTTTTAGGTACATCTTTTAGCACATCAAAACCACCCGCCATATCACCATATAATGTGGAATATCCCACTGCTGATTCACTTTTATTGCTTGTGGTTAACACTAAACGACGACGCTTATTCGACATTGCCATCAAAATGACAGCGCGACAACGTGCTTGTAGATTTTCTTCTGTGGTATCTACGGCAGTATCTTTAAACATAGGTGCAAGTTGAGCCATAAAAGCATCAAACATGGGTTCAATGGAAACTGTATCAAACTCAACACCTAATAAATCGGCTTGTTCTTTCGCGTCATGAATACTCATTTCTGAAGTATAACGAAATGGCATCATAACAGCCTGAACGCTCTTTTTGCCTAAAGCATCCGCTGCAATAGCAACCGTTAATCCAGAGTCAATCCCCCCCGATAACCCTAAGATTGCCCCTTTAAAGCCGTTTTTAATGACATAATCACGCGTTGCAAGCACTAACGCTTGATAAACTTGCGCTAAAGGTGAAAGTTCTGGAGCAGGATCTGCCATCGGAATAATATTCAATTCATCGAATTCAACGATGGTGGTTTGTTCTTCAAATGCGGCTAAACGATGCGTAATAGCACCACGTTCATCAAATACTTTTGAGCAACCATCAAAGACCAACTCATCTTGACCACCAATTTGATTAAGATAAATCACGGGAAGGTGTGTTCTTTGGCAGTGTTCTTTAATTAACTGTGTACGAACATGAGGTTTTTCACGGTTATAAGGTGACGCATTAATTGATAGAACGAGATCAGCACCCGCTTGTTTTAATGCATCGATAGGTTCATTGATCCAGATATCTTCACAAATTAACAAACCTAGGTGATAACCTTTAAATGGCACAACACAGCGCTCATTTCCTTGTTGGAAATAACGCTTCTCGTCAAACACACCATAATTAGGTAATTGCTGTTTGAAATAACGCGCTTGTAATTCACCTTTATAGAAAAATGAAAGTGCGTTGTAAATTTTGCCGTTTTGCCACCAAGGATGTCCAACAACAATCGCCGTTTTTTTACTTGCTTGTTCTAAACGCGTAAGTTGTGTTTCACAACGCTGTTGGAAATCAGGACGAAATAGCAGATCTTCAGGAGAGTAACCGCATAAAGCCAACTCAGAGAACATGACCAAATCGGCATCTTCTTGTGCTTTAACGGTAGATAACATGCGTTCGCAGTTACCTTCAATATCGCCAACAACCCAATTAAGTTGGGCCATGGCGAGTTTTAGTTTACGACTCATAAAAATTAGTCTCTCCGCTATCTTCCGCATAAAAGGAAAGTTAGTTTAAAAATATATTCGTTATCTGAAAAGGTTATTCTTTAAAATCATTCGCATCTAGCTCATGACGAGATAACAATTTATAAAACTCAGTTCGATTGCGCCCAGCCATACGTGCGGCTTGGGTCACATTGCCCTTCGTCATCTGCAAAAGCTTTCTCAAATAGGTCATTTCAAAATGTCCTCTCGCTTCTGCAAATGTGGGTAGTGCTGTATTTTCACCTTGTAATGCCTGTGTTACAAGCGCTTCACTAATTACAGGTGCTGTTGTTAACGCAACACATTGCTCAATAACGTTAACCAATTGACGCACATTGCCCGGCCAACTTGCTGTCATTAAGCATTTCATTGCATCAGTTGAAAAGCTCCGAACAAAAGGTTTATGACGTTTTGCAGACTCTCTCAATAAGTGATTGGCAAGAATAGGAATATCTTCAGCTCTCTCACTTAATGTCGGAATACGTAAGTTAACCACATTTAAACGATAGAACAGATCTTCACGAAATTCATTACGCTCCATCGCTTTAGGTAAATCACGATGTGTTGCAGAAAGAATACGTACATCAATATCAATATCGCGATTACTGCCTAATGGACGAACTTTTCGCTCTTGTAAAACACGTAATAACTTAACTTGCAATGCCATTGGCATATCGCCAATTTCATCTAAAAATAAGGTGCCACCTTCTGCTGCCTGAAATAGACCTTCTCGACTACTTACCGCTCCTGTAAACGCGCCTTTCGCATGACCAAATAATTCAGACTCTAAAAGTTGCTCAGGTAAAGCACCACAGTTAATGGCAATAAAAGGTTTTTTCGCTCTAGGGCTTGCGCGATGAATCGCTTGAGCAAGGACTTCTTTACCCGTACCACTTTGACCATTGATAAGTACACTGACATCTGATTGGGCGACTAGTTTTGCTTGCTCTAATAAACGTAGCATTTGTGGGCTACGTGTCACGATATCTTTTGACCATTCTTCATCTGAAACAATAGTCACAAGCTCGAGAGCTTCATCAATCGCTTTATACAGTGCATCTCTATCCACTGGCTTGGTTAAAAAGCTAAATACGCCTTGCTGCGTTGCTGCCACTGCATCAGGAATAGAACCATGAGCGGTAAGAATGATAACAGGCATACCGGGTTGCTGACGTTGTATCTCAGCAAACAGTGCCATACCATCCATTTCATCCATTCGGAGATCACTAATAACAAGATCTATTTTTTCTTTTAAGAGAAGTTTTAGTGCTTCTTGTCCACTTTCAGCGGTGAAGATATGAAAACCCTCACTTGTTAATCGCATACCAAGTAACTTTAATAAGCCAGGATCGTCATCGACAAGTAAAAGATTTGCTGATTTATGACCAGCCATGCACATTCTCCTTATTTAGAACCTGCTTCAGTTGGTTTTGAGCTTTGTGTGTCAGTATCAGTTTTGACAGATTCTGCTTTGACCGCCTCAGGTTTCGTAGATTCGGTTTTCGTCGTACCTGGTTTTGAAGGCTCGGGTTTAACCACTGTTGCAGAAGGTTGTTTTTCCTCGCCCTTTGGCTTCTCTGTTATCGATTGCGTCGAAACGGGTTTTTCGGTCGGTTTTTCAACCACTGGTTTTTCGGCATCTACTTTTTCTGTTTCCGTAGATATCGCAGGTGTGCTCTCGGCTAAATCTTCATTTTGCGATAGCGAGTCTACAGAGTTACTCTGTTTTCTATTCGATAACTGACGTTCAATTTGGGTAAGGCTTTCAAGCTTTTTCAGGGTAACATTCAGTTCATGCTGTAATGCATTATTCTCTTTTCTTAACGCGTCAATTCTATTATCTGTATCTGTCGTTAAACGACGATAACGATTCTTTTCTTCTGCTAAAGAGAGAATAAGCGTTTGGTTTTCAATCCATGTCGATAATAGAACACGCATAGAACTTGGGAATTGTAATTTATAGCTTTCTAATAACACTAATTGTGTTCGACGATCAGCTATCGTCATTCCAGCACGCTCTAATAGAATACTTTTATAAAATGCATCATCCCAACCAGTGACGACAACACGGCTTGCTTCACGTTGTGCTTCTGTCGTCATTATGCGGTTTGTACATTCAATAGCACGTAACCAATAAAGCGCGTTATTGATGCCTTCATCATAAAATGAGCTTAATGTTTTACATTCAGCCCAACGATAATCAATCGTTTTTTGTTTAACAACGGGGGTTTCTTGCTCAGGCTCTTGTGTCTCAGTGAGCGACTTTGGTGTACACCCTGAAAGAACCAGTGGAAGCATAATAAACAAGAAACACTGTTTCCAATTTGATGCGATTTTTCTAGTTGATGCAGGGGCCATAGATAACAATTTAATACCAAGCATCTTCTTATTTATTTTTTTATACTCATGATGAGGAGATGCTTGTTTTTGTGACCTGATTTGCATTATTTAATCTCAGAAAGTAGCGGTAATTCAATACGAAAACAGACATCGGCATAGTCAGAAGGAACAACGCTTAATTCACCTTCCATTCTTTTGATGCAGTCATGAGCAATACTTAGCCCTAAACCGCTTCCTTTTACCGCTCCTTTACGTAGCAAAGATCCTTGGAAAAAGGGTTCAAAAATCATTTTTTGTTCAGATTCAGGAATAGGCGTTCCTTTATTGGCTATATCAATAACTATTTTCTGTTCAACTTGATAACTAGAGATCCAGATATTACCTGATTCAGCACCATAGTGCACCGCATTCGAATAGAGATTGTCGATAACTCGTGATAATAGCGTTGCTTCTGCTCGACATGTGGTTAGATTAAGTGAAATTATCGTTTTAATATCTTTTGCTCTCGCGGGTAAACTGTGAGCTAAGACCACATCATTGACTAAATCAGTCAAGTTAATTTCTTCAATTTGTTGAGGAACTTCTGAAAGTTTACGATTATAATCAAGCAGTTGTTCAATTAATAACTGCAACTGTTTGCTACTATTATCAAGAATTGAAACGACTTCTTTTTGATCGAGTGTTAAAGGACCTGCAACTTCATCCGCTAATAATTCAGTACCTTCTCGCATACTGGCTAATGGTGTTTTTAACTCATGAGAGATATGGCGCAAAAATTCATGCCGTTGTGATTCAAGCCATGCTAAACGCTCACTTAACCAAATAATCCGTTGTGCTAATGAACGTAATTCTCGTGGTCCTTGAAAAGTATCTAAATTATTACTGAGTGTGCGACCTTCACCTAATCGATTGATCATCTTTTCAATCCCTTTAACCGGACCAATAATCATTCGAGTAAACAGTGCAATGAGGATCAAGCTGAACACAAAAACGATAAGACTTTGCCAACCGAAATAGCGTCCCTTTTCAGCGATTGCCATTTGAAGTTGTTCACCACGGCTAAAAATAATCTCTTTGGTTAATACAACAATACGGTTATTGGCATAAGAGAACTGCTCTAAAGCTTGTTGCATCTCTTTTGTGGGTTCACTACTTTCACATTGAATCGATTTTAGTTTTTCAAGTGAAGTATTCAGTACATCGGCTTCTTTAGAAGCAGAAAGAGGAATAATGGTTTGCTGTAATGTTGAGAAGAGCTTGGTGTATTGCTGATAGCGTTGCTGATACATATCATCATCGGTTTTATCTCTTAAAACACAATATCGACGATAGTTCCCTTCCATTTCAATCGCTAGATTTCGCATTACTTCACTGCGTTCAGTATCTGCAAGTGCATTTTTATTAGTAATAGCAGCCTGATTACTTAATTGATCAAGACTTTGATAAGCCTGATAAGCAAGCACAAGTAGAGGTAATAACACCATCCAAAATGCCATTATCACGAGCTGTCTTAACGAACGAGGAAAAATACGCCACTTTTTCAATGAAATCATCTCAACACCTATTAGAGTAATGCGATGCTACATGACTTGATAACAAGAAAAAAGTCCGACATTAGGAAAATCTGGTAAGAGAACAAACACAATCGAGGAAATGCGACCGGCTCTAGAAGAGGGAGAGCGGAATATCTTATTGAGATATTCCGCTCGTCAATATTTCATCTCTTTTTTCTCTAAAAGAGAATGAAGGTGGTGCCTCACTCCACGTGTCGCCCTGTGTTTGATAAGGTCCGAAGACGAGTATCATGATGTTGGACGGTAGGCACCTTACTCTGGCATCATTCCTGGCTTATGTGGTATGTTCCCACCCATATTGTGGACCGACATAAAAAGTTGAATGAGCAACTGATTTATATAATGCACAAGGCGTGCCAACTTTTAAAGAAAACAGTTAACCAACTGAAAATAAACAAAAAATAAAAACACTTCTCTAATATTTTATTTATAACTCTTTTTTATCTAGTTATAAAATAATCAAGCTGTCTCCATATCCAGACAGAGTTACCCTAAATTTAATAATTACTTATATTTCAATAAATTAAATGTCGCCAAAAGGAGACGCTAAAAATGGTGAGTGTCGCCTTTTTTACACAATAAGAAATAATTCCTTTATTATCAATAAAATAAAGCCCCTAACAAGGTAGAGGCTTTATGTGTTTATGACTAAGACAATATGATAGCTAATTAATCAAATTGTTTTCTTGCATTGCGGAATAAACGCATCCAAGGGCTGTCTTCACCCCAGTTATCTGGATGCCAAGAATTACTGACTGTTCTAAACACGCGTTCTGGGTGAGGCATCATAATGGTTGATCGACCATCTTTTGTCGTGACAGCAGTAATGCCTTTAACCGAGCCATTAGGATTTAATGGATATTGTTCTGTTGGATTACCGTAGTGATCCACAAAACGTAATCCCACTAAATTTTGAGCTTCTAGTTGTGCTAATTGCTCAGCATGACGGAATTCAGCAAAACCTTCACCATGAGATACTGCAATAGGCATTTGTGAACCCACCATACCTTGCAGTAATAACGATGGGCTTTCTGTCACTTTCACTAAACTAAAGCGCGCTTCAAAGCGTTCAGAACGATTGCGAACAAAACGAGGCCACAAATCTGCACCCGGAATAAGTTCTGATAATGTTGACATCATTTGGCAACCATTACAGACTCCAAGGGACAAGGTATCTTGGCGCTCAAAGAATTGAGCAAACTCATCACGTAAACGAGAATTAAATAAAATAGACTTCGCCCAACCTTCACCCGCACCTAATACGTCACCGTAAGAGAATCCGCCACAAGCCACCAGCACATCAAAATCACTGAGTGAACGTCGTGATGAATGTAAGTCACTCATATGAACGTCGATAGCATCAAAACCCGCTCTATCAAAAGCGGCCGCCATTTCAACATGAGAGTTAACACCTTGCTCTCTTAATACCGCAATACGAGGACGGCTTCCAGTTGCAATATAAGGTGCAGCAATATCTTCATTTGGATCAAAAGTTAACGTCACATTTAACCCAGGATCGTTGAGATCTTGTTTTGCTTGATGCTCTTCATCCGCACACTCTGGGTTATCACGTAAGCGTTGCATTTGCCATGTTGTTTCTGCCCACCAAAGACGCAATGTACTGCGTTTTTCATTGTAAACTTCAGTTTCACGACTTTGGATAATAATGGCGTCATTTTCTGTTGCTTGACCTAAATAGTGTAAACAATCCGATAAACCATATTCAGCAAATAATGCTTCGACAACCTCTTGATGTTCAGCACGAATTTGGATCACACCACCGAGCTCTTCATTAAAGAGTCCGGCTAAAATATCTTCATCATAAGCACTAATATCAACGTGTAAGCCACAATGACCCGTAAATGCCATTTCTGCAAGAGTGACAAATAATCCACCATCAGAGCGATCGTGATAGGCCAGCAATTTGCCATCATTGACCAATTGTTGCATCACATTGAAGAACTGTTTTAACTGCTCAACATCACGAAGATCTGCCGCTTTTTGACCCAGTTGACGATAAACTTGTGCTAGTGCCGTCGCGCCTAATGCGTTATGACCATTTCCCAAATCAATTAAATACAAGCGGTTTCCTGCTTGTGTTGATAATTCAGGTGTCACTGTTTTACGCACATCTTCAACACGAGAGAATGCCGTAATCACTAAAGATAATGGAGAAGTAACCTCTTTGGTTTTCCCTTCTTTATCTTGCCAGCGCGTCTTCATTGACATCGAATCTTTACCCACAGGGATTGTAATTCCTAACTCTGGGCATAGCTCTTCACCAATGGCTTTCACTGCATCATATAAACCCGCATCTTCACCGGGATGTCCCGCTGCTGACATCCAGTTAGCCGAAAGCTTAATACGATTAAGCGCTTCTACATCACAACCCGCCATATTGGTTAGCGCTTCACCGACAGCCATACGTGCAGATGCAGCGAAATCTAACAGTGCAATAGGTGCGCGTTCACCAATAGACATCGCTTCGCCATAATAGCTATCTAATGTTGCGGTGGTAACTGCGCAATTGGCAACAGGAATTTGCCAAGGTCCAACCATTTGATCGCGAGCAACCATACCTGTTACTGAGCGGTCACCAATAGTAATTAAGAACGTTTTTTCAGCAACGGCGGGTAAATGAAGAACACGATAAACCGCATCTTTTAAATCGATGTCTTTACGAGAGAGATACTCACCTTCTGTTTTAAGTGATTTTACATCACGTAACATTTTAGGTGCTTTACCTAATAATATGTCTAATGGCATATCAATCGGCTTATTATCAAAGTGTGTATCATTGAGCACTAATTCACGCTCTTGTGTTGCTTCACCGATCACCGCATAAGGTGCTCTTTCTCGCTTACATAACGCATCAAAAAGAGGCATTTTTTCAGGTGATACCGCCAATACATAACGCTCTTGAGATTCATTACACCAGATCTCAAGTGGGCTCATACCCGGTTCATCATTAAGAACATCACGTAATTCAAAACGACCACCACGACCGCCATCATTAACTAATTCAGGCATCGCATTAGAAAGACCACCAGCCCCAACATCATGAATAAATAAAATTGGATTATCGTCACCTAATTGCCAACAACGGTCGATAACTTCTTGGCAACGACGTTCCATTTCAGGGTTATCACGCTGAACAGAGGCAAAATCTAAATCTGCATCTGATTGACCTGATGTCATAGAAGAAGCCGCACCGCCACCAAGGCCAATATTCATAGATGGTCCACCAAGTACAATCAACTTGGCACCTACTGTGATTTCACCTTTTTGTACGTGATCTTCACGAATATTACCGATACCTCCGGCTAACATAATTGGTTTATGGTAACCGCGAATTTCAACACCATTATGACTATTAACTTGTTCTTCATAGGTTCTGAAATAGCCGAGTAATGCTGGACGACCGAACTCATTATTAAATGCCGCACCACCTAGTGGACCTTCCGTCATGATGTCTAATGCATTAACAATACGCTCTGGTTTGCCAAAATCTTCTTCCCAAGGCTGTTCAAATCCGGGAATACGTAAGTTAGAAACCGAAAATCCAACTAGGCCAGCTTTAGGTTTTGCACCACGTCCAGTTGCACCTTCATCTCGGATCTCACCACCTGATCCCGTCGCTGCACCTGGCCAAGGTGAAATAGCCGTTGGGTGATTATGGGTTTCTACTTTCATCAAGATATGTACAGGTTCTTGATGATAGTGATAATGCCCTTTTTCTGCATCAGGATAAAAACGTCCCGCCACAGACCCCTCCATAACTGCCGCATTATCTTTATAAGCAGACATGACATAGTCAGGCGTTTGCTCAAACGTATTTTTAATCATTTTAAATAATGATTTATCTTGAGCTTTACCATCAATGATCCAATCAGCATTAAATATTTTGTGGCGGCAGTGTTCAGAGTTAGCTTGTGCAAACATATAAAGCTCAACATCTGTTGGATTACGCTGTAAACGGTTAAAAGCATCAACTAAGTAATCAACTTCATCGTCTGCCAACGCTAATCCCATTTCGATATTAGCTTTTACCAGAGCATCTTTACCTTTTGCCAGAACATCAATGGTTTTCAGTGGTGCTGGCGTTTGCTCGGCAAAAAGTGCATTTACATCTTGATAATTTAAGAAGATGGTTTCCATCATTCGATCATGAATAAAACCATAAAGTTGTTGCCACTGAGTGTCTGTCATCGTACCGCACTCAATAAAGTAGGCGATACCACGTTCAATTCGGATAACCTTGGCTAAACCACAGTTATGTGCAATATCTGTCGCTTTAGAAGACCAAGGTGAAATGGTTCCCGGGCGAGGCGTAACCACTCGCATTTCCCCAACAGGCTCGTGTTCTGTTAATGAAGGCCCATAATGCAGTAATTGACGTAATTTAATTTGGTCATCTTCAGATAACTGCCCTTCCACTTTCGCGAAATGGACAAATTCCGCGTATATACCTTGTACAGGAAGATCATTTTCCTGACATAGAGTGAGTAATTTATTAATACGAAACGCGGATAAAGCGGGGGAGCCACGCAGGATTTCCATAGTATTGAGTTCTCTCTTTTAGCAGCTAGCCTGATCAATCATTCAGGGGAAACGCGCCTAGTATAATAGAATAACCGCTCAGACGAAACCGTTTGCGTGAACAAAATAACGGCATTTAACTTAGAGTGTTTTAATGATTAATTGGTGTAATCAAGTTGCGTCTTGCCAATATGTTAAGCAAAATGCTCGATTACTGGAAATTTATCCATGTTAAAATAACGATTTTACACACAACAATAAACAACGTTAACGAGAACCAACCTATTGAATAATATAAGGATAAACTATTTCGTTATCGTTATCATAGCGCTCTTTTCAGCGGCTATTATCGCGTTGAATATTACATGGCCTGATAGGCAAAAAGCGCAGATAAATAAGATTTTATCTCGTGGTGAGTTAAGAATCAGTACGATACCTTCACCATTGATAACGATGAACGATAAAAAGGACCCCGTAGGTTTCGATTATGAATTAGTGAAACGCTTTGCAGATTACCTAGGCGTGAAACTTGTCGTTAATATGCGGACAAATATCAACCAAATGTTTGACGATCTGGAGAATAATAAAGCTGACTTTATCGCCGCCGGATTACTTTATAATAAAGAGAGACTAGATACGACGCGCAGTGGCCCTGCTTACTTTTCAGTTTCTCAACAGCTCATTTACCGTAAAGGGACATTAAGACCACGTAGCTTTGATACATTAGATGGGCGTCTTGTTGTCACTGCGGGCTCTGCTCATGCAAGTTTATTGCGAACATTAAAAGAGACGCAATATCCCGAGCTTGAGTGGGAAGAATCAGATAATCAAACAACCTCACAACTGCTAGAAGCCTTATCAGAAGGTAAAATAACCTATGTGTTAGCAGACTCAATCAGTGTTGCTGTGCAACAACGCATTCATCCTAATGTTGCCGTAGGGTTTGAAGTCACTGAAAGCCGTCCACTAACGTGGTATCTGCCAGATGGTGAAGATAATAGCTTATATGCAGCGATGCTCGATTACTTTAATCAATTATCTCAAGAAGATGTATTAGCAAGGCTTGAAGAAAAGTATTTTGGTCATGTGGGTTCATTTGATTACTTCGATACGATCTCTTTTATTACGGCAATAGATTCCATTTTGCCAAACTATCAACCTCTTTTTGAAAAGTATGCAGATACTTTCGATTGGCGGTTATTAGCCGCTATGGCATGGCAAGAATCACATTGGGATCCTCATGCTACATCACCAACGGGAGTTAGAGGATTGATGATGTTAACTCGCCCTACTGCATCAAGTATGGGCGTTACTGATAGACTTGATCCTGAAGAGAGTGTTCGAGGAGGAGCGCAATATCTTAAGCATCTTCTTTCACGCTTACCGGATTCTATCCCTGAAGATGAAAGAATTTGGTTTGCATTAGCCGCATATAATATGGGATTTGGTCATATGCTTGACGCCAGAAGGCTGACTGAGCAACAAAATGCCGATCCTGACAGTTGGCTAGATGTAAAATCAAGATTACCTCTACTTAGCCAAAAGAAATATTATGCAGACCTCCCTTATGGCTATGCCAGAGGCCATGAAGCTTATCGTTATGTTGAAAATATTCGACGATATCAACTTAGCCTTGTCGGTTACCTTCAAGCCAAAGAGAGCAAAAATAAAATATTATCTAAAGATAAAGAGACTGATAACGATGCAGAACAAGCAAAATCATCATTATCATTGACTCAAGATATGGCTTATCAATAATTTTTGTACTTAAAAACAGCCAATTAAATAACATAGCCTCTTTTATAGAGGCTTATTTGTGCCATATCTACCATTCAAAAAATCACTTCAACCATAAAAGCCATCCGTAAATTAATGTTTTCTTAATATTAAAAATTGTTACATTTCTTCATGCTATTTTTACCCAAAATAGGGAAAATTCATGTGTTAAAAAATGTAACACTCATTAGCGAAAACACTCACTCAATGAGTAAATTGTATTTTAAATGACCTAATTAGTCATTTTAAGACTATCAGAATAGGTGAAATATTAGAAAAAATTAACTTAAATACGTAGGAATTATCTCATTAGTTATTATTCATTTTATGATTATTATTTTTGGAGAAACTTTTTTTGCGATAAAAATTAACCTAAACATACCTTTACTAACATCTAACTTATTGAATTATATATATTACGATAATCTATAATTAGTTTTATTAATTTTTCTAACCTAATGTTAATAACATTACTTTTCGTAAAGTTAAAACAATGTTAATTATATTGTCTATTAAATTTATCTGCCTGATAAACTTTTTCACCCATAAATTGAGTAATAAAAAGAATAAATCTATATAAAACTCTATTAATATGGAATAGGCAAGATTAAATATGAAAATTGAGTAAATCAACAAAACGTTATATCAAATAGAGCGTCTTTATTGATATCATATAAACCAGTCATTATTCGAAACAACTCGAAATATAATGCAAATCAATTTTTATATTCCGACATTAATATTATTTTTCTATAAATAATACGCACGATCTTCAAGGGATTATCTATAATGAAACTGAGTAAAATTGCTTTAGCTGCTGCTTTAGTATTTGGTATTAATTCTGTTGCAACTGCTGAAACTCCGGCACCCAAAATTGGCGCAACTAAAGGCGAAATTCAATTAAAAGGTGAAATTGTTAATTCAGCTTGTGGATTAGCAGCTTCTTCAAGTCCTGTTATTGTTGATTTCAGTGAAATCCCAACTTCTGCATTAGCAAATATGCAGAAAGCAGGTAACGTTAAAAAAGATATCGAATTACAAGACTGTGATACTACCGTAGCAAAAACCGCTACTGTTAGCTATACACCAAGCGTTGTTAATGCAACAAATAAAGACTTAGCATCTTTCGTATCTGGCTCAGCTTCTGGCGCGGGTATCGGCTTAATGGATGCTGGCAGCAAGTCAGTAAAATGGAACACAGCAACTACACCAGTACAATTAGTTAATGGTGTTTCTAAGATCCCATTTGTTGCTTACGTTCAAGCTGAATCAGCAGACGCTACTGTAACTCCGGGTGAATTCCAAGCCGTTATCAACTTCCAAGTTGATTATCAGTAATCGTTTTATTTATTTAAATTAATTAAATAATAAATTAATTACTGCATTAACGCAGGGGATTTCCTCTGCGTTAAATTTGATAAAACACTTCAATTTAATAAAAATAAAATAAAAAGTAATTAAATAAATATTCATTATTTAATTAGTTTTTATTTAATTAATAATTAGGCGTTTATTCATGTTAATTTCTTTTTTTCACAGCACAATATGGAAAAATATTTGTGCCATTTTGCTATTGTGCTTAGCGTTTTCCGCTCAAGCTGAGCAAGATGATTCTGTGGAATTTAACATTCATATGCTAGATGCCGAAGACCGAGATAATGTTGATTTATCTCGTTTTGCAACTTCTAATTACATTATTCCGGGTATGTACTACTTAGATATCCGTATAAATGGTCGTGACTTCCCTCGTCAGAACATTAATTATATTGAAGTAAAACCTAATTACTCCATCGCTTGTATTGATCCTACCCTTCTAACAAAGTTAACAATTAACGAAGAAAATCAAAAGTTTATCGAAGAGATCTCACCCGATTGTTTCGATATTAGTCAATTACCGGGTATCTCTATCAAAAATGATGGCGGTATTCTCGATATTGTTATGCCTCGTTCATTAATGAAATATGAAGATACCGATTGGACACCACCTGAATTGTGGGACCCAGGTATATCTGGACTTTTAGTTGACTATACCTTAACAGGTACATCAACTCGCCCGAATAAAGGCAATAATAACAACTCATTGACAGGATATGGGCAGGCTGGGATTAACCTTGGCGAATGGCGACTACGTGCTGAATATCAAGGAAACTATTCATCTGAATATTCATCAAATAATAGCTTTGATTGGAATCAGATTTACGCCTATAAACCATTACCTAACCAAGCGGCAAAATTGACGCTCGGTGAAACGTATTTAAACTCTCAAGTTTTTGATAGTTTTCGTTTTACAGGTGCCAATATACAAAGTGATGAAAGAATGTTACCCCCTTCTTTGCAAGGTTATGCACCTGAAATTCATGGTATCGCAAACACTAATGCCAAAGTAACTGTCACGCAAAACGGCCGCTTAATTTATGAAACCACAGTACCTGCGGGTCCTTTCGCGATTAAACATTTACAAGATACCGTACAAGGTCAATTAAATGTCAGAGTCGAAGAGCAAAATGGTAAAGTAACCGAATTCCAAGTACAAACAGCCAATCTACCTTATATGACTCGTCCGGGCTCAGTGCGTTATAACACATCAATGGGTCAGTCATCGCTCAACAACCATAAAATGCAAGGTCCTGTTTTTTATCAAGGCGATTTTTCATGGGGGATGAATAACACATGGTCGCTGTACGGTGGGGTTTTATTGACGGCGAAAGATTACAATGCGTGGTCATTAGGTTTAGGTCACGATATGGGACGTTTAGGTACACTTTCAGGTGATATTACTCAGTCTTATAGCAAAACCTATGATAATGAAAATATCAACGGGATGTCATTCAAACTAAACTACGCTAAAACATTCGATGAGTACCATAGTACGATTACTTTTGCGGGTTATCGCTTTTCAGAGAAAACATTCCGATCTTTCTCTCAATATATCGATGAACGTTACAATGACATTAATAACAATGGCTATGAAAAAGAGATGTATACCATTACAGGTAACAAAACTTTTTGGGCTGATGACATTGAAAAATCAACAACACTTTATCTCTCTTACCGACATCAAAATTATTGGGATAAAAATACACAAGAACAATATGGTGTTACGGTAAGCCGTAATTTTTCTATTATGGGTATAGAGCAAATTAATACTAACTTATCTGCATTTCGTACTCAGCATAAAGGAAACACGGATGACAGTATTTCTTTCAATATTTCAGTTCCATTAGGAAGTGGCAAAAGTATTGGTTATAGCTTGCAAGACAGTAACGGAAAAGTGAACCAAATGGCCACTTATTCTGATAATAGCAATTATAATAATCTGTGGCGCGTCCGTGCCGGTTTAAGCTCAGACAATAAAGCCAATACTGATGGTTATTATCAACACCGTTCGCAATATGCAGAAATTAACGCCAATGCAAGCTATCAACAAGATAACTATATTGCACTAGGTGCAACAGTCAAAGGTGGATTTACTGCAACACGTCACGGTGCCGCATTACATAGCAGTAGCATGACATCAAGTACTGCTCGTATGATGGTTGATACAGATGGAGTATCAGGTGTGCCATTTAACAACCAAAGCACAACAACAAACCTATTTGGTATTGGCGTATTAACTGACTTAACGAGTTATAACAATGTTGATGCGCGTATTGATGTTGATAAAATGGGTTCAGATATTGAAACACACAAAGCCATTACTTCTGCAACGTTAACTGAAGGCGCGATTGGCTACTATAAATTCCCAGTTCGCCAAGGTGAGCGCCTAATGGCTATCTTACAAACTGCCGATCAAAAATACCCGCCATTTGGTGCTGAGCTCACCAATAAAAACGGTGAGAATATGGGAATGGTGATGGAAGATGGCCTAGTTTATATTGCCGGCGTTAACCTTAATGAATCATTAAACGTAATCTGGGGTGGTAAAACTCAGTGTACGATTACAATTCCTGCTGCAATTAACGATCCACTAAAACGTGAATTGTTGTTATGTCAGGAACTTTAATGCACAAAATGAATTAATAGAGATAATTGTATGAACTCATTCAACACACTCAAAACGCTTTTTTGTGGCTCATTAATTGCACTCAGCATAGTGAGCACAACTCAAGCAGGCGTGTCATTAGATAGAACTCGTATTGTACTTATGGGCAACGAAAACTCGGCTAGCGTAAACCTAAAAAACACTAGCCCTGATATTCCTTTTTTAGCTCAATCATGGGTTGAAAATGAACACGGACAAAAAATCGCTTCTCCTTTAGTAGCGTTGCCACCTTTGCAGCGTCTTGATGGTGACCAAAAAGGCGTTGTCAGAATTACCAAAACAGCAGAAATTGGTCTTTTGCCACAAGATAGAGAATCACTTTTTTATTTAAATGTGCGTGAAATTCCACCAGCCCCCAAACAAGCTAACGTGTTACAAATGGCAATGCAGTCTCGCATTAAATTATTCTACCGCCCAACAGCTGTTATTCCTGAAAAACCAGGCATGATTTGGCAAGATCAATTAGTGTTTAAAAAACAAGGTAATCAATTTATTGCCGAAAATCCGACACCTTATTACATCACTATTATTGGGCTTTCTAATAAATTAAATGGTGAAGATAGCGATAAGTTAACCACATTCCCTGGTTTAATGATTGCCCCTAAATCCTCACTGGAAATTCCCGTTAAAACCAGTAGCGTCAATCAATTTTACATGATGTATGTAAATGATTACGGCGGACATCCAGAATTAAAATTTGTTTGCCAACAAAATAGCTGCAAAGCAGCCCCAAAAGAACAACAACCCAAATATTAATCAACTTGACGCCGGTAGGAATAAAATGAAATTAACAACAGCAAATTTTTATTTCAATACGCTAAAATTACTTTTTACTGGCGCAATGTTATGTACTCCAATTGTTGCATCTGCTTATATTCATGGTGAGGTTCGCACGGTTGGAGGTCCTAATATTTTTAGAGTTGAGTTAAATAACGCAACCTTTCCTAATAACCGACCAGGCGAAACGGCCACTGTTAACTTTTCCTTACCTGACAGATATTTAGCGACAGTTTATTGTCCTAAAGATCCCTTAGTTCCGAATTCTCGTACCTATTATATGGCTAATTCCGACTTACGCTATTTAGGTAATAATTACTATGAACTTAATGAATACGTCGATGTTAAGATCAAGTTTTCCATTTGGGGACCTGATTCACTCCCTACCGTTCCTTTTATTGAAAAACCTAACAATCGAAATGGGCAACAAGGTTGCCGTGTTCCTCAATCACCCAAACCTAACATGTCATCAGGAAGTAGTGGTGTATTAGTCTTCCGCTTAAAAAAACCCATTATTAATGGGGTTTCATTAACAGGACAAGCTGTAGCTCAAATGTATGCACGTGTAGGTAATGGCTTATATCAAGAATATGGCCCTGAACCCATTTCAAAATTAGTGATTAATTCAGGAATATTAACCACGGAAGATAAATGTACATTTAATAATGGCTCTCCCATTACCTTTGATTTTGGCAATGTCGGTAATACTTCTGACTATTTAAATGGTCAAAATTATAAGATCACACGCAATATTCCCATCAAGTGTGAAGGGGGAAGTTTTACTAATCCTAACAGTCGAATTATGTTTAAAATTCAAACTGGGAGCTCAGGTATCGCTAGTTTTAACCCTAATTATCTTGGCACAACCGGACCTGTAGATAGAACAAATCTAGGCATTGTTTTAAGAGACAAATCAGGAGCGATTGTGCCACCTAATCAATATTTTTCTGTCGGGAAACTGAATAATTTTAAAGGAAGCTGGGAAGTCACCGCGGCTCCCATTGCAAAAACAGGTAGCAAAATTACAGAAGGTGAATTTTCAGCACATGCCACATTAGTTGCGGAGTTTATGTAATGGGAAACACCATAATAAAATCGACTCTTTCTCTTTTATTATTACTTTCACCCTCCACCTTTGCTGCAACAGAACTGATTGGTGGCGATATGGAATTTAAAGGTGTTGTGGTAGCACATGGTTGTACTATTGTTGCTGGTGATGAAAATAAAGTAATTGATTTCAAGCAGATATCAGCAAAAGATCTCTATACTTTTCAAAAAAGTGAGCCGGTTGCTTTTAGTATCAGTTTAGAAAACTGCAGTCAGGATATTTATAAAAGTGTCACGATTACGTTAGATGGGAAAGAACATCCTACTATGCCCGACCACCTAGCTGTTGTCGGCACAGGATCTGAAGATCCTAAAAGTATCGGGATTGTATTTACAGATCTTCAACGCAATATTATCCAATTAAAAAAGCCGAGCTCAACTCGACTTCTTAATAATAAGCGTATTCAGTTTAATTTTATGACATATGTTGAGGCATCACCCTCTGCGCTGAAAAATCAAACATTGCTAACAGGCCCTTTCCAAGCTCAAGCAACGTATACGCTTAATTATCAGTAAACAGGTATTATTCTTTTATTACTGATCCCGTATTGATGAGAACTGGACTGTTTTTTTGCTTTTTAAGTTGTTTCTTTTCAGCCCTTCTCATTTTAAAGAATTGGCTTAAAAGTTGCGAACACTCTTCACCTAATACACCTGATGTTATTTCAACTTTATGGTTCATTCCGGGATGCTGTAAAATATCAATAAATGAACCTGCCGCACCGGTTTTTAAATCTGAGGCACCGTAAACCACGCGTTTTACCCGACTATGTACAATCGCTCCGGCACACATTACACAAGGTTCTAAGGTAATATAAAGTGTCGCATCGAGTAGACGATAATTTTGTAAATGCTTCCCTCCTTTGCGTAACGCCATAATCTCTGCATGTGCAGTGGGATCGTTATCAATAATTGAATGATTCCATCCTTTAGCAATGATTTTATTATCAACGACTAATACTGCGCCCACCGGTATTTCACCGATTTCTTGTGCTTTTTGCGCTTGCTCAATCGCTTTATGCATCCAATAAATATCATCTTTAACTTTATTCACAAGGATATCTCTTCATTATCATATAGCGGGATATTGTACCCTGTTTTCTATTGATAACTAAAGAGATTGTCTTGGATTGTTTATGACAAAGATAGCAAGATAAAACTTTAGTTTACGCGCGCTTCTGTGGCTAATTTGATCGCTAAAGCGCCTAAGATTGTTGCCATAAACCAACGTTGAACGAGTGCCCAACGAGGCCTTTGCATAAAGAATCCAGCAATCGAGCCAGCGGCAATAACAATCAATGCATTGACTGCAATACTAATAATAATTTGAATGCTACCTAATACTAATGATTGATTTAAAACACTGCCATTTTGAATGCTAATAAATTGAGGCAACAGTGATAAGTACATTAATGCGATTTTAGGATTGAGCAGATTAGTGATAAACCCCATAACAAAGAGCTTTGTCATATTACCAGAAAGTAATTTTTTGGGATGGAAAATAGAACGCCCACCGGGCTTAATAGATTGCCAAGCGATATAAAAAAGGTAAATAGCACCACAAATTTTTAATGTATCGTAAGCATAAGGCACTGCCATAAAAATAGCTGTAATACCAAATGCCGCTAATAACATATAAAAAATATAGCCAACAGCTACACCAATTAATGAAATAAACCCAGCTTTTTTCCCTTGAGAAATTGATCGTGAAATCAGGTAAATCATATTAGGGCCGGGTGTTAGCACTAATCCTAAGGATAAAAGCGCAAACGTCCACATATTAAACAATGTTGGCATAGTATACCCCTTTATATTATTTTGTTATTTAACATCAATAACAGAGTGTTAAGTGTGCTGAATACCACAAAAAACACTATTTTTTGTTACTATTTTCTTGTTATTCATTTTTGTTTTTTTATTACCAAAAAAGCGGAAGGATCTTGAAAAATGCGTTATCGAACATTATCACCACCAAAAAACCTAACATTAAAAACATTACGAAATGTTATTCATGCAACTGGCTTTTATTTCTCTTCATTAGCCAATATTTAATATTTTATTTATACATTCTAATAAACCATTTGAACGATGCTACTTTAGGAAATTGCCTATAAATGGTAACCTAACTCCCCCTTTGCTTATTGCCTATTAAACAAAAAGATTGGGGTAATATTCCTATTTGAATGATAAAACACGACTTTATCGGATATAGCGACACAAACTGATAGATGGTAACATATAAGTGCAAGATATAAGTTACTGAAATTTAATAATTTATATATTAAGTGACTGATATGGCTTTACTAATTACAAAGAAATGCATCAACTGCGATATGTGTGAACCTGAGTGTCCAAATGATGCGATTTCAATGGGGGATGAAATTTATGAAATTAATCCTGATCTTTGCACTGAATGTGTAGGGCATTACGATAAACCAACTTGCCAATCGGTTTGTCCGATTACTAACACGATCATCACTGATCCGACTCATCTTGAATCTCAAGATGAATTATGGGAAAAATTTGTGTTGATCCACCACGCAGATAAGATCTAAATCTTAATTGATGATTTTGTGGGTGATAAATCTAAAAACGCTATTTTTCTAAAATAACTGTCGCACAAGCATAACGCTGTTCATCAGCAAGTGTTACGTGAATAGAGTTTATCCCCGCTTTCTCTGCCATCTCTTTTGCAACCGCTAAAAAATGCAGGGTAGGTTTACCTAACTCATCATTACGTACTTCAAAATGATTAAAAGCCAATCCTAAACGGATCCCTGTTCCTAATGCTTTTGCCGCAGCCTCTTTTACTGCAAACCGCTTAGCTAAAAAGCGGATTGGCTGTTTATGCGATTGATAGATTTCCCATTCTGTTTCCGTAAGGATGCGACGAGCAAGGCGTTCACCAGAACGCCCTATAATATCTTCAATACGTGATATCTCGACGATATCCATACCTAAGCCAACAATAGCCATTAGCGACGTGCTTCTCGCATTAAGCGTTTCATTTCTTCAACCGCGGGAGCTAATCCACTAAATACAGCTCTACCGATAATTGCATGACCAATATTCAGTTCATAAAGTTCAGGTAATGCGGCAATACGTTGCACGTTGTGGTAATGCAAACCATGTCCCGCATTCACTTTTAAGCCTTTAGATGCGGCGTAAGCCACTGCATCACGAATACGGACAAACTCTTTTTCTTGAGCGATTTCATCTTCTGCGTCAGCATAAGCGCCAGTGTGGATCTCAATAAAAGGTGCGCCAACACGGTCGGCTGCGTTAATTTGTTCATGGTCTGGGTCAATAAAAAGCGAAACTTTGATACCCGCTAAAGATAAGCGTTTAATGGCATCAGCAACTTTTGCTTCATTGCCAACAACGTCTAAACCACCTTCTGTTGTCACTTCTTGGCGTTTTTCAGGTACTAAACAGCAAAAATCAGGCTGAGTTTGACAAGCTATCTCGATCATCTCTTCAGTGACAGCCATTTCCAGATTTAATCTTGTCTGAACTGTTTGGCTTATCAACATTAAGTCACGATCAGTGATATGACGTCTATCTTCACGTAAATGGATAGTAATACCATCAGCGCCAGCTTGTTCTGCAATAAAAGCCGCTTGAACAGGATCGGGATACGTTGTGCCTCGGGCATTACGAAGGGTGGCGATATGGTCAATATTAACACCAAGTAGAATATCAGACATGCTCTTCTCCTGAAAAATAACGTTGCATTACCTTAGTTTACACATTCCATAGAGAAGAAAAAGACAATATTACTGTTCTATCATCAATGCTCTTTTCTTTGGGGATTTTTTAATAGCAAATTGTCTAAAAAGTTCTCTACTTTTTAATGGTTTTCCGCCTAAATAAGGCTTTAATGCCATTCGAGTAAACCTTTTCGCCGCTTTTAATGTTTCAATAGTAGGAAATTCGCGACTGGCTAAGGATTTTAATTCAAATCCAGTAAAACTATTATGATCCACCACTAAACTCGCAATAAAACCTTTTTCTTCTCGATAACGATAAGTCATCGAATCGGAAACAGGCTCCCCACTTCCGGCACAATGCAGAAAATCTAAGCCATAGCCAAGTTGTGTTAATAGTGCAAGTTCAAAGCGTCTTAGGGCGGCTTCGGGTGTGGTATCGCTAGCGGCAAGGATTTGCAAACAAGAGAGGTATTCAAAAAAAAGCACACTATAAGACGTGCCATTTTCTAAAACGCGAGACAATAACTCATTAAGATACAAGCCACTGTATAGTACAGAGCCTGTCAGTGGTAACGCTAAAGAGATAGGTTCAGCATCACGAAGTGTTTTCACTTCTCCTCGCCCACTCCAACGAATGAGCAAAGGAGTAAAAGGTTGAAGTGCCCCTTTTAAGGGTGAGCGACGGCCTCGCGCACCTTTTGACAATATGCGTACTCGCCCTTCATTTTCAGTGAAAAAATCGAGTAATAAACTCGTTTCACTGTAAGGTCGAGCATGGATAACAAATGCACGTTGCCAGCCATCCACTTCAGTTACCTACTTTAAATCGTCCACATAGCCAAGGCTACGTAAAGCACGTTCATCATCAGCCCAGCCAGCTTTGACTTTCACCCAAAGTTCTAAGTGAACTTTGTTTTCAAATAAGTCTTCCATATCCATACGGGCTTCAGTACCAATTTTCTTGATTTTCGCACCTTTATTACCAATAACCATTTTTTTCTGGCCTTCACGCTCAACCAGAATTAATCCGTGGATATCATAGCCACCACGCTCATTGGTAACGAATTGTTCAATTTCAACAGTGACAGAATAAGGTAATTCTTCACCTAAAAATCGCATCAATTTTTCACGAATAATTTCTGATGCCATAAAACGCTGAGAGCGATCAGTGATATAATCTTCAGGAAAGTGATGAGTCGCTTCAGGTAAACATTTACGCACGATTTTCGCTATCGTATCGATATTCATGTCTTTTTCAGCACTGATCGGCACAACATCAAGAAAATCCATTTGTTGGCTTAAAAAGCCAATATGTGGAAGTAACTTGGTTTTATCAGTCACGTTATCTACTTTATTAATGGCTAATAAAACAGGGCAACGCAATGATTTTAATTTATTTAACACCATTTCGTCATCAGGCGTCCAGTTGGTACCTTCAACAACGAAAATAACTAATTCAACATCACCAATTGAACTGCTTGCTGCACGGTTCATCAGTCTGTTGATAGCTCGCTTTTCTTCAATATGCAAGCCGGGTGTATCCACATAAATCGCTTGGTAAGCACCATCTGTATCAATACCCATGATACGGTGACGCGTCGTTTGCGGTTTACGAGATGTAATAGACACTTTCTGCCCCAGTAATTGGTTCAGTAGTGTTGATTTTCCCACATTTGGGCGACCGACTATCGCAATAAATCCGCAATAGGTTTGTTCTTCGCTCATTCAAGCTCCAGTTGTATTAATGCCTGTTCAGCAGCGGCCTGTTCAGCTTTACGACGGCTTGTTCCCATCCCTTTGACAGGTTGTTCGATACCGCTTATCTGACAATGGATCGTAAACTCTTGATCATGGGCTTCGCCTCGAACCTGTACCACAATATAAGAAGGTAAAGGTAAATGACGGCCTTGCAGATACTCTTGCAAACGAGTTTTAGGATCTTTTTGCTTATCGCCCGGACTGATTTCAGCCAAACGATTCTCATACCAGTTTAAAATAATTTTTTCGATATTTTGAATATCACTATCAAGGAAAATTGCACCAATTAAAGCTTCTACCGTATCTGCTAAAATTGATTCGCGACGAAAACCGCCACTTTTTAATTCCCCTGGGCCTAAACGTAAGCACTCGCCTAGTTCAAATTCACGCGCTAATTCAGCGAGAGTATTTCCACGAACAAGCGTTGCTCTCATTCGGCTCATATCACCTTCATCAACACGAGGAAAGCGATGATAAAGTGCATTAGCAATCACATAGCTTAGAATTGAATCACCTAAAAATTCTAAACGTTCATTATGTTTACTGCTGGCACTTCGATGCGTTAAAGCCTGTAGTAATAATTCATTTTGCGTAAAAGTATAGCCCAGTTTCTTTTGTAACTGGTTTACTAATAAAGTATTCATGTGCGATCAATTTCCATAACTTAATTTGAAGCACACGCAACAAATCTGTTTAAGACAACGAGAAATTATCGGGTTGGATAACAGAACTGTTGCGTTTGCACTGGCTCCTGTTAATAGCAGGAGCCAATCATATTTAAAGAAGCGACATATTCTACACTTAGATAAGAAGGAATGCTGTCGCTATTTTGTTAATAATTACTTAATGCCACCGATACGGCTAAAACGAACGCCAGTTGGCCATTCATTTTCTACTTTTTCAAAGCTCATCCAGATTGTTGTTGCTTTACCTACTAAGTTTTTCTCTGGAACAAAGCCCCAGAAGCGACTATCCGAACTACCGTCTCGATTATCACCCATCATAAAGTAATGACCTTCAGGAACAATCCACGTACCGACAGGTAATCCGGGTTGGATAAACTCAGGCATCGTCATATCACCCGGTATTGTCATAATACGGTGAGAGACTTTATCAATAGTTTCTACCCTTTCTTCTTCACGTAATTGAGTTGCTGTTGAAATAGGCTCCTCAATTGGAATAGATTTCATACCATTAATACGCTGACCACCTGGTACATTTTGTAATAATAGCGTCCATTCACTTGGATAAGCAGTACCATAAGTTACTGATATTTCTTCATTACAAATAGTCTTATCACAATTTGGATAGATATGTAGTTTTTTCGACATCATATCATAAACAATTTTATCGCCTGGTAACCCAATAACACGTTTAATAAAATCAGTAGATGGATCACGAGGATATTTAAATACGGCGATATCACCTCGTTTCGGCTTCCCTGTATTAATTAACGTGGTTTGTGTAATTGGATCTTTTAATCCATAAGCAAACTTTTCAACCAAGATAAAATCGCCAACCAACAAGGTTGGCATCATGGAGCGAGAAGGTATTTGAAACGGCTCATACACAAATGAACGCAGAACCAAAACAATAATCAAAACTGGGAATAAAGAGCCTAATGTCTCTGCCCAGCTTGGTTTATTAATTGATTTTGCTAACTCTTGCTGATCCTCGGTCCCTTGCGTCATCTCTTGAAGACGCTTTAGTTTTGCTTTTCGGGCTGGCTTGAGCTTAAAGCGCTCAATTCCCCAAAAAACTCCCGTTATTAGCGTTGCCAGCGTTAGGATCAAGGCAAACGTGTTAGCCATGTTTTCTCCTTAAATTATTTATCTTTACCAACATGAAGAATGGCTAAAAACGCTTCTTGTGGTAGCTCTACGTTACCAATTTGCTTCATACGTTTTTTACCATCTTTCTGTTTCTGTAACAGTTTCTTCTTACGGCTAACGTCACCACCATAACATTTGGCTAATACGTTTTTACGTAACTGCTTAACAGTTGAACGAGCAATAATATGGTTACCAATTGCCGCTTGGATAGCGATATCAAACTGTTGGCGTGGAATAAATTCTTTCATTTTTTCCACCAGCTCACGGCCACGATAAGGTGCATTATCATTATGTGTAATCAATGCTAAAGCATCAACGCGATCACCGTTAATCAAGACATCTACACGTACCATGTTAGAGCCTTGGAAGCGAATAAAGTTATAGTCTAAAGAAGCATAACCGCGTGATGTTGATTTTAAGCGATCAAAGAAATCTAATACCACTTCAGCCATCGGAATTTCATAAGTCAATGAAACCTGATTACCATGATAGACCATATTGGTTTGAACACCGCGTTTTTCGATACATAAAGTAATTACGTTACCTAAATATTCTTGCGGTAATAACATATGGCATTCAGCGATAGGCTCTCTGATTTCCTCAATATTATTGAGTGGTGGTAATTTAGACGGGCTATCCACTAATACAATATCACCATTCGTCATTTCGACTTCATAAACAACGGTTGGTGCCGTTGTAATCAGATCGAGGTCATATTCACGTTCTAAACGTTCTTGAATAATCTCCATATGAAGAAGACCCAAGAAACCACAACGGAAACCGAAACCTAATGCAGATGAGCTTTCTGGTTCATAGAATAATGAAGCATCGTTTAAGCTTAATTTACCTAATGCATCGCGGAATGATTCATAGTCATCAGAACTAATTGGGAATAAACCCGCATAAACCTGTGGCTTAACTTTCTTAAAGCCTGGCAATGGTTTATCTGCTGGTTTTTGTGCCGCAGTTAAAGTATCCCCGACAGGAGCACCTAAAATATCTTTAATACCACAAACAACCCAGCCGACTTCACCACAATTTAATGATGTAGTATCAATTTGTTTTGGCGTAAAAATACCAATACGGTCAATGTTATAAACCTGTCCCGTACTCATTACCTTGATTTTATCGTTTTTGCTGACTTTACCGTTTTTAACACGGATCAGTGAAACAACACCAAGGTAATTATCAAACCAAGAGTCAATAATCAGTGCTTGTAATGGCGCGTCTGCATCACCTTCAGGTGCTGGAATTTCTTTAACAAGACGTTCGATAACTTCTTTAACACCAATACCTGTTTTTGCAGAGCAACGCACTGCATCTGTGGCATCAATCCCCACAATGTCTTCAATTTCTTCAGCAACACGCTCGGGCTCTGCTGCTGGTAAATCTATTTTATTTAAAACGGGAACGACGGTGAGATCCATATCCATCGCTGTATAGCAGTTTGCTAATGTTTGCGCTTCAACCCCTTGCCCAGCATCTACGACCAATAAGGCGCCTTCACACGCAGCAAGTGAACGAGATACTTCATAAGAGAAGTCAACGTGTCCTGGGGTATCGATAAAGTTAAGCTGATAAACTTCACCGTCATCAGCGGTGTAATTCAAGGTTACGCTTTGCGCTTTGATTGTAATACCACGTTCACGCTCAAGATCCATAGAATCAAGAACCTGCGCAGCCATTTCACGATCTGATAAGCCACCACAAATTTGAATAATTCGATCTGATAACGTCGATTTACCGTGGTCAATATGTGCGATAATGGAAAAGTTACGTATGTTTTTCATTCTGAAATTATTTTTCTCTATTGCTTTGCTCTATAAATCTGGCTTTGGAGTCATTCATGGACACAAAGCGAAAACTCTATATTGCAGGAGTTATTATTGATGACGCATTCTACACACTAGAGACATTATACTCAAAGAAACGTTCATCAAACACAAACATTTATGCTAAGACTTGCATTTATTTATAATTTTTCGTGGGTAATTTCCAGATATAGAAACGTGTTGATTTAAGATAAATATTATTACAAAAGCAGCATGATAAAAAAGATGGGGCAATTGCCCCATCTTTTTAATTAACTCATTATTCTTGAAATTGAACCTTAAGTTCATGGGGTGGAAGCCCTATTTGCAAGACAATAGGTTCAAAACCTTCATCTTTACTCCACCAAGTCGCCACTTTTTTGGCAAATAAAAAACCAAGGGCGCCTCCCACAAGTCCACTGCAAAAAATAGCAAATTCACTCGAAAACCAAAGGCTTGCAATGCCCGCGACAATAAATAAGCCAATAAGCGGTGTTAAATACACTAGCATTGCGGAAAGAAGTAGATTGTTTTCAGGAATACCCACTTCCACTTTTTGCCCTTCGACTAAAGGTTGTGCTACGGGAAGTTCGAGTTGATGCACTGTCTCAGGTCCTATTTTATTTAATAAATAAGAACCACACGCAGCGCGAGCTTGGCAACTACCACAGCCAGAAGACGATCCATAGCGCAATAACGCACGTCCTTCATGCCAATGTATCACTGTTGCCCACTCTTTAACCATAACTTATACCCTTTTACTTTTTCGTAAATACAACACTATTCACTATCGCTTGTGCCGTAGGAAATGGTAACTGACCAATAAAGGTAATTTCATTACCTTCTTTGACGTAGGTATAAATTGTATTACGACCATACCGCAACATTTTATCACGTTCGGGCGAATTAACCTGTTGACCGCTTTTATTAACATAAATAGAGAAGTCAAATAAGCCATCGCTAAATAAAATAGACTGACTAAATTCAGTTTCAGAAATTTGATGGTTACTGCGTTTTACCTCTTTAAACCCCTCAGGTAATTGACTAACCGACCAGTTATAAACCAAAGGCTTAGCTTTGGGCACCAGCAATAAAGGTGGCATATTGACGGTACGTAACGAATTAAGTTCAGTTTTGACTTCATTCCCTTCATTAACAGTGATCACGCGAAATTGTTCAATAATGTCATTATTCTTATCTAACAGATCGACTCTTAAAGGCAGATATCTTTCTTCATCAATAAACAAGACATAATCATAACGGTCATTATTTTTTGATAGTACACGAACAACTCGGCTTGGAATATCACCAATATGCGTTCTACCTGCATCAATAAAATTATAATAATCTGATAATTCATTGAAATTTTGGTAAATGATAGAAGGGATATAATCAACGATATGATCATTTCTTAAGCTAAAAGCATCTAAGCCCGGCTCAAAATAACTGATTTCATCACCACGTTGAACTATTTCACGGCGAGTACTATCCATTTGCATTAATTGTGCAAGCGGTTTGCCATCAATAAGAGTGTGACGGTAGCGAATAGGAACAATACCTTGAGAATTGATATTGATAAAAGATAATTCATAGGTAGAGCTTTGACTTGTCTGACCCATCCTTTGCAACAAAGCCTCGACACTACCTGTTTGAGGTTGTGCCAAGGCTTGTATCGGCATTGACAGGCTGCCCACCAGCAATAAGGTGGATAACCATGATTTTTTCATTACGACTATTTCATTCCCACACGTTATTTATACATTCACATCTATTATTACTGTGCTGCTACGGGGTGAGTTTCACCTTGAGCGCTAACTGGCGCTTCATTTTGTGGTGCATTATAGATACGACGATCTAACTCATACTGTTGCAACATTAAGCCAAGGCGCTGATTACGCTCTTGTAAACGTGTTTGTTGGTCTTTACCTAAAGTATCGTTTTGAAGATTTAAGCTTACTGGTGAACCTGCCCCCATAATAGGTTGAGTATTAAATACAGGCGTATCTACTTGGAAATCTTCAGAACCACTTTTTCCATTATATTGCTGAACACCAACAATAACAGCTAATGAAACACAAGCCGCGACACCGATTTGAGTTAACTGACTTGCCCAAGGACGTAACGTTTGTAAGAAAGAGTGCTGACGCCATTGTGATGGCGCAGGTTGCTGCTCTCGTTGTTGTTCAGGACTTATGCGAACAGGTTCATTCTCTAAAGCGAGCGCAACACGACTTGCGATATCGAAGTGGACTACTTCACCTACATCACCACGCATTGTGTCACGAATTAAATGGTAGCGTTGCCATGTCTCTTTCATGGAGTCATCACGAGCAATTGTACCCATTAATTCTTTATCAAGAACTTCGCCATCCATAAATGCAGAAAGTTTTTCTTTTTGCATGTAAAAGTACCCTTCAGTCAATGATGGTTCACCCACAATTAAAACTCTTGTATTAATGGTTGAACCTTATTATCAATAGCTTCTCGCGCCCTAAAAATACGTGAACGTACTGTTCCGACAGGGCAATCCATAATGACCGCTATCTCTTCATAGCTCAGCCCGTCAAGTTCCCGAAGTGTAATAGCAACCCTTAAATCTTCAGGTAATGACTCTATGGTGTGAAAAACCACTCTCCGTAACTCTTCAGACAACATTAAATTCTCAGGGTTCGAAATTTCTTTTAGTGCATTGGGTGATTCGAAATTTTCAACATCACTTGCATCTAAATCATTCGAAGGCGGACGTCGCCCCTGTGCGACCAGATAATTTTTTGCTGTATTTACAGCAATGCGATAAAGCCATGTGTAAAAAGCACTATCTCCACGAAAAGAACCGATGGCACGATAAGCTTTAATAAAGGCTTCTTGCGAAACATCTGGCACATCGCCCTGTGGTACATAACGGGAAATCAGGCTTGCTACCTTGTGTTGATAGCGGATAACCAGCAAATTAAAAGCGTTCTGGTCACCATTTTGTACCTTTTCAACCAACATTTGGTCCGTTAACTGCTCGCTCATTAGAGATGGACTCTCCCGAAGTCAAGCTTCGCACTATTTTTAAATGACTCCGTCATATTTACTCTCGTTATTCCTTCTCGTTTTTATGAGCTACAAGACTTAGAGCGTAAAAATAGTATGAAGTTCAATTCAATCATTATTTTAAGAGATGAATCACAAAAAAATCATCATGGTGATCACCCAACCAAAATGCAATTTGCCAATAAAAAAACGATAACACAATGATATTATTTAAATATATACGATTACTTACAACAATATATATTATCTTAAACAATGTATTATTAAATATAGATTTAATAATACAAATAAAAGTCAGTCACCCAAGATTGGAACTTCTCGGTATAGTGCCCTTCATTATTACGAATAATAAGTTCATCTGTACTGCATTCAACACTATCTTGATTTTGTCTTTGAAACGCTAACAAAATTCGATGATAAGGTTTATCCGCACTGTCTTTAATATTAACGCGTTTTACAACATGCCACTCTTTTTTTTCTGCAATTTCAATAAATTGCTCACCAATAGAATAAGGTAATACAACACAGAACAACCCATCTTCAGTGATAAGTGATTGCGCACTATCTAACAATCCCTCATGCGTTAAGGTTTTGGTATAACGAGCTTGCTCGCGCATATCATTTCGACACGCAATTGCCGGCTCAAAATAAGGTGGATTACTAACAATCAAATCATACTTCTTTTGCACTTGCTCCGCATAATGATGAATATCACTATGATGGATATGAATAAATGCGTGCCATAGTGACTCTTGGGTATTTTCTGTAGCTTGTAATGCCGCTTTCTCATCAAGTTCAATACCATCAATACACTCAATTTTATTTGCTCGTTGAGCTAACATTAATGCAATTAGTCCACTCCCCGTACCAATATCAAGTGCTCTTTTGACATTATTAATAGGTGCCCAAGCCCCTAATAAAACACCATCTGTCCCCACTTTCATTTCACACTGATCATGAGCAACAAAAAATTGTTTGAATGTAAAACCACCTTTGCGTAATCCCGCTTTTTTCACTTTCTTATGATTCATCTATTAACTCTATTGATTTGCACAGCAATCTCTTTTTTTATTGCTTATCAATCATGTCATGGAAAAAGAGATATATGATAAGATAACGTTTCTACAACCCCTATCTTAACATTAAACTATTTGTATACGATGCACGCTTATTTAGATTAAGCCTAAAAACAACGAATACCTTCGTCTATCGGTAATATATAATGTGATAGCGGTAAATCCTCTGGCTTTTAGCGGGGGATAATGTCAAAATCCGCGCCCTAAACAGAGGTATACAATGACAGCCACGACATTTTCCAGTCTTGAACTTGATGAAAGTTTATTGACCGCATTAGAAGAAAAAGGATATCAACGTCCTACTGCTATTCAAGCAGATGCAATTCCAGCTGCAATGGATGGACGCGATATTTTAGGCTCTGCGCCAACAGGCACAGGGAAAACTGCGGCCTTTTTGCTTCCAGCAATTCAGCACTTGCTTGATTATCCACGTAAAAAATCAGGTCCGCCGCGTATTCTTATCCTGACACCAACACGCGAACTTGCCATGCAAGTTGCCGATCAGGCAAAAGAATTATGTGCGCACACCCATTTAGATATCGCCACGATCACAGGCGGTGTTGCTTATATGAATCACGCTGAAGTCTTCAGCGAGAACCAAGATATCGTTGTTGCAACAACAGGTCGTTTATTACAGTATATCAAAGAAGAAAACTTTGACTGCCGTGCTGTGGAAATGCTGATTTTAGATGAAGCAGATCGCATGTTAGATATGGGTTTTGCTAACGATATCGAAACGATTGCAGGTGAAACTCGCTGGCGCAAACAGACATTACTGTTCTCTGCAACACTAGAAGGTAATGCGGTTATTGATTTTGCACAGCGCATTCTCAACGAGCCTGTAGAGCTTAATGCCGATCCCTCTCGCCGTGAACGTAAAAAAATTCAGCAGTTCTATTATCATGCAGATAATCTCGAACATAAAACAGCGTTACTTGCTGCATTATTAAAGCAAGACGATGTTAAAAAATCGATTGTCTTTGTTCGTAAAAGAGAACGAGTAAGAGAGCTTGTTACTGCATTAGAAAAACAAGGTATTAAATGTAGTTACCTTGAAGGTGAAATGGCACAAACACAGCGTAACGATGCGATCAAACGTTTAGAATCAGGCAAAATGAATGTGCTTGTTGCCACAGACGTTGCTTCTCGTGGTCTTGATCTTGATGACATTACACACGTTTTCAATTTTGACTTACCTCGTACTGCGGATGTTTACTTACATCGTATTGGTCGTACAGGACGCGCTGGTCGTAAAGGTATCGCAATTTCATTAGTTGAAGCTCACGACCACCCATTATTAGGAAAAATTGGTCGTTACGTTCAAGAGCCAATTAAATATCGTGTTGTTGCAGAACTACGTCCAGAAACCAAGGCACCAAGCCTGAAAGCAACATTCAAACCTTCGAAAAAAGTGCTTGCAAAACGCAAAGCGAAAAAAGAAGAAGAGAAAAAAGCAGTTAAAGAAAAAGTACGGACTCGCGATCGTAAAAATATCGGTAAACGTCGCAAAGCAGTCACTGAGCATACAGAAAAAAAGGTTGCGCCTACTGCACCAGCAAAAGAAACGAATACTGATAACAAATAATCTATACTCTTTCTGATGTTATAAAAAAACCGTAGCTATACAATATAGTTACGGTTTTTTGTTATTTTCTCTTTTGTCTAAATTACATAGAAAAAAAGCCCGATATTTTCATACCGAGCTTATGATTAACTTATTACTTTAGTGAAAATTACAGGCTTTCTGTGAAAGTACGAGTAATAACATCACGTTGTTGTTCTGGAGTCAGTGAATTAAAACGTACAGCATAACCAGAAACACGAATAGTTAATTGAGGATATTTCTCAGGATTGTTAACAGCATCTTCCAGTGTTTCACGGCTTAATACGTTAACGTTAAGGTGTTGACCACCTTCTACACGAACAACCGGTTTAGATTCTACAGGCACTTCACGGTATTCGATATTGCCTAACTCTTTACGGTTAATCACTTGACCTTCTTCAAAGCCTTTTTTAGCACAGATGCAACGAGCTTCGCCGTTTTCATCATCTAATAACCAGAAAGAGTGTAATAAATCGTCGTTATCAGCTTTAGTAATTTGGATACCAGTAATCATTTCGACCTCCAATTTGGGCGCAAAATCAAATTCTAATCACATATCAGAACTTGGGTATTTGGTCTAACCAATGTTTCTGTCTACTTATATACCAGTATAAATGGCGTCATTCTTTGATAAATATCAATAAAATTCATAAGCATTTTATCCAACAAGGTGCAAAGTATTGTTTTAAATCAACAATCACTTACCGCCGCCTTGCAATTTTTTTTGTAAATTTTCAAATAAAAGTTGAGAAATCAATTAATTTTTATTTTTAGTCCGTAATATTTTCATTCCCCTGATGAAATCGGTAAGCTTAAAGACGATAAGATATCAACAAGGATTTTAGGTTATGACTACACCATTAACTTGGCATGATGTGATCGGTGCTGAAAAAGAAAAGCCTTATTTTCATCAAATTATGTCTCAAGTTGCACAACAAAGAGCCGCAGGCAAAATTGTTTATCCTCCTCAAGAGGATATTTTTAATGCTTTTCGTTTTACACCTTTTGATAATGTGAATGTCGTTATTTTGGGACAAGATCCTTACCACGGTCCTAATCAAGCACATGGACTCTCTTTTTCCGTGCGACCAGGTGTGCCTGCACCGCCTTCATTAGTCAATATGTATAAAGAGCTTGAAAAGGAATACCCTGATTTTAAACGCCCTAACCATGGCTATTTAGAAAGCTGGGCAAAACAAGGGGTTTTATTACTTAATACCGTATTAACGGTAGAGAAAGGTCAAGCACATTCTCATGCTAACTATGGTTGGGAAGTCTTTACTGACGCGGTCATAGAACAGATTAATCAGCGCAGGGATGGGGTTATTTTCTTACTTTGGGGCGCGCATGCTCAGAAAAAAGGACGTTTTATTGATACAAATAAACACGTTATTTTAAAAGCACCTCATCCATCACCGCTTTCTGCCCATAGAGGCTTTTTAGGTTGTGGTCATTTCAAACAAGCCAATGATATTTTGCAACAGCAAGGTCGCACACCAATCAATTGGCAACTTGATCCGGTTGAATAACCCCCCCCTTATAAAGCATAAAACCGCACAATAACAAGAATATTAAATAATCTTCGTATTGTGCGGTTTACTTTATCGACATGTACTAACTCATGTGATAACGAATGTTTTATCGATATTATTTAGAAACAATAACCATAGCTGGGCGCAATAAACGACCATTTAAGGTATATCCTTTTTGCATAACATCGACAACATGATTAGAGTCATGTTCTGGGCTATCAATTAAAGTCATCGCTTGGTGAACTTCAGGGTTAAATACTACATTTTTTTCTTCAACCACTTCGATACCAAATTTACGAACAGCATCTAAAAATGATTTCAGAGTTAATTCTAACCCTTCAATCATTGGCTTTAATGATTCATTTTCATGATCAGCCGCAGATAAAGCACGTTCTAAATTATCGAGTACCGGCAATAACTCGTTAGAAAATTTTTCAAGTGCAAATTTATGCGCTTTCTCAATATCTTGTTGAGTACGGCGACGCACATTTTCAACTTCAGCTAGCGCACGCGCCATGGCTTCACGCTCTGTTTTTTGTGACTGCTCCAGTTGTTTTTCAAGAGAATCAATACGCGCTAATGCTTCCACTAACTCCGCTTGAGCATTAAAGTCCGCTTGTGCTTCTTCGGTCATTGCTGACTCTTGAGACTCATCCATTACTGATCCCATTCCTTCTTTTTCTTTTGAGACTTGCTCTTCATGTACATTTTGTTCTTTACTACTCATGAACATCTCCGCGTAATTTTGGTATTCATCTTCATATTTAGTTTATTATGGGGATCAATAAACGGGTTTCAAGGAATTGGCGCAAAACGAGGGTAAAAAAATGCCAGATCATACCGTAATGGAAGAAAAACACTTTAAATGCATTGGCATTGTTGGTCATCCACGCCATCCCGAAGCAATTTCAACTCATGAAATGCTCTATCATTGGCTATTGGCTCAAGGTTATGACGTTATTATTGATACACAAGTTGCTCAAGAACTAAAACTAGAAAATGCACAAACGGGTGATTTAACACAAGTTGGCAAAATTGCCGATCTGGTCATTGTTGTTGGTGGTGATGGTAATATGCTTGGCGCTGCGCGCGTGTTATCTCGTTATAATATCAAAGTAATTGGTGTTAACCGAGGTAATTTAGGCTTTCTTACTGATCTTGATCCCGATAATGCCTTACAACAATTAACCAATGTGTTAGCTGGGCACTATCGTGAAGAAAAACGTTTTTTACTTGAAGCTCGCGTCTGTGCGGAAGGTCAAAGAAATCGTATTGGTACAGCAATCAATGAAGTTGTACTTCATCCCGGCAAAGTCGCTCATATGATTGAGTTTGAAGTTTATATTGATGATCGCTTTGCTTTCTCTCAACGTTCTGATGGCTTAATTATCGCAACACCAACGGGATCAACCGCCTACTCACTTTCTGCGGGGGGGCCTATTTTAACCCCAAATCTTGACGCTATTGCACTTGTGCCTATGTTTCCACATACCTTGTCAGCACGCCCTTTAGTTATCAGCAGTGATAGCCAAATTCGCTTAAAATTCTCACAAACAAATATCGATTATGAAGTCAGTTGTGATAGCCAATTAGTGTTACCCATTAAAGAAGGTGATGAAGTTATTATTAAAAGAAGTCGTCAAAAACTCAATTTAGTTCACCCGACTGATTACAATTATTTTAATACACTCAGCTCAAAATTAGGTTGGTCGAAAAAAATGTTCTAATTTTTATGCCTCACTACTTTACTGTATAAAAAACCAGTTTATACTGTATGTAATTACAGATATGTTTTTATACACAGGAGAGGCACTATGCTGACTCAATTAACCATTAGTCATTTTGCCATAGTCCGTGAACTTGAAATCGATTTCTCTGGTGGCATGACCACCATTACAGGCGAAACTGGCGCAGGTAAGTCTATTGCTATTGATGCTCTAGGTTTATGTTTAGGTAACCGTGGTGATGCCAATATGGTGCGCCCAGGTGCAACTAGAGCCGATTTATGTGCACGATTTTCACTCTCTGATACGCCATCAGCACAACGTTGGCTTGAAGAACATCATCTTGATGATCATAACGAATGCCTATTAAGAAGAACTGTTTCTGCTGATGGGCGTTCTCGTGGTTTTATCAACGGCACTTCTGTTCCTCTTTCACAATTAAGAGAGCTCGGCTCTTTACTTATCCAAATTCATGGTCAACATGCTCATCAGCAACTTCTAGAGCCTCGCTATCAAAAACAACTGCTTGATATCTATGCCCATGAACCGGCTTTATTAAAAAGTATGAAATCGGCTTATCAAACATGGCATCAAAGTTGCCAAACTTTAGCCGCTTTTCAACAACTCTCTTTAGAACGAGAAGCTAGACAGCAACTGATTGACTACCATTTAAAAGAGCTCAACGAATTTCAGCCAGTACAAGGTGAATACCCAGAATTAGATCAAGAATATAAACGTCTTTCTAACTGCGGTCAGTTTTTAACGCTAAGTCAAAATAGTTTGCAAATTTTAAGTGACAACGAAGAACAAAATATTTTAAGTATGCTCAATGTGGCTAAACATGAAATTGCTGAGCTGACCGCCATGGAAAGTCAGTTCAATTCGCTATTAGAGATGCTAGAAGAAGCCACGATTCAAATTAGTGAAGTGAGTGATGAACTTCGTCATTATAGCGATCGCTTAGAGATGGATCCTAATCGCTTATTTGAAGTAGAAAAACGCATGTCTAAGTACATTAGTTTGTCACGTAAACATCGTGTTGCACCTGAAGAACTCTATGATCTTCATCAACAATTAATTGAAGAGAAAAATGCCCTACTTCGTCAAAATGATGATTGTGATGCTTTAATCGAACAAGTCAAAGCTGACCATTTAATTGCATTAGATGTCGCAAAGCAACTGCATCAAGTTCGCCAACAATATGCAAATGAATTAAGCCAACTTATCACTAACAGTATGCATCAGTTATCAATGCCACATGGTTATTTTACTGTTGATACCTATTTTGATGACAGCTCACTGCAAATCGATGGTGCCACAAAAGTTGAATTTAATGTCACCACAAACCCGGGACAACCCCATCAAGCACTTTCTAAAGTCGCTTCAGGCGGTGAATTATCACGTATTGCACTCGCAATCCAAGTGATCACAGCAAAAAAAATGGATACGCCAGCACTTATTTTTGATGAAGTCGATGTGGGTATCAGTGGTCCAACAGCAGCGATTGTGGGTAAATTGCTCCGTGAGTTAGGTGAGTCAACTCAAGTGATGTGTGTCACTCACTTACCTCAAGTTGCAGGTTGTGGTCATCAACACTATTTCGTTAATAAAGAGACAAATGGTGAAGAAACTGAAACAACCATGAAACTGTTATCGAAAAAAGAACGCCTACAAGAGCTCGCTCGTTTATTAGCCGGCAGTGAAGTCACCAAAAATACCTTAGCCAATGCGAAAGATTTGTTGGCTGCATAACGATTAACAAACTTTTATTGATATTTAGGGTCATAGGCAGAGCGTGAAAGGTTTTCAATTGCTGCGTTGTCGATTATCATCGTCACTATGACCCTAAAAGGAATGTAATTACCATGCGTTTTAAACTGTTAAAAGTTGCCGCCTTATCTTTAGTCGTAATGACTTCAGGTTGCTCTATGTTCGAGAGACTGGTTTATCACCCAGATATCAATCAGGGAAATTATTTAACACCAGCCGAAGTCGCAAAAGTTCAGCAAGGAATGACACAGCAGCAAGTTCAATTTGCCCTTGGCACACCAATGCTTAAAGATCCTTTCGGAAGCCAGACTTGGTATTATGTTTTCCGTGAAGAGCCTGGTCATCAAAAAGTACGTCAAGAGACTCTCACCCTAACTTTTGATAGCAATGGCATACTGACTAAGATTGATAAGCAAGGCAATATGCCTAATTTCTCAGCACCTGCAACAAAATCGTAATACGATGACAGTGCGAAGAAAGCTTAGTTTTGTATAAGTTTGGCAAAAACGAATTGCACCCCATACGTTAAATTTGACGTTGGGGTGTGTTTTTATAAAGAGAAATTGCTTTGTAACAGTGTTGTCTTTTATTGTATCTGTCTGTAATTAAACAGCCTATCATGCAGTATATGATGCTCCCCCCCTCTATTGTATTGGGTAGAAAGCATAATATTAATCCGCTTTTTGTCGCGCTTTCTCAGCACGTTTACGGCGCATTTCTTTAGGATCGGCAATTAAAGGTCGATAAATTTCAACTCTATCACCGTCTCGCACATTATCACTTAACTTTGCTGGGCGACTATAAATACCTACTTTATTCTTAGTCAAATCAATATCATTACAAATTGTTACGATATTTGAAGCAATAATGGCTTGTTCAACAGTATCCCCTAATGTTAGTTCAACAGGGATAAGATACTGTTTGTCGGGCAACGCATAGGTTACCTCTACCCATATTTTAGTCACGATAAATCTCTTTCGCTCTGTGAGTAAATGCCTGAACCATATTATTCGTTAAATCCTTAAAAATACGTCCAAAAGCCAACTCAATTAATTTATTAGTGAACTCAAAGTCTAGCTGAAATTCTATCTTACACGCATTATCATCAAGTGCGGTAAACACCCATCCCCCGGTTAATTTACGAAAGGGGCCATCAACAAGACGCATATCAACACGTTCATTCGTCTTTAAAAAGTTATGGGTAGTAAATGTTTTACTAATTCCCGCTTTAGAGACATTTATTGATGCAATCATTTCTTCTGGAGTGCTTTTGATCAGTTTACTTCCAACGCATCCTGGTAGAAAATCAGGGTAAGTAAGAACATCATTAACCAGTTTAAACATTTGCTCTGAACTAAAAGGGACAAGAGCAGATCGACTAATCTGAGGCATAGTTATTCCTGTACGACAACACTGTGTGTGATCATATCATTGAACAGTGACTAATTAAAAATCTAATGGAATATAGCTTAAGTTTTATGCAATTGAAAAGAAAACAGTCGGTTAAATGATTTCTTTCTATTGCTCATACAGTATAATGTGGACATTATGACAAAGAAAAAATCACACAAACCTGGTTCTGCGACCATTGCGTTAAATAAACGTGCTCGCCATGAATATTTCATCGAAGATGAGATAGAAGCGGGCTTGGCGCTCCAAGGCTGGGAAGTAAAATCACTGCGTGCCGGTAAAGCAAACATCAGTGATAGCTATGTTATCATGCGCGATGGCGAAGCTTATCTTTTTGGTGCAACTATTTCTCCTTTAAATGTTGCATCAAGCCATGTCGTTTGTGATCCTACACGTACCCGCAAACTATTATTAAAACAACGTGAACTTGATAACCTTTATGGTCAAATTAACCGTGATGGTTATACCGTTGTTGCTCTTTCGCTTTATTGGAAAAACGCTTGGTGTAAAATCAAAATTGGCGTTGCAAAGGGTAAGAAAGATCACGATAAACGTGAAACCATTAAAGATCGTGAGTGGAAATTAGACAAAGCACGTATTATGAAAAATGCTAACCGCTAAATTGCGTTAAGTACTAGCAATTACAAGTATTTTTCTGATATACTCGCTTTCAACAACTTGGGGCTGATTCTGGATTCGACGGGATTTGCGAAACCCAAGGTGCATGCCGAGGGGCGGTTGGCCTCGTAAAAAGCCGCAAAAAAGATAGTCGCAAACGACAATCAATATAAAGCACTAGCAGCTTAATAACCTGCTCTGAGCCCTCTCTCCCTAGCTTCCGCTCTTAAGACGGGGATAAAGAGAGGTCAAACCCAAAAGAGATCGCGTGGATGCCTAGCTTGGGGTTGAAGCGTTAAATTTAATCAAGCTAGCTTATTCATGGCGCGTCTGTCCGCAGTGGGTAAGTGAAATTAAAGATAGACTAAGCATGTAGTACCGAGGATGTAGAAATTTCGGACGCGGGTTCAACTCCCGCCAGCTCCACCAAATTTGGTGGGTCAGTGATAGGACAACGGTTTCAAAAACAAGAAGTTAGCGAAATCGACAAGACTACACACTGACAACAAAAGGACTATAAATGACACGCAAATGACACGCGGATCATTTATAGTTTAGAAAGGCTCACTTCGGTGGGCCTTTTTTACAACATAACACTCACTAGCCAATAAACACTTATCTATAAATCATAAAAACCAACACTCTGGCTCATTGCAAGGAAATGGATTATGAATTTTGATGCTACCCCAGTTAATATAAACTCAATTTTATCTATAAAAAAAATCTATGTTATCCCAAGAAATCAAAGAGAATTTAGCTGGGAAAACATACAGCTTGACGAATTCTGGCAAGATATAACTAGAAATATTAAACTTGAAGATGACGAGTTCACGTTCAATGAATATTTTATTGGGACTATAGTCTTAGCAGGAACTGATAGTGATAAACAACTGGAAATAGTCGATGGTCAACAAAGACTATCTGTTATCACAATTCTATTGTCATTAATTTCAAGAGAGTTTAGAAAATTAGAAGAAGACTCACTCGCTGATGATATATTCAAATCCTATATTGTCACTGTTTCAAGCACTCTTAAAAGGGGATCTTTAGACTCGAAAGGTCAGTCGTTAACTGAAAAAATACAAAGAGATACTACAAAAAATTACTTTAAGACTTCATTCCAATCAACAGAAGATTGTAGCAATAAACCCGAGACCCCTGAAGAAAAAAAGATTCGGTATGCGGGGTTATATTTCAAAAAGAAATTACAAAAAAGAATTCTTTGTAAGCTACTTTTAAAAAAAAATAATCATACATACAATAATGAAGATTATGCATTTTGCTTGAATGCTCTTTATAATATGATTACTAACTACTTAAAAGTAGTTAAAATTTCTGTTGATTCTGAAGATGATGCATACGATATATTCGAAGTGCTAAATGCAAGAGGAATTAATTTAAGCTCTATTGATTTAATCAAAAATAAAGTTTTTCAATCGTGTACAACAACATTTCCAGTAGATGAAGCAAAACAAAAATGGGATAGCATTGCAAATAAATTAGCAGAAACTGATACCAATGAAACAATGTCTAGCTATATTAGGTGTTGGTGGCTATCAAAAATTGGATATGTTGGTGAAGAACAATTATATCGCTCATTCAAACGTTCCATATCAGAAAACCCACCTATATTAACGCCACAAAATTTTTTAGACCAAATTCATAAGGATATTGATTTATATATAAAAATAATAGAGCCATCAACTGACCATTGGCCTCAATCTGATCAAATTGATATTTATCGCGCACTGAATGCAATTAATATTTTCAACGTAAGTATTCCAAGACCATTTATACTATCTTTATTAAGATTACGTAGAGACTTTCCTAAAAGAATACCACAAAAAGATTTAATCCTAATATTAAAACGAATAGAAGATTTTCATTTTAAATTTAACTCAATATGTAAACTGCGCCCATCTGGGATTGACTCAACATATTCGGTATTAGCCGTAAAAGTAAATGCAATAATAAATAAAACACAAAGAAAGGAATTAACACAAGAACTTTATGATCTATTTTCTCGAAAAGTACCTAATGAAAAAACATTTTGTGTTGAATTAGATAAAAGAATTCACTATTCAAATAAAAAAAATAAGCAAGGTAAGTTAATTAGATATATTTTTGAAAAATTAGAAAGAATATTATCTAATACTGATGAAATAAATACTGGTTCCTATTCTATCGAACATATTCTACCTCAAAGCCTAAATAGCAAGCATTACATCGGAACTCTAGGTAATCTACTACCTATTGGATATGATATTAATGAAAAATGTGGAAATAAATTACTTATAGATAAAATATCAATTTATAGAAAATCAAAAATGAATATCGTAAAACGCTTTATAAGCGAAGTTGATAATCAAACATATGAAACCGAAGAAAAAAATGATGATATATCATCACGTTATGATTGGAATGAGGATAAAATTAAAAAACGCACCCAAAATTTATCGTTATTAATTTATACTTTATTCAAGTCATAACTAAAAATAATGACCATAGTCACAAGTAAATAGGTTTAAACTCTATTATATCGACCAATATTTATCATAAAAACCAACCATAATCGGTTGGTTTTTATGTCTGTATTTTATATGGTCTAAAACCCCATCAGAATTACCCTAGTTAAAGCTCAATTCTAGTCCTGCTTCTATGCTATAATTCACCTCAAATTCATTAATAGAGCTTACCAAATGAAAAATCTAGCTGAACTAACGCAGGAAGAAAAAGACAAGATCAATGTCAATTTAGCTGCTTCGGGTGTCGCATATAAAGAACGCCTCAATATGCCAGTTGTTGCCTCAGAAATAGAAAGACAACAACCAGCACATTTACGCGAGTATTTTAATGAACGATTAGCGTTTTATCGTGAGAGAAGTAAGAAGTTGCCAGATGCAAATTCGGTGCAGTATTTGAAAGCAGAGTAGCTCCGATGCTCGATGTAACCGACCGAGTTATATAATCAATCAGTTATCAATTTCTGGTGTCTTATTGGTGTCCTGATTTTCTTCCTCTTCCTTTTGTCTGCGTTCCTCTTCCGCTTTCTGTGCTTCTTCCATCTCACGCATTCTCACGTTATAGATTGATTGCTCTGGCATCTGTACACGCACGGAAATAAAACGTCCATCAGGGATATCTATCGGATCACCGTCATTGAAGCCGTCAATATCATTACGTGCAAATTTAGGTGCGTTAGGGTGAGTTCGGTGATAAGTTTTAACGAGAATCGAACCGTCCTCATTAACAATAGAGTCTACCCAAATAAGAGGCTGTTTATTGACATCAAGTGGAATTTCAATACCGCCATCAACACCGCCCCATCCTGCATCAGCATTAAAGCCCAATACACCTTTGATAAGATATTCACCCTGAGCTACTCGAGTAACCGTAGAGCCTTCTGATTCGTCGTTAGTTGTGAATGTACCGTCAGGATTGATGTTGATTACTGGAGAGGCTTTTTTGATAAAACCTTGCGGGTCTGTGGTTGTATTTTTGCTTGTCCATGCATAATATTGTGATATTGTTCCATTCATATCCCAATGAACATTAAATGTAAAATCATTAAACGTGAACGCTCCCCAATGAGTAGCTCCAGCATAAAACCCAAGCATTCCAACCCCCCACCTTAAGTTACCACCCCCATAAGAGCGGATAAGCTGAGTTTTATCTATAATTTTTGTTGGCTCAAGAGCATCAGCTAGAGTCGGTTCCCTATTGCCGATACCGTAGTCTCCAACAAGCATAAGAGTACCTGATTTTTTTGGTATCTGTATCCCGTTATAACCCGATGCAGAATTTAGTTCGATATTTGTTCCACCAGAATTGTTGGTCGTTAATGATATTGATGTTTTCCCATCTGCTGATTTTGATATTAGCTTCGTTGTTGCTTCAACTGATGACTTGAACAGTTGAGTTGATGATGAACTTTTATTTGCTAACTCCTGCCAGTTAGAAATATTACCATTCCCCATCCATCTATACGCAAGCCCCTCTGGAGTTGCCTGAATTTGAGAGTTATTACCCTCACCATTCGCACCACCACCTCTTGTCATGCTCAGTAACGGGTAGTATGAATTGTAGTAATTTACAGCATTAGCGCCGTTCGGTGTCGCAAACCCTGTATATTTAATACTGTTAGCATCCTGAGTGTGTTTATCTCCAGTTTCATTTGAGCGACCTAATCCAAAATCACCAGGAGATAACTTTCTACTGATATCCTCCTGCATCTTCTTAATACTATCTAGTGTAATGACTTCACCATTTGGCATCTCAATTTTTGTTTGCCCCGTTTCACTCATCCATGAATTCATCGTATCGAGGAAATATTGCGTGTATGCATTTATTGCGACCATTGTTCTTGCTGCATCACTATTATTATCGGGCTCAGTAATATGAATTGAGAATGTGGTGTTAGTAGTCGTTGCTAATGCAGGTTGTGCTAATACTAATTCAGTATCAGAATTAACGGATTTAATCATGTAGGGAATATTAGTATTTCCTGATTTAATTAAAATAGTCATTCCAATATTAATGGCTGGATTATTATTTTTAAATTTAGTGCCAGTGCCTTTGACAATAGCAGACCCTGACACTGTGTTAACAGTGCCTGTTGTGTATATCATTTTATTTATTCCATAGTTTAATTAATTAAAAATAACATCTTGATTGTCAGGAAATACGATT
>NZ_PENW01000009.1 GCF_003144405.1 Proteus cibi
AACGTCCAGAAGTTGCCTCTATTTCTCCTCTTGCTTTTATGTTCTGAAACTCAGCAAACCCATTTTTATTAATTATCCAGCTCGGTCTCCCATTTAAATAATTATTAGATTGAATAACATTCCCTATTTTTGCATTTGTAATAGAGCCATCTTCGATAAATAAATCTCGAATAAACAATTGCCCATTCTTGGCGTACATGAATAATTCCATCTTGCCATTTACAGGGTTATACCAAGCAAAATTATTGGCGTTGTAACCAAAGAATGATTCGAGCTTTCCATTTTTAACTTGAGCGCTAATAACCTGTCCTGCTGCATTGTATTTAGTGCCGTTGTGAACAATTGTGATATTGATGGAATGCGTGACAACACCGTCACCTGTTTGACTAAATTCAGCCTGCATTTTTTGATTAATCATGCCCTGTTGTTTGCCAAATTGCGCTTGTACCTGTTCTTCGGATTTAGCCATGGCTTTATTCGTTTCAGATATCGCTTCTTTATTTGTTGCAACATCAGCACGAATACGTCCAACTTCTTTATCTGTGTTTCCTAACTTCTGATTAGTGTTGGCTAAATCTTGGTTGGTACCATCAATGCGTTTATTTGTTGCATCATTAGTCGTTTTTAACTCGGTGCGAATTTCAGTTGATGTTTGCCCGAACGCTTTATCTAAATCAGAAATCGTTGTTTTAACTTCTTTAATTTCAGAGTTAAATGTATTTTCTGCATTATCAATTGATGAGTAGAGCTGAGTAACAGTCTGTGCCCACGCTTCGTTATCCGTTGCACGGACTTGCCATAGCTCTTTAATACCCGCTTGTGATTGACCGTGTTTCACTAACAAACTGCGTGATAGCTGAGAGTCAGCATTACCAAGAATAATTGCGGTTTCTGCATTCCAATCCAATCGCTCACTGAGTTGCTGACCGGCTTCAGATGACATAAAGTGTCCATCAAGCTCTGGCAATATCGTACCTACATCAAATTCCGACTCCCCACGAATAAACTCAGTCCATTCAGATTGATTACCCGTTTTATCCACCAACCTTGCTCTGAAATAAAATGCTACACCAGCTGCTAGACCAGCCATTTCATAAGTTCGCGATGGATAAGGTACGTCGGATAACAGCATCAGACCTTCACCATCATTGGTTTTGCTGTACTGAATTTCAGTTTTTAACGTATCACTAGTGTTTTCACCAAACCCCCAATCTAATTTAATACCAAATACTAATGGTGACGCACTAAAGTTAACCGGTTTTGGTGGGTTACCTATTTTCCCTGTTAACATTGTTTCTTGTGCATTAGCCCAAACGCTGGATATTTCAGACGCATTTATCGCACGAACTCTCACCTGATAACGACCAGCATAAATACCATCCACCTCAAAACCACAAGTTGATGATCTTGGCATTGATACCCAGTTATTGTTATCTCTCCGCCATTGAGCCTCATAGGTAATGGCGTTATCAACAGCTTCCCAGTCAACACGCAGAGTAGTAAATGAAATGCCTTGGTTGATTTGAGAATAAGAGGATATGCGGATATTTTTAGGGGGGGCTTGCACGCCCGGTGGAACAATAGTAATAGGACGCTCATCAATTCTTGCCCCTGAATCTATATGTTCATAGTTATCAGGATTATGAATTGCACCGGTGATGGTGTAGGTGTTATCGCTATTATCAGTAACATTAATAACGCGATAAAGTTGTAACGCTAAATCATCAGAATCAACTGTCCAGACTGTGTTTTTTTCCGGTGTTTGTGAATACTCAGTTGAAACTGTAATGACATTATCAGCAACCAGCGATACAGTTCTTCCTTCTGAACGTCCATTAGGTAAATTAACAATTAATCTGTCACCAACTTTGATTACAGCTTTTCTATCTAATGTGATCCTCATGCCTTCTACCTTGCTTATTCGACCTCCGTTATCCCTTCCTGCCAATGTCGAATCAGCAATAGCGATAATGTGACCAGGAGAAGGTATTGCACCTTCTAACCCTGTTGCAAAACTGATTACCCTATCATTAGAGTTTGTTAATAAAGCCCATCGACCGCGACGATTGGCTTCGCTTTGTCGAGTACATCCAATAGCTGATATTTCAGTCTTACGCACTCCATAACGACGTTGTAATTTGATATCAGCTATTGCCTCAATTGCATCATTACTGTGGTTATTAGTGTCTGTATAGGAAACTAATGCTTGTGTGTATCTATTTTGCTGGCTACCACCAGAATATGACGGTTTACCACCAACAATATTGGCATTAGTAAAGGTTCTGAAAATAGTATCTGGCATATCCGCAACGGCATTAACTTTGTTATCAGCCCAGAAAGTCATGCCTCTAAATATCGCAGCGATATCTCTCAATACAGTGTAAGCCGACTCTTGTGACTGAATGTAAACATCACAAAGAAAACGAGGCTCCTTACCATCACCACCATGACCATCAGGCACTAACTCATCACAATATTGTGCAATTTTGTACAAATCCCACTTTTCAATTTGTGAAGCTTTAATGCGATCACCACACCCATAACGGTTGTTTAGGACTAAATCATAAAATACCCACGCTGGATTATTGGTTGCTGCAAGTTTAAAAGTACCATCCCACACGCCAGAATAAGTGCGGTTAATCGGATCGTAATTAGTTGGCACCTTAATCAGTAACCCACCTTTTGGGCGAACGCTAATTTTAGGGATGCGGTTATTAAATTGACGGGCATTGAAAGTAATAAACAATAGCGCCGTATTTGGATAACGCAATTTAGCATCGATAACATCAGTAACAGCAGAAATGCTAACTTTGTCAGCAATTTGAGCTGTGTTCTGGTTCTTGGTTAATCGGCGAGCTCGGATCTGCCAGCCTGTATTTGCTTTTGGTAAGTCAATGCGGTGTGCTCGTTGATATTCACTGGTTGTTTTACCATCAAATGCAGATTTCAAGACTTCTTTGTAACCTGCACCATCTGTCGATAAATCAATGGCATATTCAATACGATACCCTGTGGTGTCGCCATTATCGTGTTGTTGAAGTAGCTGAGGAACAGAAAAGCGAATACGTTCTGCTGACAATTGAGTGTTATTAATGCTTCGCACATAGGGCTGATCGTCTTTTAATTCCAACCCTACTGATGTCTCACTATCTACTGAGGGGATACCTTGAATGTATTCTTGATGTTCACTACCTGGTCTAAATTCCCAAGTCACTCCTTCAAAGTTTTTTGTGCCATCAGCGTTGCCAATAGGCGTGTCATCAAGAAAAATGCGAGTATCATCTAAACCACCAGCAATTTCACCTTCTGAGATAGCTAATAAAATTTTAGCAGTTGATTCAGAAAGTAAGCTATCTGGTGATTCTGTAGGTGTATGTCCACCGCCACCACCACCTTTTGCACCATGAATTAATTCCATATTTCACCCATAAAAAAAGCCACATAGTGGCTATTCTGAAATTCGTTTATGTTACTGCTGATCTTCTGTATAAATCCCAGCAGAGATGATCGCTCCCCCCACCTCTCGCCTATCTAGTCCGTAAAGCAGAGGAACTGGATTTCCCTGTGCTGTTGAGTTCACGGCACCACCGAAAGCATAAGAGGGTTTGTTATCTGAGTCTTGCCTCATAGATAACCCACGAGGTTGAGGCGATAGCATTTGAACGACGCCCCCCATAGCAACACCGGCACCTACCATCAACATTAAATCACTTGCCCATAATGCAGTTCCCCAAGGAGCAAATATTGCAGCACCGATCATGGCTACACCTAGCATTGTCTGGAAGAAACCGCCTCGTTTACTGCCTTTAATAATAGGAGCGATACGAATCTCTTCTGTGGTATCAAGATGCAGTTCTTCTTCATTAATGTTCCGATTTCCTTTAAATACTGCAAACTCCATTCCTTTTAAATGTGCGTTAGCAAGGAATTGCTCAAAACCATCGTAGAGCACTGTGAGCGCTTTAATCGCCTCACGAGGTGAATCTATATCTAACCTGTGTTCCCGCCCAAACTTTGCACCAAGAACACCATATAGACGTATTGTTTTTAAGCTCATATCAACTCTTTCCTCCGCACTATTTTTACCGTCCGATCCCGCCAGTAATCACTGTAAGGAACCAGTCGGCTAAGTTGTCCATATAAGTGATGAAGTAGCATACCATTCATTATCACCCCAGCATGATTAGGAACATCAGCTTGTACTTGCATAATGACCATATCACCATCTTTTAAATCGCCAGATAGCTCAACAAAACCAGCTTTCTGGTAGTTATCCATATACAGATTTTCTCCTTCTTCCCACCAGTGCCGATCAACGCTGTAGTTATGCAGCTCAATACCATGCTCTTGCCGGTAATAATCCATAATTAACGACCAGCAATCTGCATAACCAAGTACAAAGGACCTACCTTCTAATTCACGCTCACCTCGAGGTTGAATAATCCGAACATCACCTTCTGGACACGAGACAATAACCCACGGCAATCCAGTTGCATCACACTGAAGTTTATCTATTTCACTAGGCTGAGTTGTCACACCATCACCGCAATGACTATGGACAATCGCAATTGGCTCTCCCCAATCTTCAGCAAGTGCATAATCTTCTGGCGATAATTCAAAATGTTCTGTTGGGTTATTAGAACGGTTGTGGCAAGGGAAGTATTTTTTCACTCGACTTTTTTGACAGATAACGCCACATGCTTCTTTTGGGTATTCATTTTTAACATGCTGAAATATCGCTTCAGTTAATTTCTTTGTGATCATCGCGTTAACCCCGCAGCTGGAAACCCACCAAAATCCAATGGCTCGTTTTCACCAAAGCGTTTTTTGCAATCACTAATAAGACCACCGCAACTATCCAATGCCGGATCATCAACAGGATTGCCTCGCTCATCGAAATATTTATTCCCCGAATATGAGCACCCATTACCACTGCGATAATCGCCTTTCATGCACCAATAACAAAGGTTATGAATTTGTCGAACGGGTATCATTACTCCCTGCAAATCAAACGGGCTAGATAACTCAAAATCTACCGCTTCGCCAGCCACCTCATTGGTTTTACGATCAATGTAATAAACTTGCTTAAAACACTCATCAGGGTTAGCGGTTGGATTACCATCAGGAAAATTTTTGGCATCAAGATAATGAGAGAATGTCTCGTAAATAGTAATCTTTGCTTGTACCATATCGTCAAACTGGAGACACAAGGATGAGATTAAGCCATCAATATTAGCAACCTTTAGAGATGGTCTTGCCGGGCTACCATCACTATTTTTTGCCATTCCTTCAATTTCATATGGCCATGCACCGTATTCATTGCCTTGCCACCAAATTGGTTTTGGATTGATATCACCATTAGATTGCTCTATCTCTTCTGGTGTATGAGGCAAATTGTAAGCATGGAAGCGAAGAATTGGTCCATCAAACTCACTGCCATCCACCTCAATCAATTGAACCTTATTACCTGGCTCTAATTTTTGTACATCTGCTGTGATATTCATGCGCTAAATGCCTGTTCAAACGTTGCTGTCAATTTCATTACTCCGCCAGATATGGGGATCATCGTTATTGAATCAGCCTTAATTCGATAAAGACCTTTTTCACCAAATGGAGGCGTCCAAATAAATGATTTTGCTGTGTGTCGCCGAATGAATCTAAAAATAGGCATCACCTCATCTTTCAATCCCATATAAGAGAATGGCCACGTTTGTGATTCTGGATTAATACCATCGCCAGCAACTTGTTTGTAACCATCTCCAAATTCAATTTCTTTAATGCGATGTTTGAACTCACCGCTTGGCGAATCTTGTATTTGTGTTCGCCATTTAAACTCTTCCATTGGTTACTCCAATAAAAAAGCCACCGAATTGGTGGCGATTAATTACCTTTGATTGTTCTTGATAATGCAGATGCTGGATTTCTAAGTAGGTTATTAACCCCACTCTCCACCATTTGCTGAAATTCTCGCTTCAGTGATGAAGCATTGGCTTGATTACTTGACGGTTGTTGCTGTTGTTCGCTTTCAATATTAATACCTCCTAAATTAACCTGTACGTTTCCACCACCAGCAATTTGAGGGTTGCGAGCGATAAATGCTGTTGGCTGTGTAACCGACATAGGCGCTGAACCACCAACATGACCACCTGAAGCATAACCTCGCTTTCCTGCATCCATTAGGCGATAGAGATTATCCACACCTAGTCGTTGCGTTGCTTCTTTGGTGAATACGAACTCACCTTTATGCACTACGCCAGCTGGGTCATATTTACCACCACCGCCTGTGTATCCGCCTTCAGCAAACCCTAAGAAGCTGCCAAATGTAGTACCTGCAAATCCAGCTCTCATGGCATTGAGTAACGCCATTTGAGTTATCATCTTGGTGGTCATTTCGAGGAAAGACTTTGTGAAGTCAGCTAAGTTAAATTTGCTAGTGAGAAGGAAATCGGCAACAGTGTTACTCATGCCTTGGAATGCAGACTGTGTTATTTGGGCGACATTACCATAAACATCTGTGGCTTGATCTTGGAATTCAGCAAAGCCTCGTTTAAAGCCTAACTCCCAGTTACCTCGCAGGGAATCTTCTTTGGAGTAATACTCCTCTAATGCTTTTTTCTTATCAGGTGTATCTGCTTGACTTAAAGCAATTTCTCGTTGTTTTAATCGATCAGAGCCACTTGCGCCAATTTCTAACGCATTGCCTTTAGCAACAAGGGCATCAATATATTTGGTTTGTTTATCCAACTCCCTATTTTTTATCTTCTGTAATTCAATCTGATCACCTAAGACAGCAGCCTCATGCAATGAAGCAACGATACTTTTCTCTTTAAGTAACAGTGATTGCTCGTCTCTGGTCAATGCCCTCTCTTTTCTTCTGTCTTCCAGCACGGATATTTTGGCTTCTGTTTCCCACAGTTTTTTACGTTCGTTACTGATAACGTCATAAACAGTTTTGTGATCATTGAGGACTTTTAATTGAGTTTGCAGTGAGAGAATGGTTTTCCTTGCCTCTTCTTCGGCTCTAGCACCCAAGCTTGGCTTATTTAATCTATTTTGGAAATTATCGAGAGATGCCTTCTGTCTTGCGTACCTCAACTCAAGTTGTGCCAGAGCTTCTTTTTTGCTCTTTTCAGACGTGTAAATGTCATTGAGTATCCGGTCTTTTTCTTCTTTATATCTTTGGTCTATGCTTCCGTATTTCTGAATCAAAGCCCTTTCAGCTTCAATTCTTTTCTTATTAAACTCCTCTTGTTGCTTTAATAGCGAATCATCTTGAGCCTTCTTGCTTTCAAGATAATCTTTCTCAAGCAACCCAGCTAGCCTAGCCTCAAGATCACTTTTCATCTCGCCAGTTTTAGCAAAATGAACCCCCTCAGCCCCTTTGTTTAGCTGGAAGTTAACAAGAGTCTCCTCTATTTCCCTTATCTGCTCCTTAGTAGATTTTTTACGACCAATATCCAGCATGTCATCCCATGCTTGTTTAGCCATTAGCGAAACGCCTCTCCATGCGCTCTCAAGGAAACCTAGGTTTTCCTCAATATCATTAGCTCCTGTTCTTATTGATTCTGCATAAGACTGGCTAGCTAATCGCGCTGCATCCTCTTTTCTTCCCATAACCTCAAGCTGGATAATGCGTTCATATTCTGACGCAGTAAGGAAGTGCATTTCCTTATCCAGTTCACGGACTGCATTTACAGGATCATCTCGCAAGCGTTTGAATTGACTAATTGTCTCTTCAACAGATTGCCCTATCGCCCTTTTTAACATGACTGCCGATCTTGATACCATATCGACTTCTTGCTTCATAAATCGACCAGAGCCAACAACTTTAGCGATAGCCTCTGCTGATTCGAATTGAGCAACACTTAAACTCTTATACTGGTTGGCAAGAATGCCTAAATCACCGGCACTTTTCTTAGCATAGCCCCCTGTAAGAATTAACTGTTTATTGTATTCTCGGTGTTCAGCATCTCCTTGGTGAATGGCATAACCAAAAGCTATCGTCGCCGTAGTAATTGCAGTTATACCAACAGTTGCAGGATTTAAAGCTGGCAACATACCTTTAAGGCTGTTACTAAGACCTCCTATTGAGCCACTAACACCTGTGCTCTGACTTAAAAAACTAGATAATGCATTATTCCCACCTGTTAATTGATTGATAATGCTACTTAACTGCGGTGTTATCCCTGAAAGCCCACCAGATAATTCCTTGGAACCCTTTGCATTCTCCAGTAATTTCTTGCTCTGATCATCCAATTGCTTAATGAAAGGTGCTGCTTTATCAGACACGCCTAACTGAGCTGCCTTCATTTCAAGCAGCTCTGTTTTTGTTTTACCAATGGCATCAGTTTGATTTTTAAGAGAAGCTAAGAATTTATCTGCTGCAATCTTTGCTTGATTGCTTGCTCTCTCTTGCTCCAACAGCGCCCTTCCCTCAGCGGTAAGTGACATATTAACTCGTGTTAATTTATCCCTAGTCTGCTCAAGTATCGCGTTATAATCAGCAAACTGATCCTTTGGTAATAACCCCTTCCTATTTGCCTCAACTAATTTTTGAGTAGCCTTATCAAGCGCATCAAATGCCTTATTTGTTGGGTTTATCGAATTTAATAAGTCATCAAGCTCTTTTTTTTGTTGCTTAATTGCTTCTGACGCTAGCTTTTGATGATCAATACCTCTATTAAATTGGTCATTTAAATCACGAGAAGCATCACTCACTCTTTCGGCTGTATCACCGAACTCCTTTAACTTCTGTGTACCACGCTCTAAATCTGACGTGTCAGCCTTTAATGAGATTGTTGCTATATCTGCCATTCAGTTTCCTCCAGACATAAAAAAACCACCCGTAGGTGGCTCATATTGTATTTAACGCTCAGGCGCTAGTAATTTTTATACATTGAAATAGCCGCATCGTATTTAGTTCTATCTTGGTTGTCATTATCTGCACTATTTTTTATGTAAGACTCCCACTCACTATATGCAACTATTAAGTACTCTCTTTCTTTTTTATCTTTAGTCTGGTTTTTTATTTTCTCAAATAAAGGCTGAGCTAAATCAAGAACCTTAGTTTTTTGCTTTTTAGTACAGCCAACTATGGCTGATATAGCTTCTTTCGAGTCATTATCATTCATCAAGCCTAACCGTACTGTACGCAATCTAATATTTTCTACGTACTTAAATGAAGATGCTGAATCAGCAAAAGAATTCAATTGACTAACAAAACCAATCTTCGTGTCAGTATTATAGTTTTTGTCAAGATTTGGTTCAGAGCACTCCATTAAAGAAAGCTTTGTTTCGTTACTTTTCCTGTTCTGCTCTTCTACCATTTGAGCGCAACCACTTAATAACGTTACGACGATAACACCAAGTAATAATTTCTTCATCCCGCCCTCTGAGTTATTTATATCATTTTACTTAATGGTAGCTGAGTATAGTTGCAAATTGAAGCAAACAAAAAACCTGCCAAAGCAGGTTTGATTAATATATTGAAAATTATTTCAGGTTAAGTAATTGTTTTATTTCAAATATGTCTATATCTTCCACAAAAAATCTTTTTTTATTATCTGATAAACCTTTAATCTTTGAATATTCATCAAAAGTGATATTTTTTTGATCTTTATAATATAATATCTTTTTATCATCACTTATTTCCGTGTATGATATTTTGAATAAAGTAAACATATCCATTGTAATTTTTGATTCTTTTCCTTCATTATATTTTTTAATATCATCCAACACCTTATAGTAATATGAGTTATTATCATTTCCTTTTATTATCAATAATATACCCTTATCACTATTTATTGGTTCAGTTCCACGATAATAGCTAACTGGGATGGTTACTTTTTTTGTATCTCCAATAATACTAAAAGTTACATATGTATCATAAACCACACTAATATTTTTAATTGGGTACCCATTATTCTTTATGACAACATATTCATTATCGTAATTACCGGTATCTGTATTTTGAAAAAATGTATTAGATAAGGTAATTATTGGTGTATATGCTAATTGCATTATATTTTTTTGACTTTCGCTTATTGTTATTGTCAAAATAATCGTAATGATTCCTAAAACTATAGTTCCAACAATGTTTAAGAGAGGAGCCCATTCTGAAAGTCGCTTAAATAACATAGGTTTACTTTTTACTATAGAGTTCTCTTCATTCAATACTCTGTAGATTTCTTCTTTTGCCTCTATAGGCTCATCTTTAATATGTAATTTAAATGCATCTAGCCAATCATAATCAAACTGTCTCTCATCAAAATTATTGGCTTTATTTTTTTTCTCTTCTTCTCTTTTTCTTAACAATTTCCTAATGTTATTTCTATTGACAAAATATGTTATAATTTTGTCTTTATTTTCTCTAACACTATAAAGCTCATTTGGTGCAATATCTATTTTTATATTCGGAACACTATCATCGTTTTTTATATCCACAACACCATCCTCGTTAGTTAATTTGTTATTAGTTTAGCTGTTTGTGGTGCAATTAAAAGCAAAAAGCCTCATTGAGAGGCTTCACTCTATTTTAATTATTAGAAATAAAACTCAAAAGAACGAACGCTATTTCATTACCTATCAAAAACCCTTCCGTTGGTTGATTTTAAGTATGCATATTCGCTGTACGGTAATCTAATAATGATATCGTCTTTATCAATTGCGTTTCCTAACATTCTCATTCTACACAACAGGCTTACTCCCCCAGTTTTCTGTATGCATAAGCTATCTGGACTCTCAAAAAACTTCATACCACCCTTTTTCCAGATAACAACGGTTACACCATCTGGTATCGCACCTATTGGCTGTACTGTAAATATGGTTAATTTATTATAAGCAAAAATAGATAAGGAAATAGCTAGAATGGCAAGTATTACTAGTAACTTTTTCATTACAAACTTTCTTCCTTTTTATTATAACTTCCAGTTACAAGCGGATGATATTTCTTTTGCTATCGTATCTATATTTTCCAGATCAAATTCAGCTATCACTTGAGTTTTGCCATACGGGCTATATCCAGAAATTAAACTCTTTTTACCCACTAAACTTTTAATTAATGATACAGGCTTAGGTACAAATAATGATGTACCACCTTCTCCAATCCCCCATGACTGAGTTAAGGGTTTTTCTTTATCTATTCGCAGAGTCACCTTGGAATTATAACCGCTACCAATATAGTCCCTCATTGATAAATAAGCCTCAGTCTTATCATTTTGGCAACGTAACACAAGTGATACATCTTGATCTTTTGCAGAAAGAATTGCGTAATAATCTATTTTGTCGGTTAATTTATTTTCTTCCTTACTGACCAACCAATCGCCAACCTTTTGATGGTCAGCAGCAAAAACAGAACTAGAAAGTGATAATACAGAAATAAGTAAGATTTTTTTCATTATAAATATTCCTTGCGAGTAATAAATTAATCTTATGTTATGTATTATCTTTACGTTACTAAAGGTAAATTTACTTTTTATATCTAGTTCCGTGATCCGTATCCCTAGTTGTCACTAGTAGCGTCAATATCATCCTAAAAAATATAAAAGCAAAAAGCCTCAATCAAGAGGCGCAATATGTGATCTCGAACAAGCCGTCCTTGGCTTGGGTGTTAAGCTACTTCTTTGAATTCCTTGTCATGAGTAAATAAACGCCCCTAAATAGAGTGTTATTAAAATCATCACACGCTAATGGTGGAAAGTTATTTATGTTAATATAATAACTATGAAATTGGTGCTTTAAATCATGTGTTTTATATATTCACTAAAAAAGAGGTTGCTTGATTATGACTACAGTTGTTAAAGACCTAAGCTCAATGTCTTCAAGTTTAGCGTTGAATGATGCACAAAAAACGGTATCTGATAACATGAAATTTATTTCTGGTGAAATAGATTCATTTTTTGGAAAAGGATTCGCAAAAGCAAATCCATCTTTAGTAGCTGAGCTCACCAAAGCAATATCTATTGAATTCAATACAACTATTCAGGCAAGCGTGAAGACTCAATTAAATGATTTATAAAGTATATAACATACTTTAATGGTGCACTTTATTCCTGACAATAAAAAAGCCTCTTACGAGGCTTTAGTGAAAAAGTACTACTACAAGCTAATCTGTTTTCTCTTTTTCTTTGATTGATTCTTGGAATTTTTGATATGTATTGGTGTTAAATAATGATAATGATTCTATTTGATCGAATGGTAGGACATGTCTGAAATGAAATACAGACAATGGTTCTGATGTTAACGTGATACCTTCTTTATCATAGTGCTCTGTATAATTATGCTCTACTATAAATGTCATTGTGTCCTTATCTCGGTAACCAGACATAACTGGGATAATCACAAGAGTGTTTGTATCAAGACCATCAAATCTAGCTATATCCAGCATTCCAACATATACCTTTCTTGATTTGAGTGAGATTAATAACATTAATCCATCTTCCATTTTATCAAGAGAATCAAGAAGTATTTTTTCAATAGCGCTATCTTTTGCTATTTCTCTAAAAGCATTTATACGAGTTTGCAATGCATTGTTTTCATTTCTTACTGTATATGTTTGAGATATGCTTACAAACGCAGTACACCCAAGGCATATCAGAGAGAGATAACTTATACCGAATAACCTTTCTTTAAGAAAATCTCCAGAAAAAGTGAATGGAGAGTAATTTGCGCCTAGATAGTGGGGAACGTTAAAAATAAACTGTATTACATATAGGTAAAATACAATTACAACAGTGAGAACGATCCCTAATATTAGGAAATACCCACCTTTAGCTCCAACGCAAAAGTAAGCATTCCAACCTACGGCTTTATTTAATTTATATCTGGAAGGTATGTGGGTATCAACATATATATACCCACATATTAAAACGAAGACAATTATTAATGCCCACACAGGTAATTAATCCTTTTTGTTTGGCTTTAATTTCTCTATGTTAGCAGCGAAAGCTTTTTGTACCGCTTCGCTATGAGGATTGAGCGATATAGAACCATCAGAATTTACAAAAAACTTATCTGTAGTATTAACTTCTTGTTTTTTGCTTTCTTGCTCCAAGTTGGTAATGGTTCCTTTCACTATGGTTTTAGGAGAGGTGATCGCTCTTAACATAAACTTCAATATACTAACAGTCATACGCCCTCCTTCTTAATTTATACTGACTAGATTTTTATCAATTTGATAATATCAACTTGGCGCCATACTAAAACAACATTTAGTTAACTTCAATAAAAGTTTGCGCCTCTGAGACGAATCTCACTATCTATTATAAGAGATGAATCTCTATTTAGAGGAGATTTAAACTGTATATAAACACAGTGTCACTACCCACCAAACGACTCAAATCCACCGTTCGGCTATCTTCGGACAAGGTTAGGATTGGCGCTTTCAGAAAACAACAAAGGGCACGGATGCCCTTGTTTACTTTCTCTTCCTACTCACCAGCCGGCGCTTACTACTGATTGTTTCAGCATCTTATTTGTCAGTCATGCATTAACGTCATATTATAATGGCTCACTTCAATGAGGACATTGTAATGCCATCCAAAAAATACCTACTTGTATATGAAGCATTCGACAATACAAATACATTCTTATTAAAAGGAAACGCTGCCATAGAAATAGGCATTGGAAAAGGCATTGAGGAGACATTGAATGCCTTTACTGAAGTTGCCTGCTCTGAAGCTAGAAAAATTGATAAGTATGCTAGACGAGTGGCGATAGTGAGCGTAATAGAACTTTAAATAATTTTAATACTTCATGAAAGTGCTACTGTGACCTCTTATGCATCACCTCTAACGCCTTGACTTCCATAATCCGCAGATCACTAAATACGGTCGCCCTATCTTTGATGTTGAATAAGTCCATCACTTGGTTTAACGGGTTGTAATCCAGCCCAGTGATACCATTCATACCTACACGCCACTGTGTATTCATGGCTGAAAATACTTGGTACGAATCCCAAACATCAGGCCATATTTCAACATCATCAATATCTGGCGGAAAGCCAAAAGCACGCTCGAACTCAGCCGATTCTTTTGAACTCATTCCGCCATACATTGCCTCGGCGACCGTTAAGAGTTTTTTTCGCGATTACCCAGCAGCTCATTGTAATACGTGGAAGCAATAGCGCGAGATGCCGATGGATAGTTATCTAACAGTAGATTTAAGTTTTCTTTGTTATACGGTTCTTCAATCGCCCAGTCTTCAATGATTTGCTCAAAGAACTCGGTAGTTGGCTTTTCTCGCATTTCATCAAGTTGGCTCATTGGCTGATGCTTAAAGGTGAATGTCACTACTTCCGGCTTTTCTTTGCCGGCAACGGGGATCTTAACGTTAGCTTTAAAGGTTGGATTAGGAACAAGGGTAAATTTAGGCATTATCAGTCCTTAAAAAGCCCCTGTTTCGGGGCTGTTGTGAGTGTTTATGGATTAAGCAGCGTTGGTATAAATCTGCATTTCAGATTTAAGTGAGAATCGTGCAGTCACGTTTTCAACTTCATTGATAGCGGTATTTGGCACACGCTGGAATGAAATTGAAGCGGTGTAATAGCGATCTTCTTCTGCACGCTTATTGTAGAATCGGATTGCGGTAACTTGCTTGCTATCATCCAGCTTTGACAACAGCTTACGAATAGGTAGCTTGGCATCGTGAGCAAAGGTATAAACCTGCACAACACCATTTTTATAAGTGTCGATAGTTTCAGCCTGTTCATCTTCAAGGAACTGAACCTCTTGAGTTTGTTGCTCGCCACCTTCCGTAGAAAGCGTCATTACCTGTGGCATGACTTCCCATGACAATACTTTCTTTAATGTTCCTGTACCGCCACCAGCAGGAAACACATTTTTATCACTGGTATCGACACCTTCTAAGGTGATTTTAGATTCAGCGACACTTGCAACACGGAAAGCACCCGAAGCTTTTTTCCAGCCAGATGTAACATGAACAATATCGCCTTTAGCAATGTCACCCACGTTATCAACCATTAGCACAGCTTCTTCAGCATTGGTTGCTTCTGTAATTTTAATTTCGTCATCGTATTTACTTGCGATGTAAACACGCGACCCATTAGGAATATTATAGGCCATTGTTAACCTCTATTTTTAGGTATAAAAAAACCGCAATTAAGCGGTGTTATCGGATTGCGTTACATCGATAGGATGCACGAATAGGAATGGTGTAGTTTGTTTCGTCTGGAATTGGAGGGAGTTGGTTCGGTTCTCCGTTAATGTAGATACCCTCACCTAGTGTTAATCCATTTTCCAATCTGACTTTAACGCCATCAACAATCTTTGAGAGTTTAGAGTCTCCGCTCCCTACTTTGCCAACCACATTGATTTGAATAACACCACGATAAACAGGCATGTCCTGAGATAATCCAATGTTATCTGTCTCTGCTGTCATGATGTGGAGTTGAAGATAGGGATCGTTGATATCGTCAAAAGGAAGATTGGGCCATGCAATTTTTAGGTTTAAATCCTTGCCAATGCTCGCCACCAGTTTTCTTATTTCAGTATTAATCGTTGACTGATTCATGATTTAGCTTCCGATACGGCAGAGTTGAAAAACTGGCTAAACTCTTCAGCAGTCACTGCAACCATACCACTTGGCGCTTGCTTTGAGTGACCCATTTCAAGGCGGTAGGAATAAGGAACATTGTTTGTGAAATAGATAGCGTTCATGCCTATTTTAAACTGCTCAATAACAACGTTACCTAACGCTTTCGTCATATTGCCTGACTTATCTATACGCCCAGTCTCACCTTCAGCTGGAGCATCAAACGACACCTGCCAATTACCTCTAAACCTACCACCTGTATAACCAGGAGGAGCATAAATATCCATAGAATCATTAACCCGAACACGCTTTTTTAACTGACGTCGCTTTGGCGTTAAGTTATTTGGATCTTGTTTTAGATATTCATTATGTTCAAAAACTGCTTTGTTGTAGTTCGAGGCAACTCTATTAACTTCCCATAGCTCAGGATTACCAACAGGCGACATATCAACGAGCCTAGCAAGTATTTGAATACTGGTTTTTCTTACAACCGTTTCAATATTTTCATTGGCTTTATCGATAAATAAGTTAATCGACTTCATAAACTGATCTGACATATCACGCCCTCAATTGAGTCTGATAGCAAATAACGATATCAGCAGGTTTAACAGGGTTGGGCTCGTGAACACGTAACCAAACGCCATCGACAAGCACCTTATCCCCTTTCTGAATATCTATGACTGGAGGAAGTATCATTTTGATATCCGTAGAGAGAATAAGCGTGCCGTCGATTTCGTGAGGTTTGTATTGCGTCTTTACTCCGATAGCAGAAAATAACGTTTCTGGCTCAAAGTGTTCCTCCCCAGTTTCATCATCAACCCAGTGCTTACCATCTCGCTTTACTTGATAGGAAATGCCATATTTTTTTAACATCCTTAATGCTGTGCTTTGCCCACGTTGATAAATGTTCATAGCTACCTCATTGAAAATGTATTAATGGCAAATCCATCGGAAACATCAATCAAGCCAGACAACAAACCCTTTAACCAAGAAAAGTTAGGTGCTCCAGTATTAGTCCCTTCGGCATATTGCACAGTAAGAGCGCCTTCAATTCGCTCGGAGAGAACTTCGGCACCTAATGTGGGTTGCAGGTCATTTTCTACTGATTCAATCGCTAAACGGCAATGGGCTTGAATTAATAGCCTTGGGATGTGATCGCTTGGTATGGATACACCATCACGAGATAACCCTGACCGAGGAAAAGATAAAGGCTGATTTACATCAGTTCGTTTCCCTAACCATTTCTGCGACTCAAGATAGTCCATTGCCATTATTAGTAATGCCTCTAGTCCACTATCTGCCAAAGTGATATTTCTATCCTCAGCATATTTCTTTAAATCATTAACACTGGCGTAGCTATTAAATGTTGGAGAGTTTTCATCAGGGTCAATCATGCTCACCTCAAAAAAAGAGGGGCACAAAGCCCCTTAAATTACTCGTCTGGAGAAGTTTTTTCTGTGAATGTAATGGCATTAGTATTTTGCGCAATGCCATCAACAGTGGCGGTGACAATAAATTCACCTTGAGCGTCAGAAGTTAATTTCACTGTCGCACCACCAGCCTTGCCCGTCTTAGATGAAGTAACGCTTAATTTACCACCGGTTGTAGACCAATTAACGGTAGCCCCTTCAACTGGAGAACTACCTTTAGTGTGATTAAGAGTGATCGTTACTGTATCTGTACTGTCAGCGATAGCGGACGTTTTATCCGCTGACAGGGTTACTTTCCCTCTTCAGCAGTTAGCTTAATCATGACACCAGCAGTTAATTTGTCGCTAGTGAAATGCTTCTTCCAGTTACCAGCCGTGCCTAACTGAGTTAAGTTAGGGTTCTTGCCTTTTGCTTCATCCCAGCTATAACCAAGAACGCCAACGTTAACCACACCTTCACCACGATAACCAACTTCCAAGTTCTCCTTATCATTGATTTCATACGAGCGGAAAGTTGGCTCTTGAGATTCAGTGATAGTTACCGCACCGGGCACTAAACCAAAGATAGCATCTACTGGCGCTGTATCGGTTACCAGCACAGGTTTACCTAACGTGCCCGGCTGACCACCATAGATAACCACGCCTGCCTCTTCATACACTTTGTTGTCAATTGCCTGATCAACAATATCGAAGTAAGTTGTGGAGTGCATGACGAACAGATTTACACGGTTAAATTTATCACCGTATTTGCGTAACCCCTTAGTAAGTGTTTTCTTGCCATCAGTTGCAATGTCAGCAGTCACCACCATTTCTTTGTTATTACCAATCGCAGCACCTAAAGCTGCTAAGGAGTATTTAATGTAACCCTCTAGTGAAGCATCTGCCGCATCCGTACCAACTAGCTCAGAGAACTCAGATACATCACGACCTCGGCGTTTAAATGCCTCCTCAGTTGTTGCATATGGACCGTATTTCCACGGTGCTTTTACATCAATTGATTCACCAGCTCCGATTTTTTTGCTTTCAACCGTGTCAGTTGAGTCAACATTACGGTGTTCAATAGAACCGCCAATTTGATAAAAGGCTTTTTTACGGAAGTCACCCTCAATAAACAGGTTATCCAGCACAATGGCACCATTAGATGCCTGATTAAATACTGCTAAATTATCTTGACGGCGTTCTAAAAACGCAGTTTGCGCCAAGTCGTTATAAATTACTAAATCGCTATTAGTTGTCGTAGCCATTACTTATATTTCCTTACTCTTTTGGAAGTTTTAAATATGCGTCACGCCCGTATCGGCGAATATAATCAGCCTTATCACTTGCTGACATTTGAGAGCGTTTCAGGTGTGCACCACCTTGTTTGTGTTTCCCTGCATCTGTTCCTGAGGCCGTGGGGAATAAGTGTGGAGCACTTTCTTTTAGGGATTCAATCCACTCAATAGGTGATAATGGGGTACGACCATCTTTACCCATAATTGGATTACCATCTTCATCAACGGCTACGGCCTGACCTTCATCGTTGATCTGAAAAATGCCTTTGGCACGTAAAATTAAATCCTCTTGAGCGCTGGTTAATGCGCCAGCTTTCCCTGCTGCGGAACGAATTTCATCACCCAATACACGAGCACGGAATTTATTTGCAAACGCCTCTGCTTTTTCGACTTTGGTGTTCGCTTCTTTCAATTGCTTATCAACATCACCACGCAAACGCTCTGTGCGCTTATTAATGACCTCATCAATCTTGCCATCCGCAATGAGTTTGGCTTCTTCGTCATTCTCAAAACGTTTAAGCATTCCCTTCACAGTGTCAGGATCAATGCCTTCAAAACGTTTTAAGTTATCGCCTTGCTCTTTGAGCTTACCTAATAACTCATCACGTTTGGCTTTTAGCCCTGACACTTGATCATTAACCGCTTTGTCAATAATGGCTTGAATTTCAGGTGTGATTTCCGGTGCTCCACCACCTCCGCCTTGCGAACCATCATCAGCCTGTGAATAGTATTTGCGTTCGATATTCATAAATAACATGTGATTCCCCTTGGGATTGAATGCGCCTAGCGCGTTGTAATAGCTCAGCCCTAAGCTGAAATTTAGGTAATAAAAAACCCGCTCAATGGCGGGTTTCAGATGATTAATTAGTTAAGCACCAGGCTTTAAACTTTTTAGGGTATTTTAATAACCAAAACTTCTCATTTAAACCTGATAAAATGGAGTCTCTCCTTAAAGTTTCTCTAGATAATTCAATGATCTTACGTGATGTTTTTTCTATGATATCTAGCTGTTTATCGTAAAATTCAAAAACATCGTTATCATCATAATCATTATGAATATATTCGTATTTTAATTTATCTATATCATCAATATACTTAACAAGTAAGTCACCAAGTGTACTCCCTGCCAAAAATCTTACTTTTCCTTGGACATCTACCAATGCCTGACTTGATTCTTTAAATTTAGATAGCACTTCTGTACTAGGAATTATTTGTTCATAATGATCGTCATCTGGATTTAGTTTTTGTTCTATTTCGTTTTGAAAATACTCAGTACATACTTTAATAGTATAGATATGGTCTACTAAATCTGAAAAAACGTTGAATTGCTTATCCCACCACTTTTCTCTATAAAATTTATGCAAGCCTAAAAATATTGCTATCGCCCCAGATAACACACCCAAAATAAAACTCATTTTATTTCCTTAAAAAATCAATAATTGATTTATCTAATTCTATCAATTGTTCTAAAGAAATAAACTCACCTTTATCTGTGTAAAATTCAGATGGATGCATGCCGCCTTCTTTCATTAGTCTGAATCGTGTTTCTCCAAATACCTGTCGTTGACGCCATTCAGGCTGTCGCTGTATCCAATCAAGAAACTTAGTTTCTGCTGGTACTTGTCCGTCCATTGAGGCACGAGTTCCTGCGTCCATCTCATCTAAATCGATGCCTAATTCACGCCATGATTTGGTAACCAGCGTTTCTGTTGATCTGCAATTGAAGTGAATTTTTCCGGGGCCTTGTAGGTAAGGAACTTTGTGTCCAATAGGCTTACCTTCCAGCGTGTATTTCAACCTATCTCGAATAATGCAATCGTGAGATGTTTTATTATCGAGGGTAGATAACCATTGCTTACAATCAAGAATATCTTTATTAGCATCAGCGAACTGATCTCTTGCTGTTGCTTGTAAATGGTTAATGGCTGTTTTAGCTATTGTCGTCGCATTAGCTCGACTTAGTTGCAATGCACCGTCTTTATAGCCTTGGTTTGCATGTCCTCTGATTTTACGTCCAATTTCTACTGCACTATCACCATTCAAATAACCATTACGAACAGCGTTATTTATGCGTGTCATGCGATCTGACTCTAACCCATCAGCCCATTCAGAAAGTAATTTCCCTTGGAAAGGTCGAGACATTACTGAGGAAAATAGCATTTCTTCTGTAATACTCATTAGTGGATATTTGCGTAGAACAACATCCGGTAGTAGAGCATCAAACAGTGATGGGTAGTAGCCAGCCTCATATAATGCATGCGCTCTCATTTCTTCTGTTAGCAATGAAAAGGCACTATCAACTGCACGCTTATTAATACTTCTGACACTTGAGAGCAACGACTCCAATCGCCTTGCAGTGAAACTATTGACATCAATGTAGGCATCATCTAAAGACACTATAAGTGAAGCAGTTAATTCAGCATCAAACTCATTAAGTGCCTTTATCATACGCCTCGCCACCCCCATAGAATAACGACCAGAAAACAGGGAGTGAGCAATCAATTCATCCATCAACCGCTCATTCACTGATCTCATGTCTCACCTACCATTGTCGGCTCTTGATTATTAAGCTCATCCACCACCACATCGACATCATCAGCAGGGTTGATAACATCATATTTCTGCAAGCTTCTCACTAAGTCAGATTTACGCGTTGCGCCAGATTGCCATGCTGCAACAATTTCGCGGATCATCGAACTATCGGCAATATGATTAACGAGGTCTTTGTTAATTTCAAAGGAAGTATCTTTCGTGTCTAAACCAAGGTATTCAGCACACCACATTAGCGCTTTACTGAATGCATCGGAAACGTTAGAGCAACAGATACTCAGGATAGAGGTTTGTGCGTTCTGTTCACCGACAGACTGAATAACCGTTTTAACCTTACTATCAGCAGAAAATAATTGAGCACCAAGCGCTACCATGTAATCACGCTTACTGTCCATTGCTTCTTTGGCTAGCATGTTAGGTTGAGCTTGCGCGTAACCAAAGAACCCTTCTTTCGGCAACATAATTGGCGAGCGAGAACCAACCATAACGCCTTTCTTTTCTAAATAATCACGCCATTCCGTTTCAAGCCCACCTAGGTAGGGTTGTATTTGTCCACAGAAGAACACTGAGTCTTCATAATCAGCGGAGTTTCGATAATGCCCCAAATTGATTTTTGCTAGTCCTAACAATGGCGCTTCATCAATAGTGTGATCGTTATTCTGAGCACCTATAAACGTAAACGGGATTTCATTCCACGCACCGTTACCTGCTCGCTCTGGAATGTATTCAGAGTCAATCTCAAAAACGCTACTTCCACTGGGTTTGCGATAAACACGGCAGATAAATTTACCTTCTTCTATCGCTAACACTCTATATTGAAGGGCGTCTTTAAATCCAAAACCGTCCTCTTCTTCAACTGTCTCTCGCAATACCACCAGCGTTAACATGGTGCGACCATTTATGCGGTCAGTGCGCCAGTTAATGATATCTTCAGCGCGATATTGAAATATGTATGGGAGTTTCGAATCACTGTTGTAATCAACATATAGTCCGTGCCGCCCTACTTCTAATACTGATTCAAGTGAAGACTGAGCGAGCTGATAAATACTCGAACCTGCCCCATCAGCATCATCTTTTAAACACGATAGCTTTTCGACAACCGCAACTAAGGGATCTTTTTTAAATGCCATCCCTATCATGCCGTTTCGAGTATTCCCTGTTATTGGATAGAACACCGCTCGGTCTTGATAGTCTTTATTGCGTTTCTTTTTGCGTTTGCCATCTTGTTCTTCAAGCTCTGGAAGATAATTTTTTATATCATCACCACCTCGACAAACAGAGCGCACTAACTCCCACTGAGGAGTAGCCGTTTTATACTCCGGTCGAGTAAAATCTACATTTGTTGTACTCATCAGAAGGTTGTTCCTAGGTTAATTTCGAATGCTGGGCGGATAGGCTTATGTAACACACGATAGCGAGTAGCGTCCCAATCATGATCCTCTTGCTCAGTATCCACATCATCAGGGTTTTTAGAGTCTCTAACTAAAACAGGTACACGGCTAATCCACCCTCGGCAATAATCAAATACATAGAAAGCGGGTTTTTCTGGTATGCCTGACTCTGTTTTTTTACCCTCAATCACCGCCTCAAGCATGTCAGCGAAAAGTGAGGCGCCGTTGATACGGGAACCGGGATTCTTGTTTGCTTTCATCCAGACAACACCCTGAGCTTCCATTTTTTGAGCGATAGAGTCTTCATCATCACTTGGTGTATAAATAGAGTTATCAGCTGGCCCTTTAATTACCTTTTTACAAATACCCGGCATGATGTTTAATTGCCCTTGAGTCTTTCCGTCCTTCCTAATTTCACTAGGGATAACGGAATCAACTCCGATTAAGCGTTCATCAATCCACTTTATTCCTTTAGCAACATTGGTTGATGACATATTTAACCCTTTATTCAGCTCATCAGGAAGACAGCCGTACCATTCACCTATCAAAATTAAGGAACCAGCAGGAGGGCAGAATTTCCTCCCATCAGGTAATGTAGCTTCGGTACCATCTGATTGAGCCCACCACAGGTTAGAAAATGGTTTTGACTCCCCCCAGTCATGTGAGCGGTCAACAATCCAACTGTCGGGGATCTGAAACGGTTTAATAACGTGATGCGTTACATTCCAAAGGTGGTCAAAACGCCCGCCACTCGTCACATCCCAAGAACCCTCTACCCACGCTTTGCGACGATTTGGGTCTTTGATGCCCATCAATGTTGCAATGTACTGAGGATCTAAATAAGGGTTTTCCTTAAATGAGCCATGGATAGCAACGCGGGTTAATGTAATTTCTTCGTCACGTTCAGTCTGCGGGTTAAATACTTTTTGTGTTTCACGGATAACTGTTCCTCGTGGCTTTGGTTCGATAAAACGCTTTTTCACCCACGTATGACCAATACCAAATGGATTCGTAGTACTGAATGTTTCTAAAGGGATAGGTTTTAACAGAGAACCATTTTCAAGTGGATAGTCTTCGGGAAGGAATGATGAACGACGGCAAGAGAACATTGCCTCATAAAAATCGGCTGATTTTTGCTTGGTTAATTCGTTAAAGCCAATAAATGGGAACTCTTGACCATGGTAATCCCAATAATCATCTGCTTCTTTACCAAACCGGAATAATAGCTCTTCACCTGTCGGCCACACCCAGCGTAACTCGGAAGCGGAAGCAAGAAAGCGAGCACCATCTTTAAATAGGCGATACATACGCTTGGATTGCGTAATGATGTCTGCTAGGTTTTTATATTCCGTATCAAATATAACGCCTCGCCAGAATGAACCATAACCAACGCCGACATTGCGCCTAAAACGGGCTAATTGAGCAGCTGTTTTACCGGGACCACGTGTACCTTCATACAGTATTTCATTACACGGACAACTTAGTGATAAAGACTGAGATCCGGGCAAAGGTTTCCATACTACGTTGTAATTCATCCACCTAGTACCTCACCTTGTTGCTGTTGTGCAGCCTTTTCCCAATCATCCACGTTAGTGCAAGATGGAACTGGCATAATGTTGTGTGTAGCTTCAACTTTTTGCTCAATTTGCTCTTTAAATGCTTGCACTTTGACGTGCTTACCTAGTAGTTCAAGGTTCTTAACTTTGTCAGGCCATTTGATTTTCTTGAGAATGGTTTCTTCAGTGCTTTCATTGTAATCACGAATTGTCGTGGATATATCAAATCCAGATAATGTTGTACGCCATGTTTTAGGCCATTCACTAACTGGCTTAAGCTTCCCATCCTCTCGAAGAATGTCTAATACATCCATTTGGTCTATTTCAACTAAACGCTTGAGCACATAATCAGCGTCTACTTCAACACGCTCATTCCTATTTGATTTAAGTTCTTGAATTCTATTTTGGATGTTAACATTTACTAACAATCGGCTTGATTGTGCGTTAGCAGTTTTCTCGCTGTACCCCGCACGAATAGCCGCTTGTGTAGCGTTTAAATCGATGAGGTACTCGCGACAAAACATTTCCTGTTTATCGTTGAGTGCCATTTATTTATCTCTAATAAAGGTGTTACATGGGAAATCTTACAATTTATGCGGGATTAGTTAATGGCGATTTAATGCCAATTATTAACGATGACAAAACCTCATCAGAAATCGTTGAGGCATTTACTGGTGATGACACTGGTGCACCACCTAGATCAGTAACAATAACAGTGATAACAGACTCAGGGAAAAAAGTGGAAATTTACATCCCTAACAGTAATGCAAATACATCTGTTATGGTTGATGGCAAATCAATTTAATTTTCTGCTCTACAATAAGATTGGACTTAAATTATCCTAGTAATAGTTTAAGCAAATAAAAAGCCACCTTTTTTGGTGGCCTAGTATTAATATATTCAGCTTTCTAATGCTTCTTGAATTGCATCAGCTAGTTTACTTACTTCTTGTTTTGCCCAACCAAGATCACCAGCCATTTTTGCGCCTGTTGTCGCGGAACCACTGGCAGCAGACGCTTTTGCAATCTCAAGAGCAGCCTGAACTGCAAGTAGTCGCTTACGAGCTTTGATGTAATCTTCACCCTCAAGCTTATCAAAATCTATATAGCCATTCAGCATAACTTTCTCCTGATAAAAACAAATGTTTAATAGTTATCTGGGCTAATTAATAAAATTCAAACTGCCATATTAATAACTGCTATAAAGATCACATATTCCACCCAATAAAAAAGGCCACTAGGGCCTATTCATCGTTAAATGTTAATTAAATCAATTGGCTCAGTTTTGAGCTGTGTAATATTTATTGCTTTTCATGATTTAATAACTTGCCACCGCCAACTAAACCTAATGCCATTTGGCTAATGTCACCTATTAACTTTTCAGCACGGTTTAAGATAGCTAAATCATCTTGACGTTTGCGTAATCGGCGACCTGCATCACTTGAATCTTCATCAGAAGCTTTTCTTGCCACGGCTAGCATGTGTTGTAATTGCTGGATGGTAAATCCAAATCCTGATTCAGCTTCTAGCTCAGTCATATGATCGAACACTTGTGCTTGAAGCTCGTAGCTGTAACTCATAGCCATCAAACAAGCTTCACGCTTAGGGAATTTACAACACGGGTATGATCGACCTTTGTTGTCGATGTAATCGGCGTAAAATTTCGCTGATTGATTTTCACCCAACACTTTAGGTACTTTCCTTAAAAAGTCTTTATGCTGTAATTTTCTATACTTCTTGCATGGGAAACTTAACCCTTCTGTCTCAGCCTTTGCCTTTCTATCTGCATTGATGTAATCAACCATTTCTAAACTAGTCATGGTTGGTTGTTCAGATGCGGCATTATTGATGACTGATAATTTTGTCATGATACTGTCCTTACTTAGTAATGAACCCTTGCCACATAGGAAACCAGCCCATCGAAGCAGTATCAGCTATAACTGATCTCCTCAAAGGCTCATTCCTAAATAACGGTTCGATGTTTTTAGATGTGTGTGCATGTGGCGCACAGGGTGAAATGCGTAGAGTTCGCAGCTTAGCGATACACAGCTAAGCCACTTCTAGTCTGTTCCTAGCAGTCAAGATATGATCACTCTCCTTAATGGATAAACGATTTATCTAACCAAACTGGTATATATACTTACTTAAGCTATACTAAGTAATCATCGCTATACTTTGATTGATATCTTGTTAGTTTGCCCACGCCCCATGCTGGGCTTTTTTTATTCTTTTGGAATGCTTTTATCCAGTTCTTCACGGAATTCAGTTGGGTTATCGAAACCTTGTGCTGCCATGATATTTCTCCATTAAAAAGCCCCGCTATTGCGAGGCGATTGTTTTCTAAAAACTTACGTTGATTATTAACAGATTGGCTTAGTGGATATTGGTAATCTATTGTTTTCACACATACTAGTGAAAGCCCTGTGGGAGCCCAAACTCACAGGGTTATTTTTATCTACTTACTTCAATTTCCCGTATTGCTTTCTTGTCTGTTAACGCTTGAGTTTATCAATCTCTTCACGGTCAGGATGTCGGTAGTTGAGGATGTAATCAGGTAATTTTGTCAACTTACCATCACTGTTACGTCCAGACACTGAAACTGAGCTGACTACTGATGATGTATCAAAAGTCTCATCGTATTCATACAATAAAGCTGCCATTTTATCTTGCCATTCAGTTGGCATTTCATGCATGAGAACTCTTGGCATGACTAGGAATGATGCATAAGACAATCCAAACCAATCCCACAGCTTACCGCTATTTTTTGGCTGTGTTGCTTTACTCATTTTAAACACTCCGTTCTAATATAATTCTGCAAATACAAAGTTTTCTGTTCGTTCTCGACTATCATTTCTCTGAGACGTAGATAATCTTGTTCAACTGCCTTGTTAAGTCGTGCGGTGGTTTCATTGCTTCCGCTTTCGGTGGAATTTTTGGTGACTGCTGGACACTCTGCTTTGACGTACACCCGCTTATTACCAGAGTTAACAGCATCACGCAGAGTGTTGATTTCATTCTTTGCACTGGCTAACTCCTGTGAGTAACGAATATCGAGTTGATTTAATCGAATGATACGGGCTTGATAGTCTTTGTTGATTTTTACTTGTTGAGATAGTTGCTCGGTGAGCGATTGGTTTTCTTTACTCAACTCGCCAACTTTTACAACTAAGTATTGAAGTGAAAAAACACAAATCACAGAGCCAATTAAAAGAACCCATTTACCAATACTCATAACAGCAACCAAGCATCTTCAAATACTTTCTGACTGTATGGCTGATAACTCAGCTCAACACCTACAATCGCCGTAGCCAATGCAATAGCAACCGGTTTAGATGAAACATTAATAGGTTCATTTACGCTAACACCAATATCTTTAGCTGCTCGATTGATATAGCCAGTAGTGTTGTTTTCATTTGGTGGCGCATACCGATCGATAATCGACTCAACAGTGTTTAGTTCGTATTTCTTTTGATATGTCTGCAGCAATTTATAAATCGCACGAATTCCGTATTCAGGTGATACAAATTGGCAGAAGTCTTTATCTGTTTGCTGTGCGGATAGCCCTTGCCATTTTGAGCCGTGCCGAATATTGCCTGGGTTGTTATTACGTTCACCGCGTGCTGGTCTACTCACTTTTCAGCCCTGCCTTACCCTTAATGAGTTTACTTAATCCATCCACACCGACATACCCAATGAATACACTAGCCAGATATGCCAATTCATGATTAAGGCCAAGTAGCGTTAAAAGGTCTTTTACAAACCATGCAAACAACGCACACATAGCACCATCAAATAACGTTTTCTTCCAGCCACCGCCGTTGTACTTACCACGCAGAATTGCCATGCCAGTTGCTAGTGACGCGCTAATTCCTTGCTCCTTATGAGAGGCGATAACTTGGAATACTTGATCCCAAAACTCAGGGGTTTCTTTCATATGATTCATACTCACCCCCTATTTGGAGGAATTAGTTAATAAGGTGCCGCACACAGTATCTCTTCGCTGATTACGCTTGTTTGTTCAGGATTCTGTGGTGGTATGTTTGTTTATAAGTTGGATTGGATACCACATTAATAAATGGGTTATATTCGACAATGCCGATTAATATCACTACCCATATAAAACAGGTAAAAAATGACTGAAAATAAAGAAAGAGCGACTAAATATTATATCGAGATAGTTAAACCAACTATCGATGAGTTTATGAATGACAAATGCAGCATCAGAAAAGGAATGCTGGCATCAATAACCATGCATCATATAATTGATTACCTATATGACAATAACTCAGGAGGCGCTGGCTTCAGAGTCTCGTCATCCGAGTGCTACGTTTTAAAAACTATTAGAGATGTCTGCAATGCATCTAAACACTGTGAATTGATCCAAGGAAAACCATCAATAAAATCATCAAGTCAAATAATACAAGAGGATACTCCTGGGTTATTTTCTGCACCATTTGGAGTGGGTGGATTTCTTGAAGCAAATTATGTTTTCGTCAAACTAAACGATGGAATTAATGGCGATCAATTCCAGTGTTTGTCGGATTTAATAAAAGAGGCTGCAGAGTACTGGGATAAACGACTTTTGTCATAAAAGCACAAAATAAAAAACCCCGCCGAAGCGAGGTCTTGAATGAGGTAAGTAAACTTAAGAGTCACGTAAAGCAACTTACCTTATAATTGTTGTCCATTTGTCCATTAATGTCAATAGCAAAGTTCAGCTATTTTCTTTACTTTAGCTACACGTTTACGATTATTCATTGCATTTCGCAGAGGTTCGTACAATAACCACTGAGCAGCTTTGAGTTTTTCGTCAACTTCTCTCCTGCAAGTTCTATGGGATGGCTTGGCGTATTTATTCCCCCCTCTTGTTTGCATTTTGCGTGGTTTTGCAACTCGGTGATAGTAAGATGCAATCGACAGCTTAGATGAACCATGAGCGTAATAACTTAGTAATATTCCATAGGCTTGTGTGTCAGTGGCGATGACTGAATCTACGACCTGAGAAATCAACATTCCTTCATCGTCATTGCACATAGGTCTTGATGGGTTTTTACTTGGCTCTACTGTTTGCATGAATTTATAAATCATGTTGATCATGCGAATATCGATACGACCAGAATATACCCACGCTCCCCACAGATTTAACCATCCATCTAACCAGCGAAATTGCTCATCTGTTAATTCCTTTTCTCCGATATAGCTCATCTCGCCTCCGGTAATACTGTGTGATATCTATCGCAACCGACTGAGTACATAATCCGGTTACCACATCTCTTTGCCTGTACAGTTTCGACGACTTTCATGAATCCGTTATTTAATTGAATAACTGATAAATAGCGCTTTGTTTTATCACCAGTGCGCTCTGTTAATGCCCTAAACCTACATTCTTCAATAGCTGCGATTAAGTCAGTGAACATCTTTCAGCTCCTTTAACTTCTTACGATAGTGATCACGTATCCGCTCATAATCCTCGCGCTTCCACTTTGGCAATTCATGAGAACCCATCAGACGATCGAAACGCTCCTGACCAATTTTCTCTATTAGTCGAGGTGTGTAGTTTTCGATATTTCCCGATAGATGGTTATTGCATGGTGCGCATTGTTTATGGCAATTATCTTCATCAAACCTAAGCTCAGGATTTGCTCCTGTGGTTCTATAGTGCCCTGCGTGATACTGACCATTGTGAAAACGACCACAAGAGATGCAAGGCTCATCCTTGTCTCTTTCTCTGATAAATGCGTTGAATGCGGTTTGTGCTTGTTTGGTGAAATATGAGAGGGGTTTTACTGCTAACTTGCGGGATTTGAGTTTGTCTTTTGCTTCTCGTTCTTTTTCCTGGTTCTCCTTTTTAAGTTTTGCTAATGCTTTTTCTCTATCTTTATTCCTTCGTTGCTCGGATAATTCAAATCCATGTTCTGGGCAACACCATTCAATATTGTCATATTTAGGGTGAAACCATTCTCGGCATATTTTACACTTACGCCGATATTTTTTATGCATACACACCTCAGTAAAAAAGGAATACCCAATGAATAACGGGCGAGATGAATCATTCCCAATCAATGGTAATTTTTCAAAGTCTGATTTCATGATATTGGAATCGAGATGTAAGGATGTTGAAAAAAAATTGAATAACACCTATGGACCAAAGGAAGGTGAGATTATTAATTACAGATGGAACCCTATACGTGTTTATATCAGTGGACACACCAAATCGTCTGACAATATCATTTTCGATGTTTCTGTTGCTGTTCATAGTTCATACAGAGTTGCTATGGAGGCAAAAGAATACTTGGCAGCGCTTGGCTATGACGCCGGAAAAATAAGGAACTGAACTGAATCCAGATAAGGGGATGTATGGTTCACCGTCTCTCCTTACTCTTCTTTTCCACTTGCTTACCTTGTGACTCCTCGGCGTCAACTTGCTTATTTTGTGGCTGTAAGCATTGAGGAATGAATTCCATCCACTTTTTCATGCTCTCTAATGCGTTATTTCTCTTAGCCATTATTTTCTCGCCCTCCGCTTCTTGGCTGCTCTGTTTATCTTTGCGTGACCAGTGATGCGATTAGTTGATTGTGGGCAGTTATACAACTGCGAATGATGATTAATTTCCCATAAAGCAACTTGAGTTGACATTGATGCAATAGCTAATGCCATTCCAGCTATTGCAATTGAAGATTTACTCATCCTGCTTCCTTTTCAATTTCATGTACTCACTATCTTCTGGAGTAGTTAGTATTAAACCAAACTGTGATGCCCACGCTTCAACTCTCTGTAAGAAGTGATGCATATCACCTTTATCTAACCTTGAAGTATGCCTAAGTGTCTCTCTTTGCGTTTTTTCACCTGTTAATACATCGGTGTATTCAGTTACCTCAAATCCAAGATAAGTCGCCTTTAAACTTTCTTTCACCCATTCTTCAGTGCAGAACTCACGACCAGAATTAATCAGATAGTCGCTGATTTCTTTGTACCAAACATGGCTTAATGAGTTTTGAGAAAGGCTTCTTTTGGGTTTGTATGGCTTGATTGTGACACTGAGTTTCGGGTGGGATTTAAGTAGTTCAATTACGTTGTTATCAAATAGCTTTTTCGTTGATTCGTGTAAGCAGAAATTTTCCAAGTCAGCCTCCTATTTTTAATCTTCCTTTGGAGCTACCCATATATCAACAATATTTGCCATGTATTGACCTATAATTTCCTGTTGCTCGTCCTCGCTCATAGCCTCCCATTCTGACTCTGTTATACCTAACTCAGTATCCCCTCGCGCATTAGAACAATATAAATGGGCGTACAAATGCATTTGCTTATCACTCACTGTTAGCTCTCCTGTTCCATGCTGTTATGGCTTAAAATTTCGTAACCATCTGCTAGGGTTGTTCTCTATGATATCGTTCATGGGGTGCTTCACTTTCCGCTTGCACAGCCAGTAACAAGCTACAGCCCATATGGGATAAGTTAATGTCCATAAAAAAAAGAATAACAACGTGACGATGGTATGGATTATCACTATAGGAATATCTCGAATTTCTAGTAACAGAACATCATCAGGCCTCAAACGAAGTATTACTGGAATGTTTTAACCGTAGATGTCAGCAGACCAAGCCAAGCAATCTAGAAAGTTAAAATCATATCCACAGGCACAAAAACATTTCATATAAGGTTTGAAAATATACCCAATAGTTGCTCTTATATAATCACAAAACTAAAACTACACTTACGAGGTAAATTAAAGAATGGATGATAAAAGTCTAATCACTGATGTGATAAAACAGCATACTGTACCTAGATTTTTATTAGATAATTTTGGCTTTTCAAATAAGGGGAAAAGAAAGCAGTTACATACTTTTGACAAAAAAAGTGACCGAGAATATCTGCAGTCTGTTTTTGACGCCACAACAAGAAATAGATTTTATAATATTGATAATCATCCAGAAAAAGCAAGTTTAGAACCCTTGTTGGGGATATACGAATCAGAAGCAGCGCCAATTTTCAACAAATTAATAGAACAACGTAATATCAGAGTATTATCTAAAAAAGATAAAGAAAAACTGGCTATTTTTATCGCAATACAAAGGGCGCGATCGTATGGCGAATTAGAAAGAATAAAGGGCCTAATTGATGGAGTTTCAGACAAACTCGTGGCGATAGGAGCAACACCAGAGCAAATCTTAAAGTGCATTGAAATGGATTCCCTCGAAGAAATTCAACACGTTTTCTTACGAATGGTTATCGCCTCACCAACTCAAGCTAAAATATTACTTGATAAAGATTGGTATCTATATGAAACAAATGAAGATAACCCATTCTATATATCAGATAACCCTATTTCATTTTGTAACTTAAACAAAAATTCTCATTATGGAAATATAGGACTAAATGTAACCGGGATTCAAATATATATGCCAATTTCACCCACTCTGTGTTTAGCACTATTATGTCCATCCATTAAGAAAAAGTATTTTTGTATGTTTGGCGAATATCAGAAAATAAAACAAAAAAGTGTAGAGATATCGACAGAAGTTCAAAATATTGCCAATCGCGCTAAAAGATTCATTAACCATACAACAATGAAGCAATCACATGAAAATGTTACATTTTTAAACTCTCTACAAGTGATATATTCAGAGCAATATATCTTTAACAAATATAAAAATTTTGATTTAGTCAAAAGAATGATAAGCGATAACGATAACTATAGAAATGGACCTAGACCAGCATTCAATTAAAAACAGAAGGGAACTTACTGTTAGTTCCCTGCATTAAATGCCTCCTTAGGCTCAATCCCTGTTTCAAAAAAGCTTAATTTCCCCTTAATCTGAATAAATTCAAGTGGCCTTGCATCAGTTAATACAAATCCCTTTTCACCAAAAAACCACGGTGATTCACTTTGTTCAACACAATCAGTAATTGTTGCAACACCAACAATACCGCCTGTTTCAAAACTAGAGGCATCAGGCAGAGTAATCCCTAAACGCTCCGTTAACTCCTTTGCTCTTTCGTATTCGACTTTTTTGACACCCTGTGACGCATGAATTAAAACCTGACCACGGTATTTAGTGCGCCAGCTTCTGTTCTCAATGTCCTTGTAACCATTGACGATAAGCCACGCCCACGGCTGACGAATTGATATTGCTTTCATCTAAAAATCCTCTTGCGTGTTAAGCCTTAAATTCTCCACCTAGCGCAGATACTAATTCATCGATCAGCACGGAGAATTCACCAGTAAACAGAATGAAATCAGCATCAAATCGTTGAGCGTAATCGTCATAATGAATGTCGTCGTTATGCTCTTTCAAAACATCCGATAAGCTGATTTTTTTAAGCATAAAGCTATCGGTTAATGTGAAGTTGATACGCTCTTTCCACTCCATGGATAACTGAGTGACATGTTTACCGGCTTCAATATGGGTAGCAATTTCGTCTGAAGCTAAATCTTGCTTTTTAAACTTGGCAATACCGCCTTCCTCTAACACCGCTTTTAATTCAGCTTCGTCATGAAGCATAAATCCTGCTGGGGTATCATTATTACGAACCCATTCGGTAAGTGTTAGCTCGACTGGTTGCTCGGTGTGAAGTGGAATGACTGGCAATGAGCCCAATGTCTTACGAAGTAATGCAAGTGAATCTTCTGCGCGTTTAAAGCTACTGGCATCAACGATAATTCTTTGCTTATCCAAGTCAATCCAGATCTGAGTTTGAGAATATTTACTGAATGCGCGAGGTAAGAGAGAGTGAATGACTTCATCTTTTAATGTCGCTTTTTCTGTCTTTCTCAGCTTAACACCTTGCTCACTTTCGAGTTTTTCAATTTTTCCTTGTAGAGTTTCCTTGATAACTGTCGATGGCAATATTTTTTCTTCTTTTCTGAGGCAGAGTAAAATCTGATTGCCAGCAACGTGAGTTAACATCTCACCGTGATTACCAAGTGGTGACACCCAACCAGAGCGACTCATATCTTGGCTACTGCATGGTGTAAATGCTAAAGTTTTTAATGCCTCTTCAAGTTGTTCTGCTGAAATTTGAATGTCACGAGTCATACGATATACAATCGCATTTTTGAAAAAGTTCATATTTATTTCCTTAGAATTTATTTAACTAGACGGCGATGACTCTGCCATGTGAAATTGATTGTTGTTGGATTTCCCATTCTCAGTCGATCAATGACTCGCTCACCAAGAACGCGACCAAGTTCATCAAATTTAAGATTTGTTAATATTCCAACCGGTTTTTTGTTAGCTAAACGGCGATCAACCACTTGGAAAATAATTAACTCCTCGTTTTTGTTTTCACGCTGAACACCAACATCATCAAGAACAAGTAAATCAACCTCGCACAGATCATCAATCAGTTTTGACTCTGTTGTTTTTGCGTCTTTCTGGTAGGTGTCACGCACTTTCATCATCAAGTCTGGTAGTGTTGCAATCAGAATGCTTTTGCCGTTTTGAATGATGTAATTACCAATTGCTGAGGCTAAGTGATTTTTTCCAGTGCCAGGGTTTCCACTGAAAATAAAACCACCGAATGACTGCCCGAATTCCTCGGCATACTTTTTCGCTTTGTGAAGTGCTTTTTGCTGTTCAGCGTTTGTGGCTTGGTAATTATCAAATGTGCATTCTTGGTGTAATGGGCTGATACCAGAACGCCCCATAATCTTATTCAATCGAGTTACACGGTTTTCATCTGCGATCCGCTTAGAGTCAATTTCACCCTGCTCTCGTTGCCATGCCATAAGTTCTTCAGCCGTTGAGAACTTTGGCTTGATGTGTTCTGGCATCATGCGTTTTAATCGCGCCAGTGTTGCCGTTGCTGTCATTAGAAGTTCTCCGGTATGAATTCTTGAGTTTGGCTAGGTTGAATAATTCGATTAGGTTGTTGGTATGGCGTTTTAGGCTTGAATAATCCCTGCCAGCCGTTAGTAACCGAGTTATTGATTATTTCTTCAGGTGAAAAACCCAGCTCATAACACTCAGTAAGAAGTTTTATTTGCCCATCGAGAGTTCGCTTAGATTTTATCGGTTGTTTAATTTCCTTTCGGTACCCAACCCAATTTCTCCAAGTGTCAGGATTTAACCAGCTGGGTATATCTACGCTAAGCGGATCGAAACTTTGTTTTTTAGGCGTAGATTTTTGTTTAGGGGATATAGGGGTTTTAATATCTTTTACTGTATTTGGTATAGTGTCTTTGGTGATCCCCTTTTTCGGGGATACCGCTACACGTTTTCGGGGATGGTTATCCTCGTTTTCGGGGATAGTTTTCCTTGTTTTCGTGTATACCCATTCTGAGGTGTTTTTATTGATAGAAATGTATCTGTTTTGCCCTATTCTTCTAACGTTAATTATTCTCCGCGACTCAAGAGAGCCAACCGCTTCAGATACAGGATTGCGTCCTAATTTTGTTTTCTCTTCAATCAAGATGTTTTGAATGCGGTCTTCTTTCTTTTGCCACCCCCAAGTAAGCCGAATAATGGCATTAAGAACCTGCCACTCTCTACCTGCTAACTGGAGTTCGCATAAAGCATCTTGAATTTCATTAGCTACCCGTAAGTAGCCGTTATCAAGATCAGCCACTTTAACCTCTGGTTTGTCTGGTATCAGTTGCTTGTTAACAAAATCAATGTTCTTGACTACTGTCATAGCAACCTCCATCTGTTTGTTAAGTAAACAGAATTCATATATAATTACTCCATTAATTAGCTGTATCAGCAAAAGGGAAACTCAAAATCAGCTTCCCTTTAATACTGGTTATTGATACAGTGTATTTGTTAGTCTAAATGGTTAAGTCCATTTGTTGAGAAGCCTCACCATTCGCCGTGGTTGAGGTTTTTCTTTTTGGTGCCTTGATATGCTCAAGCATCTGAATTAACGCTCTAGCCTCATCACCTTGCAATATCACCGTGTCATCTGGTGTCTCATACCCAATAGCAACTAAAAGCCTTGCACAACGTTGTATGAAGCTTAATTGCGTTTTAGATTGTTGAGATTGCCAGCGAGATATTTGTGATTCGTGAATACCCGTCCTTTTCGCTACTTCTCTAGCGCCAGTAACAAGTATCCCTTTCATGATTTTTGATTCGATTTCTCGAAATTTGCGTTCGTTTGATAGTTCCATTTGTTAAATTCCTTCTTAGATTACTTCCCATATTGGGAACAGCAGTAATGATCCGTGGCTCATTCCATATGAGCGGATTGTTTGCCCCAAGATTGCCTAGAGCAGGTTAGTGATGTTAAAGAGCGATTAAAACTAAGCAGCAAGTAATTTTTTTTGGCTAATAGCCAGTAAGTCTTCAGCTTTTATTTTCCCTTTGGATAGGGTTTGGATTGTTTTTGCATAATTAGTTTTTCCAAAGAACTCTGTTTTTGGTAGAAAACCGTTATCAATCCATTTATAAACAGCTCGCTCACTTACTCCGCATGCCTTTGCTACTTCTGCAACGCCAATTTGTTTAATTGGCTCCCTTAAATCGTGCATAGAAGTCTCCTTAATGAACTTTCAGTACATATATTAGTTGAACTGACAGTTCCTTTCAAGATGTTTATTATTGAACGTATGGTACAAATTAATAACGTGCGTGAACTATTTGCCAAGAGGCTTGCGCAGGCTTCAAGAGATGCTGGTTTTGATGACCATGGCAAAGCGACAGAAATAGCTAATAAACTTGGCGTAACAACCAAGGCTGTTAGTAAATGGTTTAATGCTGAATCACTACCAAGACAGGAGGTGATGAATAAGTTAGCTAAATTACTTTCAGTGGATATAGTCTGGTTGCAACACGGTCAGGAGAATGTAAATAATTCAAATGTTAGTAATCCAAGACCTTATAGACCAGCCCCTAAATACCCTGTAATTAGCTTTGTTCAGGCTGGTAATTGGACTGAAGCCTGTGAGCCATATACACTTAGCGAGATCGATGAATGGTATGAGTCTGAAGTTGCTGTTCAGGGATCTGCTTTTTGGCTTAAGGTTGAGGGAGACTCAATGACAGCGCCAACAGGTATCAGTATTCCAGAAGGATCATTGGTTCTAGTTGATACAGGAAGAGAGCCTATAAATGGAAGCTTGGTAATAGCTAAGCTTACTGATACGAATGAAGCAACATTCAAAAAACTTGTTTTGGATGGAGCTAAATATCTTAAAGCGTTAAACCCAGCCTACCCCGCAATTACTATAAATGGTAACTGTAAAATTATTGGTGTTGTAGTTCAAATGATGATGCGATTTGTCTAACTTTTAATCATTAAAAAGAGGATGCTTTGAGAATACTTTTTCTAATTATTATCATTGCTTTGTCAGGATGTGTAACAGGTGAAAAAATATCATCAATACATTCTGGGATGAGTAAAGACAATGTTATATCAATAATGGGTAACCCTGATGGGAATGAGTCAAGCAATGATTATGAAATATTAATTTATGCTAACAGGCTTATGTCTGGTTGGTCTTATGATAAAGCCGACTATAAGTTTATATTTAAAAATAATTCTCTTATTGAATATGGACCAGAAAAAATAAGACAAGATAATGGGGCTTCGGCTATTAGAGCAATATCAGCACAACAAAGCCTGTTACTATGGCAACAACAGCAAAACATTTATAAGAAACCAGTAACAACAACGAACTGTACAAAATTAGGCTCTACCGTTAACTGCACATCATACTAACCTCATACTCTTTATTTGATCCCTCTATATGAGGGATTTTTTTCATCCCGCCTAAATAAATTAGTGATTAAGATCTAATTTTAAATATTTACAAAAAATAAATACCTTTTAAAAACAACAAAATATACTAAAAGTTCACTATGATAATAAAATATTGTACTTTTGGTTCTTGATTTATGTGAACTATTGGTTCAATATATAACTCATCAAAGGCAAGGAGCCAAAGGTAAACGGATTTAGCTCTTTAACAATTAGGAAGAAATGATTCAGGCATTCTTGAATCACCACTGAGTGGTTTTTGGTGAGCAATAAATCTCAACCAAAGATCACTTAGGAGGCAAATATGGCAACGATAAAGGTCATTGAAAGAAGTAGTTACTCTCAACGTAGATATGAGCGCAGGGCTGAGTTCCTAGCTCGTAAACGTGAAGAGATAAAAACTCCAAGTCGCTCAGTGGAAGAAATATGGGATTCAATATTTGGCGTTGAGAAACCAGAACGCCCTGTTCTCTCTCTCAAGCCAACAAAGCATTATCCAAGTGGAGATAACTGTTGCTTACCTAATGTAGCAGTATTTTCAGGAGTTAAAACAAAACAGCCGAGCAGTGAGTTCGGGGTTACGGCGAGATAAAGCCCACGGATGGGCTTACCATTACATAATGCTTTTAGCTAGATCAGAAAGCAATTTAGTAAAAGAACCGGTATTAGAAATCAAAATGTCAATACATTTTCCGATAACACTCTCAACACCTTTTTCTTTTATATAGCGGATGAGTGTTGTCTTTTCGGCATCAGAAATACTAGCATCATGAATCATAGATTCTATTTTATTAATAGTGTCTTGATGGATTTTAATAGTCACTGAATTTAGTTCATTGCCAATGGAATCCTCATTTATATAATCAAATCCTTTTGAAGTGAGAGCCATCTTAGGCAGGATATATACGAATTTACCAGTCCCGCTTAACTGAATTGCACCATCTTTAATTAAACCTTGATCTTGTAAATAATTGATATTACATGCCAATGTATCCTTACCAATACGTATCTCTAATTCAGTAAGTTGACTATTGCTTATTGGTTTCATTGGATAATTGCGATTATTTAGTGCTATCAAGATATTGCGTTGTATTTCAGATAAAGAAGTCATTCTTATTGCCTCACATTGTAATGGAATTAATGATAATACAATAGAGCAATGCTACATGGGTCTTATTACGATCAATCAAAAATAACTATCTGTTATCATTATTAAATATAGGAGAAAATGCCCTCGGTCAGCAGTAACCCACCACTTAATCATTCATATCGCTATTAATAGTGAGGAATACGCACATAAGGAACATAGGAAATGGCAAATGAATTAGTCGTAATTGAACAAGCGACAGCGCTAGATTTATTTACAGCGCCAGAAAAAGTAAATCAGATGCTAGAGCACATTAAGTCTCTTGCAGAAGAAGAGCGTAAAGAACTCGACAGTGATTTCTCAGTAGCTAAAAACCGAAAGGCTTTTGCATCTCTGGCGTACAAAGTTACTCAAACAAAAACAGCTATTGATAAGGCTGGCAAACTGGTTGTTAATGACCTGAAAGAATTACCTAAGAAAGTAGATGCCGCACGTAAGCTATTTCGAGACGAACTTGACTTACTGAGTGATGGAATTCGCAAACCACTAACAGAATGGGAAGCGCAAGAAAAAGCTCGCGAAGAAGCCGAAGCGCTTAAGAAGCAAGTCGAAGTTGATCATGAAGAAGCTCTGCAAATGAACGAATTGTTTGATCTGCGCAAAGCTGAAGAAGAACGCCAGCGCATTGCTCGTGAAGAAGAAATGAAACGACAAGCTGCGGAACAGGCAAGACTCGAAGCTGAACGAAAGGCACGGCAAGAAATTGAAGCGTTAGCTAAGCGTGAGCGTGAAGCAAAAGAAGCAGCCGAACGTGCAGAGCGTGAAAAGCAGGAAGCTATTCAACGTGCAGAGCAAGCGGCAAAAGAAGCTAAGGAAAAGGCAGAACGCGAGAAGCAATTAGCTATCGAAGCCGAACGCAAGAAAGCACAGGAAGCAGAACAAGCGCGATTAGCAGAAGAAGAACGTAAGCGTCAGGAAGAAGCTAAACGTCAGGCTGATAAGGAGCATCAGAAAGCAATTAACAATCAAGCTATGCAAGATTTAATTGATGCTGGTATTCCAGAAGAGTGTGCTAAGAACTGCATTATTGCTATTGCTAAAAACCTAGTATCAAACGTTAAGATCCACTACTAACCCACCGCACCAACACCAGATAACCACCCTATCGCTCACCTAGCGAGGTAACAATGAAATCAGAATATTACATCACTATGCGTGATTGCATGGCGGTGCGTATCACTACGCCTCAAGCACGTAAGAATAAACGTACAAGCCCATGGTTATTCAGTTTAGCTGTGGTCATTGTGACAACCGTTGGCGTAATACCGACATTTGTAAGTTGAGGTGATTATGCAAATTTCATACAGCTACTCGAACGGAACTCGGGTAGTAGACGGCAAAACAGTCATGGAATTTGATGAAAGTAGCAAGCTTAGTATTGAGACAGGAAGTTTCGCTGAGCTGGCTAGATTAACGGAGATTGACCCAGTTGAGGCCCTGCAATGGATTATGCAGTTCGACAAGGAAGAGATTGACAGGATTGTCAGTGAAGCAAGCAAGGATGCTCCTATTTCTAAACTGGCTATGCTAAGGAGGGTTGCGTGAATCCTTATCATGAACTTGATGCAATGGAAGAGCGAAGACAAGAAGAAGCATCATGGATTGATGCAAAGGACGCTGAGTTAAGTAATGTCGCATTTAACGTGGTTGATGGATTACCAAAAGACATTACCAGTCAATGGAGTGACAGCGTTTTCGATATGACAATTGATAGTCTTTATAAGGAGTTAAAGAACTATCAGGAACGTAGGAGGATGTCGTGACAAATGCAGTTCAAAAAATATATGAGGTTGTAAATCCTCTTAAAAATGAGTTCGAACAAGTGTGTAGCGAGCCAAGCATTGCATTCAAAAGGGAATCTGAATTTGCCATGCAAATATTCGCGAACAATGATTATCTGGCAAATGTTGCAGTTAATAATCTTGTGTCAGTTCGTAGTGCGATCATGAATGTATCAGCTATCGGAATTAGTTTAAACCCAGCGCAAAAGTTGGCTTACCTAGTTCCTAGAGACAAGAAAGTATGTCTCGATATCAGTTACATGGGATTGATGCATATTGCTCAACAATCACAGGCTATTAAGTGGTGTCAATCAAGCATCGTTCGACAAAATGATAATTTTCAACTCACATCAATAGATACCGCACCTCGTCACGAATACAACGCCTTTGCCACTCAGGAGCAAAGAGGTGAGATTGTTGGGGCTTACACTGTAGTAAAGACAGAAGATGGAGACTATCTAACTCACACAATGGCTATTGCTGATATTTACGCAATACGTGACAGATCAACTGCATGGAAAGCTTGGATATCAAAGAAAAAATCGTGTCCTTGGGTAACTGACGAAGAGCAGATGATTCTAAAAACAGTAGTGAAACAGGCTGCTAAATACTGGCCTCGCAGAGAACGTTTAGATAAGGCTATTGACTATGTTAATACTGAGGCTGGAGAAGGTATTGATTTTGGGAACGAGCAACAAGAACCAAAGGACATAACGCCAGCAAGTGAGGATCAATTAAAGGCTATCACGGACTTGATGCTTAAAGTTAATGGCGAATGGAGTGACGCATTCTTCACATTCATTAGTAAAAAATTCAACCATCAAATATCCCATCCAGAGCAATTAACCGCATTTGAAGCCAATACCATTATCGACATGCTAAGGAAAAAGGCAGAAGGGAAATGATTAGTAATGACATCATTCTAAGCAAAACAGGCATCGATTTAACCAAAGTAGAGCAAGGAAGCGAAGAATGGATGTCTATCAGGCTTGGCGTAGTAACTGCCTCTGAGGCATGGAAAGTTATCTCTAAGCCAAGATCAGGCACTAAATGGTCAGACACAAAGAAAACATATTTAAACACCCTTATTGGTGAAGTCTGCACGGGAGTTTACAAGGAGGTATCAGCGAGGACGCTGGAATGGGGTAAAAACTACGAATTAGAAGCAAGGATGACATTCGAGTTTTACACCGGATTAACGGCAAAGGAAGTGCCAATAATATTCAAAGATGATCAACTACGGATAGCTTGCTCACCAGACGGCATTTGCAGTGATGGCTCTGGATTAGAGCTTAAATGCCCTAATAACACGGACGTATTTATAGACTTAGCATTGAATGGAATCGATGCAATGAAAAAGGAATATGTGGCTCAAGTTCAATATTCCATGTGGGTTACAGGTAAGGATATCTGGCACTTTGCAAATTTTGACCCACGCATGCCGGCAGGGAAAGAAATCGCATATTTCCCTGTTGAGCGTGACGAAAAAATGATGAAAGAATTCGACGAGTTAGTGCCTGAGTTCATCGAAGTAATGGATCAGGGGTTAAACAAGTTAGGCATTAAATTTGGCAATCAATGGAGTGTATATGGCAAGTAAAGGCGTTAACAAAGTTATTCTCATCGGCCACTTGGGGCAGGATCCAGAAATCCGTTATATGCCATCAGGTGGCGCAGTCGCTAATCTCACACTAGCCACATCGGAATCGTGGCGTGATAAACAAACTGGTGAAATGAAGGATCGGACTGAGTGGCATCGAGTGTGCATCTTCGGAAAATTAGCCGAAATTGCAGGTGAATATCTGAGAAAAGGAAGTCAGGTATACATAGAAGGTTCTCTGCAAACACGTAAATGGACAGGCCAAAGTGGTCAAGACCGATACACAACTGAAGTGGTGGTCAATATTGGCGGTTCGATGCAGATGTTAGGCGGTAACAGTGGTAATCAAGCAGGAAGCCAGAAGCCACAGTCTCAAGGATGGGGTCAGCCACAGCAACCGCAGAATCCAGCACCACAAAGTGAGCCACCAATGGACTTTGATGACGATATGATCCCGTTTTAGAAGGAATCAAGCATGGATAATACACAATTATGTATAGAAAGTTACTCTCGGCATAAAAATCTTAAGTTAGTTGGTATGGAGCTAGGTATACCGTGGCAATCGGTATATAGCACGCTAAGGAAGGCGGATTATCCAGTAACTGGTGATAAAGCTAGATATGGGTCAGTTACAGATAGAATAGCGGTTATTGGTGAGCAAAAGTTTAAGAAGGCAGTTCCAATATCCATAGATAATAATGACTTGAAGTATCAAGCAGATATTGATTTCACCATTGGAAATATAACGATAGATGTTAAAACGTCAAGAATAAGGCGAAAACAGCAAGGGAAAGGCATTAAAAATGCAGCCCCAAGATGGGGTTATTGCATAAACAAACAAAAGGATACCGCTGACTTCTTCGTTCTATACGCCCTTGATGATAACAATGAAACTGAGCATGTTTTTCTGATGCCGAATGAAATTGTAACTGCCGTCTCAATGATTTCAATACCTGAAACACTAGCCAGTAAATGGGCAGATTACAAAATAGAAGAAAGTGAATTATTGCCATTCTTCCAGTCTTTGTGATTCGCTCCTATCGGACTCCCCTACCCACGCCACACTATTTATGTGATTTAACCAAAGGATATAACCATGAAAAAATTATTTGATACCACAGATTTTAATAACTGTGATGTATGTGGAGACGATATGTGCACCATCGCAACAGAAGGTGACGGAAAGAAGGTGTTTAATGGCGATAGTGTTACTTGCTGTGGATGTTCAAATACAGGGCAGATAACGGTTGAAGCAGAAGATTGCGCTTATATCGAATGGGATAACCCAAACGACGATTAATCACGGACTCAGTGCAAGGATGCAAACAGGAGATAGATATGAAATTAAAAAGTGGTGCTACGTCATGCCATCATTGCGGTAATGATTATTCATTCTATGTAATTCATACAGCATCAGGTAGCACTAGTTATTTTTATGGTTTTAATGGTGATGATGCGGATAACACTCACCTGTGGGATGGGGTTAGGTTGAAGTCTAAAAAGACGGCTTTTTGCGGTGAGTGCCAGAGAAGCCTTGGTTCTGTTATAGATGATTAACTCGCAGGGATGCAATGAAGAGGAATGAATATGAAAGTTGAACAATCTCAAGTTACTAAGTTAGTAATAACTGGTGTAGAGCGTCACGACCCTATTCATGTTTATCTTGAGGACTACGGCGATAATCAAAATGGTCATGTCACAATTAGCGAATGTGGCAATTCATGGTCTTGTTTTTGGGGCTCGATGGGTAGCTCACTAGTTGAGTTTATTCAGAGTATTAACAATCACTACTGGATAGGCAAATTAGATTCTAATTTAATCTCTAAGATAGACGCTGATAACGATGCAAATGCTGAATACGCTAAAAAGCAAGTTATCAAACTACGTAAAGATGATGAAATAGACCAATACGAAGCAAGGGAATACTGGGATTTAATCGAACTATCCGACAATGTTAAAGATGATTGTTGCAATAGTTTTATAGGTGGAAAATTAACAACTTTATTTGATGATGCTTGGCATGGCGATTGGCCTTCTATTCCAAACCCTAAATATATAAGAATGGAATCACGATTAATCGCTGTTCGTGAAGCATTAAAGCAAATAAGTGTGAATTAAGGAAGTATTTTGACAGTGGATTAGTCACATGGATGTGAGTATGATTCCTGCTTTAAATAAGGAGGGGGTATGAGTAAGAAATGGTGGTTATACATAGTGTTGAGTGTTGTTATTTTTATTGCTATAACTTACGCAATTTTCTTTTATTGGAATATTGGTGATGAAAATAAATGGAGTACATTTTTCAGTTTTACGTCTACATTTGGTATCGTAACTACTATTATTGTTTATTTTTTACAGAAAAATGATAAAAAAAAGGAATTAAAACAAAACTTTGATCATTACTGTAATGTCATTTCTGAAGAAAAAGAAAAAATAATAGAATTTTATATAAAACTGAGAGACATAGAAAAAGACATAAAGGATGATAAATTAGAGAATGTTTCTCTTCGCTTTAGAAAAGACGCATATACATTTATAATAAAAAAATCAAACTATGAAGATAAAAAATTGCATTCGTTTTTTATAAATTCAACAATTATTCAAATGATGAGTCAAACTTGCAATGACTCATTAAAAATAAGTCATGACCTCTACTTACCGCTAAAAAAACTAATTGATGAAACTATAACTCTAGAAAGGAGATTATACGCTGTATTCTTGCGATTTAATGCAATTAATGGAAAAACAGATAATATAGAAGAGAAAGAAAGAAGGAAAATGCTAAAGTATGAACTATTCACAAAAAGAAAAGAACGATTAAAAAAAATAAATAAAATAATGGTTCCAACCCTGCACTAGCAGGGTTTTTTATGCCTAAAATTCAGGAGTAAGCATGGATATATTAGATGAAGAATTTGAAGCATGGTTTAAGAAGTCTCACGGTTATAGTCCATCAGTAGCACCGCCTGATAGTCATTTAATTGGTGTTAGGCGTATGGCATTTAAGGCTGGATATAGAGCAGCTTTGATTGAATGCAAAGATATATTAATCGGCGACGAGGTGGAAATAAAAAATGAATGATGAGATATTGCAGATAGCGAAATATTTAAAAAATAAAATAAATGCTGGTGAGGAAGTTAATGAATATAACTGGCAAGAAATAATTGATGTATGCGATGAGCTATTGCGCATTAGTAGCTTAAAGCCTGTTGGTTATATAATGGAATGCAGTTTTGATAATATCAAGGAATATGGATATACCCATCTTAATGAAGAAAGAAGTGAAAAAATAAATATACCACTCTATAAATTAGATTAAATAACCATGCAAATAATCGGATATGTATTACTCATACTAATACAGGGTTCTGCTGTACCTGTAACGGAAGATATATATACGCAATCGGAATGCAATAAACGTGCTGAATATTTAATGTCAGTGAGGAATGTTGAGGTTGTTTGTGGCGAGGTGATTCGTGGAAGTAATGACAGATAAAGAATTAGTTGATGTAGCAATAATATTGGCTGGTAAGTTTTATTCAATGATGGGGTATTCACATAGAGAGGGTTTTAAATACTGGGAATCACCTCACCCACAAGAAAGACTGGTCTTTGATATGGCTTGTGAAGCATTGGAAATAATTAGAGGCTCCAATGTAATGGATGCGATTGATAATATGGATGATGAAAATGAATAAATACACCGAACTATCTGACTTCGAGATTAATAAAAAGGTTGCTGAGAATATTAAATTAAACACAATTGCATACGAACGTACTGAAATAGTTTTGTTTGATGATATGGATGCAACGCCTTTCGACCCTTGCAACAACCCATCTGACGCAATGCCGATTATTATTGAGAATAAGATATGCATGAATTATATAGATAACGATATTGGTTGGTGTGCATATCATTTTGATGAAGGGAAAGGCGAGTTGGAAATTTACGATAAAAACTATTATCGCGCAGCTATGACTTGCTTTTTGATTATGAAGGGTGCGGAGAATGAAGGCTGACTACGGAGGTAGCCACACGCCAAAGGAATTGCGTGATAGATGGCAAACTCCCCTACCTTTATTTACAGCACTGGACGCTGAATTCGGTTTCTATTTAGATGCCGCCGCTAATAAAAATAATGCACTCTGCTCTCATTACCTCACCGAAAAAGACGACTCGTTAAATTGCGACTGGGAAAGTTACGGCGCTATTTGGATTAATCCTCCCTATTCAGATATTCAGCCATGGGTAAATAAATCCGCTGAGCAATGTAAAAAGCAATTACAGCCTGTTGTAATGTTAATTCCTGCTGATACTTCTGTTGATTGGTTTAATTCTGCATTAGAAACAGTTGATGAAGTGAGACTAATTACAGGAGGAAGAATATCTTTTATTAATGCAGGAACAAACAAACCAGTTAACGGTAATAATAAAGGCTCAATGCTTTTAATATGGCGACCATATATCAAGCCACGAAAGATAATTAACACTGTCGATAGAGACGATTTAATTAATATCGGCAACAGGATATTAAATGAATGGAAAATAGCATAGGTGAATTATGGAAATCAGAATTCATGGTGATGTTAGTGATATAGAAAGAATGGCAATAAATGCAGCTTTAAATATCCACGATAAAAGCAAGAAAGGATTTCGAATAAATCACAGAGTTAAAATTAAAAATACAATTTATAACGTTGAAATAGAAAATTGCCCTAACTCACTCAGAGTAATAATGAGAAATAAAAGGCAAAGACTATGAATGCACAGGCAATGGAAAACGCACGAAGGCAAATAGCAAAGGAATGCTTAATCGAACTCAGAAGTCATGGAATACCCAACGACAAACTAACAACTCATATCCTCGATAAATACACACCGAAGTTTAAGCCTCTAAATCACACAAAGTACAACACCAAAGATGTTATGTGCCAATACATCAGAAACCTGCAAAAGGAAGAGAAGAATGGAATATAAATTATTACGCTTGGATGAAGTTTTAGATAGAACGGGATATAGCAAGTCATGGACTTACAAATTAATAGATAAAGGAGAGTTTCCAAAGCAAGTTAAAATAGGCTCTCGTTCGGTTGCTTTTATTGAAAGTGAAATTAACGAATGGATAGAGCAACGAATTAATAACACTCGCTGCCCTGAAAAAACTATCAATTGAATTTTATTTCTTTTTACTTCTCAGCTCATCTATATAATCAGCATACCACTGCATCATCTCCCTTCTACCCTCCAAATACAGCGCATGGTTATAAGTGCCACGGATAGAGTTTTTATCAACATGAGCAAGTTGTAACTCTATCCACGCTGTATTAAATCCTTTTTCATGCAATATTGTACTCATGGTGTGTCTAAAGCCGTGACCAGTAGCCCTTCCTCTATAGCCCATTCTACCAATCATTGTATTTATCGCCATTTCTGACAGGTGCTTCTTATGGTTAGTTCGACTAGGGAAAATATACTGATAATCGCCACTTATTGGCTGTATTTGACGTAGTAAAGAAATTACCTGATCTGACATTGGCACAACATGCACTCTACCCATCTTCATGATTTTTTCTGGTAGTTTCCATGTCTTGCTTTCAAAGTCGATAAATGACCATTCTGATTTTCGCAATTCTCCCGGTCTTAAACCAGTGAGCATTAAGATATTTAAAGCAGTTCTTACGATCTGACTTCCTTGATACTTGTCTACTGAAGATAAAAACTCAGGCAATTCATCAGCCAATAAATATGGATAATTTTCTCGTTGATGTGGAATAAAAGCACTAGCTAAATCTGGAGCAGGATTATACTCAGCTCGTCCAGTGATGATGGCGTATTTCCAAACCTCTCCACAGCGCTGACGAACTTTTTTTAATTTCTCTGTAACACCACGTTTCTCCATTATTGAAAGCACTTCAAGTAATTCGAGAGGTTTAATCTCTGCTATTGGGCGATCTCCAATATATGGGAAAACATCATTTTCAAATGCTTCCATCATGTCATCACGGTAACCTTCAGACCACCGGTCTTTTCTTCCCTCATACCATTCTAAAGTTATCTTTTTGAATGTATTCTCTGATTGACCGCTAGCCTTATTCCTTTCTTCTTTTCTTGCTTCTGCTGGATCAGTTCCATTTGCAACCAATCTTCTAGCGTCATCTCTTTTTTCTCTGGCTTCATTTAATGTAATAACAGGGTATATGCCAAGCGATATCATCTTTGATTTACCATTGAACTGATATCTAAACCTCCACCCTTTTGACCCATTAGGTTCAACAATTAAAGACAATCCATTGCCATCACCCAGTGAATAAACTTTTTCGCGTGGTTTTGCTTTTTTAATCGCCATGTCCGTTAGCTTCATAAATCACCAATTTTGTATAGGGAATTTGTATAGGGTAATTCTATACAAAAAACTATACAACAAATGATAGAGCTTTCAAGAGACGTTAAGAGACTTCAAGAGACAATGATTTAGTGCGAAGGTTTGATTTTAATGGGATAAGGAGACTTTAGGAGACGCTAGGAGATGTTGAAATGGCGGAGGAGGAGAGATTCGAACTCTCGGATGGTTTCCCATCGGCGGTTTTCAAGACCGCTGCCTTCAGCCGCTCGGCCACCCCTCCGCAATGGGGAGCAATATAAACACCTAAGACTAGGTTGTAAAGCCCTTATTGCACTGTTTGCCGTAAAATTAAACGCATTTCAAGTCAATGGCTTAATTTATCAACGATTTATGGGTTCTACTTGGGTATTTTCCTTATTTTTGCTAAATTAGCGGTATTATTTTTGATTGGTTACTACGCACATGTTTGTATTTAACGGAAAAGAAATCGAGACCGATAGTCACGGTTATTTAAAAAATAGCAATGAGTGGAATGAAGATATGGTTCCAACATTAGCTGAATTAGAAGAAATTGAGCTTACAGAACAACATTGGGAGATTATCCGTTTTGTTCGCCAGTTTTATTTAGAATTTAATACCTCCCCTGCTATTCGTATGTTAGTAAAAGCGCTTGCACAGAAATATGGCGATGAAAAAGGAAATAGCCGCTATCTTTATCGTTTGTTTCCTAAAGGTCCCGCAAAACAAGCGACAAAACTTGCGGGTTTACCCAAACCCGTTAAATGTATTTAATATTGTCTTTCGATAAAAAATAATTAAAACAATATTACTCATAATGGTGGATTGAAAAATCTGCCATTTGTTCATATTCACAAGATGTTGCTGACCAAAATGTAATTTTGGCACTTCTTGGGCCACCAGCATCTAACCAATCCTCAAATGCTTTTAATGCATTTTCTTTCGCGAAAGCTTTTACTCCCACACTACCGTCATCACGATTCCAAACATACCCTGTTATTGGTTGTTTTTTCATCCATTGATAGGTGAAAAAACGAAAACCAACACCTTGAACACGCCCTTGAATAATATATTCTCTACCAATTTTCATATGCCCTTCTAATTGTATTCTTCAAATAAAAATTCTGTCTAGGTTATTGTCTTTTCTTTATACAATAGATAATCTGATTTTGTGAGGTTCTTTATTCATAATGAAAGCAAAGGATTATATTTTTTTCAAATCCTTGAAATTTCACTTTGTGCCCTCATATATATAACCAATAAGCAAGGCTATATGGAGGTGATACTATGATGACCGCCAGCAAATTTGGGATAGGGCAGCAAGTTAGACATAAATTACTCGGCTACTTAGGCGTTGTCGTCGATGTGGATGCTGAATATTCCCTTGATCAACCTAATGAGGATGATATTGCATCTAATGTGACCTTGCGAGCAGCACCTTGGTACCATGTTGTAATGGAAGATGATGAAGGACAACCCGTTCATACTTATCTTGCTGAAGCGCAGATAACCTATGAAGTTTCAGATGAGCACTTAGATAATGACTCATTGGATGAGTTATCACAGTCGATTCGTAGCCAATTACAGGCTCCACGATTAAGAAATTAACCAGTAATCTGAATGGAATGATAATCGCCGAATTCGTTTTCGGCGATTTTATTTTGGCGTATTACCAAGGAAGGCCATGTGCCTCAATTTCTTTTTTAGGGCAACGATCCATCACCACACGTAACCCAGCATCTTCAGCTAAATCTTTAGCATCTTCATTGATAACACCAATTTGTAACCATAATACTTTGGCATTAATTTCGATTGCTTCTTTCGCAATTTCTAATGCTACGTCAGATTGACGAAAAACATCAACCATATCAACAGCAACAGGAATATCTTTTAGTGAGGCATAGCATTGCTGCCCCAATAAGGTTTGCCCTGACATACCTGGATTAACAGGAATAACATCATAGCCTTGTTCTAATAGGAATTTCATGACTTTATAGCTTGGGCGATCTTCTTTATTACTCGCACCAACAAGCGCAATGGTTTTAACGCTTCTTAAAATGTCATAAATGTCTGAATCCACCATTTACCTACTCCGTTCATCATGAAGATTGAAAATATTATGATACATCATAGTATCTTGATCTGTTCATAGCTTATAAGATAAAAAAAAGGTATTTTGAAAACTGGAACAATTACTATATTTATATTTAAAGGTATCAAATGGAACAAATTGACCGCACGCTCTTAAAAGAAAAAAATATCGCGCTTGTTGCCCATGATCACTGCAAAAGCTCATTACTGGAATGGGTAGAAAATAATCGTGAACAACTGTCTCTACACAAGTTATTTGCAACAGGAACCACCGGTAATTTAATCAATCATCATACAGGTCTTGCTGTTACTCAAATGCTAAGTGGTCCAATGGGTGGCGACCAACAAATAGGTGCAATGATCGCCGAAAAGAAAATTGATATTATGATTTTCTTTTGGGACCCATTAAATGCCGTTCCGCACGACCCCGATGTTAAGGCGCTTCTACGTTTAGCTACAGTCTGGAACATCCCAGTTGCAACGAACCGTGCAACGGCGAACTTTTTAATTTCATCACCTCTGTTTTCACAAGAATCTACAATTAAAATTCCAGATTACGAAGGTTACTTAAAAGAGAGATTAAAATAATCCTAAGGTTTTCGTTGTATAGGAACACCTTGAGATTTTAGTTCTGAAACAAAGCAAGATGGCTGTTGTTTATTAAATAATAGCCATACTTGTTTTTTTGCTCTTGTTAAAGCGACATACATTAAACGTCGCTCTTCCGCATTAGGATAATCTTCAACACTAGGCAGTAATGCCAATTCAATAATCGATTCTCTTGCTGGTGCGGGGAAAGCATCTTTACCTTCTTGTAAACCTAAAATAATAACGTAATCTGCTTGTTGCCCTTTTGAAGCATGAAAAGTCATAAACTGCAGATCTAATTTAGGCCAGCGTGTTTTCGCTTTTTTTAATAATTCTGGTTTTAAATAGTGATAACGAGCGAGTAAAAGAATAGTTTCATTTTCTTCTACATAACCACTCATTTTATTTAGTAAATTTTCAAGTTGATCGTCAGATAACAGTACAACTGACTTTTTATTACCTTTCACTAAACTATTTAAAGGTTTAGATAATTGAGCTGGATTTTGTTGAATAAACGTATTAGCAATATTCCCTATCGTGTCATTAAAACGATAGGTTGTATCTAATGCACATTCAGCCCCCTCACCAAAAGCGTGATGGAAAGAAGTTGTTAATAATAATTCTGCGCCACTAAAACGATAAATGGCTTGCCAATCATCACCGACTGCAAATAGAGATGTTTGTTTGTTTTGCTGTTTTAATGCAGTTAATAATGAGGCTCTTAATGGTGAAATATCTTGAAATTCATCGACAAGAATATGTTTCCATGGGCTAATAAAGCGCCCTTTCTCAATAAGATTAATAGCTTGATGCAATAAGCCCGAAAAATCGATCGCATCTTCTTCTTTTAATGCCATTTTCCAAGCTTTTAATAATGGCGATAATAATTTTAAATATTTTTTAAAGGCTTCGGTATATTCAGGTTCTACACTGCCAATCAGCGATTTTTGGCTACCTCCTTGCATCCTTAATAAACCAACCCAACGTTCTAATCTTACAGCAACTTGGTTTTCTAATTTTTTATCATGCCAAAACTCGCCATCAGGAATATCCCACTCAAACTCTTGAGATAACCATTCACGCCACCCTTTTGCTTGTGCTTTTTTCTGTTGACACTGATTTCGCCACTCATCTAATAATAGAGATCTTCTTTTTTCACTATTTATTTCAAGCTCACTAATTTTGGGTTGTTTTTTTGTTGCTTGTTGAATAATGGATAATGCCAGTGCATGGAATGTTTTTGCCATAATATCGTCATTTAAACAACGAGAAAGCCTTTCATTCATTTCTTGTGCAGCTTTACGCCCAAAAGCAAGCAATAAAATTTGATCGGGTTGCGCTAATTGGCGTCGTAATAACCAACCTGCCCTAGCAACTAATACGGATGTTTTACCACTTCCCGCACCCGCGAGAACAAGAATATTTTCTTCTCCATTTATTACGGCACGGCACTGAGATTCATTTAATGGTGATGATTCAATCGTATTAAAAAACTCCGCATGATCATTTAATATTTGAGTTACCCATGCAGAATTTTCTTTATTAATAAGTACTTCACCTTGCTTGAGCCATTCTAAACATTGTTGATAAAGAGTATGGCAATTATCAAATTGAATAAGGCGTTCAAGAGGGAGAGGAATAGCAGAAAAGCTTTCTTTTATGGCTTGTTGAATTTCACTAAGTTTAGATTGTTTTATCCATCTATTTGATTGAGTGATTTCACTAATATTATGGAGTTGCTTCTCAAGCACCTGAGCACTTATTTCGCTCATTTCTTTGCTCCAATTTTGCCATGATTGATAAAGATAACGATAAAACTGCTGAGTTTCTTCCCAGTCGGTTCCATGTAATCGAACAACTTTATCTTCAGACAATAAAAATTCTAACTCCCCCCACACAATCCCTTTTTTACAGAAAATATTAATCAACTCGTTAAAAGGAATTAAATACTGATGTTTTTCACCACTGACTTCAATGCCTGCATTTAACAATTTGACTCTATTATAAGGATGTTGTGCTAAACGTTGTCCCATCGGGGTGGATTTCAGTTCCATACGTAATTCCTGCAATAAATAACAAATAGTCTGTTGTTAAGCTCTTTTTAATCGGTGATAAACCCTATATTCTAAGAGGTAATTATCTTCATCTTGTTTATTTAAGGGCTTTTTGTGTTCACTTTGCTAAATGGCGCCCGCCGATTTATCTATAATAGCCACTTTTTATATTATATTCGCATAATAATCGCGCTTACAGGAACGACTTTGTTTCCTTGGATTTTAGGGCAAGAGCCTAAATACACAATTCCTCTCACTTTAGGTGTGGTTGCGGCAGCATTAACTGATTTAGATGATAGGCTTGTTGGGCGTTTAAAAAACCTCGTTATCACTTTATGCTGTTTTCTTCTTGCTTCAGCATCTATAGGATTACTTTATCCCTATCCTATTTTATTTTTTTGTGGATTAGCTATTTCTACTTGGGGATTTATTTTATTGGGTGCTTTAGGGCAACGGTACGCAACTATTGCTTTTGGTGCTTTATTAATCGCAATTTATACTATGCTCGGTATGCCCATTTTTCCTGAATGGTATGAACAACCCGTTTTATTACTGTTAGGTGCTATTTGGTATAACTCTTTAACATTAGTTGGACACTTATTATTCCCAATTCGCCCAGTTCAGGACAATTTAACTCGCTGCTACCAACAACTCGCAACTTACCTCGAAGCTAAAGCGACATTATTTGATCCAGATATCGAAGATGACTATCAACATTCGCTTTATAATTTAGCAATGGCAAATAGCCAATTAATTGATACGATGAACCAAACTAAAGTTACATTATTAAGTCGATTAAAAGGTGATAGAGGCCAACGCAGTAGTCGTTTCACACTTCATTACTATTTTGTTGCTCAAGATATTCATGAGCGAGCAAGTTCGTCACATGCTCAATACCAGCTATTAAGTAATGAATTGCGGCATAGCGATGTATTATTTCGTTTTCAACGTTTACTTTCTATGCAAGCACGTGCTTGTGAGCAAGTTGCACAATCGATTCTTTGGCATAAAAAATATCAGCATAACCCTTCATTAGAGCGTGCTATAAATTATTTAGAGAATGCATTAAATCATTTAAAAAATACGACTTCAGAACCACAATTAATTACACCTTTAAATAATTTACTGCAAAATCTTCAAGGCATTGATGCGCTTTTACGAAGTATTAGCACAGAGCAATACCAAATTTCCCATGACCAAAAAGAAGAAACGCAACTTTCTGATGATGGTTTAACCGGATGGCGCGACATTGCACTAAGAATAAAACAACACCTCACGCCTAAGTCGGCACTTTTTAGACATGCCGTTAGGATGTCACTGGTGTTATGTATTGGTTATGCCATTATTCAATTTTTCCAATTGGATAGAGGCTATTGGATATTATTGACTAGCCTATTTGTTTGCCAACCCAACTATAATGCTACTCGCCGACGTCTTACCTTACGTGTTAGTGGTACTATTATTGGTATTTTAATTGGCTTCCCTATTTTATATTTTGTTCCTTCAATTGAAGGGCAACTCGTTTTAATTGTGATCACTGGTACGCTCTTTTTCGCATTTAGAACCATACAGTATGCACATGCCACTCTATTTATTACTTTATTGGTTTTATTAAGCTTCAATTTACTTGGTGAAGGTTATGATGTTGCCCTTCCTCGCATTATCGACACCTTAATTGGCTGTGCCATAGCGTGGTTTGCTGTCAGCTTTATTTGGCCTGATTGGAAATTCCGTCAATTGCCTGTTGTTATTCAAAAAACAATGACAAATAACTGCTATTATCTTGATGCCATCCTTATTCAGTATTATCAAGGAAAAGATAATAGTTTGGGTTATCGCATTGCTCGTCGAAATGCTCATAGCAGTGATGGTGAATTAGCATCACTGATCTCAAATATGTCCTCAGAGCCAAAAAGTTATCAAGCATCCCAAGAAGTCGCTTTCCAGCTGCTTTGTTTAAATCATACTTTACTCAGTTATATTTCTGCACTTGGCGTTCATCGCTCAAAAATAGAAGATGAAAATGTGCTCACGTTGCTTAATGATACCGTTTGTTATATTGATTCTGCTTTACGCCGCAGAATGCCACAAAATGAAGGATTTAAGCTATCTCATGTAGAATTAATTGAAAGGATCAATGCATTACCTAATGCTGATAATCCTCGCATTCAATTAGTACTCACTCAAATCCGATTACTGTTGGATTTACTGCCACAGATTATTAGTTGCATCCAAATTATTGAGCAAAGCGAATCAAGCAGCCTACCTCAACCTCAAGCTTAGCCTCTTATTGACGTTATTTTCTCTAATTTCCATAAGCACATTAGAGAAAATAACGGTCATTACTTTTATATTATTGAAAAGATAATTCGTTGTACCAATCTAATAATTCCATTTTAAGTTGGCTAGGTAATACAGAACGATGGCACCCAACAATAGCGCCTGCTAATGAAAGTAAAAGTTCACTATTTCTCAAATTGTGTCTATGCATTAATTTTAAATAACACGCCTTAGCACCAATTAAACGCAATTCTTCAACTTGATTGATGCCAATTTGGTTTAATCTTTTTTCCAATATTACACCTAGATTAGGTAAATCTTTTATTCTGCAAGGCTTCTTCCGCTGTCCTAAATATTCTTGAATGCTGTAGTGATATGACATATCAATATATTGATCTAATTTTTGCTGATTTTTCCATAATGAATCCGTTATATGGTAATAACGCAATATGATAGGAATTCCTTTTTTCAAATAAGTATAGGAACTCATTTTTGTTGCTTTATAGAGCGTTTCTAAAAAGCCACTACCTTTTAAATAAAACTGATTATCAGACGTGATAGCAAACATAACATCATCAATCATTAAGCTAACACCACCAAATTGAGACTTTGTTGTTAACTCTCCATATTGCGCAATACGCGATAATAAATGAGCCTTCCTTTGCTCAGGTAAAAATAACATTGAAACTCCGACACAAACTTTAAGATTAAATTTTATCTTTGAATTCAAAAACATGCATAAGTCATCACGAGAAAGACAATAAAGAATTTCCTTTTTATTGCCAATAGTTAACGACTTAAAAATAGAGATTTACATAAAATTTGAGAGGAACTTTCAAAAAAATGGACTTGATTTAAGCGAAATATAGATATACTGTATATTCATACAGTGCATATGGAACGAGGTAAATATGAAACTCTCAACATCATCTCCGACAAGACAGAACGCCATTCTCCAAGAGATCTCAAATGAGGTATTACCTCTATCTATCCCTTCAACAGTGGCGACTTACGATAGCGATAATAAACAAGGCATGGTGAGTGAACTTCTCTACCAAAATCCGCTCGTCATTAATCACATTCTTTTACCATTACTAAAGCAGTATAGCCATGAATCACGTTGGTTATTGTGGTTAAACCCACAACAAAAACTAAACCGCACTTGGTTAAAAAATGCAGGATTACCACTCAATAAAATAATCCAGTTAAATCATATAAATATGATAACAACCGTTGATTTAATGGAAAAAGCACTGGTGAGTGGTAATTACAGTGTAGTGCTGGGTTGGTTACCAGAAATATCGTCAGAAGAGATGAAACGATTAGAATCTGCTGCAAGTAAAGGAAAAACCCTCGGGTTTATTATGCGACAACAAATTAATACGAATATCCATTTAGAAAGTAGTAATACATCTAAACGACATTTGAATTCCGTAAAAATTCATTCAATTCACTACCATTAGTGAAATTTAAGAGTTTTCCTAATACTCAAAACACTCTGATATCATTTAAGATAAGTCAAATGTATTTGTAACCTAAATCATATAGTTACAATAAATTTAACAAAAATACAGAATCTTTCCCATTGTGGAATAAGACGGATTTTTTTAAAATTTTAAGTCGAATTTTAAAGGATTACTTGTAACTTTTTAAGTTCATTGTAGACTTTATGTCGTTAAGGTTATGCTTTAAATCCCATTTTTTGGGATCATCATTTGATGAAAGTATTGGATTCCTAACAATAATTTAACCAAGGGCAAATAATAAGGCTTAAAGCCAAATGCCTAACTTGGATGATAACGAGGCGTAAAAATGAAAAAGACAGCTATCGCATTAGCAGTGGCAGTGGCAGCTTTCGCAACTGCAGCGCAAGCAGCTCCAAAAGACAATACCTGGTATACCGGTGGTAAATTAGGTTGGTCTCAATACCAAGGTACTAGCAACCATTTTGGTGAAACTTCTATCGGTAATGGTAACACTCACCGTGATCAATTAGGTGCAGGTGCATTTGCTGGTTATCAGTACAACCAATACTTAGGTTTTGAACTGGGTTACGATTGGTTAGGTCGTATGACTTATAAAGGTTCATATGACAACGGTGCATTCCGTGCTCAAGGTATCCAATTAACCACTAAATTAAGCTATCCAGTAATGGAAGACTTAGACGTTTATACACGTTTAGGTGGTATGGTATGGCGTGCAGATTCTTCTGCAACAGTTGCTGCTACTTCTCCAGCACCAACTCAGAAAAACTTCTCTAATAACGATACTGGCGTTTCTCCAGTATTCGCATTAGGTACTGAATACGCGATCACTCCAAACATCGCTACCCGTGTTGAATATCAGTGGATCAACAACATCGGTGATAAAGGTACTCTGAATGCACGTCCAGACAACGGCATGCTGAGTGTGGGTGTTGCTTACCGCTTCAACCAAGAAACTCCAGCTCCAGTTGTAGCACCAGCTCCAGTTGTTGCTCCAGCGCCAGTTGTTGAGAACAAAACCTTTACTCTGCGTTCAGACGTTCTGTTCAACTTCAACAAATCTACTCTGAAAGCTGAAGGTCAAGAAGCTCTGAATGGTCTGTACACTGAACTGGCTAACATCGACCCAACTCAAGGTCGTGTCGTAGTTATCGGTTACACTGACCGTATCGGTTCACAAAACTACAACCTGCCTCTGTCAGAAAAACGTGCTCAATCTGTAGTTGATTACCTGGTTTCTAAAGGTATCCCTGCAAACAGCATCTCTGCAGAAGGTCGTGGTAAAGAAAATCCAGTTACTGGCAACACATGTGACAACGTTAAAGCTCGTTCAGCTCTGATCGATTGCTTAGCGCCAGACCGTCGTGTTGAGATCGAAATCCAAGGTACAACTGAAGTTGTTGTTCCTGCTAAATAATTCAAATAGTAGAATATTCTACTGTTGATGAATTCAAAACCCTGCCATTGGCAGGGTTTTTCTTTATGTAGATAAGATAAGGTAAAAATATAAAGGCAAGAACGTGTTCGGGCAGGTATGAAATATCACAATAAAAACAGAAAACAAAAAGACGAAAATAAGCGACTTAAGCCAGTAAGCAAAAACTCATGTCACTTATTTTTCTTTATCGCGTTCTAATAACTCAATAAGTCCATCTTTTAAACTATGTACTTTTAGTGCATATTGTTCTTTTCGCTCAGCATCTTCAATTAATTGCACTATCGTTTCTGATAATGTGATCCCTCTTCGTTGTGACAATGCAGATAAGCGTTGCCAAACTTTAAATGTTAAATCGATTGATTTTTTGCGCGTGTGTTGATGCTCAGCATTAAAATAACGTTTTCGACGAGCTCTAATAGTTTGCTTCATCCTATTAGATAAATCAGGATTCATATGCAAATCTATCCACTCTAAAACTTTTAATGGCTGCGATTCGAGACGCAACAATTGCTCGACAACTTCATCAGCGGCACTTTTTTCTATATAACGAGTAATTAATTCACCTTCACGGTGTTTTTTTACTAGATAGGCCCATTTCCAGCCACATTCTAGGTTCTCTAATTGTTGATATTTCATACAAAATCCCGTGACAACGTAACTATATAGTAGCATATCAACAATTTTACAAAAATACTGCCACTGAACCGAAATTTTTTGACTATTTTATAGGCAACGTTATTTTAGATAATCTTTCTTATCAATTAATAACAAGCCTTGATAAGGGATAGTTTTCTGAGCACGTTATGATAGAATCGAGCGTCGCTATCATAAAACCTTAATGACCAATTATTAACTCGTCATTATAAGGTCGTAGCGGTACATATTCCCTGCCTACGCAGTTGATGACAGTTAAAGAACCGTCTTATTGCAGGATAGATATCAACTTATACGATATCTAATTATCTCTTTTCACTAATCAATAATAAAAACGGTAACCTTGAAAAACAACGAATTAGAATGGCAGGCGTTACGTCCTGATTACGCCTCCTACCAAACTTTCTTTCAAACAGCATCTCAATTACCTGCATCTCTACTTCGTGAGGTTCAACCTCGCCTGTATGAAAGTCTGCAATGGTTAAACAATGCAGATTCAGGGCAGTTTATGCTGTTAAAAGCGGATGATTCTACTGCTTACTTTGATATGCTGACAGACACATTAACGCAATCAGGGATCAAAACTGATCCTGTTGTTGGCAGTTATCAAGCAGAAAACAATAAAATCGATTGGCAAGAAAATGTACAAGGTGCATTTTCATCATCAGAATCTATTACTTGTTGCCAATGGATAGAGCCAGAACAACTCTTTGGTTCATTCTATTGCCATAAAGACGAAGTGACTCTCAGCCCAGGCTTATTGCATAAAGTAAATGGAGGCATCTTAGTCCTCTCTATAAAATCGTTACTTGCACAGCCACTGATGTGGTTCCGCCTTAAAAAAATGGTTGAAGAACAACGTTTTGAGTGGCTAGTTTGGAATGACAATCAATCCCTGCCTTTGCCTATTGAGAGTATGCCACTTAATCTTCGGGTTATTTTAGTTGGTGATAGACTGAGTCTCGAAGAGCTGGAATTTATGGAGCCAGAGCTAAGTAGCACTGCTTTATATGGTGAATATGAATACGACATGTATTTAGAAGACGAAACCGCTCTTTCTCAATGGTGTGGCTTTGTAAATTCACTGTGCCAAAAATATCGTCTCCCATCTCTATCTGCGGATGCTTGGGAAGTCTTGCTAACACAAGCGGCAAGACAACATGAAGATCAGCTAATACTGAGCCTAGATTTAGAATGGATCTTACGCCAGCTTCGTTATGCAATACGTTTTAATCAAGATGCATCTTCTCTAAATGCTGATGCATTGAAAAAAGCAGAAGAAAATCGCCTATGGCGGCACAGTTATTTGTTGGAACGTAGCCGTGACGAGATATTACAAGATCAAGTCATGATACAAACAGAAGGTGAAGCTATTGGTCAAATCAATGGACTTTCTGTTTTAGATTACCCTGGATATCCTGATTTAATCGGAGAACCGACCCGTATTACCTGCGTTGCACATATAGGTGATGGTGAGTTTACGGATGTTGAGCGAAAAGCTGAGCTTGGTGGCAATCTTCATGCAAAAGGAATGATGATTATGCAAGCTTACTTAAACTCAGAATTACGTTTAGACCAACCACAGCCATTTAGCACCTCGATTGTTTTTGAGCAATCATATGGTGAGGTTGATGGTGATAGTGCCTCCTTGGCTGAATTATGTGCTTTTATTAGCACACTGGCACAACAACCTATTGATCAGCAAATTGCGGTGACAGGTGCCGTCGATCAATTTGGTCAAGTCCAACCGATTGGGGGTGTAAATCATAAAATTGAAGGCTTCTTTGATATCTGCCAACAAAGAGGATTAACGGGTGCACAAGGCGTCATTATTCCTCTCGCCAATATTCGTCATCTTGTACTCAACGAAAATGTGCAACAAGCGGTAAAAGAAGAAAAATTTCATATTTGGCCTGTCACTCATGTAGCAGAGGCGATAACGTTACTGACTCGTCAGCCATATTATGAAGAACAATGTGAACCAGAACAATCAGACTCACACTTGTTAGCTGTTATTCATGATCGTATAACATTGGCAAATAATCAGGATAGACCTAAATTACCTTGGTTCTTACGTCTATTCAGATAATTCTGTTTCAAGTGATCGGAGTTGTTCAGCGTACAAGTGTAAGCTATTCTGTTGTCTTACACATGATAAAGGCTATATAGACAATGGTTGATAAACGCGAATCTTATTCTAAAGAAGACCTCATTGCTTCAGGCCGTGGTGAATTATTTGGCCAAGATGGCCCACCACTGCCGTCGGGTAATATGCTAATGATGGATCGCATCATTAAAATGACAGAAGATGGCGGCACCCATAATAAAGGCTTTATCGAAGCAGAATTCGATATCAAGCCAGATTTATGGTTCTTTGATTGCCACTTCGTCAATGATCCTGTTATGCCGGGTTGCTTAGGTCTAGATGCCATGTGGCAACTTGTTGGCTTCTATCTTGGCTGGCTTGGTGGTGAAGGTAAAGGCCGTGCACTTGGTGTTGGTGAAGTAAAATTCACTGGACAAATATTACCAACAGCAAAAAAAGTTACCTATAAAATTGATTTCAAACGTGTTATCAATCGCAAACTGATTATGGGTATTGCCGATGGTGAAGTGTATGTTGATGGTAAGCTGATTTATGAAGCAAAAGACTTAAAAGTTGGCTTATTTAAAGATACAACTGCATTCTAAGATAGATAACCAACCGAATCTATTATAGAAATACCGTGTAACATAAAGTACACGGTATTTTTTTATCTATGCTAACAACGTATTATTTCTTTATAGAAAAACAGACCATGTTCAACTCAGTTTTTATCAATACATGCTGTCGATTGTTTATCTTTTAGACTCTTAAAATAATGTTTTATTTTAAGAGAGAAAAATAAGCTGTATGTAAGATAAACAAGTAATCCTACTAAAAATAAGATCCCTAATACTTCACCTGAATTTTCTGCTTGATTACTACCACTTGTATTATCCAATGTATTTTGCATACCTACGACTATCGCAATAGCGATAGGAACCATTGATATACTCCATAATATTTTCAGCATCATTGATGCTATTTCTTTATTCATAAAGATAACAAAAAGAGTAATAACATATAAAGTTGGGAGAGCAAAAGTTTGTATCAAACTCCACAATATAGAAAGATAGGCTATTAAATTTAAATTTTCGCTATCTTTTATAGATATGCCCACTAAAGTAGAAACACTAGTAAATGAAGATATTAATTGCCCTAAAGTAAATAAAATAAAAGCAATTAATATTATCCATAATGATATTGGTTTTTTCATTGAAATCTTCCTTGTAAATAAAAGTCGCTATCATAAATTAATCGATGTATAGTGTCATCACATTAATAAATAAATTTTATATATAAAGATAAATTTAAGTTAAGTGAGCTTTTTTTATTCTAACTAAATACTAAACTTAAAATTTATATCCACTTAGTATAAGTAGATTATGTCAAGGAATAATCGTATGGAGATGATTATAAGCGCAATAGCAGAACTTTTTGGCTTTCTGATTGAGCTTTTCTTTCTTCTTTGTAAAGCAATTGGCTATAAGATCACAATTTTATTGATTTTGTTTATTTTTATGTATGCTAATCAATTCGATATAAAATGGCTCTTAGGTTTCTCTATAACCTCATTATGTTTATATAGCCCAAACTTATATCAATTATTTAAAAAACCAAAGAAAGATCTTTAAGATAAATTAAAAATCATAAAAAGTGATTTAGGGAAAATAAGTGATTAAAAAAAACAAAGTATCTAAAAAACATGCAGACTTTATGTTTTATTGTGGCATATTTCTTATAATTACATCTTCTATAACTTGGTTTACTTCAGAAAAAATTGATTGGCTATATAATTCTGTCAATACAATACTTGCTCTTTTTCTTACCATTTATGGGTTTCATTTACGTAAAAATTTCCATAGTTCAGAATTAAAAAAATAATGACAATATAACGTAAAAAGGCTTACAAAAATGTAAGCCTTTTTTATATCCAAATTGATTGTTTGTTATTTATACTCAAATTGTCCTATGTTCAATATGTACATAGGAATATATATAAATAACCCTCGTTTTGATTGTCGGTAAAATCTTAGTGATAATATTCAATATAGTTAAAAATAAACTATTATCTATTTCACTACGACGGGTTATTTATTTTACCAGACTAGGGCGATCTTCCATCGCCTGTCGCCAGCCTCCAAGCCAATGGGAACGCGCATCAATGGCGAAATAAGGACAAAGCTCTTTTGAACGGCCTTGCATACCAGCTTGATAACCTTTCGATAATGCTCTTGCTAAACGATCTCGTTTCTGTCTTTTCATATCTAGACAACCCTCACGTTCTAAGTTTAAGCGGAAAGATAATGATTGTTTTTTCAACAACCACTCTAAATTGATACGCTTTATTGAGCATTTAAGCAAGTAAAGAAGTTAATACAAATGTCATATTTGTGATATTGCGCTAGTTGCAAGTTTAATAACCAACATTATTATTTAATATTTATTTTAAGAAATTATCTGATTATTTTTCACACCATAAGGAATAAAACTTAACTTATTGATATTTAATACATATAATTATTTAAAAACTATTTAAGCTATTTTTATCTTATGTAATCAATAAATTAAATAAGATAAATTGATGTTTATTTTTAAATTTATGTCAATATAAGACTTGGTTAATAAATATAAGTTTTTGCTCTATTTATCTTTTTTCGTGTAAAGCTCTTTTTAATTACCTCTTTTTTATTAAGGCATTAGCTATCATTGAAGGTAAAATAAGCGATTAATACCTCTTACATACTTCTATTAATTCAAACTCTTCAAATACCAACTCCATATCTTCTGAAAAATAGCCTTCTCGATTAAAGAACGCTTTATGCCCTTCTTGCCAATATGCCAAACTTAAATCTCCTTCACCTTCTCTCTTAGCTAGCTCTTCTGTGACTTCATTAAATCGAATTAACTGCAAAGAGCGTGTACGAATAACACAAACAGGCTCGTTTTTACTGTTGAGAATAATGTTAAAACCACCGATAACGGGAATAACACTGTCGCTAAAAAAACCACGTAATGAACTACACGTTGCCGTTTTTTTTCCTTCTACCACCAGCATAGCAAGTTCATCCGCTAACTCAGGATTATCACCAAATGACCAACTGATTGCAGTGGGGTATTTCTTTTTCAGGATTTCTAACACCTTGTTTCCTTTGTTGTTCTTTTTTTAAATAAACAAAACCCAATATTCACTTTAATTGTATTTAAGTTGAATATTGGGTTTGAATAAATGTAATGCTAAGTCAGTTAGTATTGAGCTTGAATTGTTTTCGCTATATCAGCAACAACTTGCTCCCACCCTTGCCCTAAGGTACGTACTAAAGCAGGATAACCATCTTCTGTTTGTGTTAAAACTAATGAGAATGGCTGATTAATCACTTTATTATTTTCAGTATAAATCCAATCACCTGAAATAATTACCTGTCCATCATAACGACCTTGAAAATAATTCACTGTGACCGTTAATTTCGCTAAGTTATCTTCAACAGGTTGATTTGCAACAACAGTACCTGGCAATGCTTTTGTTAAACCTGAAACAAGGTTCTGCTGTAATTGCTGATCAAGTGGATTAATCCATAGATGCTGATTAGCCACGGTATAGTTAATATCCGTCGTTTGATAAACGATCCCTGCATTTACTAGCATATTAGACAAATGGATCGGCTGAACCCAAATTTGAGGCTTCTTGGCTGACTGTGTTGCCGAGACTTGTTCCGACGCGCCCCCTTGATAAACATCAGGTAACTGATAATACGTTTTATCAATCTGACTTGAACATGCTGTTAACATCAAAACAAATACCCCAATGATGTATTTCATTATTTTTCAGCCCTCTTTGGTTCTGGATCTTTACCTTCCTTCGCTTCAAAAATCAATGCGTTGCTTTTATTGTTCAATGTTTTCAATAAAGGCTGCATCTCTCTCAACACTTGATCAAGCTGTTGCATATTATTGATCATTTTTCCATAAGCAGGAGAACCCGGTTGGAAGCCTTGCATACTGCGATTGATCTCTTTCAATGACTGTTGAATATCATTAGGAAGATTTCTAAATTCATCACTACCAATCATGGCATTCAATGCTTTCAGTGTTTCTTTTGCTTCACTGACCGCTTTTTGGCTTTCAGATAATGTTGCCGTCATCTCTTTAAGCATTGGTTCAACCGGAAGATTGTTGATCTTATCCAGTGATGTCATCACTTTTTGTTGAATTTGCGCTAAACCAGAGCTAACCGTTGGAATTTGTTGGAAACCAGCCACTTCTTGAGGCCCTTCCCATGTTTTTTCATCTGGATAGAAATCGAGGTCAATATATAGAGCCCCTGTTAAAAGGTTACCTGATTTCAATGAAGCTCTTAGCCCATTGTTAGAGGCTGAAGTGATCTCTTTCACGAAATCAAAACTTTCACCAACATCATTAGCAAAACGCTCTGGTTCAACATGGATAAGCACTGGAATACGAAAATCTTTATCCAACGTTTGTTGCATACCTTTAGTGTAATAAGGTACTTGAACAACCGTTCCCATCCGAATCCCTCGGAACTCAACAGGAGCTCCCGCTTGTAATCCTCTTACTGAGTCAGAGAAAAACATGATGTAACTGCGATAATCAGTATATAACGAGTTTTGAATACTCTTCTCATTATCGTAGAGTTTAAATTCTGTTTTAGGTGCAATTTGTTCACCCGGCAGCCAACCAGCAGGAACATCAAAGCTCACACCGCCACTAAAGAGTGTAGAAAGAGACGCCATTTCAACACGCACCCCAGATGAAGACATATCAAAAGCAATCCCCGAATCTTTCCAGAACCGAACATTGGATGTCACCATTTTGTCATAAGGTGCTTTAATAAAGAGTTGATAATGCATGTCTCGACTCTCAATGTTGAACTCACTGGTTTCAACAGAGCCAACTTGATAGCCTCTAAATAAGACGGGATCACCGGCATTTAATTGACCCGCTCTTTCACTCACCAAATTAATGCGAATACCTTTTGCATCAGGTGAAGCTAACGGTGGCGAGTCGAGAAGATTAAATTCATCTTTCTCTTTTCCAGTTAAACCAGGTTGTAATTCAATATAGGCACCTGAAAGTAAGGTGCCTAATCCTGTCACACCTTCTTTCCCTATTTGTGGTCTTACAACCCAAAATGCAGTATCTGCGCGTAATAGTTCATTCATGCCAGTATCAAGTCGCGCATTGATAATTACGCGACTAAAATTACTGTCGAGCGTGACACTTTCAACTAAACCAATATCTACACTACGACTTTTTATTTTGGTTTTACCGGCTTCAATGCCCTCAGCATTATAAGTAATTAAAGTAACTTCTGGACCTTGATGGCTGAAATGATAATAAAGTATCCATGCACCAATCAATAAGGTGACAAGCGGTATGATCCAAACTGGAGACCAGCTTTTTAGTTTGTTAATTTTTGCTTCTGTTAAAGCAGTTTCATTCTTTTCAGTCACCCTTAGGCTCCTTAATCATCGGTTTATCATCTTCGGCTGTACATTTATCCCACGTCAACCGAGGATCAAACATCATTGCAGAGAACATAGTGAGTACAACGACTACTGCAAATAGCACCACACCAAAATCTGGGTAGATGCTCATCAGACGTCCCATTCTGACTAATGAAGCTAAAACAGCAATTACAAAGACATCAATCATCGACCAACGCCCTACATATTCAACAACTTCGTAGAGAAAATGCATTCTAGCAGGATCTCTTTTTCCATTCGATTTGTGTGCATCCCAACATAGCCAAGCTATTGCTACCATTTTTAAACTTGGCACCATAATACTGGCAATAAATATCACCATTGCAACAGGGTAAGAACCGTCTTCCCAAAGCAAAATCACCCCAGCCATAATTGTGGAATAGATATTATTACCTAACGATTCAGTCACCATGATAGGTAATAAATTAGCAGGGATATAAAGAATAAATGACGTAATCAATAGTGAAACTGTCCATTGTAAACTTTTTGGCCTTCTTGCATGCCCTTTAACTTCACAACGACTACATTCATATTGATCTGCGGGTAAAATTGCCGTACATGAACGACATAATCTAACCCCTTGTTTTAACCCCGATTTACCTGATTCAATATCAGGATAACTTGGGCGAGGTTCTAATTTTTCCCATAAAGTATGTCTATCAAGACACTGGAATGCTCGAATTTGAAATAAGCAATAAAGAACATAAGGCAGGAAACTGAGTCCAAGTCCAATATCACCATAAGCCATTAATTTTACAAAGCTAACTAAAATTCCCGCAAGAAAAATCTCTGCCATACACCACGATTTTAATTGGAATAAAATGCGTGATAACCAAATTTGTAGCTTTCGAGGCAATTGAATTGGTGTACAAAGAAGCAAGATTGCCACCATACAAAAAGCAGGTACAATTTGGACAAAGAGCAAGAAAAATGCGCCTAATTCGACGTAATTTTCACTAAACATAACCGTTGGGATTTGCATCAATGTGACATTATTGGCGATACCAGCCACTTCCATACTCACGAAGGTGAACTGGCTTGCCATTAGCAACATAAATAATGCGCTGATTGCTAATGCAACAGGTTGATAAAAAGGCTGGCGCCAACGTGCAATTAATACAGTATGACAACGAGGGCATGTTGCTTTTGTTCCTTGTGCTAATTGAGGAACACTGACCACCAGATCGCACTGAGGACATAATATTTGCTTATTTTTATGTTCATGTTCATGACGATGTTGTTGACCAGAGCACACAGCGACACCTCTTATTTAGAGTAATCAATAAAAGAATAGTTAATCTAGAAAGTAAAACGGGGCGTGATGCCCCGTTTTCGGTTGGCTATTCGCCATTTTGCATCAATTCTAGCTCTTGCCATCTGTCAAAAGCAGTTTCAAGCTCTTGTTCTTTATCTGCAAGCGCCTTTAAGACTTTTTCAGTCTCTTCATGAGGACGAGTAAAGAAATCCGCCCCACTCACTTCTTCTTGCAATGCACTTAACTGCGTTTCTAAGCTTTCTAATTTAGCAGGAAGTTGCTCAAGTTCTCGCGTCAAATGATAACTTAACTTGTTAGAACGCGTGTTCTTTTTAGAGCTATCTTTCACTTTTGCTTCTTTTTCAGCTTTTTCTGGTGCGTTGCGTGGTTTGTTTGTCGCATTCTTTAGTGAAACCGACTGTGCTCGTTGTTGTTGAGCATCATAATATCCACCAACGTAGCTGTTAATAACACCATCACCTTCAAAGATCCAACACTCAGTAACACTATTATCAACAAATTCACGGTCATGGCTAACCAGTAAAACAGTGCCTTGGTAAGCATCAACGAGCTCTTCTAGTAATTCCAAAGTTTCAACATCAAGATCATTGGTTGGCTCATCGAGAATAAGTAAGTTACTTGGTTTTAAGAATAAACGTGCCAGTAATAGACGGTTTCTCTCTCCCCCTGATAGGGCACGAACAGGCGTCATCGCACGTTTAGGTGGAAATAAGAAGTCTTGCAGATAACCAAGTACATGGCGAGGACGACCATTTACCATCACCTCTTGCTTACCTTCAGCAAGGTTATCCATCACTGTTTTATCAGGATCAAGTGTCGCACGGTGCTGATCAAAGTAAGCAACTTCAAGCTTAGTACCACAATGAACTCGCCCGCTGTCTGCTTTTAAATCGCCTAGCATGAGTTTCAATAAAGTGGTTTTACCACAACCATTCGGCCCCACCAGCGCAATTTTATCACCACGCTGTACTTTGGCAGAAAAGTCATGAACTAACTTACGCATTCCAATGCTGTAATTAACATCTTCAAGCTCAAAAACAATTTTACCAGAGCGCGTCGCTTCTTCGACCTGCATACGTGCACTGCCTAACACCTCACGGCGTTCACTGCGCTCAACACGTAATGCTTTTAATGCTCTCACACGACCTTCGTTACGCGTACGACGAGCTTTAATACCTTGGCGTATCCATGCCTCTTCTTGCGCTAATTTACGATCAAACTCTGCATTTTGTTGCTCTTCAACACGTAATGCTTCTTCTTTGCTTTCAAGGTATTTATCGTAATTTCCTGGCCATGAAGAAAGTTTTCCACGATCAAGATCGATAATCCGCGTTGCCATATTACGAATAAATGAACGGTCATGGGAAATAAATACAATACTTCCTTGGAAATCTTTTAAGAATTTCTCAAGCCAAAGGATCGTTTCAATATCAAGGTGGTTTGTTGGTTCATCTAAAAACAGCACTCTTGGCGCACTGACTAATGCACGTCCTAATGCCGCTTTTCTTAACCAACCACCAGATAAAGAAGAAAGCTCCGCTTCACCATCTAAACCGAGTTTTTCTAGTACTTCTGCAATTCGGCTATCAAGTAACCACAAATTACGACTATCAAGTACTTCTTGCAGTTCTGCCATTTTATTGAGATTTTTATCAGAAGGATCTGTCTCAATCAATTTAGAGATATGGTGATAATCTGTTAGATATTTAGCATCTTCTTCAACACCTTCTGCGACAAAGTCAAAGATAGTACCTTCAATATCTCTTGGAGGATCTTGCTGTAAGCGAGCAGTCACCAGATCTTGTTCATAAACAACTTGACCATCATCTAAAGGTTGTTCTTTAGATAACACTCTTAATAGGGTTGATTTACCCGCACCATTGCGCCCAACTAAACAAACGCGTTCATTTTCTTCAATAAATAAATCGGTGCTATCTAATAATGGAGCATCACTGAAAGATAGATAAGCCCCAGTTAAACTAATTAACGGCATTGTAAATTATTCCTCACCAGCATGAGTTAACAGCCAGCAATTGTGAATTTGACGGTTACGCGCAAAATCTTGTGATAAGGTTTTCTGTGTTATCTCTTTTGCACATAACCCAATTTTTGCTAACTCGTCATGTTCCATTTTGAATCCACGTTTATTATTTGAGAACATGATTGTTCCGCCTTTTCTTAACAAACGTTTCAGATGTTTCATTAGTTCAATGTGATCACGCTGTACATCAAAGGTGTTTTCCATTCGTTTTGAGTTAGAAAACGTAGGAGGATCGATAAAAATCACATCAAATTGTTCGTTGCTCTGCATTAACCACTGAATGCAATCTGCTTGCATTAAACGGTGCTGTCTACCTGATAGGCCATTTGCTTGAAAGTTTTTCTCAGCCCATTCAAGATAAGTACGCGACATATCAACTGTTGTTGTGCTTTTTGCACCGCCAATCCCTGCATGAACAGAAGCCGTACCGGTATAAGCAAAAAGATTTAAGAAGTCTTTTCCATTGCTCATTTCACCCAGCATTTTTCGTGCAATACGGTGATCTAAAAACAACCCTGTATCGAGATAATCAGTTAGATTTACCCAGAATTTTGCACCAAACTCGTTAACTAAGAAAAAATCACCCTTTTCGGCCATTTTTTCATACTGCTGTTTACCTTTTTGGCGTTGGCGTGTTTTTAAAATCAGTTGATCTGAACGTAATGCCAGTACTTCCATTGTTGCGCTAATTACATCGAATAAACGCTGACGGGCTTTGTGTTCATTAACCGTTTTAGGTGGCGCATATTCTTGAATAACCACTTTATCGCCATAGCGATCCACCGCAACATTATATTCAGGTAAATCAGCATCGTATAAGCGATAACATTCAATTTGCTGTTGTTTTGCCCATTTCGCGAGTTTTTTCTCATTTTTACGTAAACGGTTTGCAAAATCTTCCGCAAGTCCAGTGTTAATCGTTGATGGTGTATCAGAAAGTAAATAATTCTTTTGTACACAATCAAGAGGGCCATTTTTTGCTTTGAACTCTCTTTCAGCACGTAATTGGATGCAACTTAACAATTCAGGTGATGCACTAAATAGTGACAATCTCCATCCTGGGAAGTGTGCTTTTATCGCTCTTCCTAATTGGCTATGTAGTGCAATTAATGCTGGCTCACTTTCTAAACGCTCACCATAAGGTGGGTTACTAATAATTGTGCCTTTTATTTCTGTTGAGACAGGGTTTGTCAGTTTAGCAGCATCACCATGAGCAAATGTAATTAGTTCAGCAACATCCGCTCTGCGGGCATTGGCTCTTGCCATATCCAATACACGTTTATCAACATCAAAGCCATAGAAACGCGCAGTGGTATTCTTTTTACCTTCACGGAAACGGGCAAAAGCTTCATGAGTCACTTCTTTCCATAGCGCTTCATCGTGACCTAACCAGTAACGGAATCCCCAATGCACACGATTTAATGCAGGAGCACAGTCCGTCGCCATCATGGCTGCTTCAATTAATAATGTACCCGAGCCACACATAGGATCGATTAATGGTGTGTCAAGTTTCCAGCCTGAACGCATAATAATTGCGGCGGCTAAGTTTTCTTTTAAAGGCGCTTGTCCTGTTAAATCACGGTAACCACGTTGATGTAAACCATCACCACTTAGATCTAAAGACAATGAAGCTTTTTCTTTATGAAGGTGGATAGTTAAACGGATATCAGGAGATTGTTTAGCAACATCTGGACGTTGCCCTATTTTACGTTGAAATGAGTCAACGATGGCATCTTTCGCTTTTAATGCACCATATTGGCTATTACGAATAATGTCATTCGTGCCGTTAAAATGGATAGCAAAAGTCTGATCAACTGTAAAAATCTCACTCCAATCAATTGCCTGCACACCAAGGTATAAGTCTAGATCACTATAAACATTGAATTCATTTAACGGCAACATAATGCGCGACGCTAAACGACTCCAAAGTAAAGACTGATACATGGTTTTATCATCAGCACGAAAATAAACACCGCCTTGAGTTATCTGGCAAGCCTGAGCACCAAGGTGTTCAAGTTCAGATTTTAATAGTTCTTCCAGACCTCGGCCTGTGCTGGCAAACAGAGAGCGCATAATATTGTTACCACCTAAAATAAAATTGTTGGGCATTATAGCTAATTGTATTACGTTGTCATAAAGTTACTGGCTATAAAAAATAATAATGTTTTTTTGGGAGCACTGATGATCAACGTTTCACGCCTTTATATACACCCAGTTAAATCGATGAAGGGAATTCGACTTTCTCATGCATTTGCTCGTGAGAGCGGATTCACGTTTGATCGCGATTTTATGATAACTACCCCTGAAGGGACTTTTATCACGGCACGAAAATTTCCCGTTTTGCTGTGTTTTATTCCCACTGTCATGGCAAATGGAATTTATATTCAAGCGCCTGATGGTGAAGGTATTGCTATCACTTATCAAGATTTTGAGACCACATTGCAACCGACAGAAGTTTGGGGCAACCATTTTACCGCGTATGTGGCACCAGATGAAATAAATCAGTGGTTCAGTCGTTATTTAAAAATGGATGTTCAACTTCGTTGGACTGGCGAAAAATCGACACGCCGAGTGAAAAAAAATCCAGAAACCGCTGTTTCTTTCGCTGATGGTTACCCTTATTTATTAATTAATGAAGCCTCATTTCAATACTTGCAACAGCGTTGCCCTGCTTCAATTAATATTGAGCAATTTCGAGGTAATATCCTCATAACAGGTGCAAAGCCTTTTGAAGAAGATACTTGGCAGACTATTCGAGTTGGCTCTGTAGTGATGGATCTGATGAAACCTTGTAGCCGTTGCATCATGACCACAATAAGTATTGATAAAGGCGTTAAACATCCTAACACAGAACCACTCGCAACACTGCAAACATTCCGTCGCGATGAAAAAGGTGATATCGATTTTGGTCAAAATATCATCATTCGCCAAACGGGTATTATTCGTGTGGGAGATACTGTTGAGGTCTTAGCTTATAAAGAAGCGAAACAATATCTGGTAACAACATCGGTTGAAACACAATCAACACCAATGGTTGAACACACACAAGAGCAGACTGTCAGCATTGAATTTAACGGTGAAGTTTTTGAAGGCAATAATCAAGAAGTGCTATTAGAACAGCTTGAGAATAATGGTTATACCATTCCTTATAGTTGCCGAGCTGGCCTTTGTGGCTCTTGTGTTATCCAATTAGATGAAGGCGATGTTAATGCATTAAAAGCCGGAGCAATTAAACGCTCAGGTAAAATTTTAGCTTGTAGCTGTGTGCCTAACGGTAATGTGAAACTTTCACTTAATAAAAAATAACGCTTATCTCTATCACAAATTAAAAGAAGGTAATTTGCCCTTATCTTCTTTTTTTATTTTAAATAAAACAGGTTATTTAATAAGAATTATCTTATTAAGAACTCAATGACAAATTATCAATAAACTCATTTTATTTTTTAGAAAAAGAATACAGATAGAAAGAGAGTAATGAAGATTTGGTTTTAGGAAGTATTGTTTGGGGAGAATTTGTTTTTAGAATGTTATAAATGATGTGTGACGATAAAAAGAGTAAGTCCTTTTTACTCTTTTTGTTAAATAACTTTCTCGTACAAAAATGATCCTGACTCTGGCTCTTTATGGTAATTGCTTAACCTATCATTCATAATTTTTATTGGATCACAAAAATTAAGTGTTCTATCAAATAATGTTAACTGCGGTTGAGCTAATAAACATAAACAAGCTTGAGCACCCACTTCAGTCACTAAAAAAAGAGCGGTTTCGTCTTCATCTTTTAATGATGCTTCTACCACTTGAGATAAATAAGGGTTGATTTGATTATTGTTAACTTCAAAATACCAACTCTTAGGCATCAGTGGCTTTAAAAAGCGATGGGCTATTAATGCATTTAAAGCTAATTCAGCTCTTGATTCTGATGGCATATCTATTTGTCGAATTTGCTCATCGTATCCATAATAAAGAGCTGCATCATCGACGGTAAAAGATGCTGATTGTCGAGCACTTTCACTCAACATTTTGCTTGGAAAGCGTGAACGAAAAACCATACCATTTGCTAAATCAAGCATTAATTTTTGTTGCTCAACATCAAAATACCAGCGCCAGCGATCATCGGGTTTTATTATCACTAATTAATCCCCCTTCGATTCATTCCCTGTTTTATACTCTGATAAACAATCAAAATTAAATGACCTAAATAAAATATTTAATATCACCTAACAAAAACAGGATTCATTTTACTATTAATTAAGCACAATCAGTGCAATTTAATAAAAAATAACCAACTAGGGGCAATATAAACGAGTTAGAGGCAGAAGAAAAGCCCCTAACTCATTATTAAATGTATTTAGATATGATTAATTATAGATTTGATAAGTGCAGGACCTTGATAAATGAATCCTGAATAGACTTGAATAAGAGAAGCACCTGCATCCATTTTTTCTCTGGCTGCCGTTAATGAATCAATTCCACCAACACCAATAATAGGTAATGCACCTTTTAATTCTTCATTTAATTGGCGAATTATTTGTGTACTTTTTGATTGCACTGGGCGACCACTTAATCCCCCAGCTTCATTACAATGATCTAATCCACTGACTAATGATTTATCTAATGTGGTATTTGTCGCAATAACACCATCAATATGATGACGGACTAAGCTATCCGCAACTTGAATTAATTCTTCATGAGTTAAATCAGGTGCAATTTTAACAGCAACAGGAACATATTTTTGATATTTACCCTGCAACTCTAATTGTTTATTTTTAATTGCTGATAGTAGATCGTCTAATGCTTCACCATATTGTAGTGTACGCAAACCTGGGGTATTAGGTGATGAAATATTGATTGCGATATAACCCGCATGAGCATAGACTTTTTCCATACAAATCAGATAATCATCTTTGCCTTGCTCTACTGGGGTATCTTTATTTTTACCGATATTAATACCCAGTACGCCACCATAACGAGATTGTTTTACATTTTCAATTAAGTTATCAACGCCAAGGTTATTAAAACCCATGCGGTTAATTAAGCCTTCGGCTTCCACCAAACGGAATAAACGAGGTTTATCATTTCCTACTTGAGGACGTGGTGTCACTGTACCAACTTCAATAAAACCAAATCCCATTGCACCCAATGCATCTATACAATCACCGTTTTTATCGAGACCGGCAGCAAGACCAAGTGGATTTTTAAATGAGAGTCCCATACAGGAAACGGGTTTAGAAGGAAGTGACTGCTGAATAAGAAATTGAAATGGGGAATGAGATAAACGTTTTAACTGACGGAAGGTAAAATCATGGGCACGTTCAGGATCTAGCCGAAACAATGCCTTCCTTACTAAGGAATAATACATACGATCTCCATTGAGAATATCGGGTATTAGGAATGATATGTCTACGACAATTTAAGCGTCGTGCATCATATAGATAAAAGCACGAAAAGTAAACGTTTCAATTTCATAAATTGCCATAAAAATCCCCAGACTATGCTGGGGATCTAGTTATCTTGCTGATTTTATATTATTTACTCACTCATAAAGTGATATAAAACGTAATATTAATCAGCCAATGCTTTAGTGATTTTCTCATATAAATCACCTGATAAATTCTCAAGCTCTTTTAATTTTAATAACTCTGCACGCATTTTTTCTTGGCGCGTTGCATCATAACGTTTTAAACGAATAAACGGTTCAATAAGGCGTGATGCAACTTGTGGGTTACGGCTATTTAAATCCGTCAGAATTTCTGTCAACAATAAGTAACCAGAACCATCTTCAGCGTGGAAAGCGACTGGATTATTATTTACAAATGCACCAATTAACGCACGAGTACGATTAGGGTTTGCAAGTGTAAATGAGCGATGAGATAACAGACTACGTACTTTTTGTAATACTTCTGTTGCTGGGCTCATGGCTTGTAAACTAAACCATTTGTCCATCACTAAACCATCTTGATGCCATTTATCATCGAACTCTTGTAATAGCGTATCTTTGCAAGGTAACTGAGCCATTACAGCGGCATTCAATGCGGCAAGCGCGTCAGTCATGTTATCGCTGTTGTGATATTGCACATCAACAAGGTGATTACCCGTTTGTTCATTTTCAACCGCTAAATAAGCTAAACAAACATTACGTAAATCACGTTTTGCAATATCATCATGATTAACACGATAAGCACCAATATGCATTGAATGATAAACAGCAGAGAATTCATCAGCCATTTCAGTCGCGAGTGTTTTACGAATAAAACCAAGCGCTTTATGGATAGCAACAGGATCAATAATACTAAATGATTCACCCGCTTCGACATCTGTTGGTAATGTCAGAATAAGTGCAGCTAATGCAGGATCGATATCTTTATCAAGTAATACTGCGCGGAAAGCATCAACCACCATTTCAGGTAGAATACAGGTTTCCCCCTTTTGAACCCGAACAACATTTTCTTTTATATAGCGACCTAATAATGCTTGAGCCGCATCCCAACGTGAAAATGCATTACGTGCATATTTCATTAAGAAAGAGAGTTGCTCATCCGTAAATGGATAGTCAAGTTTTACAGGCGCAGAGAATTCACGTAATAAAGATGGGATCGGTTGTTCTGGCACATCGTCAAAGACAAACTGCTGTTCTTCACGTACCACATTCAATACATTAGAAATAGTTTGACCTTGTGAACGTAGTGGGATCACATTGCCTTTGGTATCGTACAATTCAATATCTAATGGAATATGTAATGGCTGTTTTTCAGTTTGATCAGCTGTCGGTGGTGTCATTTGACTAACAGTTAAAGTGTATTGCTTTTTATTAGCATCATAACTATCACGAACAGTCAGCTGAGGTGTACCTGATTGACTATACCAACGACGGAATAAAGTAAGATCAACATTAGAAGCATCTTCCATCGCTTGAATAAAATCGTCGCAAGTTGCAGCACTGCCATCGTGACGATGAATATACATTTGCATGCCAGCTTGGAATTGTTCTTCACCTAATAAGGTGTGGATCATCCGGATCACTTCTGAACCTTTTTCATATACTGTTAAAGTATAGAAGTTGTTCATTTCGATCACACTGTCAGGACGAATTGGGTGTGCCATTGGGCTTGCATCTTCTGCGAATTGAGCAGTACGCATCACTCGTACATTATTGATACGATTAACAGAGCGAGAGCCTAAGTCAGAACTAAATTCTTGATCACGGAAAACGGTTAAACCCTCTTTTAGGCTTAACTGGAACCAATCACGACAAGTAATACGGTTACCTGTCCAGTTATGGAAATATTCATGACCAATAACAGACTCAATACCTAAGTAATCTTTGTCGGTTGCTGTTTCACTTTTCGCGAGCACATATTTAGAGTTAAAGACATTCAGGCCTTTATTCTCCATCGCCCCCATATTAAAGAAATCAACAGCAACTATCATATAGATATCGAGATCGTATTCTAAATTAAAACGAGATTGATCCCATGTCATCGCATTTTTCAATGATGTCATTGCCCAATCTGCACGATCTAAATTACCTTTATCAACAAAGAGCTCTAAAGCAACCTCACGACCACATTTGGTGATAAAAGTATCTCGTAATACATCAAAATCACCCGCTACCAGAGCAAATAAATAACTTGGTTTTGGATGTGGATCTTCCCATGTTACCCAATGACGACCATCATTCAATTCACCTTGCGCAATACGGTTACCATTAGACAACAAATAAGGATACTGTTTTTTGTCTGCCGTGATTGTTGTGGTGTAACGAGCTAATACATCAGGTCTATCTAAATAGTAGGTAATATGGCGAAAACCTTCAGCTTCACATTGTGTACATAATGCATCACCAGAAACATATAACCCTTCTAACGCTGTGTTAGACAATGGATTAATATCATTAACAATTTTTAATGTAAATTGTTCTGGCAGTTGTTCAATGATGAGTTTGCCGTTTTCTTCTTTATAGTGTGTCCAAGCAACATCATTCACTGCAATTGATTTTAATGTTAAATCTTCACCATCTAATACTAATGCTGTCGCATCTGAGTTTAGGCGTTTACATTGGCTTATCGCCGTAACCTGGGTATTTTCTTTATCTAAGATAAAATCAAGATGTAAATCGGTGATTGTGTAGTCAGGGGCACGATAATCTTTGCGAAATTTCGCGATTCTTTGTTGTGTCATAGAAAAAACCTTTTAGTTAACACGACTATTTAACGGTTATATTGCCAAAGCTTACTCGTCAAAAATCTGTTTAGCCAGTCGAATATTCAATTGAAAACATCAAAAGTCAACACGATGTTAATTATTTATTAATACATGTAATCAATTTATTTGGTAAATGATGCTAATATACTCCCAAATTATGTTTAACGTGGTAAACTCAGCTAAGTTTTACAGCTTGTTTTTATGTCGCAGAGAAATATTGTTGAATAGTGACGCTTTATCGTCATATTCGGGTATACTCTCCAACCTTAACGATTTAGCAGACATAAAAACGCTCCGTGAGGATGCTTGACGCGCTATGATTTTAGACGCTACACCGATTATTACATCACTGTTGGATACCGATGCATATAAGCTTCACATGCAACAAGCGGTTTACCATCATTATAGTGATATTCCTGTCGTTGCTGAGTTCCGCTGTCGGAGTGATGAACGTCTAGGTGAATATGCAACAACCTTACGCCATCAAGTTAATATGATGGCAGACTTGTCATTAACGAATGAAGAATTTGACTATCTTCAGAGTCTCCCCTTTTTCAAAAATGACTATCTGCAATGGTTTAAGCATTTTCGCTTTAAACCAGAACAAGTCCAAATTTCAACAACACCTGAAAACCAACTGACGATCAGAATAACGGGTCCTTGGCGCGAAGTTATTCTATGGGAAGTTCCTTTGTTGGCTTTAGTGAGTGAAATTGTACATCGTGCCCGCTCTCCTCAAATCACGCCTGATGATGCCGTTAATCAACTACGTAAATTGATTGATATCTTCTACCGTGATGCAGCAGAGCAACAGATTGACTTAGCTGATTTTAAATTGATGGATTTTGGTACTCGCCGCCGTTTTTCTTATGATGTGCAGTGTGCCATTGTGGATGAGCTGAAAAACCATTTTCCTTATCTTATTGGTACAAGTAACTATCATTTAGCTGAACGTATGCAATTAGCACCAGTGGGAACACAGGCTCACGAGTGGTTTCAGGCTCATCAGCAGATTAGCCCTGAACTGGCAAACAGCCAACGCGCAGCCTTGCAATCTTGGTTAGATGAATATCCCGATCAATTAGGTATTGCATTAACAGATTGCATTACAATGGATGCGTTTTTGCGTGATTTTGATAAAACCTTTGCAGAGAGCTACCAAGGTTTACGTCATGACTCTGGTGATCCCATTGAATGGGGTGAAAAAGCGATCGCGCATTATGAAAAATTGGGTATTGATCCAATGAGTAAAGTATTAGTCTTTTCTGATAGCCTCGATTTTCAAAAAGCACTTGTACTTTATAAGCATTTCCATAAACGCATTCGCCTAATCTTTGGTATTGGTACTCGACTCACTTGTAACATTCCTGAAATAACGCCCCTTAATATTGTGATTAAGCTGGTGGAGTGTAATGGTAAGCCTGTTGCTAAATTATCAGATAGTCCAGGTAAAACCATTTGTGAAGATAATGACTTTGTTGACAAGCTACGCAAAGCCTTTGACGTTCCCCTCGTTAAACAGGCTTGTTAATTAGCTAAAAATCTTCATTAATAAAAGAAAGGGTAATCATTGCCCTTTCTTTTGTCGTATCTCTGTAATAACACCTGCTTTTATCAATATTTCACCTATTTTTATCAATTTATTTTATACAAAAGCTTTTCTCTTCTTTATTGACTCTTTAAACTAAAATTTCCTACTTGTTTCCTGCGCTATTGCAAGTAACATAGAAAAACTGTCCGACAGGGGCAGAGTGAATTAACCAAACAATTATTTTAATTAAACGAAGAGAGATTTATTTATGATCGTTGCGCCTGTAGTCGACGTACTGCAAGGCCGTATCGCGGTTGGCGAAGACGTCACCGTTCGCGGTTGGGTACGTACAAGAAGAGATTCAAAAGCTGGTATCTCATTCCTTACCGTCTATGACGGTTCCTGCTTTAATCCAGTACAGGCCATCATTAATAATAATTTACCGAATTATCAAGATGAAGTGCTGCACTTAACCACAGGTTGTTCTGTGGAAGTCACCGGTAAAATTGTTGAATCTCCGGGCCAGGGACAGAACTTTGAAATTCAAGCCACTCATGTTGTTGTGGTAGGAATGGTCGATGATCCGGAAACTTATCCGATGGCCGCCAAACGTCATAGTATTGAGTACCTACGTGAAGTTGCTCACCTTCGTCCTCGTACTAACTTAATTGGTGCCGTTGCTCGTGTTCGCCATACATTAGCACAAGCACTACATCGTTTCTTCGATGAACAAGGCTTCTTCTGGGTTTCTACGCCACTGATCACAGCGGCTGATACAGAAGGTGCGGGTGAGATGTTCCGTGTCTCTACCTTAGATATGAACAATCTTCCACGCACAGATAAAGGCGAAGTCGATTTTAGTGAAGACTTTTTTGGTCGTGAAGCGTTTTTGACTGTTTCTGGTCAGCTAAATGGGGAAACTTACGCTTCTGCATTAAGCAAAGTGTATACTTTCGGTCCTACATTCCGAGCTGAAAACTCAAATACCAGCCGTCACCTCGCTGAATTCTGGATGGTAGAGCCTGAAGTGGCATTTGCTGATCTTAACGATATTGCAGCGCTTGCTGAAAAAATGCTGAAATACACCTTTGCGGCTGTATTAGCAGAGCGTAAAGATGATCTGGAATTCTTTGCACAACGTGTCGATAAAGACGCTATCACACGCTTAGAGAACTTTATCACCTCTGACTTTGCTCAAATTGATTATACCGATGCGGTCACTGTGCTTGAAAACTGTGGTGAGAAATTTGAAAACCCAGTTTATTGGGGTGTTGACCTCTCATCTGAACATGAGCGTTATCTTGCAGAGAAACACTTTAAAGCACCTGTTGTTGTGAAAAACTATCCGAAAGACATCAAAGCATTCTATATGCGTATGAATGAAGATGGTAAAACTGTTGCGGCAATGGACGTGTTAGCCCCAGGCATTGGTGAAATCATCGGTGGTTCTCAACGTGAAGAGCGTTTAGAGATGTTTGATAAACGTTTAGATGAAATGGGAATGAGCAAAGAAGATTACTGGTGGTATCGCGACCTCCGTCGTTATGGCACCGTACCTCATTCAGGATTTGGTTTAGGCTTTGAACGTTTAGTTGCATATGTGACGGGTGTCGCAAACGTTCGTGAAGTTATTCCATTCCCTCGTACACCACGAAATGCAGATTTCTAATTTAGTGATTAATTAGTATTCAACTAAGAATTTGCATTGCTGTTTTATTGTACTCGTTTTACTTAAATCAAGAAGCCAACCTCAAGGTTGGCTTTTTTTATGCATGGCTGTTATTTGATTCAAAAGTTCCCCGAAATACACACTTTGAAATACATAGTTACAATTTGTTACACTTTTTTCGTTTTTGTAGCAAATTGGGGGTAGATAAAATTTTTTACCAATGGAACACTGTCACCCGACACAGACGACACTTAACTCTCATAAATAGTTCCATAAAAATTAAGAAACTATTTCTGGCAGTGGCAAAGGTGTCTGAATAACACCAATGAGGGTAATAATAATGATGAAGCGCAATCTTCTTGCAGTGGTAATCCCAGCTTTAATGTTTGCTGGTGCAGCAAACGCAGCTGAAATGTACAACAAAGACGGCAACAAAGTAGACATCTACGGTAAAGTTGACGTTCGTCATTACTTCGCAGATTCTGATACAAATAGTGATCACGAAAGCGGTGACGCATCACGTGCTCGTATCGGTTTCAAAGGCGAAACTCAAATCAATAAAGATTTAGTTGGTTTCGGTCGTTTCGAATATGAAATCAAAACTAATACTACTGAAAGCGAAAACTCATCTAAAACTCGTTTTGCTTACGCTGGTTTTAAATTCGCTGACTACGGTTCAGTAGATTATGGTCGTAACTACGGTGTAATTTACGACACCAACGCATGGACAGACGTTCTGCCTTTATGGGGCGGCGACTCTATGTCTCAGTCTGATGTTTACATGACTGGTCGTACTACTGGCGTTCTGACTTACCGTAACACTGATATGTTCGGTTACGTTGATGGCCTGAACTTTGCTCTGCAATACCAAGGCAAAAACAACGAAAACACCAACAATAGCAGCAAACGTATTGACACAGCTAAAGCTAATGGTGACGGTTTCGGTTTCTCTACATCTTACAACTTAGGTTGGGGTGTAACACTGGGTGGTGGTTACTCTAACTCTGCTCGTACTAACTGGCAGGAACACCACAGCAGCGCAACGGGTAAAAATGCAGAAGCATGGAACTTTGGTGGTAAATTCGCAGCTAACAACGTTTACTTAGCTGCTATGTACGGTGAAAGCCGTAACATGAACTACTACGGTTCAGATTCTCTGATCGCTAACAAAACTCAAAACATCGAGTTAACTGCACAGTATGACTTTGTTGACTTAGGTCTGAAACCATCTTTAGGTTATGTTCAATCTAAAGGTAAAGACTTAGGTGCTGCACAAGGCAACGATCAAGATTTAGTTAAATATATCTCTGTAGGTTCATTCTACAAATTTAACAAAAACATGACTGCAGTTGTTGATTACAAAATCAACCTGTTAGATAAAAATGACTTCACTAAATCTTACGGCGTTGCAACTGACAACGTAGTTGGTTTAGGTCTGACTTATCAGTTCTAATTACCCTTATAGGTAATTAAACAGTCAAGTTAATTGATTTGAAAAGCAACACTTCGGTGTTGCTTTTTTATTTTTAAATCTGACTATCACCACCATTACAACACGCCATTTATTTGTTCACTTAAAAATATTTCCCCCCTTTTCTTTATTTTTCAAATTATCAAAAAGTTTATCACACTAAACAATTATGTCTTTTTAGTGATTATTTTTACATGTTAATGTAATCACAGGATATTCACTTATTTACATCTTGATTTGCTATTTATTCTCACTTAGTTCACAACTTCTTGTTAATTTCTCTACAAACAGTTGGCAAAAAGGCCTCATAGCGTTACTCTTGATACTCATATTTCGGCTTCGTTTTGAGCTTAGGGAACAATTACACTATGTTTGAGAAAATCATTGCTGCACCAGCCGATCCTATTCTGGGTTTAGCTGATAGTTTCCGTTCTGATCCTCGTGAAAACAAAATTAACTTAGGGATTGGTGTTTACAAGGATGAAACAGGCAAAACACCTGTTTTAACCACTGTTAAGAAAGCAGAAAAATACCTGTTAGAAAACGAAACCACTAAAAATTATCTTCCTATTAGCGGTATCCCTGAATTTGGCAATGTAACCCAAGCACTTCTGTTTGGTGAACAACACCCTATTATCTCTGAAAAACGCGCACGCACAGCACAAGCCCCAGGTGGTACAGGTGCTTTACGTATTGCGGCTGATTTTATTGCTCAACAAACCACAGCAAAACGCGTCTGGATAAGCAATCCAACTTGGCCTAACCATAATAATATTTTCCAAACGGCAGGTCTTGAGATCTGTAATTACGATTATTATGATGCTAAAAATCATGGGTTAGACTTTGATGGTATGTTGGCAAGCCTTGCTAAAGCGCAAGCGGGTGATGTTGTTTTGTTCCACGGTTGCTGCCATAACCCAAGCGGTATTGATCCAACGGAAGAACAATGGCGCCAATTAGCAGCACTATCAGCAGAAAAAGGCTGGTTACCTGTTTTTGACTTCGCTTATCAAGGTTTTGCTCGTGGTCTTGAAGAAGATGCACAAGGCTTACGCCTCTTTGCAGAAAAGAATCCTGAGCTTATTGTTGCTAGTTCATATTCTAAAAACTTCGGTCTCTACAATGAACGTGTAGGTGCATGTACCATTGTTACCAAAGACAGCGACACTGCTGAGAAAGCCTTTAGCCAAGCAAAAGCCATTATCCGTGCTAACTACTCTAACCCACCAGCACATGGCGCTTCAGTAGTAACGACTATTCTTTCTAATCCAGAGTTAAAAGAAGAGTGGATTGAAGAACTAACAACCATGCGTGAACGTATTCAACGTATGCGTCAACTGTTAGTAACCACACTACAAGAAAAAGGCGCTAAGCAAGACTTTAGCTTTATTATCGACCAAAATGGGATGTTCTCATTTAGTGGTTTAAATAAAGAGCAAGTTGAGCGTTTACGTGCTGAATACGGTATTTATATCGTGGGTTCAGGCCGTATTAATGTTGCAGGTTTAACTCTGGAGAATATGGTTCCACTATGTGAAGCCATTGTTGCAGTACTCTAATTCCCTTTTAAAAGATAATTAAGATAAATGCCACGTTATTAGCAATGTGGCATTTTTATTGGTTTAAAAAATATAAACCACACTTTTTTGTCCATAAAAAAAGCTCTTTATAATAAAGAGCTTTCATTTATTCACTTATATCAGTGCGCGATGATAATTACCAGATTGGCATTTCATCTTGTAAAAATGGATTATATTGGCGTTCATGCCCTAAATTAGACATAGGACCGTGTCCCGGAATAAACAGATAATCATCGCCTAAAGGTAAGACTTTATTTTTGATTGAGGCAATAAGATCGGCATGGTTTCCACGCGGAAAATCGGTACGACCAATGCTTTCTTTAAATAACACATCCCCCATAGAGATAATTTTATTCTGGTGATTTACAAAGATAATATGTCCCGGTGTATGCCCTGGGCAATGTAATACAGATAACGAAATGGTTTTACCTATCGTGACGATATCACCTTCATTTAACCAGCTATCTGGTGTAAATGACTTCCCACAAGGAAAATTAAACATACGGCACTGTTGTTCTAATTCTTCTAATAAGAAATGATCATCTTTATGAGGACCATAAACAGGAACATTGAAGTGTTCAACAATTTGTGAGGTGCCTGCAATATGGTCAAAGTGTCCGTGTGTTAATAATACTTTGGTCAATGTTAATTGGCGTTCTTCGATTTCCGCAATAAGCGTTTCGACATCGCCACCAGGATCAACAATCGCCGCTTCCTTCGTTTCATCACACCAAATAAGGGTGCAATTTTGCATATAGTTTGTCACAGGTACAATGTGATACATCATGAATCACTCCACTCTCTATTATCCAATTCTCAATAGATTACCATGAGCGGACAGGTCCTGTATCAATATGCACAAAATTACTTCTTGGATAATAACCCACACCACCCGCTTTCATTCTTAATGCAACTTGGCGCACTTTAGAAAGATCAGTGCCGACTAAACGAAAATCCATTGCTTGCCCACGCGTGTGATAGCTCTTCTTTGCCACTCCACTACTACTATGACGTAGATTATTATTGGTCGCTAAAGAGCGATAACCTGAAATAAGTTCAACGGGCTTATTATTATTAAGCATCACTTGCAATAAGTAGATTTGGTCAAACAGCGCGGGATCTATCGATTTGATTTTGTTTTGACGATAATCTCTAAAAAGGTGATTTAATTTAGCAAGCTCATGTTTATTATAACGTTTTCCATCAAAAAACTCGGCTTTAATAGTTTCACCGGTATTTAAATTATTAAAGCGAAGGATTTTTGGACGAGGTGTTGCTAATGAAGCAAATGCATGAGAAGGCAATAACCCTAACCCCACTGCCGCCATACCAAGCCCCAACCACTTACGGCGATGTGAATCAATAATATCCATAGTATACGCACTCAACAAATTATTTCAGGAGGAAGAACCTTTATTATGACAATATTTTTCTCGAATTGTTTCTTATGGTTTGTATAGTATTGTAAATAACACATCATTTCAATTTAATGCCATTAGTACTTTTATAAGCTTAGTTATTTATATTAGATTCTATTTTTATCATTCTATTTTTAATAAAAATTTAAAAAATATTTTATAATTTATTATATTTTTATATTACCTTATTAATAACCATACAAACACAACACTATCTTATTGATTTGTATAAAAATAAAGGACAGCTAAATTAGCTGTCCTTTATTCAATGGATATTTGCTTATATTAAAAGTATTTCTTAATATTCTCTAAATAGGGTTGTGCATTGGTGGTCATTTTGTCATAACCATAAATATCTGCACGATATTGAGGTGCATTTTCCTGAGCTACCCATGCTGTTTGATAATATAAATAAACCGGAATACGTTCAGGAATTGGCGCATATTGTGTTGAACCACGTTTTAATGCTGCATCAATTCTATCTTGTTTCCATCCAGCATCGCCCAATAAAATGGAAGCAAGCTCAGAGGCTTTATTAACACGGATACAACCTGAACTGATTGCTCTCATATTTTTTGAGAACAATGAATGATTTGGTGTGTCATGCAAATATATTGCATCTGAATTTGGCATATTAAATTTATAACGCCCTAATGAGTTTGTTGGCCCAGGAGCCTGCCAAATTCGATAAGGAAAGTTATTAGCACTCATATTTTGCCAATCAATATCATAAGGATTAATGGGATAGGCATCATTTCCCCACCCGGAATAAATAGTATATCCCTTACGACTAAAGTAACTAGGATCGGCTTTACCTTTAGGTACAATATCTTTACGAGTCATACTTGTTGGCACATTCCAAGGTGGATTAACCACGACATTATTAAGTGCACTGCTCATAATCGGCGTTTTTCTATCAGGACGACCGACAATGACTTTTGAGTCAAGAATAAGCTCGTTATTGGCATAAAAATAGAGTGAAAAATCAGGGATATTAACCCAAATTCCAGTATCACCAATAGCAGGTGTCAGGCGAAGACGTTGAATATTTAATGCCATAATACTAGCACGTTGTGCTGGTGTTATATTTAGCCACACTCGAGTTTGTCGTCCAATAACACCATCGGGCTCTAACCCATGAGCGGTTTGAAATAATTTAACAGCCGCAACCAAAGGTGCATCATAAACGGTTGTCACCACTTCCTGCTCATTCGCTGCTAACTCAGGAATTAATTTTAAATTTCGTAAGATCTGTCTCAGCGGTATAACTTCTTGTGATGATTGATTTGGCTTTAATGATGTCGTTCCTTTCATTTCTGGCCAAACAACTGAACTATGTAATTGCTTTCGCACTTCTTCTTTCATTAAGGCGTAATAAGGGTGAGACGGCGCATAAGAAATAACAAAGCTACCTAAGGTGTTATTTTTGATATTTTGCTGTAATTCCACGACTGATTTATCAGTTGGAGATGGTAATGTTTGCGTCACATCACGATACAGCAAAGAGATACCTGATTTATTTACTTGCTCGACAAAACTGATATAGCCTAAAAAAGCATCTGATAAAATAAGGTCTCGTGCTTCTTTGGTTAATTCCGGTGACTCTAATTGTATTAGCCATTGCCCAAATTGGGATTGGACCCCAGACATCGCCAATTCAGCAATTTGTTGCTGTAATTGCTGTACTGTTTTTTCATCTTGCCAGATTAATGCTAAGTCACTTGCTTGGTAAACTTTTACTAACTGAGTTAAATATAACGGTTTATATCCCGTTGAGCTCCATGATTGTAGTTTTGTTCTGACTGCTAACTCAGTCAATTGTGGAGCATTCATAACCACAATTGCAGGTTCTGGCATAACGTCATTCTTCACAGGAACTAACGTCGCACTTTTGGTTTCGGGCGCAGATAACGTCACCGACTCTGTTTCTGTGGCTATTGCATAATGCCCAGAAAAGAGTGTACCTATAACAACTGAATATGCGATTGCTCTTTTAATTGGTTGATGCGCCATAAATCCTCTACCCTCATCCCTTATTATTATTTTGGTATCCTAGAATATTAGATGAGCTAGGCAAAGAGTTTTATAGGAATAAACTAATATTTTTAAAGTTTTGTAAACCCCAGATGGAAATTTGATTTTATTTAATCAAAAAAGGACTACTTAGCTGTTTTTATATTCAAATATAGAATTTAAATTAGAGACGTAATAAAAGAGCAAAAAATAGACATATTGAAAATAAACTTTCAGGAAATAATAAAGAATTGTGAATGGATAAATAAATAAGATTATTTTAATGGCAGGTCTTTTAAATAAAAAAGGCGCAGTTTCCTACGCCTTACAAATAAAGGTAAACAAAGGGTAAAGATTAATACTCTGAATTGATAACAACTTCTTCACCAAACTGACCTGCTTTTGGCAGTGGTTGGTAAGAAGAGTTAGCGGCACGTAAAATACGAATACCACGGATGTTCAGTTCATCTGCTGCCGCGATATCGGCATCAGCATCACCGTAGTAAATTTTTAGTTTATGATCACGCATCCAGCTTACTTTGTTATTTGCGCCAGGTTGGTCACCCGCAAAGATAACAGGCTGCATTTTATCAGCAGGAATATTTAAGCCTTCTTGTACATATTTGGTCACAGTCTCAGTTTTAGTTTGAGTACGACCAGTAATGAAATAAACAGTGTCCCCACGTTTTAAGTGCATCTGAACAAGATCAATACCGACTTGTTTAGGCATACTGAACTTATCCCACTCGTTATTCATTTTTTCCCAAAATTCTGGGTTTTTCAGGTAGCTGAAATCGTTTGGAGAGTATTCTAGTTTACCACGGTAGAAACCTGGGCTTGAGAACAGAACGGTGTCATCAATATCAAAACCAACTGCCATCGGTGCTTGACCTGCAAGGCTTTTTTCAATATCTGCAACAGAAACCCAATGAATTGGTTGTTGTTGTGCAAGCTGTGCAACAGTAACGCCTGGGCTAACAACTTCTGGCATATGAACTTTTGCCATTGCCGCGCCATTTAAACTTAACGCTAAAGCAATTGCACTAAAAGCTAACGTGACTTTACGCATTCTCTTTCCTTTAAATTTTTATAGTAATCACATACGGAAGCGATCATAAACATCATGATTACATTTAAATGAGACATGGCGCACGTTATACCATTTAAGATTTCATTTTCTTGTTAATTTACTTTCATTTTTTGATCTATGTAACACTTTAAAAAAAGAAGGCGCTATAAGCATAAGCCTGTAGCGCCTTATTCTTGCCCTATTGAGGCTAATAATGGAATAAATTTATTCTGTTATTTCAGCAACATTTGATGATGCAATTTTATCTTTTTCAGCCTGTTGACCAAAACCTTTTAACCCAACAACATGTACATGTTCGGTGCCATTGAACACTTTACGGACTAATTTATAGGTTGTTCCTTTTTCAGGACTGATATTTTCTGGTGCCGCAATAATTAACTGCATATCAAGACGCTCACAAAGCTCAAATAACGTTGCAATAGATTTTGCATCTAAACGCGCCGCTTCATCAAGGAAGAGTAAACGACAAGGAGAGATATCTTTTCCTCTTAGGCGTCGTGATTCTTCTTCCCAGCTTTGTACCACCATTACCAGAATTGACATCCCCGTACCAATGGCTTCACCTGTTGATAAAGCGCCACTTTCTGCTTTTAACCAACCTTCAGGTCCACGATTAACTTCGACATCCATTTCAAGGTAATTACGGTAATCTAACAGCTCTTCACCCACGGTTTGTGGCATACGTTGACCGATGTCCACTTGAGGGTTTAAACGCTGATAAAGTTTCGCCATTGCTTCAGAGAAGGTCAGGTTTTGGTTTTTAAATAAATCTTGATACTGGTTATCTTCTTCAGATAACACATCCAATAATACTTGATGGCTTTCACGAATATTGACGTTGAGTCGGACACCGCGCACCTGACCAAATGAAACCGCTTGCAAACCTTGGTTTAACATACGGATACGATTTTGTTCGCGCTGAATAGTTTTACGAATAATATTCGCGACACTTCGTGAGCTAATCGCTAATTTTTGCTCACGACTAGTTAACTCTTCAGTTAAGCGAGCGAGTTCGATTTCCATCTGTTCAATGGCATCAACGGGATCATCGGTTTTAATGATGTCTTGGCGAATGCGTTCTCTTAAATGCTGATATACCGCAATAAAGAATTGCACTTTACGATCAGGATATTTCGCATCTTCTGAGCGACGTAATGCATCACGTAAATATTCATTATCAGCAACTGCTTGACGTAAAGCCCCTAACGCTTTATCCGACATTGAGCGTAATTCATCAGCAGAAAGATAAGCAAAGTCTCGTCGATGTAAACGACGCTCCATACCATTTTCTTTCACTAAGCGCATAACCGCGCACCAACCCGCTTTTGCACTCACAACATGCTCACGAATTTGAATGTAGTCACGTTCAAGTTTACGAATTTTCTTGGTTAAATTATCTCGCTCCGCTTCACTCAGTGCGATGTCTCGCTCAAGTTGACTAATACGTGTACGGTTTGCACTGACCGCAGAATAACGCTGATCACGAAGCTCTTTAGCTCTTGCCTCTGCACCAATATCAATATGGACCCCTGTATCACGCATCTCTTGCTCAAGTTCTCTGAGCAATTCAGATTTAGTGTCAAAGGAGCTTTTTAATGATGCGAGTACTTGATTAAATTGCGCACATTGAGCTTGTTGCTGACGATAAAGTTCTCTTGCCGTAGCACGTTCTGTTTCTGCCATCTCTAAACGGTGACGTAGCTTCTCGTTAAGATCACTATTTTCACTAACAATCTCAACAGCATCACTATAACTAAAGTGTGGGCGACGCTGTACCACCTCCACCAACAAGAAAGCTTGTTGCTGATAACGTTGCTGCTCTGCTTTCGCTTGCTCGTAATCTTGCGCTAGTTGTTCATGTACTTGTGGATCACTTTGTAAAATTGAAGCGATAGGCTCTAATGTTGCCAATGCTTTTTCGTGACGTTGTAAATGACGCATTGACTCTTCTGCGGCGTACAGCTCTTCACGTAACTCTTCCACACGATCAATCAGTGTTTCATCCATCAAGATATTAATTTGAGGAATAAGTTTATTAAGAAGATTTAGCGATTCTTTAGCTCGTGAATAATGTTGGCGCTGTTGCTGAGTGCTCTCTTCGTATTGCGCTAACGATCTTTCTAGCTCGTTACGTCGCTGATTCAACTGACGAATATTCTCTTCAGGATCAGCCTCAAATGCCACTGAAATATGTTGTCCAATAAACTGACTAAAGGCATGGTGAGCACGTTGGATCTTCTGTACATCAAAAGCTTGTGTTGCGTAAAGTTCAGAAAGCTCATCACGCTGACGCGATAAAATTTCTAATTGATTTTCACGCGCGGCTCGACCAAACAGTGGAATTTCAGGATAGCGAGAATAACGCCATTGTCTATCTGAGCTCTTAATGAGAACCGCTTTATCCATCTCTTGTGCATTAAATACACTGTCATCGAAAGACTGTGGGTCACCTTCAATAAAATAGAGATCTTCAGGGCAATCTTCTAATGTTTCTAATTGTGCTTGTACTTGGGACAGATCTTGTACCACAATCGCATGACGTGCTGGGCCATATAATGCTGAGAAATAAGGTGCATCGTCTAACGTAATATCATCATAAATTTCTGATAATAAAACGCCATTAAAACGTTCCGCTAACGTAATTAATCGCCCATCTTCAGCACCACTTGGCTGACTTAAACGTTCAATTTGCGCTTCAATCTGTTGTTTGCGTGTTGCAGTTTCATCACGTAATACCGTTGCGTCACGCTCTTTTTCAAGTAACTGTTGCATATATTCTGTTACTTGATGACCCGTTTCAAAAGATTGACGAGTCTGTTCACACAATTGTGTTAACGCATCTTGTGCCGCCAGCCATGCCGGTGCTTGTTTTTTCAGCTTTTCAATTTGTTGTTTAAGTTGATCTAACTCTTGGCGCATTTGCATGCGGTGTTCGCCAGATTCATTAACGTAATCGCTAAGCTCTTCAATTTTTGCTTCTAATTCATCTTGCAGAATTAACAAATCATCAGGTTCCATCGACTTGCCATGATGTTTATTAAATTCTTCAAGTTGACGTTCTGCATTATTTCGTTGATGCAAACGCTGTTCTAATTCAGCTAACTGCATACGAATAGGATGAACCCTATCCGCTTGATGTCGATGAGAAGACCATTCACGTAATGCCGTTTTTGCGGCATCCCATGCATTTTGACGTTCAACCTCACCAACAATCGAGCTCACCAGTTTATAGGCTTGATCAAATTGTGTTTTAGCGGCTTCAGAAACATTGAGTTTCTGCTCCATCGCAAGCAATGAATGTGTAATGGTTTGAATTTTTGCTTGGACCCGCTCAGCCCACTGCTCTGCATTGGTTTCGTCTAAATCCGCAATATCGCATTGTGCTTTAGCACGCTCTAAAGCCTGTACAGCTTGGCGATATTGAATTGCGCGGGTTTGTTGTACGTCCAATGCTTGCTGATAGTCTGCTAACTGATTTTTTAGTTCATCGACTTCTTCTTCTGCTGACTCTACGCGTGCTTCAAGTTCTTCTTTCTTAGAGGCGGCTTCTTCAACCACTTCACTTTGTTCTTCTAAACGGAAAGTTATTTCTTCTACATCAGCAACATAGCGGTCAATTTTTTCTTGTTGACGAACCGCATTTTGCACTAAATTTAGCCGGTCGCTTGCCGCTTGATAATCCGCTTCAAGATCAGAAGATAACGCTTGTTGCTCTTCTAACTCTTTGCCCATTTCAACAAATCGATACGCTTCGTTATTAATGGATTTACGTTGACTCCATAACTCACGGCGTACGGTTAAAGCTTCATCAAGATGAACGCGTCGTTCATTGGCATGACGCATATAGTCAGCCGCAACATAAGATGTCGCTTCTGTTATTAAATGCTTAAATAAATCACGATCAGATTGAGTGACACGAATCGCTTCAAGCGTCATGCGGTTTTCACGTAATGCGCCTTCCATATCTTGGAAGGCTTTTCTTACACCACTATTTTCAGGTAGTAAATAATCACGTAAAGAGCGTGTAATCGCACTTGAAATACCGCCGTACAATGAAGCTTCAATTAAACGATAGAATTTGGCACGATCACTTGCTGAGCGTAAACGTTTAGGAATAACCCCTAAATCAAACATCACCGCATGGAAATCAGTAATAGAGTTAAATTGTCTAAAAACAACCCCATCAATAGCTTCAACTTTTTCTTTTAATTCATTAAGCGGTAAAACACGAGCTTGGCGATCGGCAACAGCTTGCGTCAAAATTTCTGTTGGGTTTTCCGCCATTGGCAACCCTTGGATCATAAAGGGTTTGATATCAACTTTCTTATCACGTCCTGCAATTTGCTGTAAACGAACACCAACCACAGCACGTAAATGACGCGAGTTGATTACATCTAATACGGCATAACACACCCCAGGGCGCAGTTTCCCGTACAACCCTTTATCACGCGATCCACTTGTCGATCCGGCTTCTGTGGTATTACGGAAATGAAGTAAAGTAAGATCAGGGATCATAGCTGTAATAAATGCAGCCATAGTGGTTGATTTACCCGCACCATTACCACCTGATAACGTAGTCACCAACTCATCTAGATCAAAAGTACGAGCAAAGAACCCATTCCAGTTGATAAGTGTTAATGAGCGAAATTTTCCCCGTTCAATCATTTATTTTCTCCCTCCGCATCATCTTCACTGGATTGTAATTGCTCATCTTCATTTTCTTCATCATCGTTAAGTGTTTCTGAGCTATCTTCAAGCGCCATTGCTTCACCATCTCGGATCATTCGCATTTGAGCCTCAAGTGGAGAATCACCACTACGTACATCTGCACCAAAGCGAAAAACAGATTCAGTGATCGAAAAACGCTGCATATCATTTAATAAGAATGAAATCATGCCTAAGCGACGTAAACGATTTAAAGAGGTTCTCATTTTTTCTTGTAATTTTTGCAAATCAAGATCAGAACCGGTTGAGCGTTGATTCACTAAACGTAAAAGTTTGGTTTCATCTGCTAATGTTCTTAATTCATCAAACAGCTCTTGAACGGTGAATATTCCCTGATTCGCTAAACGTTCAGGGCTAAGATAGAGATAACAAAGAATTTTCCCCACCAGCATATCCATTTCAGAGAGCACAGAACGTGGAATAAGTGTGGTTGAACGAGGTCGCAAATAGAAAAAGCCTTCTGGCGCTCTAATTAATTCAACGTTATAACGCGCATAAAAGTCTGATAACTCATCTTGAAAATCCATCAAAAAAGCATGATTATCCAGAGAATCTATACCGATATGTCGGCCTGATCGTAACTGGCTATCCAGTTCAGGAAAAAGTGAGTTCGCTAATGCCTGCGCCAGTTTTGCTGGCATAAATTGTTCAGTATGTATCGATGACATGCGCTTGTACCTTAGCTCCATATTCGTTAATTTCTGACCATTTTGCAGGTAATCCTGCGAGCTCAGCTTTCGCTACACCTAATCGTACTGCTTGATCAATCACAATACGTGCAACATCAAAATGTTTCTGTTGCGGATAACGATTAAGGTATTCAACTAACACCGAACTGAGATCTAATGCTCGTTGTTCTAATTTGTAAGAAGCAAGCTCTTGCTCTACCCATTGCGCTATCTGTTCGTTCACTTCACTGAACATTTGATATTCAAGCTCTTCGGGTAATTCACCCGTGACTTCTTCATCACGTAGAACCAGTTCTTCATCACGCATATCAAACAACCGATCAGCATTCGCGTAAGTCAATGCCCATGGGCTGTCGAAATAGTTTTGTACGGATTGACGTAAGCGGCGAGAAAAAATACGGTTTTTATCCATATCAATCGCTGTACGAATAAATTTATGGACATGCCTATCGTATCCAATCCATAAATCAATAGATTGCTGACCCCAACTAATAATGCGGTCTAACTTACTTTGAAGTTCAAACACTAATGTATCTATTTGCTCAACATGACCCGTATTCATGTTTGCTTCCTGAATACGTAAGAGATTAGCTTGAAGTTTGTCTCCCGCTGCTTCAAGTGTATCTTGTAGTTCTCTTAACGTACCCGATGTTTCAGATAGTAACTGTTCACAGCTTGAAATAGCCGCTTGCCAATCTTGGTTTAATAACGCAGCAATATCGTCTTTTACTGTATTTTGCTGCTCATCCATAATTCGCTGAGACAAATCAATGCTATCGAAAATTTCCGCTACTGAATATTTTAGAGGTGCGAAAACATTTCGATGCCAATGATATTCATCACCGCCGTCTTCTGCAGCGCTAGCCGCTGAATCAAGCTCCCCCGCCACAATAGAAAGTTGCATAGATAAGCGCAATGATGAAAATTCGCGTTGGCGAATATAGTAATCACTAATTCCGATACCCAACGGGGTTAAACGGTATATTGCATTACCTTCTACCAATTCACTGGTAAAACGGTTAAAAAGTCGCTGCTTTACCATGTCATTAATGGCATTATTCGCGCGAACTTGTATTGATTCTGCGGGTTGCTCGAAGCCTTTACACACTTCCCTAAAGGCATCAATTAACTCCCCTTCACTGATTTCGCCATCAAGACGCTCGCTGTTTAATACAGCAACAGCCATCAAAAAAGCTAATCTTTCTGGTGGCAGTGAGATTGAGAAATCATTTTTTCTCGCCCAAGACACTAACTCAGGAACGGTCTGGGTAAAATCACTCATAGTACATCCTTAATTTACACGCTTTTGTGCCATGACATGAATGTAACGCCCCAGACTGATATAGGGCTCTTGCCGACAATATCGTTGCTCTAATGCAAGCAACGATGGAAAATCTTTATTTTGTAACTGACGACTTTGCAAATAATCATGGAAAACGCGGACACCCGTTTTGCCTAATATTGTCATCGAAAACTCATCTAACCATTGGTAAACATCTTCTGGTTGCAATGGATTTTGAGGTGATAGCGATTTTTTTCTTCTACGTGGGATCTCAGGATTTGCCAGATGAAAATTTCCTAAAATCGCATTTCTCATGACAATGCCATTCGCATTGTAAAACATCAGCGATAAGATACCATTAGGTAGCAACATATCGGTAAGAACATTTACGGCGTCTTTCTGATCCGTGATCCATTCCAATACTGCATGAAATAAAATTAAGTCAACCCTTTCATCTATATGCTCTTTAATCTCTTGAGCGGCACAACAAATAAACGTCATGTTCTCGATAACACCCTCTTCAATCGCAGCGTCTTGTGCGCGATTAAGCATCTCTTGTGATAAATCACATAAGATAATTTGGTGTCCTAATTTAGCAAGCTGACGAGAGAAATAACCTTCACCTCCACCTGCATCTAAAATACGCAAATTCCGGTTAGGTAAGAGGGTCAATAATTGCTGTAAATCTTCCCAAATCACCGCTTGACGTATTTTACCCTTTGTTGTGCCATAGATATTGCGGGAGAATTTATCTGCAATATCGTCAAAATTACGATCTGACATTAAAACGCCTCATGATAACAACTGACTACTTGCGCTCTTTGCGTTCTGATAAATTCAAAAATATGAGACACTGTACACAAATAAAGAGGACAATTTTACCAGTGTTCTATGATACTGACTGTTTTCTCTAAAGAAATAAGTCATGAATCAGACTATTCGCAAAGCGCAGTATAAATATAACGCTTATTAATGAAAAAATTAACGTTCAAACGTTTATCGTTTTATAAATAATTAAACGGTTCTTTATTTCTATTGATGAAAATTTAGTGAAACGTTGTTGTGTTAGCTATTTTGACACAATGTCTTGGAATTCCCCTAGTTTTCACTAAGCTTTCGCTATCAATTGCATGTATTTCACTCAATCTAGGATGATTTATGCTGTTTTTGCTCAAAAAGTATGTTGCAGGCTTTCTGATGCCCTTGCCTTTGCTCTTATCAATCGCCTTTTTTGCATTAGCACTACTTTGGTTTACTCGTTGGCAAAAAACCGGAAAAAGCCTACTCACTGTTGTGCTTGTTCTGTTAACTATTTTAGGCATACAACCCGTTGCCGATACACTATTAATGCCAAGTGAAAAAGAGTATCAAGCTCGTTATGAATTACGAGAAAATTCGCAACAAGATGTGAACTACATTGTTGTTTTAGGGGGTGGATTTACTTATAACCCCGAATGGGCACCCAGTTCTAATCTTCTTAACAATAGTTTGTTTCGTGTTACTGAAGGAGTAAGGCTTTATTATCGCAATCCTAATTCAACACTGATTTTTACGGGGGGAGCAGGTGTTAATCAGATAAGTAGTGCAGAAGTCGCCGCGCAAGTGGCACAATCTTTAGGTGTCCCGGCAGATAAAACTATCGCATTATCAACACCGAAAGATACAGAAGAAGAAGCCTATGAAGTTGATAAATTAATTGGTAAGAAACCATTTTTACTTGTAACGTCTGCCAATCATTTAGCACGCGCTGAACGTTTCTTTTTAGCACGAGGCATGAACCCTATTGTTGCGCCAGCTAACCAATTAGCTATTACTTCGCCATTACATCCTTGGGAAAAATATTTTCCCTCTGCCACTTACTTTCAACACAGTGAACGTGCATGGTATGAGTTTTTAGGATCGATGTGGCAATCAATAAAACCAGAGAGTCATCCAGAATTATTACCTGAGAATAAGCAGAGCGAAGAGACTATTGCCAGTACAAAAAACTAACAATCTTTGTTGAAAAGATTTCAAAGCACACATCAAAAAAGGCATGTAATTAACTTACATGCCTTTGAAATTTTAACGGATTTTAGCTACGCGTAATAATAACGTATTATTTTTATTTGCTTGATCGTAAGAGGACTTAAGCTGACGCATGGCTTCTATTTTACGTTCCATTACACCCATTTTTTTTAACTTAGAAATATCGTGTTTTGATAACATAGCCACTCCCCATATCTCCTAAATCACTCATAATAATAGATATTACGTCAATATGTAGTTTCTGTAAAATTCGGTCATAATAACGCTTCAATTTATGATTTTCCGCAAAAAATAAGTATGCTTTAGATCTATAGGTCTTACAATGTAATTCAATTATTGTTTTTAGTGCCTCGGCTAATTCATTTTGAAAACAAAATTTACGAGAACATTCTCCTTTAAGAGGTGGTCTGTAGTAAGTTTCATTAAAAAAATTTTCTTGCCTATCAAATTTTAAATCATAACACTGATCTATAATTTTAAATCCAACCTCTTCACTTCTATAACAAATATATTCTTCATCAGTAATATTTATTTGGCTAAAAAATAGAATAAACTTGAATTCATCTACAAAAAAATCGTAAGTATGTGCAATAAAATTATGATTAGGAAATTCTTTAAATTCACCAGAGTATTGTATTGTCATCTTAAACAGTAAGCCAATTAACCAGCTCAAATTTTAGCATAAAAAATTACGAAAACGCCTTTTACCCTGCAATTTAAGACAAACTTTATTCATTATTATCATATAGTTAGCTAATTAACCATCAACACATACACATCAAAAAAGGCATGTAATTAACTTACATGCCTTTGAAATTTCAGTTTATCTTTACTAAAGAATTAAAATTCTTGATTTAATGCTCTAAATGCAGCTCTGGCGGCAACAAGATCATCTTGTGTATCTACACCCACACCAGGAACTTCTAATGCTTTTGCAACATGGATCTTTTCGCCATACCACAGCACACGCAGTTGCTCTAACATTTCAATTGATTCTAATGGGCTTGGTTCCCAAGTAATATATCGACGTATAAAGCCTGCACGATAAGCATAAATACCAATATGGCGTAGATAATGCTCACCAATTTCATCATGTGATAAATTAAAACGGTCTCTTTCCCAAGGAATGGTTGCACGAGAAAAATAAAGTGCGAAACCTTTTGCATCCATCACGACTTTCACCGCATTTGGGTTAAAAGCTTCTTTGGAGTCAACAATAGGCACCGCTAATGTTGCCATTCCAGCACCACAACTCGCCAAATTTTCAGCGACTTGAGTAATTATAGCAGGTGGAATAAGAGGCTCATCACCTTGTACGTTAACAATTATTTCATCGTCTGCAAATTGATATTTTTCAATGACTTCTGCTAAGCGTTCTGTGCCTGAATGGTGATCTTCGCGAGTCATACACGCTTCCCCGCCCGCTTTTTCAACTGCAGCAACAACATCTAAGTTATCAGTTGCAACGATGACACGGTTTGCACCAGAGCGCATAGCCTGTTCCATTACACGAACAATCATAGGTTTACCATGAATATCCGCGAGGGGTTTACCCGGTAAACGGGTCGATGCATATCGACCCGGGATAATGACCGTGAACATGAAGTTATTTTTCCTCTTCTAGTGATAATTCTCTTGCTTCATTCTCCAGAAGAACGGGGATATTGTCACGAACAGGATAAGCTAAATGATCAATTTTGCAGATAAGCTCTGAATTTTCTTTATCAAAGATAAGTTTGCCGTGGCAAACTGGACAAGCAATAATTTCAAGTAAGCGGTGATCCATTTTGTCCCTCTCAAGGGTTAATCATTTTATATGGCAAAAGGATATCATAAGGAAGGATCAGCGTTAATACTCAAAACCTCTCGTTTAGTGATAATTCGAAAATTATTTTAGTTATTAATAAATTTATTATTTTCTCTTTTACTATAAGCAACAAAAAAGCCACAACAATGTGGCTTTTTATCGTTGAGTCTGCAACATCATTAATAAAGAATTACATTCAGCTTTTATTGATAATAATTTAACCTTTTTATTATCTTTATTGCATTCTAATTAACGAAACGACTCTTTTATATTACTTATTCAGCTTGGTAGTAAGCTATTTCCGCTTACCTACCTAAAAATAGGCATAAACGATAATTTAATCTCAATGCTAAACTATCGTTTTATCTACAACTTTAACAAGGCCTAGCCTTATTTAAAACCCGATAACATCAGCGGCTTCTAAACCTGCTGCTGTTCTGATAACAGAAAACTCAACGTCTTGACCTTCTGTTAATGCTTTATTTTTTGTATTGGCAATCGCTTTTTTATTGACATAAACTTCTTGTTCAATATCTCTTGCAACAATAAGACCATAACCTTTGTTATTGTCAAACCATTTTACGCGACCCATTCTTAATTGTAATGTCATGATAGATAAACTCCTTTTGTTCTTTGTATAGTTTTACTTTCCTATACAAATGCATCCTACTTTTTATTAAGTCTTCTTATATAAAACCCCAATTAAATTCTGAACACATTAATTTAAGTAGTGCATTTTATTATTCAATATAAATGTTCAAAATCGTGATAGCTAAGCTTAATAAATATCATAAAGCTCAATAGATATTTACAGTATCAATATGACAAAAAAATGACATATTGATATTTATTGCGCACTAATAAAAAAGATAACCGAATATAGAGATCATTACTCACCATCAAAAATGGTTTTTATCATTCTCTGTGCACAAAACTCGACGCTCTTCACAACAAAAAATATTAACCCTACATTCAAGATCCACAAACTCTCCACACAAGGCTTTTGAGTAGATAGGGAAATGGCGAGTTAAATTGAACTACGACAAAAGCGATATGCAACTGTAGGTAGGTAATCTTTTATGTAACGCTATCCTGATTTCCACTATAAATATCATTGTTTCAGATCAGATACAAGTTTTTTTCGAGCCGTAAATTAAATTGCTGACTTGTTTTAGCACAGATTGACTATTTAATTCAGCGCTAACGGGTAAATACCACCAATTATCTTGCGCAAAATGCTGACATTTAACAGCATCCTTTTCTGTCATAATAAGGGGTTCTAAATTAGGTGTTAAATCCTGTAATTCTTGAGCACTATAATCACTATGATCACTAAATGCTTTTGTTGCGATTAACGTTATCCCTTTTTCATGTAAAGAGTTAAAAAATCGGGGTGGATGACCAATTCCAGCAATAGCAACAGCCTTTTTAATTTGCTGAATGGGTTGTTTCTCTCCCGTTTTAAGATTGACAGCAATATCACCTTCTAACACCATGCCTATCTCGTTACCTTGGTTCACGCCACCATTAACGATAATTGCATCTACTGAATTTAAGCGCTCTGCACGCTCCCGCATAGGACCTGCGGGTAACCACCAACCATTACCAAACCGACGCTGACCATCAATAACAACAATTTCATAATCACGTTGTAATGCATAATGCTGTAAACCATCGTCAGTAATGATCACATCAAGTTCATACTGAGCTAATAACGCTTTTACCGCATCTCGTCGATTAGGTGCAACCGCAACGGGAGCACCTGTTCGATGATAAATTAATACAGGTTCATCACCTGCCATGGCAGGTGTCGTATCGGATGACAAAAGTAATGGATAATGGTCTGATTTCCCGCCGTAACCACGAGACACAACACCGGGTTTAAATCCCTGCTGTGTTAATTGCTCAACAAGCCAGATAACAATAGGTGTTTTGCCATTCCCACCTGCAGTTAGATTGCCAACAATCACAACAGGTACAGGCGCTTTCCATGATGTTAACCATCCTTTCTGGTATGCAAAACGTCTTAATAATGTGATCGCGCCATACAACCATGAGAAGGGAAGCAGTAGGATATAAAACCAAGATTTACCAGACCAAATCCGTTCAATCATTTGCCAAATTGCATCCTGTGAAGTTGGGCATAAATACCTTGTTTCTCAATCAAATCAAGGTGTGCGCCACGTTCAACAATTTCACCGTCTTCAATAACTAATATTTCATCCGCTTTTTCAATAGTTGATAAACGGTGAGCAATGACTAAAGAGGTTCTGTTTCTCTGTAGTTCATCAAGAGCTGACTGGATCGCTCGTTCTGATTCTGTATCTAGTGCTGATGTTGCTTCATCAAGAATAAGAATTGGTGAATCTCGTAATAACGCTCTTGCAATTGCAATACGCTGACGCTGTCCACCTGAAAGTAGCACACCATTTTCACCAATTTCAGTATCTAAGCCTTTATCCATTTTTTGGATAAAATCCATCGCATGAGCCATTTTCGCCGCTTTTTCAATATCTTCACGGGTATACTGATCTTCACATGCATAAACGATATTGTTTGCCACAGTTTCATTAAAAAGATGCACATTTTGAGAAACCAATGCAACTTGGTTACGCAAAGATTTCAATGTGTATTCCCGAATATCATGACCATTAATCAGTATCTCACCTGCATTAATGTCATAAAAACGCGTGATCAGATTGGCAATCGTAGACTTACCTGAACCAGAACGTCCAACTAATGCAATAGTTTTCCCCGCAGGGATAGTGAATGATATGTTCTTCAGTGCCGGCGTATCTTTCGTGACATATTGGAAAGTCACGTTACGAAACTCAATATCACCGGTTGGTTTTTTCAGTTCAAGCTTACCCGTGTCTTTTTCTTGCTCCATATCGAGGATAGCAAATAACGTCTGACAAGCAGCCATACCACGCTGAAATTGGGCATTCACATTAGTCAATGATTTTAGTGGACGCATTAATGCAACCATTGAGGAGAAAACAACCGTTATTGTACCGGCTGTTAATGTTTCCATAATTTCAGGGAAACTTGCTGCATACAGGACAAAGGCTAACGCGAAAGAAGCAATCAATTGAATGATAGGATCTGAAATTGACGACGCAACAACCATTCGCATACCTTGACGACGAATATGGTTACTCACGTGGTTAAAGCGTTTATTTTCAACTTCTTGACCATTGAAAATCAGAACTTCTTTATGCCCTTTTAGCATTTGTTCTGCGCTAGTTGTCACTTGCCCCATGCTATTTTGTATTCGTTTACTGATCTTTCTAAAACGAGTCGATACCAAACGGATAACAAAAGCCACAATCGGTGCGATAACGATAAGGATCAGGGATAATTGCCAGCTATAATAAAACATCAAGCCAAATAGCCCAATGATATAAGCCCCTTCACGCACAACTGTTATCAAAGCGCCTGATGAGGAGGAGGCAACTTGTTCTGAATCATATGTGATACGAGACAGCAAAGTCCCTGTTGATTGCTGATCAAAAAAGCTCACTGGCATTCCCATAATATGGGAAAATAGGCGGCGACGCATATTCATTACCACTTTTCCTGATACCCAAGAAAGACAGTAACTTGAAATAAAGTTGGATATACCACGCAGAACTATCAGTCCAATAACAGCAATAGGCATCCATTTTAATACGTCATTACTAGCTTTACCAAAACCCTCATCAAGAAGCGGTTTTAATAAAGAAATCATAAATGCATCCACACCCGCATTGATGATTAATGCAATTGCTGCAGCGATCAAACCTGCTTTGAAAATCCGAATCATCGGCCATAAGCGTCGGAATGTTTGCCACGTTGATAGATCTATATCATTCATATATATTACCAAACTTTTAATAATTAGCCGGTCATTCTACTCGGGAAACGTCAAAACACCAAACCACTGATGATACCAACGAGGTAAAATATCTCGCCTATAGGTAAATACATCAATATTATTTTGATTAAACTCGATAGAAACTTGCCCACTAATAGAGGTTGTTAGCCAATTAATAGCTTCTTTTTTATAACGGTGATGTACTTTATCAGAAGGTAAACGCCAAGGGCTATAACGAGCAGCAGAAACGAGCGCAAATTTAGGTGATACTGCTTGAATAAACATCAATGTGGATGATGTTTGACTACCATGATGAGGAACTTGTAAAACATCTGCTTTCAGCTGATCTTTTTTTACTCTTACCAATTGAGTTTCAGCTTCTTTTTCTATATCTCCGGTTAACAGAATATTGTGTTTTCCATCGCTAACATGAATCACACAGGATTGATTATTCTTCGGAGAGAGTAATTTATTCGGTGGCCATAATGCATCGAATTGAAGCCCTTTCCACTGCCATGATTTATTGCTTAAGCAAGGTAAATGCGAAGGATCTTCAAAACTACTACGAATGTTTAAATTAGGGTAAGCTTTTATTAAATCCTTAATACCACCTGTATGATCAAGATGATCATGACTAATTATCAATGCAACAGGTTTTAGTCGATGACTTTTTAAATAAGGAATAATGACACTCTTTGCAATTGAACCACCACTTTTCCAACGCATTCCGGTATCATAAATAATCGCCTCCCCCTCTTTTTCAAGAATAATAGCTAAACCATGTCCAACATCCAGCATAGACATTCGCCATTGATAGCGAGAAGAAGCTACCAATTCACAATATAAAATAACGCCAATAACCACAATACAAATAAAATGGTGACGCCACCATGACATTTTGATGATTAAAATAAGACTAATTCCCAAAAATCCTAATAATAAAGGAATAGCCCCACTATCTTGCCAAAATGGTAAAAATAATGGAGTACACCAGAAAGCAAGATTAATAGAAAGATCAACCCAATGCCAAATTATTGGTTGTAAAAATGAGAGAAAAAATGTCAATAATCCAAGCATTATTAACGGTACGGTAATAAAAGAAATAATAGGAACCGCCCATAAATTAACGATAAAACTCAAAAAATTAGCACCATTAAATAAATATAATTGAAATGGTAATAAAATAATTAATAAACCAAATTGTAAATGTACCAATCTTAAAATAAACCACCGTTTTTGATAGTTATATTTAGCTTTTAATGGATACATCCAATACCAAAAAATAATGGCGAATACCGCAGAAAATGAAAGCCAGAAACTCGCTGAAAGTATAGAAAGAGGTTCAACAATAAGAATGAATGCAGCACTCCAGAGTGCCCATTGCCAAGGTAAAAATAATCGGCTCCCCCAATGCAAAATTACCCAAACGCTTAATCCAATAACCGCTCTTGTTGCTGGTATTCCCCAACCTGATAACGCGGCGTAAAAAACACCACATAGCCAAGCTATGATTAATGGAAACTGTGGATTAATCCATCTGATAGGGAAAAGAAATTGAATACCTCTTGCAATAACCCAACCAGAAAAAGCAGCTAAACCTATATGTAAACCTGAGATCACAATTAAATGTGCAACGCCTGTTTTCATATAAAGATTTTTTTTCTCAGGTTCTATATATCGCTTATCACCTAAAACTAACGCAATAATTTCACCTTTATTTTTTGCTGTTTGCCAATAAGCTGAGATTGTTTGAATGAGTTGAGTGCGCAGTGATAGATCATCTCGGATAAACTTAGCCGTCACCACTTTACCCGTTAATGTTTCTTTCATAGCAACAGCATATTTTTGGCTATCAAATCCACCTTCATTTAAATAGCTATGTACCGCTCTGAATTGAATTTTAAACTTCCAATGTTGCCCTACTGTGATATTTTTAGGTGGATTTCGCCAATATACGTTAGCATACACAGATGATGAAAAGAGCGTTTTTTTCGTAATAGGTATTTTGATAATAACATTACCATCTGTTAATTGGCGATACGCCCTAATTTGAGTTTCAAGTATTGCTATATTATCAGCAAGCTGTTCCGTTCTCGTCACTAACGATGACGCTGCCATATTTGAATAAACCCAGAAAAACAGAGATATCGCTAAAAATCGGAATGAGCAAAAAGGAACAAATAATAGAAATAGTGCAACAAGAATAATAATAGAATAAATAGTTTGGCTAAAAAGTGTATGTTGAATTAATAACGGTAAGCTACCTAATATCATTGCTAAAGCAATATCATCTAAAGTTAATTTTATGAAATAGAGTTTTTGAAAATAAGCTGAATAAAAACACTTTCGTTTTATTGATACTATCTCTAACTCAAAAAAATTTATCACCCTTCTCAATAAAATCATTTTCAGTATCCTTACCTTCAATCATTCTTTAAATATCATGATGTTATCCTTTAGTTAAAGAAAGGCTTTTAGGTCATTTTTTAGCGATACTTTATAAAAAGAAAAAGTTCTCTTGCTACATACAATAAACTTTGAGAAGAAACTCGTAAAAAGCAAAACAACTAAGTGATATAGATAATTAAGTAGAGAAATTGCAACTAAAGTAGAATACAGTAGTAAAGAAGAAGCAAGAAAGGCAGGTACTAGTAGGACAAAATAAATAGAGCCAATCGATCAATTCAAGATGAGAGAGTGAAAAAAGTTCAGGAGCAGTGAAATACGCTAAAAGTCATAATAAATGATAATAAAAAAACGGCGCCTAAGCACCGTTTTTGAGAAAGTTAACTAACATCGTGCCATTTCGACAGGAGTTATTATTCCGTATAAATATTTACACGGTCACGTAACTCTTTACCTGGCTTAAAGTGTGGAACGTATTTACCTTCCAGATCTACTTTATCACCAGTCTTCGGGTTACGACCCGTACGCGGCGCACGGTAGTGTAGAGAAAAACTGCCGAATCCGCGGACTTCGATACGCTCACCATCAGCTAAAGTATCAGCCATATGATCAAGCATTTCTTTTACAGCTTCTTCAACCGTCTTAGCCGAAAGATGAGATTGTAGGCCTGCAAGTCTCTCGATTAACTCAGACTTGGTCATATTACCTCCCTAAACTACCGATAAATAGGCAACGATTAACGTTGCCTTCCGTTAATAACTTAAATTATTCGCCTTTAGCTGCTTTGAAAGCTTCAGCCATAGCGTTGTTTGAAAAACCAACTTCTTCTTTGTTGTTTACAGAAGCGATAGCGTCTTTCTCGTCTGCTTCGTCTTTAGCACGAACAGATAAGTTGATAACGCGGTTTTTACGGTCAACGCCAGTGTATTTAGCTTCTACAGCTTCGCCAACATTCAGAACCAGAGTTGCATCTTCAACGCGGTCACGTGAAGCTTCTGAAGCACGCAGGTAACCTTCAACACCGTCAGCTAATTCTACAGTTGCGCCTTTAGCGTCAACAGCAGTTACTTTACCAGAAACAATAGCACCTTTTTTGTGAGCAGACAGGTAATTATTGAATGGATCTTCTGATAATTGTTTAACGCCCAGTGAGATACGTTCACGTTCAGCATCAACTTGCAGAACTACAGCAGCGATTTCGTCACCTTTTTTGTATTCACGAACGGCTTCTTCACCTGCAACATTCCAAGAAATGTCAGATAAATGAACCAGACCGTCGATACCGCCGTCTAAACCGATGAAGATACCGAAGTCAGTGATAGACTTGATTTTACCTTCAACACGGTCATTTTTGTTGTGAGTTTCTGCAAACTGCTGCCATGGGTTAGATTTACACTGTTTCAGACCCAGTGAAATACGACGACGTTCTTCATCGATGTCAAGAACCATAACTTCAACAACATCACCAACGTTAACAACTTTAGATGGGTGAATGTTTTTGTTAGTCCAATCCATTTCAGAAACGTGTACCAGACCTTCAACGCCTTCTTCGATTTCTACGAAGCAGCCGTAATCAGTCAGGTTAGTTACACGACCAGTCAGTTTAGTACCTTCTGGATAACGTTTAGCGATAGCTACCCATGGATCTTCGCCCAGTTGTTTCAGACCTAATGATACGCGAGTACGTTCACGGTCGAATTTCAGGACTTTAACAGTGATTTCGTCGCCAACATTGACAATTTCGCTTGGGTGTTTAACACGTTTCCAAGCCATGTCAGTGATGTGCAGTAAGCCGTCAACACCGCCCAGATCAACGAATGCACCGTAGTCAGTAAGGTTCTTAACGATACCTTTAACTTCCATGCCTTCTTGCAGATTTTCTAATAACTGATCGCGTTCTGCGCTGTTTTCAGATTCGATAACCGCACGACGAGACACAACAACGTTGTTACGTTTTTGGTCTAATTTGATGACTTTGAACTCAAGCTCTTTGTTTTCCAGATGAGTTGTATCGCGAACTGGGCGAACGTCTACCAGTGAACCTGGTAAGAACGCACGAATGCCGTTCAGTTCAACAGTGAAACCACCTTTAACTTTACCGTTGATGATACCAACAACAGTTTCGTTTTCTTCGTAAGCTTTTTCCAGCATCAGCCACGCTTCGTGACGTTTAGCTTTCTCACGAGACAGAACGGTTTCACCGAAGCCATCTTCAACCGCGTCCAGAGCAACATCAATTTCGTCGCCCACTTGGATTTCTAATTCGCCTTGAGCGTTTTTGAATTGTTCTACAGGAATAGCAGATTCTGATTTCAGACCTGCATCAACCAGAACAACGTCTTTATCGATAGCAACTACAACGCCGCGAACGATAGCGCCAGGACGAGTTTCGATTGTTTTTAGGGATTCTTCAAAGAGTTGAGCAAAAGATTCTGTCATGTTAATGATCTTCAAGTAAATTTAATTAACGTCCATTTAGCATCCGGCCGAATGGGGTTGTTTCACATACCTCGTTACATCCTTTGTGACAAGGTCATCGGGCATTGTTGTGTTTTCATTAACACGTCAACCCGATTTTGATAATTACCTAGTATAAACGAAATAAAAATTAATTACGCTGATAATTGCAGATTTTTTTTAGCATAAGTCAACGATTTTTCAATGACTTCGTCGATAGACAAGCTTGTAGAATCGAGAATTAATGCATCTTTCGCCGCAACCAGTGGCGCAACCGCGCGATTCCGGTCACGGTAATCGCGTTCTTTTATCTCGGATAAAAGGCGCTCAAAGTTAACATTAAAGCCCTTTTCCTGCAACTGTAACATGCGACGACGTGCGCGCTCTTCTGCGCTCGCCTCTAGAAATATTTTTACTTGGGCATCAGGAAAAACGATTGTGCCCATATCTCTGCCATCTGCAATTAAGCCAGGCGCTGTACGAAATGCGCGCTGACGACGCAGCAATGCTTCTCTTACACGAGGAAAAGTTGCAGCTTGTGATGCCGTGTTCCCAACTGTTTCTGTTCGAATTTCAGTTGAAACATCTTCACCTTCAAGAATGACACTTAAGCCACTCTCATTAGGAATAAAGCGTACATCTAAATTTGCCGCCAAAGGGACTAAAGCATCTTCTGAGGTGATATCGACATGGTGATGTAAAGCCGCTAATGCCAATACACGATAAATAGCGCCAGAGTCGAGTAAATGCCAGCCAAATGCTTTCGCTAATGCTTGGCATAATGTTCCTTTACCTGCTCCGCTAGGCCCATCAACAGTTATAACAGGGACGATAACCGCCATGAGTTTCTCCTTTTCGTGGGCACTGCATTTCTGTATTTGTTGCCCTTATTACATTGATATAATAGGCATCATGTTCAAACAGAGAAAAACAGTATTAATATATGCGCGACATTATACGCATACAATGTATAGGAAGAAACAAGCAGATAAGCACTAAAGCGTCTTATTTAAGATTAAATTTTCTAAATAGTGTATTTTTTAGAAAATTTAATCTGGTGATAATAAAAAATCAGCAGTATTGTTCTTCAAAAAGTCCAATACTACCGATTTAACTGATTTAATTTTGACTCATTTTAATTAATGATTTTTACATTAATTATTACGTTGAGAAAGTGTTTCTAATTTCTCAAAATAATCGGGGAAGGTTTTCGCAGTACACCCTGGATCAAGGATAGTAATTGGCGTATCTGAAAGCGCTACCAACGAAAAGCACATTGCAATGCGGTGATCATTGTACGTTTCGATATCCGCAGTGGTTAACTGTTTTGGTGGCGTTACTTTTAAATAGTCATGTCCTTCTTCAACAATCGCCCCTACTTTTTGTAGCTCTGTAGCCATTGCGGCTAATCGGTCAGTTTCTTTTACGCGCCAGTTATAAATATTGCGGATAACCGTTTCGCCTTCAGCAAAAAGTGCCGTAGTAGCAATGGTCATTGCTGCATCAGGGATAGTATTCATATCCATATCAATGCCTTTTAACGTTCCACGTTCACACTCAATATAGTCGTCACCCCATCGTACTTTGGCGCCCATTTTTTCAAGCACAGAAGCAAAATGAATATCCCCTTGTAAGCTATTTTTACCTATACCTGTAACTCGCACAGTACCGCCTTTAATAGCAGCCGCAGCTAAAAAGTAAGAAGCCGATGAAGCATCACCTTCTACAAGGTACTTTTCTGGTGATTGATATTGCTGCCCACCTTTTATAACAAAGCGTTGGTAGTCTTGATTTTCAATTTTTCCACCAAAGGTATTAATTAATGCTAAGGTAATATCAATGTAAGGTTTTGATACTAATTCACCTTTAATGGTAATCATCGTATCTTGCTCAGCTAAAGGCGCCGTCATTAACAATGCTGTCAAAAATTGGCTAGAAACACTACCATCAACCTCAACATGACCGCCTAAAAAACCACCACGTAAACGAATTGGTGGATAATCCGTTTGTTCAAGGTAGTCAATTTTTGCGCCCCCCTGACGTAAAGCATCAACTAAATGCCCAATTGGGCGCTCTTTCATACGAGGTTCACCAGTAAGAATAATATCATGCTGACCGAGGTTTAATGCCGCCGCCAATGGGCGCATTGCTGTACCTGCATTACCTAAAAAGAGCTCTAATGGTGAATGAGTTTTAAATTCCCCGCCTAGCCCCTCAATATCACATACCGTATTATTATTTGATAAGTGATATTTCACACCTAATGCTTTTAATGCATTCAACATATGACGAATATCATCACTATCGAGTAAGTTGGTTAGACGCGTTTTACCTTTAGCTAAAGCGGCTAATAACAATGCACGGTTAGAGACACTTTTTGATCCTGGTAAATTAATAACACCTTCAATATGAGCAATAGGTTGTAATGTTAACGATTCCATAAACAGGTAGAAACTCCAATAAACAAGTTATTTAAGCGGGGGGATGCTATTTGATTAAATATCAATTTATTTAAGTACTTATATTTTTATTTATTAATTCTGTACTCAGTAATTCAATTTTAATTATTAACATCTTAAATATTGAATAAAATAAGAAAACCTGTATTTTAAGCAGGCTTTCTCATTCTAGATTTTATTTATTACGCATGGCGACGTTCAAAATCAGCCATAAAGTCAACTAATGCTTGAACACCTTCCAATGGCATTGCGTTATAAATTGAAGCACGCATACCACCTGATACACGGTGACCTTTTAATGCAACTAAGCCTTGTGCTTCTGCCTCTTTTAAGAATACAGAATCTAGCTCAGGAGAAGACATTTGGAAAGGTACATTCATTAGTGAACGATTTTCTGTGGCAATACGATTGATATAGAAATCACTGTTATCAATTGCACTATAAAGCAACGCCGCTTTTTCATAGTTACGTTTTGCCATCTCTTGTAAACCACCTTGCTCTTTCAGCCATTTAAAGACCATACCTGATAAATACCAAGCAAAGGTAGGTGGCGTATTAAACATGGAGTCATTTTCAGCAAGCACAGTGTAATCAAACACGGAAGGTGTTTCTTTGCGTGCTTTACCTAATAGATCTTCACGAATAATGACAATTGTTAAACCCGCAGGACCAATATTCTTTTGTGCCCCCGCATAGATAACACCAAAACGGCTAACATCAATCGGTTGAGATAAAATAGAAGATGAATAGTCAGCAATAACAATTTTACTGTCATCAAAATCTGGCTCTTCATGAATGGCAATACCATCAATGGTTTCATTTGGGCAATAATGCACATAAGCGGCATCCGCGCTTAATTGCCACTCTTTCATTGGTTTAACACCAATTTTGCCATCAACTTCTGTTTTAATTTTAATAATATTTGGCGAGCAATATTTTTCAGCTTCTTCGGCTGCACTTTTAGCCCAATAACCACCATCAATATAATCAGCACTTACTTTATCGCCTAATAAATTGAGAGGTAGAGCAGCAAAATGGCCTCGAGCACCACCGTGGCAAAAAAGAATTTTGTAGTTTTCTGGCACATTGAGAAGATCGCGAAGATCTTGTTCTGCCTGATGAGCAACTTCAAGAAACTCTTTACTGCGGTGGCTAATTTCCATAACCGAACGCCCAAGTTCATGCCAGTTGCATAATTCTAATTCTGCACGACGAAGGACTTCTGCCGGTAACATAGCCGGACCTGCACTAAAGTTATATACCTGACTCATTCAAATTCACCCTATCTGAATATGTTTTTACAAAATGACCTTTATCGGTTGTATCATTCCCGTTAAATTGGCGCAATGATTATTGTGAACTAACGCATAATATGCAGAGCATAAAAATAATGGTTAGGAGTGTTTTATGTCGGGGAGTGTAAATAAAAAAGAAGAAGCAAGCTGGGGAATGCTTCTTCATGGAAAAAATAGTCTAAAATCGCTCGCTTTAGCAGGAGGTGTCGCATTACACGCAATTAATGTCTATATTACGATCACAACGCTACCTTCCATTGTACGTGATATTGGAGGGCTTAATTTATATGCATGGAACACCACTGTTTTTATTCTGGCTTCAATTCTCTCTTCTGCATTAACTTCACGATTACTGAGTATATTGGCACCTCGCAATAGCTATCTTTTTGCCACAATTTGCTTTTTAGCAGGTTCTGTTATTTGTGCAACGGCTCCTTCAATGCCGATATTACTTTTAGGGCGATTTATTCAAGGGGCCGGCGGAGGAATGTTGCTAGCACTTGCTTACTCTCTTGTCCGAGTCATGTTTCCTCAACCGCTTTGGTCTAGAGCGATGGCATTAATGTCTAGCATGTGGGGGATATCAACATTATTAGGCCCCGCACTAGGCGGGATCTTTGCTGAATATGATGTTTGGCGTGGTGCATTTTGGTCTATTTTATTTGTAGGTATTCCTTACACTATTTTATTATTTACTATTCTTCCCACCGAAAATAATAGTGATAATATTGTTGCGAAGACCCCATTACCTTATCAACAGCTTATTTTATTAATGCTTGCTGTATTATCTATTTCTATTGGTAGTCTTTATAACGTTATTTTATATAACACGTTATCCTTTGTATTTGCTTTTATCTTTATTTTACTGTTAGTCAATATTGATAAAAAATCAAATGATGGCTTATTTCCTAAAGGAACATTTTCTTTTTCTGCACCATTAGCACCAATATATCTCACCATGGCTTTATTAGGGATCAGTGTACAAACAGAAGTCTTTGTGCCCTATTTCTTGCAAATCATCCATAATATTACCCCATTGCTTTCCGGTTATTTAGCGGCATTAGTGGGTGCCGGTTGGTCTTTCTCTGCCATTATGTCTTCATCAAGTAAACCGTCTACTGCTCAGAGATTAATGCGTTTTGGTCCAATGATTAACTTTGTAGCCATTGTGATCCTGGGTTTATTTATCTCTAATGTTCTAATCATACCTTATGGGCAAATTATCATTATTTGTATAGCCCTCTTCTTTACTGGTGCCGGAATTGGTATGGCATGGCCTCATTATTTAACCCGTGTTTTACACGTTTCTCAGGGACAAGAAGCTCAAAAAGCAGCTACATCCATTACCACTATCCAATTATTTTCAACGGCTGTTGGTGCATCTATTTCTGGGACTGTGGTTAATATGGCAGGGTTAACAGATCCGGGGGGTATAATAGGCGCTCAAAATGCTGCACATTGGCTCTTTATTGTTTTTGCGATAACACCATTCATTGCTTTCTTTACAGCAAGAGTTGTTGTCTCTAGAGCCAAAACAAATTAGCCAGCTACTCTTTAAAAATAACAAAGCCTCATTAATGAGGCCTTGTTATTATTCAAACGTTTTTAAATTAATACTTTTCGAAATTTTCTTGGATCTTCGCTGGATCTTGTGTTTCAGTCAGTGATAACTGGAGTAACACTCTTGCTTTTTGTGGGTTTAAGCGCTCTGATGCAACAAAACCATATTTTGCATCATCCACTTCACCATTTTGTGTAGTAAAACCAACAGGTACACGGCTTGCACGCACAACAACAACACCTTTTTTAGCACCGTCGGCTAAGGTATCAAAGATATCAGTATATAAGTTACCGTTACCCACACCAGCACTGACAATACCTTTGTAGCCGTTATCAATAAAGGCTTTTGCTGGTAAATTAGAAGCATTTGAGTAGTTATAAACAATACCTACTTTTGGTAATTCAGTCAGTTTACTGACATCAAATACAGGTTTATCCGCACGAGGTAATGCCGCAGTATAATAATGAACCTTACCGTTATGTACGTAACCTTGAGCCCCTGCATTAACAGGCTGGAATGCTTGCACTTCAGTCGTGTTCATTTTCACAACATCTTTACCACTGATAACTGCATTATTCATGGTCACTAATACACCACGATTTTCAGAGGCTTTATCACTCGCAATCACAACCGCATTAAAAAGATTTAATGGACCTTCAGCACCTAATGCCGTCGCTGGACGCATTGCGCCGACCATCACAACGGGTTTTTTACATGCTGTGGTTAAATCAAGGAAATAGGCTGTTTCTTCCATGGTGTCAGTACCATGAGTGATCACAAAGCCGTCTGTTTTATCGCAATCTGCATTAATTTTATTAGCCAGCTTAAGCCATACTTGGTCATTCATATCTTGAGAGCCGATATTCACGACTTGCTCGCCTTTTAAATTAGCGACTTGTTTAGCCTCAGGTACGGCATTAATCAATGTATCAATACCTAACTTACCTGCTGTATAACTTGATGTTGTTGCTGAATCACCACCACCAGCAATTGTGCCACCTGTTGCTAAAATGGTGACATTAGGTAAAGCAAAAGCAGAACCACTGATTACCGCTAACAGGCTGGCGAGCAATGTTTTTTTCATCATCGAACTGATCCTTTATGAGTTTATAAATAAATCCAATTATGATGATTTAAAATTATTAATTCCGTGATAAATCAAACGAATTTATTAAAAAAACTCATATATCAAGTAAATTATGAGTGATGAATATAGTTAGCCTTGGGTAAATGAGAGAAATTATTAGTGCATTACAGGGGATTTCAGTATCATGTGCCCCTAACTATCACCAGCAAAATATTGATGAAACCTGCCATGTCACAAACATTTATTCCTGGCAAAGATGCCGCACTGGAAGATTCTATCGCTAGCTTTCAGCAAAAATTAACCGACTTAGGATTTAACATTGAAGAAGCTTCATGGTTAAACCCTGTTCCTAATGTTTGGTCTGTTCATATTCGCGATAAAGATTGCCCTTTATGTTTTACTAACGGTAAAGGCGCCAGCAAAAAAGCGGCATTAGCCTCTGCACTAGGTGAATACTTTGAACGCCTTTCAACTAATTATTTCTTCTCTGATTTCTGGCTAGGTTCTGATATTGCAGAAGGTGAATTTGTTCACTATCCCAGTGAAAAATGGTTCCCACTAACAGAAGATGATTCTGTTCCTACTGGCTTATTAGATGCACGTTTACGCGAATTTTATGATCCTGAAGGTGAGTTATGTGGTAGTGAATTAGTTGATTTACAATCAAGTAATCATGATCGCGGCATTTGTGCTCTGCCATTCATACGTCAATCTGATGAAAAGCCTGTTTATATTCCTGTAAATATTATTGCTAACTTATATGCATCTAATGGTATGTCTGCAGGAAATACAAAGAATGAAGCACGAGTTCAGGGACTTTCTGAAGTTTTCGAACGTTATGTGAAAAATCGCATTATCACTGAAAGAATTAGCTTACCGGAAATTCCTAAAGAAGTTTTAGCTCGCTACCCTGCTGTTATTGAAGCGATTGAAACGTTAGAGCAAGAAGGTTTCCCAATCTTTAGCTTTGATGCCTCTTTAGGAGGTCAGTTCCCTGTTATTTGTGTCGTATTATTTAACCCACAAAATGGCACCTGCTTTGCCTCTTTTGGTGCTCACCCTGATTTTGGGGTTGCTTTAGAGCGTACTGTCACTGAATTATTGCAAGGTCGTAGCCTTAAAGATCTCGATGTCTTTAATCCACCAAGTTTTGATGATGAAGAAGTCGGTGATCATACTAACCTTGAAACTCACTTTATTGATTCAAGTGGTTTAATTAGTTGGGATCTCTTTAAGAAAGAGGCTGATTACACATTTGTTGATTGGAACTTCAGTGGTACAACAGAAGAAGAGTTCCACACCTTAATGTCACTTTGCCAGCAATGTGATGCCGAAGTCTATATCATGGACTACTCACACTTAGGTGTTTACGCTTGTCGTATCTTAGTGCCGGGTTTATCCGATATTTATCCGGCTGAAGATTTACAATTAGCCAATAACATTATGGGTGTACATTGGCGTGACACAATCCTTTCTCTACCAACAAGCCAAGGCACTCAAGATGAGTATCTTTCGCTGATTGGTCAATTTGATGAAGATGGTTTGGACGACTTTACACGTATCAGAGAGATGATTGGCATTGCTCCGGGCAAAGATAACGGCTGGAGTCATCTACGTGTAGGCGAATTAAAGTCAATGTTAGCACTTGCGGGTGGCGATCTTGATCAAGCACTTGTATGGGTTGAATGGACTCAAGATTTTAATGCTTCTTTATTTACGCCAGAGCGTCAAAACTATTATCGCTGTTTGCACAATCTTTTATTATTACAACAAGAGACTGAGCGTGAGCCAAAACAATATATGCATGCATTTTCTCGTATGTATGGCGAAAAAACATTACAAGCAGCCTTAAACGCAATGCAAGGCAAGCAAGCTTTTTACGGATTACAAACGATTGATCCTGATTTAGCTAATTTGCCCGTTCATCAGTCGTTACTTGTCGCCTATGAGAAATTACAGAAAGCAAAACGTCAATCGATTAAATAAACCTATTTTGTTTAAGGTTATTTATTAAATAATCATTAATTTTAACTGAATAATAAGCGCGTATTTAAATTGAAACACTCTATTGAAAAGTAGAGTGTTTTATTTTTAGCAAAATAAAATATTGACAGATTTGTCAACATGACAATTTTGCCATCTGACAAAATTGTCAAAATATGGCAAAAATGACGATTTAAGGCATTTAATATGACACTATTAATACATGTTGAACTTTTACACCAACAATATTACTTAAATCTAGTTTAAATTGCTATTTGTTTAACCAGATCTCAAAAATTAAAAAACCTTATTTTTATAATGGGTATATGTCTGGAGTAATCATTAAAGATTAACCACAAATAAAGTAATGTTTATATTTATGACAAAAGTAAATAAGGCGTTAAATTTGATTTTTAATTCTTAACATACGGGGTTTAAATAATACTTTATATTTACTTTCTACTTTATTTATCCAGCTAGTCTAAAATTTTTTGATAATTTTTAAAAAATTTTTTTATTTTATTAATCAAATAGTTATAGCAAAAATAGCGGGTTTTTACGCACTAAAAACGGGATTCTAATGAGCGACCATGATCCATATCAATTTTAGAAGTAAGCCCCTTTGCTACTATTATTGCGTGCTATAATTATTCCAACATATAAGAGAGTGTTAGTATGAAAGCTGACAGCCCTTTTAATTTATTATCACCTGCAGATATGGCAAAAGTTGCCGATGATGCATGTTGTTATAAAGCAAATAAACATATTCCAACGACTTACTTATCTGCATTTACCGCGGGTATGTTTATATCAATTGCTTTTGTTTTTTATATTACTGCTACTACAGGTACCGCATCTGTTCCTTTTGGGCTGGCTAAACTAGTCGGTGGGATCTGCTTCTCTCTGGGGTTAATGCTCGTTGTCGTTTGTGGCGCGGATTTATTCACCTCTACTGTTCTTACTATTATTCCTAAAGCAACCGGACGGATATCTTGGGGCAAAATGTTTGCTAACTGGATAAATGTCTATCTTGGTAACTTTGTTGGCGCACTCTTTTTTGTCGCCTTAATGTGGTTTGCTGGTCAGCATATGGCAGCAAATGGGCTTTGGGGGCTGAATGTTTTACAAACTGCGCAACATAAACTTGAGCACACATTTATTGAAGCTGTTTGTTTAGGTATTCTAGCTAACTTAATGGTTTGTCTTGCAGTATGGATGAGCTATGCAGGTCGTACACTGATTGATAAGCTTTTTGCACTGATTTTACCTATCGGTATGTTCGTTGCTAGTGGTTTTGAGCACAGTATCGCTAACATGTTTCTTATTCCTTTAGGTATTGTTATTAAGAATTTTGCACCAGCAGAATTCTGGACTAAAGTAGGTGCATCACCCGAACAATTTTCAAATTTAACTGTATCAAATTTTCTCTCTGATAATTTATTACCTGTCACTATCGGTAACATTATTGGCGGAGCAGTCCTAGTCGGTCTGGTATACTGGTTAATGCATCTGCGCGGTGACAAACATTAATCCGTGCAGATATGACTGATTTCTTAAGTTCCATTGTAAAAAGGTAGAAGTATCATGTCTGATTTAAATGAAAAATTTGCTGAAGCATGGAAAGGTTTTTCTGAAGGTGAATGGCAGAACGGTGTTAACGTTCGTGACTTTATTCAAAAAAACTATACTCCATATGAAGGCGACGAATCTTTCCTAGCAGGTTCCACTAAAGCAACTGATACACTTTGGGAACAAGTTATGGAAGGCATCAAAATCGAAAACCGTACGCATGCGCCGGTTGATTTTGATACTTCTGTTGCTTCAACTATCACATCTCACGATGCAGGTTACATCACTAAAGATTTAGAACAAATCGTAGGTTTACAGACTGATGCACCTCTGAAACGTGCGATCATCCCATTCGGTGGTATCCGTATGGTTGAAAGTTCTTGCCACGCTTACAACCGTGAGCTGGACCCAGAACTGAAAAAAATCTTTACTGATTACCGTAAAACTCACAACCAAGGCGTTTTCGATGTTTATACTCCAGACATCATGAAATGCCGTAAATCTGGTATCTTAACAGGTTTACCAGATGCATATGGCCGTGGTCGTATCATTGGTGACTACCGTCGTGTTGCACTGTACGGTATTGAGTTCCTGCGTAAAGATAAATTTGCCCAATTCACCTCTTTACAAGAAAGAATGGAAAAAGGCGAAGATCTGGAAATGACTATCCAACTGCGTGAAGAAATCGCAGAGCAGCACGCTGCTTTAGGTCAAATCCAAGAAATGGCTGCGAAATACGGTTACGATATTTCTCGCCCAGCTCAAAACGCGAAAGAAGCAGTACAATGGACTTACTTCGGTTACTTAGCCGCTGTTAAATCTCAAAATGGTGCTGCAATGTCATTTGGTCGTGTATCTACTTTCTTAGATATCTACATCCAACGTGATATTGATGCAGGTTTACTGACAGAAGAACAAGCTCAGGAATTAATTGACCACTTAGTCATGAAATTACGTATGGTTCGTTTCTTACGTACTCCTGAATATGATGAGCTGTTCTCTGGTGACCCAATCTGGGCAACAGAATCTTTAGCTGGTATGGGTTTAGATGGCCGTACTCTGGTAACTAAGAATACTTTCCGTTTCTTAAATACCCTGTACACAATGGGTCCATCACCAGAACCAAACATGACCATCCTGTGGTCAGAACAACTGCCTATCAACTTCAAAAAATACGCAGCGAAAGTCTCAATCGATACGTCTTCAATCCAGTACGAAAATGATGACTTAATGCGTCCTGACTTCGACAGCGATGACTATGCAATCGCATGTTGTGTTAGCCCAATGGTTGTTGGTAAACAAATGCAGTTCTTCGGTGCTCGTGCAAACTTAGCGAAAACCTTACTGTATACCATCAATGGTGGTGTTGACGAAAAACTGAAAATCCAAGTAGGTCCAAAACATGCGCCAATCATGGACGAAGTATTAGACTTCGATACTGTGATGAACCAAATGGATCACTTTATGGATTGGTTAGCAACTCAGTACGTAACTGCGCTGAACGTTATCCACTATATGCACGATAAATACAGCTATGAAGCAGCTCTGATGGCGCTTCATGATCGTGATGTATATCGTACAATGGCATGTGGTATCGCAGGTCTGTCTGTTGCTGCTGACTCACTGTCTGCAATCAAATATGCCAAAGTTTCTCCAATCCGTGATGAAAACGGCTTAGCGATTGACTTCAAAATTGATGGCGAATACCCACAATTCGGTAACAACGATTCTCGTGTAGATGACATCGCTTGTGACTTAGTTGAACGTTTCATGAAGAAAATTCAGAAACTGCGTACATACCGTAATGCGGTACCTACACAGTCAATCCTGACTATCACTTCAAACGTTGTTTACGGTAAGAAAACAGGTAACACGCCAGACGGTCGCCGTGCAGGTGCACCATTCGGACCAGGTGCTAACCCAATGCACGGTCGTGACCAAAAAGGTGCGGTAGCTTCTCTGACTTCTGTTGCGAAACTGCCATTTGCTTATGCGAAAGATGGTATTTCTTACACCTTCTCAATCGTACCTAATGCATTAGGTAAAGATGATGATGTTCGTAAGGCAAACCTTGCTGGTCTGATGGATGGTTACTTCCACCACGAAGCAGGCATCGAAGGTGGTCAACACCTGAACGTTAACGTGATGAATCGTGAAATGCTGTTAGAAGCAATGGAAGATCCTGAGAAATATCCTCAGTTAACTATCCGTGTTTCTGGTTATGCCGTTCGCTTTAACTCACTGACTAAAGAGCAACAGCAAGACGTTATCACTCGTACATTTACACAAACAATGTAATAAAGATAACTATATGCATTTATTTACTGAGAAAGTAGATAAAATCGCTTAGAATAAAGGCCCCTACTTTGGGGCCTTTTTATTAGACAGTTTTGGAGTAACCCTGTTATGTCCGTACTTGGTCGTATCCACTCATTCGAATCCTGCGGTACTGTTGACGGTCCCGGAATACGTTTCATTGTTTTCTTTCAAGGATGCCTAATGAGATGCCTCTATTGTCACAACCGTGACACATGGGATACTCATGGTGGGCAAATCGTCACAGTTGATGAACTAATGAAAGAGGCGGTTACCTATCGTCATTTTATGAATGCTTCTGGCGGCGGTGTTACTGCTTCGGGTGGCGAAGCAATTTTGCAAGCAGAGTTTGTGCGTGATTGGTTTCGTGCATGTCAAAAAGAAAACATCCATACGTGCCTAGATACTAACGGCTTTGTTCGTCGTTACGATCCGGTTATTGATGAATTAATGGATGCCACTGACTTAGTGATGCTCGATCTAAAACAAGTCAATGATGAGATCCACCAAAAACTGGTTGGTGTATCAAACCAGCGTACGCTTGAATTCGCACGTTATTTAGCAAAACGAGGCCAAAAAACATGGGTTCGTTATGTAGTTGTACCAGGTTGGTCTGATGATGATGATTCTGCTCATCGGTTAGGCGAATTTATTAAAGATATGAAAAATATCGAAAAAGTAGAGCTTCTTCCTTACCACGAACTCGGCAAACATAAATGGGTAGCTTTAGGAGAAGAATACAAACTAGATGGTATTCATCCACCGTCAAAAGAGACGATGGAAAATGTAAAATCCATTCTTGAGTCTTACGGCCATAAAGTTATCTATTAAGTTAATCTACTTAATCTTAATTTAAGAAGCAGCGGTGTTAAACGCTGCTTTTTGTTTTTATATAATTAAAAATATTCAAAATAAATAACGCTATTTTTTAATTAGAGGAAGTTAACTTATTTCATATTAATTAAAGAAGGACGGTTCCCACAGTAAAAATACGCATAATAAGATTATCCTTAACCTATATTAGCTTTAATGCAGTTGATTAGTAACAAAACAAAAAGATATTATAGAAAGCTTATATTTATAAACAAAGATATTGGGATTAAGGTACAGGAAATGGAACAAGACAACAATTCATCGCAAACAGAACCACAAGAGGTATTTACGCCTATTCCTCAAGCACGAGGTGCCTCAGGCGGTGTTCGCTGGTTAGGACTGGGATGGGATTTAATAAAAGAACGTTTTTGGATGTGGATAGGCGTTATTATTATCTACTTTATCGTTAGTCTTATTATATCGACCATTCTTGGATTTATTCCGCTAATTGGTCCCATCATATCACCTTTTGTTACGACTGTATTAGCCGCTGGTGTCGTGGCAATTGCTCATCAACAATATGAGACTCAACGTATTGATGTTGATACTTTATTCTTTGGTTTTTATAACAAGCGTTACCTTAGCTTGATGGGCGCTTATGGTATTAGTTTCCTAATTTTACTTGCTGGTATTATTCTTGCTATTCTCGTCAGTAGCGCCGCTATGATGGATATTATTTATGCGATTAATAGTGATTATCCTGAAGAAATTATTGCTGAAATGATGGTAGATAACTCATCTGGGTTTACATTATTTTTTATTATTATCGCTATTTTTGGTGCGTTAAGTACTGCTGCCTATTGGTTTGTTCCTGCGCTAGTATTAGTCAATGGTTATAAAGCACTTCCTGCAGTTAAAGCGAGCCTTGCAGCAGTAAAAATAAACTTATCTGGTGGTTTCTTCTTCTTTATTTTACTGTTCTTTATTCTTGCTATTAGTGTTATTCCATTTGGTTTAGGGTTACTTATTACCATCCCTCTTTCCTATACAGCGATGTATGGTTCTTATCGTGATATTTTTTATCACCATAATATAGGAAACCAAGGAAATAACGGTGGTATCGGTGGAAATGGTACCATTTCTCTAAATAAAACCGCTGAATCCAATATTGGAAAATTAGTAAGCTAATCTTAGCGTTAACTAGCCTAAATAAAAAAGCAGTAGAACTGGAGTAATCTCATCTACTGCTTTTTATTATCTAATAATAAATATTATTAATCTGCAAACGGATTTTTATTATCATAAGATTTATTGTAAAGCGCATCAGATATTAAATAGTCATAAATTTCATCAACAATCTCAATACCTTCCTTTGCACTTCTTTGTTCTTCTATTTGACTATTCTCACCAGGATAGAGAACTTTATCTACATTCGGTGCAGGCTTAATGGCATTTAATTCACCCATAACCTGTGAGATATGTTCTCTAAATAATATTGCATCAGTAAAGAAAGCGGGATTAATTACAATATGTAATTGACCTAGCTCTCGCCCCTGTGTTAAATCGTGATACATCGAACTGACATGTTTACCAAAAGGAAGCCCTAGCAAGATCCCGGACAACACATCAACCATCATCATTAAACCATATCCTTTAGGCCCCGCAATAGGTAATAAACCTTTTACTGCAAAGGGATCTGTCGTAGGTTTACCACTTTTATCGACAGCCCAAGTATCGGGAATATCGGCATGCCGTGAACGCGCATCGAGTACCTTGCCCCATGCCTGCACCGTTGTCGCCATATCAAATGTAATATGTTTATCGTCCACTCCAGGCGCTGAAAAAGCGATAGGATTAGTGCCGTAATAGACTTCTGAGCCACCAAAAGGAACAACCATAGGATCAGATTGGCACAACGAAATACCAACCATACCTGCCTGTGATGCTTGTTCAACAAAGTAAGACAGTGCGCCGCTATGACCAATTCGTCTTACACCAACAACTGCAACGCCCTTCTCTTGTGCCATTTTAATTGCGCGTTCCATTGCATCTTTCGCTGCAACATGTCCTGCACCATTATCACCATCAAATACAGCGCTACATGGCCCTGTTTCCGTATAAGTAAAATCAGGGGCGGTATTTGTACCACCTTTACTGATCCGCTCTGCATAATATTCCACACGAACCGCACCATGAGAATGAATGCCTTTGGCATCAGCATGGACTAAGACATCAGCCACCGTATCCGCATGAGACTCACTCAATCCTGCATGATGTAATTTATTTTTGATTAATAGATGTAACTGCTGTTTAGAAACTATCATAGAATATGCTCTTTTGTAGGGTTCTAATTACATAGAAATGTATAAATTAACAGAGGTAAATTCGAGCGATAGGTCTAATTTAACAGCATAAATAGGATCTGCCGTGATCAGTTTAACCAATGGCGGATTGCGTTATATTTTTATTCAATCACCTATTATTTAATAAGATTTTTTTTATAATCAATCTATTAATTCTATGCGTTATAACGATATTGAGAGAATATTAAGAATATTTTTTATTAATCGTAAAACATAAGCAACAATCTGTTATTTTTGCAAAATATTATGATTTATCTCCTTATATTAATGGAGCTAAGTTTTTATACATTCCTTTTGAACATTTAGATTTATTTCAGTAATCTATCATAATAATTATTATTTATGGAATAAACAAAATGATAAATAAAGAAATATTGAAGAATTTAAAGTATTTTGAAAAAACACCATTAATTCATTATATTAATTATTCTCTAACTGAAGATGCTGAAAGAAATATATTAAATGGTTGGCAGCCTGAATGTATGGAAGATAAATGGCTTTCTTATAGTATAGAAAACTGTGTCTATGTTCACCGTAGTTGGAGTGGGCATTTAATGTATAAGTTTACTATTTATAATAACACTATCGATTATATAGAAATTGCAATGGATGATTTTGTCAATATGACTGATGAAAGAAAAATAGAGACCTTTTTTGACCTATTACCGTTTTTATCAGAACCTCATTCAAAGAACACTCAAAATATATAGAACATTAATAATTAAGCCATCTTGTCTCTTATCATTTTTAGGTCATTTAAACAAAAAACCCCCTGCCTAAGCAGAGGGTTAAATTAGTAATACTCAGTTAAATAGATAATAATTAACCGATATATTCTAAACCGTTCATATATGGGCGTAACACTTCTGGAATTTCAATACGACCATCAGCCATTTGATAGTTTTCCATAATTGCCACTAAAGTACGACCAACTGCTAAGCCAGAACCATTTAAAGTATGAACAAGTTGTGTTTTCTTATCACCTTTAGCGCGGAAACGTGCTTGCATACGACGTGCTTGGAAATCCCACATATTCGAACATGAAGAAATCTCACGGTAAGTATTTTGAGCTGGAACCCAAACTTCTAAGTCGTAAGTCTTACGTGAACCAAAGCCCATATCGCCAGTACAAAGCACAACTTTACGGTAAGGTAGATTCAGTAATTGCAGCACTTTTTCAGCGTGACCAGTTAGCTCTTCTAATGCTTCCATTGATTTTTCAGGATGAGCAATCTGAACTAGCTCAACTTTATCAAATTGGTGCATACGAATAAGACCACGAGTATCACGACCATAAGAGCCCGCTTCTGAACGGAAACATGGCGTGTGAGCTGTCATTTTCAACGGTAAGTCGTCTTCTTCAAGAATAACGTCTCTTACCATATTAGTCACAGGCACTTCCGCTGTTGGAATAAGCGCGTATTGGCTTTCTGCTTCTTCTTCTAATGGTTTAGTGTGGAATAAATCTTCACTAAATTTAGGTAACTGACCTGTACCGTACAGCGTTGCGTGGTTAACCAAGTAAGGAACATACATTTCTTGGTAGCCGTGCTCTTCTGTGTGCAGATTCAGCATAAATTGAGTGATAGCACGATGTAAACGCGCAACTTGACCTTTCATCACAACAAAACGTGAACCGGTGATTTTCACCGCAGAAGCAAAATCTAAACCATCCGTTAGTTCACCTAAAGTCACATGATCTTTTAATTCAAAATCATAAGTCTTTGGTGTCCCCCAACGAGAAACTTCAACGTTCTCGCTGTCATCTTTACCATTTGGAACAGCATCATCTGGCATGTTTGGGATCGTTAAAACGTAATCACGAATTTCCGCTTGAAGCACCTCAAGTTCGGCTTTTGCAGCTTCAAGTTTTTCACCTAACAGGTTAACTTCTTGACGAAGTGGCTCAATATCTTCACCACGCGCTTTTGCCGCACCAATGGACTTCGATCGAGAATTACGTTCTGCTTGCAGGGATTCAGTTTCAACTTGTAACACCTTACGGCGTTCTTCTTGTTGACGGATTTTTTCCACATCGAGGGTGAACCCCCTGCGAGCCAGTTTTTCGGCGACCGCGTCTAGCTCATTACGCAGTAGATTTGGATCGAGCATGCTTATCCTGTGCTTATTGATAGATTAATAAAAACCTTCTCTCCTATCTTATAAAAAAGATATCTGAGACAAGGCATAGTTAAGAAATTAATGATAATTTAATAACCTTACCGCATCTTTACATTTTGCGATAGCGTTTTGTAACACTATTTTGATCTTGTTGAGAAAGCCAGTCTAATTTCTCTGCAACCTTGATCTCTAACCCTCTTTTTACTGGGTAATAGTACTGCGTATTTGCCATTTCTTTAGGAAAATAGACCTCTCCGGCTGCATAAGCATTAGGCTCATCATGAGCATAACGATATTCAGCGCCAAGCCCCATTTCCTTCATTAATTTTGTTGGTGCATTACGCAAATGTTCAGGCACATCATAATCAGGTTTACTTTTAGCATCAGCAATGGCGGCTTTGAATGCGGTATAAACAGCATTACTTTTTGGCGCACAAGCCAGATACACAATGGCTTGTGCAATAGCACGTTCACCTTCTGCGGGACCTACACGCGTAAAACAATCCCATGCAGCAATTGCCACTTGCATCGCGCGAGGGTCAGCATTTCCCACATCTTCTGATGCGATCGCCAATAAGCGACGAGCAACATAGAGCGGATCGCCACCTGCTGTTATGATCCTTGCATACCAATAAAGTGCAGCATCAGGTGCGGACCCCCTAACTGATTTATGTAATGCAGAAATAAGATCGTAAAAACGATCACCTTTATTATCAAAACGAGCACTTCGTTCACCACTGATTTCTGTCAGTAATGCCGGTGTTAATACACGTTTTCCTTGATTATCAACTTCAGCGATATCCGCCATCATTTCAAGCAAATTTAATGAACGACGCGCATCACCATTAACCAATTGTGCAATCATTTTGCGGGTATCATTTGGCAGAATAATATTACGCCCACCTAATCCCCGCTCGGGATCGTCCAACGCTTGTTGTAGCACTTGCTCAATATCAGCTTCGGTTAATGAACGTAATAGATAAACTCTTGCTCTAGATAGCAACGCAGAATTTAATTCAAAAGAGGGATTTTCTGTTGTTGCACCAATAAAAGTGATCGTACCGTCTTCGATATGAGGCAAAAAGGCATCTTGTTGACTCTTATTAAAACGATGAACTTCATCAACAAACAGGATCGTTCTACGTCCTGCATTGCGGTTTTGGCGCGCAATTTCAATAGATTCTCTAATTTCTTTAATACCCGATGTCACCGCAGATAATCGTTCTATATCAGCTTGCGCATAGCGACCAATGATCTCAGCAAGGGTAGTTTTACCCGTACCAGGCGGTCCCCATAAGATCATGGAATGCAATTGACCCGCTTTAATCGCTCGGGGTAATGGTTTACCTTCAGCAAGTAAATGAGTTTGTCCGATATATTGTTCCAACGTTTCAGGTCGCATTCTTGCGGCTAAAGGTTGGAACTCATTGCGTGAAAAATCGAGTGATAAATTACTCAAAGTATCCTCACTGACGTTGGTCATCCACAGTCACACCCGCTGGAGGTGTAAAGCGAAACGCAGATGCATCGATAGGTGCAACAGTCTGTGCAGTCAATTGATAATTGCTTACTTGACCGTCTTGTTCCGTAGCTGCAAATTGCTGAATTTGCCCGTTAGGTAATACAGTTATCGTAAAATGTTTTAAGTTATTTTCGACTTTAGGGGTTAACTCAAAACGATCTCCTGACTGTTTTACGTCATAGTTTTGCCACTCTTTACTGTCATTTCGAGCAATCAGCATAAAAGGCGTATTGGTTGTGGCACTTTCAAGCCAAGTTGCCGTAACTTGCTCGACAAAAGGATTGTAAAACCACAATGTTTTACCATCAGAGATCAATGTGCTCTCATCTGGTGCTGTCATTTGCCAATTAAACAAATCCGGACGTTGTACTTTTAAACTGCCTTCGCCTTTTTGGATAAGCGAGCCTTCATTGCTGGTCACGGTTTGACTAAAGTTTGCTTGAAAACTATTTACTTTATTTAATCGTTGTTGCAAATCCTGACGTGCATCAGCCCAAGCGGCTTGGCTACTTATTAATGTCATCGCACACACTGCAAATAATACTTTTTTCATTCTACAAGCCTCGGCATGAGATAACGCCGACATAATGTCGGCGTATAAATTATTGATGATGTGGTGCAGATTACCATGCTATCTCATTAGCTGATAACTGTGTTTTCAAGATATTACATATCTGAAGGCGGTGGTGAAAGTACATCACGTGTATTGTTGTGGTTTGGCGCACTCACGATCCCTTGCATTTCCATCTGTTCCACAATTCTTGCAGCACGGTTATAACCAATTCTAAATTGACGTTGTACCCCAGAAATAGAAACGCGTTGTTTTTCAACCACAAATTCTACAGCTTGGTCAAATAACGGATCAAGCTCTTCACCATCATCATATCCACCACCACTATTGCCTTCACCTTCTTCGCCACATTTTGTGATAGCTTCAATATATTGAGGACGACCTCGTGCTTTCCAGTCAGTTGCCACAGCATGTACTTCATCATCACTAACAAAAGCGCCGTGAACACGCTCAGGAACAAAGCCATTCGGTGCATAAAGCATATCCCCCATACCTAATAATGACTCTGCACCACCTTGGTCTAAGATAGTTCGGGAGTCGATTTTACTCGATACAGTAAAGGCGATACGGCTCGGAATATTGGCTTTAATTAAACCGGTAATAATATCAACGGAAGGTCTTTGTGTAGCAAGTACAAGGTGAATACCCGCAGCTCGCGCTTTTTGTGCTAAGCGAGCGATCAGTTCTTCAACTTTCTTGCCTGCTGTCATCATTAAATCAGCAAATTCATCAACGACAACAACAATATAAGGCTCTTTTTCTAACGTTGGTATTTCTGTTGCCATGCTGTCACTTGGTTTCCAGAATGGATCAGGAATAGGACGCGCCATTGCTTCAGCTTCTTTAATTTTTTCGTTATAACCTGCGAGATTACGCACACCTAATGCTGACATGAGTTTATAACGGCGTTCCATTTCAGCCACACTCCAACGTAAAGCACTTGCGGCATCTTTCATGTCGGTAACGACTTCTGTAAGAAGATGCGGAATACCTTCATAAACCGAAAGCTCAAGCATTTTAGGGTCAATCATAATAAAGCGAACATCTTCTGGTTTCGCTTTATAGAGAATGCTGATGATCATCGCATTCACACCGACAGATTTACCTGAACCTGTGGTACCGGCAACAAGTAAGTGAGGCATTTTAGCCAGATTGGCAACAACTGGCTGACCACCAATATCTTTACCTAAAACCACCGTCAATGGAGAACGGCTATCACGGAATGCATCGCTATCTAACAATTCACGCATATATACGGTTTGACGTTTTTTGTTAGGTAATTCCAGTCCTACATAAGGTTTCCCTGGAATAACTTCAACAATACGTACCGCAATAGCAGACAATGAACGCGCTAAGTCACGTGATAAATTTGATATGCGTGCAGCTTTTACACCTGGCGCAAGTTCAAGTTCAAAACGAGTGATAACAGGCCCCGGTGAAATACCAACCACTTTGGCTTTGACACGATAATCATTAAGACGTGCTTCAATAAGTTTACCAATACGCTCAAGCTCAAACATATCAACAGGCTCATCTTCTACTGGTGGCGTTGTAAGTAGATCCAGAGAAGGCATTGGTGTTGTTGGCTTTTGCAACGGTCTATCATTGCGCATTAATAACGGATGAATTAAAGATTGCTGTTGCTGTTGCTGTTGCTGTTGCTGTTGCTGTTGCTGTTGCTGTTGCTGTTGCTGTTGCTGTGCAAAATGCTGAGCCATATTCGGCTGTGGCTCAATACGTAATTGCGATGCAGCTTGAGGTGCAACTTGTGGCGTAACAGGTTCTGAAACAATCGGTGTAAATACTGGCTCTATCGGATCTTCATCCAATAGATCATCAATTGGCGAAAATGCCTCTAATGCGGTGAGCTCTCTTTCTAACTCAATTTTAGGGCTGTACTCTTCCTCTTCTTCATCACGAGGCGAAATTTGTAAAAATGCATTGCTTGCTGGGTATTCAACTTTTTTCTCAATGGTTTGCGTTGGTTGCGCTGATTGTGAAGCAAATGAATGTTGAATATGAGGTTGATAACCCGTTGTTGCTTGCAATGAAGGTGCTGGTGTTGATATTTGAGGTAAAACGTCATCTTCGTCATCATCTAACGAAACATCATCACCATAGCGATCCTGCAATTGTTGCTTAAATTGTGCGGCTAATTGTTGCTGATATTGCTCATCTTCATCAATATCATTGCTATTCTCTTCTATGGAAGAAAACGTATTCGCGGTCACCGTTGGTTCATCATGATAATCATCTTGTTGGTGATTAAATGAAGATATTGGTGTTGTAATGCTTGGCTGATGAGATCCAATAATATCGTCAGGATCATCACTCTCACCATAACGTTCACGTTGCTGTTCAAGGAACTGCTGACGCAACTCTTGTTCGAAATTGGCTTGTTCTTGAATATCCGCTAACTCATCTTCAGGCTCAGATTGAGCGGCTTCCTCACGACGGCGCAATTCCGCTTCACGTTGTGAAGGTATATGAATGCCATAAAGCTCACGACGTGTTGGCAATCGCACTGGATTTGGGCGTGGTAATTCAGGGCCTAATCCTTGTTTAACTTGAGCACCATGACTAACAAGAGCACTCGTCGCCACACCTGAAGTCACCGTAGCCGCTTGTGTTAAAGGCTCGGCATCAGGTGCTAGCGAGAATGTAGGTTCAGTTCTCGCAGGCAAACTCTCTGTTGATACAGACGACGGTTGTGCAATAGGTGCGTTCTCGAACGGCATTACAGAAGGTGTATTCTCTTCGGGTATTGAGTAAGCGGAATGTTGAGGCGCCTTGGCTTCTGATTGTGCTTCTTTTTTCAAGAATGCGTCTGGAATATCAAAACGGTAATGTTCTGGTTCTTCCTCTGTATGAGTAGGTTGTGAAACCGTTGCTGACACAAGAGGATCAGTTTGCGTCAATGTTTGCGCATGTGCATTTGCTATGTCATTTGTTGCAGAGAAAGAGGGCAAATCATCTTCTTGTTCTGCTTCGGATACTACTGTGTCTATCTCTTGCTGACGAGCGAGTTCAAGTGCTGAAGGCGCAGAAAATAAAATATCATCACTCTCTTCTGTTGCTAATTCAGATTGCTGATTGTCTTTTTGATTTGAATTTTCAGTTAGTTCTGTAACAACATCTTGAGTATCATCCTCTTCTTCTTCATCCTCGTAATCAGCTTCATTTTTGCCTCTATTGGTAATAAAACCAACACTTCCTAAAATAACCGCACCTATTTTTTCTGTGATTGTTAACCAAGACCAGCCGGTAAATAGTGTGAAACCAATTGCCCAAACAGATAAAAGAGCAAGAGTAGCACCTAAAACATTAAACCATGGTAATAGGGCTTTGCTAAACAAACTACCAATAACACCACCAGAGCTGAAATTATAGATATCATCAAAATTAAGATCAGCCAGTGCACAAGAGGTAAAGATCAGAGCCAAAGCGCCAATCGTGCGAAGTGCAAGAGAAAAGAAGTCGGTATATTCACGGTTTTGTTGATAGCGCAGAGAATTCCAGCACCCAAAAACCACGACGACAGGAATTGCATAGGCCAGTAAACCAAATGCAGAAAACAGAATATCAGCTAACCATGCTCCGATACTACCGCCTAAATTTTGAATAGGCTCATTCCAAGTGGTTTGTGACCAGCTAGGATCAGAGGGATGAAAGCTAAGTAATGCAACCATTAAAAAGACAGCGCCAATGCCGATGAGGATGAGAATAGCTTCCCAGATACGGCGGCGATTGCTTATCTTTGTTAAACGAATATTTTTATCTTCTGTATATTCCTGGCTCAAAGAGGGCTCTCCAGGTTTAACTTAGGGTGAATTAAAACGGAACAACGCTGAGATATCCCAGCGTTGAAACTGTATGCATAAACAGGAGTGTACCTAACTTTTTCCTGCTTTGCACCAACCTATTAAGTTGGCTTAGCGAGTTTTAATTACTAGGCGGTTACTCTGTTTAACTTCTTCCATAACCACGTATGTACGTGTGTCATTAACACCAGGAAGACGTAACAGTGTTTCACCAAGTAATTTACGGTAAGCGGACATATCAGGTACACGAGTTTTCAACAGATAGTCAAAATCACCAGAAACTAAATGACATTCTTGGATTTCTTCAAGTTTTTGAACAGCCATATTGAATTGTTCAAAAACATCTGGTGCACCACGATTTAATGTGATTTCCACGAATACTAATAATGATGCATCTAAGTAATGTGGGTTTAACAGTGCAGTATAACCAGAAATAAATCCTTGGCGTTCTAAACGACGTACACGCTCTAAACAAGGTGTTGGTGATAAACCTACACGTTTAGATAGCTCAACGTTCGAAATACGACCATCTTTTTGAAGCTCATTTAGAATATTCCGGTCTATTCTATCAAGATCTTTACCCGGACGTTTTTTATTATCAATCATCTCTATACTCTCTTTCTCTTTTTCTCTTACTTTATTTTCCTATACCCATACCTGTACACCTTCAGCATCACTGTCGAAACTTCGGTATCAAACGGTCAGAGCAAACTACCAATCTATTTTCTTTTAATACCAGATAAAAGTTCTATTTTATCCAAATACTCATTAGCAAATACCGCAAAATAACTATCCTATACCCTGCCTGTCTAAAAAATAATACGTATAACATCCGAGGATAATTATCTTTAACAATCATGTTTTCGCAAATGTACAGCGGATTGTCAAAGCAAATGAGTAAAAATCAGAACAAGGCGCTATGTTATTCTCTATATACGCAAGATAAACATCAATTGTAAAGCAAAATGTTTCAGGTTAATTCGATGATGTTAGCCCAATATAACTCTATAATTATTAAACTATATTAGTATTAACTATTGCTAAAATAGCTAAAATATTCTGTCTATTTCTCGTCATTGGCTTTTTTTAACGTCTTATTTCTCCTACAATCCCTCAATTCGCATCACGCCTAATCAGAGATGAGGTATACATGAGCACCATCAAACATAGCAAACTTATTATTTTAGGTTCTGGTCCTGCGGGTTATACCGCCGCCGTTTATGCTGCAAGAGCAAACTTAGAACCAGTACTGATTACGGGTGTTGAAAAAGGCGGTCAGCTGACTACGACAACAGAAGTCGAAAACTGGCCCGGTGACCCTGAGGGGCTAACAGGTCCTGGATTAATGGACCGCATGTTTCAGCACGCTGAAAAATTTAATACAGAGATTATCTCTGACCATATTAATAAAGTCGATCTGAAAAACCGTCCATTTCGCCTATTTGGTGATGAGCAAGAATATACTTGTGATGCATTAATTATCGCAACAGGTGCTTCTGCACGTTATATCGGTTTACCTTCAGAAGAATCTTTTAAAGGCCGAGGCGTTTCGGCTTGTGCAACATGTGACGGATTTTTCTATCGTAACCAAAAAGTGGCTGTTGTCGGTGGCGGAAATACCGCTGTGGAAGAAGCGCTTTATTTAGCAAATATCGCATCAGAAGTTCATCTGATCCACCGCCGTGATTCTTTCCGTTCTGAAAAGATCTTAATTAACCGCCTAATGGACAAAGTCAACAGTGGCAATATTATTTTGCATACTGATCGTACCTTAGATGAAGTTCTGGGCGATGATATGGGTGTCACAAAAGTTCGTTTAAAAGATACTAAGAGCGATAAAACCGAAGAGTTAGATGTTATGGGCGTCTTTATTGCGATTGGTCATAGCCCTAATACCGCTATTTTTGATGGTCAATTAGAATTAGACAATGGTTACATCAAAGTACAATCAGGGACGCAAGGTAATGCAACACAAACCTCTATCGAGGGTGTTTTTGCCGCAGGTGACGTCATGGATCACATTTATCGTCAAGCAATTACCTCCGCAGGTACAGGTTGTATGGCGGCTTTAGATGCAGAACGTTACTTAGACGCACTAAAATCCAACTAAAATCCTCACTTCCTTTCAAGGCGCTATTTCAGTAGCGCCTTTTACCATGTAACATACTAGCCTGGTTGCCAAAGCGTATAACTACTTACCTTGGCCTTTCTGATACTTTGTATCTCACCTGCAGATTTGAATCTTTTCTTATGGATAAAACTAAACAAAGTGAATTGGTTCGATGGCTGAAACAGCAAAGTGCTCCAGCCCGTCGATGGCTACGGCTATCAATGATCCTAGGTGTTGTAAGCGGTTTATTAATTATTGCACAAGCATGGTTATTAGCTGTTTTACTTCAAGCGTTTATCATGGACAGTATGAATCGTGATACGCATATACCTACCTTTCTCACCCTTATTGGTATTTTTATCTTGCGCGCTGTGGTGATGGCGATACGAGAGCGTGTGGGCTATCGCTGTGGTATGGCGGTCAGGCAACAAATACGTAAAATTGTTCTTGATAGACTTGAAGAACTAGGTCCTGTTTGGGTTAAAGGTAAACCCGCTGGGAGTTGGGCAACAATTATTCTAGAGCAAATAGAAGATATGCAAGATTACTATGCGCGTTATATTCCGCAGATGTATCTTTCTACTATTGTGCCGATTCTTATCCTTGTCACCCTCTTCCCTGTTAACTGGGCTGCTGGCTTGATCCTATTTTTCACTGCCCCACTAATCCCACTCTTTATGGCGTTAGTTGGATTAGGTGCAGCAGATGCTAACCGTAGAAACTTCCTCGCATTAGGTCGTTTAAGTGGTAACTTTCTTGATAGGTTAAGAGGATTAGATACATTACGGTTATTTAACCGTGGTCATGCAGAAGTTAAACAGATTACTGAAGCAACTGAGGACTTCCGCAAACGTACAATGGAAGTGCTCAGAATGGCATTCCTTTCATCAGGCGTATTGGAATTCTTTACTGCTGTTTCTATCGCTGTTGTGGCTGTTTACTTTGGTTTTTCTTACTTAGGTGAACTTAATTTCGGTAGTTATGGTTTAGGGGTCACACTTTTCTCAGGCTTCTTAGCGCTGATCTTAGCGCCTGAATTTTTCCAACCTTTGCGTGATTTAGGAACTTACTATCATGCCAAAGCACAAGCCATTGGCGCTGCTGAATCTCTGGTTGAATTCTTAAAAGCTGAAGGTGAAAAACCACAATTCACAGGTAATGAGCGCATCAATACAACAGAAGGTATTGAGATAACAGCTCATGAGCTAGAAATTCTATCTCATCAAGGTGTAAAACTCGCAGGTCCATTAAACTTTACCATTAATCCTAAGCAACGAATTGCGATTGTGGGTCTAAGTGGTGCAGGCAAAAGCTCGTTATTAAATGCGCTACTTGGCTTTTTACCTTATCGTGGCTCATTAAAAGTAAATGGTGTTGAATTGACGCAACTCTCGCCTGAAGCATGGCGTCAATGTTTAAGCTGGGTTGGTCAAAATCCGAATTTACCAGAACAAACCTTGCTAGATAATATTCGCTTAAGCAAACCTAATGCTAGCGATGAACAAATCAATCTTGCCATTGAAAAAGCCTATGTCAGCGATTTTATTAATGAGTTACCTGATGGCTTAAATACGATTATTGGCGATAGCGCTGCACGTCTTTCTGTTGGTCAAGCTCAGCGTATTGCTGTTGCTCGTGCTTTATTGTCACCTTGTCAATTTTTGTTATTAGATGAGCCTGCTGCAAGCCTAGATTCTCATAGTGAACAACGTGTTATGCATGCACTTAATAACGCCTCATTAAATCAAACGACCTTGCTTATTACTCATCTTCTCGAAGAGACATTAGGTTACGACCAAATTTGGGTGATGGAAAAAGGTCAAATTATTGAAACGGGCACTTATGCATCGTTAAGCCAGCAGAATGGTACTTTTGCTCGCCTTCTTGCTCATCGTAAAGAGGAACTTTAATCATGAGAGTATTGCTTCCTTTTCTTGCACTCTATCGCCGTCACTGGTTTATGTTATTGCTGGGAATTATACTTGCTATTCTAACTTTACTGGCGAGTATTGGCCTTTTAACACTATCAGGCTGGTTTTTAGCAGGGACATCTCTTGCCGGTTTTGCGGGTATTTATAGTTTTAACTATATGCTACCCGCAGCGGGTGTTCGAGGTGCGGCAATTTTTCGTACTGCGGGTCGTTATTTTGAAAGGCTTGTTAGCCATGACGCAACATTTCGCGTATTGTCGCACCTGCGTGTATTCACCTTTAAAAAGATCCTCCCTCTTTCACCAGGTGGAATTGCACGTTTTCGTCAAGGTGAGTTACTGAACCGCTTAGTTGCTGATGTTGAAACACTCGATCACCTTTATATTCGCGTTATTTCACCAATCATTGCCGCTTTTGTTGTCATTATGGCAATTATGTTTGGCCTTGGTTTAATCGATGCTCGTTTAGCTAATACGCTAGGTGGCATTATGCTTACCCTGCTGATTGTTTTGCCTTTCGTATTTTACTACGCAGGTAAACCTATTGGTCGTGATCTCACCGATTTACGAGGTCAATATCGCACAGTATTAACCAGCATGTTGCAAGGACAAGCCGAACTCACTGTTTTCGGCGCATTACCTCGCTTTAGACAAAATTTGGCGCAACTTGAAACTAAATGGTTACGTAGACAAGCACAACAAGCAAACTTAACTGGTTTATCGCAATCTTTAATGATCCTCGCATCAGGCCTAACAGCAACATTAATTCTATGGCTGGCGGCTGGCGGTATCGATAATAGTTTTATGCCTGAAGCGTTAATTGCCTTATTTACGTTCTGTGCATTGGCAGCATTTGAGTCATTAGCGCCTGTTACTGTCGCATTCCAACATTTAGGGCAAGTGATGACATCAGCAACACGTATTTCTCATTTAATTGAGCAAAAGCCTGATGTCACTTTTCCTGAAAAAGGAGGCGAAACAAATAATCGTGCCACACTGACAATGCATAATATTTGCTTTACTTATCCAAGCCAACCCATGCAAGTCATCAATCATGTTGATTTAACAATTGAGGCTGGACAACACATTGCCTTATTAGGAAAAACAGGTTGTGGTAAATCGACACTATTACAGTTGATCAATCGCGCATTTGATCCGACTCACGGCACTATCAGCTTAAATCATTTACCTATTGCTGATTATGATGAAGCAACATTACGTTCAATGATGTCAGTTGTCCCTCAACGGGTTCATGTTTTTAGCCACACATTAAGAGAAAATCTATTGATGGCGAAAGAGCAAGCAACAGATGAAGAACTTAAACATGTTCTTCAGCAAGTGGGACTTGGACAACTCCTTGAAAATGATGAAGGCTTAAATGCATGGATGGGTGATGGTGGCAGACAGCTCTCTGGTGGCGAGCAGCGACGTTTAGGACTTGCAAGAGCCCTACTCCACAATGCACCTCTTGTATTGCTTGATGAGCCAACAGAAGGCCTTGATGCTGATACAGAACAGCAGATCCTTGCGCTCTTACATCAACATTGCCAAGGTAAAGCCGTATTAATGATCACTCATCGACTTCACGGTTTAGATAAAATGGATAAAATTTGCGTTATGGATGGCGGAAAAATCGTTGAAACAGGCACTCATGCTTCGTTGTTACAACAACAGGGGCATTATGCTAAATTTCATCAAAGACAGGCTCTATTAACACCAACTCACGAGGCATAATATGCCGTTGTTTCAATTAGATGATAGTGATTTGGATTTTCCAGAACCTCATTTAGCGTTAAAAGAGCCTAATGGTTTGTTAGCGATAGGGGGAGAAATCTCCCTTTCACGATTACGTGTTGCATATCAATCGGGTATTTTTCCTTGGTATTTCCCTAATGAAGAACCATTATGGTGGTCACCCGACCCAAGAGCTGTTTTATTGGCAGGTGATTTGCATATTGGGCGCAGTTTACGTAAATTTATTCGGCACCAACCTTATAAAATTACGTTAAATCATGCCTTTGCTTCCGTTATTGAGGCATGTTCTGTACGTGAAGAAGGAACGTGGATAGGCTCTGATATAAAAGCGGGTTATGAAGCGCTCCATCAACAAGGTGAAGCTCATTCTGTTGAGGTTTGGGAAGGTGATGAGCTCGTTGGTGGCTTATATGGTGTAAACATAGGCGCCATTTTTTGTGGCGAATCTATGTTTAGCCGTAGAGATAACGCCTCTAAATGTGCCTTTATTGCTTTTTATAACCATTTTCTTCGTTATGGGGGTCAACTATTTGATTGTCAGGTGCTAAACTCTCATACTGCCTCGTTAGGTGCTACTGAGATTTCACGTGAACATTATTTAGTTGCGTTATCACGTTGGAAAAAAGTGATTATTGATAAAAAGTGTTGGTATCAGCAATCGTTGGAATTATAATCACTGCTTGTTTTTGTAAAGCCCTTCTTATTTAAGACAGAATCGAGAATGCCATTCTGTTATTTATGCAAAAAGGTTTATACAAAAATTTTATCTTACACACCCATTATGTGGTTAGGGTGCTGTTATTTTATTGCTACAAATACCACAAAATAAAGAATTACGACTTCTGTTATTACTTTTACTTTAGCAAAGTAAAACGCAAGTTGCGGTAAGGATGTTAAGTGCAATAGCAAGGCGAACACCATTGCTACTCAATAACATTCCTTTACATAGGACAATATTTTCGGCATTATCTTGCCGTTTAAAAAATATGGTTATTAAAACTTAGAGGATTAGATGGCCAAAGAAGACAACATTGAAATGCAAGGCACTGTACTGGATACTCTGCCAAACACGATGTTCCGCGTAGAATTAGAAAACGGACACGTCGTTACCGCTCATATCTCAGGAAAAATGCGTAAAAACTATATTCGTATCCTGACAGGCGACAAGGTTACCGTTGAGCTGACCCCATATGACCTGAGCAAAGGCCGTATCATCTTCCGTAGCCGTTGATCCCAATCTGTTCTCTCCCGCTATTGTCATATAACGGGTGAAAAAAAACACCACAGGCAAGGCATTTATTGATGCTCACCTGTGGTGTATGCTTTTATAGCTTAGTAAGATTAACCGCTATCCTTAGATAACGGTATCTTCCTTCTTGGCTAATTTCTCTTGGCTAACAAACTCATAATTCAATTTGCCTGCCAACTTATCAAGTGTGACAGAAACTGAACCACCATTAACAAGCGAACCAAATAAAATCTCGTTAGCTAATGGTTTTTTCAAGTTTTCTTGAATAACACGAGCCATTGGTCTTGCGCCCATCGCTTTGTCATAACCTTTATCACACAGCCATTGGCGTGCTTCTTGGCTAACTTCTAGCGATACCCCTTTATCATCTAACTGCACTTGTAATTCGACAATAAATTTATCCACAACCATCGAGATAATTTCTGGTGATAATGCATTAAACCAAATAATACTATCTAAACGGTTACGGAACTCTGGTGAGAAGGCTTTTTTGATTTCGGCCATTGCATCAGTGCTGTTATCTTGCTCTGTAAACCCAATCGATTTACGTTGCGTTTCACGCACCCCCGCATTAGTTGTCATGACTAATATAACATTACGAAAATCAGCTTTACGACCGTTGTTATCTGTTAATGTACCGTTATCCATTACCTGTAGCAGGATATTGAATACATCAGGATGTGCTTTCTCAATTTCATCAAGTAACACAACAGAATATGGATTTTTAATAACAGCGTCTGTTAATAACCCACCTTGGTCAAAACCAACATAACCAGGAGGAGCACCAATTAAACGACTCACTGTATGTCTTTCCATATACTCTGACATATCAAAGCGTAGTAGTTTCACATTCAACGCTTTGGCTAACTGTACAGTGACTTCTGTTTTACCTACCCCAGTAGGACCTGCAAATAAGAATGATCCGACGGGTTTATTATCTTGACTTAATCCGGCACGACTCATTTTAATCGCTTCAGACAAGGCTTGAATTGCTTGATCCTGACCGAATACCAACATTTTTAATTGGTTATCAAGATTTTTCAGTATTGATTTATCGCTGCTAGAAACTGTTTTTTCAGGGATACGTGCAATTTTAGCCACAACAGACTCAATATCTGAGACATTAATGGTTTTTTTACGTTTGCTTGGTGCAACTAAACGTGTTTTTGCGCCTGCTTCGTCGATAACATCAATCGCTTTATCAGGTAGATGTCTATCAGTAATGTATTTAACTGATAAGTCCACTGCAGCCTGAATAGCTTTATTCGTATAACGGACGTCATGGTGCGTTTCGTATTTCTGGCGCAATCCTTTGATGATCAAAACCGTCTCTTCTGGTGAGGGCTCAGTCACATCAATTTTTTGGAAACGACGCGCGAGCGCTCTGTCTTTTTCAAAGATATTGCTAAACTCTTGATAAGTTGTAGAGCCTATAACGCGAATTCGACCACCAGATAACAATGGCTTAATTAGGTTTGCCGCATCAACTTGTCCCCCTGATGCCGCTCCTGCACCAATGATGGTGTGGATCTCATCAATAAATAAGATGCTTTTTTCATCTTTTTCGAGGGTTTTCAATAACGCCTTAAACCGTTTTTCGAAATCACCACGATATTTTGTTCCAGCTAATAACGAACCAATATCGAGTGAGTAAATGGTGTAACCTTTCATCACATCAGGGACATCTTCTTGCTCAATACGCCATGCAAGCCCTTCTGCGATAGCTGTTTTACCGACACCCGATTCCCCCACTAATAATGGGTTATTTTTGCGACGACGGCATAATACTTGGATTGTTCGTTCTAATTCAGCTTGACGCCCAATTAGGGGATCAATTTTACCTTGGCGCGCTAACTGATTAAGGTTAGTGGTAAAATTATCCATATGATCGTCACCTTGAGGCATCTCTTGCTGAGATTGTGCGTTCATATCATTCATGTCAGAAAGATCTTCGTTTTGTTGATCTTCTTTTGAAATGCCATGAGAAATAAAGTTAACGACATCAAGGCGACTAACGTCGTGTTTACGTAATAAGTAAGCTGCGTGAGACTCTTGTTCACTAAAAATAGCCACCAGCACATTAGCACCAGAGACTTCATTTTTACCTGATGATTGAACATGAAAAACAGCGCGCTGTAATACACGCTGAAAACTCAGCGTTGGCTGTGTTTCTCTGTCCACATTTTCAGGCAGAATTGGGGTTGTTTTACGAATAAAGACTTCAAGCTCTTCGCGTAAGACTGCCAGATCGACTTTACAAGCTTCCAATGCTTCGCGTGCCGATTTATTACTTAATAGCGCCAACAACAGGTGCTCTACAGTCATAAATTCGTGTCTGTTATCACGGGCTTTCGCGAATGCAACATTAAGACTCAGCTCTAATTCGTGATTAAGCATAAGCACCTCCTCCTTAAAAGACTAACCGGATCATGCCTGTTCAAGAGTGCACAAAAGTGGGTATTCGTTTTCTCTCGCATACTGATTAACTTGAGCCACTTTTGTTTCGGCAATATCCGCACTATAAACCCCACAAACTCCTTTTCCTTTATGATGAACGTCCAACATAATTTGCGTTGCTTTTTCCTCGCTAAGGAAAAAATACATCGTAAGCACTTCTACAACAAAATCCATGGGGGTGTAATCATCATTATTCAAGATCACCTTATACATTGCTGGTGGCTCATTTTTCTGATGAACATCTTCCCTTAACGTTGTTTCTGTTAAAAAATCAAACTGACCCATTGTTTTGCATTACTCATAGTTTTGTTAAACGTCACTTTCAATTATGACATTTAGTTTACCATCTCACAGGAAAGTCTGCCTATCAACGCTTTTTTATTCCTTCTTTTTACATTCAAAAAATTACAAAGCGTTAGCTACATCAAAATTTCATCTACTCGAAACACTTTCTATCCCTTTCACCTCTTGACGATTGAAACAATAAAATAGAGTATGTTTTATGAACAGCTCAGTAAATATACTGAAAGTGATGTTAAACAAATAAATACAAGTATATGAGAGAAGCTAAGTATGGAGACAGGTACAGTAAAGTGGTTCAATAATGCTAAGGGTTTTGGTTTTATTACCCCAGCAAAAGGTGGCGATGATATTTTTGCCCACTATTCAACAATCAGAATGGAAGGTTACCGCACACTTAAAGCGGGGCAGAAAGTTAATTATAGCACGATAAAAGGACCTAAAGGTGATCATGCTGACCTTATCATTCCTATTATCGAATAGAAGATAATTTACAGTATAGATAAACCCAATAAAAATACCTTTTACTCACAATAGTTGGGTAGTGTTAATTAAACAGAATGCCTAATTCATTCAAATAAAAGCCTTTATATCTTTAAGGGCTTTTATCTTATGGTTTGAGTTATTCTCTCGCGAGGGCATCTATTGGATTCATTTTTGCTGCACTTCTTGCTGGTAAGAATCCAAAAATAACACCAATAGCAGTCGAACAAATAAAAGCACTCACTAATGCGATGGGCTGGAATACAAAATGCCAATCAGGCAACATCACACTTGCCACCATAGCAATACCAAATGAAAGACCTATTCCCAGTAACCCACCGACTAAACACACCAATACAGACTCTATAAGAAATTGTTGCATCACATCACTAGCTCTGGCACCAACCGCCATTCTAATACCAATTTCTCGCGTTCTTTCTGTCACTGAAACTAGCATAATATTCATGACACCAATTCCCCCCACGACTAATGAAATAACCGCGACTAAAGTGAGAAACAGTTGCATTGTTTGCGTGGTGCTTTCAGCAGCCTTAATAAAACTATCAAGGTTGTAAGTAAAAATATCTTTTTTACCGTGTCTGATCGTTAATAAACGGATAATTTGTTGTTCCGCAACACTGGCATCATAACCTTCCGTTGCTCTTACAGTAATACTATCAAGATAACTTTGATTTAAAATACGGCTATTTAATGTACTGTAAGGTATCCATACTTTGAGCGATTTACCATTGCCGAAAGCCGATTTTTTCTCAGCAATCACCCCAACAATCGTCGAGGGGATATTACGTATAATGATTTGCTCACCAATAACCTCTTTTTTGGTAGGAAAAAAACGCTGTCGCGTATTTTCATCAATAACGACAACTTGAGCTTGCCGCTGGATCATATCAGCTGTAAATGAACTGCCTTGTGAAAACTTCAAGGCATACACAGTAAAATAATCATCACTAACACCCGTCACAGATGCGGGCGAATCTTGGTTTCCACGGCGTAATCGCGTACTAAATTGCACTTGTGGTGTCACCGCTTGTACATAAGATTGTTGTTTTAAAGCGAAGACATCTTGTAATGTTAACGCTTGTCTATCTTCGGGTGAATCGCTCCCAAAATCTTTCCCCGGATAGATATCAATCGTATTAGAGCCAATCGCTTTTATATCTGCCAGCACCATGCTTTTAGCTGCATCACCAATCACAATAATAGTAACGACAGAAGCTATACCAATAATAATGCCAAGCATCGTTAGTAAAGTGCGTACTTTATTCACAACCATGGCGCGCCAAGCCATATCTAATGCTTGTGTAAAACGCCCAAATATTTGCTCTAAATAAGAAGAAGCTAAAACAGGGAGGGGCTCTTTTTTAACTTTATTTGCTGTTATTTGATGGTAATTATCATTAATAATCTTGCCATCTTTTATTTCTATAATTCGCTCAGCTTGTGCCGCAATTAAAGGATCATGGGTTACGATAATAACCGTATGCCCTTGTTCATTTAATTGCTTAAGAATAGACATTACCTCTTTACCAGACTGGCTATCCAATGCCCCTGTCGGCTCATCTGCAAGAATGACTTCACCACCATTCATTAATGCCCTAGCGATACTTACGCGCTGTTGCTGACCGCCTGAGAGTTGATTAGGTCGATAATCAATACGATCACCTAATCCTAAACGTATTAATAATTCGCGAGCTCTTTCTTTTCTTTGGGTGGCATTTTTATCTGCATAAATCGCAGGAATTTCGACATTCTGTTCTGCACTTAAATGTGACATTAAATGGTAACGTTGGAAGATAAAACCAAAATGCTCTCGGCGTAATGCCGCAAGTTGATCACCTTCCATTTTCGCAACACTTTGACCTGCGACTTTATACTCACCGCTACTTGGTTTATCTAAACAGCCTAAAATATTCATTAAAGTCGATTTACCAGAGCCAGAAGCGCCAATAATCGCCACCATTTCTCCAGCATTAATCGTTAATGAGACTTTATTGAGAACAACGGTTTCTTCTTCACCATTGGTGTATAAACGACTAACCTCATTGAGCTCTAATAATGCGGGCATCATGCTTCTCCTGAAGTTTCACCCAGAATAACCTCATCGTTTTCGTTCAATCCGCTGAGAACTTCTGCATAAACATCAGTACGCATACCTATTTTGACGGTGCGTCTTTCGGGTTTGCCATTAACGAATACATCAACATAATATTCATTGATGCCCGCATCATCACCTAATACAGAAAGGGGGACGAGAAGCACATTTTTCTTATTTTCAACAAGAATTTTAACTTGTGCCGTCATTTGTAAACGTAATAAATGCTGTTCATTAGGTACTTCAAAACGCGCATAATAAAAAACAGCCCCATTAATTTCTTCAGGTGTAGGCAGAATATCTTTCAACTCCCCGCTGAAGGCTTTATCCGGTGCACCCAAAACCGTAAAAGAAGCACTAAGTGCCGGCTTTAAATAAATAACATCCGCCTCTGATACTTCTGCTTTTACCAGCATCGTATCTAAATCGGCTAAAGTTAAGATAGTTGGTGCTTCTTGCGCCGCAATCACAGTTTGACCTTCAAGAGTCTTAATAAACGTTACAACACCATCCATAGGTGCAGTAATACGCGTATATTGCAGATTTGTTTTTGCACTATCTAAAGTCGCTTGGTTCTTTTTAATTTGCGCTTCATAAGTAATGATACGTGCTTTTTTTACTTCAACATCGGTTTTAGTACGATCAAGCTCTTCTTGTGAAATGACATGGGCTGCAATCAGCTTTAATTGTCGCTGATATGTCAATTGTGCCAAACGCAATTCAGCCTGTGCTTGTTGAAGGTTGGCTTTTAATTCATTGTTTGTTTCTTGAGATTCAGTGACATCATTTTGCGCTTTTTTAGGATCAATAATCGCCAATAAATCGCCTTTTTTAACAATATCCCCCTCTTTTACATATAAAGTTTGTAGCTGACCACTAACCTGCGCACCTACATCAACTTTACGCACCGCATCAAGCTTGCCTGTTGCGGTAACTTCTTTTGACAGATCACCGCGTGTGATCGTTTGAGTTTGATAAGTAGGTGTATTTTCTTTCGGCCAGAAAAAATACGCCGCAATTGCCACTATAATCAAAATAAGGGTGATCGCTTTCCCTTGCTTTTTTAAAGATAAAAAAGCCATAAAATATCCTTCTAATACAGTAAGACTAAATAAAAGCCGTGAGATTGAGTTGCAACTTAATGTCACAACTCAATATTAAGATCAGTAGATACGCAATAATTCACTTATTGGCGAACGTAATTAATTCGCCTTACCTCTTGCAAGCCATGCAACTCGAGAGAACATACTTTTCAATATGGAGGGGATGGCGTCTACGCCACGTTGAGCTGCATTGTTAGCCACCGTTAGTGCGAGATCTGGCTTGGATGAACGTTGAATCGCTTTAATGATCACGCGTCGAGTTGGCCATTTTTCATTATCTGGTACACCTGCAACATCATGATATACATTGCGAAAGCCTTCTTTATATAAGAAGTGTTCCATATCTAACGCAGGAAGCTTCGTTAATCTATCACGCTCTGCGTCATTGCTTTTCAACGCAAAATCCTTAACGGTAGCGGCATATTTCTTACCCGCTTCATCACCATCCACTAAGGTATGCCATTCTATACCCATATAAGTTGCGTACTTTAATAATGGCTTAAGTCCACACTGAGCAAACTCAATGACTTTTATTCCTTCCGCTTCAAAGAAATAATTACATTGCCTTGCCAATTCGTTCATTAACCAAATCTCTGTTTCACCTTCAACCAATAACCAACAACGCGCAAATAACGCAGAGGGTCGATTATAACGAATATGAAATGAGATACGGCGCTCCTCATCAGAATGTAGTTGCTGATCTCCAACACGGTAAGCCGCAACTTTGTCGGTATCACGTACTAAACGGCAAACGCTCTCTAAGGGAGCAAGTGATAATAACTCACCTGAGTTTGTCGTTGTGATCCGTTGCAATGAGAAAAGATTGAGTAATCCCCAAGCCACTGAAAGCATAATAGGATGTAAACGCGTTTCTGGGTTTTCAACAATCACGATAGGTCTTGCATAAGGATCAAGCGCGACACTGCCTCGAGACTGTAAGATAGAAGAGAACATTCCCAAGATGATTAATCGAATACTTCTCTGATTGGGTTTTGCCAACACTTTATTGATATTTTCTAAGGCATGCCAGCCACGTACATGGGGCTCATTGACTTTACGATGGCGAGAGCGAGATTTAAACAGCAATGAACCATGATCGGCAAAATAGTGCCCTAACAGTTGTTGCATCGCATCAAGCCCTTCACGTAAATCCTCATCGGATAACTCGTCAGGATTTTTGACTAACGCTTTGGTTAACTCGCTCATTTTATTATTAAACGCTTCGCGATGAGGATTATTATGAGAATCGATAACATCAGAAGCAAGATCACGGACAAAACGCGCATCTTGTAAGCGAAGAACAGGGTAAAGTCTCACTATCTCTGCAATGATTTCTTGAGTTTGTCCATTCGGTAAGCGAATTTGCTTTCCTTCTTTATCAAGAAAATAGCGGAATGTTTTCACATTCTTTTGTTCATCTAATTCCGCACTAATACGGTAATAGATATGTTTAAGCTCATCACCGTTTTCAACCCATACAGGCGCTATTTTATGGAAACGATAAGAGCGATGACGTCCGGGGCGAGATTCAGTAAACGTTAAAATAATTTGCAGGCTTTTTTTGCCATTTTCGTCAGGCTCATTTGGAAAACGATGGAAATCATCAGGTGTAAATGCATATTGATAGGTTTCAATACCCAAACTGAGTGTTAACGCATCAAGTAATGAGCTTTTACCCCACGCATTTTCACCCACTAAGACTGTATTCATATCAAGAGGTAATGAAAGACGATTAAGTCCACGGAATCCAACTATTTCCACTCTTTCTAAATACATAAATTCCCTCGTTAGTTGCGACTAAGCCATGGTTTTATTTTATTCTTTCTATCTTCACTTTATGCTTAATCAGCTAATAATTTCACTTAATGTATATTTTCATTAAATCACAGTTCAAGATAGCCGTAATAAAATTTACTCAACTATTCGATACATACCCATTTTGTTCGCTTTTCAATCAATTAAAGCCTCTTACCGTTAAACATGGTAGGCTCATTACCCTTAATAAATATTTTAGACTTATCTTAATTTCTGTCTCTACATCATCATAAGTAAATGTTATAATCCAATTCACGTTATTAGTTTATTTTATAATTTGAGCACACTCAGTAAGGAATAGAAATGCTATCAGGGTTATTGATTATCCTACTTCCGCTTTTTGTAGGATATTTGATTAAGTTAAACAATCGCCCATTACTTCATCTGGCAAACCGCCTACTTAGCGCGATGGTTTACGTTATCCTATTTCTAATGGGCGTTAGTTTAGCCATGCTAGATAATATTGGTGAAAACTTAGTCTCAATTCTTTCTTATGCCAGTGTTTTCTTTTTATGTACATTTGGCGCTAATTTACTGTTTTTATGGCTACTGGATAAAAAAGATCCTTGGCACGTCCCTGCCCATAAACAATCTAAGCCCCCTTCACGCATAAAAATGGTCCTTGAATCACTGCAATTATGTGGTGTCGTTGTGGTGGGCTTCTTTGTTGGTTTAACTGGTTGGTCAATTTTCCATTATGCTTCTCATGCCAGCCAAGGTGCGCTTATCTTCTTACTTTGGTTAGTCGGATTACAATTACGTAATAGCGGAATGAGCCCAAAGCAAATTCTCATCAACCGTCGTGGCACAACCGTTGCCGTCGTTATGGGCGTTAGCGCACTTGCTGGTGGCGCGTTAGCAGCTTACTTACTGGGATTACCGATGAAAATGGGATTAGCGATTGCATCCGGTTATGGTTGGTATTCATTATCGGGTATTGTGCTCACCGATGCATTTGGTCCCGTTATTGGTAGTACTGCATTTTTCAATGACTTAATGCGTGAATTAGCGGCAATCATGCTTATTCCTATCATTGTTAATCGTTATAGAAATACAGCATTAGGTATTTGTGGTTCAACATCCATGGACTTTACCTTACCTGTTTTGCAAAGAAGTGGCGGCGTTGCCATCGTGCCTGCGGCTATTGTGCATGGCTTTGTTTTAAGTTTAATCACACCAATCTTGATGGCATTCTTTACTTCATAGAAAAATCAGTAACAATAGAACGATAACGTTCTCTTTTTACAATGGATTAACAATGAATCAACAGCGTGTATTAGTACTTGGTGCAAGTGGACATATTGGTCAAAATCTTATTCCAGCTTTGATAAAACAAGGTCATCAGGTCACTGCCGGTGCCCGTAGAGTTGACTGGATGATGTCTCAAGGTTGGAAAAATACACGTTGTATCTTTGTCGATTTACATGATCCAGAAACCTTAAACAAAGTCATGCACGATACAGATATCGTTTATTACCTTGTTCATAGTATGGGTGATGCACATAATTTAGTTGAGCAAGAGCGCAAAGCGGCAATTAACGTTGTAGAAGCATTAGAAGGCACCGATGTTAAACAAATTATCTTTTTAAGTGCTTTACAACATGAAGATCAACAATATTCACCTCATCTTATTGCCCGTAAACTTACAGGTGAAGTGTTAAGAACCAGCACGATCCCCGTGACTGAAATCCGTACCTCAATGATTGTAGGACCCGGTTCTGCCGCCTTTGAGATTATGCGTGATATGGTTTATAACCTTCCTATTCTTACACCACCACGTTGGGTTCGTTCTAAATCCTCTCCAATTGCGCTCAAAAATTTAATTCATTATTTAACGGAAATTATTCATCATCCTACCCATCAACATCGTATTTTTGATGCAGGAGGTCCTGAATATATTAGCTATCAAACCCTTTTTGAGCGCTTTATTAAAATCTCAGGTAAAAAACGCGTGTTGATCCCGCTCCCTATGCCTGGCAGTCTGATTTCTGCTGGTTTTATCAGTATGATAACGTCCGTGCCAACCTCTATTGCCAAAGAGCTGATCCAAGGACTTAAATACGACCTCCCTGCCAACGATGAGCCATTACGCAAACTGATCCCCCAATCCCTCATTAAATTTGATGATGCAGTAAAAGAAACACTTGCTGATGAAGAGGCGGCTTTAGACAACCAAGATTGGGGTTACTCCCCTGCTGTTCGTAGTCGCTGGAAACCTGGTTATGGTTATTACCCTAAAAATGCAGGTTGCACAGTATCCACCCCCGCAAGCGCAGCATCTCTTTGGCATACGGTGCAACAAATCGGCGGAGAACAAGGCTATTTTTATGGTAATGCGCTATGGAAAACACGCGCCATTATGGATGATATTGCTGGAAATAAAGTCACTTACGGACGCCCTTCTAGAGAAACCTTAGCACTTGGCGATATGATTGATGGTTGGCGAGTGATCAAACTTGAGCCTGAAAAACAGCTTACACTGTTATTTGGAATGAAAGCGCCCGGTTTAGGTAGACTCTCTTTCACGATCCACGACAGTGGTAATCTTCGTTCAATAGATGTTCGTGCTTGGTGGCACCCAGCAGGATTTAGCGGATTACTTTATTGGTTTGCTATGATGCCCGCACACTTATTTATTTTCAAAGGTATGGCTAAAACAATAAGTACTAACGCTTACAAACTGGATAAAAATTCACCTAACAATGAAATAAAATAGCCGAATTACCCATTTTTACGTAAAAAAACCACTTTATTATGCAGTTTTAGTTGCATAATTATTCTTACCGTTTTATTATTTGAACCAGTTAATGACTATTCAGAAAAAACGCATGAGTATTCAATTAAAAAACATAAATTGTTTCTACGGTTCGCACCAAGCACTCTATGATATTAATCTGGAATGCTCTGCTGGTGAAACAATGGTTCTACTAGGACCTAGTGGTGCAGGTAAGAGCTCACTAATGAGAGTTCTTAATTTATTAGAAATGCCACGTTCAGGCGAATTAGAAATTGCAGGTCTACACTTTGACTTTAGCCAACAGCCTAACGCAAAAGCAATTCGTTTATTACGCCAAAATGTGGGCATGGTATTTCAACAATACAATTTATGGCCACATTTAACGGTTCTTGATAACTTAATTGAAGCACCTTGTCGTGTATTAGGTTTATCAAAACCTCAAGCCAAAGAAAAAGCAATGAAACTACTTGAGCGTTTACGTTTAAGTGATTATGCAGGACGTTTTCCTCTACATTTATCTGGAGGACAGCAACAACGTGTTGCTATTGCAAGAGCATTAATGATGGAGCCTCAAGTTCTCTTATTTGATGAACCTACGGCAGCATTAGATCCTGAAATTACAGCTCAAGTTGTTGATATCATTAAAGAGCTTTCTGAAACGGGTATTACACAAGTTATTGTGACCCACGAAGTTGAAATTGCACGCAAAGCCGCGAGCAAAGTTGTATATATGGAAAACGGCCGTATTATAGAGCAAGGTGATAACTATCGTTTCACTGCTCCACAAACGGAAGCTTTTGCTAATTACTTGTCACACTAAATCAGGATCAGACAATGAAAAAAATATTATTTGCAGCACTTCTGACCAGTATTACACTTTCTGCAACTGCGGCTGAGAAAGAGACAATTCGTTTTGCAACTGAAGCAACGTATCCTCCATTTGAAATGATTGATGCGAATAATCAAATTGTGGGATTTGATGTTGATTTAGCCAATGCAATGTGTGCAAAAATTAATGCTGATTGCACTTTTACCAATCAGTCATTTGATAGTTTAATTCCTAGTCTGAAATTCCGTCGTTTTGAAGCATTAATGGCGGGTATCGATATTACGCCAGAGCGTCAAAAGCAAGTTGATTTCACTGATTCTTACTATGATAACTCTGCTGTATTTATTACAGTAACAGGTAAAATCTCTGATGTAGCAAGCTTAAAAGGCAAGCAAATTGGTGTGCAGAATGGAACAACCCATCAAAAATTCATCAATGAACAGCACAAAGAGATGAAAACAGTTCCTTATGACAGTTATCAAAATGCAGTTTTAGATCTTAAAAATGGTCGTATCGAAGCTATCTTTGGTGACACAGCGGTTGTTAATGAATGGCTGAAAAAGAATCCTGAATTAGGTATTGTAGGCGATAAAGTTGCAGATCCTAACTACTTTGGTACAGGTCTTGCGATCGCAGTAAGAAAAGGTAATGCTGATTTACAAGATAAATTAAACAAAGCATTAGCTGAAGTAAAAGCTGATGGCACCTATGATGTCATTTATAAAAAATGGTTTGAATAACAATAATAGCTTAATAAATGAATGAAATAACAACTCTAGCAGGTGCGGCCGTCACAACGGTCTCACTTGCTATTTCTGCTCTTATCATCGGATTAGTTCTAGCCATGCTGTTTACAGCTTGGGAATCCGCGAGATGGAAAGCCTTTGCTTTCTTAGGAACATGCTGGGTAACACTAATTAGAGGACTACCAGAAATGCTGGTCGTTCTTTTTGTCTATTATGGCACCTTACAAGGCGTCATGATGTTAATGGATGGGATTGATCTTGGTGCGTTCACCTTACAAATTGATTTTGGTGATACTGAATCATTGCCTTTCTATTGCGGTGTTATCGCTCTTTCACTTCTTTATGCTTCTTATGCTTCACAAACTTTACGTGGTGCGTTAAAAGCAGTGCCTACAGGACAATGGGAAGCCGGCCAAGCATTAGGTATGGGCCGTATTACTATTTTCTTCCGCTTTATCATGCCTCAAATGTGGCGTCACGCGTTACCGGGTTTAGGTAATCAGTGGTTAGTGCTATTAAAAGATACGGCTTTAGTCTCATTAATCAGCGTTAATGATTTAATGTTACAAACACAAAGTATCGCTAACCGAACTCAAGAACCTTTTACTTGGTATAGCATTGTGGCATTGATTTATTTGGCTATTACATTGGTCAGTCAATATATCCTGAAATGGTTAGAAATGAGAACGACCCGATTTGAACGGAGTGCCTCATAATGTGGGATTATATTGTTGATATTTTACCGGGATTACCAACAAGCCTTTCATTAACTTTTGTGGCTTTATTGGTAGCATTTACTTTATCGGTATTAATGACCTTTATCTTGGCACTAAAAACACCGGTTATTAGCCAAATAGTAAAAGCCTATATTACCTTATTTACTGGCACACCTTTATTAGTACAGTTCTTCTTAATCTATTATGGCCCAGGGCAATTTCCTGCGTTGCAAAACTATCCTGCAATATGGGAGTTACTATCAACACCATGGTTTTGTGCAATGGTGACATTAGCATTAAATAGTGCGGCTTATTCAACCTTACTTTTCTATGGTGCGGTAAGAGCTATTCCGTCAGGGCAATGGCAATCTTGCCAAGCGTTAGGCATGTCCCCCGTACAGACTGCAAGAGTCATATTGCCTTACGCATTTAAGCGTGCGCTTTCATCCTATTCAAACGAAGTGGTCTTAATATTCAAAAGTACCTCACTTGCTAGTACTATCACCTTACTTGAGTTAACAGGTTATAGCCGACAAGTCTTTGGTCAAAGTTATGATGTCATGGTTTTTGTTGCAGCAGGTATTATTTATCTGTGTATCAATGGAATATTGACACTCTTAATGAGATTGATTGAGAAAAAAGCCTTAGAGTTTGAACATCGTAATTAAAAACGCGTAAGCCGAACTGTCAAAATAAAAACACCCCAGAGTTTTCATTCTAGGGTGTTTTTTTATGTCTGAATAAACAACAAATACGTGTTCTATTCTTGAGTCGTCTGTTTTTCTATTAACGCTTCTTTGTGGCTGACTCGATAAGCATTCAACGCTAATAAACTGCCAAGTAACATCACAATCGCTAACGCTAATTTAGGTTGTACTGGTGAAGCCAATGCTGTTAGACCAAAAGCTGCGCCGCCTGCCATTTGGATAAAGCCGACTAATGCAGAAGCGATACCTGCCGTTTGTGAATAAGGCTCAAGTGCATAACTTGTCGCGGGTCCCATAATAAAAGCCAGACCAGCACAAGCACTTGCTACAGGAAGCATGTAAATCAACCAATGATCCTGCATCTCGGTAGGAATAAGTAACAAGCTTCCTAACAAGCCCACACAGCCTAATCCCATTAATCCGCTCCCTAAGATCAAACAAATAGGTCTGCCGACACGATGAATAATACGATTCGCATAAAAACTGACAAACATGATCCAAAAGCCATTTACACCAAAAACAATAGAAAAAAGCAGTGCGGATAATTTTGCATCATTCATCAATACAATTGGGGCAAATGACACATAGGTTAATGCCATTCCCATTGTGCCTGCATTCACTAAAGCAAAAGTCAAAAAACGTTTACTGCATAAAATCTCAAGGTATGTTTTACCTAATTTTTGTTTTGATTGAGCGGTATTTTCCGGCTTTGTTTCTGGTAAAAAGCGGGTGATCAAAATCAATACAAACACTGAATAGAAAATTAAGAACCCGAAAGGTGCACGCCATCCCCAATATTCTGCCAATAATCCACCGAGTAACGGTGCCAGCGCAGGAATAATATTTAACGTACCATTTAAAAAACCAAAAACACGGGCAGCTTCATTACCATTAAAACAGTCACGAACACAGGTAAAAGCCACAACGGAAGTACAGCACACGGCTGATGCTTGTAATAATCGCGAAATAATAAAAAGCGTTGGATCTGTAGAGATCGTTGCAATAACAGAACCTACAATATAGATAAGTATCCCAGCAATAGCGATAGGTTTACGACCAAATTTATCCACTAAAGGCCCTGATATCAGTTGCCCTACACCTAAGATCAAAATAAACAAAGCGATAGTTGATTGAATAAGAGATACACTACTTCCTAAATCTTGAGCAATCGCAGGTATTGTCGGTAAATAGAGATCGATCCCCAAAGGTCCCAATAACACCATCACTAATAACAACGCTTTTAAATTCTGCATAAAATAGAATGCCTATCTAATAAAAAAGAAAACGCCCGATGTTATCCACCGAGCGTTAAATACTTATTTATACTAACACTCAATCACTATTTTGTAATAAATATCTTAGCTATCCTGTAATACCAATAACGTAAGAACTTCATAGTGAGAAGTATGAGGAAACATATCAAACAATTGCACTCTATCTATCTGATAATGTGAAAGTTGCTGAATATCTTTTGCCATGGTTTGAGCATTACAACTTGAGTAAAGAATAAAGCGAGGTTTCATTTTATTTAGATAACCGCACAATACCTCACCAATACCTCTTCTTGGTGGATTAACAAGCACTAATTCAGGAACGGCGCCTTTAGTTAATGCATAACCTGTTGAATCAAATGCTTGGAATTCAACATGTGCTAATCCTAATTCCTGAGCGGATAAACGTGCACATTCAATCGCTTCTGGGCTAATTTCAATGCCTGTTAATTGGGTTGATTTATCTGCACAATGCAACCCAAACCCCCCTGTTCCACAAAACATATCCCACAGATGCGTGATATTTAATTCTCTTACCCAGTGACCTGCCGTGGCATAAAGTGATGACGCCACGACTGGATTAGTTTGAAAAAAACCCCGTGGGCGAATATGCAATGGAATTTGGTTAAATGATTCATCCAAAAACGTTTTTTCTGTCAGGATAATTTCTTGCTCGCCTTCCAAAATAGCCATATGTACAGGTTGAATATTCATAGAGATAACGGTCAATTGAGGCAATTGCTCTTGTAACCAAGGAAGTGCTTTGCGAAGTTGTTCTCGTTTTTTTTCTGACCGCAAAACAAAGCGCAACATCATAGTGCCATTACTTCGACTCTCAGTTAATAAAATAAATTTGAGTTCGCCACGGCGACGCTCGATGTCGTAAGGTACTAACCCGGCTTTTGCAATAAATGTTTTTAAAACAGAAAACACGGGTGCAAAAGAAGCTGGGTACAGTGGGCATTCGCATAAATCGACAGCAACTCCCTCTTTAGTTTTTAAGCCTAAGACGGGTCTTTCAACACTTCCGCTAACGACCATTTTGGCTTTATTACGAAACTGCGCCTGAGGGCTTTCGACAGGTGCTAATTTATCAAAAGCATAATCATCAGGAAGTAATGCGAATAGGCTGTGTTGTTTTTTCTTGATTTGTTCAGGATAAGCAAGAGAAAGCCATTCACAAGAATGACATTCACCCGCACTAAATCGTGCGCATTGCATAAGATTTTAAGACCGTTATGGAGATTAATATTAATGTACAGTATAGGAGGAGTCAGTTGATGTGCTATTTATCTCAACATCTTCTTCTTCATCTTCTTCGTTTTCACTTTCTTGCTTTTCGCCATACAAGAAACCGTTATTAAAAATTTCACTGACGACTTCGGCAGATTGTTCTTCTGCTTTTTGTAAGAACAGGTCAAATTGATTGAGCGAGATACCTGCTGCAACTGGGAATGATTGGCAGAAAACTAATTTTGGTAAGTTCTCATCACTAATTTCTAGAAATGTTTTAATAAATAAAGAGCTTGCATTAATTTGGCTTAGATTTGCCATTAATGGCACTATTGCTGACGGTTTTAACTCAGCGATAGCGGTAAATACAAGTACATCCTCAAGAATATCAATTTTGGCATCAAAAATGCCACTGATATATTGAAGATGTGGTAAATGTAACGCCTGACAAGAGTCACATTCATAATAAGCAATCTGTAGTTCATCAAGCCAAGACTTTAGCTGATCCAGATCGGTAGTCACAACAGCGTTCATTCAAATAACCTTTACGCGCAAAAAAAAGAGTGCCTTTTGGCATTGTCGCTATTTTGCCACTATTTCTATCTTGAAGGCACTAATAAATAGAAAAACTAAGAAAATTAAGCCAATTTATACATTAGATTTTCTTAGTTTCTAATCTATTTTTGAGGAAAAACAAATAGCTATTCTTCGTTATTCTCTTTTGTCTTTTTACTCTTTGCGACTTTATGATCAATCCCTAAAAACGTTAATCGATAAATAGCACGCCATACTATATGAATAGCTGGCGGGATCATGCAGATAACCCCTAAAACAACTAACGTTAATTGTCCTGTATATGTCCCTAGCCACTGCGGAGAGGTCATATATTGGTTGATATAAAGATAAGCAACCACTAATAGAATAATCCCAATAATCTCAATGATAATAATGGGTTTTGGCATATCTGACAGTGATTTCATCTCTCGATTTGAAGGCTTTTCCATCATTTCTCCGCTAAATGCAGTGTTGCAGTCCTATCTCATTATTCGGCAAATTGGTATAATTTATTACACTAAAAGGCAATAACTGTTTTTGTTTAGCCTAATAAAAGGGCATAGTAACAACCAATAGAAACTATTATGCCTGAATTTTATTTCCTCAATAAGGAGTGTCGTATGTTTGTTGTCATTTTTGGTCGCCCAGGTTGCCCATATTGTGTTCGTGCAAAACAACTGGCTGAAACTTTGTCTGAAAAACGTGACGATTTCGATTTCCGCTATGTAGATATTCAAGCTGAAGGAATTACAAAAGCTGATTTATCTAAAACTGTCGGTAAACCTGTTGAAACTGTGCCACAAATTTTTATTGATGAGAAACACATTGGTGGTTGCACAGATTTTGAAGCTTATGCTAAAGAAAATTTAGGCATCTACAACTAATTCAAAAGCGCTAAAACAGTTTATTTATCAATATGTTTTAGCGCTTTCTCTTTTTGCATCATCCCGTTTTTTTTTATCATCCCACGCTTTCCAAAAAAAAATTCTATTTTTTTTTCATTAAACAGCGAACTTTCTTTCTCCCCCGTAGTCTGAATTAGTGCCACTGCTTTTCTTTGATGTCCCCAAATATTGAGGAGCCCGATAGTTTCAACCCTCTTGGTGAAATAACTGTCGGGTTTTTTATTGCTTAAAATTTAGTAACACTCACCTTGCAATGTCACAATAATACGGCGATCACCGCCATGATCACGATGTTCACCAAGATAAATCCCTTGCCAAGTCCCTAAATTCAATTCTCCTTGACTAATAGGAATAGTGACACTTTGTCCAAGTAAGCTACTTTTAATATGTGCTGGCATATCATCACTGCCTTCGTAGGTGTGAAGATAGTAATCTTCGTCCTCTTTTACGTTTTGATTAAAGAAGTTTTCAAAGTCACTGCGTACTGTTGGATCAGCATTTTCATTAATCGTTAAAGAAGCCGATGTATGTTGAATAAAAAAATGAGCAATTCCGATTTTATATTGTCTTAGTTGCGGTAATTCTTGAATCAATGTTGGTGTAATTAAGTGAAATCCTCTTGGTCTTGCATTAAGGACTATATTTTTCTGGAACCACATAAAGTTATACCTCGTTGAAAATAAGAAAAAGAACGATGTGAGAGCAATAACATAAGCGAAATACTCTTTTTAAGCGTGCTTTAGCTCAGTTTGATATAAAACTGACAAATCTTTTAAAAAAAGCACAATTAAATAAGAAAAAAACACTTTACCCCTATTACTCCCTCATTTACCCTTAAAAACTTGCGTATTATGTATCATAAACATCGCTTATGAGTACGACATGTATGGAGCCTACTTTGCTGGAACAATTCAATTTAGCCGTATTTTCAATGATGAATGCAACACCTGCGGCATCTCCTTTAGAAATCGGTACGGCGATAATTATTGCTAAGTACCTTGTCTATCTTTTTCCGTTATCTTTAGTGTTCTATTGGTTATGGGGTAATGAAAAACATCTTAGCCAGCAAAGAACATTAGTATGTAAAGCGGCTGTCTCTTTAGGTATTGCACTTTCTATCTCTTGGGTGATTGGCGCTATTGCTCCTCATGAACGCCCTTTTGCCGCCAACATTGGCTACAACTTTCTTGATCACGATGCCACCCCTTCATTCCCAAGTAACCATGGTACGTTTGTTTTCACCATTGCTTTAGCTTATCTCTTTTGGCATAACAGCAAACGTATTGGCTATATTATGCTCGGTTTAGGACTTGCGATTGCTTGGGCGCGTATCTATCTTGGTGTACATTGGCCAATTGATATGATTGGTGCTTTTATCGTTGCTCTACTTTCTTGTGGCCTTTGCCAGATCTTCTGGTGTAAAGGTGGTGATATACTCCAAAAATGGGTACAACACCTCTATCAGCTCTGTTTTGCTTATCCTATTCGCAAAGGTTGGACAAAAGCCTAACCTTTCTAATCCCGAACAAGACCACATTTATTGTGGTCTTTTTTTATATTTAGCTTAAGTAATACCGTCCATCAATATATTAATATATAAATATATAAATAAAAATATTCTCTACTATTATATTATTTGTCCAAATAGTAAATATGTTGTTATTTTAATCAAAATAAAACTTTTATATTCGTTATATAACAACCTACCCAACTCATTTATTAACAAATTCATTGTTGTATTTATAAACAATATTCCACTTATAAATGAAACATAGCTATATTCATTTCATAAAATAAAAGAAACTCATTAATAAATAATCATATCTCCCTACTTTTATATTCTTACGTCTACTTTTAAATACAAATTAAAGAAAATAATTAATCCATATATATCAATATATTAGTAGGTTAATATAATGTTTTAATTGTAAAGAAAAATAACCTAATTGATTTTAATCATTTATTTTCTAGATAATAAAAATACCCTAAAAAAATCATTAACATGTGAACATTTAAGTATTTAGCTTTATTTTATGCTGACTTTAAAATTGGAAAGTTATTTCAAAATATTTTAAAAACCGCCTCGAAAAACATAAAATATAAAAAATGTTACATTTTCAGGTTTTTTAGTTATATTTAGCATTTGAGATGGTGATCACGGTAGTTTATCCTGAAAAACACTATATTCTGCACCTCTTAAGTCTGGATATAAACTTATTGAATATTTTTTCAAATTTTGGAAGGTTCTAATTCTTTTGAAATTTAAAGATTTTGTATGTGGTAATTGAAGATATTGAGATAACACCAGGTACTCAATGCACTCATTTATTCATAATTAAATTTATGCCGTGATTATTTCTAAAAAGAAATACAATCACGCCCTTATTTTTATTCATTATTTTTTTTACCGCGTTATTTCGGAGAGTATTATGGATACAACCAAAGCTGGTTCTATCGCGTCAGGTAACACCCAAGGTGATTACAAAACATGGCGTAAGTCAGATACAGTATGGATGTTAGGTTTATACGGTACGGCTATCGGTGCTGGCGTTCTATTTTTACCTATCAACGCAGGAATTGGTGGTTTAATCCCTCTGTTGATCATGTTAGTGCTTGCATTCCCAATGACCTTCTTTGCACACCGTGGTATGTGCCGCTTTGTGTTATCAGGTAAAAACCCAGGTGAAGATATCACTGAAGTTGTTGAAGAACACTTTGGTAAAACAGCAGGTAAATTAATCACCCTGCTCTATTTCTTCGCAATTTATCCTATTCTATTGGTTTATAGCGTTGCTATCACCAATACAGTAGAAAGCTTTATTGTGAACCAAATGCACATGGCTGCACCACCTCGCGCAATTTTATCGCTCATACTGATTGTCGGTATCATGTCGATTATTCGCTTTGGTGAACAAGCTATCGTTAAAGCAATGAGCGTTTTAGTCTTCCCATTTGTTGCTGTCCTGATGGTTTTAGCACTGTATCTGATCCCAGAGTGGAATGGTGCGATCCTTGATACTCTCTCTTTTGATCACGCAACAACATCAAGTATGGGTCAAGGCCTATTAGTAACCTTATGGTTAGCGATTCCGGTAATGGTGTTCTCTTTTAACCACTCTCCGATCATCTCTGCGTTTGCGGTTGCAAAACGTGAAGAATACGGCGAAAACGCTGAGAAAAAATGTTCACGCATTTTAGCTTATGCACACATCATGATGGTTATCACTGTAATGTTCTTCGTGTTTAGCTGTGTATTTAGCTTAACACCAGAAAACTTAGCAGAAGCAAAAGCACAGAATATCAGTATCCTGTCTTACCTTGCTAACCATTTTGAAGCACCTGTTATCGCTTATATTGCTCCATTTATTGCTTTCGTTGCGATCACTAAATCTTTCTTAGGTCACTACTTAGGTGCTCGTGAAGGTTTCAACGGTTTAATCATTAAATCACTGCGTGAAAAAGGTAAAACAATCGAAAAAGATCGTTTAAACAAAATCACTGCACTGTTTATGCTGGTTACAACTTGGATTGTTGCAACATTAAACCCAAGCATTTTAGGAATGATTGAAACATTAGGTGGTCCAATCATCGCAATGTTACTGTTCCTGATGCCAATGTATGCAATCCGCAAAGTACCTGCGATGAAGAAATATGCCGGTCATATCAGCAACGTATTCGTTGTCGTCATGGGTCTTATCGCAATCTCAGCAGTTTTCTATAGCTTAATTAACTCTTTCATGGGCTAATAAAGCATCGAATGGCTACTTTCTTAAAGAGAGTAGCCATTGCTTTAGATTTCAAAACCGACACTTAACATTCTAATAATCACACAGTTGCGCCTTTAAATGAATTAGGGAGGCGAATATTATGGTTAGCGTCTTTGATATTTTTAAAATTGGTATTGGTCCTTCAAGCTCACACACTGTAGGTCCAATGAAAGCAGGTAAAGAATTTGTTGATTTACTTGCTGAAAAAAATCTTCTTTCTTCTGTTTCCCGCGTTATCGTTGATGTTTATGGCTCTTTATCTTTAACAGGTAAAGGTCACGCAACAGATATTGCTATTATTATGGGACTCGCAGGCAACTTACCTGACACCGTCGATATCGATTCTATTACCCCCTTCATTAAAAAAGTAGAAACCACTGGTCGCTTAATGCTGGCAAATGGCATAAAAGAAGTCGATTTTCCGGTTGAAGGCGGTATGAATTTTCATAAAACTAATCTCCCTCTCCATGAAAATGGCATGACCATTACCGCTTATAACGGTGAACAGGTTTTATTGAAAAAAACCTACTACTCTATTGGTGGGGGATTTATTGTTGATGAAGAGCATTTTGGTCAACCTGAAGAAAATGCGATCCAAGTTCCTTACCCTTATCAATATGCGGCTGATTTACGTCGCCATTGTAAAGAAACAGGCCTTTCTTTATCCGCATTAGTCATGCAAAACGAATTAGCATTACGTAGCAAAGAAGAAATTTCGGCTCATTTCGCGGCTGTTTGGGACGTGATGAAGTCAGGTATTGAGCGTGGTGTAAATACCGAAGGCTTATTACCGGGGCCATTACGCGTACCTCGCCGTGCTTCTGCATTACGCCGTATGTTAGTCACAGAAGATAAAACAACAACCGATCCAATGACCGTTGTTGACTGGATTAATATGTTTGCCCTTGCCGTAAATGAAGAAAATGCGGCTGGTGGACGTGTTGTCACAGCACCAACAAATGGTGCCTGTGGTATTATTCCAGCAGTATTGTCTTACTATGATAAATTTATTCGCCCTGTAAATGAAAACTCTTACACTCGCTTTTTCTTAGTTGCTGGTGTTATTGGCTCACTTTACAAAATGAATGCATCTATCTCGGGTGCTGAAGTCGGTTGCCAAGGTGAAGTCGGCGTTGCTTGTTCTATGGCAGCAGGTGCATTAACTGAGCTTTTAGGCGGTAGCCCAGAACAAGTTTGTATTGCAGCGGAAATTGCAATGGAGCATAACTTAGGACTTACCTGCGACCCAGTGGCAGGACAAGTACAAGTTCCTTGTATTGAACGAAATGCCATCGCTGCCGTACAAGCCGTAAACTCATCTCGTATGGCTTTACGTCGCGTCAGTGATCCTCGTATCTGTTTAGATAAAGTCATTGAAACAATGTACGAAACAGGTAAAGACATTAATGCTAAATATCGTGAAACCTCTCAAGGCGGATTAGCCATTAAGATTTCTTGTGACTAAACCTGAGAGTCTTCAATATAGATATTTATGATAGATAAGGCGCTGATATCAGCGCCTTTTTTGTTTAGAAATATCTATCTCGATACTCTTCTTTTTTTCATCTCTTCTTTTTGTATGAGATTAAATTGTCATCCTTAGTTAAAATATGTTTTTCAAACATGCGAAACATCGCTCAATAGGGAAAATTTAAAGAAAAATAGGAGCTAATCACAAAAATTATTTAAAGGGCGTGACGATGAACGCGTTATCTAAAGTAAATAACGACAACTTAATCAATCTATTGGTGATATTTAGATTATTGCCTAAAGTTGATGAGTAAAGATCACTAAAGACATCATCAGCGGGATAAAAAGAGAACTAAAATGAAATCAGATATTCAAATCTCCCAAGAAGCACACCTCTTACCTATTCAGGACATTGCTAAAAATTTAAATATTGATCAAGATGATATCGAGTTTTATGGCAAGTACAAAGCCAAATTTAGCCACAGTATTTGGTCAAAAATTGCAACTAAAAAGCCCGGAAAATTAGTTTTAGTGACAGCAATTAACCCAACACCGGCTGGTGAAGGAAAAACAACTGTCACTGTTGGATTAGGGCAAGCACTTAATCATATTGGAAAAAATGCCATTATTGCATTGCGTGAACCCTCTTTAGGTCCTTGCTTCGGGATTAAAGGAGGAGCAACAGGGGGAGGTTATTCACAAGTCGTTCCAATGGAAGATCTCAATCTTCATTTTACTGGCGATTTCCATGCTATTACCTCTGCCAATAATTTACTTGCTGCCATGCTTGATAATTCAATTTATCAGGGGAATCCATTAAATATCGATCCTAAAAAAATCGTATTTAAACGTTGTATGGATATGAACGATCGTGCTTTACGTAATATTGTTGTGGGATTAGGTGGCGAAAAAGACGGTGTTACAAGAGAAGATAACGTTGTTATTACTGTTGCTTCTGAAATTATGTCTATTCTTTGTTTAGCCGTGGATATTGATGATTTAAAGCAACGTCTTTCTCGCATCATTGTTGCCTATTCTTATCAAGGTGATCCTATTACAGCAAGCGATATACAAGCCGTCGGTGCAATGGCGAGTTTATTAAAAGATGCCATTAATCCCAATTTAGTACAAACACTCGAAAATACGCCTGCCATTGTTCATGGTGGTCCCTTCGCTAATATTGCTCATGGGTGCAATAGCGTAAGAGCGACAAAACTGGCTCTTCAACTTGCTGATATTACTGTGACAGAAGCCGGTTTTGGTGCTGATTTAGGTGCAGAAAAATTCTTTGATATAAAATGCCGGATCAGTGGATTACGCCCTGATTGTGCCGTTATTGTTGTCACCACAAAAGCGCTAAAATACAACGGAGGCTTAGGTAAAGGCGAGTGGAATAATGAAGATTTAGTTGCCCTTGAAAAGGGTATTGTCAACCTTGAAAAACACATTGAAAACCTTAAAAAATATGGTTTACCCGTGATTGTTTCTCTTAATGCTTATATCACTGATAGTATTGCAGAGCATCAGTTTATCGAAAAATTTTGCCAAGATAGAGGGTGTCGCTTCGCAATGACCGAAGTGTGGGAAAAAGGAGGCAAAGGGGGTATTGAATTGGCTAAGCAAGTGATTGATACACTTGAAAATGAACCGAGCCAATTTCAATTAATTTATCCTGATGACGCCTCACTGAGTCAAAAAATCGATCTTGTTGCTAAAGAGATTTATGGTGCCAAGGGTGTGACTTATAGCCAACACGCTCATAAAATGTTAGAAAAAATAGAAAGTATGGGTTTTGCTCATTTCCCTGTTTGCATGGCAAAAACGCAATATTCACTCTCAGATGATCCCTCGTTATTAGGCCGCCCGACTGACTTTACGATCAACGTTCGTGAAGTGTATGTTTCTGCGGGTGCTGGCTTTGTTGTTGCCTTAACAGGCTCTATCACAACGATGCCTGGATTACCCAAAATACCTGCGGCTATCGCTGTTAATGTTGATAATCAAGGTAAAATTGATGGGCTTATTTAAGTTCTAACATAGCGATATTTTTCTATTTTATGGAATATAAAAAAATCCGTAATCGTTAAACAATTACGGATTATTTATATAAAAAATAACAGCTAGTCTTTCTTTTTGGGTGAAAAACTCAGTAACGCTTTGATAGATCCATTATTGGTAAATTAACCAAAAATAGCATTAAACCAACCAGATACTGTTTTAACAACAAAATCCCAAATACGACTAAAGAAACCGCCTTCCTCAACCGCTTCTTTTACAACTAATGGGCGTTGTTCAATCACTTCATCATTTAATAAAAAGTTAACTGTACCTACAACCTGATTTTGAGTTAACGGCGCTTCTAATACAGGATTGGTTAAAGTAAAAGAGGCTTTCAGATTTTTCAACTCACCTTTAGGAATGGTAATTGAGGCATCATTGGCAACCCCTAATGCAACTTCGCCTTTATCGCCATACCATACTTTTTGAGTTGTCAGTGGTGTATCTGCTTTTACAGGTGTTACTGTTTCAAAAAAGCGGAAACCCCAACCTAATAATTTTTCACTTTCAGCAAAACGCACTTTATCTGATGGTGTTCCTAAAACAACAGCAATCAAACGCATATTGCCTTCAGTTGCCGAAGAAACAAGATTATACCCTGCTCCATTAGTGTGACCCGTTTTCACACCATCGACATTCATATTTTTATTCCACAATAAGCGGTTGCGGTTTGGCTGACGAATATTGTTGAATGTAAATTCTTTTTCTTTATGGATTTCATACTCTGAAGGAACATCGCGGATCATGGCCGCTGTGAGTAATGCCATATCTTGTGCGGTTGTATATTGTCCATCAGAGTCTAACCCATGAACGGTTTTAAAGTGTGTATTTTTTAAACCGAGATTTTTAGCATAGGAATTCATTAGATCAACAAAGGTTTCCTGACTACCCGCAACATGCTCTGCTAATGCAATACTGGCATCATTACCAGATTGAATAACCATACCGCGATTTAAATCAATCACTTTGACCTGATCACCCGGTTTCAAGAACATCAATGATGATCCTTTCAATACCGGATTTCCCGTTGCCCATGCATTACGCCCAACAATAACCGTATCGTCAGGTGACATACGACCTTCTTTGATCGCCTGTCCAACGACATAGCTACTCATGATTTTTGTAAGGCTGGCGGGATCTAAACGCTCATCAAGTTTTTCTGATGCCAGAATTTTTCCGCTGTTGTAATCCATTAATACATAAGATTTTGCCTCTATTTGAGGAGGTACCGGATTATTTACCGCAAATGAAGGACTAGAAATAATTAGCAGTAAACCCATTCCCGCGGTAACCTTACCCAGAACAGATGGAATATTTTTTTTCATTACCGATCACCCTTTTATATCAATTTGTTAAAGCTTTCCTACTATATGGCTTTCTGGAATAAGACGCCAACATTGATATATAGAGATTTATCTTATATTCATATTTAGCGCCCTATAGAGGGAAATTTTATTACTTATCGCGGTTTAGGAGACCTTTATGTTAAAAGTCTGGGGTAGAAAAAACTCATCTAACGTTAAAAAAGTGCTTTGGTGCTTAACGGAATTAAACGTTCCTTATGAGCAAATCGACGTTGGTGGCCCTTTTGGTGGGCTCAATGAAGCAAATTATTTAGCAATGAATCCCAACGCTTCTATTCCAACCTTACAAGATGATGACTTTGCGTTATGGGAATCTAATACCATTATTCGTTATTTATGTACAAAATATGAAAATAACACACTCTATCCCATTGAACCAAAACAACGAGCTAATGTAGAAAAATGGATGGATTGGTCAAATGGCAGCCTCTTTGCTCCCATTCAACAAATGATGATCATGATTGTCCGCACGCCTAAAGAGCAACAAAATCCTGAAGTTGTGAATGCGTTGAAAGAGAAGCTGAATAAACTCATTAAAATTGCTGACGACCAACTTGCAAAAACAACGTATTTTGCAGGAGATACATTCTCTCTTGCCGATATGGCAATCGCTCCCTTGGTCTATCCATGGCTAGAAGTTTGCAAAGATAGACCACATTACCCTCATATTGAGCGTTGGTTTGCACAATTAAGCGAAAAATCTATTTTCCGTGATATTGTGTTACTGCCTGTCAATTAAACTAATTCATTGGCATTTTGTCGGGATCTGGATAATGGTAATGAAATCCAAGATCTCGACAGATCTCCTGACCATCAATCTCTCGTATTAAAGGCCTATCTTCCTCAGCAAATTCTGGCGGAATAAGATCGAGTTGATTAGACGCTCTCAAATAAAAATCTTTCTTTTTAGGATGAATTGGAGCACATAAATTATATAAATGACCGCCTTCATTCTGTGCAAGCAATTGTTCAACAGCAAAAATCACATCGTCTAAGTGGACCAAGTTAACGCATTGATGAGCGCCTTTTACCTGTTTTTTACCTGATAAAAAACGTCCTGCATGACGACCTGGACCGACTAACCCTGCTAATCGAAGAATATCCACTGTAGTCAACGGTAAACGATGTAGCCAGTTCTCAACTTCGGCTAACATTTTTGCTGATTGTGTTTCTGGTCGAATATCCATTTCTTCCGTGATATTACCAGTTTGATTGCCATATACAGAAGTAGAGCTAATGTAAATCACTCTTGTAACATGGCGAGACATTGCGCTATCCACCAGCGTCTGAATGGCTTCAACATAATCATAACCTCCACCAGCAGCACTTGGTGGTAATGTTATAATGAGTACGTCAGTTTCCATTAAGTAATCAAAATCATCTCTATCACATTCAATTGCGGGTGTTAAATTCACTAAACAGCAGTCAACGCCACTCATTCTTGCTGCTTCTACGCCATCTTCGGTGGTTTTAGTCCCTTTAACTTGATAGCCTGCATCACGCAACGCAGCGGCAAGTGGTAAACCTAACCAACCTAATCCTACGATGGTTATTCGTTTCATTTTGCTCCCCTACTTAAATGGCTTAGTCAAAGTATGCTATAAAATTTTAGTTTTTCCATTACATATAAATACTTCTTATATTTCGTGAATATTTAGCCTCTCTCTATATACTCGCCTACTTGTGCCATTAAGTAAATAAGAGAAATATTAAAATCGCATTAAAAACAAAAGGTTACAAAATAATTAAATTATTATTAAAAAATAGGTTGCTTTCTGCTTTGTAAATCATGTAGCTTGAAAGGCAGACAAATTCTAAATGCAGGTTACTAAATACAGATTAACAGTAACGGGCATTATTAAATAACAAATCGTGTTATTAGCTAGGAAATAATTATGTATAGCATTCAACTAAACCACCATCATCACCATCACCCTGACTAGTCTTTCAGGCGATGAGTGCTGGAAGACGTTTAAGAAACGCTTCCGGTGGTCTGAATGCAGATAACAACTAAAACCCCGGAAGGCAACTTCCGGGGTTTTTTTATAGCTAATTTTCATAACAAAAATAGGGACAATGATAGGGTGATATTATGTTAGATAAAGCAAGATTAAGAATCGCAATGCAAAAATCAGGACGTTTAAGCGATGATTCTCGTGCTCTTTTAGCGCGTTGTGGTATCAAAATTAACTTAAATCAACAGCGCCTGATTGCTTACGCTGAAAATATGCCAATCGATATTTTACGTGTGAGAGATGACGATATTCCGGGATTGGTAATGGATGGCGTTGTTGATTTAGGGATCATTGGCGAAAACGTTTTAGAAGAAGAGTTATTAAAACGTCGTTCTCAAGGTGAAAACCCGAGTTATCTGACACTACGTCGTCTTGATTTCGGTGGCTGTCGTTTATCTCTCGCAACGCCTGTCGATTTTGATTATCAAGGTGTGGAATGCTTAAATAATACTCGTATCGCAACCTCCTATCCAAATCTGCTCAAACGCTATTTAGACCAAAAAGGCATCAAATTTAAATCATGTCTACTCAATGGCTCTGTTGAAGTCGCTCCTCGCGCAGGTCTTGCTGACTCTATTTGCGACTTAGTGTCTACTGGCGCAACATTAGAAGCCAACGGCTTAAAAGAAGTCGAAGTGATTTATCGCTCAAAAGCATGCTTAATCCAACGTGACGGTGAAATGGAAGCCGAAAAACAAGCGCTTATCGATCGTTTACTAACGCGTATTCAAGGTGTTATTCAAGCTCGAGAATCAAAATATATTATGTTACACGCACCAAGTGACTGTCTTGAAGATGTCATTGCATTACTTCCAGGAGCTGAAAGACCGACTATTTTACCTCTGGCGGGTGACCAAAATCGCGTTGCAATGCACATGGTAAGTAGCGAAACCCTATTCTGGGAAACAATGGAAAAACTTAAAGTATTAGGTGCAAGTTCAATTCTTGTTTTACCAATTGAAAAAATGATGGAATAAGGTGAAATGATGAAAACGGGTTTTAATACATTAACTTACTGGAATAAATGCACGAAAGAACAGCAACAAGTGCTATTAACTCGCCCTGCCATTTCTGCATCGGGTTCAATTACAGAACAAGTTGCTAGCATCATTTCACAGGTACGCAATGAGGGAGATAAAGCACTTAAAGCGCTTAGCCAAAAATTCGATAAAACAGCGCCAGAAAGTGTTTTGGTGTCAAAATCGCAAATCAATGAAGCCTCATCACGACTTGATAGCAAAATAAAACAGGCAATAGCACAAGCGATGAATAATATTCGTCGCTTTCATGAGGCTCAAATTCCTAACACTATCAACGTAGAAACTCAGCCTGGTGTATTCTGTCAGCAAGTAAGTAGAGCAATTGATGCCGTAGGGCTTTATATTCCCGGAGGTTCAGCACCATTGCTTTCAACCGTCATGATGTTAGGTATTCCAGCCCGTATTGCAGGTTGTCGCAAAGTAATTCTTTGCTCACCACCGCCGATTGCTGACGAAATTTTATATATTGCCCAACAAATCGGTATTGATGAAATCTTCCAAGTAGGTGGTGCACAGGCGATTGCAGCCATGGCATTCGGTACGGGATCTATTCCTAAAGTTGATAAAATTTTTGGCCCTGGTAATGCTTATGTAACAGAAGCAAAACGCCAAGTAAGTCAATCACTTCAAGGTGCTGCAATCGATATGCCAGCAGGTCCTTCTGAAGTTTTAGTGATTGCTGATGCAGATGCAAATCCTGCATTTATTGCTGCGGACTTACTTTCACAAGCTGAACACGGCCCTGATTCACAAGTTGTCTTATTAACGCCTGATGAAACACTCGCTAAAGCCGTTATTGCTGAAACTGAAACACAACTGACACTATTAAGCCGTGCTGAAATCGCTAAACAAGCGCTTGCAGAAAGCCGCGTCATTATTACTCGGGATCTTGATCAGTGTATTGAAATCAGTAATAGCTATGGTCCAGAACACTTAATTATTCAAACCAATGATGCTGATCGTCGTGTTGATAGCATTACTAGCGCTGGATCTGTTTTTCTTGGTGCTTGGTCACCTGAATCTGCCGGAGATTATGCTTCTGGTACTAATCACGTTCTACCAACTTATGGCTATACAGCAACCTACTCAAGCTTAGGTTTAGCTGATTTTATGAAACGTATGACAGTACAGAAACTCACCGCACAAGGTTTATCTGATTTAGCACAGACCATTGAAATATTAGCGCAAGCAGAGCAACTCACCGCACACAAAAATGCTGTCACACTTCGCGTTAACGCTTTAGCTCAGGGGATAAAGAGTGATGAAAACTGAATTTGATATCAATACACTTGCAAGAAAAAATGTACGTGAATTAACACCTTATCAATCTGCTCGACGCTTAGGGGGAAAGGGTTCTGTTTGGTTAAATGCAAATGAATACCCCATTGCGCCTGACTTTACTTTTAATGAAAAAAACTTAAATCGTTACCCTGAATGTCAGCCCGTAAATGTGATTAATCGTTATGCAAAATATGCCGGTGTAGAGACTAATCAAGTCTTAGTTAGCCGTGGCGCCGATGAAGCGATTGAGCTCCTTATTCGTGCGTTTTGTGAGCCAGGTAAAGATGCCGTACTTTATTGTCCACCAACATATGGCATGTATAGCGTTAGTGCAGAAACTTTCGGTGTAGAACAACGTGTTGTTCCTGCACTTGCTGATTGGAGCCTTGATGTCAAAGCCATCGCATCACAACTTGATAATGTAAAACTTATCTACCTGTGCAGCCCAAATAACCCAACAGGAAATATTGTTGATCCATCTCTTATCCGTGATGTATTAGCGTTGGCTAAAAACAAAGCCATTGTTGCGGTAGATGAAGCTTATATTGAGTTTTGCCCACACGCGTCAATTATTTCATGGCTTGAAGATTATCCGAATTTAGTTATTTTGCGAACCTTATCGAAAGCTTTTGCTTTAGCGGGGCTTCGTTGTGGCTTTACGCTTGCCAACCCACCTGTGATTGAATTATTACTAAAGGTGATCGCACCCTACCCACTTTCAACACCTGTTGCAGATATTGCTGCGCAAGCATTAACAGAAGAAAGTATTGAAATAATGAAAAAACGAGTGACAGATATTTCACGCAACAGAGCCATTTTATCTGATTCGTTAAAAAAACTACCTAATGTTGAACAGGTTTATAACAGTGAAACCAACTATATTTTAGTGAAATTCACTGATGCTACTCTGGTTTTCCGTACTTTATGGGAACAAGGGATTATTTTACGCGATCAACAGCGTCAATATGGGCTTAATGGCTGTTTGCGTATTTCTATCGGTACAGCAGAAGAATGTGATAGCGTGATTAATGCCATAAAAAATATTCAAACTGCAAACGTATAAAACATTTAAAACGATAACAATAAAAAATCGCAACTGAGGGATCTCAACCATGAGCCAAAAAATTCTTTTTATCGACCGTGATGGTACTTTAATCACTGAGCCACCCACTGATTACCAAGTTGATAGACTTGATAAGCTTGCCTTTGAAAATGGCGTGATCCCCGCACTGACTGCTCTGCAAAAAGCGGGTTATAAACTCATTATGATCACAAATCAGGATGGATTAGGCACAGAAAGTTTTCCTCAAGCGGATTTCGATCCTCCTCATAATTTAATGATGCAAGTTTTCTCATCTCAAGGGATCTCATTTGATGATGTGTTAATTTGTCCCCATAAACCTGAAGACAACTGTCCTTGTCGCAAACCAGAAACAGGTCTCGTCACTCAGTATTTAGTTGAGGGTGCACTAGATAAAGATAATAGTTATGTCATTGGCGATAGACAAACGGATATTCAGCTAGCCCAAAATATGGGTATCAAAGGCCTGCTTTATAAGCCCGATGAGCTCAATTGGGCTGTTATTACAGAGCAATTGACTAAAAAAGATCGCTATGCTCACGTTGAGCGGAAAACAAAAGAAACACAAATCGCGATCGATATTTGGCTTGATCGTGAAGGCAACAGCCAGATCAGCACGGGTGTCGGTTTCTTTGATCACATGCTGGATCAAATTGCCACACATGGCGGTTTTCGCATGAATATCAATGTAAAAGGTGATTTAGTGATTGATGATCACCACACAGTGGAAGATACCGGTCTTGCTTTGGGTGAGGCATTACGTGAAGCATTAGGTGATAAACGAGGTATTGCTCGCTTTGGCTTTACATTGCCAATGGATGAGTGCCTTGCAAGCTGTGCATTAGATATTTCTGGTCGTCCACACCTTGAGTACAAAGCCGAATTTAAATATCAACGTGTTGGTGATTTAAGTACAGAGATGATTGAACACTTTTTCCGTTCACTCTCTTACACCATGGGTTGCACATTACACCTGAAATCAAAAGGCAAAAACGATCACCATAAAGCTGAAAGTTTATTTAAAGTCTTTGGTCGTACATTACGCCAAGCCATTCGTGTTGAAGGCAATACTTTACCCAGTTCAAAAGGTGTTCTGTGATGAAAGTGGTTATTCTTGATACGGGCTGTGCCAATTTAGCGTCTGTCGCTTACGCCGTTAAGCGCCTTGGTTATGACCCCATCGTGTCCTATGAAAAAAACATTGTATTATCTGCGGATAAACTCTTTTTACCCGGAGTGGGTACGGCTAGAGCGGCAATGGAACAACTCAAAGCACGTGAGCTAATTCCTCTAATTAAAGCCTTAACACAACCAGTTTTAGGAATTTGTTTAGGTATGCAAATATTGGCTTCACTAAGCGAAGAAGGTAAAGATATCCCTTTATTAGGTTTAGTTGATGGCACCATCAATAAGCTCGATACCGCAGGATTACCATTACCGCATATGGGTTGGAACCAAGTATTAGCAAAGCCTGGACATCCTCTTTTTCGTGGTCTTGGTGATGATGCTTGGTTCTATTTTGTGCATAGCTACGCTTTAGCACTCAATGAATCGACAATTGCTGAAACGGAATACGGCTCGCGTTTTAGTAGCGCAATTCAAAAAGATAATTTTTATGGCGTGCAGTTTCACCCAGAGCGTTCAGGGAAAGCAGGAGCGCAACTTATCAAGAACTTTTTGGAGATGTAACCCGTTATGATTATTCCAGCATTAGATTTAATTGATGGGAAAGTAGTTCGTCTTCATCAAGGTGATTATGCAAAACAGCGTGATTATGATGATAATCCGCTGACACGCTATCAACAATATGAAAAAGATGGCGCAAAATTACTTCACTTAGTGGATTTAACGGGGGCAAAAGATCCTTCTGCTCGCCAAATTCCACTGTTAAAAGAACTTGTTGCTTGTGTCAATGTTCCCGTACAAGTGGGTGGCGGCATTCGCACTGAAGATGATGTTAAATCACTACTCGATGCTGGGGCTAGCCGAGTTGTTATTGGCTCTACCGCAGTTAGCCAACCTGAAATGGTGAAAACCTGGTTTGAGCGCTATGGTGCGGAAGCCATTGTATTAGCCCTCGATGTTCGCATTGATAAACAAGGCAAAAAGTGGGTAGCTGTCAGTGGTTGGCAAGAAAACTCCCCCTATACACTTGAAGATATCATCGAGCTTTATCAAAGTGTGGGTTTAAAGCATGTGCTATGTACCGATATTTCTCGTGATGGCACATTAGCCGGTTCTAACGTCGAATTGTATAAAGAAATTAGCCAGCGTTTCCCTAACATTTTATTCCAAGCGTCAGGCGGTATTGGTGATTTACAAGATATCGCAGATCTTCCCGCATCTGGTGTTGCCGGTATTATTGTTGGCAGAGCATTATTAGAAGGCAAATTTACATTAAAAGAGGCGATATCATGTTGGCAAAACGCATAATTCCTTGTCTTGATGTCCGAGATGGACAAGTTGTTAAAGGTGTTCAATTTCGCAATCATGAAATTATTGGTGATATCGTGCCTCTTGCTGAACGCTATGCCAAAGAAGGCGCAGATGAACTGGTATTTTATGATATTACGGCATCTTCTGATGGTCGTGTTGTTGATAAAAGCTGGGTATCGCGTGTCGCTGAAGTGATTGATATTCCTTTTTGTGTTGCAGGCGGTATTCGTTCTGTTGAAGATGCAGGAAAAATTCTCTCATTTGGTGCAGATAAAATTTCGATAAACTCCCCTGCACTTTCCGATCCTTCACTGATATCTCGTTTGGCGGATCGCTATGGTGTACAGTGTGTTGTTGTGGGAATTGACACTTGGTTTGATGAAAAAACAGGTGAATATTTAGTTTATCAATTCACAGGCGATGAAAAACGCACCCAACAAACGCACTGGAAAACCCTTGATTGGGTACGTGAAGTTCAACAACTTGGTGCAGGTGAAATTGTTTTAAATATGATGAACCAAGACGGCGTAAGGCAAGGTTATGACCTAAAACAACTTGCTCTAGTACGCCAAGTTGCAGATGTTCCTATTATCGCATCTGGAGGAGCTGGCGAAATGTCACACTTTCTTGATGCATTTAAATTAGCCAATGTCGATGGTGCTCTTGCAGCCTCTGTTTTCCATAAACAAATAATTAATATCAACGAATTAAAACAGTATCTTGCAAAGAATGACGTTAAGGTAAGAATATAATGAATAGTGAAATATTAGCGCAACTAGATTGGGAAAAAGTCGATAATCTGATGCCTGTGGTTATCCAAAATGCTATTTCAGGTGATGTATTAATGCTCGGTTATATGAGCAAAGACGCATTAAATGTCACTCTAGAAAGTGGAAATGTTACCTTCTATTCACGCACTAAACAGCGTCTATGGACAAAAGGTGAGACCTCAGGCAACTTTCTCAAGTTAGTCAATATTTACCCTGACTGTGATAACGATACTTTACTTATCTTAGCCAATCCTCTTGGTCCAACTTGCCATAACGGAACCGAAAGTTGTTTTGCCCCAGCACAAAGCCAATGGGGATTTCTCTATGAACTTGAGAATTTATTACGTGAACGTAAAAATGCCTCACCAGATAGCTCTTACACTGCCCGCCTTTATGCTAGTGGGACAAAACGTATAGCGCAAAAAGTAGGAGAAGAAGGCGTAGAAACGGCATTGGCTGCTACTGTTAATGACAGAGAAGAGCTAAAAAATGAAGCTTCAGACCTGCTTTATCACTTAATGGTGTTATTGCAAGATCAATCATTATCACTCTCTGATGTAATAGGTTGTCTGCAAGCGCGCCATAAAAAAGCAGAGTAATCGATATAACATGAATATCAAAAAGCCGATACTCAATAAAGTATCGGCTTTCGTTTAAAGAAAACAAAAGTAATAAATTACCTTTTAATTTCCTAAATATTACATTGCTTGACGGAATAACTCGATAACATCACTTTCAGAACCCTGAACTGGGTTAGTGATTGCACAAGCATCTTTCAGTGCATTTTCAGCTAATGTTTTGAAATCTTCTTCTTTCACGCCTAATTCTTTCAGGCCAGCTGGAATACCTACATCTTTCGCCATTTTACGAATTTCTTCAATACACGCTTTTGCACCTTGCTCATCGCTCATTGCAGAAACATCAACACCCATAGCTTGTGCGATATCTTTTAAACGACCAGCTGCTGCTTGAATGTTATAAGCTTGAACATGAGGTAATAGAACCGCATTACACACACCATGAGGTAAGTTATAGAAACCCCCTAATTGGTGAGCCATAGCATGTACATAACCTAAAGAAGCGTTATTAAATGCCATACCCGCTAAGAACTGAGCGTAAGCCATATTTTCACGCGCTGCCGCGTCACCACCATTATCAACAACTTTACGTAAAGACTCGCTGATCATAGTGACTGCTTTTAATGCACACGCATCAGTAATTGGATTTGCAGCAATTGAAACATACGCTTCTACAGCATGAGTTAATGCATCCATACCTGTTGCAGCGGTTAAACCTTTTGGCATACCAATCATTAATTCTGAATCATTTACAGATAAGAGTGGTGTAACGTTTTTATCAACGATAGCCATTTTAATATGACGCGCAGTATCTGTGATGATACAAAAACGTGTCATTTCTGATGCTGTACCTGCTGTGGTATTAATTGAAATCAGGGGTAATTGAGGTTTTGCAGAGCGATCAACACCTTCATAATCTGCAATTTTTCCGCCATTAGAAGCGACTAATGCGATACCTTTAGCGCAATCATGTGGAGAACCACCACCTAAAGAAATAACACAATCACATTGATGTTCTTTCAGCAGCGCTAAACCTGCTTCTACGTTTTCAACAGTAGGGTTTGGTGCCGTACCGTCATAAGTCACGCTAGAAATACCAGCCTCTGTCAGTAATTTGCTGACCTTATCAACAACACCCAGTTGATTTAAAATACTATCAGTAACGATTAATGCTTTATGAAAGCCAAAATCTTTCATTGAACTTACAGCTTCCGCAAGACAACCAGCACCAATTTTATTTACAGAAGGGATATAGAATGTAGAAACAGCCATTATTGACTTCCTTTTTAGTAATTAAATCTATGTTTTAATATGTTCTATTCTTTTTGTTCTTAAATTGATCATCATCAAAATAATGAATAAATATCAATTTGTTTATCATTTTATTACGGATGATTAAATAAAGAAGTATAATTACCCTATTAATTCAATAGGATAATACTATTAACATATTATCATTTGTAACAAAATAATTTGAAAAGCTTATCAAAATAATCAAAACCAGCCGTGAACATCACAGCAGAATATTTTTTTTAAAGTCGTATAATGACCCCAAAGAAATAACTTATTAAATTCAGGAGTCATTGATGTCTTTGACTATTTTTGAGCAACTTACTGCTTTATTGGATAAAAACCACGCGACTTACCGCATTATGGAACACGCTACCGCAGGTCGTTCTGAAGAAGTTGCAAAAATTAGAGGAACACAGTTAGGACAAGGTGCAAAGGGATTAGTCTGCCATATAAAAGGGAATGGAATTAAGCAACATGTGCTGGCGATATTACCCGCAGATAAACAAGCCGACCTTTCAAAATTAGCTCATCAAATCGGGGGAACAAGAGCCTCTTTAGCCAGCCCTAAAGAAGTTGATGATCTAACACAATGTGTCTTTGGCGCAATCCCCCCCTTTAGTTTTCATCCTTCATTAAAACTTGTAGCTGACCCTCTGCTTTTTGAACGTTTTGATGAATTAGCGTTTAATGCAGGTACATTAGAGCGTTCTATTATTCTTAATACGCAAGATTACAAACGTATTGCACAGCCAGAATTACTTTCTTTTATTCGTGAAGAAGAAAACGAATAATAAAAACGGTCAACTTATCTTTAACAATTACCCTAGTCCTAAATTCAATTAAGGGTAATTGTTATCATAATAACTATTCTTACTGTATGTATTAATTTACACATTCCAAAGTAATATTAGATAATCTAATCCAAAAAACTTCCAGCATTTAACACCAATAATAACCAAAAAACCAGAATAAACCCTATTAATTTCATATCATCTTATCTATAGCGCTATAAAATGTACAAAATGGAAAATTTTAACTTTTTTCTCGATTCAGCACTCAATAATTAACTAAATAGATTTTATGTTATTGACCTGATTTACTCGTACATTTAAGTTAGCATCAATAAAAACACAATAATGTAAACTTATATTTACAATTCAGTTATTTTCTAACATACAAATAAATATATAAACAATGTACCAATAGGTGCAGGGAAATCTTCATGCAAACTTCAACTAAAAAACAACCGCTTTATAAAGTGCTATATGTGCAAGTTATCGTTGCCATCTTACTCGGTATCTTGCTTGGGCATTTTTACCCTGACGTCGGTGAATCCTTTAAACCTCTTGGTGATGGATTTATCAAAATTGTAAAAATGATCATCGCACCTGTTATCTTCTTAACTGTAGTAACGGGTATTGCAGGTATGAATAATATGAAAGCGGTGGGTACAGTCGCGGGTAAATCCATGGTGTACTTCCTGACTTTCTCTACCATTGCATTAATTATTGGTTTAATCGTTGCCAATATTATTCGCCCAGGTGATGGGCTAAATATTTCCCCTGCCTCATTAGATGCCAGTAAAGTAGAAAGTTATGTCGCTAAAGCGCATGACTCTTCTATTGTGGGTTTCTTAATGAATATCATTCCTGAAACCGTAGTCAGTCCATTAGTTAACGGTAATATTCTACAAGTACTGTTTGTTTCTGTCGTCTTTGGTATCGCATTAGCATCTATAGGAACTCGCGGTGAGCCCGTTCTTAAATTCTTACAGAACTTCTCAGAGCCAGTATTCAAAATGGTTAGTATGCTAATGAAATTAGCACCTATTGGCGCTTTTGGTGCAATGGCATTTACCATCGGAAAGTATGGTATTTCATCAATCAGTAACTTAGTATTACTTGTTCTGACTTTCTACATTACCTCACTGCTCTTTGTGCTTGTTGTATTAGGTGCTGTTGCCAAATATAACGGCTTCTCAATCCTCTCTTTAATTAAATATATTAAAGATGAACTTTGGTTAGTATTAGGTACTTCTTCTTCAGAAGCCGCTTTACCTAGCCTAATGCGTAAAATGGAAAATGTCGGCTGTAAAAAATCAGTCGTCGGTTTAGTTATTCCAACGGGTTACTCCTTCAACTTAGATGGCACGAACATCTATATGACCATGGCGGCGCTATTTATTGCACAAGCTACGGGTATTGATTTGTCATTAACAGAACAAATCACGCTACTCTTAGTCGCAATGATAAGTTCAAAAGGTGCGGCTGGCGTAACCGGAGCGGGCTTTATTACCTTAGCAGCAACCTTATCGGTCGTACCAAGTGTGCCCGTTGCAGGTATGGCGCTAATTCTAGGGATTGACCGCTTTATGTCAGAGTGCCGCGCATTAACCAACCTTGTGGGTAATGCGTGTGCCTGTATCGTTGTGGCTCGTTGGGAAAATGCTCTAGATAAAGAGAGAATGAATGATGTCTTTAGTGGTCGTGCTTCAAGTGAATTTGTTGAAGATATCCCATTAGCACCTATTGAAATTGAGTCTGATAACTCAATTAAAATCCCAGTAAAATAAAGATCACTTTCTATGATCCATAAAAGAGCGCTTATGCGCTCTTTTACTTTTTATCTCTCTTATCGCTAAGAATAAATACTTATTTACGTGTTGATTACTTAAAGTTCATTTACATTGAAAGGTATATCAACGATTCATTTTATAAAAAATAAATTTAATAAAAACAAATAATTGCCATTCATCTTTTCACCTATCCCCCCTTGTCCATATTTATTTACATTTATTCCATTTCATTCACCATAAAAACGAAGCAAACCTACATGTCATTAACGAAATACAATAAATTAAAACAAAAAATAATTTTATTAACTTATTGATTTAAGAAAAATAAATTCCATAAATAACGATAAATTGAAACTAAATCTAATTTTTTAGATGAAGAGCACAATATTTGATAAAATCAACTTTATTTTATTGACCTGATTTACTCATACCTTTAAGTTACTTATCACAACAAAATAAATGTAAATAATAATTTACATCATAATTTCTTTTTTATTTAGTCAATATCTTTCAGTTACAGGGAAATTTTATGCAGACTTCATCCCGCAGGCTCCCCTTTTATCGTGTGTTATATATCCAAGTCATTATTGCTATCATTTTCGGTATTCTATTGGGGCATTTTTACCCTGATATTGGCGAATCTTTCAAACCGTTAGGCGATGGATTTATCAAAATAGTAAAAATGATCATCGCCCCAGTTATCTTTCTAACTGTCGTGACTGGCATTGCTGGTATGAACAACATGAAAGCCGTTGGAAAAGTAGCGGGTAAATCGATGATTTACTTTCTCACCTTTTCTACAATTGCACTTGTTATTGGATTAATCACTGCCAATATTATTCGCCCTGGTGATGGTTTAAATATCTCTCCTGAATCATTAGACAGTAGCCGAGTAGAAATGTATGTCACTCAGGCACACAGCTCTTCTCTTGTTGATTTTTTAATGAACATTATTCCTGATACTATTGTTAGCCCATTAGTTAATGGCAATATCTTACAAGTATTGTTTGTTTCTGTGATTTTTGGTCTAGCATTAGCATCCATCGGCTCACGGGGCGAACCTGTATTAAAATTTTTACAGCATCTTTGCGATCCTGTCTTCAAGATGGTGAGTATGCTAATGAAGTTAGCACCTATTGGTGCCTTTGGTGCAATGGCATTTACCATAGGTAAATACGGTATTTCTTCTATTGGCAATTTAATGTTGTTAGTCATTACCTTTTATCTAACAGCATTACTTTTTGTGTTGGTCGTTTTAGGTGCTGTTGCAAAATATAACGGTTTTTCTATCCTCTCTTTAATTAAATATATAAAAGATGAACTTTGGTTGGTATTAGGCACCTCTTCATCTGAAGCCGCGCTCCCCACATTAATGACGAAAATGGAACAACTTGGCTGTAAAAAATCAGTCGTCGGTTTAGTTATTCCAACGGGTTACTCTTTCAACTTAGATGGCACGAACATCTATATGACCATGGCGGCGCTATTTATTGCACAAGCAACAGGTGTTGATTTGTCATTAACAGAACAAATTACATTACTCTTTGTTGCCATGATCAGCTCAAAGGGTGCTGCGGGCGTTACTGGTGCGGGTTTTATTACTTTAGCGGCAACCTTATCGGTTGTTCCTAGTGTGCCCGTTGCAGGTATGGCGCTAATCCTAGGCATAGATCGCTTTATGTCTGAATGCCGAGCATTGACTAATATTGTGGGTAACGCTTGCGCCTGTATTGTTGTGGCTCGCTGGGAAAATGCCTTAGATAAAGAGAGAATGAACGCTGTTTTTAGTGGGAAAATATTAAAAGAAGACTTATTTGAAGATAATTTAGTCTCTGATAAGGCAAATGAAGAACTTCATTATGTGAAGGTCTCTGAGCAATAACTTGGATTTTTTCTTAACTCAACAAAAAAAGGTGCTCTATTTGAGCACCTTTTGTTTGTTATATTTCAAACAATATAACCGAAGATTGAATTTTTCTTATTCCATCCACTCAGTGTGGAATACGCCATCTTTATCAGTACGTTTATAAGTATGCGCACCAAAGTAATCACGTTGAGCTTGGATTAAGTTTGCTGGTAACACTTCTGCACGATAGCTATCATAGTAAGAAATAGCGGCAGAGAATGTTGGAGTAGGAATACCAGCTTGAACGCCATAACAAACCACATCACGCAGAGCTTGTTGGTAATCGTCAGCGATTTGTTTGAAGTATGGCGCTAATAGCAGATTTGCAATGCTTGCATCTTCGTTATAGGCATCTGTAATTTTTTGCAGGAATTGAGCGCGAATAATACAACCCGCACGGAAAATCTTCGCAATTTCACCGTAGTTTAAATCCCAGTTATATTCGTCTGATGCTGCTTTCAGTTGTTGGAAACCTTGAGCATAAGAGACAATTTTACCTAAATACAGTGCACGACGAACATTCTCGATAAAGGCTTTTTTATCACCTGAGAATGCTTTAGGTGTTGGACCTGATAATACTTTAGATGCAGCAACACGTTGATCTTTTAATGAAGAGATATAGCGAGCAAACACAGACTCAGTGATAAGTGTAACAGGTACACCTAAGTCTAAAGAGCTTTGGCTAGTCCATTTACCTGTACCTTTATTTGCCGCTTCATCAAGAATAACATCAACAAGGTATTTACCTTCGTCATCTTTTTTACGGAAAATATCAGCTGTAATTTCAATTAGATAACTACTTAACTCACCTTTATTCCACTCAGTGAAAGTTTCTGCTAATTCTTCATTAGTAAGACCTAATGAGTGTTTTAATACTGAATACGCTTCTGCAATCAGCTGCATATCGCCATATTCGATACCGTTATGAACCATTTTCACATAGTGACCTGCGCCATCAGCACCGATATAAGTCACACAAGGTTCACCTTCAGCCACAGCTGCAATTTTTTCAAGGATTGGAGCAACTAATTCGTAAGCTTCTTTTTGTCCACCAGGCATGATTGAAGGACCTTTTAATGCACCTTCTTCACCACCAGAAACACCGGTACCAATGAAATTGAAGCCTTGCGCTGATAATTCACGGTTACGACGAATAGTATCTTTAAAGAAAGTATTTCCGCCATCGATAAGGATATCACCTTTATCTAAATGCGGTGTCAAGGCAGCAATTGTTTTATCCGTTGCTTCACCCGCTTTTACCATTAATAAAATACGGCGTGGTTTTTCTAACGAATCAACAAACTCTTCAATAGAATAATTCGGAACCAGTTTTTTACCTGGATTTTCAGCAATAACTTCATTCGTTTTATCGCTTGAGCGGTTGTAGATAGAGACAGAATAACCACGGCTTTCAATATTTAGCGCAAGGTTACGTCCCATAACTGCCATACCAACCACGCCGATTTGCTGTTTTGACATGAAAATAACTCCCGTCTGAAAATAAACCTGCCAGTATCAATGTCCTGACAATTTGTTAACCTGATCACATAGTAACTCACTCTCTCACTTGGTGGTAGTTATTGATGTAATTGGTATCACAATCTTTTAGACAAAATGAAATTATTTCCCTACTGCTAATAATAATTTATTGAAAAATTCCTTTAAATTGCTCATTATTCCCAAGTCGGCATATGCCGTCTTTATAGAAGGTAAAACAAACTGTATGGAATGGATCTTAGATCCGACAATCTGGGTAGGACTCTCCACCCTAATTGTTCTCGAAATCGTACTTGGTATTGATAACCTTGTTTTCATTGCTATTCTGGCAGATAAACTTCCAGCAAAACTAAGAGATAGAGCTCGTATAACAGGTCTATTGTGTGCCCTTGTTATGCGAATTGTATTGTTATTTAGTCTCTCTTGGCTTATCACTCTGACAAAACCTCTTATTACACTGTTTGATCACCCTTTCAGTGCAAGAGACTTAATTATGTTGCTCGGAGGGATATTCTTACTGTTCAAAGCCACAATGGAGCTTAATGAACGGCTAGAAGGTAAAGATCACGACGAAGGAAAACAACGCAAAACTACCCGCTTTTGGTCTGTCGTGGCACAAATTATTGTGCTGGATGCGGTATTCTCGCTTGACTCAGTGATAACCGCTGTGGGTATGGTTGATCATTTAGGTGTTATGATTGCGGCTGTTACTATTGCAATGTTCTTGATGATCCTTGCAAGTAAGCCTCTGACAAATTTCGTCAATAATCACCCAACCATTGTTATCTTGTGCTTAAGCTTCTTGCTGATGATTGGTTTTGCATTAGTTGCCGAAGGCTTTGGCTACGCCATTCCAAAAGGTTACCTATATGCAGCAATTGGCTTCTCTATCATGATAGAAGTCTTTAATCAGCTTGCACAATTTAACCGTCGCCGTTTCTTATCCGCTTCTCGCTCTTTGCGTGAACGTACAGCAGAAGCGGTTCTACGTATTATTAATGGTAAGCCTGAATCGTCTGAATTAGATCCTCACACCTCTGATTTAGTCTCCAGTTCAGAAGAAGTCTTTGATCCTCAAGAGCGCCAAATGATTGTGCGTGTGCTTGGTTTAAGCCAACGTAACGTTAACAGTATTATGACGTCTCGCCATGATGTTGAATACGTAGACTTAAATGCAACACAAGATGATATCCGCCAATTGTTGGAAAAGGAGCCCCATTCTCGTCTAGTGATCACGGATGAACAATCCAGTGATGAACCTGTCGGTGTTGTTAATGTTATTCAACTACTGAATCAACAATTGCGTAATGAACCTCTAAACTTACGTTTATTGGTCACTCAACCGTTGATTTTCCCTGAAGGTTTATCCTTACTGCAAGCGTTAGAACAGTTCCGTAGTGCACACACACACTTCGCTTTTGTCGTTGATGAATTTGGCTCAGTAGAAGGGATCGTGACGTTGACTGACGTTATGGAAACCATTGCAGGTAACTTACCGGTTAGTTCTGAAGAAAACGATTCACGTCATGACTTGGTTCAAAACGAAGACGGTTCATGGACTGTAAACGGTTTTACACCACTTGAAGACTTAGTGCTTTATATTCCAATCAAACTGGATGAAAAACGTGAGTATGAAACCTTAGCAGGCTTATTAATGGAGCATTTACAACGTGTTCCAACTGTTGGTGAGAAGATCCTTATTGATGGCATGGAATTTGAGCCATTAGAAGTGAACAACCATCGAATTAATAAAGTTCGAATTGTTGAGCCTGCACCAGAAGGCGAAGAAAACGTTGACGAAGCGTGATCCCTGACAAATAGTAAAATATCCGCCTATAAGGCGGATATTTTTTATCTGAATATGATGTCTACTGGAAAATAATATGCATACCAATGTCAATGTTAAAATTGTCTGGTTAACCGCTATTGAAGGAGGAAGACAATCACCCCCTCCTTTAGCTGGCTTTTATTATCCAACGACCCAATTGCCTAATGAACCCAATAGTTGGAGTCTTGCAATTGAAATTACTGATACAAAACAAGCGTCTGAACATTGGATAAGTGAAGGCTATATGCGGTTTTTAGTTGAGCATGCCCCTCATCACTTATTAGACGAATTAGAAAAATTTGAAATTTATGAAGGGCATAAAAAAGTGGCAGATGTTCTTATTCAATTTAAATAATCACTTTCTATACGACTTTTCTTAAGCAAATAAAAAACGGGCTTTGTCTAATTACAAAGCCCGCCAATAAAATTTAAAACAATAATGTTAGATTAATTCAATACAATAAAAATTAACCTAAAGTACTTGGTACTAAAATCTCAGTAGCAACAATAACAATCACTAATCCCACCAATACAGGAACAGAAACACGTTTCATCACTTCGAAAGGTGAAATTTTTGCCATACCCGATACCGCAACCACAACACCAGAAACCGGCGATAATGTACGACCTAAGTTTGAAGCTTGTAACATAGGAATAGTTAAATAAGCGGGGTTAACACCCATATTGCTTGCTAAACGAGGAATTAATTCAACGAATGCATAGAATGGCGCGTTACCAGAGCCGGTGGTCATTGCCGCTAACATGGTAATTAAGACCAGCGCAATCATCATCACAATCGCACCTGAACCTAATGACTGAGCACCTTCAATTAACGCATTGATAAAGCCAACGGTTGTTAAACCTTGAGCAAATACCCCTGCTGCGACTAATAACATAACAACTTGAGCAAATGCATCTGCCATACCGCGATAAGCAACTTCTAAACCTTCAAACACTTGTTTTGCACTAAAGCTACGAATAAATTCGATAACAGCCGCTAAAATCATGCAGATAATAATAATGGCAACAATATGAAGTTCTGGTAACCATTTACCATCAAAAACGAGAACACCGATAATTGGTGTGAAAGGCAAAATTGCATAGAAACTTGGTGCGTGAGTTTTGATCTCATTCACGTCTAACATTTCTGTTTCGATATGCTCTTTACGGTCAAGATAGCGCTGCCAGAAAAAGTGAGCGATACACATACCAATAATTGCAGCAATAGAGATAGGCAATGTGGTTTTAAATGCGAAATCAATCAGCGGCATTTGAGACGCTTCAGCGGCTAAAATAACATCACCTGATGTTGGTGCTAAAATAATCGAAGCGGGTGATGCACAGATTGCAGCGGCTGCTCCGCGGCTAATTCCCATATTCACCATAACAGGGAATAACGTTGCCATTAATAACACACCTAAACCTGTTGCTGATGAAACAGCCAGTGACATCAAACATGCAACAATGTAGGCAGCCACCATTAGCAGATAAGGCGAGTTAATCATTTTCAGAGGACGTGATGCCAATTTCACAACAACATCATTAGCACCGATGTGTGTCATATAAGAAGCAAAGCCACAAAGTATCATGATCATCATACCTAAATCGCCACCACGGCTCATTAGTAGATTTTTCACATACTCAACAATATCGATTAAGCCATAACCTGTTGCGGTTGCGCTTGCAGGTAAAACAGCTCTTCCCATAATAACGCTGATGATCAGTAATAACAGACCCCCCGTCATTAAGACACCCGTTGGTGAATAGCCTTTTACAATATAACGTCCAACACCTACAGCAACGAAGGCGCCGATAAGAATTTCGATCATGTATTTATCCTGTCTAAAGTAGTCATTTATAAAATGAAGTTTTTTATTTTTATCATCATTTTTGCGTTTAGTGCGATTGACACACTCTGCCCAAAGGCAACGTTGCAGTGTATGACATATATCAAAAAAAACGACTATTTTTTTATATATACATAGCACGAATGCTTACTTTTCATTCAAAATATAAATTAAATGATAGATATAAAGCAAAAAGCACACAATTATCAAAATAGTGTGCTTTTATTAACAATGTGATGAAGTTAAAAATTGTGGAATTAAATTTTCTTTAATAGCTGATTAAGTGCTTTTACTTCCGGGCTTTCAGCATCTTGTTTATTTAGCCAATTATCGATAGCTTGCTTAGCTTTTTGCTGTAATTGATCGCGTAATAATTTTTCAATATTAAGTTCATATTGAATAGCATTCCAATCACCATAGAGCCTTAATGGAATTTCAACTTTAGCCAATTGACGGATAAATTCGTTTTCTTTACCCCAGCCTTTTTTGATATTAACCAGTAACATCACATCAAGATCATGGCGCTGAAGATCCACTTTGCCCTGCCCTTTAATTTGATAAGCCTCTGCTTGTGCATCGAGCGAATTAACGGTTACTTTCCCTTTTGGCGCTAACTTAAATTGGGCAATCACATTATCGGCTTGGGTATAACTTTCGACATCTTCAGGGTAAATGACTTTATCCGTCGCTTGAGCGACAGATTGCTGAATAACTTGTGGTACATTTAAGCCCTGCATTTTAAATTGAGTAACAGAGGTATTAAGCGTACCTTGCCAATAATGATAAAAAGCTTTTCGATTATACCCCGTACCTTCTAAATTCCCTTTTGCTGAAATGAGTCCACTGAAATTTTCAGGCTGATTAAAGACACGCAATAGTGGCTGTAATGGAATATTGTTCATTGTGATATCCATGCTGATATGCGCTGGCACAATGCTTGTCGAGATAACCGTTGGCAGTGAAAAATCACCTTGTTGGATTTGCCCCGTTAAGGTTTGAATATTCAGTGAATTAGGGTTATTCAGAGCATCAATTTTAAAATTGTTAATCTCCAAATCTTTATAAAGAAGCTTATTCAGTGCTAATTTCAATGTAAATTCAATATTACTCCAATGTGTTAAATCATATTCTTTACTTTCAACAGTGACTGAAGTAATAACCGGTTTTGCCATAATGGTGGCATTGGGTGCCGGCGCGGCATGCGCTGTATTAAATAATGAGAATGAGGGTGACGTGTTATTATCTTTGGGTGTCAATAATGCAGTTTCAGCCGTTTTAGTCGCAGCTAACTCTGGTAACAACGTATTTAAATTTAATTGTTCACCTTTTAAATCAACTTGATAACGAGTCGTAGCTGCAAATTCTGCACTAATATTACCCTGTAATTGGCTAGCATTAGCAGTGAGATTTAAGTTATCAAGTGAAATTTTTCTCACACTCTCATTTTGGATCGTAAAATCTGAAGTTAAACTTCCTGCGATTCCATTATCAGGTATCCCGACACCTGATAAAGCGTAATCTAATTGCGTAATATTCCCTGTAACTTGGTAAGGATAGCGGTTCATGTCCGCATCAGCGGCAATATTTAGCGTTATCTCACGACGATCACGATTCACTTTCGTGCTCATCTCAAGACTAACTTGTTTTTTCTCGTCTGTTTTTAACGATAAATTAATATCACGTAAATTAAGCTGTTCGCCGTCTTTCATTTGCCAAATAATTAAGCTATCTGAAATTTTTACTTTGGCGATATTCAGCTGCCAATTATTGGCTCTAGGTTCAATAACTGGGTGAGAGATATCTCGAGGAGTCGCAGGTGGTGATATTTTAGGAATGGCTTTGCTTTCAGGTGTTTGGCGAACGACGGCACCTTTAAGCATAACTTCTTTTACTTCAAGTTGATGAGAAAGTAGCGGTAATAATTCAACATCAAGACGCATATTATCGGCTGTAATTAAAGGCATTTCAGCACCCGGTGCTGTCAATGACATTTTACCACTGATAATGCTTAACTTTGGCCACACATGCCAACGCATATCATCTTGTAATGTGAGTTTATAACCGCTTTGTTTTTCGACCCTTTCAACAAGGTAACCACGGAAATCATTTGGGTTAATGAGTAAAACTAACGCTGTTAAGCCTGCAAAAATAACCACAAGCAAAATAGCCAGTGTTGTCAAAAACCTTTTCATATAATTACCCGCTTAGTGAACATGATAATGATGATTATAAAGATAGTTAATCTTCACTAATCCGACTACCGACTGCACCTTGTTGATTTTTATATTTTGCATCTTGACGACGGTTATAAGGTCTATCAGCAGAACCCGACATAGGTTCAAAGCTTAATGCACCAATAACCATACCCGGTCTTAATGCAAGAGGAAGTTTACCTGAATTAAAAAATTCTAATACGATTTGTCCATGCCAGCCGGGATCAATACGATGAGCAGTAACATGTACCATTAGACCTAAACGGGCTAATGATGAACGTCCATCTAACCATCCAACAACATTATCAGGCAAAGTGACTGACTCAAGTGTCACGGCTAATGCCAATTCACCCGGGTGCAAGAAAAAGGCTTCACCTTCAGGTAAAACAATTTCATCACTCATTACACGCTCTAGCGCAGCATTAACTTCAGCTTTCGGGCCACTCAAATCAATATAAGCAGCAGTATGACCTTGGAAAACACGAAATTGATTTCCTAAGCAAACATCTGCTGTTGCGCCGTTAATTCGCTCGACGGGCGGGCGGGGTTCAATGACTAATTTGCCTTCATCCAGCCACTGAATAATATCACGGTCGCATAATCGCATTTTATTTCCTTCTTCAAGTTAAACAGGCAGTTTCATCATGCATGAAAGCTGCCCACAAATGAACCTATTATTCGCAGAACTGCCCAATTTTTGCTTTCAGAATATCAATCGCAACGCGGTTTTTACCCCCTCTAGGGACAATAATATCGGCATATTGTTTAGAAGGTTCAATAAACTGGAAGAACATAGGACGAACGGTTTTATTATATTGTTCAATGACTGAGTCTAAGCTACGTCCACGTTCATTCACATCACGTTTAATTCTGCGCATTAAGCAAATATCTAATGGCGTATCAACAAAGATCGAGAAATCCATCTCTTCACGCAGGCGTTTATCTGTTAATAACAAGATGCCTTCAATGATAATAACTTTTTTAGGTTGAAAAGGAATGGATTCTGCTTTACGAGTGTGAGCAACGTAGTCGTATTGAGGGAGTTCGATGGTTTTTCCTGCTTTTAGTTCACACAAATGCTGATATAAGAGTGCGTGATCCATCGAATTTGGGTGGTCATAATTGACCTTATATCGTTCTTCCATCGTTAAATCACTTTGGTCACGATAATAACAATCTTCTGGTATCACCCCGATATTATGATCACCTACTTGCGCTCTTAATTCGCGGTAAAGTGTACTTGCAATCAGACTTTTACCCGAAGCAGAGGCTCCAGCGATACCTACAATTGTGCACTGATGTGCTGTGTCAGCCATAATCAAAAACCTGGTTTGAAATAAAAAGAGGGATAACGTAATAATATGTAAATATTACGCTAGCGCAGATTATAGTTTTGAAATCACTCTGGTTCCAGCGTAAAACCAGAAATCTATTTGTTTTTTATCAAAAACAGTCGGAAATCGCATGTAAAAAATGGAAAGCCAAGGGGCTCTCCATTTAAATCAGCAAATAACTCAACCTATTATTCTGCTGTAATTACACTGCGCGGAAAGAAATTTCCGTTGGAATGGCATCACCATCCCAATACATTTGAGCAGATACGGTTGACGCGATCTCGCGATAAATATCAGCAAATTCACCTTCAGGATCACGCATCACTGTTGGTTGCCCACGGTCTAAGTCTTCACGTAAAGAGATATGAAGAGGAACTTGACCTAATAATTGGCAATGATACTTCTCTGCTAATTTCGCTGCACCACCAGTACCAAAAATAGGTTCAAGGTGACCACAGTTACTACAAATATGTGCGCTCATGTTTTCAATAATACCTAATACAGGCACATTGACTTTCTTAAACATGACGATCCCTTTCATTGCATCCACCAGCGCGATATCTTGTGGTGTTGTTACCACAACCGCAGCGGTTACAGGGATATTTTGAGATAAGGTTAATTGGATATCACCTGTTCCCGGTGGCATATCGATAACCAGATAATCCAAATCAGGCCACAGCGTATCTTGAAGCATTTGCATTAATGCTTTGCTTGCCATCGGACCACGCCATACCATGGCATTATCATCAGTGACTAAATAACCGATAGAATTAGACGCTAAACCATAAGCCATAATCGGCGCCATATGTTGTCCATCAGGAGACGTTGGACGCTCCATTGTGGTACCCAACATATTTGGAATAGACGGTCCGTAAATATCAGCATCAAGAATACCAACTTTAGCGCCTTCTTGAGCAAGGGCTAATGCAAGGTTAACAGCTGTACTTGATTTACCCACGCCACCTTTACCAGAGCTCACAGCAAGAATATTACGCACACCATTAACGCCCGGCAGATCATTTGCACGACGTAAGGTTGAAATATTGTGCTTGAGTTTCCATTCGATAGCTTTTGCACCAGTGATATTACGAAGTTCCGCTGTTTTTTCTTCGATTAGGACTTGGAAAGGTTTTTTCCAAACAAACGGCATCACTAATTCGATATGAAGAACATCATCAATCATCGCGCATTGATGTAATGCTTTTAGAGAAAGCAGATTACGTTTCAATGTCGGGTGTTCAAAAGTAGACAAGACACCTGAAACTTTTTCATTCAGAATCTCAGGGGTGGTCTGCTCGGGGGATTTATCACTCATCCCGGCTCCTCTCGTTTTCATTATTTATTAAATATATGAGTGCATCTATCATATCAGATAGTAGATGACTACGATAATGCCTTACCTCAATTTGCCAACTGAAATTTCTCTTGCAAAAACTCGATTATTGCCCTAGCGACATCATGACGGATCGGTTAACATCAAAGTCCCTTTTTTAATTTTATGGAAGTAAGATCCTTACTATGTCTCACGTCGCGAATAAATTATTGGTAACCTGCGCGTTACCTTATGCTAACGGTTCAATTCATCTCGGTCATATCCTTGAGCACATTCAGGCAGATATCTGGGTCCGTTATCAACGAATGCGCGGCAAAGAAGTTCATTTCATCTGCGCTGACGATGCTCACGGCACCCCCATTATGCTAAAAGCGCAACAACTGGGTATTACACCAGAAGCTATGATTGAAGAAATGAGCAAAGAGCATCAGCAGGATTTTGCTGGCTTTAATATCAGTTACGACAATTATCACTCTACACACAGTGAAGAGAGTCGCCAACTATCGACTAAAATTTATCTTGCACTGAAAAAAAATGGTCATATCAAAAGCAAAACGATTTCTCAGCTTTATGATGAAGAAAAAGGCATGTTTTTGCCTGACCGCTTTGTAAAAGGCACTTGTCCTAAATGTAAAGCGCAAGACCAATATGGTGATAACTGTGAAGTTTGTGGCTCAACTTACAGCCCAACCGAATTAATTAATCCACGCTCTGTTGTATCAGGTTCAACACCTGTTATGCGTGAAACGGAACACTACTTCTTCGACTTACCTGCTTTTAGCAACATGTTACAAGAGTGGATACGCTCTGGCGCGCTACAAGAGCAAGTGGCAAATAAAATGCAAGAGTGGTTCGACAGCGGTTTACAACAGTGGGATATCACTCGTGACGCACCTTATTTTGGGTTTGAAATCCCAGATGCACCAGGTAAATATTTCTATGTATGGTTAGATGCCCCCATCGGCTACATGAGTTCATTCTTAAACTTGTGTGAAAAACGCGGCGATTTAAGTTTTGATGAGTTCTGGAATAAAGACAGCAAAGCAGACCTTTATCACTTTATTGGTAAAGATATCGTCTATTTCCACAGCTTATTCTGGCCTGCAATGTTAGAAGGTAGCGAATATCGCAAACCAACCAACCTGTTTGTTCACGGCTATGTCACTGTCAATGGCGCGAAGATGTCAAAATCTCGTGGCACCTTTATTACAGCGCGCGCTTATCTTGACCATTTTGATGCTGATTGCCTACGTTATTACTATGCAGCAAAACTTTCATCACGCATTGACGATATTGACCTAAACTTAGAAGACTTTGTTCAACGTGTTAATAGCGACATTGTCAATAAAGTCGTTAACCTTGCCTCTCGTACAGCCGGTTTTATCAGCAAACGTTTCGATGGCAAATTAGCAAATACTTTAGATGATGCTAAGCTTTATCAGCACTTTGTTGATATGAAAGACACTATCGCACAGTCATTTGAAAATCGTGAATTTGGTAAAGCTATTCGTGAAATTATGGCATTAACTGATGAAGCTAACCGTTATATTGATGAAAAAGCGCCTTGGGTTGTGGCTAAACAAGAAGGTCAAGATGCTCAGTTACAAGCAATCTGTACGATGGGAATTAACTTATTCCGCGTGCTGATGACTTATCTAAAACCTGTATTACCTTCACTGACAGAGCGTTCAGAAGCCTTTTTACAAAACCAACTAACATGGGATGCACTTGAGCAGCCCCTGTTAGGACAAGAAATCACTAAATTCAAAGCATTGTTTAACCGCATTGAAATGGATAAAGCCAATGCCATGGTTGAAGCATCAAAAAGCACCATTGCACCAGTGAAAGAAGTAACTGGTCCATTAGCTGATGATCCCATTCAAGAAACCATCAAATTTGATGATTTTGCGAAAATCGATATGCGTATCGCTGAAATTAAGCAAGCTGATTTTGTTGAAGGCTCAGATAAACTGCTGAAATTAATTTTAGATTTAGGTGGTGAAACTCGCCAAGTATTCTCAGGTATTCGTACTGCATACCCTGATCCTAAAGTGTTAGAAGGTCGCTTAACAGTAATGGTGGCAAACTTAGCACCTCGTAAAATGCGTTTTGGTATTTCAGAAGGCATGGTAATGGCAGCAGGCCCTGGCGATAAAGATATCTTCTTACTCAGCCCAGATTCTGGTGCAAAACCGGGTCAGCAAGTGAAATAACAACCAAGATTCATTTGCCAAGTAAATAAGTGGCGGGGTTCTATTAGGACCCCGCTTTTTTTTATTGTGATCCATAGCACACTTTCAAAATCGGTGTATGATAATTCTGTTAGTTGATTTGGGACACTTACTTATGAAATCTAAACGGGCACGATTGCAGATTACACTTTGGCACTATTTACGATCTTTTTTGGTACTTTATCTTTGTCTCTTTGCTGGTAATCTTATTTCAGCCCTACTCCCCTTCGCGGTTCCTGGCAGTATTGTTGGCTTACTGATCCTTTTTGGTTTACTTGCTTTCCAGCTTATCCCTTTGCGTTGGGTTAAACCCGGTGCCAATATCCTCTTAAAAAACATGTCATTACTCTTTATCCCTATCGGTGTTGGTGTAATGAACTATTATGATTTGTTAAGTCAGCAACTCTTCCCCATCGTTTTAGCCTGCGTCGTGAGTACTTTTGGTGTTATGGCACTCGTTGCATATTGCTCACACTACGTTCATCGTGAGCGCATCATCGTGGGTTCTAAACCAGACCAAGTTGAAGATATTGTTGAAACAAAAGAGAAAGACGACGATAAAGCGTTAAGTGAGAAGAAAAAATGTTAGCCGTATTAATGAATATTTGGTGGTCACTGCCTTTAAGTATTTTTATTTTTTACTTAGCCCGTAAGCTTGCAGCCCGATTTAAATTACCTATTTTAAATCCGCTATTAATTGCTATTGTGGTGATTATTCCTATTTTATTAATAACCAAAATACCATATGAAGATTATTTTGCAGGTAGTCGTATTTTAAATGACTTACTGCAGCCTGCCGTTGTCGCTTTAGCTATACCGCTTTATCAGCAATTACACCAAATTCGCGCACAGTGGAAATCATTAATCAGTATTTGCTTTATTGGGAGTATTGCTGCAATGGTCAGTGGGACAGCCATTGCATTATGGGCAGGCGCAACACCTGAAATCGCCGCATCAATTTTACCTAAATCAGTGACAACGCCGATTGCAATGGCTGTTGCTGATTCTATTGGGGGCATTCCTGCAATCAGTGCGGCATGTGTTATTGCTGTGGGTATTTTAGGGGCTATTTTTGGTCATTCGTTATTTAAAATATTACGTATTCCTACCCATGCTTCTCGTGGTTTAGCAATGGGTACTGTCTCTCACGCCGTAGGAACCGCCAGAGCTGCAGAAATCGATTATATTGAAGGGGCTTACAGTTCATTGGCATTAATGACATGCGGGATCATTACTTCCCTTACTGCACCCTTTATCTTCCCTATTATTCTGCATCTTTATAGTTAGTCTCTTTCTTACTGCCCCATTCTTAAATCCCCGATTTAATTAAATTAATTTCGGGGATTTTTACTATAAATTTGAGATACATCTCTCAATTAATGAATTTGTTGCAATTGTTTCATTGAAAACATGATTTTTATCACATATAAGAGTGAGTAAAGATGCCTAGAATCTTACAATACAGAAAGATTAATGGGAGACTCATGTATGCATACTCGTTTTCAGGCAGTTTGGTCAGATTTATCCCCTCAGTTGCAACAAGCACTTGCTCCTTATCTTGAGCAGGATGAATTCCCTGCAATGTTTACGGCAGAGCAGGTCAATGCCATAAAAACTCAGTTACAATGTAATGATGATGCCTTAGCCCTCGCACTTTTACCGGTTGCTGCTGCTTGTGCTGTTGCACCCATCTCTAATTTTAAAGTCGGTGCGGTTGCGCGTGGTGAGAGTGGTAATCTCTACTTCGGTGCCAATATGGAATTTGCTGGCGCTCCACTACAACAAACTGTTCACGCTGAACAAAGTGCTGTCACTCATGCTTGGTTACGTGGTGAATCTCGCTTAATTTCAGTCACCGTTAACTATACACCTTGTGGTCATTGTCGCCAGTTTATGAACGAATTGAACAGTGGCACCCAGATTCAAATTCAGTTACCAGGTAGAAAAATGGCAACATTGGGTGATTATTTACCTGATAGCTTTGGCCCGAAAGATCTTAATATCACCTCTTTGTTAATGGACAAAGTGGATCACGGTTACAAAATTGATAACCCTAGTGAGTTAGCACAACAGGCGCTACAAGCTGCGAATCGTAGCCACGCTCCTTATAGCGAGTCGCACAGTGGAATTGCTGTTCAAATGAAAAGTGGCAAAATTTTCCAAGGTAGCTACGCTGAAAATGCCGCATTTAATCCAAGTTTACCGCCATTACAAGCGGCATTAATTTTATTAAATATGGCTGGTGAACATGTGATGGATATTGAATCTGCTGTCTTAATTGAAAAAGCAGAGACAATTTTAACGCAATGGGATGCAACACAAGCCACATTAACGGCTTTAGGTTGTCGCCAGATGCAACGCATCACTTTGTAAAAAGTTTTAACTTATTCCTCTAAAAATCTCTCCTAAAAAAGCATCAGCATGTAAATTTTGCTGATGCTTACCAGAAAAAGTTGTAACAACTGTATCTATCTCTCATTTCTAAGCATAAAAATCATAAAAAAATAACATAAGCTGTACATATTTTTATTATTTTGTAGGATCTACAATTGTCATGTGACTAACTGCCTTACAAGAGTATTTTTCATGGAACTGGAACACGAAAGTAAACGCCCTCTCTACATCCCGTATGCAGGCCCAATCCTGCTTGAATTTCCCCTGTTAAATAAAGGTAGTGCTTTCAGCGAAGAAGAACGCAGCACCTTTAACTTACATGGTTTACTGCCTGAAGCAGTTGAAACCATCGAAGAGCAGGTTGAACGCGCTTATCGCCAATATCTTGATTTCAAAAACGATAACGATAAACATATTTACCTACGAAATATCCAAGATACCAATGAAACCCTGTTTTACCGTCTATTGGAATCTCACCTCACTGAAATGATGCCTATCATTTACACACCAACAGTCGGTGAAGCTTGTGAACATTTCTCTGATATTTATCGTCGTGCTCGCGGTTTATTTATCTCTTACCCTAACCGTGCCAATATCGACGATATGCTGCAAAACGCCACTAAACAAAACGTAAAAGTCATTGTTGTAACAGATGGCGAACGTATTCTTGGTTTAGGCGACCAAGGTATCGGTGGTATGGGTATTCCTATCGGTAAACTCTCTTTATATACTGCGTGTGGTGGTATTAGCCCAGCGTACACATTGCCTGTTGTACTTGATGTTGGTACTAACAACCCACAACGTTTAAACGATCCTCTGTATATGGGATGGCGTCATCCTCGCATTACAGGTGATGAATATAACGAGTTTGTTGATGAGTTTATCCAAGCGGTTAAACGTCGTTGGCCAAATGTTTTATTACAATTTGAAGATTTCGCACAAAAAAATGCGATGCCTTTATTAAACCGTTATCGTGATGAGCTATGTTGCTTTAATGATGATATCCAAGGTACAGCGTCGGTCACTTTAGGTAGCCTAATTGCAGCAAGTCGTGCTGCTGGTCGCCAATTAAAAGACCAAACGGTCACATTCTTAGGCGCAGGTTCTGCAGGGTGTGGTATTGCTGAGCAAATCATTGCCCAAATGAAATCTGAAGGTTTAAGTGATGAGCAAGCCCGTGAACGTATCTTTATGGTTGACCGCTTCGGCTTATTAACAGACAAACTGCCAAATTTACTTGATTTCCAAAGCAAACTTATCCAAAAAAGCGAAACTATTGCTGATTGGGAAACCGGAAGCGATGCGATTTCACTGTTAGAAGTGGTTAAGAATGCAAAACCAACTATTTTGATTGGTGTTTCAGGACAAGCAGGTTTATTCACTGAAGAAATTATTCGTGAAATGCACAAACACTGTGAACGCCCTATCGTAATGCCATTATCTAACCCAACGTCTCGTGTAGAGGCGCGTCCTGAAGACATTATCAACTGGACTGATGGACAAGCTTTAGTGGCAACAGGTAGTCCATTTGCCCCCGTTAAATACAAAGATAAAGAGTATCCTATTGCACAATGCAACAACTCTTATATCTTCCCAGGTATTGGGTTAGGTGTTATTGCCTGTGGTGCAAAACGTGTTACTGATGCCATGTTAATGGTGGCAAGCCGTGCATTAGCAGATTGTTCACCAATGGCAAAAGAGGGTGATGGTTCTCTGTTACCTTTACTGGCTGATATTCAACAAGTTTCGCGTTATATCGCAAAACAAGTTGCAAAAGAAGCACAAGTACAAGGCGTTGCGACTGTAACTTCTGATTCAGCATTAGAAGAAGCCATTGAACGTAACTATTGGTCACCAGAGTACCGTATTTACAAAAGAACCTCGTTCTAAGTCATTTGCAATACTAGGTACCATTCTGAAAAGCGCGTCATTACTTAATATGAGGCGCTTTTTTCTTGCTTCCCTATCCCTGCTCAAGTAGCCTTAAGTATTATGAAAGTCATTCGTTATTTGCGTCATTAAGGCAAGGACATGCTAAAACGCCTCATTTATCTCTTTCTCATACTTTTTATGCTACTTGCAGTCACCTTGATTGCCTGCGATCGCTGGATCGGGTGGAAAACCAACCCTTATATCTTTGAAGATGTCGACACATTACCCACGAAAAAAGTAGGCATGGTATTAGGCACCTCGAAGTATTATACCAACGGTTATATAAATCAGTTTTATCAATACCGCATCCAAGGTGCTGTTAATGCTTATAATAGTGGCAAAATTCAGTATTTATTACTCAGCGGCGATAATGCAAAACATAGCTATAATGAGCCGAATACAATGCGTAAAGATCTCATTAAAGCAGGTATTCCCGCCTCTCGTATTGTGATGGATTTTGCAGGCTTCAGAACACTTGATTCAGTCGTACGCACAAAAGAGGTATTTGGTACGGATGGCTTTACCATTATTACTCAGCGTTTTCACTGTGAACGCGCTGTTTTTATCGCATTAGAAAAAGGTATTGATGCACAATGCTTTGCGGTTGCCTCCCCAAAAAGCATGTTTAAAGTACGTGTACGCGAAATATTTGCCAGAGCAGGCGCAATGATTGATGTTTATATTCTAAACCGTGAACCCCGCTTTTTAGGACCTCCCGAAACGATCCCCGCAATACAATCTATTCCTGAAGGCATTAAAGGTTATCCTGCGGTTTCACCGGAGGAAGTCGAATCGCTTCCTCTGAATGAAAATAATCATGAAAAAACCTAAAAGAATTGCGCTAATTTCGAGGCTGATTTACGCCAAATCCACTCTATTGGCCCTTGTGGAAAATAACGTAACCAAATCACAGCAAAAGCAATATTGATTGCCCAAATGACAGCAACAAAAGGCATCAGTTCAGGTAACGTAAATTGATTAAATAGCCCCATACGCTGAAATAAATAAATACCGATAAGGCTTTGCATTAAATAGGTCGTTAACGCCATTTTGCCAACACAACGTAAAGCATAGGCAAAGTAAGAGTGTTGAATAATATTCCAACTCCAATAAAACAGCGCAATATACCCCAAACTTTGCATCACTTGGATCAACATGGTTAAAGGTTGTGCCCAAATAGCCGCCCAGCGGTAATCCCAATCAAGGTAATAATCCACCAGCACAATAACCGTTTGTAAGCTTAAGCTAATGGCAAGAAAATAAAGTGCCACACGACCATAATGAGCACGACTAAATTTCTGCTGCAACCAACCTGATGCCATTAGTGCAGAACCCATCAACATTGCACCGAACAAAAACCAACTGTATTGACGTACAAGATTAAAAACAAAAAGACTGAGCTCATTCAAACGATAATAAACACTATTTACATAAGGCCCTGTTTTCCAATCTGATTCAGCCAATTGAGAGTATGGCGTGCTATACCAAACGGTATCAATAAAATCACGATAATAGTAAAACAGCGCACCTAAAATAAGGGCGCCACTAAAATAGAGTATCGCGCCCAATATAAATTGGTGCTTTGTCGCTATTGATTTGATAAATGCAAAAACAAATAAACCACATACACTATAAGGAAATAAAATATCACCTTCCCAAATAAATAATGTGTGAATAACACCAATCAATGCCAACACAACGAGCCGCGATAAATTAAAGCGTGTTCCTTTGCCTAGCAGCAAATAAAGCGTACCACCAAATAGTAACGCAAAGATAAAGAGGAATTTTCCTTGAGCAAACAGATTTAATGCCATCCATGTTATACGATCACCAAAAGAGGCTTCTCCCGAATGTAATGGGTTAAATGAAGCCACTCTTAATAATGCAAAACCTGAAATATTGAGCAATAAGATGCCAAGGATCGCCATTCCTCTCAACGCATCGAGGGCTTCGATACGTTGATGAGACGATTCATTCATGTTTATTTTAAATCTCAAAGATGACGAACAGCACGCAAAAACTCCTGACGCGTATTTTGACTAGATTTAAATAACCCGCCTAATGAGGTTGTTGTTGTTGCGCTAGTTGCATCACGAATACCACGAGCTTTAACACAATAGTGAACCGCATCAATAGAAACAGCCACATTTTTTGTGCCTAATAACGTTTGTAATGCGATAAGAATTTGCTGTGTTAAGCGTTCTTGAACTTGAGGGCGTTGCGCAAAGAATTGCACAATTCGATTGATTTTAGATAACCCAATCACTTTATCTTTCGGGATATAAGCCACAATCGCTTTACCATCAATAGTGACAAAGTGATGTTCGCAAGTACTTGTTAATGTGATATCTCGCACTGTTACCATTTCATCAACTTGCATTTTGTTTTCAATTAGCGTGATTTTTGGGAAGTTGTGGTAATCCAGCCCTGAGAAAATTTCATCAACATACATTTTGGCGATACGACGAGGTGTTTCCGCTAAACTATCGTCGCTTAAATCTAGATTTAACAGCTTCATCACTTCTGTCATATGATGTTCAATTTGCTGTTTGCTCTCACTTGGAGAGAGTTTTGGTTCACGAAGAGGCGTTTCCAAACCGCGTTCGACTAACGCAGCATGCACCCATTGCGCCTCTTTACTTAATGATGACATTGGACTCTCCGATAAACACATGAATTAAGTAGCTGTTATCGCGCTTAGCAACAACAGCTTACACTTTAGATGACCTCAATCACATTATCCAGCAATACCGCATTTTTCGTTATGAAATTATTGCATTTTTGTTTGAACATTTTTTAGTTTACTGATGCTCTTTTTCTTTTAAGCACACCAGAAATCCCCCCATTATCAATACAATAAAAGCCACATAAAGTGCGGGTTCTAATTTTCCAGTCAATGCGGTTGAAAGTGAAGAAATAACAGGACCAACTAATTGCCCGATAGCATAAAAAGTGGTGAGTAAACCCGCCATATAACGCCCATGATCAGGTGCTAATTCTCTACCTCGTAAAAAAGCAAGTTGTACAGCGCACATAAGACCGCCACCAATTAAGAAAGCGCCAATCGCAAGCCCTGTTATTGTCGGTATCCACTCTGCAATCAAAATACCGAATGCTTGCAACCAAAGCGTAATAGCTAAGCGTAACTGTGTGTTTAATACATTGCGCGTTAAAATAGCGAACCCGATACATAATGCCGCAGAAGCACCAAAGATAGGCCAAACAAATTGTGCAATTAAACTACCTGGAAAGCGTTCAGCTGCCATTTGAGAAAGAAATGTTGCGGGTAAAATATAGCCAAATCCGGCAAAAGTATAACCCCAAATCAGCTTTTTCATCGCTGGCGTAAGCGTTAAAGGAGCAACGGTTACTGCTTCTCTACTCATTGTCCAAGGCTTTGGAAGATGATAACCCACATATATGGCACAAATAAAAGCAAGAGAACCATAAATTAACCATCCCGCCGTTGCACTCATTTGCCATTTCATAATTAGCACAGCAAGAATACCGCTAATAAATATACCGGCTCCCGTTCCTGCATAAACTGCCACACTTAGTGCCGGTCGATTAAGACGAGCCAGTAATTCATTAGCCCATGAAGCCACCAATACTAACGTCCAACCACTTGCCCAACCAATAAAAAAGCGTGCAATACTATGGGTAAATGCATCATTTAAAAAAGCAGACAATAGCGTAATTATCACCGCACCCCAAAGTCCCGCCCACAAGCGATAACCCACACCTTTAACGGCTTTCATCGCATCATAGGAGCCCGCAAGATAGCCAAGGTAATTAAATGCAGCAACAATACCCGCAGTAGTCAGCGTTAATTGGTGTTCTGCAATCATCAATGGCACTTGTGGTGTGAATGTAAATCGCCCTATTCCCATTGCAACCACTAAAGCAAGAAACCCACTAAAAGCAATATGAAAAGCGTGTGCTGAATGACTTTGGTGATTTGAAGTATTCATGGATATCCATTATTTTGTTTTATCATTTTAAATAAGCTGCTTATTAATAACAGAACAAGCAACATATTAACCTCAATCAGTTAACATTTTTGCAATAAGAAGTTTCATTTCTTTCTATTCACAAGATGATCTCTGACATGATGATGTTCATCGTGATAGATTAGTATCATGAAATAAAACAGAACATTTCGATAGATCTTGGAGTATATGATGAGTCAATGTCACGTTAGCGGTTTATTATCTCTTGATGAAGCGCTAGAAAAACTACTTGAAAAACCGCTGGCAATTACCAATACCCTTAACATTCCATTAAATAACGCCGCAGATTATATTCTAAGTGAAGATATTACATCTCCACTAAATGTTCCGCCTTTTGATAATTCGGCAATGGATGGTTACGGACTGCGTTACGCTGACTTAGAAGCTCAAACTCCACTTCCTATTGCAGGTAAATCGTTCGCTGGTATTCCTTTTGAGGGAGAACTCCCTGCTGGGCAATGTGTCCGCATTATGACAGGGGCAATGATCCCTGCGGGTGTTGATACCGTTATTATGCAAGAAGAAGCTGAAGTGACCGAACATGGTGTTCGTTTTTTACAGCCGGCAAAGAAAGGTCAAAACATTCGTCGTATTGGTGAAGATATTAAAGAAAACGACATTGTACTACCTGCTGGCACTAAACTCTCAACTGCGCAATTACCTTTAATTGCTTCTTTAGGTGTGGCAACAGTACAAGTTTATCGTCGTTTAAAAGTCGCTGTTTTCTCAACGGGTGATGAACTACAAACCATCGGTCAGCCATTAAAAGCGGGTCAAATTTATGATACCAACCGCTTTGCGGTTCGTTTAATGCTTGAAAAACTAGGATGTGAAGTTTTAGATTTAGGCGTTATTCCTGATTCACCAGAAAAACTGCGTGATACCTTTAAAAAAGCGGATCAAGAAGCCGATTTAGTGATCAGCAGTGGTGGTGTTTCTGTGGGTGAAGCCGATTACACCAAACAAATACTTGATGAAATTGGTGAAATTGGTTTTTGGAAATTAGCGATTAAACCGGGAAAACCTTTTGCCTTTGGTCGATTACATAACGCATGGTTCTGCGGTTTACCGGGTAATCCTGTATCAGCAACCGTAACATTCTATCAATTGGTTCAGCCTTTAATCGCACGTCTATCCGGATTTAGCCATTGGAAAGCACCACAACGTTTCCAAGCCATTGCCCAATCATCATTGAAAAAATCAGCAGGTCGTCTGGATTTTCAACGTGGTATTGCAAGTATTAATGCAGAAGGTGTATGGCAAGTCGATACTTCTGGGCATCAAGGCTCACACGTTTATAGCTCCTTTAGTGTTGCTAACTGCTTTATCGTTTTAGAGCGTGAACGCGGTAAAGTTGCCGCTGGCGAAACAGTGACTATCGAGTTATTTAATTCTCTATTAAAAAGTGAATAGCCGTATGAGTATTGAGTTAACGGATGAAGAAACGCTACGCTACAATCGCCAGATTGTATTAAGGGGCTTTGATTTTGATGGCCAAGAGGCGCTGAAAAGTGCCTCTGTATTGATTGTTGGCGCTGGTGGCTTAGGATGTAGTGCTTCTCAATATCTTACAGCCGCAGGGGTAGGAAAACTCACCTTATTAGATTTTGATACGGTTTCCCTTTCTAATCTTCAGCGCCAAATTCTTCACCGCGACACCACGATCGGTCAACCTAAAGTACTCTCTGCAAAGGCAACATTAGAAGCTATTAATCCTCATGTCACGATAGAAACCGTTGATGCGTTACTTGAAGATGAAGCTTTAGCGGAGCTGATTCATCGCCATAATATTGTTATGGATTGCACTGATAACGTGACAGTACGTGAACAACTTAATCGCCTCTGTTTTCATCAGAAAAAACCCCTTGTTTCGGGTGCAGCTATCCGGATGGAAGGTCAAATCAGTGTGTTCACCTATCAAGATGATGAGCCTTGCTATCGCTGTTTAAGTCATCTGTTTGGTGATAATGCGTTAAGTTGTGTTGAAGCTGGTATAATGGCGCCTGTAGTCGGTACAATTGGCACATTACAAGCAATTGAAGCCATTAAATTACTGACTGGCTACGGTGAAAACTTACAGGGTAAGGTATTGATGTTCGATGCAATGCGTATGCAATTTCGTGAATTCAAATTACCTAAAAATCCACATTGTGAAGTATGCTCTGCCAATTTACCGGACAATTAACCGCTGACTATCCTAGATAAGGTAGGTTTAATTTCTTTAAACTTACCTTACTTTCTCTCAAAATAGAGGTATTAATCTGTTTTTCAAGCATTTTAATCGCCTTCTAAGTCGTATTTTTCGTTAAGTCGATGTAACAAGCTTGTAGTATTCACTCTGATTTAATTCTACTATGACCGCCCGCGTCAAAACGCAACAGGATGTCCTATAAGCAAAATAATCATTTAAGCACGCATTCTACGTGCTAAAAAAGCAATACAAGGTAGAAGAATGATATTTCAAATTGCAGACACGCTCTATTACAACGGACTTATTTATACCGCTGATCATAATAACAATATCGTTGATGCCATCGCGATCAGACAAGGTGTAATTATTGCTTCAGGTAAAAAAGAGGCGTTATTTTCTTACTGTAATGAAAATACTGAACAAATTGATTTACAGGGAAGAATGGTCATGCCAGGCATTATTGATGCACATATGCATCCATTCTGGGGAGGCGCAACGTTAGCCGGGTGCCATCTTGATTATCAATCACTCTCTATCGATGATATTTTGTTGCGTATTCAGAACTACCTTGATGAAAACTTTATTGATAGCGATACCGAATGGTTAAAAGTCTCCGCATGGTATCGTGAAGGTATGCAACCTGAAGGCGTGCAGATGACACGTTATCACCTTGATACCTTAAATACGACTCGCCCTATTTTGCTCTTTTCTAGCGATTGTCATAGTGTTCTTGCTAATTCTCGCGCTTTAGCACTCTTAAATATCACGGCAGAAACGCCTGATCCACCTGATGGAAACATTGAACGTGATGGCGATAGAACGCCTATTGGTATTCTTGAAGATGCGCCAGCAATGCAAGCCATTGACAGCTTGCCGCCACTAACAGAAGCGCAAAATTTACAGATAGCTCGCCATGTTCAAAAATTATTAAATCAACAAGGCGTGACCACCATTATGGATGCTCGTGTGGGTGAGCCTCAATTACGTGCCTTTAATACATTAAGAAAAGCAGGCGAACTAACTCTTCGTATAGAGAATGCCGTTGAAATCACGCCAGATGATGTAGCATGTATTGATGATATTCCAAACGCGGTACACCATGCTGCCACTCGTTTTTCACAATGGCATCAAATCAGTAATGGAGCGCAACCTAGTGTTGCGATCCGCCATATCAAACTTTTCCTTGATGGTGTATTACAAGCACCGATTATGACCGCGCGTTTACACTCACCTTATCGTATTAATGTTGGCACTGATGAGACGCCACACTGGCAAGACTCTGAACATATTGGCGATCTCTATTTCTCACCGGACATTTTAACGCCATTAGTCACAGAAATTGCCCGTGCGGGTTATCACCCTCATATTCATACTGTTGCTGAAGGTGCAATTAGTACCGCACTTGATGCTATTAGTGTAATGCGTAAAGCCTTACCTGAAAAAGACATCAGACCGGGGCTTGCACATAATGAATTGATGTGTGAAAAAAATTATGCACGTTTCGCACAACTAAAAGCCTATCCATTTCTTTCATTTCAATGGGCAGCGGTTGATCAAAATAACCTCGAAAAAGAGATTGAAATGCTGGGTAAATCTCGCTGTGACTATTTAGAGACCGCGGGCAAATTTATTGATGCGGGCGTTACGGTGGCTTTTGGTAGCGATTGGCCAATTGATCCACTTAATGAATGGTACGATTTTAAAGTCGCGATGACTCGCCAAAAAGAGGCAACAAGTCCACGTCTTGATAATGATCGTAACCTTACATTAATTGAAGTCCTACGTGCAGCCACCATTAATGCCGCTGAGGCATTAGATATGGACAGACAAATTGGATCATTAGAAGTCGGAAAATTTGCCGATTTAATTATATTAGATAGGAATTTGTTTGAAATATCGGCTGAAGATGTTGAAAATGTCAGGGTATTGTGTACGATCATTGCGGGGAAACCCACAATTTAGCTGAATAATATAACTAATAAACCCGCCTTTAAAGCGGGTTTATTTTTATCTATGCACTTAATCCTATGAGCATTAACGTAAATTTAGTCTGCTATAAAGCAATAGCCATTACGGTGCTCACTTCTTTTAATCCTTCACGTTCGTAAAAACGTTTAGCCGCACCATTTTCAGCTAATACCGATAATTCAAGGTGTGTCATTTTCTCTGATTGAGCCCACTCTTTCATCGCAGTTAATAATAAACTGCCTACGCCTTGGCTACGAACAGAAGGGTCAACAACAATATCGTAAATATACGCGTATTTACGTTGAACCAAGCAGTTAAACATCGGTGTTTCTTGAATTTGCGCTATGCTGAATCCAACCACTTTACCGTCTAAATCTGCAACTAAAAGATGAAACTTATTATTTTTTATTCCATTAATAATAAAAGCTTCATCTTGCTTACCCGGCTTTAATCGATCGGGTTGTAAATTTGCCATTTCATTAAATAAATGGACATAAAGAGTATTAATTTCTTCTACATCAGACAAAATTGCTTTTCTTATTATTACCATTTTTTTACCTTTATTTGTTATAGGTTTTTACTGGCGGTGCAATATATGTTTCAAATTTATCTAATAATTGAATAGCACATTGTTCCACAATCGCCATATGGCGGTATTTTTCATGTAGGAACTGTTCATCCGCCATTTTATCAATCATCATCAAAAGCGGATCGTAAAATTGATTAATATTAAGTATGCCCAATGGTTTTTGATGTAAACCAATTTGGCTCCAGGTAAAGACTTCACTAAACTCCTCTAATGTACCGAAACCACCAGGTAATGCGACAAAACCATCCGCCAGTTCTATCATTTTACTTTTACGCTGATGCATAGTTTCAACAACATGCAGTTCCGTCAGATTTTTATGCGATATTTCACGCCCTTCTAATAGCGTAGGAATAACACCAATCACCTTTCCGCCTTCGGCTAATACAGTATCAGCGAGAGTGCCCATAATACCGACACTGGCACCACCATAAACTAAGGTAATATTACGTTTAACCAGCTCTTTGGCAAAAATAATTGCTTGTTCTTTATAAATAGGTGAAGCCCCTAAACTAGAACCACAATACACTGCGATAGATTTTATTTTACTCATTTTTTATTCTCTTTTAGCTAGTTAAAACGAGCTTGGAATTATACTGAAGGTGTTTTTAATAAAAAAGGTTAAAAAAAGTGTTTTTACACTTTTTATCGCATATCTATATTTAATCATTATTAACACTTATATTTAGAAGAATTTATTTTTATATTATTAAATATATATTAATTTATATTTTAGCTAACTTCACTCAACTAAATTAAAATAAAAATATTTATTAATGAATAGCTATATTAAAGCAGATGATTTTATTTTATATTAAGCGATCCTTTGTTATCTGCTAACAGAGAACACATACGATTGATTATTGATGAGGTTTTATAGGATGTTGTCAGCCAGACACTCAGCTAAATTACAGGTGTTTTACCCTGTGCTTCTTTTACTTCTTTCCATGCTTTCAATTCAAAGTGGCGCATCCCTTGCTAAAACCCTATTCCCTGTTATCGGAGCTCCTGCGGTAACAGCGTTACGTCTATTACTGGGTACATTGATCCTCTTTTTTATCTTTAAGCCATGGCGACTCAAATTTACTCGTGAATCGATTATGCCCTTGTTTCTATACGGCTTATCTTTAGGAGCGATGAATTACCTTTTCTACCTTGCACTAGAAACTATTCCGTTAGGTATTGCTGTTGCACTGGAATTTACAGGGCCTTTAGCGGTTGCAATGTTTTCATCACGTAGAGCCATTGACTTTTTATGGATAATTTTAGTGATTGCAGGTTTGGGTTTATTGCTCCCTATTGGTGATAATATCCATGATGGTCTTGACCCGCTTGGTATGCTTTATGCGTTAGGCGCAGGTGTCGGTTGGGCATTATATATTGTATTCGGACAACGTGCAGGAAAAGGCTATGGTGCCGCAACAGTCTCTGTTGGTTCATTAATTGCCGCATTTATTTTTGTGCCCATTGGTATGTTACAAAGTAGCCCAGATATTATGTTTAGCTGGTCTATTTTACCTATTGCTTTAGCTATTGCGATTTTATCGACCGCATTTCCTTATACCTTAGAAATGATTGCACTTACACGCCTACCTGCTAAAACATTTGGCACATTAATGAGTTTAGAACCTTGTATGGGTGCCTTTATTGGTATTATTTTCTTACATGAACATTTGACGCTAATTCAATGGGTTGCCTTAGTCTTTATTGTGTTAGCCTCTATTGGTTCAACAACAACAATGAAAAGTAAAACCAAAATTGAAGAGGTTAAATAATTATTTAACCGTATTTTCTTATAAAAAATAACGATTTATTTAAAAAGGATCTTATGATCCTTTTTACTTATTAAATAATAACTTTACTGACCTATCATTGCTATTTTACGTTCATTGCCTTACCCTAAATAGACTATTTCGATAGATTAGATTTTTTAAATAGATGACCTATCAATTTAATAGTATCAATCGATAAGACTAACCATTAATAGTTCACTATCATAATTAACAGAAATTAAGATATTGAGTTATTAATTATTTAGGGAGAACGATTATGAGTACTGCTAAATTAGTCAAATCCACACCTTCAACTCTGCTTTATACTCGTAATAACCTCGATGACAGCGTAAAACTGCACGCTATCGAATTATTGCAACAGATGGTGACACAGTTTATCGACCTATCTCTCATCACAAAACAAGCGCACTGGAATATGCGTGGCAGAAACTTTATTTCTGTTCATGAGATGGTTGATGGCTTCCGCGATACCATTAATCAACACACCGATGAGTTTGCAGAACGTGTTGTTCAATTAGGTGGTACTGTATTAGGTACTGCACAAGTGGTAAGTAAAAAAACCCCTTTAAAAGCTTATCCTTTAGATATCCATGATGTGCAAGATCACTTAAAAGCACTGGCTGATCGTTATGCGGTTGTTGCTAATGATATTCGTAAAGCCATTGACGAAGTTGAAGACGAAGATACCGCTGATATGTTTACTGCCGCATCGCGTGATCTTGATAAATTCTTATGGTTTATTGAGGCTAATATTGAGAACTAATTCTCAATAAAAAATGACAATGATGACGTTAAAAGGCTACCTCTCTTTCTCTAGGTAGTCTTTTTTATTTATCTTTTTTATCTTTTTCTTTAGGCATATCCGGCTGATAGATAGGAAAAACAGGCAGTGCCGTTAATAAGCGTGAACCATAGTTTTTAGTTAACAGACGTCGGTCATAAATAACGATTTCACCGTGACAATGATGACTACGGATAAGGCGTCCAACTTGCTGAATTAAATTAAACGATGCGCTTGGCAAGCTCTGCACTTCAAAAGGATAACGTTTTAAAGATTTAAGCCATTCGCCCTCTGTCACAATCACCGGATCTGTCACGGGCGGAAAAGCAATTTTATGAATATGCACCTGCGTTAAATAATCGCCTTTTAAATCGAGCCCTTCGGCAAAAGATTGCAAGCCTATCAACACACTATTATCACCCGCATCAATACGCTTACAATGTGTTTCCACTAATCGATAGCGTGGTTGATCACCTTGTACTAATAAGCATAAACGCAAATCTTTCACTTCGTCTAAAAAACCGTCCATTGCGCGTTGGCTGCTAAATAAAACCAACTGGCCTCTGTGGTTAGTCTCTTCCATACTATGCCGAAAATATCGTGCCATCTCTTTTAAATGTTCACGTTCATGGCTCATCGTCGGTTCATAACGCATTTTAGGAATAACCAGTTTGCCCTGCTCTTTATGCTCAAAAGGGGAAGACAACGTAATAAAGCGATCATCAAAATGTTCACTTAATCCTGTTAATTCTTGAATACGAGAATAGCTATTTAATGAACGTAATGTCGCCGATGTGATAACCACATGCGGAATATTTTTCCATAATAACTGCGTCAGTTGTTCACTGACACGAATGCCCGCACAATGAAAATAGAGATGAGACTGTTTTTTATCGTAACGGCGAGTTAGCCATTTGGATACAGGCGCTTTGGAGGTTTGCTCTAATGTGGCTAAGCGCCAAAGTTTTGCCATATTTTCTAAATACCCCACCATCCTACTGGTCGTTAAAATGGCACGATGTAAACGCACAACATCTTCTTTCGCTGTTCGTTCTGTTAAATCGTTTAAAATAGCTTCGCCCAGCATTTTTAAACCATCTGTTAACTTAAATAATGTCTGGCAACTTAACAGGAGTTGTTCAGGCAATTCCCCTAACGGAAAGAGATACTCATCTTGTTCACTGCGTTCTGGTAATAAGGCGCGCGTGAATGTATCAACCTCTTGATAAGCTTCACGTAACTTAGCAATATGAGCATCAAAACGAATAGGATCAGCCAACTTAGGTGGTCTTACTGGAACAAATTGCGCTAAATACTGACTAACATGGCGAGTGATGTTATCAAGCTGATTATTAAGAGAAACTAAGGTTATTTCTCCTTCGACTTCAAGAGCATCGCGTGCAACATCAGGAATATGATGTCCTTCATCAAGTACCAAAAGCAGATTTTTAGCATCAGGTAACACGGATTCACTTTCCATTGCCGCCATCACTAAAGCGTGATTGGTAATAACCACATCTACTTCATCTATTTCACGGCGTGCTATAAAGAAAGGGCAACGATGATAGTATTGGCAATTGCGCCCTAAGCAGTTCATTTTATCCGTACTGATTTTACGCCATAAACTGTCTGTTAGTGCGCGTTTATGGTGATCACGTAAACCATCCCAACCAAAACTCGTAAAATCATTCTTGAGCTCTCGACAAATTTCTCTTTCTGCACTTGTCGCAACATCCACTTTATCTTCAAGCAAAAACATTAAGTCAATTTGCTCGCCTTCTGTTGCACAAATCGCATCTAAATTGCGAGGGCATAAATAACGCCCACGACCGAAAGCGCCAGTAAACGTAAGATCAGGTATGATTTTTTTTAGTAATGGTAGATCTTTACTATAAATTTGATCTTGCAGTGCCACATTCGCCGTACTGATTATCAGTGGTTTTTTCTCATCCCGACTTATGGCAATACCCGGAATAAGATAAGAGAGTGTTTTACCCACCCCTGTTGGGGCTTCTATCACTAAATGTCGTCCCATTTCATCAGAAAAAGTCTTCGCTACCTCAGCGATCATTTCACGTTGTGGCGCACGCGGAATAAACCCTTCAATATGCTCTGGTAGGGCTTTATACCACTGACTTATTTGATTTTTAACTGATTGAGAAAGGGACATAACCACTCTGTAACTGATTTGAAGAAAGGCGCCATTGTCTCATAACACTGTATAAAAATCAGTAGTTACCTTTACTTGCATGTTTTTTTCATCAAAGAATGGATAACATCTCGAAATTATTGCGCTTTGTTATGGATTATTCATTCAACTCTTCATAGTATGAGTATTGGTTACGCAACATCCAAAATAGTCTTATAAAAATATTTTTCTTTTGTTTTATTAAACACAACAACACCAGTTAAGAGATATCTATAATGACTTCCGCAAAACGCCCTATTTTTAACTTAGAACTTGATTTACTTCGCACCTTTGTCGCCGTTGTTGATGGAAATACCTTTGCTGCAGCAGCTGAATCAGTTTGTCGAACACAATCCGCCGTTAGCCAACAGATGCAACGACTTGAGTCTCTACTTGGAAAAGAGCTATTTGCTCGCCAAGGCCGAAATAAAACACTGACAGAAGCCGGTACACAACTGCTTAATTATGCTCGCCGTATTTTGCGTTTGAATGATGAAGCGTGTCTTTCATTGATGCATGAAGAAATTGATGGGATCTTAAAAATTGGTTCTCCTGATGATACAGCGAACACCATATTACCTGAACTTCTCGCGCGTTTTTCAGGTGCTTATCCTCGCTTGATTATGGAAATTATTGTTAAACGCAGTCCGTTTTTAATGTCGATGTTAGAAAATAACGAACTGGATTTAGCCATTTCAACCGAAGAACATGTGGGTTATCCAAAAATTGTATTACGCGTTTCCCCCTCTTTATGGTATTGCGGGAAACACTTCAGATTTGATCTGGATGACCCCTTACCATTAGTTGTATTAGATGAACCCAGCACATATCGCGACATGATGATAAATCACCTTGATCAACAAGGTATTCGTTGGCGGATCGCTTATGTTGCTACAACACTTTCAGGTGCTAGAGCCGCAGTACGTGCAGGCTTAGGTATTATGGCGCGTTCAATTGAACTTTCAGGTGATGATTTGCGTATTTTAGGCGAAAAAGAAGGTTTGCCCACTTTACCCGCCATTCGTTATAACCTATATCTCAATGCCAATAGCCCAGGGAAAGCAGCCCAAATACTGTTTGATTCATTAAAAAATGAACAAAATGAAGTGATTAATCATGCTGATATAACGCTTCAACAAGAATAATCAAAATAAATAAATCATTGCGATAACACATCCAAAATTAAAACAGGACACCGATTATGACCCAATTTCATGGTATTTTTCCTTATCTTGTTTCACCTGTTGATCAAACAAAAGGGACTATTCTTGAAGCCTCGTTACGTCGCTTAGTTGAGCATCTCATCTCAAGCGGTGTTCATGGCTTAAGCCCATTAGGTAGCACGGGCGAATACGCTTATCTTTCCCAAGTACAGCGTAATGAAATCGTACGTATTACTGTTGATCAAACGGCAGGGCGTATTCCTGTTATTGCGGGTGTCGCCGGTTTTTCAACCGCAGATGCTTGTCATCAAGCAGAACAATACGCTCAATTAGGCGTCGATGGCATGGTCTTGATTTCACAAAAAATGTACCCGTTAAGCGAAACCGCACAAGCGGGTTATTTCCAAACCATCGCCGAAGCGTTTCCTGAAAAATCCATGACAATTTATACCAATCCGGGGCTTTTAGGCGATGTTCTTCCTATTTCTTTATTCAATGAACTGAGCTATATCCCGAATATTGAATATATTAAAGATGCATCAAGCAATACAGGTCGCTTACTCACCATGATCAATACTTTTGGTGAGCGCGTTAAAATATTTAGTGCTTCAGCACATATTCCATTGTTAGTGTTAAAACTTGGCGGTGTAGGTTGGATGGCTGGTCCTGCTTGTGTATTACCAAAGCAATGTGTTGAACTGTATGAGCTCGCAACAACAGGCGACTTTGATACTGCATTAGCAAAACAAAAAGAGATGTGGCAAATCAATGAAGCATTTACAAAATACTCACTCGCATCATGCATTAAAGCATCCCTAAATATTCAAGGCTTTGAAGTGGGCTCACCTATTTTACCGCAAGAGCCTCTAAATGAAGCAGCAATGAACGATCTACGTCAAATTATTGCTCGCCTTGATTAACAAACTATTCTTATTTAGAAATAACAAAGGCTAGATTTTTCCTATTCTAGCCTTTGTTATTCACTTAACCCAAATTTCCTATCTAAAACATAGCGCAATACTGTACCATCTTGAATAAGAATGAAATAATAGCGACTTTCATTGTAAAAACGATTTGTTCTATCATCATAACGAGGAGAAAATATATGCCCATTTCCGTCAGTGAAATAATGGAAATATTGCCTCATCGTTATCCATTCTTATTAATTGATCGTGTTATTTCTAAGCCAACTGAACTTGCTAATGGCAAATTAGCCGCCATTAAAAATATCACCACCAATGACACCGTTGTTTTTGGCGAATTTTATCCACCTTTATTACTTCTTGAAAGTATGGCTCAAGCTTCGGGCATTCTTGCACATTACTACCTTTCACCAATGGGGGAAGATCAGCAATGTTATTTTGCCAGCATAAAGAATGCTCGGTTTTATGATGTGGTAAAAGCAGGCGATCAGCTACTTATTGAGATCCAATTTCGCCGACAGCGACGCACTATTGTGAGTTTTTCAGGTACGGTGAAAATTGGGGAAAAAATAGTTTGTACATCTGAATTTATGTGTGCAAGGCAATAGATAAAGGATTGGTCGATAACACCAATCCTTCAGATAATAATCTTGTTTATACTATTTCAGCTTAACTTTCTATTTCTTTAACACGTAATAATTGTGTTATTTCTGAAATAGTGACATTGTCAAAATGCAGTATTTTTTCAACTAATTGTGCCGATTGTTCAGCTTCTATCACCAAAGATGCATTATCGTAAAATTTACTGATCACATCTTTATCTGTCATTGGATTTTTCGGATTACCATACTGAATATCTAATCTCTCCGTGATCTTTTCGCCATTTTTTAATGTCACGAAAATTAGTCCGGGGAAATAGGTAGGAAATGGAATTTCCCCTTTTTCAGGATAACGATAAGTTACACGCTTCGCTAATGATTGAATATCTTCCCGTTGGAGGTTTTCAGGTAATAATGAAGATAGCGTTAACGCATTATCTAAAAAACCCGCCGCAAATAACCACGGCAAACTAAATTTGGCGCCATAAGCTGTTTGAGGCGCCCATTTTGTTTCGGGTGGCTCACAAATCAAGGCAGCGGCGACGGGATCGACAACGCACTCGACCCTTTCGATATCATCAGCCGTGATCCCTCTTTTCAGCAACTGACGCCCGCAATCAACCGTTGCATGAGCAAAATGGCACACCGGATAAGGCTTAATAGAAACATTTAAAAATTCCCATACTTCACCTAATCCCAATGCCACTTGTTCTGGTTCCGCTTGCTCTCGAATGCCATGTGTTTGATAAAGGCTATAACGACCTTCAAATATTGTTTCAGGGCCTGTCATTCCACCTTTTGCTAATGATGCTGCGATAATACCTGATTGTGCAGCCCAGCCCGCATGAAAACATTTAGAAGATGAGCTATTAGTGAGATATTCTGCAACACCTCCGGCTTGGCTTCCTGTTAAGCCTAATGCATTCACGGTTTGCTCAGGTGTCAATTTTAATAGTGAAGCGGCACAAGCTGTTGCACCAAAAATACCTGCAATGGCTGTGGCATGAAAACCACGCTGATGAAACCCACTATGGCTTGCTAAGCCCACTCTTGCTGCAACTTCCCAGCCAATCACCCACGCCGTTAAAATATCTTGTGATGATGCTCCGATAGATTCACCTAATGCAAAAGCAATCGGCGTTAATACCGCACTGCCATGTGCAATCGAATCAGTGTGTGTATCATCAAAGTCTAATGCATGTGCTGCAATACCATTAGCAAGGGCTGCTACGGTGGTGCTTGCCGTTAATGAACTCCCCCAAATAGGGATATTGCCTTGGCTATCAGGTAAAAAAGTCACGCCTTGGCGACTTTGAATAGCACTTTGTTGCACACTTCCGGCAAGGGCAACGCCTAATGTATCTAATAAATGAATTTTGGCTCGGCTAACAACTTGAGCGGGTAAATCAGGAAACGTTGTTGTGGTAATAAATTGGGCTAACTGCTGACTCAATGTCATAAACACCTCGAAATAGATAAGAAAAAGCCAGCAATATCACCGGCTTTTAGATAATAAGAAGGTTGGATGTAATTAAGTCACTTAGTCATTTAACCAGCCAGAGGCTTTGGTTTGTGCGACAACGCGATCAACCTGAGCTGGCGCATTTCCCACATAAGTCGTTGGATCTAACAATGCATCAAGTTCTTCTTGCGTAATATGATCACGAATACGGGTATCACGATTAATCGCTTCGACAAAAGTAATGCCCTCTTCTTGCCCAGACATTGATGCTTCATACACAATTTCATGCGCCGTTTGTTTGCCTGCTTTATCAGATAATGCAAACATCACGCGCTCTGCCAGCATAAAGCCACCCAAAATATCCATATTTTTGCGCATTTTTTCAACATGAACATTTAATCCGCCTAATACCGTTTTCATATTATCAAAAATAACAGACAGCATCAGACACAGCTCTGGCATGATTTTCCATTCCATTTTCCAGATTGCACCATCACGCTCATGTTGATGTTTCATCATATCGGTTAAAACAGAAAGGTTTGCTTTTAGGGTATTACTCACACAGGCCGCATTTTCAACAATTGCTGGATTACGTTTATGTGGCATGGTTGAAGAGCCGACTTGTCCTTTGCTAAAAGGCTCTGATAATTCATCAATTTCGTTATGCGCTAATATCAAAATTTCATTAGCAATTTTGCCTAATGTACCGCTAATTAAGCCAATCAACATGCCATACTCGCTAAATCTATCTCGCGCCGGCTGCCATGAAATTTCAGGTACACCCAAGCCTAAGCGTTTTAACACACGCGCTTCCAATTCATCAGCTTTATCACTTAAAGAAGCTTTTGTTCCCACCGCACCAACAACACTCCCCACAAATAAACGAGGTTCGATCTCTTTAAGACGTTGATAATGGCGGGCGAGTTCTGTTAACCAAATTGCTGTTTTATGACCAAACGTGATTGGCAGTGCTTGTAATGCTAATGTACGCCCTACCATAGGGGTATTTCGGTGTTTTTCACTTAATGATAGTAATGAGCGACCTAATATTTTGATATCACGAAGGAAAGTATGATGAGCATCTTTTAATTGCAGCACAAGACCTGTATCAATCACATCTTGTGTGGTTGGTCCAAAGTGAACATATTCCCCATAATGTTCAGGGCAAGCATGTTCTAAACCGCGAATGGTTGGCACTAATGGGTGACGAGTAAGACGCACTTGTTCTAAAATATAATCCATATCAAGCTTTTCAAGTTTCGCGGTGTCTGCAATAACGTTTGCCGCCTCTTTTGGGATCAACCCTAATTCCGCTTGTTCTATGGCTAATGCGGCTTCATAATCAAGCCAATTTTGCATTCTGGTTTTATCAGAAAAAATAGTTCTCATTTCTTCTGTTGACCATAGATTTTTTAATAAAACCGAATCAAAAACGCTGGTTCCCATAATTATTTCCCCTGTTAAAAGAATAATAAAAAAATCGTTTTTTTAATCAAACGACTTGTTAGATTGTTATTTTATTTATGCAATATAATCTCAATAAAAACACTTTGATAATTTTAATCTAATTTCAAATATTTCTAATCAATAAAAAAATAACATTAATTCAAATAGTTATAAATAACTCTTTATTTATTACTTATAACATTTGAATCTTAAATGTTATTTAAGATTTAATTAGAATAATTAATGCTAAAAAGTTAGAGGGAGATCATCATTTTTATAAAATAGCTATTTTAAAAATAAATAAGTTTGTTATAAATAATAGAAACAAAATAAGCACAAACAGTAATTAATCCTTTTATTTAATTACCAGGGAACCCTATTTCTATATTTGGAGATATTAATAATGAAACAAAATAAACAAACAAAACTGATACACAGTGGACGCCAAGCAATCAAAACTTCAGGTCCCATTAATCCACCTGTAATGAGAGCCAGTACTATCGTTTTTGATTCAATTAAAAGCTGGCGCGAAGTTCGTGATCGTCGTGCAACTGAGCGGGTTTTAAGCTATGGCGCACGTGGTACCGAAACGGCATTTGCCCTTGAAGCCTTAGTCACCGAATTAGAAGGTGGCTATCGCGCTCAGTTGTTCCCTACCGGATTAGCAGCTATCGCCGTCACTATTATGGGATATGCACGTAGTGGTGGACATGTTTTATTTGCTGATTCGGTTTATGAACCCGTTCGTAAAATTGCATCAGCTTTTCTTGAACCTAATAACATTGCCTATAGTTTCTTTAAAACTGATGGGTCTGATTTTGAACAAAAAATTCAAGACAATACACAACTTATTTTTGTTGAATCACCGGGCTCATTACTTTATGAAATGCTCGACTTACCTGAAATTTGCCGTATTGCTCATGAACGAGATATTCCTGTCGGCGTTGATAATACTTGGGGCTCGGCATGGCTTTATAACCCGCTGGAATTAGGTGCTGATGTCTCTGTTATCGCTGCAACAAAATATTTATGCGGTCACTCTGATGTGATGATGGGCATTATGGTTGCAAATGAAAAAGCATGGAAAAAAATTGGTGCATTACCTGAAGCATTAGGTCAAGCCAGTAGCCCTGATGATGCCGCATTAGTTCTTCGTGGTATGAGAACACTAGGTCAACGCATCGCTGCGCATGGTAAATCGGCACTCGCCATTGCACAGTGGTTAGAGACTCGCCCTGAAGTGGAAAAAGTGTGGTTTCCTGAATTACCTAATCACCCTCGTCATGATTTATGGAAACGTGACTGCAAAGGCAGTAATGGCTTATTAACCATTGAATTTAAACAAGAATATAGCACAAAACAATCAGAGCAATTTATTGATGCACTTGAGCTTTTTGGTATCGGTGCTTCTTGGGGTGGATTTGAAAGCTTGGCTTTACCTGCCAATGTTGTCGGTGCAAGAACCGCTTCAGATTGGCGTGAAGGTCATGGTCCATTTGTCCGTTTACATATTGGTCTTGAAGCTACGGATGATCTTATTGCGGATATTACACAAGCCTTTTCAGCATTAAACCAATAACAAAAAATATTGCATCATTACCGGGGAATTCACTATGACAGGTTTAATCATTGCTGCGCTGGTAACAGCGTTAGTGGTTTATTTACTGGCGCGAGGTTATAAGCCTCAGCCAGTATTATTACTCGGCGGGTTGTTATTATTGCTCTTAACGGCATCTCTCGACCTTAATCCTTTATTGCCAGAAAATAAATCCACGCAATTTAAATATTTTGATATTTTCCAAATATTTACGGATATTATGAGTTCTCGCTTAGCGGGTCTTGGTTTAACATTAATGGCAATTGCGGGTTTCTCTCGTTATATGGAACACGTTGGCGCAAGCCGTGCTTTATTCGCTATTTTTGAAAGACCATTAAAAGCGATAAAATCGCCTTACTTATTATTAGTGATTTCATTTCTAGTTACCCAAATCTTGGTTATCTTTATCCCTAGCCATGCAGGTTTAGGTATGCTGTTAATGGTCACCATGTATCCGATATTAATTCGTTCTGGTATTAGTCCACTTTCTGCTTTAGCCGTTATTGGATGCTGCCAGTTTATCGACCATGGTCCTGGCTCTGGTAACGTCATTATGGCGGCAAAAACAGCAGATATTGAACCTGCCGTCTATTTTGTTCAGCACCAGTTACCGATTACTATTCCTATTATTATTGCGGTTGCTATCACTCACTTCTTTATTCAACGCTGGTGGGATAAACGTGAAGGATTTGTTTTTGACCCAACAACAATCGATATCGTAAAAGAAGAGGGTAATAAAATCCCGCTATCTTATGCCTTATTACCCGTGATCCCTTTAATTCTAATTATCGGCTTCAGTCCTTTACTGCACCCTTATATTAAATTAGAAGTCACCACAGCAATGATTATTAGTACTGTAATTGCACTTCTTTTTGAATATGTTCGCTTACGCGACGCAAAAGCGGTAATGAATAGCTTTATGCTGTTCTTTGAAGGAATGGGTAAGCAATTTGTCTTAGTGGTATCGTTAATTGTATCGGGTGAATTCTTTGCGAATGGTTTACTCAAAAGTGGTGCCGTCGATACGCTAATTAGCTCTGCTCAAGATGCCGGTTTTGGTATTGCCGCCATGATCATTGTAATGAGTGCCATTCTTGCATTAGCCGCCTTTTTAATGGGATCTGGTAATGCGGCGTTCTTCTCATTTGCAGCCTTAACGCCAAAAATTGCAGCCTTCTTAAAAGTAGATGTGATCACCTTAATTTTACCAATGCAAATAATGACAAGCTTTGGCCGTACTGTTTCACCTATTACTGCCGCTATTGTTGCCATTGCAGGTATTGCGAATGTCTCACCGTTCCAAATAGTTAAACGAACCGCTATTCCTATGGCTGTGGCAGCCATTGTGAACTTAGCCATGACGTTCTGGTTTTTATATTCCTAATTAAGTTGCGTTACCCTTGCCCTTAAACTCATTTACTCCTGAGTTTAAGGGGTTTTTTCTTATCATTGACTGTCACCTTTGATTGAAATCATTAACGTCAACCTTAACGCTACTCAGGCTATTTATAAAAAATAAATCGCCTGTTTATTTCTCTATCTCCCTCTTTCTTGTCTAAAAATAGACGATTTCACCACTATCCTTTGTCGATTAAACCGACTGAGTACTTGTTTCAACTTCATATCTCGATATACTTTTGCGTAACATTCATCTGCAAATGAACATTATGAAAAAAATAATTATTGTTATTATCGCGCTACTTGCCTTTGGTTCTATCGGTGGTGTTTTCCTTGCGGGCTTAAATATCTATACACGCTCCACGACACCAATAGAAACAGAGCAAACGCAACCTGAAACATCACCTACCCAGCAATTTCCAGCTATCCCAGACAGCTCACCTTCTGCTAAATAAATGAGGTCGCACCGTGGAATACGATTATTTTGTTACTCCCCAATGGCTATTTGAACATCAAAATAACCCTGATCTTGTGATCCTTGATGTAAGCGCACCAATGCCAACTCAAGATATTGATTATCAAACGCTTTACCTTGAGCGTCATATTCCACATGCTCATTTTTTTGATCTTGATGAAGTCGCCGATAAAACGACGTCATTACCCCATATGCTACCTTCTGATACACTATTTTCAGAAACGCTGACCCAATTAGGGATCTCTAATACCACGACTGTCATTCTTTACGATCAAGGCAATTTATTCTCGGCACCAAGAGGTTGGTGGACATTGACAACACTTGGTTGTCGCAATGTCCGTATTCTTGCGGGTGGCTTGCACGCATGGGTTGAAGCTGGATTTGCGACAGAACAAGGAGAGGCAATTAAAGTGCCGGCGCTGTCTCCTTTTATTGTTGAACGTCATGCACAACGTTATGCCAATAAACAGCAACTTCTTGATAATTTAGCGACCAAACAAAAACAGATTGTTGATGCACGTTCTGCTGATCGTTTTTATGGTAGATCACCAGAACCCCGCCCTGGTTTACGCAGTGGGCATATCCCTAGCAGTAAAAATGTTCCGTGGAATGAACTCGTTGTTAATGGGCAATTGAAAAGCAACGCTGAGTTAAAGCAAATTTTTCAACAAGCAGATGTTGATTTATCACAACCCATTATTGTCACTTGTGGCTCTGGTATGACTGCGGCAATCTTATTTTTAGCGTTAACCGTATTGGGTTGCCAATCTATTGCACTTTATGACGGATCTTGGGCGCAATGGGGGGCTGAAAGTGCCCTTCCTTGTGAGTGCTAATTTGATCTGTTTTGCCTGAAAAAAGTAAACCCGCATTAAGCGGGTTTATGATCAATATCGATTAGGTGTAAATATATTAACTTGCAAATATCTTAGCAAGATAGAGCACAACAATAGCACCAATGACAGCAACGAAAAAACTACCAAAGTTAAAGCCATCCACTTTTCCTTTGCCAAAGAAGCTACTAATTGCCCCCCCCACAACCGCACCCACAATACCCAAAACACAAGTCCATATCAGACCAATATCATAAGAGCCTGGCATTAAGAATTTCGCCAATATACCCGCAATCAAACCAAAGATGATCCAAGCAAGAATTCCCATAGTTCCCCCTAAAATAGTCATGATATAAACAACATATCTAAAAATGTCACTTATTGAGTGTAAGTCGAAATAGTTATTTTTTCCAATTATTGGAGATAAGTAACACTCTATCTAAGATAAATAGAGAGATTATTGTTTTACGAATAAAAAAATAGCGTTAATTAATTAACGCTATTTTTAGCGAATACGATGATTTTTAAACTACAGTGCTTCTATTGCGAGCGCAATTTCTGGCGACGTTTTTAATGTTCTGATTTGCCTAAATAACTCATCTGCCTCAGGATACTCTTTGCGTAAATAGCTAAACCACTGCTTAATACGTGATGCATGATAAATCGTCGTATCACCGCGCTTTTCTAAACGAACATAACGCTTTAATAATTCAATCACCTCTTGCCAAGGCATTCTCGCTTCTATGCCTTTTACAACACGGCTTAAGTTAGGGGTATTCATAGCACCGCGACCAATCATTATCGCATCGCAACCTGTGGTGGCTAAACAGGCTAATGCATCTTCACGGTTCCAAATTTCGCCATTAGCAATCACAGGGATTGAAAGCCTTTGACGAATATCACCAATCGCCTGCCAATTAATTTTTTCGGCATTATAACCATCTTCTTTTGTTCTGCCATGTATGGTGATTTCTGTAGCGCCACCTTGTACCACAGCATCGGCAATTTCATGGCTATACGCTGAAGAATCCCAGCCAAGTCTCACTTTAACAGAAACAGGTAACTCTGAAGGTACTGCGTCACGCATTGCTTTTGTTGCTTGATAAATCGTTTCTGGCTGTTTTAGAAGAGAAGCCCCACCTCCACTACCATTGACTGTTTTTGAAGGGCAACCACAGTTTAAATCAACCCCCCAAGAGCCTAACGATACGGCTCTAAACGCATTTTCAGCCAACCATTGTGGATGTTGTCCTAATAATTGCACTCGCACCAGTGTGCCACTTTTAGTGCGACTTTCTGTCTGCAATTCAGGGCATAAACGATAAAACGCTTTTGTTGGCAATAAGGAGTCTACAACTCGTACAAACTCTGTAATACAGAGATCGTAATCATTAATTGACGTGAGTAATTCTCTCACAAGGGGGTCTAAAACCCCCTCCATTGGCGCTAATAGAACTCGCACTTTTTAACCTCAAAACTCTTTTCTAGCTTTTGACCAAGGGCTTTGATTATCACTACCTTCATCATTTTTACGTGAACGACGAGGCCCTAATTTTCCGGTACGAGAGCCCTCTTTGTTACGGTAGTTTTCTTTATTTTTATTACGTCCAGACTCTTTACCTTCGCTATCGCTGTCTCTACGACTACTGTTGCGATTGTCTTTACCACGAATATCTGCACGACCACCACTTCTACGCGGTGCATTATTCTTTGGTTTTTTATGCAAAGGCGCGGCTTTAATTGAAGGATCAGGATCGTAACCCTCTAATGCTAAACGTGGAATTTCACGTTTTAATAAACGTTCAATATCTGCTAATAAACCATGTTCATCAACACAAACCAGCGAAATAGCCTTACCCGTTGCCGCAGCACGACCGGTTCTACCAATACGATGAACATAATCTTCTGCCACTTGCGGTAATTCAAAATTGACCACATAAGGCAGTTGGTCAATATCAAGACCACGAGCCGCAATATCTGTTGCAACTAACGCTTTTAATTTGCCATCTTTGAAGTCAGCTAAAGCGCGCGTTCTTGCACCTTGGCTTTTATTACCGTGAATAGCCGCTGACTTAATTCCATCTGCATTTAAATGTTCGGCAAGCTTATTCGCACCGTGTTTAGTACGCGTAAAAATAAGCACTTGTGGCCAATTTTCTAACCCAATTAAGTGTGATAACAACTCTGTTTTACGTTTTTTATCCACTAAATGAACATATTGATCAACAGATTCAGCAGCCGAGTTTTTGGGAGCAACTGAAATACTCACAGGGTTATTTAATAATGAATTGGCAAGCCCAGTGATCTCTTTAGAAAATGTCGCTGAAAACAGTAAATTTTGACGTTTTTTCGGTAATTTACTGATTACTCGGCGAATATCGTGAATAAAGCCCATATCTAACATGCGATCAGCTTCATCAAGCACTAAAACTTCAACACGAGAAAGATCAACCGCATTTTGATGTTCAAGATCAAGTAAACGTCCTGGTGTTGCAATCAATACATCAACACCACCACGTAACTTCATCATTTGTGGATTAATGCTCACACCACCAAAAACGACTAAAGAACGAATAGGAATATAACGACTATACGCTTTTACATTTTCAGCAATTTGAGCCGCAAGTTCGCGCGTTGGTGTCAAAATCAGGGCTTTAACAGGTTGACGACCTTTTGTTTTGGCTGTTGATTGAGATAACTTTTCCAATATTGGTAATGTAAAAGCTGCTGTTTTACCAGTGCCTGTTTGCGCACTGGCTAGTACGTCTTTACCCGCCAAAATCGGCTCAATCGCCTGTTGTTGAATAGGGGTTGGGGTTTTATACCCTTGTTCATCAATAGCGCGGAGAAGCGCCTCACTTAAACCAAGCGATGTAAAATCGGTCAAAACAGTAGTCTCCTACAACCAGAACGTATAACACGGTGATTGAAATTAAAAATGATGGGCTTTCATACTGTCAAACTATAGGTATTATTACTCTATAGGTACTATCATTCTCGGTATAGACAGTGATAAAAGAAAATGAACCTTGTTAGGTTAACCTAATAACCCCTATTCTAACAGTTTTTGCTATATTCAGAATACAAAAATAATTTTCAATATTAGATTACTTTTTTTATTACAAATCACCTTTGTTCGATTATTTATTACAAATTTTCCCTATTGTTCAATATCATCTAATATAATACACCTTGTTATCGCTGTTTTTAATATCATTGGTTTTGTTACATTTTACTTAAGTAAGGTATCTTCTATTATGTCAGAAACCCATCAGAAGACGACACGTGGTGAACTAGCAAAACGACAATTATTGGAAGCGGCATGTGAGATCTTTGGTAAAAATGGGCCAGATGCCGCCACTACACGCCAAATTGCACAAGCTGCTCAACAAAACATTGCCGCTATCGCTTATTATTTTGGTTCTAAAGAAGGGTTATATCTCGCCGTTGCACAACATATTGCCGATCTTATTCGCCTTGATTTTGAACCGACAGTGGTCATTCTTGACGAATTTCTGGAACGACCTAACCCAACAGAACATTTGCCATTACTGCAAACGCTTATCACAGATAGTTTTCTACAATATGCTCGCCTTGTGCTTGATAAAGAAAACATTCATCTTAGTCGCATTATGGCAAGGGAACAGCTCGTTCCAACCGAAGCCTATTCTTTGATCCACCAGCAAGCGTTATCGCCTCTTTTAACGCGTGTAAACAAACTCTTAGCTATTTATATTGGTTTAGATGCTACGCTTCCTACAACGATGTTACACACTCACGCTATATTAGGAGAGGTGTTATCATTTCGTTTAGTTAGAGAAACTATCCTAAGACAAACGGGATGGGATAGAATTGGTAAAAATGAGTATCAGATTATCTCGAACACCTTAAAAACTCATATTACTTTATTACTCAATGGATTAAGAGAGATTTACACTAACCCACATCACGCATAAATAGAGTTATTATGAAAACTAAAAAAGTCAGTTTGTTTATTATCTTAATGATTATTATCGGTATTATTGCAGGTATCTATTATTATGAAGAAAACAAAGAGTCTGAATTAGTACTCTATGGCAATGTCGATATACGTACAGTCAATCTTAGTTTTCGTGTGGCTGGAAGATTAGACACATTACAAGTTGATGAAGGTGCACCCGTCAAAAAAGGGCAATTATTAGGCAAGCTTGATGATGCCCCCTATCGCAATGCACTTAATAAAGCTTATGGTGAGCGTGATAGTGCAATTGCTTCGCTAGCTTTAATGGAAGCAGGATATCGTACTGAAGAAATTGCACAGGCTCGATCTGATGTATCATTAAAGCAAGCCGCTTGGCAATACGCAGATAACTTTTATAAACGCCAACAAGATCTTGCTAACCGAAAAGTGATTTCAGCCAATGAGTTAGATAGCGCAAGAAATAATCGCAATCAAGCAGCCGCGGCCTTAAAAGCGGCGCAAGATAAGCTCAATCAGTATCAAAATGGTTATCGAAAAGAAGACATTGATGCGGCGAAAGGACAAGTTATGCAAGCTAAAGCCGCCGTTGCGCAAGCTGAATTAAACCTCCAAGACACGCTATTAATCTCTCCATCACAAGGTACTGTGCTAACTCGCGCGGTGGAACCTGGTACGATGTTATCGGCTGGAAGCCCTGTATTTACGGTGTCATTAACTAATCCTGTTTGGGTCAGAGCTTATATCAGTGAAACTCACTTAAGCGAAGCGGTTCCTCATCGAGAGGTTTACCTCTACACCGATGGACGTAAAGATAAGCCTTATCACGGTACAATTGGATTTGTTTCACCAACAGCCGAATTTACCCCAAAAAGTGTTGAAACACCGGAATTAAGAACCGATTTAGTGTACCGCCTCAGAGTGGTTGTAACGGATGCTGATGACGCATTACGCCAAGGTATGCCGGTCACCCTAAAATTTGCCGCCTCTCATTAAGTGTGGGGTAGAAATGGAACACACTGATTACACCATCGAGCTTCAAGGTGTTGAAAAACGCTTTACAGGGCTAGAAAGCCCTGCTGTTTCGTCATTAACAGCCACTCTTACAGGTGGCTCTGTGACGGGTTTAGTGGGGCCTGATGGGGCAGGAAAAACAACCTTAATTCGTATGCTTGCAGGCTTATTAAAACCTGATGCGGGTGATATTCGAATCTTGGGTATGGACCCGCAAAAACAGAGTGTCGATGTCAGAGCTATTCTTGGCTATATGCCACAAAAATTTGGTCTGTATGAAGATTTAACGGTATTAGAAAACCTCAATCTTTATGCTGACTTAAAAAATGTCATTGGTGATGAACGCAAAAAAGTTTATCACCAACTGCTCACTTTTACCGATCTCACTCGCTTTACATCTCGCCTTGCAGGCAATCTATCTGGAGGCATGAAACAAAAGCTTGGACTTGCTTGTACTTTGTTAGGTCGTCCTAAAGTTCTGCTTCTTGACGAGCCCGGCGTGGGTGTCGATCCCATTGCACGCCGTGAGCTTTGGCAAATGGTGCATGCGTTGGCAAGCGATGGCATGTTGATCCTATGGAGTACCTCTTATCTTGACGAGGCAGAGCAATGTAAAAACATTCTCTTACTTAACAAAGGAGAGCTACTTTATAGCGGTATTCCTCAAGAGTTAACTGCAAAAATGGCAGGTCGCTCTTTTCTACTTAATGTTGAAGGTCATCAGCGTAGAAAAGTATTGCAACAAGCCATTATTCAACCGCAGGTAACTGATGGCGTTATTCAGGGGCAATCCGTTCGTTTGATCCTGAAAAAACAGAGTCATCAAACTGAATTGCTGCGCGCTTTGGGTAAATCTGATGAGAAACTTATTCCTGCTACGCCTCGCTTTGAAGATGCTTTTATTGATTTATTAGGAGGCGGTCCTTCTCATAAATCTGAATTAGCTGAAATTATGCCTCAGATCCCTCCCTCACCTAATGAAACCGTAATTGAAGCACAGCAGTTAACCAAAATGTTTGGTCAATTTGCGGCAACTGATCATGTCGATTTCCAAGTTAAGCGTGGTGAAATTTTCGGTTTATTGGGCCCTAACGGTGCAGGTAAATCGACAACCTTTAAGATGATGTGTGGTTTATTAGTCCCCACCAGCGGTAAAGCCCTTGTGCTAGGTATGGACTTGAAAGAAAGCTCAGGTAAAGCGCGTCAACACTTAGGTTATATGGCACAAAAATTCTCACTTTATGGCAACCTTAAAGTGGGACAAAACTTGAAATTCTTCTCAGGTGTGTATGGCTTACATGGCAAACAACAACGCAATAAAATCAACGATATGATAACGGCCTTTGGTTTACAACCGATGGTAAATCAAATCACTGAAACCCTACCTTTAGGTTATAAACAGCGCCTCGCCCTTGCGTGCTCATTAATGCACGAGCCTGATATTCTCTTTTTAGATGAACCGACATCAGGTGTTGACCCATTAACGCGAAGAGAATTTTGGCTACATATTAATGGCATGGTTGATAAAGGCGTGACCGTGATGGTTACCACTCACTTTATGGATGAAGCAGAATATTGTGATCGTATTGGTTTGGTTTATCGAGGAAAAATCATTGCAGCTGGCGAACCTGATTCGCTCAAAAAAAGGGTTGCTAGTGACGATAACCCAACCCCTTCAATGGAAGATGCCTTTATTGGTTTAGTGCTGGATTACGATAAAAAACTTGAAAGTGAAAATGATAAAGGGAGCGAAACACATGCATAATTCAGCTCAATCATCTCATGCTCGCTTTTCTTGGCGACGTTTATACGCACTGTGTTTAAAAGAAACAAAGCAAATTACGCGTGATCCCAGTAGTGCCCTAATTGCGATTGTTATCCCACTTACTTTGCTGTTTATTTTTGGGTATGGCATTAATTTAGACTCCAGCAAATTAAATATTGGTATTTTAACTAACCAACAAAGCCAACCTGCGCAAGAGCTTGTTTACACCTTCACGAATTCACCGTATATCAATGCAACAATTAGCGATAATCGACAATTATTAATCGATAAAATGCAGGCGGGGCAAATTCGAGGTATTGTGGTTATTCCTGTCAATTTTGCTGAATTACTGGCTCGTCAGGATACTCAAGCCCCCATTCAAGTGATCACCGATGGTAGTGAACCCAATACTGCAAACTTTGTTCAAGCTTATACCAAAGGCGTTTGGCAAATTTGGTTGCAACAGCAAGCCATCAGTAAGGGAATTGATACTACACCATTAATTGAAATAGAACCTCGTTATTGGTTTAATCCTGCGGCAATGAGTCAGCACTACATTATTCCGGGTGCTGTCACTATTATTATTACGGTAGTTGGGGCGATCCTTACCTCATTAGTGATTGCTCGCGAATGGGAAAGAGGCACGATGGAAGCCCTACTTTCGACACAAATCACACGCACAGAACTCTTACTTTCAAAGCTTATTCCTTACCAAGTGTTAGGTAGTTTTGTCATGGTGTTATGTATGGTTGTCACTGTGTTTGTGCTTGGCGTGCCTTATCGAGGATCATTATGGATTTTAGGCGGGATCACGTCGCTCTTTTTAGCAACTGCTTTAGGCATGGGATTACTTATTTCCACGCTAACGCGTAATCAATTTAATGCGGCAATGATTTCATTAAATGCTGCATTTTTGCCAGCCATCATGTTATCAGGCTTTGTTTTTGAAATTGATAGTATGCCTATCTTTATTCAAGTGGTGACCTATTTTATTCCTGCGCGTTATTTTGTGAGTAGTTTGCAAACGCTATTTTTAGCTGGCGATATTCCGTTGATATTGATGCTAGATATGTGGCTATTAATTGTATCGGCGATATTTTTTATTGGATTAACGGCGTTAGCAACACGTCGTCGATTAGATTAAAGGGAGAGCTTTATGTTTTATCGCCTTCTCACCTTGATAATGAAAGAGTTACAATCATTATTACAAGAGCCTCAAACGCGTATTATTTTAATAATGCCGGTTATCTTTCAGATGATCTTATTCCCGTTTGCTGCAACATTAGATGTTACCAATGCCTCTATTGCCATTTTTGATGAGGATAATGGTAAACAATCTATTGAATTAACCCAACGTATTACCAAAGCAAGTGCATTCTCTCAAACTCTTTTGCTTAAAAATGAACATGAAATAAAAGAGACGATTGATAATCGTAAAGCGCTTTTATTAGTTCGTTTTCCTCAGAATTTTAGTGCTGATGTAGAAAGCAATGTTCCTGCTAAATTGCAAATAATCCTAGATGGTCGAAATTCTAATAGTGCGCAAATTGCCGCTAATTATGTGCAACAAATCGTACAAAACTATCAAACTGAATTAGCAGGCAATACACCTTCTTTACTAAATAAAACAGAGCTTGTTGTTCGTAATTGGTATAACCCTAATTTAAATTATAAATGGTTTATTGTGCCCTCTTTAGTTGCATTAATTATTACCATTGGTGTCATGATTGTAACTTCCCTCTCTGTTGCTAGAGAGCGTGAACAAGGCACGTTAGATCAACTGTTAGTTTCACCGCTATCAACATGGCAAATCTTTGTTGGTAAAGCCGTTCCAGCAATGGTCGTTGCTGCCATTCAAGGCACTATTGTGTTAATTATTGGGATATTTGGTTATCAAATTCCCTTTTCTGGCTCATTATTGCTGTTTTACTTTACCATGCTGATTTATGGCTTATCGCTGGTAGGGTTTGGTTTATTAATATCGGCATTAAGTTCAACACAACAACAGGCTTTTATTGGTGTCTTCGTGTTTATGATGCCCGCGGTTTTATTATCCGGCTATATTTCCCCTGTCGAAAATATGCCTGTTTGGCTGCAACATGCCACATGGATCAACCCAATTCGTCATTTCACTGATATCACAAAACAGATTTACCTTAAAAATGCCGACATCACTGTTATATGGCACAGTTTATGGCCTTTATTGGTAATTGCAGTAGGAACGGGTAGCATTGCCTATTATCTTTTCCAACGGAAGATAGCTTAATCACACCGTTATTAAGCCCAGAAGGAGCTTTAGTGATTTTAACTATTACGCATTGATTAAGATAAATTTTATTTTTATCTCAATAATAAAAAAGCACTATCAATATAGTGAATACAGTATATTGATAGTGCTAAATAACATCATTATATAATAAAATTATTTCATTAACGTGAAAATGGCATTGCAAATTTAACTCATCTCTAAAATTAAAAATAAAACATTACATATTTAATTCTCGTTTAGCTTCCTCTTTTAATTCTTGTGCAATATTGCGAATAAAACTAATTTGATTCATGGCATCTTTAATTTCTTTTTCTAAGCGAGCGTCTAAACCTTCAATTGGCATTGGCGTTTCACTTGCACCACGATAAGGTATCCATGGATTATCACCTTCATCATCAAAACGGAAAGCCGGCGCATAATAATCAACTTCCTCTTCTAAGCCAAAAGATTCAATTTGAGGCTTATCGTTACCTAAACAAATAAGTTGTTTTAATAATTCTTTTACAGGCACATCACCTTCACCAGAAAGTATTGCTCTATGACCAAAACCTTTTCCTTCTGAAACTTTTACGGCATCCTTTAGATGTACTTGTGTAATATTATTTTTCATATTATTAAAAGCATCTAATGGCAATTCATTTGCATTAAACATATTGCCAAAATCAAATAACAATGAAAAATTAGGGAAATTAGCTTCTTCAACAAGACTATTTAATTCATGGCTTTTTAAATCTTCATGTTGCTCAATAACAAATCTTAAGCCTGTTTTTTCATATTGTTGTTTAATATATTGAATATCTACCCTGACTTTTTCAAGAACGTCCTGTAAATGCCCTTCATATCGAGGATAAAAGCGAACCGAACTTGCTTGTGTTTTTAAAGCAATATCGACCGCTTTATCTATAGCTTCTGAAGCAGAAGAACTCGTTTCTATTTTCAGATCTAAGCCATAGTTTTTCGCCTTTTCGCCAAATGCTTTTAATTGTTCATCATTCATCCTACACAAAGATCGGGTTTCACCATCTTCAACATGAATCTTTACACCCGTTAATAAATTTTTCTTTGCGATTTCTAATAAATCATTTGGTAAAATACGTTCTTTTCTCATATTTAAATGAAATGCATATGCATGTAAATATAAAGGTATAGAGTCTACTCTTTCCATTATTTTCTTGGCTTCAATCGGTGTCATTTTATTTACCTCAAAATTTTTTAATATGCTTCTTTGTTATTTTTTATTATGAATGACTTTCATTTCTTGCTTTAATTCGTTTAGATAATATTTTTGCTGTTAAAAACGCTAATAAGCTAAATATAATCATCATACTAAAAACAAAATTATAGCCCGTGATACCAGGATAGGTATCTAAGAATGAACCATAAATTGCATAAGCAAACATTGCAGGCATATAACCTAAAATACATGCAAATGCCATTGCAGAACCAGCATATTCACGTTTAGTACCAATCTCTTCCATTGGTGCAAAGAAGATTGCTCTTTGTGAGAAAATAATTGCGCCAAATCCTAATGTTGCAGCCATACCTAAATAAACATTCATCGTTTCATGTGGTAAGAATACGAAAATACCCATTGCAACAGCTGCTAATAATGAAGTGAATTGTAAGAATTTTGTTGGTGATTTAAATACTTTATCAGATAAGAAGCCACCAATTGGCCCACCTACCATTTTCAGTGCGTACTGATTAATAATTCCGTATGCACCAACTAATGCAATTGGTAGTGCATAAATATCTTTTAAGAATGGAATAAAATAAGTTAAACCACAGTATGCTGAATAAATAAAGAATATTGTCATCGATGCTAGCCATAAATTAGGGCATTTGATGATATTTTTAATTCCTTCAAATACCTTTTTATTAGCATCAGATGTATTCTCTGAAACTGCTTTATCATCATCCACGATGAAATAGGTGATAATACCAATAACGATAGTTGTGATAGTGTAGAATATAAGCCCTGCTTGCATCCCTTCTTTGCCTTCGCCAAATAAAACGAAAACATAGAGAGCACCAGAGGCAATAATAACATCCACAATACCACGCCCCGCTTCTAAAAAGCCAAATAAGCGTCCCTGCTCTTCTTTATTACCCAATAACCTAACGGCTTTTAGCAATACAGGCCAATATATAACATCAGCAAAAAGAGCCATCACTGCAAAGCTAATCAGATAACCAGTAAAAGAAGGTAGAGTGGATAAATATGCTCCACATAATCCAACGCCTATTAGACCTACGGGTAATAGGATCTTTTTAGAAAATCTATCCGCAATATAAAGTGATGAAAAAAGGCCAATAGTTTGGACTATTGTGTAAACAGTAAAACCGAAACCAATTTGAGCATTTGTCAGCCCCCAATCTTGTTGCATTGGAACATAAAATACGTCTTTGATATTAGACAATTTAAAAATTGTTCCGCCACCTAAAATTAGGAAACTAAGTTTTATCCACTTGTTCATAAGTCTGCCTTTTTATTTTGAAACAACGGCTTCAACTTCAATTAATACATCTTTTGGTAATCGAGAAACTTCTACACAAGAACGTGCAGGATAAATTCCTTCATTAAAGTAAGACTGATATGTTTCATTAAATGGTACAAAATTAGCCATATCACTAATAAAACAGGTTGTTTTTACCACATCGTCCATCGAATAACCCGCAGCAATAACAATCGCTTTTAAGTTTTTCATTACTTGATGGGCTTGCTCAACAATATCCTCACCAACAATAGAACCATTTTGATGATGGAAAGGACAACAGCCAGAAATATAGATAGTTGATCCCACTTTTCTTGCTTGTGAATAAGGGCCAATCGCTTTAGGTGCATTTTCTGTTGAGATAATCATGTTAAAACCTTCTTTTGTTAATATGTCAATGTGAACACATTTAAACACAGTCAAAATAAAGTAACCGTGATTGGAGTCAATTTTTTGATTAAGTAAAAAAAAAGTTTACTCAGTTCCTGTTTTATAGTCTTAGTATTGAATAAATTCACTATTTTTAATAGAATTGAACAAATTTTTGAGTGGGTAACTTAAGATGGATATGAATATAAATCATGTGTTTACAGAAGATGATCGCAAACTTCTTCGTTCTTATATCCCAATGATTGATTCTTTAGGGGAGTTTTTTGGGCCTTATTGTGAAGTTGTCTTACACAGTTTTGAAGATTTGCATAGCTCTGTTATTCATATTGCAAATGGACATATCACAGGCAGGACAATTGGCGCACCAGTGACAAACATTGCGCTAGAAAAATTAGCCGGTTTTAAAAAGAAACATTCATCTTGGGAAGTTTATTTTAATATGAAAAATATTCGTCCTTTTCGTTCATCATCAACATTAATTGTCAATTTAAACGATCAGCCTATTGGTATGGTTTGTATGAATTTAGCGTTAGATATGCCGTTGAACGCCATGGTTGAACTAATTAATGCAAACAATAATTCAAAAAACGAAAATTTCTCACAAGATGTGAATAAATTAATATTGGATCACCTAGAACCTATTAAGAATACGATTTATTCCAATAAAAACATTCCCAGTAAAAATAAAAACTTCGAAATAATTAAAGAGTTACATGATTGTGGGATGTTTGAATTTTCAGCCGCTCACAAAATTGTATCAACGGAATTAGGCATAAGCTCTGCCACCATTTATAAACACATCAGAAAAATAAACGCTCAAGACTAATACCTTTAGTATCAACAAATATCCGTATTTGACACAAAAAAATCCCACAACTTATTCAGTTATGGGATTTATTTTTTATACTGTTTTTAAACTACGTTTATCCGTAGATATCGTTAAATTAACGACGGTCACCTAAAATACGCAGTAACATTAAGAACAGGTTGATGAAATCTAAATAAAGCGTTAATGCCCCCATAATGGAATAACGGCGCATATTTTCTTTATCTTCTTGGTTTAATTCATTACCCATATCTTTTAGTTTTTGTGTGTCATAAGCCGTTAAGCCTGCAAAAATTAACACACCTGCATAAGAGATAACCATGCTCATCATTGAGCTTTGCATAAAGATATTCACGATAGAAGCAATAATGATACCGATAAGCCCCATAAACAGGAAGCTACCCATACCTGTTAAGCTACGCTTAGTGGTATAACCGTAAACACTTAATGCACCGAACATTGCCGCACAAATAAAGAAGGTGCTCGCAATTGAAGATGCGGTATAAAGCAGTAATACGCTTGAGATAGTCACGCCCGTTAACACAGAATAGAGCATAAATAAGGAGGTTGCCATTGCACCACTCATTTTATGCACCATACCTGATAACACGAAAACTAGCCCCAATTGAGCAATGATCAGACCAAAAAAGACGATCTTGCTCGAGAAAATCATTGATAATAATGCTTCGCTTGATGCAACATAAAGTGCAACAAACGCAGTAAGTAACAGACCTACCGTCATCCAACCATAAACCTGAGCCATAAAGGTTTGTAGGCCAGAACCTGTACGCTGTACGATTGAATCATTTGAACGTGAAAATCGATCCATGATGATTACCCTTTAATCATAGTGATAACGTTAGATTTAATAATAACGTTTATTTCAGCAAAGAGCCCATTATGGGCTCATTAGAATTTAATTTTATCACACTGATTTTACATTTCCATGAAATAAGCTGTATGAAATGTCACCATGAAATAAATTTAGGTAAAGTAATGTAGTGATTAATTGAGTGCGCTGATTTATTCCCACCGCTCAGCCGAGTCATAATCACTTTGACGCGCATCAACCCATCTGTCTTTATTTTCAGAAAGCCCTTCTTTTTTCCAAAATGGCGCGCGTGTTTTTAAAAAATCCATAATAAATTCAGCGGATTCAAAGGCACTATTACGATGAGAACTGGTGACACCCACAAACACGATCTCTTCACCAATATGCAAAGTGCCTACGCGGTGAATAACACTGACGCGTTGCAAAGGCCAACGACCTCTCGCCTCACTGACAATGTCATTAAGTGCTTTTTCAGTCATACCGGGATAATGTTCAAGCGTAAGCGTACTGACTTCATCCCCGAGGTTATGATTACGAACTTTTCCCGTAAATGTCACAACAGCACCATCGCTGTCGCACTCGGAAAGCCATTGGTATTCGTCACCAACACTAAAATTTTCGGTTTGCACTGTAATACGAGTTGATGCGCTCATTTTATCCTCCTGTAACAGGTGGGAAAAAGGCGATTTCATCACCATCATTAATAACGTGAGAGCCTTGAACAAAAGATTGATTTACCGCAGAGAGTAACTTGCCATCTTCTAACGCGAGTGACCAACGTTCACCTTTGGTGATTAATGCCTTACGTAAATCATCGACTGTGTGGTATTCACAATCTAATTCGAGAGAATCCACACCCACTAATTCACGGACTTGAGCAAAAAAGAGAACTTTAATCATGCTTCCACCTTAAAATGACCTGATTTACCACCTGTTTTTTCTAATAAGCGTACAGGTCCTATCACCATATCTTTTTGAACGGCTTTACACATATCATAAATCGTCAACGCGGCGACTGATGCCGCAGTTAATGCTTCCATCTCAACCCCTGTTTTACCCGTTAAACGGCAAACAGATTCAATGCGAACACGGTTAGATCCAGTGAGTGCTTCTAAACGCACTTCGACTTTAGTTAATAACAGCGGATGACATAATGGGATCAACTCCCATGTTCTTTTTGCTGCTTGAATACCGGCAATTCTTGCGGTCGCAAAGACATCACCTTTATGATGTTTACCTTCGGTGATCATGCTTAATGTTTCTGCTGACATTTCAACAAAAGCTTCAGCACGCGCTTCTCGCACTGTTTCAGCTTTAGCGCTAACATCCACCATGTGAGCTTCACCGGCAGCATTAATATGAGTTAGTTGAGACATGCACAACTCCTGAAATTAACGAAATAACAGAGCGAAAAACTATCCACCAATAACAGATAAATTCGGTGTGATACCGCTATCACCTTGATGAAGAAAATGCGTTTCTCGTTTATGAAGAAGCCCCCCCTGAATACGCTGTTGTAATGCTTCTTGTTGGCTATCATCAGCAAGCAAGTCACGTAAAGGAATACCATTTTCACCAAATAGGCAAAGATGAAGATTACCAATAGCTGAAACGCGTAAACGGTTACAAGTTAAACAAAAGTCTTTTTCATAAGGCATGATCAGACCAATTTCACCTTGATAATCAGGATGGGTAAATACTTGAGCAGGCCCGTCACTACGAGCGCGAGGGATTTGTAACCAACCTTCATTCAGTAAGCGCTGGCGAATCACTTCACCAGACAAATGAAAGCGGTTGAAAATATCACTACCGTCACCTGTTTCCATTAATTCAATAAAGCGCAACTGAATAGGTCGGTCTTTGATCCAATTCAGAAAATCAGGGAGGTTTTTATCATTCACATTGCGCATTAGCACAACGTTTACTTTGACTTTTTCGAAACCCGCAGTAAAGGCGGCATCAATACCTTCCATTACTTGGCTAAATTTATCTTGTCCAGTAATGGCATGGAATTGACGAGGATCGAGGCTATCAACACTCACGTTAATTGCACTTAAACCTGCATCACGCCATTGGGCAACATCTCTGGATAGACGATAGCCATTGGTTGTTACTGCGATTTTTTTAATTGCCGCATTATCTTTAATGGTTGCGATAATATCAGTAAAATCACGGCGCATTGTAGGCTCGCCACCTGTTAGGCGAATTTTTTCCGTCCCTAACGCGGAAAAAGAGTGTGTCAATCTGCTGATTTCATCTAACGAAAGAAAGGATTTATGACCGTTAGGCTTATAACCATTAGGCAGGCAATAAGTACAACGAAAATTACACACGTCTGTAATTGAAAGACGTAAATAAAAAAATTTGCGGGAAAACGCATCAACGAGTTGTTGCATAGTAACACCTTTCCAAATCGGGAGATGCGGGCATTTCTACCTTGCACCCTGGTGACTTGTTTCGTCACGGCCAGAACATCATATCTTGTAACCACATGACTTAGACGTTAAGGCTAGGAGTTAATCTTTACCTGTTTTTCACAGGTTTCTAATACCTATATATTTATTGTGGATTCTACCTGCTAATTTTTCAAAAAGCGAACAATGTTTTCGCTATATAATTTACAATACAACGACTTACAACACTTTAATCACGCTACTTACATAAGTAAAAACACTTTCATTGATTAAATATTAGGCTATAAAAAGTAAAATTAAATTAGGAATGTGATGAAATCACGTCGTGATCATAGGCTTAAAATTTAATTGTGATAAATTAGCGGCAAATTTTTAAAGATGAGTAGAACAAATATGCGAAATCGCACGCTAAGTGATTTAGATCGTGTTGTTGCCCTGGGTGGTGGTCATGGCCTTGGACGTGTGCTTTCAGCACTCTCCTACTTAGGCTCTCGTCTTACTGGTATTGTTACAACAACAGACAATGGCGGTTCTACTGGCCGTATTCGCCAAGAAGAAGGTGGCATTGCGTGGGGAGATATGCGCAATTGTATTAATCAGTTAATTACTGAGCCTTCTGTTGCTTCTGCAATGTTTGAATACCGTTTTTCGGGTACAGGCGAATTAGCAGGACATAATTTAGGTAATCTCATGCTTAAAGCACTTGATAACTTAAGTGTTCGACCTTTAGAAGCCATTAATCTTATCCGTGGATTATTAAGAGTGAATGCTCACCTTATTCCTATGTCTGAACAAGCCGTTGACCTTATGGCGATAGACGACCAAGGAAATGAGATTTATGGTGAGGTCAATGTTGATATTTTACCGAAGATCCCCAAAAAACTTGATCTCTATCCTAAAGTACCCACTACACGAGAAGCCATAGAAGCGATTGAACAAGCAGATTTGATCTTAATTGGTCCAGGTAGCTTTTTTACCAGTTTAATGCCTTTATTATTACTGCCAGAGCTTGCACAAGCCTTGCGCCGTAGCAGTGCAACAACGATTTATATTGGCAATTTAGGTAAAGAACTAAGCCCTGCGGCTGCCAGTATGACGATGTCTGATAAAATCGCTATGATGGAAAATTATATTGGTTTACAAACAATAGATGCGGTGATCATTAGCCCTGAAACACAATATGAATCAATGAAAGGTCGATTAATTGTGCAAGCTCAATTGGAAGCCAAAGATATTCCTTATCGTCACGACCGCCATCTATTAAGCAAAGCTATTGAGTTAACATTGCAGCAATTAGGGCAACGTAATGCATCACCTCAAGCTATTAAATAGTATTTAATTAAATAGTATTTAATTACCTACTTTCATAAAAAAACCGCATCGGCAAACAGCAAATGCGGTTTTTTGTTGGTAAAAACACAATATCACTATTGGTTTTCAACGTATTATTAGCTATTAAGGTGCTTTAATGTAATACGCTGGCTAATCACTTCTTCAATTTCGTCAAGTGTCATTGGTACATCATTTTTCATCAGACCAAGACCTGCCACAGTACGAGAAAACGACATTAAATCTAATGGAGGTAACTCCATGATCCAATTCTCTTCTGTTGCCAACGTATCTTCTGCATTTAGAATATTTTGTATCACATCCGTAAAAGCTTGATGTGAAGAGACCCAATCTTGATCACCACTTGCCCAAAACCAACGAGTAGCAATAAAGTTTCTCCACATATCTTCCCAACCATCATAGATCCGACGCAACATTGATGCGCTCATTAATGACCAGGTTTGGGCTTCTTGTTGAGTAATATAACCTTGCTGGCAACCTTCTAAACAGAGCTTGTTAAAACGACAGAGATCCCAAATAAGGTATTTCACATTTTGGATATTCATGCGATTTGTGCTCATCATATCGATTTGCCATAAACGCTCATTTTTATCGTGTTCAGTTAACTCAGAAAGTAAAATATCATTTTTTAATGACTGAACATCGTCTTCTTTACCATCCAAAATTTGGTCACGTAGCTGATAAAAATCATTCGTGTGACCTTGAGTAAGCAACCAAAAGAGTTGATAGACTAAATCCCAACGGTCGTTAATTCCCCAACCTGCTGATAATCCACCATCATCTTTACCTTGATCATATTCGTTATAAGCCCACTCATTCATTGCGGCATAAGGCGCTGCAACATATAGACCCCATTCGTTGGGTAACAACTGATCTGCCGGATTTTCTACTTTAGATAAAATAGGCTCCTGCCCTGTAGTTGATGATTTTTGCAACTCACTATCTTGTACAGCAAATTTTCGTAGCCATTTAAAAAGTATAATAAGAAGAATAACACCAAGAATTACCCCAGCAGAGCTAGGAAACCCTGCATAAACATAACCACTCATTCACTGTCCTTAATGTCTTTTTATCTTTGTAAATAATTGACGCTTTGTTTGTGGTGATATTTAAACAGTTGCACGCCATTAAGGGAATATCAAACAAAGCAAAAAATGGAAGATAGAAGGTAAAAAGGGATAATCCCTTAAAAATACGGATATCCCTTTATCGCTTTGTGACCTTAATTTCGCTAACTAAGAGTTCGCAATAAATTGAGCACGTAATGCTTGCAACTTATCACGCGTACTCGCCGCTTTCTCAAATTCAAGATCTTTTGCATATTGATACATTTCGGCTTCTAAACGTTGGATCTCTTTTTCCAATTCAGCCGTTGATAACAACGGATAATTTTCATGAATATCTGTTGCTTTATGCCCTTTCTTATTTCGCCCTTGCGTAGGTTGACCAATCTTAAGAATATCACCCACTTTTTTATTTAATCCTTTAGGCACAATGCCATGCTCAAGATTAAACTGTTGCTGTTTCTCTCGACGACGTTCTGTTTCACTTATTGCTTTTGCCATTGAATCCGTAATTTTATCGCCATATAAAATGGCTTTACCTTCAAGGTTACGTGCAGCACGACCAATGGTCTGAATCAATGAGCGTTCTGAACGTAAGAAGCCCTCTTTATCAGCATCTAAAATCGCCACTAAAGAGACTTCTGGCATATCTAAACCTTCTCGAAGTAAGTTGATACCCACCAATACATCAAATTCACCTAAGCGCAAATCACGAATAATTTCGACACGTTCAACAGTATCAATGTCAGAGTGTAAATAGCGAACTCGTTCACCATGCTCTTCTAGATATTCGGTTAAGTCTTCAGCCATTCGTTTTGTCAGTGTTGTCACCAGTACACGCTCATTTTTTGCGGCACGAATACGAATTTCAGAGAGTAAATCATCAACTTGTGTGGCAACAGGTCGCACCTCAACAATGGGATCAAGTAAACCTGTTGGTCTTACAACTTGCTCAACAATTTCATCACCCGATTTTTCAAGTTCATATTTACCCGGTGTTGCTGAAACATAAATCGTTTGTGGGGCTAACGCCTCAAACTCTTCAAAACGTAATGGACGGTTATCAAGCGCAGAAGGTAAACGGAAGCCATATTCAACTAAGGTTTCTTTACGTGAGCGGTCGCCTTTATACATTCCGCCAATTTGAGGAATAGTAACGTGTGATTCATCAATCACTAATAAACCGTTAGCAGGAAGGTAATCAAACAGGGTTGGTGGTGGTTCACCAGGGCCTCTACCTGATAAATAGCGTGAATAGTTTTCGATACCAGAGCAATAGCCCAACTCATTCATCATTTCGAGATCAAATTGAGTACGCTGTGTCACACGTTGCTCTTCGACGAGCTTATCGTTAGCTAAAAGGACTTTGCGCCTATCAGCGAGTTCTTTTTTGATTTCTTCCATCGCTTCAAGAATACGTTCGCGTGGGGTGACATAGTGCGTTTTAGGATAAACGGTAAAGCGAGGCACATTGTAGTGAATTTGCCCCGTTAAAGGATCAAACAGTGAAAGGCGTTCGACTTCTTCATCAAATAGCTCAACACGTAATGCATAATCATCAGATTCAGCAGGAAAGATATCAATGACTTCACCACGTACGCGAAATGTCCCCCGCTGAAAGGCTTGATCGTTGCGAGTATATTGTAAATCAGCAAGGCGACGTAAAATGGCACGTTGGTCGATTATCATACCGTTAGTCAGATGAAGCATCATTTTTAAATAGCTATCAGGATCACCTAAACCGTAGATAGCCGAAACCGATGACACAACAATAACGTCTTTACGTTCTAATAAGGCTTTCGTCGCAGATAGACGCATTTGTTCGATATGTTCGTTAACAGAAGCATCTTTTTCAATAAAAGTATCAGAGCTTGGAACATACGCTTCGGGCTGATAATAATCATAATAAGAAACAAAGTATTCCACTGCATTTTCAGGGAAAAATTCTTTCATCTCACTATAAAGCTGCGCTGCCAATGTTTTATTGGGCGCCAACACCATAGTTGGACGATTTAGGTTGGCAATCACATTGGCAATCGTAAAGGTTTTACCTGAGCCGGTTACCCCTAAAAGAGTTTGATGAGCAAGACCATCATCTAATCCTTCACAGAGTGAGGCAATAGCGGCAGGTTGGTCACCACCCGGTTTAAATTCAGAATGCAGTTTGAAATCTTTGCTCATGTTTTCTTCTCCTTGCTGACACTCCTTATGATACTGGATAAAAATCCAGCTTCAATCTCTATCTCATAAAATTTATCTGAATAATTAGCCTAAGTTATCCCCAGTTTTGGAACTGGATTTTTTTCAAAAAGGCAACCCCCTTTTTTGTTAATTATTCAAAGAGACACACTGACACCACCGGTTCTATTGATTTTATTTAATTAATTGATATATAAAGATTAAAAATAAAAGTTGAGAATAACGCCAATCTTTAGCAATGCCTTGTGTTCTCTCTATTCAGAGTATTTTTATAATGGTAATACACAAGGTTATCCACAGGAATAGTGGATAACTAGACAAAGTTGTTATCTCTCGGTAGGTTACGTCTTTTTTTCCACCTTAAAATATCCCTAAAAATTGGCAAAATTTATTTTTTTTATTTTTTTATTGGTATAAAAAATAGACTTTTATAATTTACTTCATAACGACCTATCGACTTTGTTTTAAACAGGAAAGGTCAAGATAAGGAGTAAAATTATGCTCTTTTACTTCGTTTAAGTAGGGTATTTTGCCTAAGAATGGCGCTTTAATATGCTGTTTTAGTGTTGCCAGATATTCTTTCTGATATCGCCCTGCCGGTTCAACTTCATTTGCAACCCAACCCGCCAATGTTAAACCAGACTGAATAATTGCTTGCTGCGTTAATAACGCATGATTAATGCAACCCAGTTTAACACCCACGGTCAAAATAACAGGTAACTTTTCATTGATAGCCCAATCAGAGAAAAATTGATTTTCTGACAATGGTGTAAACCAACCACCAGCACCTTCAACTAAAACCCAATCAGCTTGCTGCTTTAAGTAAGACAAGCCTTCTGACATTACATTAAAATCAATAGGCTGATTCATTTCTTGGCTGACAATATGTGGCGATGTGGGCGTTTCAAAACAGTAAGGGTTCACGCGATGATAATCTAACTCTACCGTACTGAATTTTTGTAGTGTAAGTGCATCTGAATTACGTAACCCTTCATTTAGCCACTCACTTCCTGATGCTACAGGCTTATAGCCCGCCGTTTGATACCCTTGATGCGCCGCACATTGTAATAGAGCACTACTGACTACGGTTTTACCCACTTCTGTATCTGTACCCGTCAAAAAATATGTTTTAGTCATGTGATACTCTTCCTATAATAATTTGATAAGTAAGTAAATATTTGCCAAACTCTTTTTTCCATACATGGTCTAATGCACGAAATTTCTGTCGTGTCATTAACCCTTTCTGTCGATCCCCTTGTACAAAATTGGCGCCAACGCCCTTCAAAGACGCAAAGAGCGACTGTAATGAATCATATCGTTCGGTGACCGTTTCAAGAGACAATTGGTAATGAAAACCACAACACGCTTTCTCAATCTCGTGAAGTGATAAAAAAGGATTCACATGAGGATGTTGATCAAGAGATTGCCAAGCTTCTCTGACTTCTTGTAATGTCGACGTAGCCAGTGTTGAGAAATAAAGTGCGCCTTTTACATTGACGGTATTCATTAATGTTTTAATCGCGCCAGATAAATCATCACACCACTGCATCGCTAAATTACTAAATACAATGTCCACACTTTGTGGTGCCATCGCGCAATGCTCGATATCACTTTGTAAGTAACCATCAGCCCGCTGTTGCTGTTTTGCTACCTGTAACATGGTGTGTGACAGATCAAGTGCAATCACAAATTTGCCTTGTTGCTTCCATTTTTGACTGAAATATCCTGTCCCACACCCAGCATCTAACACGATATTGCCACTATCATGACGTGCTAAATCCATTAATTTATTACCGCTATAGCGCTGAATATTGGCGTGATTATCGTAATGAACAGCGGCTTTACCAAATGTTTGAGCGATACGTTGTTTATCTGTTTTGACTGAAGAAAGCATGAAGCGTCTCGATTAACAGCTTAATATCTGAAAGATGATGGCGAGTGGTTAACGTTATTCGTAAACGTGCACTTTGAGGAGGTACAGTAGGTGGAAAAATTGCCTTTACCCAAAGTCCTTTAGATTGCAGATAATCTGAAAGTGTTTGGCATAATCGTTCATCACCAATAATTAATGGCTGAATAGCCGTTTCTGAAGGTAACAATTTAACAGGCAGTGACATTACACCTTGGCGAAAAGTATTAATTAATTGTTGAAGATATTCCCGTTCATGATCCGCTTGCTTAATAACATTCAGAGCGGCATTTAAAGTAATCGCTTGTGCTGGTGGCATTGATGTACTGTAAATAAGATGGCGAGCATATTGTTCAAAAAATGCTGCCGTTGTCTTGTTACAAAGTACAGCAGCACCACTGACACCAAAAGCTTTACCAAACGTGACGACCAATATGTCAGGTTTAATACCTACTTCATGACAACTACCTCGACCTTCTTTACCTAAAACACCAATGCCATGCGCATCATCAACCATTAACCATGCATGATGTTTCTGGCTTATTGTTGCTATTTCTCTTAATGGCGCTTTATCCCCATCCATACTAAATACCCCTTCTGTTACTACCAAGGTTTTATTAGCTGACGTTTTATTAAATCGTTGAGATAAAGAGTCAGGAGAGTTGTGTAAAAATCGCCATAATGTGGCGGGTGATAATACTGCGGCTTCCATTAGTGATGCATGACAAAGTTTATCTGCAATAATGGCATCGTCTTTTTCTAGTAATGCCGAAATCACACCTTGGTTAGCACTATAACCGGATGAAAATAACAGCGCATTATCGTAACCTAACCAATCTGCAAGATGCTGTTCTAATTGTGCATGAGCTTGTGTAAATCCGGTGATATGCCCTGATCCACCACTGCCTACACCGTATTCATCAGCACCTTGTTGCCATGCTTTAATGACGTCTGCATGTTGGCTAATACCTAAATAATCATTGCCTGAAAAGTTAAGGTATTTTTCGCCCGACATTGTGATCAAAAAACGTCCATCCACTTGTTTGATCACTTTGCGTTTTCGCCATAATGGCGTATTTCTACGCACATTAAGTTTTTCATCTAAATAGGTTTTCCAGCTCATTACAGTGCCGCGTTATAAAATTGTTCAGTATCTTTATTAGCAACAGCTTGCATCAAAGCTTCTTCTTGCTGATTATCACCCATAGATACTGCTAATCGTTCAGGGTTTAAACCTAACTTACGGAATAACTGGTGATCTTTGTCTTCGGTCGGATTGGTTGTCGTTAATAATTTGCAACCATAGAAAATAGAGTTCGCCCCAGCCATAAAGCAGAATGCTTGTGTTTGTTCACTCATTTGCTCACGCCCAGCAGAAAGACGCACATAAGAGCGTGGCATCATGATACGGGCAACGGCGATAGTACGAATAAAATCAAAAGGATCAACATCCTCATTATCAGCCAATGGTGTACCTTTGATTTTGGCTAACATATTGATGGGCACACTTTCAGGAGGTTGTGGCAAATTCGCTAATTGCACTAGCATTGCCGCGCGATCTTTAACTTCCTCGCCTAACCCTAATATTCCGCCAGAACACACTTTAATACCGGCATTGCGCACTTTATCAAGCGTATCTAAGCGATCTTGATAGGTACGTGTTGTGACGATACTGCCATAGAATTCAGGTGAGGTATCAAGGTTGTGGTTATAAAAATCCAGCCCTGCATCTGCTAATCGGTTAGCTTGTGAGTCATCTAATTTGCCGAGTGTCATGCAGGTTTCCATACCCAGCGCTTTAACTTCTTTTACCATTTGCTCAAGGTAAGGCATATCTCGCTCATGCGGATTTTTCCATGCTGCGCCCATACAAAAACGAGTTGAACCCGCTGCTTTTGCTTTTTTCGCAGATTCAATCACTTGCTGCACTTCCATTAAACGCTCTTTTTCTAACCCTGTTTTATACCGTGCGCTTTGAGCACAATATTTACAATCTTCAGGACAAGCCCCTGTTTTAATAGAAAGCAACGTACTCACTTGGATTTGTGAAGGGTCAAAATGTTGACGATGAACTTGTTGTGCCTGAAAAACCAAATCTAAAAATGGCATATCAAACAATGCTCTAGCTTCTTTTAGTGTCCAACGTTTTAGTGCGCTCACAATACAATCTCCTGTTTAAAAGTGATTGCCAGTTTAAATAATAGGGTTATCATGTCAACTAAAATTGATCACCATTGGTTTACATGATTAAGTGAAAAATATAATGACACCTGAAGATATCGCTTTCGATTTACGCCATATTTGGCACCCTTATACTTCGATGAGTAACCCTTTACCTGCTTACCCTATCGTCAGTGCAAATGGCGTTGAATTAGTCTTGGCTGATGGTAGAAAACTGATTGATGGAATGTCTTCATGGTGGGCTGCAATTCATGGTTATAATCACCCTGAACTCAATAATGCCGTTACAACACAGCTAAGCAATATGTCTCATGTGATGTTTGGTGGTATTACGCATCCACCAGCCGTATCACTTTGTCGAAAATTATTAGCGATAACACCAGACCCTCTTGAATGCATATTTCTCGCAGATTCCGGGTCAGTCGCTGTTGAAGTTGCGCTAAAAATGGCGTTGCAATACTGGCAGGCTAAAGGAGAAAAACGTCAACGTATTGTGGCGTTAAAACAGGGCTATCATGGTGATACATTTGGTGCCATGTCCGTGTGTGATCCGGACAACTCCATGCACAGTCTTTACAAAGGTTATCTGCCTAATCATCTCTTTGTGGATGCGCCTAAAACAGGATTTTATGAACAATGGAACCCTAACGATATCAATTCGCTTCGTTTAACATTAGAACAGCATCATCAAGAAATTGCTGCCGTGATGCTTGAACCCATTGTTCAAGGCGCGGGAGGAATGCGAATTTATCATCCTGAATATTTAAAACAGGCAAGAGCCTTGTGTACTGAATTTGATGTGTTACTCATTGCAGATGAAATAGCGACGGGTTTTGGTCGAACAGGTAAGCTGTTTGCCTGTGAACATGCTGGAATATCGCCAGATATAATGTGTGTTGGTAAAGCATTAACGGGTGGTTATATGACCTTATCAGCAACTTTAACGACGCGTCATATTGCCGAAACCATCAGCCAAGGTGCTGCTGGATGCTTTATGCACGGTCCTACTTATATGGGGAATCCTTTAGCTTGTGCTGTTGCTGATGCCAGTTTATCGCTATTAGCCAAAGGCAATTGGGTAAACCAAGTTGCAAACATTGAAAAACAACTAAAACATGCGCTATTACCGTTAAAACAGGCTAAAAGTGTCAAAGATGTACGGGTTTTAGGTGCGATTGGTGTGGTCGAAATGAACGAGCCCGTCAATATGGCAAAACTGCAAAAAATCTTTGTGGATGAAGGCGTTTGGATCAGACCTTTTGGCAAGCTAATTTATATAATGCCACCCTTTATTATGCCATCAGAAAGCCTGACTAAACTCACTCAATCTATTGAGAAAGTTGTTAATCTCTCATAAACCTTTCATAAAAATAAAACCTCTAGCAAGGTAATCTTTTGCTAGAGGTTTACCGTCATTGTTATTTTGTCACAACAGTAACCCACATAGCGCCTTTACCTACTGGGTAACACGCTAATTCTGTTAAGGCACCCGTCTGTTTATCAATACGAGAAACAGACGCAAAATCTGATTTTTGACCACAAGAAATCAGGTAATTTCCTGTATTATCAAGATTAAAGCCACGAGGCTGTGTTTGTGTTGGATAATAACCCACAGGTTGCAGATAGTCGCCCGCTTCAGAGATTGCCATCGCACAGATAAAGCTTTCAGAGCGTTCGCTTGCATAAAGAAAACGACCATCAGGGGTAATATGAATATCTGACGCCCAACGAGTACTGTTAAAGGTTTCAGGGACAATATCGACTGTTTGCATTAAACGATATAAATCCCCCATACGGCGATATACATTGATTGTTGCATCTAATTCATTAAGGCAATAAAACACATCACCATTAGGATGAAATGCCATATGACGAGGGCCTGCATTTAGTGCTGTTGTCAGTTCCTCAGTAGCTGATTCTGTTAAACGACCGTCTTCTGATAAGTTAAATAAACGAATATGATCTTCACCTAAACAAGGCACTATCAGTTGTTTATTATTCCAATCGATATTAGAGGAATGAGGCTTATTTAAGCCTTCAATAATTTGAATAGGTGATTGAGGTATCCCCTCCACATTAATAGGCAAAACCGCTAGATTGCCTTGGTGGTAAGAAGGTACAAATAAGAAACGCCCTGTTTTATCTAAGCATAAATGAACAGGTGTGCTTGGAATAGAGGTGATAGCCTTTTGTTCTAACTGACCATCAAAAGCTATCGCAAATGTCACCACACTAAAATGGGGACGAATACCCACATAAAGGTATTTTCCATCAGCACTTGCAATCATGGGTTGCACTTGCCCTGCAACCTCAACAACCTGTAATAAATCCATTTCACCTGCGGTGTTTAACGCATAAACATGAATTTGCTGACTCTCTGGACTTGCTACGTAGACTACCTGTTTCATCCCTTCTCCTTAAACCCCATTACCCATTGATTTATAAATAATAATAGAAAAACCAACGTTTAATTGTAACGATTAAGCTAGTTTATCTTTTATTGGTTAACGTGTAACATCAACAACAATGCATATTAATACTATCAAGGGGCTTATTTATGTCTTATCGCGTTATTGCTTTGGATCTTGATGGCACATTGCTTGATGACCAAAAACGTATCCTGCCAGAATCTTTAGAAGCACTCAATCTTGCAAGAAAAGCAGGCGTTAAAGTTTTAATTGTAACAGGTCGTCATCATGTTGCTATTCATCCATTCTATCAAGCGCTCGACCTTGATACCCCTGCAATTTGCTGCAATGGCACTTACCTTTATGATTATATTGGTAAAAAGGTACTAGAATCTGATCCATTGACCACGCAAGAAACCAGAGCTGTATTAGATCTCGTTAAACAAACAGATGTACACCATTTAGTTTATGCTGACGATGCAATGATGTATGACCAACTTACCGCAGCAGTACAACGCACACTGAATTGGGCAGATACTCTTCCCATTACACAACGCCCCAATCTCGTTAAAGTCGATGATTTTTATCAAGCGATGCATGATGTTAATGCGATTTGGAAAATTGCCACTACAACGCCTGATCACGATGAATTACGCACTTTAGTTGAGAAAATTGAACAACAAGTCGGTTTAGAGTGTGAATGGTCTTGGGTTGATCAAGTTGATATTGCGAAAAAAGGCAACAGCAAAGGTCGTCGTTTACAACGTTGGGTTGAAGCGAATGGTATGAAGATGAGTGATGTGATTGCTTTTGGTGATAATTTTAATGATCTGAGCATGTTAGAACATGTGGGCTTAGGTGTTGCAATGGGTAATGCCTCAGATGAAGTGAAAGCCCGCGCTAAGATGGTCACAAAAGTAAATTCACAGCCAGGCATTGCAGAAACTATTCATAAATATATTCTGTCTTAGCCCTATTTTTACATCACACAAAAGACAAAAACCTCATCAAAGATGAGGTTTTTTTATCAACAAAGACAACGAAAAAATCAAAGATGGCGACTTAACGAAATGCTCTTTATTTGCGCATAAAGCCATTGCCCTTCTTGGATATTCAATTCATCTTTTGCCCACGGCGTGATCCTCGCCCATAAATAATTGCCATCATTGACCAGTTTCACATCAACTTGACCATCATTTTTAATGGTTTCAACCACTTTCATATGCAAAATATTACGAATACTACTATTGGATGGACGCGTCGTTGTTAATGACACATCAGAAGCATCAATACGGACACGCACATCACGACCAATTTTAGCCTCAATTTGAGGCAACCACAGCACTTGATTACCAAATGCCGTTGCTGTCATATCGTAATGGCTATGGTGTTCTACTACCATCACATTGGCGATACTGCTTAATGTCTCTTTTTGTAACCAAGGACGTAATGCGCTACTTGCCCATACATCTTCAAGTTTACCTGTCGCCTTAATTTTTCCTGCATCCATCACAATGACGTTATCTGCAAGTCGAATAATTTCATCAAGGCTATGGCTCACATACAAAATAGGAATTTGTACATCTTGTGAGAGCTTTTCTAAATACGGCAGTAACTCGCGTTTACGCGGTAAATCAAGCGAGGCTAAAGGCTCATCCATAAGCATAATATCAGGTGCGGTTAACAAGGCTCGCCCTATTGCCACGCGCTGTTTTTCACCACCTGATAGTGTTATCGGAAAACGTGAGAGTAAATGTTCGATACCTAACAAATGAATAATGCGATCAAACTGCACTTTCATTGTCGGTGACATACCGTAAAGCAGATTTCCTCTTACCGTGTAATGAGGAAACAGTCGGGCATCTTGGAATACATAGCCCACTTTACGTTTTTCAGGTGGCAGATAAATTTTCTTTTCAGTATCAACCAGTGTGTGATTATTTAATACAATTCGCCCTGAATCCGGTTTGGTTAAACCACCAATCACATTAATCAGTGAAGTTTTACCCGCCCCAGATAAACCAAAGACGGCAGTAATACTTTCTGTTGGCAGTTCAGTATTAATTTCCAGACGCAGTGATCCTAGCATCTGTTTAAAATTCATCTCTAGCATACGCCCCCCAATCTTTTACGACCCCAACGAGTTAGCCACTCTGAAGCCATTAAAGAGACGAGCGCCAAAATAATTGCAATCACACATAAACGGGCAGCATCCATTTCCGCGCCCGGTGTTTCAATCAAGGTATACATTGCCAGAGGAATGGTTCTTGTTTCCCCCGGAATATTGGAGACGAAAGTGATTGTTGCGCCGAATTCTCCCAGTGAGCGCGCAAATGCCAACACAATTCCTGCGATGATCCCTGGCATAGACAAAGGTAACGTTATGGTAAAAAAGACTCGCAACGGTGAAGCTCCTAAGGTTCTCGCCGCTTGTTCCATACGTTGATCGACAGCTTCTAATGCTAATCTGATAGCCCTTACCATCAGTGGAAATGCAACCACCGCAGATGCAAGTGCTGCACCACGCCAACTAAAGGTAAAGCTAAAACCAAACCAATCATACAGCCATTCACCAATAAATCCCCGTCTCCCCATACTGATCAGTAAAAGATAACCAACCACTACTGGAGGCAGAACTAAAGGTAAATGAATAATGCTATCAAGCAATGATTTACCGGGAAAACGTACCCTAACTAAAAGCCAAGCCATAAAAATGCCAAAAGGTAGACTGATAATAACGGCAATAGTCGATACCTTAAGGCTTAATATTATGGCTTGCCATTCGTATTCACTTAACATCTCCAAAAGTATAATTCCTACAGTGGGCTAAAGCCGTATTTCTTAAAGATTTCTGCGGCTTGAGGTGTTTTCAGATAGTCATAAAAATCACGAACAGCTTTATTGTCCTGACCTTTTACAACTGCCATTGGATACTCAACAGGTTTGTGGCTATCAGCTGGGAATACGCCAACCACTTTCACTTTATCACTCGCAACCGCATCAGAACCGTATACAATACCTAATGGTGCTTCATCACGTTCAACCAACGCCATACCACTACGTACGTTATTAGTTCGAGCCATTTCTGGACTTACTGTATCCCATGCTCCTAAATATTCTAATGATTCTTTTGCATAGATACCAACAGGCACATGGTCCGGATCACCAACAGCAAGTTTTCCGCCATTCAGTAAGGATTTCCATTTGGTTTCCTTATTAATAACAACGTCATTTAATTTGCTATCTTTAGGGGCGATGAGTACTAAATCATTACCTAATAGTGTATGACGTGAATCTGCAACCATTAAATTTTTATCGATTACGTAATCCATCCACTGCTGATCTGCTGAAATAAACAGATTTGCAGGTGCACCTTGCTCAATTTGACGAGCCAATGTTGAAGAAGATGCATAAGATGCAACCACTTCAGTTTTCTTTTCTTGCTTATATTGTGCCGAAATTTCATTAAGAGCATTGGTAAGAGAAGCGGCAGCAAATACCGTTACTTTTTCCGATGCAAAACTTTGACTCACTAAAGCAAAAGAGATAACTGCACCAGCAAGTAACTTACCTGATAATTTTTTCATGTTCTAATTCCACTTAAATTAAAGAATAACCACGCTGTATATATCAAGATACAACGTAAAATGAAAGGATTAGATGTGAGAAACTGGTTATATATCAATAAATATAACCATAAAAATAAGGATAAAAAAACAAATAGAGAAAAGGTTATATACTCTAAATAATTCAAGGTGTAGCTAGGCGACAAGTGAAAGAGTCGCTAGGAGCATACATAAGTATGTGACTAGTGCGAATGAACGCCGTCAACAACGCTACGGCTTGAAGTATGACGAGTATAGCGAATAAAAAAATAGCCCTCTAAAATAAAGGGCTATTCTAAATCAGGGAGGGAGATTCTATGATTTTTTGTCTGCTTTTGGCTGACTTGGTGAAATCAGGTTAAACACTTCACCTAAACCATAAATGATGCCCATAATGAGTACCATTACAACAGGTACCATCAAGAGAGCGAACCCTAAACTTTTCAATAATTCAAGCATGATAACCTCTTTATCATGGTATATTCGGAAAGCCAGAGTTGGCATTTCTTCACGAATGACGAATAATAACGCTATAGTTGTATATATTCTAGAGAATTATCGCTTTGTGTCGGCACAAAAAATGCGATAAACACACAAAAAAAGAAGAAGCCTATCATTATGCAAGCAGAAATATTATTAACTCTTAAACTTCAAGATAAGCTCTTTGCCGATCCTCGTCGTGTTGCATTATTAAAACAGATCAAAGCGACAGGTTCTATTAGCCAAGGGGCAAAAATGGCAGGCATTAGTTATAAAAGTGCTTGGGATGCCATTAATGAAATGAATCAACTCGCAGACGAACTTCTTGTTGATAGAGCAACAGGAGGTAAAGGTGGCGGTGGTGCAACCCTTACTCATTACTGTGAGCGCTTACTTCAACTTTACGATCTGCTAGGTCAAATTCAGCAAAAAGCCTTTGATGTATTAAAAGACGATTCACTCCCTCTTGATAGCCTATTAGCGGCGATTTCTCGCTTTTCATTACAAACGAGTGCCAGAAACCAGTTTTTCGGTACCATTATTGAGCGTGATAATCTGCAAGTTCAACAGCATGTTAATGTGCAACTTGCTGATAAAAAAACGACTATTCGCGCTGCTTTAACAGAAAAAAGTGCAGATCGCTTAGGTCTGAAAAAAGGCAAAGAAGTACTGATCTTAATTAAAGCCCCATGGGTTAATATTGAAAAAGGGACTTCTTTAGCCCAACAATATGACAATGCCCTTTTAGGCACGTTAACTCAAATTGAAACGGGCAGTGAAAACAGCGAATTAGTGGTGACATTAGAAGGTGGACAAGAAGTGTGTGCCACCTGTTCTAATCAGCATGTTAAAGAGCAAAAATTGCATATTAATGACAATGTAACGGCTTTATTTAATGCCGATCAGGTGATTGTCGCCACGCTGTGTTAATTATTAGCATGGTTGCTTTTTATTAAACAATAAAACCATCACTTAGTATTTTAGAAATAATATTAAGTGATGGTTTTTAGTTTAGAAGAATATTTTTATTAAAGAATAAACAATTAAATTTATTTATTCTGAATACATACGAGTAAAATAATCGCTAATTTTATTGTTATCAAGCAATCTATCTTTGGTAAAATCAAGACTATCAGAGACTACAATATATTTTCTTAATTCTTCTGGAATATCTTTTATCGTTGCATAAATAGTAGGAACAATAAAGCGAAAATAGTCACCCGTTTTTGTTTCACCTTCATAGCCTACTGGGTAATCTTCATATAATTCATTAAGAGCTTCAAAAAGAAACATCCCCATTTTAGCCCCTATTCCCGCATCAGAATGATTCCATCCCATTTTTTCAATTCAAAATCAAATTCTTTTATTATTTTTGGTTTATCATATTTTCTATAAGTATAACTTGAATATAAATCAACAATATAGTTAGCATTCTTATTTATTTTATTGTTGTATTTTTCTGATTCACCATCAATATATTCAGATAAGTCATCCAAATATAATTTAATATCAGGTATCGATAATAGTACTTTAGGTAACCATCCACTATTGTTATTATACATTTTTGCTAGATACCCTTGATTATCCATGGCAACCCACGCATATGTATAAGATGAACCTGATATCCATTCTGAATTTAGAGGTAAAACCATACATCCTCATTTTAATTGATAGGTCCATCCCATCGCAATTGATGACGTAATTCATTAGGGACCAAATTAAATAACATTTTTATATACTTTATATTGCCATCATATAATATACTTATTTTTGAACTGCATTTTTCAGTATATGTTTTAGCTTGAAAGTTTAAAAATGAAATATCACTTTCATCAAAATTTTGATTAAGTATTTTTTTTGGTAAATTATGAATTAACTGTAATTCATAATAACAAGATTTATCTTTTGCTTTTGCTATCATTCCTCTGGACTGAATATTTCTTAATTGAGGTAAAATCCAATACATCATATCTATGTATATTTCATTTTTAGTCATATATTCTCACTTTATTTTTCTTACAGGTAATGGTTTTGAATCAACTATAGGATTGTCTATTCTAGTCCAGCTTCCATTATCTAACAATTGATTAATATATTTTATTTCTCCTATTTCATTATATATTTCCACTGCAGCAACCATCCTATGGTTACCTTCCGTTACATAATAAACACCCTTTTCTGTTTTTATTGTGGCTGATTGATTTTCAATTAAACTACTAGGATCACCCTGCGCATTTTTTTGTACCCATAAGGAATATTTACACTTACAGAATAAGAACGAGAATAGTGCGAACGAGATAAATCTGTATTTGAACTTAGTGAAAACCCCCATTGTTCGCCTAATCCAAATAATGAATCTATGGTTGTAGTATTAGCTAATAGAATTTTACCTGTTGTTTTGGTACCTGAGTTATCAACGGTTAATTGATTTTTAAATGGCGATCTTTTATTGTTTTGAACAATAAAAATAGAAGAATACCCCACACTATTGCTTGGTTTTATATCTAATGTATATTGTGATGTTGTTAATCGATTAAGTTGTTCAAGCCCATGCTCTAAATCACGTAAATTAAGTGTTTTTTCTTTATACGATGGAAAGATAATATTGACTAATCGAGAAGATATATTATTAATAAAAATATCTTTTATTTTTCCTTCTATGACTTTAATTGTAAGTTTATTATTAGAGCGATTTTGATGAGAAATAATCGCCCGTGAAGTGATATAACCATTTTTAATATATTCATTTGTTATAGTGTTAACGATACTCTGTATATCATTTACTGCTAAACATTGATGTAAATATTTTGATGTTAATTGATTTTGTTTTTTACTACTTAATAGACTAGCGTCTTCTATTTTTATTTTATTAATTACAAAGCAATTATTTTTATTAACATCAGAAAAACTCATTTTATTTACTGATATTAATAAAAAAATAATAACCAGTTAATCATTTTATTTTTAAATTTAGGCATATAAAAATCATCCTTGAATTATTTTGTATATCATTACATAAGCTATCTAACTTAATGGTTATCATTTTTTAATAGACGCTTATTTTTAATTAAGAATAATTCAACAGATATTGACAATGTTTAATTAACCCGATATTGGTAAGTACTCTATTTGCTCGAAAAAGCGACGGATAATAATAATGAAATACTTGCAACTCAAAAAAACACAATTTCGATTAAGCGATACACTCTGTTTGCAAATTAATGACTTAACGATTAATGAAGGTGACAGTTGGGCATTTGTGGGCAGTAATGGCAGTGGCAAAACGGCATTAGCAAATGCACTATGCCAAGAAGGTCTTTTGCTCTCTGGTGAGTTTATCAATACATTTTCTCATCCAATTAGTCTCTCTTTTGAAAAATTACAAAAAATGATTGAAGAAGAGTGGCGTCGTAATAACACCGATTTACTCAGTGAAGGTGAAGAAGACACAGGTTTAACCGTAGCTCAAGTTATTCAAATACAGGTAAAAGATGATGACCGATGTTTTTTATTAGCCAAACAATTTGGTGTTGAATATTTGCTATCAAGACGGTTTAAATATCTATCCACAGGTGAATCTCGCAAAATACTGCTTATTCAGCTTTTAATGAATAAACCTGATCTATTAATCTTAGATGAGCCTTTTGATGGTCTAGATATTGATTCTCGTCGCGCACTAAATGAACTACTCACATTATTACATCAACAAAATCTGACTATCATCCTGATTTTAAATCGTTTTAATGATATTCCTGATTTTATTCAGTATGCAGGTCTACTGATTAATTGCGAATTAGTCGCCAACGGTAAAAAAGAACAGATTTTATCTGATTCGATAATAGGGCAGTTATCTCACAGTGAAACCCTTGAAAATCTCACACTGCCTGAACAAGATCCATCTAATGCCATTCCTCAATTACCACTAACGCTTTCCCCTATCGTACTAAAAGAGGGTGTCGTGAGTTATAACGATAAACCTGTGCTTCATCATTTAACTTGGGAAGTCAAACCCCAACAACATTGGCAAATTTTAGGGCCTAATGGAGCAGGAAAATCAACATTATTGAGCTTAATTACTGGCGATCATCCTCAAGGTTATAGCAATGACTTAACACTATTTGGTCGCAAAAGAGGGAGTGGTGAAACAATATGGGAAATTAAACGCCATATTGGTTATGTCAGTAATGCCTTACATCAAAGTTACCGTGTTTCTTCAACAGTAAAGAATGTGATTATTTCAGGCTTTCATGACTCAATTGGTATTTATCAGGCTATGACAGATAAACAGCTTAAACTCGCTGATGAATGGTTAGCATTGATTGGTTTAACAAGCCATGCCAATAGTCCATTTCACGCTTTATCATGGGGACAACAACGCTTAGTGTTAATTGTTAGAGCGTTGGTTAAGCACCCTACTTTGCTTATTCTAGATGAACCATTGCAAGGATTAGACACAACAAATCGACTCTTAGTGCAGCGTTTTATTGACATTATGATAAGCCATAGTAATACACAGCTTTTATTTGTGAGTCACCATCAAGAAGACGCGCCATTATGTATTACTCATCGATTGACTTTTATTAAAGACGGCGAAATTTATCGCTATCAGCAAGAAATTTGTTAAATAGGAATTTTTACTGTCATAATCAGGGCAATGATTTTAGAAATTAACGCTAAACTTAGCGTTTGAATTTTTATTTAAATCGACATTTTTTGCTTATTATTTAAACAATGATAAATAAAGAATGTGTCGTTTTTACGGGCGTTATTTTCGTCTATTTTTTATACAAAACGGATATTTTGTTTTTTTACGCCGATCCCGCTAGATTAATAGCTTGAACGATTAAGCAAAAGGTGTGACAACTGTGCAATAATTCATCGAACAAACGACATTTTTGACTTAATCCCCCTTGTTTTGTCACTTATGTTTGGCGTTCTTGTCGATGATCCATATAATGATTGAAGTGCTAATTTTAAACTTATATTAAGAAAGTAATTATAGGAGTCTAAACTATGGCAGTAACTAAGCTTGTGCTAGTTCGACACGGTGAAAGTGTATGGAACAAAGAAAACCGTTTTACAGGCTGGACTGACGTTGAGTTGTCCGAAAAAGGCCGTAATGAAGCGCAAGAAGCAGGTAAACTGCTGAAAGCTGAAGGTTTTGTTTTTGACTATGCATATACTTCTGTTCTGAAACGCGCAATTCACACCCTGTGGAACATTCTTGATCAAGTTGATCAACAATGGCTGCCAGTTGAAAAATGCTGGAAATTAAACGAACGTCATTACGGCGCACTGCAAGGCTTAAACAAAGCTGAAACGGCTGAAAAATACGGTGACGAGCAAGTTAAACAATGGCGTCGTGGTTTTGCTATCACTCCACCAGAATTAACTAAAGACGATGAACGTTTCCCAGGTAAAGATCCTCGTTATGCATCTTTAACTGAGGCAGAATTGCCATTAACTGAAAGCCTAGCACTGACTATCGATCGTGTAACCCCATACTGGGAAGAAGTGATCAAACCACGTGTTGCTTCTGGCGAGAAAGTAATTATTGCCGCTCACGGCAACTCACTACGTGCTCTGGTTAAATACCTAGACAACATGAGCGAAGATGAAATTCTTGAGCTGAATATCCCAACAGCTGTACCTTTAGTTTACGAATTTGATGAAAACATGAAACCTATCAAACGTTACTACTTAGGTAATGCTGACGAAATCGCAGCAAAAGCAGCCGCGGTTGCTAACCAAGGTAAAGCAAAATAATTTTACCTTTATCTTGAGTTACATAAAAAAATGCCACTTTAAAGTGGCATTTTTTATACTCTAAATTTAACTATTACGCTTTACTACGACGAGCCACAACCGCGTCTGCTAATTGGCGTAACAGCGTTTCGGTATCATCCCAACCAATACAAGCATCCGTGATACTTTTACCGTAAACCAATGGTTCACCGCTTTCTAATGATTGACTACCTTCCACTAAATGGCTTTCAACCATAACCCCAATTAATGCTTTTTCACCTGCGCTAATTTGTTGGCAAATATCAGCACCAACTTCCATTTGTTTCTCAAATTTCTTGCAACTATTGGCATGACTGAAATCAACCATCACATTCTGTGGTAAACCCGCTTTTTTTAGCCCTTCTTTTACCTTGGCAACATGTTCAGCACTGTAATTTGGCTCTTTACCACCACGTAAAATAATATGGCAATCACCATTACCTGCTGTACGCACAATAGCAGAATGACCCCATTTAGTGACAGAAAGAAAACAGTGTGGCGATCCCGCTGCATTAATGGCATCAATTGCCACTTTAATAGTGCCATCTGTACCATTTTTAAAACCAACAGGACAAGATAGACCAGATGAAAGCTCACGGTGAACTTGTGACTCTGTAGTTCGAGCGCCAATTGCACCCCAACTCATTAAATCAGCAACGTATTGTGGCGTTATCATATCTAAGAATTCGCCAGCCGTTGGCAAGCCACTGTCATTAATCGTTAATAAAAGATTACGAGCAATACGTAAACCTTCATTAATATCAAAAGTATGATCCATATGAGGATCGTTAATTAAGCCTTTCCAACCTACAGTAGTGCGCGGTTTTTCAAAATAAACACGCATGACAATTTCAAGTTGGTCTTTCAGCTCTTCTCTAATAAGACTTAAACGTTGTGCATACTCCAGTGCAGCTTTCGGATCATGAATAGAACAAGGTCCAATTACCACCAATAGACGATCATCTTTTCCAGCGAGGATTTGATGAATAGCTTCACGGGCATGACGAACTGTAAAAGCCGCATTATCAGTCGCAGGAAACTTTTCCAATAAAGCCACTGGCGGTAAGAGTTCATTAATTTGTGTTATTTTAAGGTCATCATTTTGATAATTCATTCCCGTGTATCCACTCTATGTTATCTAGTCAATGTTATTATTGCTTTTCCAATCTAACCATTCGTTTTCTATCTGTAAACACCCTTTCAACCTAAAGCACCTCTAGCCACCTTTCTAAAAATTTCAACATAAAGGGAAATAGCGCATTTAAGCAAAATAATGATTCAAAATTGCGTTAATAATAAGAATAAAAACAATGAATATTAAGGCTGGAGAGAAAGATAACTCTACCAGCCTTTTTTATTAGGAGAGATAATTATTTTTGCTAGAGCGTTTTGCGGTTTTGATCCACAAACGAGAACCATTAATCGCGATAGCCAGTAAGATGATATATTCAACAGACATGGCATAAACACCTTGTTTGTAGAATATAACAATACTAATCACGTTAATAACAGACCAAACTAGCCAATTTTCGACTAATTTACGTGTCATTAAGATCATCGCGACAATAGAGAGAACCGTCATTGTAGAATCCCAGAATGGGTAAGCATCAGGTTCAAGAACAGGTGTAGCTAAATTTGCACCAAAGACATTTAATATATCAACAGCAACAACAGCTAAATAGCCAAATACCGTATCAATATTGAAAGTAAGCGCAGCAATAGCCGCTATCGAAACAACAATTAAAAAGAGACGATGGCTTGATTTTAACCAACGTATTTTCAATTCAGCCTGCTCAAAATCATTCACTCTGCTCCATGCATACCATCCATAAATATTGGCGGCAAAGAAGAAAATTTGAAGTAGTAAGCTTGCATACAGCTGAATTTGAAAAAATATAATGGCAAATAAAGTGACATTAATCAGTCCAAATAAATAGTTAATAATTTTTTCCTGACTGGCAAGCCAAATACACAATAGTCCTGCGATGGTGCCAACGGCTTCAATCCATGAAAGCGGGTATCCCCCCTCTCCTAATGGAATATTGACTAAAATATTATTGATACTAAACCAACTCATGACATCCATTTTACAACCCCGACTTAATCATAGAAAAAAACAAAGAAAATATGGGTTATTGCGACATCTTTGCAAAGTAGTAAAGATATATTATAAATTCATATTTATAATGATACTTAGTTTTTAATATTAAACATTATGTTTCCGTTTTATAAAAATAACAAACAAATGTTTTATATACTAAACAAATTATTCTGATTTTACTTTTTAAACAATAAAAACGACAAATAGCTTTATTACATTTTACTTATTAGAGAGAAATATGGAGCCAACAACACGTTTAATCGATCGCATGCTATCTTTTGCCCTTCTTGATCCTAGAATTGAAGCTGTAGTGCTAACGGGATCATTAGGACGTAATAAAAAGATAGACAGTTATTCTGACATTGATATAGAGCTTATCGGTTATGGTGCGACTGAACTCGCAAAAAACCAACATTGGTTATCACAATTTGGTGATAGCCTTGTTAACTTACCATTAGAGTGTGAAGATCCTAAAAGTAAACTTTGGCCTATTTATTTACATGTTTTAGCTCAAGGTCGCAAAATGGATATTATGATGGCAGAGCCTGAGCGTATTTTTAACATGAAAAGTGAAGGGCTTAGTCCAGTTTACCAGCGTGGATATCAAATCTTACTTGATAAAACAGGTTTATGTGACGGGCTTCCTGAAATTAGCGTTATAACGCCTCCTGTGCTTTCAAAAGAGCAGGCATGTAATAATGCTCAAGAATTCTGGTTTGAAGCGACACAAGTCGCTGTAGCTATTCTACGCCATGAATTTTGGTTTGCTAATTATCGCATGAATGATATGCGTGAATGGTTGATAGCGTTACTTGAACAAGTTGCATTACACAATGCGCCAACACAAGATGTGTGGTATCAAGGAAAAAATCTGAAAGAATGGCTACCTAAGTTTTATTCATTGCACTCATTGGAAAGCACTCTTGCAATGAGTACACCTTATGAAGCCGCTGCTGCCCTTTCTGTGATGATGGCATTTTTTCTTGATGCTTCAAAACAGCTAAATCATCCAATTGATACCGCGATAAAAACACAAGAACTTGTTAGTAATTGGCTGATCGACAATGAATTTTTGACTGAAAATGAATACGCCCAGATTACGTCATCGATTGTTTGTCATTACTCATTTCAATGTGATTATTAATTAAAGCGAGGTAGTTTTTTCAATTTTGAGAAAACTATCTTTATTGTTTAATGAAACAATGAATTACAGTATCAAAAAATAGCTAAGAGTTTATTTTCTGTCTGTTTAGGTAATGATAGATATATAGGAAGGGATTGAAATGGTGGGTCGTGGGCGATTCGAACGCCCGACCAATTGATTAAAAGTCAACTGCTCTACCGACTGAGCTAACGACCCATTTCAATAAAAACGGATTGGTGTTCGAAAATGGTGGGTCGTGGGCGATTCGAACGCCCGACCAATTGATTAAAAGTCAACTGCTCTACCGACTGAGCTAACGACCCATTTCAATAAAAACGGATTGGTGTTCGAAAATGGTGGGTCGTGGGCGATTCGAACGCCCGACCAATTGATTAAAAGTCAACTGCTCTACCGACTGAGCTAACGACCCTTTTTCGAACTCACCACATTCTCTGTGGCAACGGCGGGTAATAATACTGATTTAATGTTTTTGTGCAACGTTTTTTTTCAAAAAAAAACTCAACCGTTGAAAAAACAATCATTTAACCCCGAAAATGCAACATTTTACATTACGGGGTCAATAATTAGAGTGTTCCTAGCTGCTTTTGCGCTAATTTAGCGCCAGCGCTATTTGGATATTGCTTAATCACTTGTTGGTAAACAGCTTTCGCATTATCCTTTTGCCCTTTCTCTTGCATGATCAAACCAATTTTATAAAAGGCTTCACTTGCTTTTTGAGATTTCGGATAGTTTTTAACAACAATAGCAAATGTGCTTGCCGCCTGATCCTTATTACCTTTTAAGTAATACATCTGACCCAACCAAAATTGTGCATTTGATTGATAGCTAGACTTCGGATAGTTATTGATAAAGTTGTTTAATTCAACAATTGCCTTATCGTAATCTTTAGAATTCAATACGATATCAATTGCTGCATTGTAATCGGCCTTCTCATCACCTTGCCCTGCGTTAGTTGCAGCAGGAGATGTTGAAGAAGCAGTATTATCAGGTTGAGTGGCTTCTGTTGATGTTGAAGCTCCACCACCAAGGCTATCTAATTGTTGATAGATGTTGCGTTGGCGTTCAACAACTTGATTTAACTGGTATTGATTTTCCTGAATTTGACCACGTAACATATCAATATCACGCTGAGAATCAGCGAGTTGTTGCTGTAATTGGGTCAAAAGCTGGCTGTGAGCATTTGAAAAACGCTCAAGTTGGGCGAGTCGTTCATCGGTCGAACCTGAACCGATATTACTGATTGGCGCTTGGGCAATAGCGGCTACTGGAGCCGCTACGCCAACCAGTAACAACAGACTCATCAAGAAAGGTCTGAAGTTACTGTTGTTCATGCCGTTCTCTTAGTAATCCAGTACTGCACGACGGTTTTTCGCGTAAGCGGCTTCGTCATGACCCAGTACAGCTGGTTTTTCTTTACCGTAAGAAACGATTGACAGTTGATCAGCTGATACGCCTTTACCTTGTAGGTACATTTTTACAGCGTTAGCACGACGTTCGCCCAGAGCGATGTTGTATTCTGGAGTACCGCGTTCGTCAGCATGACCTTCTACAGTGATACGTACTGATGGATTTGCACGCAGGAATGCAGCGTGTGCATCTAACAGGTTAGCGTAATCTGAGCTAATGTCATATTTGTCAAAACCGAAGTAAACGATGTTTTGTTGTTTCAGTTGTTCTAATTGCTGACGTGCTAATTCTTCAGCAGTAGGACCTTGTTCAACAACTGGTACATTGTTTGTATCAGTTTGATCGTCGTTTTTGTTTGAGCTACATGCTGCAACAGCAACGAGTGGTAATGCTAACATCAACCCTTTAAACACTTTGTTTAATTGCATCTCTATTTGTTCCTTTATTTGTTTGCCATACATAATTTTTATGCATCACATAAACGGTGACCAGGCAGGTGATTTAACCTGACCATCAGTCGCCGGAAGACGCGCTTTGAAACGTCCATCAGTCGATACTAGCTGCAAAATGGTGCCTAAGCCTTGTGTAGAGCTATAAATAACCATTGTACCGTTAGGAGCGATGCTTGGCGTTTCATCCAGAAACGTATCTGTTAGATATTGTACGGAATTCGTTTCCAGATCCTGCTTAGCGATATGTTGCCTACCGCTTTCAGAACTCACCATAACTAAGAAACTACCATCTGGGCTTACTGCCGGGTTTTGGTTTTGTTTACCTTCCCAAGTAATACGCTCTGGTGTTCCACCGTTAATATTAACCTTGTAAATTTGTGGACGTCCACCTTGATCTGAAGTATAGACCAAGGTTTGTCCATCTGGCATCCAATTTGGCTCGGTATTATTACTTCTGCCATTGGTTACCTGTGTCATATTCCCACTCGCTAAATCCATCACATACAAATTTAAGCTACCGCTCTTAGAAAGCGCAAATGCAAGTTTAGAACCATCAGGTGAAAACGAAGGCGCACCATTATGTCTTGGGAATGATGCAATTTGGCGAATTTCACCTGTTGCTAATGTTTGTACCACTAAAGCAGATTGACCACTTTCAAAGGTGACATAGGCAAGTTTAGCACCATCTGGCGACCATGCTGGTGACATTAATGGTTGTGATGAACGATAAACACGATCTTGGTTAAATCCATCATAATCTGAAACACGCAATTCATAAGGATATGCGCCACCATTTGTCACAACAACATAAGCAATACGTGTACGGAATGCACCACGAATACCTGTCAGTTTTTCAAAAACTTCATCACTAGCAGTATGTGCAGAGTAACGTAACCATTTAGATGGAACTTTAAACTCACTTTGAGATAAAACCGCACCGGGTGAGCCAGCAACATCAACTAGCTGATAACTCACTAAATATTGACCATCCGCTGATGGTTGCACTCGCCCCACAACAACCGAGTCAATGCCTAATGCAGTCCAAAGTGCAGGTTGGACTTCAGAGGCTGTAACAGGTTGTTGAGGTATACGAGATACATCAATTGGATTAAATTTTCCGCTATTGCGTAAATCCGCTGCAATCACGCCAGCGATATCTTCTGGCATTTGACCTGTGCCTTCCCATTTAAAAGGAACAACACCGATAGGGCGTGCAGTATTTACCCCTTGTGTAATTTCAATTCGAACTTCAGCGTTAGCCAGAGTGGTTACGCATAAAATTAAAAGCCCGAAGATAACATTTAATGCCTGCTTCATCATGTCTCCCTTTTATTATTGCGGTTATTACGCAATAACGCACAGAATAGTAACAAACGCTTTTCAACAACACCATACAACGCATCAATAACATTCTAAAATAGCTATAAATTAGTGCATGTTTTCCTACAATCAGACAGTTTTATGGCTTAAACTCAATTGTTGATGATTTTACTTGTTCATAAACATCTTTCGGTGGCTTAGGTAATTTAGCGGTATTCGCTGCACGTAATGCCACTTGACATAATGCTGGATCACCACCTGCAATCTTCGCATTAATTAACATCCCATCAGGTGCAATACTGATCCTTAGCTCACAAGTTTTTCCTTTGTATAACTCCGGATCAATAAACTTCTGTTCTATTGCAACTTTCAGTTGGCCTTTATAGCGATCTACACCTTCACCATTTGCACCCGTGCGATTTCCACCACCTTGTCCTGCTGCAGAGGCTCCGCTTTGTTTACTACCATCAGCAACTAAACCATCAAGCAAACTATCAACGGCCTTACTTTGCTGTTGAGCAGCTGCTTTTGCTTTCGCTTCTGCTGCGGCTTTGGCTTTTGCTTCTGCGGCAGCTTTTGCTTTCGCATCGGCTTCGGCCTTAGCTTTTGCATCCGCTTCTGCTTTGGCTTTAGCATCTGCTTCGGCTTTAGCTTTAGCTTCTTCTGCTTTTTGTTTTGCCGCTAATTCTGCTTGTTTTTTCGCTTCAGCTTCAGCTTGCGCTTTCGCATCTGCTTGTTCTTTTAAGATGCGATCTCGTTCAGCTTTCGCTTGTGCAGCCGCTTCTTCAGCAATTTTTTGTTCTTCTTTCGCTTTAGTGGCAGCTAATGCAGCTTCACGTTTTTGAGCTTCTGCTGCCTCTTTTGCTTGCAAACGTTCAACTTCTAACGTTTTCAAACGTTCTTGTTCTTTCATTTGTTGCTGACGCAATTCTTCTTCTTGTTGCTCAGCACGCGCTTTGCGCTCTTGCTCAGCTTTTTGGACGTTAGCCTGTTGTGCTTTTTGCTGGTTATACTGTTGCACTACCGCATTAGGATCAACCATAATAGCATCAATAACTTGCCCATCTTCTCCACCGCCACCACCTAAATCCCATTTCTGAGTTAATGATCCCCAGATAAGCAATGCGACAACGAGTAAATGCATGGCGGTAGACAAGATAACTGAACCGCTCAATTTACTTCGGGTTGGTTTCGTCTTCTTTCCCACGCTATCATCCAAACTTATTTCAACCTAATTACATAGGCTGAGTCATTAAACCTACAGATTTAACACCTGCTTGACGTAACATGTTGAGCGCTTTAATTATCTCATCATAAGGAACATCTTTAGCACCGCCAATAAGAAAGACAACTTTCGGATTTTTTTCCAGTTGTCGTTTAGCTTCAGCCATAATCTGTTCTTGTGGTAATAATTCTAAGACTTCCTGGTCAACACGAATGTTGTACTGCCCAACACCTGCAACTTCAACAATCACAGGAGGGTTATCGCTACTTGAAACAGTTTGTGTCTCTGTTGCTTCAGGAAGATCAACCTCAACACTTTGCGAGATAATAGGTGCCGTTGCCATAAAAATAAGTAACAGCACTAATAATACGTCGAGCAAAGGAACAATGTTAATCTCTGATTTTACGCCTCGGCGGCTACTGCGACCCCGTGCCATCAGCTCTCTCCTTCTGCGTTAACTATTTCTTTTCTGCGGAGGCAAAAGCTTGGCGATGTAAAATCGTCAGGAACTCTTCCATAAAGTTATCGTAACTTTGTTCCAGTTTATTTACACGCTGCGTAAACCGGTTATAAGCCATAACTGCGGGGATCGCCGCAAATAAACCGATAGCTGTTGCAATCAACGCTTCAGCAATGCCGGGTGCGACCATTTGTAATGTTGCTTGTTTAACACTACCTAATGCAATAAATGCGTGCATAATCCCCCATACTGTACCGAACAGACCAATATATGGGCTGATAGAACCGACAGTACCAAGGAAAGGGATATGAGTTTCTAAAGATTCTAATTCACGATTGAAAGAGACACGCATTGCTCTTGATGCACCATTAACAACCGCATCAGGAGCATGAACGCTTGCTTGATGCAAACGGGCAAACTCTTTAAAGCCCGAATGAAAAATTTGCTCTGAGCCAGATAATTCATCACGACGAGCTTGGCTATCTTTATATAAACGAGCCAAATCAGTACCTGACCAGAATTTATCTTCAAAATCTGCAGCTTCACGATCGGCGGCATTCAGAACTTTAGTTCGCTGAATAATAATCGCCCAAGATGCAATAGAAAATCCGATTAAAAGCAACATGATCAACTTGACTAAAAGCCCTGCTTTTAGGAAGAGATCGATAACATTCATGTCAGCCACTACTTAAACTCCGCGATAATGGACTTAGGAAGCGCTACAGGCTTCATTTTTGATGAATCTACGCAGACAACGAGCACTTCTGCGCTACACAATACACAACCATCTTCATTAATAATCTTTTGAGAAAATGTCATTGAAGCACCCCGCAATGTGGTAATTTCACTTTCTACTTGCAAAAGATTATCAAGCCGAGCTGGCGTAATATATTCTATTGATAATTTACGTACAACAAATACAACATGATCATACTCCCGTAAATCATGCTGATGAAAACCTTTTTCTCTAAGTAATTCAGTTCTAGCGCGTTCAAAATATTTCAGATAACTGGCATGATAAACAACACCACCGGCATCAGTATCTTCATAATAAACACGAACAGGCCAAAGAAACTGCATATTCACTCCTTTACCTTTCCCGAGTTAAGTCCATAAATAATGTAGCTATAGGTCACCTAACTATACTTAAGAGGTCGCTCTAAGGGAATCGTAGTAACGTAAAGAATAGAAAACGCAGTCTTCAGGCGCCAATCATAAACTCTTCTTTGCAACACGCAATATGCTTTGTGCTCTGAATAGAAAAAATATTTTTATTAAGACAGCATAAAAATGCTTGCTAATTAGAAATTCATAGATTGTCTAATTTAGTAGTATTATTTTTAATGACAGAAAAAAACCAGTTAAAAAACTGGTTTTTTATATAAATCAACTAATTATTTGAGATTGGGGTTTCATGAAGATAGTGCCATTGCCAACACTCATCATGAGAATTACGTCTCAATAACACCACAGACTCACGCATAAGAATATTCTTATTTTCACTGTGTGTTTCTTGATATCTGACAAGTGCCAAACAATCTGACTGGTAAATTATTTTATAATCATCTGTTTTTATTTTCAGACCGCTTCTTTTTCCTGCATTTTGTCTGAACATCGCGATAACATCATCATAACTCACTGCTTTTCCACTGATCCCAACCATTGAAAACTCTTGAGATAAAAGATTTTCTATTTTTGTAATAGCATCAACCGATAGTGGATATTGCGTAAAAACTGTTTCAATCTCATTATGCAAAGATTTAATGCTTTCTATAATTAAGTCAGTATTAAAATTCATCTTGTATTTCCTGTGTAATAACTTTTTTCTTTAGTGTAAATAATAAAATAAGCGGTAAAATACCTATCAGTGCGCATATTAAAAAAGTCATGCTATACGCTGTTTGTGGTAAACAAAAAAGAGAAAGAATATTAAATAACATAGCAACCACAGTTGCCCCAACACTAAAAACAACTTGTCTGTTAATATTCCAAATAACACTTGCTTGAACTAACTTTTGCGTATTAAAGTCATACAACGCCGTGGTTTGAGCGGTGTTAGCACCCATTCCCCCGCCCACTCCGATAATTAAATATGCAATAATAAGTAATGGAATATCAGTATTGTCATTTAAAAATGTTAATAAAAAAATACCCGTACTGTGCAATAGCAATGCAATGATAAATAAGTTTTTCATACCTAATTTATTATAAAGTGCACCACTTATTGTCATTGAAATGAAAGCACCTAGTGCATACAACAACATAAAAATACCCGTGCCTTGACCTGTAAATTTTAAATATTGTTGTAAATAAAAAATAGCAAGAATATTCACTCCGGTAAAAATACCCGGAATACAGTAATAAATAAAAATAGAGAGTGATAAATTTCTATTTTTTAATAATGCTAAATTAATAACCGGTGATGAATGGTGCCGATAATGGTAATAATAAAGTACAGCAAAAATTATTGAAAATACGGCAATCACTATAGCAAGTAATGTTGAGTGATATTCACCATAAGCAGATAACGCAAACAACCCAGATACAATGATCAAGCTAATAAGAATGATACCTTTAATATCAGGTATAGTGTTTTCTTTAGGTAAAGGCTCTTTTACCCAGATAAAGGCTAGAAACGCAGTTAGCAATGAGAATGGAATATTGCTATAAAAAACCCAACGCCAGGAAATAACATCAACAATAAATCCACCTAATGTCGGTGATATTGCAGGTGCAATTAAGGCTATTGCCATAATCAAAGTAGAAATTTTACTTCTCTCATGCCCTTGAAAATATTGAAAAGTTAATGCTTGCCCAATCGGGATTAAGAGACCACCACTCACACCTTGAATAAAACGCCAAAAAATAAGTTCACTGAAAGAATGAGAATATCCCACTAATGCGACCGATAAACTAAACATCAACATTGACGTTACCATCAATGCTTTAATTCCAAAGCGTTGAGATAACCAGTGACTTAATGGAATAATTAATGTTAATCCCAGAATATAACTATTTGAAACCCATGTCACAGAAACGATAGAGATTTGCATATCATCAGCAATTGCAGGTAATGCAATAGCTGACATAAAAATGTTAATACAATCTATAAAGAAGCCCAGCAGAAATATAGATGCAATTCGATAGCGGTAAGTCATAAAAATCCTCCGCGCATAGAGTACGGAAGATTGACGAATTTCGTCTATCTGACAAAATAGAACTTATTGTTTAATCAGAGTAAACAATCATGCAAAATCAAATAGATCGAATTCGCTCTTTTATCGCTGTTGTTGATACTGGATCATTTACTCAAGCGGCAAAATATTTGCGCCTCAGTAAATCAATGGTAAGCATTCATATCAAAGCGTTAGAAACAGAATTGGATGTGTCATTACTCAATCGTAATACGCGACGGTTTTCGCTAACTGAAACTGGTGAAATGCTTTATCAAGATTTCCGCCTTGTGTTAAGTCAGTTAGAACAAACGTTAGACAAGGCGCGATTAGGACAACAAGAATTGCAGGGATCGTTGCGATTAAGTTCAACGGCTGAATTTGGTGAACACTATATTTTGCCATTACTTAATCAATTTATGCAGTTACACCCAAAGCTAAAAGTACAGTATGCATTTAATTCTTCTATTGAAGATTTAATAAACCATAAACTTGATCTCGCGATTCGGCTTGGTACATTGAAAGATAGCAATTATCGATCTACAAAACTGGCTGATTATGAGATAAGGTTAGTCATCTCTCCTAATTTATTGCAGACGTTCTCAATAAAAACTCTCGCCGACTTAAACGCTATCCCTTATTTAGCAAATAGTAATTTACGTCAAAGCAAACTTTCTCCATCTTCAGAATTTAATACCCTGCTTTCTCAGTTAGCTCAAGATGCTTATTTTGAAACGAATACCATTGCGGCATTAAAAAAAATGGTACTTTCACATGCTGGAATGGCTATTTTGCCACATTGGTATATTCATCAAGAATTACTAGAAGAAAAATTAGTCGTGATGTTCCCTGAAATTCCTTTGTTAACGCAATCCGTTAATATTATTTTCCCTTATAGTGAGTATATTCCAAGAAAAACACGTTTATTTATTGATTATTTAAAAGAGAATATCCAACTATAACGTTAGAAAAGTGAGAGAATTTAGAGACGATATTTAGGAGATAAAATACCTTATTTCTTTTTCATACACTGAGCAGAAATAAGGTATTTTCTTAAAAGAAAAAGTAACTTAGCCCAACAATTAAAATAATAATTGCAGGGATTGGATGTAATAAACATTTTGCAACAACGTGCTTAGGACGAAATGCTAGGCCAAACGTTGCACCAGCACACACAGACCAAATAAGAAGAATACCTTGCCAAATTGCAAGTGAACTCGTGTTCGCTGCAAATCGGCTAGGGTCCCACATGACACAAAATGCCATTACCAACGCCATGATTAAAACAAGAGCCCTAATCGGGCCCTTGTCTAGTAGTTGGTAGCTTTTATCCAACATTATTCTTCACTTTCTGAAGCTTTTTTCGCTTCAGAGTGCTCGAAAGCCAGTCCTGCGATCACCGCAATACTACAAGCGAAGAGCGTTCCGAGAAGCCATGCAAAATACCACATTCTCTATGCTCCTTAGTACAGAGTATGATTATTGCCTTCGATAAATTTCTTATCGAGGCGACCATGCATTTTCCAGTAACACCAGATAGTGTAAAGGAGAACGATAGGTACAAAGATAATCGCAACAACTGTCATTACCTGAAGAGTAAACAGGCTAGAAGTTGCATCCCACATTGTTAAGCTCACATCTGGGAAAGTGCTTGAAGGCATCACAAATGGGAACATAGTCACACCACAAGTCAGGATAACAGCCGCAATTGTCAGTGAAGTGAACAGGAATGCCCAACCACCTTTATTTGCTTTAGTTGCAACAATCGCCAGTAATGGAGATAACAGACCTAAGGCTGGTAATGCCCATAATACTGGATAGTTGTTGTAGTTAGTCATCCAAGCACCCGCTTCATGAGAAACGGTTTTCAGCAGTGGAGATGATGGACCAGCTGTATCAATAGTGCTTGTAATAATAAAGCCATCGATACCATAGATTAACCATACACCAGCTAATGCGAATGCGATAAACGTAATTAATGAGGTAATGTACGTTGTTTTACGAGTACGCTCATGTAACTCACCCGTTGTACGCATTTGAAGATAACTTGCACCATGTGCAACAATCATCATTAAGCTGACCACACCCGCTAATAAACCGTATGGGTTTAATAGACTTAACAGGTTAATCAGTGCATTCGTCGTACCGTTATAAGATACACGTTGCATGCTATCGACTTCTAGTGGAACACCTTGTAACAGGTTACCAAAAGCAACACCGATAACTAATGGCGGAACGAAGCTACCAATAAAGATACCCCAATCCCACATACCACGCCATTTTGGAGATTCCAATTTAGAACGGTAATCAAAACCGACAGGACGGAAGAATAATGCCGCCAGTACGAAGATCATACCAAAATAGAAACCGGAGAATGCCGCAGCATAAACCATTGGCCATGCAGCGAATAATGCACCACCTGCTGTGATTAACCATACTTGGTTACCATCCCAGTGAGGTGCAACAGAGTTAATCAAAATACGGCGTTCAGTGTCATCTTTAGCGATAACGCGTAGTAACACACCAACACCCATATCAAAACCATCAGTGACCGCAAAGCCAATCAGTAAGATACCAATCAGTAGCCACCAAACAAATCGCAATACTTCATAATCAAACATAGTGGACTCCTGTGTTACTTACTTTGAGAAGAAGCTGTCTTCTGTTCAAAGTGATAGCGACCCGTCTTCAGGCTACTCGGCCCAAGGCGACCAAATTTGAACATCAGGAACATTTCAGCAACTAGGAACAATGTGTACAGACCACAGATAAGACCCATAGAGACTAGGATATCAGCCTGTGTCAGTGAAGAAGTTGCTACAGCCGTAGGCAGGATTTCACCAATCGCCCATGGTTGACGTCCATATTCTGCAACAAACCAACCTGCTTCAACTGCAATCCATGGTAATGGAATACTAAACAGAGCAGCACGCAGTAACCATTTATAGTTACCAATACGGTTAGACAGAACAGTCCAGAAGGAAATCGCAACAACCAGTAACATCAGGAAGCCTGCAGCAACCATGATACGGAATGACCAGAACAGTGGTGCGACATTAGGAATAGTGTCTTTTGCAGCAGATTTGATTTGCTCTTCTGTTGCATCAACAACTTTATCAGTATAGCGCTTCAGTAATAAACCGTAGCCTAAATCTTGTTTAGTATCATTAAATGCAGCACGAATAGCAGGATCAGTATTACCCGCGCGTAATTCGCTTAATAATTCGTAAGCTTTCATACCGTTACGAATACGAACTTCATGCTGACTCATCAGATCGTTAAGACCTAATACTGGCGTATCGAAAGAACGCGTTGCAATAATACCCATAACATAAGGGATTTGTAATGCAAACGAGTTTTCCATTTTTTCTTGATTAGGGAATGCAATCAGATTAAATGCAGCTGGAGCCGCTTCTGTATGCCATTCACCTTCAATTGCAGCCAGTTTGGTTTTCTGTACGTCACCCATTTCGTAACCAGATTCATCACCCAGTACGATAACAGATAATACAGCGGCGATACCAAAAGTAGCAGCAACTGCGAAAGAACGTTTTGCAAAACCGATATCACGACCTTTGAGCAGGTAGTAAGAGCTGATACCCAGAACAAAGAATGCACCCGTACAGTAACCAGCAGCAACGGTGTGAACAAATTTAACTTGTGCGACAGGGTTTAAAACCAGATCAGCAAAACTCAACATTTCCATTCGCATGGTTTCAAAGTTGAAGTCTGCAGCGACAGGGTTTTGCATCCAACCATTCGCAACAAGGATCCACAGAGCAGAGAAGTTAGAACCAAAAGCAACTAACCAAGTTACTATCAAGTGCTGCTTCTTGCCTAAGCGATCCCAGCCAAAGAAGAACAATCCAACGAAAGTTGATTCTAAGAAGAACGCCATCAAACCTTCGATTGCTAAAGGCGCACCGAAGATATCACCGACGTAATGAGAGAAATATGACCAGTTAGTACCAAATTGGAACTCCATGGTCAACCCAGTTGCGACACCCAGAGCAAAGTTAATACCAAATAACTTACCCCAGAACTTTGTCATATCTTTGTAAACTTGTTTACCTGACAGAACATATATCGTTTCCATGATTGCCAACATAAACGCCATACCCAGCGTTAGTGGGACAAAAAGGAAGTGATACATTGCTGTTAAGGCAAACTGTAACCGTGACAGTTCGACAATATCAAACATCTTGACTCCTTGCTCCTAGCAGGAAGACACCGACTTGCGGCAACCCGACTTTATTAAATTATAAAGCCTCATAACTACCAGCAATAAATGCCTCTAAAAACAACAACGAATATTAAAGACCAAAAACACAATACCTTACAAATAGTACGCTTATATTTACATATAATAAATATATTTTGCGTGACCCAGATTTGAATTCTGAGCTTAGGTCAACAATACGACTTTTAGGTTTGTAACAGCATATTTGATCGTGTGCCAATTTAAGCATATTCAGAAATTTTTGCCACAATTAATAACTTGACCCACATCAAAAAAACACTTTAATGTTAACTAGTTGCGAATAAATTACCCAATAGTTACCGTTGTGTTAATGCAATGTTGTTTTTATTTTTAAGTGTAATTTACCTCCTTATATTTTCCATAATAAAATTAACTTTTTATTTTCATAGCAGACTTAAAAATAAACACTTTTAATTGTGTTTTATTAATTTTAATATCAATTTCATTTTTTTGCAGGTAAATAATAAATATTTTATAAAAATAATCTATTAATTAATAAGTTGAAATTTACAGAAATGTAAATATAAAAAAATACTCTCAATTATTTTATCTAATAAAGATATATAAAAAATCTAATCTTGATTATCAATTCCTAACGTTATTTATTTTTTAGTTTCTCTTTCAATCTAGAGAAACAAAGTGCAACACATCTGCATTTAACTAAAAAAATGCAACATCACCATTAATAATAAAAATAAAATAACAATAAAAATCAACAGGATAAAAACAAAAAGAAAGTCATTTTTTGAACAATATAAGAAAAAATATAAAAACGCATTTATTCTGTTTTTTTATTTAAGAAAAGTACTTTTCGAGATACTCAGTAACTTCTTATTATCAGTTTATAGAACGATAAAAAGATTATAATTCGCCTTTAATCATCATTTTGATGTTTTATCATAACAAAAAGATATTTTTCCCATCAACGCGCTTATCTCTCCTCTTTATCATCTATTCATTAACATGTTTAAAAGTCTATCTTCTTAGTAAAAATCAGCGTTACAGCATGATCCTAGTATAAATTTAAAGCTAATTGTTACGATATTTATAGAAGTACCTATATTAAAAACAACATGAAACACGTCTTCATTGTTTCTAAGTGATACTCTTCTTTACTTTAAACATGCATTTAAAATATTGTTTTTAACAATTAAGAAAATTTATACATGGTTTATATCATTATTTTTAGGCTCTAAAAGGACGTAAACAAATAGAGAAAGGATGTTTTTATTACAGATCAATTTAAAAAAAAGACAATATAAAACAATTTATTAGCGTAAATTTAGGTGGGATATTGATGTGTTAATGGCAATATTAGCTATTGATGTGACTATTAAATGAAACTAGAAATAAAAAATGCCAGCTTCTTTTTTGGAAACTGGCATTTAAAATAGTATCAATCTGAAATTATTAACAGAATTGTTACTTACTTGATCAGTGATTTAATTGCTTCGCCGATATCCGCTAAGCTACGGACTGTTTTAACACCAGCGGCTTCAAGGGCAGCAAATTTCTCATCTGCAGTACCTTTACCACCAGCAATAATGGCACCCGCATGTCCCATACGTTTACCTTTAGGCGCTGTTACACCGGCGATATAGCCGACAACGGGCTTAGTAACGTGATCCTTGATATAAGCAGCGGCTTCTTCTTCTGCTGTGCCCCCAATTTCACCGATCATCACAATCGCTTCAGTTTGTGGATCTTCTTGGAATAGCTTCAGGATATCAATAAAGTTAGAACCTGGAATTGGGTCACCACCAATACCAACACAGGTTGATTGACCTAAACCAACGTCTGTTGTTTGCTTAACAGCTTCATACGTTAATGTACCTGAGCGAGATACAATACCGACTTTGCCTGGTAAGTGGATGTGTCCTGGCATAATACCAATCTTACATTCACCTGGCGTGATAACCCCTGGGCAGTTAGGACCAATCATACGTACGCCAGCTTCATCTAATTTAACTTTAACTGTCAGCATATCCAGCGTAGGGATACCTTCAGTAATAGTGATAATTAGTTTAATACCTGCATCAATTGCTTCTAAGATTGAATCTTTACAAAATGGTGCCGGCACATAGATAACTGTTGCAGTTGCACCCGTAGCTTCAACGGCTTCACGTACTGTATTGAATACAGGTAAACCTAAATGAGTAGTCCCACCTTTACCCGGTGTAACACCACCAACCATTTGCGTACCATAAGCAATAGCTTGCTCAGAGTGAAATGTTCCTTGGCTACCTGTGAAGCCTTGGCAAATTACTTTGGTATTCTTATCGATTAAAATAGACATTATTTTGCCTCCGCTGCTGCAACAACTTGTTTCGCGGCATCAGTTAAGCTTTTAGCTGCAATAATGTTTAATCCACTATCCGCTAATTTTTTAGTGCCTAACTCTGCATTGTTTCCTTCAAGACGAACAACCACAGGAACATTAACGCCAACTTCTTCAACTGCGCCAATAATACCGTCTGCGATTAAGTCACAACGAACAATACCGCCGAAAATGTTGACTAATACAGCACTGACATTTTCATCTGACAAAATAATCTTAAATGCTTCCGTTACGCGCTCTTTTGTTGCACCGCCACCTACATCAAGGAAGTTTGCAGGCTCGCCACCGTGAAGTTTAACGATATCCATTGTTCCCATCGCTAAGCCTGCACCATTAACCATACAACCAATGTTGCCATCTAATGCAACGTAGTTCAGTTCCCATTGTGCAGCTTGTGCCTCACGAGGATCTTCTTGTGAAGGATCGTGCATTTCACGCATTTCTGGTTGACGATACAGCGCATTGCTATCTACGCCTAATTTACCATCAAGACAAATCAGATCGTCTTCTTTAGTAATAACCAGTGGGTTAATTTCGATTAAAGCAAGATCGCGCTCTAAGAAAATAGTGGCTAATCCCATAAAGATTTTAGCAAATTGACTAACTTGCTTGCCTTTTAAACCCAGTTTAAATGCTAATTCTCTTCCCTGATAAGGCATAGGACCTGTCAGTGGATCAATAATTGCGCGATGAATAAGTTCTGGCGTTTCTTCTGCCACTTTTTCAATTTCAACGCCGCCTTCTGTTGAAGCCATAAAGACAACGCGACGGGTACCACGGTCAACAACCGCACCAAGATAAAGCTCTTTAGCGATATCCGTTGCTGCTTCAACTAAAATCTGTGTAACAGGCTGACCATTAGCGTCTGTTTGATAAGTGACTAGACGTTTACCTAACCATTGTTCAGCAAATGCGCGGATCTCTTCTTTAGATTTAACGACTTTTACGCCGCCCGCTTTACCACGTCCACCCGCGTGAACCTGACATTTCACGACCCAAGGGCCTTGACCGATTTTTGATGCAGCTTCTTCTGCCTCGCGCGGTGTGGAGCAGGCGAAACCAGCAGGTGCTGGTAATCCATACCGTGTGAAAAGCTGTTTTGCCTGATACTCGTGTAAATTCATGATGTTCTATCCATAATCTTGTTGAAAGTCGGGCTTTCTTATTTTTTTGACTATAAGCCAGTGAAATCTGGCTTCACGAACACACTGTACTTCTTTGATGCTTGTGTCTGTTGCTAAGTAGGCAGGAGGAGCATCTCCTGCCTAAAAGCGATATCTATTACCTATACATCAAGTAATAAACGAGCTGGATCTTCTAGCATCTCTTTAACGGTTACTAAGAAACCGACAGACTCACGACCATCAATTAAACGGTGGTCATAAGACAGAGCCAGATACATCATTGGTAGAATAACAACCTGACCATCTACTGCCATTGGGCGATCTTTAATTGCATGCATCCCTAAAATGGCACTTTGTGGTGGGTTGATAATCGGAGTTGACATTAATGAACCGAAAACACCACCATTTGTGATAGTGAAGTTACCGCCAGTTAAATCTTCAACAGTTAACTTACCGTCACGACCTTTTACAGCTAATGCTTTGATGTTTTTCTCAATATCCGCCATGCTCATTGCATCCGCATCACGTAATACTGGTGTTACCAGACCACGTGGTGTTGATACCGCAATACTGATATCGAAGTAGTTGTGATAAACCACATCAGTACCATCGATAGAAGCATTAACTTCTGGATAGCGTTTCAGGGCTTCAACAACGGCTTTAATATAGAAAGACATAAAGCCTAAACGTACACCGTGGCGTTTTTCGAATGCTTCACCATACTGAGCACGTAAATCTTTGATTGGTTGCATGTTGATTTCGTTAAACGTTGTCAACATTGCAGTGGTGTTTTTCGCTTCTAACAAACGCTCAGCTACACGTTTACGTAAACGTGTCATTGGTACACGTTTTTCGCTACGGTGAGATAACAGTGCTTGAGGCACTTCTGCTACCGGTTGTGCAGTTGATTTATTCGCAACATGGCCTTCGATATCTTGGCGAGTTAAACGTCCACCGACACCACTACCTTTTACATCCGCAGGGTTAATATCGTGCTCAGCCACTAAGCGACGCGCTGTTGGACTTAATGCATCATTATTGCCTTTTTCAGCAATATCAGCACTTTGACGCTGTGCTGGAGTGCTATCTTGAGCAGGTTTCACATCAGCAGGAATGCCAGTGCTATCACCTAAACGAATGCGACCGAGTAATTGGCGTGAACCAACGGTAGCGCCTTCTTCTTCAAGAATACTTTCTAAAACACCCGCTTCACTTGCAGGAACTTCTAAAACAACTTTATCTGTTTCGATTTCAACCAGCACTTCATCGCGTTGAATGCTATCACCAGGTTTTTTATGCCAAGTTGCGACCGATGCATCTGCAACTGATTCAGGGAGATCCGGTACTAGAATATCTACACTACTCATTTTCTATCCTTATTTATTCAACTTTCAGTGCGTCTTCAACCAGAGCTTTTTGTTGCTCCTGATGAACAGAGGTATAACCAACTGCTGGCGAGGCTGATGCAGGACGTCCTGCATAACGTAATGTTGCGCCAGTAGGAATGGCATCACGGAAGTTATGCTGACTACAGTACCAAGCACCTTGATTCAGTGGCTCTTCTTGACACCATACGAAATCTTTCACATGAGCATAAGGAGCTAAGACCTGAGCCATATCTTCATGTGGGAATGGATACAGTTGTTCAATACGAATAATGGCAACGTTGTTTTGCTCATTAGCACGACGCTGTTCTAATAAATCGTAGTAAACCTTACCGGAACACATCACAACACGCTTCACATCAGCAGGTTTTAAATCATCTATTTCACCAATAACAGGCAAGAATTTACCATTTGCTAATTCATCCAACGCAGAAACCGCTAATGGATGACGTAACAGTGATTTTGGTGACATTACGATAAGTGGGCGACGCATACCACGTAACGCTTGACGGCGTAACATATGGTAAACCTGAGCCGGAGTTGATGGCACACAAACCTGCATGTTTTGCTCTGCACACAGTTGCAGATAACGCTCTAAACGCGCAGAGGAGTGTTCTGGACCTTGACCTTCATAACCGTGTGGTAACAACATAACTAAACCACACATACGACCCCATTTTTGCTCACCAGAGCTAATAAATTGGTCGATAACCACTTGAGCAACGTTTGCGAAGTCACCAAATTGCGCTTCCCAAATCGTTAAACCGCGAGGTTCTGTTGTGGCATAACCATATTCAAATGCAAGTACTGCTTCTTCTGTTAATACAGAATCCCAGACATTAAATTGTCCTTGAGCATTATGAACATTGGCTAAGGGTACATAAACAGAGCCATTTGTTTGGTTATGAATAACAGCATGACGATGGAAGAATGTACCACGTCCCGCATCTTCACCAGAAAGACGAATGGTGATACCTTGGTCAACTAAAGTCGCATACGCTAATGTTTCTGCGGCACCCCAGTCGAGTAGTTTCTCACCTTCTGCCATAACAGCACGGTCAGCATAAATTTTCTCAACACGAGACTGCATCACAATTTCTGAAGGAACGGTACTCACACGACGCGCTAAATCTTGTAAACGCGTTTTCTCTACTTTATGTGGATACTCTTCATTCCATTCGTGATTTAAGTACGGTTCCCATGTGTAAGAATGCAGACCCATTGGACGGTATTCTTCAACAACACAATCACCACGATCCAACGCATCACGATAGAGATTCACCAGTTCTGTCACATCATTGGCATCAAGCAATGATTGAGCAACCAGTTTATCTGCATAAATTTTACGTGGTGTTGGATGTTTTTTGATTTTTTGATACATCAGAGGTTGAGTCGCATTTGGCTCATCCGCTTCGTTGTGACCATGACGACGGTAACAAACGAGATCAATCATAACATCGCGTTTAAAGGTATTACGGAAATCCAATGCTAAGCGAGTGACAAAAGCTACCGCTTCAGGATCATCCGCATTAACGTGGAAAATAGGTGCCTGAACCATTTTCACAATATCAGTACAGTATTGTGTTGAACGGGCATCTTTTGGATTTGAAGTCGTAAAACCAACTTGGTTATTGATAACAATACGAACTGTACCGCCGACTTCATAGCCACGCGCTTGAGACATGTTCAGGGTTTCTTGCACAACACCTTGACCTGTCACAGCAGCATCACCATGAATCGTAATAGGAAGTACCATATTGCTACGCGCTTCATCTAAGCGATCACGACGAGCACGAACAGAACCGATTACAACTGGGCTAACAATCTCTAGGTGAGATGGGTTAAAAGCTAATGCGAGGTGAACTTGAGCACCTTCCGTCGCAAAATCAGATGAGAAGCCTTGGTGATATTTAACGTCACCCGTTCCCAAATGTTCTTTATGAATACCCGCAAATTCATCAAATAAATCAGCCGGTTTTTTACCTAGGATATTAACCAGAACGTTTAAACGTCCACGGTGCGCCATACCAAGAACCACTTCTCGAGTGTCTTGTTTACCTGCATGACGAATTAAATCTTTTAACATCGGAATTAATGCATCACCACCTTCTAAAGAGAAGCGTTTTGCACCTGGGAATTTAGCACCTAGATAGCGCTCTAAACCTTCAGCCGCGGTTAGCTCAGCAAGAAAGCGTAACTTTTCTTCTTTAGTGAATTGGTCTGCAACATTCACTGATTCTAAACGTTGTTGTAGCCAGCGTTTTTCTTCAGTATTAGTGATATGCATATATTCAGCACCGATTGAACCACAGTAAATGCGTTTCAGTGCTTCATATAAATCACCTAGTTTCATCGTTTCTTTGCCAATAGCAAAAGAACCGACGTTAAAGGTTTCTTCAAAGTCTTCTTTAGTTAGATTATGGAAAGCAGGATCTAAATCTGGAACAGATTCTTGTTTCCATAAACCAAGTGGGTCGAGATTAGCGTTTTGATGACCACGAAAACGGAAGGCATTGATGAGCTGCAAAACTTTAACTTGTTTTGAGTCCATTGCCGGATCGCTTACCGAGGTATGATATCGAGTGGATTCTTTTGCGAGGCGTCTGAAGTAGTCGCGGGTTTGAGAATGCGACTGCTCTATGCCTTGACTTGCGGGCAGTTGTTGAAAAATCTCTCTCCAACTTTCGTCAACAGAGTTTGGGTCAGTTAGGTAATCTTCATAGATATCTTCTATGTAAGACTGATTCTCTCCTGCTAGAAAGGTTGATTCTAGCCAGTCCTTCATTGCGCCGTTCTGCATTATGATCCCTTAAGCTATACAGCTTTAGTTCGCCGTGGATAACTAATACCGTGATTAAACGGTGTCGATTGCAAGGTTCTCTTATGACCCGCTATCTCGCAGGTTCTTTAAATATGGAGCTTAAGCTCTCAAGGAACCTTTAAGCACTGTCTTACAGTGTTTAAAGGTGCCTTACTATTTTTACCGCAAACGTCTAATTTAGTTTTTCCATTAACCGCCCTAACTATTTTAGGGCGGTTATTATTTTATGCACTACGTTTTAACAACATTGACTTAATATGACCAATCGCTTTTGTTGGATTAAGTCCTTTAGGACATACGCTGACACAGTTCATGATGCCATGACAACGGAACACACTGAACGCATCGTTAAGATCATCAAGACGAGACTCAGTTTCTGTATCACGACTATCAATCAAGAAACGATATGCCGCTAACAATCCAGCAGGCCCGATAAACTTATCTGGATTCCACCAGAATGACGGGCAAGAGGTTGAACAACAAGCACAAAGGATACAATCATAAAGCCCATCAAGCTTTTCACGTTGTTCTGGTGACTGTAAGTTCTCACGAGCAGGAGGATTTTTGCCATTATTAATTAAATACGGACGAATTTTCTCATACTGTGTATAGAACTGAGTCATATCCACTATTAAATCACGAATGACGGGTAAACCAGGTAACGGTCTGATCACAATTTTCTTACTTCCTTTCTGTAAAGATGAAATAGGTGTGATACAAGCCAAACCATTTTTACCATTCATGTTCACGCCATCAGAGCCGCAAACACCTTCACGACAAGAGCGACGGAACGATAAGGTAGGATCTTTTTCCTTTAATTGAATTAATGCATCCAACAGCATCATGTCACGCCCTTCAGGAACTTCGAGGGTGTAATCTTGCATATGCGGCGCATTATCAACGTCGGGATTGTAACGATAAATCGAAAATTCAAGTTTCATATTTAAGTCTCCGCAACTTCAATAACACCGCTGATTAATATGTACGCACTTTTGGTGGGAAGGCTTCACGCAGTTTCGGCTGCATATTGACTTCACGTCGTGTCATTGTTTCGGTTTGCGGTTGATATAATGTATGACATAACCAGTTCGCATCATCACGTTCTGGGAAATCGAAACGGCTATGAGCGCCACGGCTTTCTGTGCGGAAGTTTGCAGATACCGCAGTGGCATAAGCCGTTTCCATCAAGTTATCTAATTCTAAGCATTCAATACGCTGAGTATTAAACTCACTTGAATTATCATCCAGTCGTGCATTTTGTAAGCGCTCACGAATCACTTTCAGTTCTTCTAAGCCTTTTGCCATCGCATCGCCTTCACGGAATACCGAGAAGTTATGTTGCATACAAGATTGCAGTGCTTTACGAATTTCAACGGGATCTTCACCAGAACGGTTGTTTTCCCAGCGATTTAAGCGAGTTAATGCAGCTTCGACATCAGAATCGCTCGCGTCACGCATTGTGCCTTGTTCCATTAGTGACTCTTTTAAGTGAACCCCTGCTGAACGACCAAATACAACGAGGTCTAACAGTGAGTTACCACCTAAGCGGTTTGCACCATGAACAGATACACAAGCAATTTCACCTACTGCGAACAATCCAGGAATAACAACATCTTCGCCCTTCTCGTTTACACGGATAGCTTGACCCGTCACTTTTGTTGGGATCCCCCCCATCATATAGTGACAAGTAGGAATAACAGGAATTGGTTCTTTAACTGGGTCAACGTGTGCGAAAGTTCGAGATAGATCAAGGATACCCGGTAAACGAGATTCAAGAACGTCTTTACCCAGATGATCCAGTTTTAATTTCGCATGAGGCCCCCAAGGACCATCACAACCACGGCCTTCACGAATTTCGATCATAATAGAACGCGCAACCACGTCACGACCTGCAAGGTCTTTGGCGTTTGGTGCATAACGTTCCATAAAGCGTTCACCGTCTTTATTCAACAGATATCCGCCTTCACCACGGCAACCTTCGGTCACTAATACACCCGCACCTGCAATACCTGTTGGGTGGAATTGCCACATTTCCATATCTTGCAGAGGAACGCCTGCGCGAACCGCCATACCCACACCATCACCTGTGTTGATATGCGCATTAGTGGTTGATTGGTAAATACGACCGGCACCGCCAGTAGCCAAAATCGTGGCGTTTGCTTTGAAATAAACGACTTCACCCGTTTCGATGCAAATGGCAGTACAACCAACGATATCGCCATCTTGGTTTTTCACTAAATCCAGTGAGTACCATTCTGAAAAGATGGTTGTATGGTTTTTTAAATTTTGCTGATAAAGGGTATGCAATAATGCGTGCCCAGTACGGTCAGCGGCAGCAGCTGTACGTGCAGCTTGTTCACCACCAAAGTTCTTTGACTGACCACCGAATGGACGCTGATAAATACGACCATCATCTAGGCGAGAAAATGGGAGTCCCATATGTTCCAGCTCTAAAATTGCTTCAGGGCCGGTTTTACACATATATTCGATAGCGTCTTGGTCGCCAATATAATCGGAACCTTTTACCGTATCGTACATGTGCCATTCCCAGTTATCCTCATGAGTATTACCTAGTGCAACAGTAATCCCCCCTTGAGCGGAAACAGTATGAGAACGAGTAGGAAAAACTTTAGAAATCAGTGCACAAGACAGACCCATTTGAGAAATCTGTAAAGCGGCACGCATACCCGCACCACCAGCACCAATAACAACAGCATCAAACTCTCTTACTGGCAGATTCATTACACACCCCACACCACAATTGTTCCATAAATAAGATAAACCAACAGCGCAACAACGATAATCAGTTGTAAAGTCAGGCGTAATGCCAGCGGTTTAATATAGTCCGTTAACACTTGCCACATTCCGATCCACGCGTGAATAAGAATAGAAAGCAGGGTCAAGATGGTGAACACTTTGGTTAAGGATGAGCTAAAGAACCCACGCCATACCTCATAGGTTATTTCTGTTGTAGCAATAAACCCTACAAGATAAAGAACATATAAAACGATAATAATGGCTGAGGCACGAAGGAATAACCAATCCTGTATGCCAGTACGGCCTAAAGTAGAAGAATTACTTACCATACTAATACCCCCGCCAATATTGATAAAATAACGGTAATAACCATTGATGCAGCCGCTGAGTTGCGACCCACAATCAAGGTTTCATCAATAAAGCCGAAGTCCATTAGCATATGACGGATACCACCACAAATGTGATACGCCAATGCCGTTAGGATGCCCCACAAAATAAATTTCGCGAAGAAGCCAGTCATAATTTCAGCAGCTTGCTGAAAACCTTCAGGAGAGGAGAGAGAGGTGCCAAGTAACCACAGTAAGATGCCAACTGCGACTAACATGATAACCCCAGAGACACGATGCAAGATCGATGCGATAGCAGGGAGTGGAAACTGTATCGTCTGTAAATCCAGATTGACAGGTCTTTGTTTTTTCACAATTTATGCCCACACAGCTTTTATAATTTTTCCTTCCTCCGGACCTGGATGGAAATCAAACAGCGAATGGGGTACAAAGGCACATCTTAAGTAAAATGTTAAATCCGTCTATTTTACAAAAAGTGTGGATTCGTTACGCTGGTTCTCCATACAACAACGGTTCCGGAGACCTGCGCGCAGTATAAGTGCTTCACAAACTTATTACAATTACCACACAACTTGTGTGCCCGACATTTGCCTCGAACAGTGAGAGGGATCACTATTTAATACATCTGATGCAAAAATGATTATCATTTTTGACACATGTACAACATTTTTATTACATTCACCGTATTATTTTAATGTTTATGTTTTTTTTGTGCGCAAACACGCTTCCAGAAACCTCAAACTTATGTAAAAGTGATAGCAGTACTAATTCTAAGTGCATTGCATAAAAAAGCACCTAAAAAACATAACATCAAAAGCTCCTTAACATAAGTGACACACTATAGACCTAGACATTACGGGCATTAAATAAAACTCGGCTGGGTACCTTACATCAACTATAGTTTCACTATCGAAGTGCATCTTTATGAAGATACCCTCGACTTTGTTAGGAGACATATAAGCGCTAAGGAGATTATAAATGGCTGATAACAAAGCTAAGCTAACGATTGCTGAAACATCTGTAGACTTGGACGTTCTATCCCCTACACTCGGTTCCAAAGTTATTGATATTCGTACTCTCGGCTCCAAAGGTTATTACACCTATGATCCCGGCTTTACTTCAACCGCCTCTTGTGAGTCAAAAATCACTTTTATTGATGGTGATAACGGTATCTTACTTCACCGTGGTTTCCCTATCGGGCAATTAGCGACTGAATCAACATACTTGGAAGTCTGTTATATCCTGCTGTACGGTGAAGCACCGACACAAGAGCAATACGATAAATTTAAAACTACCGTCACTCGTCACACCATGATCCATGAACAAATCACTCGACTGTTCCATGGTTTCCGTCGCGACTCTCACCCGATGGCGGTTTTATGTGGTGTTACTGGCGCATTAGCTGCGTTCTATCACGATGCATTGGATGTCAGTAATCCTGTTCACCGCGATATCACGGCTTATCGCCTACTATCAAAAATGCCAACAGTGGCAGCCATGTGTTACAAATACTCTATTGGTCAACCTTTCGTTTATCCAAAAAATGACCTCTCCTATGCTGGTAACTTCTTACATATGATGTTTGCAACACCATGCGAAGAGTATGTTGTTAACCCAGTACTTGAACGCGCAATGGATAGAATTTTCATCCTTCACGCAGATCACGAGCAAAACGCATCAACTTCGACAGTGCGTACTGCGGGTTCTTCGGGTGCAAACCCATTTGCATGTATCGCAGCAGGTATCGCGTCACTTTGGGGACCGGCTCATGGTGGTGCTAACGAAGCTTGTCTACGTATGCTGGAAGAGATCAAAACGGTTGAACATATTCCTGAATTTATTAAACGTGCAAAAGATAAAAATGACTCCTTCCGTTTAATGGGCTTTGGTCACCGTGTTTACAAAAACTACGATCCTCGTGCAACAGTAATGCGTGAGACCTGTCATGAAGTGTTAAAAGAACTAAACCTCAATGACAGCTTACTTGAAGTGGCTATGGAATTAGAACGTATTGCTTTAAACGACCCGTATTTTATTGAGAAAAAACTGTATCCTAACGTTGACTTCTACTCTGGTATTATCCTTAAAGCGTTAGGTATTCCATCCAATATGTTTACCGTTATTTTTGCTATTGCACGTACAATTGGTTGGATTGCTCACTGGAATGAAATGCACGAAGATGGTCTGAAAATTGCGCGTCCTCGTCAGCTTTATACTGGTTATGATGAGCGCGAGTTCAAAAGTGAAATTAAAAAGAAATAATTGAGTTTTATTCATTATCTATCTTGCTAAGCCCCGTTTAAATCGGGGCTTTATATTTTAAATATATCGATAAAATTCGATCAGCTTTTTAAATATTCTTGCGGTGTTTGCCCTGTCATTTTTTTGAAAAAAGTAATAAAGGCACTGTCACTGGCAAATCCTAATATCTGACTAATATCAATATAACGATGATGGGTAGCTAATAATTCAATGGCTTTCATTAATCGCCATTGTTGGCGCCATTGTTGATAGCTGAGCCCCGTTTCTTTATAAAATAAGCGTGTGATCGTTTTTTCACTCGCCCCCACATACTTTGCCATTTCTTGTAATGCTGGCGGTAAATCATCAAAGGATAAACGACTTAACCGTCTATCTTTAGGCATAAATAAATGATTAGGTTGTCGCGGTGCATGAGCGATTTCATCAAAGAAAACAGCCAATAAATTGGCGTAACGCCCTTCTTCCCACTGAGTATCAAAATCAGCAATAGAAATTCGCTCTAATATTTCGCGTAAAAGAGGTGAAATTGTTAAGATCTCACTCTCATTGGGAAAATGATCATGAAATTCTTCACTAATATAAACTGAACGATATCCAACAGAGGCGTACATTTCGACGCGATGTTCGAGTCTCGGGGGTATCCACGCAATCCTCATGGGAGGTAATACAGAAACGCGGGAAGCCAAAGTAATTCGCATACACCCTGACTGCGTAAATAACAACTGCCCTCTATCATGAGAATGAAATCCTGAGTCGTGCTTTCCCATTTCTGCGGCAATACCAACGACTGATGCAAGATGCTCTTCTGGCACAAAGCGGTCGTATTGATTAAGCCAAGCCATCACTTGTCCTATTTAAAAAATAATATGTCTTTATGTTTATAACAAGACATTCATTATCTCTGTATTCTGTCCATCAAGATTTAAGGATGTAGGATAAAAGATGAACAAAAAACTCTCTTTATGGTTAGCAATTGCATTAATGATGTTTCCACAAATTGCAGAAACCATTTATAGCCCAGCACTGACTGATATTGCAAATGGCTTTCGTGTCAGTGCAAACGAGGCTGGACAAACACTTTCGCTCTATTTCTTTGCGTTTGCATTGGGCGTCATTATATGGGGTCGATTATGTGATGTCATTGGTCGTCGTCCGACAATGTTAGCTGGATTGTTTATTTATGCCGTTGCTTGTCTAGGCGTTTTTATGACACAAGATTTTTCAGTCTTACTTGGATTACGCATGCTTTCTGCTTTTGGTGCAGCAGTAGGTTCAGTGGGCACTCAAACTATTATGCGTGATGTGTATAGTGGTGATGAACTGGCTAAAGTTTTCTCTGTTATGGGAGCGGCTATCGCACTCAGTCCAGCAATTGGGATGTTAAGTGGTTCATTATTAGTAAGTTATGCGGGTTACCAAGGTGTGTTTAGTGGCCTTGCCCTTCTTGCTGTCATGTTACTGTTATGGAGTACTTTTGCTTTACCAGAAAGTCGCCCTGAAACAGTTAAAACAGCACCGTTAGGAGAAACTGCAATAAAAATGCTTAAGGATAAGCAAATTGCTAAAACAGTATTATTAATTGCCTTTTTTAATATCAGCCTCTTTGCTTATTATCAATTAGCACCTTTTATGTTTGATAAACAAGGTTATAGTGCAAGCACCTTTGGTTATAGTGGTATTGCATTGGCAATAGGTGTCGGGATTGGCTCTTATATGAATAAAGCACTATTAAACCGTCATTGGCAATGTGGAAATTTAGTTTTACTCGCGAGTTTTATTGCATTAGTCAGTGCTGTGGGTGTTTATGTATTACGTAACCACATTAGCTTTATTATTCCAATGATGACCAGCGTTATTGCTTATGGTATTGCTATTCCCAATATCTTAGCGACTGCATTAGCACAATATAAAGATCGTTTAGGTACTGCGGGCGCATTATTAGGCTTGTTTTACTATCTGTTAATTGGTGGTGGGCTTGCACTGGCAGGATGGGGACAAAGTTTAGCGATAACGTTACTCATTTGTAGCATCGGTTCCTTATTGTTGTCTTTTTCTCGCCAAACGGCTAAATAATAAACTTACCCCGTATCTCTTAAAGGTACGGGGTTTTCTCTTACAATTGATCTTATTTTCTGCTGTTATTTTTTAATCAATTTCGCTAAGGGTTAACGCTTATTTTGCTTAACAGACAATTCTTAATCTTGTTCAATTCCACAAAAAATGCCTTTATTATCATTTCTTCGTTTTTAGCACTTTTTCCTGATATATCCTTTTATATAAGGACAAGTTGAACATTAATAAAGATTAGTGACTTTATTTAGTGTTTATCTCTATAAATTTAACCAATATTATCTCTTGCCTTTATTTATTATAACAATAATCAAATTGTTCGTTACGCTGTTTCATGGTAAAAAAACTGTTTATCCATACATAGCTTAAGGAACTGGCGTGATAAAAAAAATCTTAGACATTTTCCCACTTTTTGGGAAAAAAGACGTCGCAATTACCGAAAAACATCTCCAAGAATCACTGGTGTTGCTTGCAATATTTGATGAGAGTTTGCCTAAACGTACATTAAATTATGTACTTACAGGTGAAAATCCGGAGATCCTTTTCGAATTAAATAAGCTGGATGCTTCAAAAGCGGCCGTTTATTTTGATAAACCAGGTACGTTAGAGTGGTGGTATGCACATAACGTGAATACAGGCCAATATAATAAAGTTATCACTCAAGGGCTGAACGCACGACACAAACTCTATTCTAAAGTCGGCGATGGCTTTTCAGCAGAACAAGTTGCGCGTTATGGTAAGGTTCTCGCGGCGGCTTGCCAAGATGTCAATATTAAAGTTATCACAAAAGAAGTCCCCACTTGGGTGCTGTATCTTTTAATTGATGTGTTTTACAACACTTATGAAAATGCACGCAATCTCAATTTAGAGCATCGTAAACATTGGAGTATGGAATTTATCGCTAATATGGTCGAAAAAGAGGCCAATATTGCAGGTGAAAATGCCTTATTCGCAGTGTTTGATAGAAAAGAAGTTTCTGAATATTATGCCTCTAATCTTAAGCGTATTTATGAATTAAGTGATTTAAAAGACTACCTACTTTCACATCAAGACTTTATCAGAACAGAGTTAGTTGAAAAATTGTCAGCAAATGGCTTAGTTGAGTTAATTAATTACCTCAATAAAAATACTGTATTACGCGACACTTTTGCCGACATTATTGTATTACTTGCCACCAGCAGCTTAAAAAGCGTTAAAAAAACCGCAGAGCCAATTTTAGTCACCTTACCGCCTGAAATTGTTAAAGAAAATCTTACCCATGTTTTAATGAATGGTACGCCAAAACAACGTACTCAAGCAGCCGATTTATTTGCACGCCAAGGTGAAAACCGCGATGTCCTTGAAGAAGCGTTAAAACATGAAACCTCTAAAGCGGTAATGAAAAGTATTGAAAGCGCCTTGTTACGTTTTAATGTTGCAGAAGATGCCAATACCGTAGAGGCTATTGAGCTTCCTGATTTCACGCCATTAGAAGATACACCATTACCTGATAGCGTTCGCGATATGATGGTTAATAACTTCAATGAGCTATTGCTCAAAGCCAAAGAAAATGCTGAGCGTGAAATTGAAGAAAATAAAACGGCTAAACATTCTTATAATTGGGCACAACGCCATTATAAAGATTTGTCTAAGATTAATGAAAAGCAGTGTCGCGCATTAGTGGATAAATTAAATAGCGGACAAGGCTCAATCCAATCAAATGAAATTCAAATCATTAAACATAAAAATCGGGTTTTAAATTTACCTGAATATACTCTGTTCCATGCTGTGCGTGTGATCGTTAATAATCGCCAACATGCCGATCACTTCTCTTCTCACTATTTTAACGGCGAAATTCCTGAGCGCTTATTTAGTGATATTGAATTACGTCACCTTGAAGATGTGTTGCAACGTTGCAATTTTAAAAATGCAACCCGACTGACAGCGGCATTATGTTTAGAATCTTATGAGGATGGTTTAAAACGCTTCCGTAAACCAGAGCAAGTTTGGCCTTTCTTCTCTCAACATCCAGATTATATCGCTGAAGCCCTGAATTTAATGCCAAATCAAAGTGAGCATCGTTATCGCCAGTTTGAAATTTCACAAGGCATTAAAGTATTAGGTCGTTTCCCTACCATTCCAGCGCAATTCGTGCCTCGAATTATGGAATTGGCATTAGGTGAAAATAAAATGCACCGCGTTTCAGCGCAGAATTTACTTGAAACACTGCCAAATATTCATACAAGTGCTCAAGAAGGTTTATCTTCTGCGAAACAAGAAATTCGCGTTACCGCGATTGACTGGTTAGCTCGTTTAAAAAATCCAGAGTCATTACCTGCACTAAATGCCTTATTGAAAAAAGAGAAGCGCGAAATAGTACGTGCCTCTTTATTAACGGCGTTAGAGCAACTTGGTGAAGATATATCAAGTTATTTATCACCAAAAACTTTATTAGCTGAAGCGGAAAAAGGTCTTAAAGCTAAAGCACCTTCAAGCCTTGCTTGGTTTAACTTTGATGCTATTCCGGCATTAACATGGGAAAACAAAAAAGCAGTTGATCCAGCCATTATTCGTTGGTGGATTATTCTGGCAGTAAAACTAAAAATGCCAGGAGGAAACGCGTTATTACAACGTTATATCGGCCTGCTCTCTCTCGATAGCCAACATAAGCTTTCAAGTTTTATTCTACACACCTTTGTTGCTCAAGATATTAAAGGACCAACACTTGAAGAAGCGATGGTAGAAGCACAACGTGAAGCTCCGGGTCGTTTAAGCAATTATCAAAACTGGGCGAAGCGTTATCCTGAATATTACGCTAAATATGAAAACTACACTTTAGAGCAAGTGATTGAAGAGATTAAAAACGAGGTATTACGTCGTTATTTAGGCTCAGCAATCAGTGATAAAGGTATGTTAGCGCTTATCTGTGGTATTGAAGGTCATGTTGCGGTATCTGTATTACGTAACTATATGCGTGATCACTATCAGCGTCGTGCGCAAATTGAAGCGATGATTGATGCCGTAGCATCAAGCAATGATCCGATTATCATTCAGCTTCTTCTGTCATTATCTCGTCGTTATCGTACTGCATCAGTGCAAGAAAAAGCGCGTAACTTAGTCACGCAAATTGCTGAACGTAATGGCTGGAGTTCAGATGAATTAGCGGATAGAACCATTCCAACCGCGGGCTTTGATGATACCGGTACATTAGTGCTGGAATACGGTGAGCGTACCTTTACTGCGAAGATGGATGCAAAACAAAAATTAGTCTTGTTTAATCCTGAAGGGAAAGAAGTTAAAGCCTTACCTGCTGCGCGTAAAAATGATGATCCAGAGCTTATCAAAGAAGCGAAAAAACTCTTCACTTCAAGCAAAAAAGAACTTAAACAAGTTATCGAACTACAAAGTGTGCGCTTATATGAAGCGATGTGTGCTCAACGTCAGTGGTTAAGCACGGATTGGCAAGAATATATCTTAGCGCATCCAATCATGCATAAACTGATTGAACAACTGGTTTGGCAAGAAGTGAAAGATGGCAAGGTTATCAATACATTCCGCCCTTCTGATGATGGTGCATTGCTTGATCTAGAAGATGATGAAGTGACTTTACAAAATGATTCATTGATCCAGCTTGCTCACGCAGCATTAGTTAATGAAGATGAGCGTAAAGCATGGATGGCTCATTTTAAAGATTACAAAGTGAAATTCTTGTTCTCTCAGATGGAGCATAAGATCCCAGAATTAGATCTGAAGCAAACTGAAGTGGAAGATAGAAAAGGCTGGATCACAGACACCTTCACGTTACGCGGTATTTTAACCAAAATGGGTTATCAACGAGGCCCTGCAGAAGATGGTGGCTCGTTCTCACACTATTACAAATTCTTCTCTAGTTTAAACTACTACGTGAATATCGGTTTCAGTGGTAGCTATGTGCCAGAAGAAAACATTCCAGCGGTCTTATTCGATTTGAGCTTTGAGAAAAATCAGCAAGATTACTGGGATCGTAATAATGTTGAGCTAAAAGATGTACCACCGATTCTATTAGCAGAAAGCTATGCCGATTATCTAAAAGTCGCTGAAGCTTGCGCAGGATTTGATCCTGAATGGGAAAAGAAAACACCTTGGTAAAAGATAGGGATAATTAGGAAAGAATATGGCTAAAAAAGCACCCGCAGATCAACAAGCAATTAGGGAAAGCGCTGAGGTTCGATTTGCTCAAGAGTTAGAGCGTTTAACAAAAGCTGATGCTAATAATCCTAAACCACAAGGATGGCTTCGCTCTCCTCGTGCTGTACGCCAATTTATTTTAGGTGATGATGCATTAGGTATCACACCTAAGTTTTTTGGCGATGATGCATTGGTCGATCGCGCCATTGTCACATTATTAGGTAAACAAGGTTTAATGCTGGTTGGTGAACCCGGCACAGCAAAATCGATGCTTTCAGAGCTTTTTGCAGCCGCCATCAGTGGTGATTCAGGATTAACGATCCAAGGTACGGCTGGCACAACAGAAGATCATATTAAGTATTCGTGGAACTATGCATTGTTATTGGCTGAAGGTCCAACAGAGCGTGCGTTAGTCGGTTCTCCGTTATATCAAGGCATGCTACAAGGCAAAATTGTTCGCTTTGAAGAGATAACCCGCTGCCCTCCTGAAATTCAGGATGTGTTGGTTTCCTTGATGTCAGAGAAACAATTGATGATCCCTGAAATGGGTGATGGTGCGCGTATTAGTGCAAAACCCGGATTTAACCTTATCGGTACAGCCAACTTACGTGATCGCGGTGTTCATGAAATGTCAGCCGCATTAAAGCGCCGTTTTAACTTTGAGACAGTGAAACCTATTCGTGATCCTGCATTTGAAATTAGCTTGATCCAATCACAACTTGAGAATGAATTAGGCGCTTTAGCAAGTGAAGTCACGGTACCCACAGATGTGGTGGAATTGCTGGTCACTACATTCCAAGAGTTGCGTTCAGGTAATACCAAAGATGGTGGCAATATCAAAACACCGGATGCGGTGATGTCAACCGCAGAAGCCGTGAACATTGCTTATGCTTGTGCCTTAGAAGCGCATTATTTAGGTGATGGTGTGATGAATGCGGGTGCAATTGCTCGCCAATTAATCGGTGTTGTATTAAAAGACAATGCTGATGATATCAAGCGTATTCGTTATTACATGGACAACGTAGCACGAGAGAGAGCAAGAAACAGTAAAGAGTGGAAAGCTTTCTTTGATGCATCAAAAGAGTTTTGGCAATAAAACGCTAAGACTTATGGCTACGCATTAAAATACGTTATTTATCCATTAAAGGCAGAGTTCACTCACTCTGCCTTTTCACCCAGAAAAGGGATCGACACGGTGACGCTACCTTCAATACCTTTACCAGAAAGAATTGACCAAGCACGACTGAAATGGACGTCGTTACAGCAACAACATCTCTATTTTGCCCCTGTACGCCACCATAGCCCTGCTTGTGCCTACGGTGTTTTATCACTTATTGATTCAGTAAAGCCTGACTATATTTTGATAGAAGGCCCGGATACGTTTAACTCACTGATCCCAAGTTTAAACGATAAAGACACACTTCCGCCGATCGCCATTATGGGACAAGCCGAGTATTTACATAACGATGGTGAACAAGAAGACCGTGAGAAATCGCTACACTCCGCCTACTTCCCTTTTTGTGAATATTCACCAGAATGGCAAGCATTACGTGGTGGATTGCGCGTTAATGCAAAAACACGCTTTATTGATTTACCTTGGGCAGCTCAAGTTAATAACGAAGAATATAGCGACTCACAAAGTCGTAGCTTACAGAAAGAACGTTATTTAGCCCATAGCCAGTTTATCGCGCAATTAGCCAAAAAATGCCACTGTCGTGATCATGATGATGTTTGGGAGCATCTTTTTGAATTACGTCATATTGAAGCCTTGGCGGATTGGCAAACACTGTTTAATGACACCTTTGTTTGGTGCGCCCTTGCTCGTCTTGACTATGAACCACAAGTCCTTGAGGCTGAAGGCTCTTCACAACGTGAAGCCCATATGCTGACGCACATTAAAACGATAAAACAGCAAGAGCCTAATGCCAAAATTCTTATCGTGACAGGGGGTTTTCATACGCTTGCTTTAATTGAAGGCTTGGCAGATCCACAATCGCAATCATTTACCCTCGCCAGCACAGAACAAAAGCAATTCACTAAAATGCAAAAAATGGGCGAAAATGAACAAGCTTGGCTTATTCGCTACAGTTTTGACAGATTAGATGCACTTAACGGTTATGCTTCGGGCATGCCTTCTCCGGCATTTTATCAACAAGCTTGGCAAAGCTTAATGCAACAACATCATGATAAATTAGAAAATAATGATGCGGCAAAGCAGCCAACCCAAGTTTATCGCAATAAAATGGGGATTGCTTTTCTAAGCTCTGTGGCTCAGGCGATTAGAGAAAAACAATTTGATAATCCACCTAGCTATTTAACAGTAAAACTCGCGGCTGAACAGAGTTTACGCCTCGCTTTACTCAGAGATCACGCCGGTACCGGTCGCTATGACTTGCTTGATGGTTTACAAAGTGCCTTTATTAAAGGCAGCTTAGATGATAGCCAAAGCGAATTATGGGCTGAAATTAAAACCTGCTTCTCTGGCTATCTCTTAGGTAAGATCCCATTAGGAACAGCCACACCTCCTTTAGTCAATGAAACCTATGAACGCGCCAGAGCGTTTCGCTTCAAACTTGATGATACTTTAACAAAAACAACTAAGTGTGATGTTTACCGTAACCCGCAACATCGCTTAAGAAGTCGCTTTTTACATTTATTGGCTTTCTTAGAGATCCATTTTGCACACCGTGTAAACGGTCCTGATTTTCTTTCTGGTCATCAATTAGATCTGTTATTTGAAGAGTGGCAATACGCTTGGACCCCCAATGTAGAAGGTGAGCTGATTTCATTATCAGAGAAAGGCTCTCAACTTGAAGCCATTGCCCTAAATAAGCTGTTATCAATGGAAAAACAGCTAGAGGAACAAGGGCAAAGCCGTTCAAGCCAAAGTGCTGTCACGTTATTAATTCAAGCGGCATTAATTGGGCTTCATCAGCGCATACCCTCACTCTTTAAACTGTTAGATAGCTATATTCAGCAAGATTTTCGTCTTGAGTCACTCACTCAATGTGGACATAAACTGATCCATTTATGGCGAGGTCGCCAATATCTTGATATTACTGATGAGCTTTCACTTGAAAATCGTCTACATCAAGTTATTCCACAAGCTTTCTTTTGTTTAGAACAATTGGCTCAGGGTGATGAGCAACAACAAGAAAGTAATTTACAAGCGCTACTCTCTTTGCGTGAATTGATTGAATTTATGCCGTCACTCAATAATCAGCATGATTATAAAAGTGATTTCTATCAGCAACTCAATCGCCTTGATGGTCAATTAGATACCGTACCTTTATTAAAAGGTGCCGTAGATGCGTTACGTTATTTAGGCTCATATATTGACGAAAATACATTAGTCACCGCGCTAAATACGACCTTTAGTACAGGCAGTTCTCCCGAACATGCTATTGGTTATTTCGTCGGTATGATGCGAACGGCACCAGAGCTGGTTATTCGCCTACCGCTATTAGTTGATCACTTAAATACCTTGTTACAGCAATGGGATGAAGAACGATTTATTCAGATCTTACCTGATCTGCGTTTTGCCTTTAGCCAACTTAATCCCAAGCAAAATGCGGAGCTTGCACAATATATTGCCAACGATATTGGTTTAGATACACAAGCGTTATCTTTATGGCAGTCAGAATTTAGTGCTAAACAGATGCTTGAAGCCACTAAACTCAATCAAAAATTACAACAGCGAATAATGGAACAAGGCATGACTTCTTGGTTTGATGCTAAGAAAATAGAGAAAGGAGATACGACTCATGAGTCAGCATAATGACGATATGCCTGAAGAAGATAAAATAAAACAAGCAAAACGCTGGCGCCTGATTTTAGGTCAATATGCTGATGATGCTCTTGGGCAAGCAACTTTTAATGCTGATGATTTAAAAGTTGAACGCACACTCGACTTTCTCTATCGCCGAGAATATCAACGCAGAGGTCTTCGCCAAGAACGAGGTCGTCATGGATCACTCGATGCATCGCAACTTACTGCGGTAAACTGGCTAAATCAAGCGCGTAAGCTATTCCCTAATAGCACATTTGAACGTATGCAATCACAAGCGATTGAACGTTATCAAATCAGTAGCTTTCTTAAAGATCCCAATACGTTAAAAGCGATGGAGCCGACAAAAGCGTTAGCTAAAACATTATTAAGCTTACGTGGACGTATGAGTGAAGAAACGCGAGACGCGGTTAAAACCATTATTCGTAAAGTGGTTGATGATATTTTACGTCAAATTCGTAATAACTTTCGCCAATCGTTAACAGGTCGTCGTAACCGTTTTAGACGCTCTTTAGTCCCCAATAGTCGTAACTTTGATTGGCGCGCAACCATCGCGGCGAATTTAAAACATTACGATACTCAAAATCGCCGTTTAGTGATTGAAACTCCCTATTTTAACTCACGGATGCAACAGCACTTTCCGTGGGATGTGATTCTTTGTGTTGACCAAAGTGCGTCAATGTCCAGCTCAATTATGTATGCCGCGGTTTGTGCCAGTATTTTAGCCTCTTTACCTGCTGTTAATGTCTCTTTAGTGGTTTTTGATACTCAAGTTGTCGATTTATCACATTTAGCAGACGATCCTGTTGAAGTTTTAATGACAGTCCAATTGGGAGGCGGTACTGATATTGCTGGAGCAATGCAATACTGTGAAAGTTTGGTCAAAAATCCTAAACGCACCGTTATTTCACTTATCAGTGACTTTGAAGAAGGTGGATCATTAAATCGCTTATTAGATTGCACACAACGCCTTAATAGCCAACAAGTTAAATTATTAGGGCTTGCGGCACTTGATGATGAAGCTCAACCTGTTTATGACTCTGCAATTGCACAAAAACTCGCGGATAGAGGCATGCAAGTTGCCGCGTTAACACCTGAACATTTCGCACAATGGTTGGCAGAGGTAATGCAATGAGTTGGCAAACTGTTTACTTTCATTACGATGAAGATGCGCTCACTGTATTTGCTAATGCAGGATTATTAAGACGCGCAAGAAAAGATGTTGATAACGAAAAAGTCTCTCTCACTGATGCCAATACAGGGCAGTTCAGTAGTGACGGACAACATGTTGTTTTACACGAAGCGGGTATCCAACAAGCCCGTTGTGATTGTTCTGCATCTGGTTGTTGTAAACATATTTTAGCCGCCGTTTTATGGCTACAAGCCAATAATAGTGCAGATAATTCAAATGATGATAATAGTAATGAAACATCATCAGAAACCATTACTGATCCCGTTGAAATTGTTCCTCTGTTACCCACCTTATTGACTCTTGAGCCAGAAGCATTAATCAAAAAAACAGGAAAACCCGCTTGTCGTGCGGCAATTAAATTAGTTGAGCAGTGGGAAACAACAACATTAAATTTAGAAGACACAGGAACACAGTTAAAGATTCAACTCCCTGATGTTGATGAGCCTGTTATTTTCTTACAAGGTAGTGGTTACGATGGCATGTTATCGCCTTTTTCTGACTCACAGAAAAAAGCATTCCACCTTGCAATTGTGGCTAAACTATTTGAACAACATGCTCAACCATGGGTTTGGCCTGAAGATTTAATCATTGTGCAATCTTCGAAACGCCCTCTCAATGAAGAAGAATTAGCATTAATTACGACGGTTGAACAATTTATTTATGATTTATTGCGCCAAGGGCTATCACATATCAGTTTAAGCAGTGCCACACAGTTGCACTTATTGAATATGTCGGCTCGAGCAGAAGGTTTACCTCGTTTAGCGTCGTATTTGCGGACATTAAGCACCCAAGTTAAGTTATTGGCAGAAAGACATTTCACAATGGATGAAAGCAATGTCTTGCGCTTGTTGGCACATATTTCAGCCTATCTATTCCAATTATCCAATGCGACACCTGAACAGTTAAAAGTGTTACGAGGACAACTTCGTCGTCAATATGACGATAAAAAAACGAGCCTCTCTCTGATCCCTGTTGGTGCAAACTGGTGGACAGCACAAAGTGGTGCATTAGGTGCAACCTTTACCTTTTGGGATAAAGAAGAAAAACAGCTCTTACAAGCGACACAAGCACGCCCTAATCAACTGGATACTCTGTTTAACCGTTATAGTGTTTGGAATAGTTTATCGTTATGGAAACAAACATCCGATAAATTAATGCGTCGTCCTTTTTTATTGCAAGAGCCTCGTATTTCTGATGAAGGAAAACTGGCGACTATTGGCGAAAGCTTTGCACAAAACCAAACGGACTTTCTTGATATTACGGATTATCACAATCTACAAACTGAATTAGGGATCAACAATTGGCAAGCATTACCAGACTATTTTGCTAATCAACCTGAAGGATTTCTTTCTCCTCTCGTCTTACATATCAAAAGCTATAAGCCTTTAATTTGGTATGAAATAGAGCAGTGCGTTATTTGGGATGTTTCAGATCATCATGATAATTCAGCCTTCTTACGTCTTTATTGGGAAGGAACAATGCAAAATAATCTGGAAGAATTACGTTATCTCACTAAGCGAGAATTAGAGATAGTTGCGGTCACTGTGCAACCTGTTCGACGTGATTTAAATATAGATTTATTGCCAACGACCATTTGGCTTAAAACGACAAAAGGCATTGAGCTATTTTATCTCGATTTTGACCAATTTCCGCGTAAGAAAAAACAATCAGAGTTTATTAACCGTATTCAAGAATATATGGCGAAACGTAAGCAACAAACGGCAATGCATCATAGTGAACCGACGTTAGCACAAAAATTTTGTCGCCCTATTTTGTCCGTATTAGAAGCCCAAGCCTGTACTGGAAGAGAATTACTTTCTGAAATGCAAAAAGAGCAGTTAGAAATAAGCAAACATACTGCTGACGATTTAGGAATGACATTAATTGCCAACCCATTAGCTCGTTATCTGACATTAACGACACGTGATCCTCAGGCTTTACTACAGTTAATTTGGTTATGCGATAATCTGCAACAATTACAAAGCCCGTTACCCATTCAGCTTAATGAGCAATAAAAAGTAAAAAGCTATCTCTCTTTAATTAGAGAGATAGCTTATCAGATAAGAGTAAATCGACTTATGCTGGATTATCAATATCAACAAACGTCACATCAAAATGATGTGTTTGAGCAAGCCATTCGCCTAATGCTTTAATACCATAACGCTCTGTCGCATGGTGTCCTGCTGCAAAAAAATGAACCCCCATTTCTCTTGCGATATGAATAGTCTGTTCCGAAACCTCGCCGGTCACAAAAGCATCTACCCCCTGCTCTGCCGCATCTTGAATAAAGCCTTGTCCCCCTCCCGTACACCAAGCAATATTACGAATCGTTTCAGGTGCATTATCACCACAATGCAATACATTGCGTTGTAACGCTTTTTCTAAACGTGCTTTTAATTCAAGAGGCGCTAAAGGTAAATCAAACACACCTTTAGGTACTAACGGTAATATTTCACCTTCAACTTTAACGCCCATTTTTAACGCTAATTGAGCATTGTTACCTAAGATTGGGTGAGCATCTAACGGCAAGTGATAACCAAAAAGATTAATGTCATTACAAAGTAATGTCTTTAAGCGATTACGCTTCATTGAACGAATAACAACAGGCTCATTTTTCCAAAAATAACCATGATGTACTAAAATCGCATCTGCATTTAATCGTACAGCTTCATCAAGTAATGCTTGGCTTGCCGTGACACCCGTTACTATTTTTTGAATATGAGGGCGTCCTTCGACTTGAAGTCCATTAGGCGCATAATCTTGAAAGTTCTCAATGCTTAACTTCTCATTAATCACTAATTCCAGATCAGTATTCTTCATTTCATTTATTTCCCTGTTATCACGAATGCGACTATTTATATAACAATAAGATAAATAGCATTAGGTTAATAGCCTTCGTTTAAATGATTTAATACTGTTTATTGTAACGTAAAAATTGAAGATTATTTGAAGTGAAAGAAAAACAAGAAGGTCACATTAGAAAATACTTAAAGTAGGATAAAAATAACGCCTACTTTTGCAGGCGTTATCTTAATATTCGGCTATTTGTGACTATTTAGTGCCACTTCTGATTTTGCCAACCAAACAGGTTTATCACTTGTTTTAGACCATACACGGTGTATATAGCTATAAAATTGTGCGCGTTTAGGATGAAAAATCATAACAGGAAATGCCACAACACCTAGCGCAACAGCACCAGTACGGCGGGCTAAAACATGTTTTTTTGTATATTCGTTATAAGCTGGCATAGTGCTCTCCTGCATACAGATTAATTTATTGATTGAAATTTTACCTCATTTAATGAAACTTTACTACTGATCAGACCACTTAATTTGTGCGAAAAATCACCTTTATTTTGCTTGATATGTAATTAAATTTCAGAATAGAAACAAAAATAAAACATAAATGACATAATTATTAACAAAGCAAGAACAGTATTTTTACTTAATTAAGTTCGTAATAAATAATTTCAGTCATATATTATCAGAGAGGAGAAAAATCAAATCAGTGAGGAGATATGAGATATTCAAGAATGGGGTTTACTGCTAAACAAAATAAGTTTAGCAGTAAACAAAAAAATTAGAGAAATTAGATGCTGGCTAACTCTTTAAATTTGAAGTGTTCTTATTCTTCATCGGTAGCCAATTGCTTGATTTGCTGAGTAAACATTGAGGTTTCAATAAATGTACAATGTACACCAACCAAATTCAAGATTAAATACGAGTTCTCATATTACAAAGCATTTTTTTGAAAAAAATCCCTCTATCAAAGAGGGAGATAATTTTAATTAAGATATACCTATTTATTTCTTAACCGTTTTACCTTTACCGCGTAGGGTTTCGGTTAATCCTTTAAGGAAATATCTCACGAGTTGATCGCCACAGTTACGGTAGTTTTTATGCCCAGGCTTGCGGAATACCGCACTGAGTTCTGGCTTAGAAACACGGAAGTCTGCAAGCTCATAAATCTTTAGAAGATCAACATCTTTTAATTCGAAAGCGACGCGCAGCTTTTTTAAGATAATATTATTGGTTATGCGCTTTTCTACTTCAGGTGCTGGGAAATTTTCATCTTTGCCACGACGATAAAAAATCAGACCATTTAAAAAATGCCCCATCGCATTATCGTCACACTCAACAAACTCAGGATCATCGTCTTTTTTCAGCCAACTATTGACTAACTCTTTTGTGACTGTGAAATCAGCCAGTTTCATGATTTCAACAACATGTGCATCACTGAGATCTAGCATGTAACGTACACTTCGTAAAACAAAATTATTTTGCATTGTATTGATTATCCACTCTATTTTTAATTCTAAATCAACCTCAATGATGGATATCAATGCTGTGATCTAAAAATATTCAATCATTAAAAAAATACACTCTCCCTTTAGGTAGAGTGTATTCTCTATAAATAGTTTATCGTACTCACTTATTTATTAGCAAAAACATTATTTACTATTTCAATAGCTTCTTTTTCAATTAATTCACGATGCTCAGGACCACGGAAGCTTTCACAGTAAATCTTGTATGCCTCTTCAGTACCAGAAGGACGAGCCGCAAACCAACCGTAATCGGTCATGACTTTTAAACCACCAATAGAGGCGCCATTACCTGATGCATGTGTTAAACGTGCAGTTATTGGATCACCTGCTAAGGTGCTTGCTGTGACCATTTCAGGTGATAAACGTGATAACAGCGCTTTTTGTTCATGGGTTGCTGATGCTTGAATACGGTTATAACTTGGCGAGCCAAAACGTTGTGCTAATTCGTTGTAATGCTCTTGCGGATCTTTACCTGTTACTGCTTTCATTTCAGCAGCTAACAGGCATAAAATGATACCGTCTTTATCGGTCGACCAAGGTTTACCATTGAAGCGTAAGAAAGATGCACCCGCACTCTCTTCACCACCAAAGCCAAACTCACCACTAAATAAACCTTGAACAAACCATTTAAAGCCAACAGGCACTTCAACTAGTTCACGACCTAAATCTGCCACAACACGGTCAATCATTGCACTTGAAACCAGTGTTTTGCCCACTTTGACATCTTTCGCCCATTGTGGACGGTGACGGAAAAGATAGTTAATTGCAGCCGCTAAATAGTGGTTAGGATTCATTAAACCAGAAGGTGTCACAATACCATGACGATCGTAATCAGGATCGTTAGCAAAGGCTAAATCAAATTTATCACGTAGCTGTAATAAGCCTTCCATTGCCCATGGTGAGGAGCAGTCCATACGAATAACACCATCGTGATCAAGTGTCATAAAACGGAATGTCTGATCAACTTGATCGTTAACTAATTCAAGATCAAGTCCATAATATTCACCAATGCGTTTCCAGTACTCAATACCAGAACCACCTAATGGGTCAACCCCCAATTTTAAGCCCGCTTTCTTAATCGCTTCCATATCAACAACGTCACCTAACGCTTTGACATAAGGCATGATTAAGTCTTGTGCTTGAATATAACCACTTGCTAATGCTTCATCATAAGAAAGACGGTTGATCCCTGCTAAATTGTTCTCAAGCAGTTCATTGGCACGCTTTTCAATAACTGAAGTTAAATCAGTATCAGCAGGACCACCATTTGATGGATTGTATTTTATACCGCCATCTTCAGGTGGATTATGAGATGGCGTGATCACGATACCATCAGCAATATCTTGATGTGCTTCGTTGTATGTCAAAATAGAAAAAGAGACTGCCGGTGTTGGTGTATAGCCATTATTTTCTTGAATAATCACTTTAACTTTATTGGCAGCAAGTACTTCTAAAACAGAAATAAATGCAGGCTCTGACAGTCCATGGGTATCTTTACCCACATAACATGGTCCTGTTACTCCATTATTCGCACGTACTTCAGCAATAGCCTGTGCAATTGCCAAAATATGTGCTTCATTAAAGCTATGGCGATTCGCACTTCCACGATGACCAGATGTACCAAACTTCACACGATGAGCGTTATTGCTAGCTTGTGGTTTAAGTGAATAATATTGAGACGTTAATTGCGCCACATTAATAAGATCACTTTGACGAGTATGCTGCCCTGCTCTTGGATGAATTGCCACAAATCTTCTCCTATTTGACATCACAATCACGCTTTACACAAAAGCCTTTGCAATGCATCAATTAACAATAGTGGTTAGATAGTTCCACACACCTTATCAATCTCATTTGCAGGGAATTGCATATCCTGCATGATGCTTTGTACCATCGTTCTCTTACGCTCTGTGTTCGAGTTAGTGATAACCCAAAACGGCGTGCCTGAAATATGGCGCGGTTTTGTATGACGTCCACTATCGAGTAATGTTTGTTCATCACCAGCAAAATAGATACGTGTTCGTCCATGTACTGTTTCAGCAGATTGAGTAAAAGTAGCGCTATCTAGGCTATATAACGTAGAAAGGATCTGTAAAAAACGATCAACTGATTTTGTTTTTTCTGCATAACTGTCAGATAACAGCAGTTCTCGCATTTCACGGATCGGATTTTTTGCTGGTGTAATCGATTTAGGTTCAGCTTCCTGTTTAATAACAGATGCTTGTACTGACTCAGTGACAACGACTGGTTGTACGGGTTGTTTGGCATCGAGCTTCAGTAGACGCCTTAAAATATCTGAAGCGCTTTCACCGATATGTCTAGTTTCGCTAGCAATATAGCGGTAAAGTTCGTCATCAATTTCTATCTTTTTCATTGCTACCCAGTACTGTTTTCAAAAAAAAGTAATTAGGATTATAAGATATAATCTTTAAAAACAAAATAGGTAAAATTTCAATAACTTAAAGAGGATCTATTCAAGATCCTACCGTTTTAAAGGCTAAGTTCGGTATTTATCCTATTGTTTATCTTGGTATCATCTTCTATTCTTTGAACTTATTCACCCAAAGTCAGTTTTAAACTCTGCGATATCACACCACCCCAGCCCCAAAATAATATAAAATTCCAATTATTTATTTTTGAGCAATGTCAAGATTTCAACTTTTTAAATAAGTTTGGAATATATATCTATACAATGGCGGTTTTATAGTTTTTTATAAATTTCTCTTATCAATTATTTCTGAGCTTCATTACTCATTCAAATTATTGCGATAAGTTGGCTTAGCCTCTTGTGCATGTCATCATAGAAGAAAATCGCAATCATCTTGGTCATGAATATGAAACTCAATACATTATTAAATTATCAATTACACCAACCTGAAACGACACCTGCATCTCATTTACCTATCGTTTTGATCCATGGACTCTTTGGTGATCTCAATAATTTAGGCGTGTTAGGTCGTGCACTTCGTCAAGATAATACGGTGATACAGATTGATGTCCGTAACCATGGACACTCTCCTCATAACGAAAGTATGAATTATCAAGATATGGCGCAAGATGTGCTTGCATTACTTGATAGTTTAGCGATCTCAAAAGCCATTATTATTGGTCACTCAATGGGGGGCAAAATTGCGATGGCGATGACCGCATTAGCCCCTGAACGTATCGCCAATATTGTTGTGATTGATATGTCACCCGTTGCTTATAATGTTCGCCGCCATGACAACATTTTTGCTGCCCTTGAAGCCGTAACAAAAGCTCAAGTGACACGCCGTCAAGATGCCGTGGAAATCATGCGCCCTTTTATTAAAGAGGAAGGTGTGATCCAATTTTTACTCAAATCATTCAAAAATGGTGAGTGGCTATTTAATTTACCTGCAATAAAAAATGCCTATTCAGATATTATTGGCTGGCAAGAGGTACCAGCTTGGCATCATCCTGTATTATTTATTCGTGGCGGTTTATCACCTTATATTTTAGATGAGTATCGTGAAAACATAGCTCGCCAATTTCCTCTCGCAACCGCCTTTGTGGTCGCAAACACAGGACATTGGGTACATTCAGAAAAACCGGATACTGTTATTAAGGCCATTCGTCGTTTTTTAGAGAAAGCTGAGGAGAATGTATAATTATTGTGCTTAAAAATAGCGTCTGTTGATAAAAAGACCAAATCACAATAGCTTAAACTCAGGAAGCAGTGGCGAGACATCACTATGTGGGGTATTATTGGGCGTTTCGCAATTTAGTCATTGGTATACGCCCTTTCACAGCAAAATTTATGGCAAAAGAACAAACTGATCGCACCACACTGGATTTGTTCGCAGATGAACGCAGACCTGGGCGACCTAAAACAAACCCGCTTTCTCGGGATGAACAGCTTAGAATTAATAAACGTAATCAATTAAGACGTGATAGAGTTAATGGCTTACGTCGAGTTGAGTTAAAATTAAATGAAGATGCTGTAAATGCACTCAATGAGTTGGCGACAGAAAGAAATGTCAGTCGCAGTGAACTTATTGAAGAAATATTACTAGAGCAATTGGCGCAAAATCACGCCTTAAAAATGCATCAAAACAAGAATAGCTAGCAGATAAACCACACAAATTCGACAGAATTAGCCTGCTATTTTCGTCAAAATACGTTTTTAGTTTTCTATTATGAAAACACAATGCTTATCTTTCACTAGTAATTGTTCAAACACAGACAAATATACTCTAAATATTTTGAAGTGTAGCTAGGTGACAAGTGAATGAATCACTAGAAACATACAAGAAGTATGTGACTTGTGAAAATATACGTAGTCAATAACGCTACAATTTGAAATATAACGATTTTAGAATAAAAGAGGTTATCTCACTTTATGGCAATCATAGGAATATTCTTCGGCAGTGATACTGGCAACACAGAAAATATTGCCAAAATGCTTAAAGAAAGACTGGGCGCTGATAATGCCGAAGTTCATGATATTGCAAAATCTAGTCAAGAAGACATCGAAGCGTTCGATATTCTGTTACTAGGTATTCCTACTTGGTATTATGGTGAAGCACAATGTGATTGGGATGATTTTTTCCCAACACTAGAAGATATTGATTTCAATGGTAAGCTTGTTGCACTATTTGGTTGTGGTGACCAAGAAGACTACGCAGAATATTTCTGTGATGCAATGGGGACTATCCGCGATATTATTGAACCTCGTGGTGCCGTTATCGTAGGACATTGGCCAACAGAAGGTTATCATTTCGAAGCCTCTAAAGGGCTTGCAGATGATAATCATTTTATCGGCCTTGCCATTGATGAAGATCGTCAACCAGAATTAACCGAAGAGCGTGTTGACGCTTGGGTTGCTCAAATTAAAGAAGAAATGAGCCTAGACGAAATTCTGGGATAATATAAATACTCAATATTGAGAATGATAATTATTCAATGGTGTGCTAAGATAGTGTGATAGGTGGGGTGTTTATTTTTAAATATCATGCCTATAATCAATGAGGTTATTTATTCACCCGAGTATGAATGAATAAAACCCATTTGTGAGCACAAAAATTAAATTCACCATTAGCAACAGGATTAAATCCGCATGACCGACAATAATAAAGCGTTAAAAAATGCTGGGTTAAAAGTTACACTTCCTCGCTTAAAGATCTTGGAAGTGCTCCAGGATCCTGAGTGCCATCATGTCAGTGCTGAAGATCTCTACAAAAAACTTATTGATATCGGTGAAGAGATTGGTCTGGCAACAGTGTATCGCGTCTTAAACCAATTTGATGATGCTGGTATTGTTACCCGACATAATTTTGAAGGTGGCAAATCAGTATTTGAATTAACTCAACAACACCATCATGACCATCTAATTTGTCTTGATTGTGGTAAAGTTATCGAGTTTACAGACGATGCAATTGAATTACGCCAAAGAAACATCGCTGAACGTCATGGTATCAAACTTTCCAATCATAGCCTTTATTTATATGGCCATTGTGCTGAAGGTAATTGTAAAGAAGATAGCCACGCACATGATGAGAAATAATTCATTCTGGATAATCTCTCAGTAAAAAAAAGGAACTGTTCACAGTTCCTTTTTTATTGCTCAATATTAGGTATATAAATATCTCTACTTCACCACACTAATACTGTGTTTGATATGTTTTAAATGCACCACAATCGTAAATGTGACAATGACCAATAGTGACCAAGAGCCCCATTTGCCTGCATGTACAGCAGACCAAGCACCAATTTGGTTAGGATATTGCCAAACACCAAAAAATGTACCGAAATTCTCAGCAAGCCAAATAAAGAAACCTATCAGAACAAAAGCAAGTAATAAGGGCATTTTTCGCTCTGTATCATAAGGCGTAAAATAAACCACACTACGAGCATAAAGACCTAAAATAAACGCCGTTAAGTACCATCGATAATCACCGATAAAGTGATGAGAAAAGAAATTAATATAAATCGCAAGAGCAACTAATGTTGCTAGCCAATAAGGCGGATAATTATCTATACGAACTTTTAAAAAACGCCATGCTTGAATTAAATAACTTCCTACCGCCGAATACATAAATCCTGTAAATAAAGGAACTTCCCACAATTTCGTATAAGCAAAATCAGGGTATTTCCATGAACCAATTGCCGCTGATGTTTTAAATAACTCCATCACAAAGCCAACAATGTGGAAAAAACAAATCGCTTTTAATTCATCCCATGTTTCCAGCTTTCCCCAAACCATCCATAACTGAAAAGCAATAGCGAGAATAAGAAGCACATCATAACGAGGTATGCCAAAGACACCCTTACTTGGTGTTGCAAATAAAATAAAAAAGAAAAATCCCGCAAATAAACAAGAACGCGCTTCTTTCACACCAAAAAAAAGAAATTCAACAATAAATCGTTTTATACCTTTAAAAGGCTTTAGTGGTGGCTCTAATAAAAAATCATCCAATCGTTTTAACATGCTTCTTCCTGAAAACTTGCATTATCGAATAGCATTCAATGCAGAATAATAAATAAGGTGAGACAAAATGAATGGCAAGAAATTTGCCATAGAATAAAAAAACGTACAAGGATGAAAAGGACGAAAAAGAAAGGAATAAAAAAATAAAGGTATTTACCCCCCACTACGATACCCACTCTGACTGCCTTTACTTAGGGTAAATACCTTACGCAAATTCTGCGAAATAACTGAAGCCAGAAGATAAACATAACCCACTCACATTTATCTCAGACGACATGACATGACGACTTTACTTCATTACTTTTACTACATACTGCGATTTTAACACCACTCATGACTACTTTTTACTTCAACTCTTTTGCTTCTACTCATCGACTTCTTACTACTGCTACTAACAACTACACCTTATTAACGAGGCTTATTTATAAGGTTTTTCTTAATTAACACATCCCTACCTTCTACTACTTATTTTTACTTATCGTAATCGTATTTAGTTTTTTTAGTTTTATTTAGGATAAAGTGCAATTAATACACTTTATCCTTATCTTGATATTAGAAAATAGTGAATGGCATTATCACGTTAAACTTAACGTCTTTTTCATCTTGGAAAATATTGCCAAAACCACCTTCATAACTTGGAATATCAGAGTGGTTATCATAACGGGTATAGTGAAGCTTAAAGAGAGTACCTTTAGCTCGACCTTCTTGAACCGTATACATAATATCCGCATTCCATGCACTTTCTCTAATACGCTGACCTTGGTCATAAATGGCTTTACCACTTGGCTTCGCATCCCATGCGTAAATATAAGAAGTCCCTACCGCCCAACCCGATAGATCCCAATTTTTCAGATCATACATAACGCCAGCATAAAGCGCTTTTTCTCCATTGGCGTTAAAGTCCGAACGGCCATCCCACCAGACATCAAGGCGACCATTAGATGTTGCCCAACCCGGCGTCATACGTTGTAAGAAATAACCTTGATTACCTTCAGCTTTAACCCAGGTTCCTTCGACTTTGAAGTCAAATACATTATAGGTATAACCAAAAGTCAGTGCTTGTAACCATGCCAGCCCATCATAAACATCATTAACGCCACCACCAGTCACTTTATCTTTAGCACCGTAGAATTGGTAAGACGTTCTTAATGCATTATCAGCAATTGGGAAATCATAAGAAACTTTGCCAAAATACTGATCGATATAACCATCTGCCTGACCAAATGCCGCTTCTAATACTAGGCTATTTTTGAAATCATATTTGGCGCCAAAAGAGTGAAGATAGCTGATATTGGTTTCTAGATCAGCTTTACGGAAGTTGTACATATTCCGATACCATGGTGCTTTATATTCATCTGTCCACATATAAGAGAAAGACAATTCACCACTTTTATCGAAATCGAAAACAGCACCCGCTTCAGCACCGCGGTAAGTTCCTGGTAAGAAGCTCCAGTGTGGGCGTAATAAGCTTTGGCCTTTGGGTTGAATATATCCACCTTGAGCCCAAAAATTGCCTAATTTGAATTTCGCAGCCGCTTTATAAACACTCATGCCACTGCGATCGCCAGTCCATTTTTCATCCCAGCGACTTTTGGCATCACTAAAACCGATTTCATTAGGTGCTGCAGGACCACTGTTATTCAATTCAGCCGCACCAAAAGCAGCTAAATCAAGACCAATAAAATCACCAAGGTAACCAGAGGAGAAATCCAGATTAGCGTTAAAAGTAGAATGGTGTAAGTTAGCTTTGTATTTGCCGTAATCAGGGCTATTTGGTGTTAACTCTTTTCTATCACGGTCACGTTGCCAATAAAAAAGACCACCGGTTAAGGTTGAGTCATCAATAAACCCTTCAGCATGAGACATTTTTGCAGGTAGTGCAGTTACAAGCAATGCGCCCATAACGGCAAGTGCCACCCTGCCTGGTTTAGCATGTTGCATAACCATAGCATTGTTTCCTCTTTGACTTTGACTAAAAAAGAAATAAGCACAATGCCTATTTCCAAATATAAAACCCCAAGTGGGGAAAAAACCTAAATTAGGTTAGAAACAGCATATTTTTCGCGACGCGAATTATCAACCTAAAAAAAAGAATTTTTATCAAAATATGACCAAGGGCACATAACCAAATGATCGTTTCATTTTATTGCTTTTATAAGGATTGATAGGAAACCATTCTAGTTTATTGATTTAAATACACTTTATAAATCAATCTTTAAATGATTCAAATTTCGTTTTTATAAAAAGGAATAATAAGCAGTATTTATAAATGACCTTTTTTAACGATGTAAAATATGTGGTATGAATCACACTTTTCTTATTACAGTTTTATTTAGCGTGATGGTATGAAAAAACAAAAGAATAAAGTGATAGTGAATAAACTATTTCAAATGAAATAAATGAAAACTTATCACCGAAAAAAGAAAAAAAGAGGCTAATCAAATTAAGATGAGCCGCTATTTAATATCAATCGCTGAAAAACAAAACGAACTAAGCTGTAGAATAGCTAAAAAAAAATGCTCGATAAATAATTACCGAGCATTTTATTCATTAAAGTACTAATGTGACTCTAAGCACATCAGATTAACCTTGCTGAGAAATCTTCGCCCAAGTGTCACGTAAGCCCACAGTGCGGTTAAACACAAGTTTATCCGCGGTTGAAAGCTTATCTGCACAGAAGTAGCCTTCACGCTCAAATTGATACGCTTTTTCGATAGCCGCATCTTTTAAGCTACGCTCAACAAAACCTTCACGAATAACTAATGATTCAGGGTTAATTGTTGATAAGAAATCATCTTCTGCAGCCGGGTTTGGTACGCTAAACAAACGGTCATAAAGACGGATTTCAGCAGGAATAGCATGTGGAATACTTACCCAGTGAATAACGCCTTTTACTTTACGTCCATCAGCAGGATCTTTATTTAAAGTCTCTGCATCATAAGTACAGTAAATGGTCGTAATTTCGCCTTGTTCGTCTTTCTCGACACGTTCTGCTTTAATCACATAAGCATTACGTAAGCGTACTTCTTTACCTAGCACCAGACGTTTATATTGACGATTTGCTTCTTCTTTGAAGTCAGCGCGATCAATATAGATCTCACGGCTAAATGGGACTTCACGCGTTCCCATTTCTGGTTTGTTCGGGTGATTTGGCGCAACAAGAATTTCTTCGCCTTCAGGCATATTTTCAATCACTAAACGAACGGGATCGATAACCGCCATTGCGCGTGGTGCATTTTCGTTTAAGTCATCACGAATACAAGATTCTAAAGCTGCCATTTCGACGTTGTTTTCTTGTTTCGTCACACCAATGCGTAGACAGAATTCACGAATAGATTCTGCGGTATAACCACGACGACGTAAGCCTGAAATCGTTGGCATACGAGGGTCATCCCAACCATTCACAATGTTTTCAGTCACAAGCTGATTCAGCTTACGTTTTGACATCACTGTGTATTCAAGGTTAAGACGTGAGAATTCATATTGACGAGGATGACAAGGGATAGTGATATTATCCAGCACCCAATCATATAAACGGCGGTTATCTTGGAATTCTAAAGTACATAAAGAATGTGTGATATTTTCCAGAGCATCAGAGATACAGTGGGTAAAATCATACATTGGATAAATGCACCATTTATTTCCAGTTTGGTGGTGTTCAGCGAATTTAATACGATAAAGCACAGGATCACGCATGACAATAAATGGTGATGCCATATCAATTTTCGCACGTAAACACGCTTTACCTTCATCAAAGCCACCAGCACGCATTTTTTCAAATAATGCTAAGTTTTCTTCTACGCTACGTGAGCGATAAGGGCTATTTTTACCCGGCTCTTTTAATGTACCGCGGTATTCACGAATTTCTTCAGCGCTTAACTCATCAACATAAGCTAAACCTTTATTAATCAGCTCAATCGCATATTGATAAAGTTGATCAAAATAATCTGAGGAGTAATGAATGCTACCTTCCCATTGGAAACCTAACCACTGAACATCTTTTTGAATTGAGTTGATGTACTCAATATCTTCTTTTACTGGATTGGTATCATCAAAACGTAGATTACATTTTCCCTGATAATCTTTAGCAATACCAAAATTCAGGCAAATTGATTTCGCATGGCCGATATGAAGATAGCCATTAGGTTCAGGTGGGAAACGCGTTTGAACGCTATCATGTTTCCCGGTAGCCAGATCTTCGTCAATAATTTGACGAATAAAGTTCGTTGGGCGGGCATCTGCCTCATTCATGGTCATTTTTTCCTCAAAGCAAAACGCATAATTAACCCACTATAATCCAATAAGCAGGTTTCATAAATACCTTAGCTAAATACACCCCTGAGATATTTATCAAAATAGAGATAAAAAAACGGGAAGTTCGAAAGACTCCCCGTTTTATCGTCTTATTTAACCATCTCTTTATAGAGGATTAAATATCTATATAAAATTTATTTTAGCACGTTGTAGATAACGGTTTTATTTCCAACCACAACGCCTGCAACTTGTTCAGCAATCTTATCAAAATCATCGATATTGCTAACAATGACAGGGCTTATCATCGATTTAGCATTCGCGTTTAGATATTCAAGATCTAATTCTAAGATAGGCTGACCAACTTTAACGTCTGTACCTTCTTCAACTAAACGCTTGAAGCCTTTACCACCTAACGCAACGGTATCAATCCCCATATGCACGATGATTTCAACACCATTATCAGTTTCAATACAAAATGCATGGTTTGTATCAAAAATCTTAACAACAGTACCTGCCGCAGGTGCCATCACGATGTTAGAGGTTGGTTTGATTGCTATACCATCACCAACCACACCACTAGAGAACGCTTCATCAGGCACATCTTTCAATGCCACAACTTCACCATTAAAAGGTGCAATCATTTCGAGTAATACTTTTGCATCTGTGTTGGCTTGTTTTACAGGTGCTTTTTCAGTCGATACTGTTGCAGTAGAAGATGCTTCATAAGCCGGCACTGGCCCTTGAGTCAATACATCACGCATCGCGTTAGCAACTAATTCAGCACGCGTCCCCACAATCACTTGAACGCTTTGTTTGTTTAAACGAATAACACCTGATGCACCTAAGCGTTTTGCATAGGCATCATTAACAATCGTGGCATCTTTTACATTTAAACGTAAACGGGTAATACACGCATCAATACCCGTTAAGTTATCAGAACCACCGATAGCCGCGATATATTGACGAGCTTCTTGCTGAACACCTTCTTTACTATTTGCGGGCGCTGTTTTGATATCTTCATCATAACCATCCGCAGTTTCATCACCTATTACATCATCTTCACGACCAGGTGTTTTCAGATTGAATTTAGTGATAGTGAAACGGAAAATACCATAATAAATAAAGAAGAAAACAATACCCTGAACAATCAGCATGTACCAATGAACAGCCAGTGGGTTACGTGAAGATAAGAACATATCCACTAAACCTGCACTAAAGCCGAATCCTGAAATCCACTCCATACTTGCCGCGATATAAACAGAAATCGCCATTAAGAATGCGTGAATAACATAAAGCACTGGTGCCACGAACATAAAGGAGAATTCAAGTGGTTCAGTAATACCGGTAAAGAAAGCAGCAAATGCCCCAGCAATCATGATACCCGCCACTTTTGCTTTGTTTTCTTTACGTGCGCAATGATAAATCGCAAGAGCTGCGCCCGGTAAGCCAAACATCATTACAGGGAAGAAACCTGCTTGATAACGACCTGTTACACCTACTGTCGCTAAGCCAGAATCGATAGCTTGCTGACCTGCGAGGAAGTTAGGAATATCGTTAATACCAGCAACGTCAAACCAGAATACAGAATTCAACGCATGGTGTAAGCCAACTGGAATTAATAAACGGTTAAAGAATGCGTAGATACCCGCACCTAATGCCCCCATATCTTTAATGCTTTCACCAAAGCTGACTAATCCGCCATAAATCACAGGCCAGATATACATTAAAATAAAGGCGACGATGATCATTAAAAATGAGGTTAGGATAGGAACTAAACGGCGGCCGCTAAAGAACGACAGTGCGCGAGGCAGTTCAACGCTACTAAAGCGGTTATAAAGCTCGGCAGAAAGTACACCAACTAAGATCCCAACAAACTGGTTATTGATTTTACCAAAAGCAACTGGAACCTCTTCTAAAGGTAGGCCTTTGATCATTGACACCGCAGCTGGAGAGCAAAGTGTTGTCACGACTAAGAACCCAACAAATCCTGTTAAAGCGGCTGCACCGTCTTTGTCTTTCGACATACCATAAGCAACACCAATAGCAAACAAGACTGACATATTGTCGATGATAGCAGCACCAGATTTGATAAGTAAGGCAGCAAGCGCGTTATCGCCACCCCAGCCTACTGGGTCAATCCAGTAGCCAATCCCCATCAGAATTGCTGCTGCAGGTAATGTAGCAACAGGCACCATCAGCGCCCGTCCTATCTTCTGCAGATAACTTAAAATATTCACAAACTCCCCCTTGGATAGCCCCTATGCGGGATCTTATTCATACTCATTCATATTTTATAATAAAATTGATGAGCTAATTATTTAATTCCATTTTTAGTCTAAAAAATTTATTTCGTATCGCAAATTAATTAGTCATAATTTGTGATTTAAGTCACCAATATCGTATAATTTTTAGCTGAAATGCTGGCTAAGTCAGAAAGCTTATTTTATGATTAAAAATATCTTTTGGCGGGACATTTCGATCATCAGCTAAAAATGAAAAGAAATTCGTGTTATACACTCTAAATCATTCGAGTTGCAGGTAGGCGGCAAACAAAGATATCCCGATGAGTATACTCATGTATGTGATTCGGGTAGCTGAGCGTAGCCAACACCCTTGCAACTTGAAGGATGACGAGTATAGATGAGCCACTGATAATTACACGATGAAATAACACGTTACTGAGTTATCAGATTTGTCTTTTTTCTATGAGGTTACTATGAGGTTAATCCCCCTATCCACGGCAAAACAAGTTGGTAAGTGGTCTGCAAATTACATCGTTGAGAAGATCAACGCATTTAATCCAACGGCAGAACACCCTTTCGTACTTGGTTTACCGACTGGTGGCACGCCATTGGCGACATATAAAGAGTTAATTGAATTACATCGTGCAGGAAAGGTCAGCTTCCAACACGTTGTGACATTCAATATGGATGAATATGTTGGTATTCCATCAGATCATTCACAAAGTTATCGTACATTTATGTATGAAAACTTTTTTAATCATATTGATATTAAAGATGAAAATATCAATTTATTAAACGGTAATGCAGAAGATCCACAAGCAGAATGCGAACGTTATGAGGCTAAAATTAAGTCTTATGGCAAAATCAATTTGTTTATGGGCGGTGTAGGTAACGACGGTCATATCGCATTTAATGAACCTGCGTCATCACTCTCTTCACGCACTCGAATGAAAACGCTAACTGAAGACACACGTTTAGCAAATTCACGTTTCTTCGACAATAATGTTAATCATGTTCCTAAATATGCTCTGACGGTTGGTGTAGGCACATTATTAGATGCTGAAGAATTAATGATTTTGGCAACCGGTTTTAATAAAGCACAAGCGGTACATGCAGCAACAGAAGGCGCTGTGAACCATTTATGGACGATTTCCTGTGTTCAACTTCACCCTAAAGCCATTTTAGTGTGTGATGATCCTGCAACCATGGAATTACGAGTAAAAACATTGCGTTATTTTCAACAGATTGAAGCGCAAGAATGTCAGAAATACCAAGACTAAGTTTAGTAAAATAAGTACCTACTGATTAAGTAGCGGAAAAGGCTAAACTCTCTTACTTATCAGCCAGAATTTGCTGGCTGATATCGGCTTTTTAGATAGACTTCCCTTATCAGGAGACAAAGGTATGTTTGCCTTAACAAATACGGTTATTTATACAGGTTACGACCGTTTAGAAAACCACGCCATTATTATTAACGGCTCCCGTATTGAGCAGGTTTGCCCACTGGATCAACTGCCAAAAGATATCACGACCCGTGATATGAAAGGTGCAATTGTCTCTCCTGGTTTTATCGATTTACAAGTTAATGGCTGTGGTGGTGTGCAATTTAATGACACCGTTGAAAATGTCACCGTTGAAACGTTAGACATTATGCAAAAAGCGAATGAACGTTTAGGTTGCACTAGCTATTTACCAACGTTAATTACCTGTTCTGATGAATTGATGAAAATAGGCATTGAAGCAACTCGTGCTTATATGAAGAAACATGAAAATAAAGTGTTGGGATTACATTTAGAAGGTCCTTATATCAATGTGATTAAAAAAGGAACTCATGATCCACAATTCATTCGTCAACCAAGTGCACAGATGATTAACTATTTGTGCGATAATGCTGATGTTATCGCCAAAATCACCCTTGCGCCAGAAATGGTTGATGAAAAGTATGTTCGTCAATTAATCAAAGCAGGTATCATTGTTTCTGCGGGTCATTCAAATTCGACTTATGAAGAAGCCCGTAAAGGATTCCGTAATGGCATCTCATTATCGACCCACCTTTACAATGCTATGCCTTATATTACAGGCAGAGGTCCGGGACTTGTAGGTGCTATTTATGATACACCGGAAGTTTATGCTGGTATCATTGCCGATGGTTTACATGTTTCATGGGCAAATATTCGTAACAGTAAGCGTCTGAAAGGTGACAAACTACTTTTAGTCACAGACGCAACTGCGCCAGCGGGACTTGATCCTAGTAAAAATGAGATGGATAGCTTCGTTTTTGCAGGTAAAACCATCTATTATCGTAATGGCCTTTGTGTCGATGCCGATGGCACATTAAGTGGATCATCACTAACCATGATTGGTGCTATTAAAAATAGTGTGATCCATGTAGGTATTCCATTAGATGAAACATTGCGGATGGCAACACTTTATCCTGCTCGTGCAATTGGAATGGAGAAAGAATTGGGGACAATTGAGGCTGGAAAAATTGCTAACCTCACTTCTTTCGACAAGGACTTCAATCTTTGCACAACGTTTGTCAATGGTATCGAAATAACTGAATAACTAATGGATGTATATGCTGATGAGTCATAACAACACTGAAACGCAAATTGGCAATATCGATCTTGTTAAACAACTTAACAGTGCGATTGTGTATCGACTGATTGATCAACACGGGCCAATCTCCCGTATCCAAATAGCCGAACAAAGCCAACTAGCGCCCGCCAGTGTGACAAAAATTACTCGTCAGTTGCTTGAACGAGGTTTAATCAAAGAGGTTGATCAACAGGCATCAACAGGTGGACGTCGCGCTATTTCTATTATTGTTGAACACCGTAATTTTAATACAGTCAGTGTCCGATTGGGGCGTAATGATGCCACTGTCGCGCTTTACGATCTGAGCGGTAAAGTCATCATTGAGCAACACTACCCTTTAGAACAGAGCACTCAAAATGAAGTTGAAGCCCTGCTCATCAATGCCATTGATGATTTTATTAAACAAAATCATCGTCGCATTCGTGAGCTTATTTCAATTTCCGTGATCTTACCCGGTCTTGTTGATCCAAATAAAGGCATTGTTCGTTATATGCCTCATATGAAAGTAGATAATTGGGCCTTGGTAAATAGTTTAGAAAAACGCTTTAATCTGCCTTGTTATGCGGGACATGATATTCGAAGCCTTGCTCTCGCTGAAAACTATTTTGGTGCCACGCGTGATTGTGAAGACTCACTACTCGTCCGGATACATCGTGGTGCAGGTGCGGGTGTGATTATTAATAATAAAATTCTGCTCAACCAGCGCGGTAACCTCGGAGAGATTGGTCATATTCAAATCGATCCTTTAGGTGAACGTTGCCATTGTGGCAATTTTGGTTGCTTAGAAACAATTGCATCTAATACGGCTATCGAAGCCAAAGTGCGCTATCAATTAGAGCAAGGCTATCCAAGCCAGTATTTATCACCAACACAGTGCCAAATCCAAGATATTTGCCGAGCGGCAGTTAAAAATGACCCGTTAGCCGTCGAAACCATCAAACAAGTGGGTCTACACTTAGGTAAAGCGATTGCGATCGCGATTAACCTGTTTAACCCACAAAAAGTGGTTTTAGCGGGTGAATTGACTGAAGCGGCTGAAGTTTTACTTCCCTCGATTCAAAGTTGTATTAATACACAAGTATTAAAAGAATTCAGAGAAGAGCTTCCTGTCGTCACATCAGAGCTTGATCATCGTTCTGCCATAGGGGCTTTTGCCTTGACTAAACGCGCAATGCTCAATGGAGAATTACTTCAACAGCTCTTAGAAAAGTAATTTATTGTCGATAAATTATGCTTTTTGAGTTGAATGTATACTTTTCTGACCTGTATTGTGAAATAAGTCTAAAATTCAATCACTAATATCCACAAAAAGAAATGTAGCGTGAGTTTTTCACCTCATTTCTTTTTTTATACCTATTATTCTTCATCTTTTTCCTTTTTAACTTAATCTCATTTCTCTTACTGCTTTGTTTTTTCTTTTTATTCACACACCATTGCACCTTATTCTTTGAGATATTTTTCATCAACAAGGTTGTTTTTTGGATCTTTTTTCGACAAAATGATTAACCATCGAGCAAACGGACACGTTTCTCGAAAATTAATGCAAAAAGCAGTTGACGGATTTGTCTGTAATACGCATAATGCGCCCCGCAACGCCGACGAAGGTTATGCAAAAAAAGATGGCTATGTAGCTCAGCTGGTTAGAGCACAACACTCATAATGTTGGGGTCACAGGTTCGAATCCCGTCATAGCCACCATCTTTTTTGCGGGAGTGGCGAAATTGGTAGACGCACCAGATTTAGGTTCTGGCGCCGCAAGGTGTGCGAGTTCAAGTCTCGCCTCCCGCACCATTTTAACCTCGTCAAGAATTTATCAGTTGGGATATCGCCAAGCGGTAAGGCACCAGGTTTTGATCCTGGCATTCCCAGGTTCGAATCCTGGTATCCCAGCCATATTTCTGATAAATAAGCGTGTTGACAATTGAATTAGCGGATGGGGTATCGCCAAGCGGTAAGGCACCAGGTTTTGATCCTGGCATTCCCAGGTTCGAATCCTGGTATCCCAGCCATATTTCTGATAAATAAGCGTGTTGACAATTGAATTAGCGGATGGGGTATCGCCAAGCGGTAAGGCACCAGGTTTTGATCCTGGCATTCCCAGGTTCGAATCCTGGTACCCCAGCCATCTTTCAAAAGAAAGATAGCGAGATTCAATACGGCTATGTAGCTCAGCTGGTTAGAGCACAACACTCATAATGTTGGGGTCACAGGTTCGAATCCCGTCATAGCCACCATTTTTTGGGATATCGCCAAGCGGTAAGGCACCAGGTTTTGATCCTGGCATTCCCAGGTTCGAATCCTGGTATCCCAGCCATATTTTAAAAGAGAGACTCGCAGAGCGAGTCTTTTTTTCTCCAAGTTGTTGCGGGAGTGGCGAAATTGGTAGACGCACCAGATTTAGGTTCTGGCGCCGCAAGGTGTGCGAGTTCAAGTCTCGCCTCCCGCACCATTGATTACTAACGTGTTTATCACGAAATCAACAGATAAGACTCGCAATCGCGGGTCTTTTTTGTTTTTGTCTCTTTCTTTTTCCAATCTGTTCTCTAAACATCATTTCTCCCCTCTTCTTTCTTATTCCTTTGCTTCCCTTGCGTTCAAAAACTCAGGTTCTCTACAGCATCATTTTTTATTTATTCTCATCACTCCACATTTTATTGCTCTCTCTGTACATACATTCTCCTAAATACTATACTCCCCTATAGTATATCTAAGGATTATGTATGCCACACTCACCAGCAGAAAAGAAAGCCGCGTTAACTCGCGTAAGAAAAATAAAAGGCCAGCTTCTTGCATTAGAAACTGCACTTGAAAATGAAAATGAATGCGGTCAGGTATTACAACAAATTGCCGCCATCAGAGGCGCTATCAATGGCTTGATGGCAGGTGTGCTAGAAAGTCATTTACGTGAAGGTCTTATGGATGCCGTCGCTTCTTCTGAAGATCAAAAAAATTCCGTTGATGATGCCATTTCACTTATCCGCACTTACCTGCGTTAATAACAAAAAGGATACACCATGAAATCTCGTGCTGCGGTCGCATTTGGACCAGGAGAACCTTTAAAAATCGTTGAAGTTGATGTAATGCCACCTCAAGCGGGTGAAGTGCTCATTAAAATTAGTCACACAGGTGTTTGCCATACAGACGCATTTACACTTTCTGGCGATGATCCTGAAGGTGTATTCCCTGCTATTCTTGGTCATGAAGGTGCCGGTGTGGTTGTCGAAGTCGGTGAAGGTGTCACCAGTGTTAAACCGGGCGATCACGTTATTCCTCTGTATACCGCTGAATGTGGCGAATGCTTATTCTGTAAATCAGGCAAAACCAACTTATGTGTTGCAGTCAGAGCAACGCAGGGTAAAGGGTTAATGCCTGATGGGACAACGCGTTTTTCTTATAACGGACAACCTATTTATCACTATATGGGATGCTCTACTTTTAGCGAATACACTGTAGTGGCTGAAGTATCTCTGGCAAAAATCAATCCAGAAGCTAATCACGAAGAAGTTTGCTTATTAGGTTGTGGCGTAACAACTGGTATTGGTGCGGTTCACAATACAGCAAAAGTGCAAGAAGGTGACTCTGTTGCTGTGTTTGGTTTAGGAGGCATTGGTCTCGCCGTTCTTCAAGGTGCAAGACAAGCAAAAGCGGGTCGTATTTTTGCTATCGATACCAATCCTGAAAAATTTGCATTAGCACGCCAATTTGGCGCAACAGATTGCTTGAACCCTAATGACTATGACAAACCCATTCAGCAAGTCCTTGTTGAAATGACGCAATGGGGTATTGATCATACTTTCGAATGCATTGGTAACGTTAATGTCATGAGAGCGGCATTAGAAAGTGCGCATCGTGGCTGGGGTCAATCGATTATTATTGGTGTCGCCGGGGCTGGGCAAGAGATCTCAACGCGCCCTTTCCAACTCGTGACTGGTCGTTCATGGAAAGGCACAGCATTTGGTGGTGTTAAAGGCCGTAGCCAATTACCCGGTATGGTTGAAGATGCAATGAAAGGCGATATCGAACTTAAGCCTTTTGTTACCCATAAACTACCATTAGAAAAAATTAACGAAGCTTTTGATTTAATGCACGAAGGTAAATCAATCCGAACGGTTATTCATTTCGATTAATCATCCTCAAACCGATGCCTCGTCGATTTGTTTTTGTTTTTAAAGGAGTCAAAATGGAAAGGATTGAACGTCACGCCTGCTTTGGTGGTTGGCAAGAAGTCTATCAACATACATCAAAGACGTTAAATTGTGAGATGAAATTTGCCATCTATCTTCCTCCTATGGCTGAAGAGCAAAAATACCCTGTTTTATATTGGTTATCAGGCTTAACCTGCAACGAACAAAATTTTATTACTAAATCAGGCGCTCAACAATTTGCGGCACAACATGGCATTATTTTAGTTGTACCTGATACCAGCCCTCGCGGTGAAAGTGTTGCTGATGATAGTGCTTATGATTTAGGGCAAGGCGCAGGGTTCTACCTCAATGCAACACAAACGCCATGGAATACTCATTACAATATGTATGATTACATTGTTGATGAACTTCCTACACTGATAGAAGCGCATTTTCCAGTGACTCATCAACGTGCCATTAGTGGGCATTCGATGGGGGGGCATGGTGCATTAATGATTGGATTGCGAAATTCAGAGCGTTATCGCAGTATGTCGGCATTTTCACCGATAGTTGCACCATCACAAGTCCCCTGGGGCAAAAAAGCCTTCAACGCGTATTTAGGGGAAGATACAGCACTATGGAAACAATACGATACCATTGCATTATTAAATGAAGTGAAAAATCCGCTACCGATGCGTGTTGATGTCGGTCTTGATGATCCCTTCTATCAAGAACAATTAAAACCTGAGCTATTTGCTAACGTCTGTGATGAAAAGCAGTTCACTTATAGTTTGGGTTTACATCAAGGCTACGATCACAGTTACTATTTTGTGGCGAGTTTTATTGGTGAGCATGTTGCTTTTCATGCCAAACATTTAAAAGCGTAACAACAATGCGATGATCTTATTGCTGATATCCAACTCAGATCATCGCATTTCTAATTACTTAATACCTAACGCATAACGTAATGCTGCTTCTTTCGCTTTTCCTGCATGTTGAGCGGCTAAAAGACCAATATTTCTAACGACTTTTAAACCTGGTAGTTGATGGCTAAAGGCGTGATAAAATACGTCCATACCTGCTTGCATGACTAAATTATCAGGCATACGACGACGCTGATATTTCTTCAATACCGCCATTGAATCCCAAGGCTCAAAATGTTTTTTGGCATCAGCCACTAAATCTAAGAAACAATCCACATCACGGTAACCTAAATTAACACCTTGTCCCGCTAAAGGATTAATGGTGTGAGCCGCATCCCCCAGCAAAATAATACCTTTGTCAACATAACGGCTTGCATGCTGACGCGTTAATGGGAATGAACCTGCTGCAATAGGCGTTACTTTACCTAAACGCTCAGGGAACGCATGTTGAATTTCTTTTTCTAACTGCGTCATCGACATATTTTGCAGTTTTCTAATTCTGTCAGGCGAGTCATACCAAACCAAACAGGCCCAATGATCAAAAAGGGGTAAATAAGCACGGGGCCCTGACGGGTAAAAACGTTGCCATGTTCCTTTTTCAGGAGGCAACTCTGTTTTCACGGTGATCAGCATACAAGATTGACGATATTGCCAACCATTGCTACCAATCCCCGCAAATTGGCGGACTTGAGAATTCGCGCCATCCGCACCGACGACTAAATTAGTGGTCACTTCACAGCCATCAGAAAGGGTTACTTTCCATTTATTATCTAAATACGTCATTTTACTTAGACTATTTGGACATAATAAAGTGATATTGCTATAACGTTCAGCCTCTTGCCAAAGCGCTAATTGCAAAATTCGGTTTTCAACCATATAGCCTAATTCAGGTAAACCTAAGCTTTTAGCATCAAAAACCACATGGGCATTTTCTTCTTCCCATGTTTCTAAGGTAAGATAAGGCGCAGAACGCATAGCTAAAACATGTTGCCATGCACCTAATTGTTTTAATAGACTAACGGACGCGCAACTAATCGCAGAAATACGGATATCAGGATGAGATGACGCATCAAAAGGTGCTGGAGACTGTCGTTCAATCATTGCAACACGCAATCCTTCTTGCGCCAGCCCAATTGCAACAGCAGCGCCAATCATCCCGCCACCCGCGATGATTGCATCAAAATCGTTTTTTACATTACTCATCATTGTTATGCCATAACTCATTACTTTAAATAATAGGTAAGCGCTGTTTCAGTTTATTTCTATTAAACTAAACGCCATAGAGAATTAGCGCCGACTTGCTCTAGTCACTGACCACACAAATGACTACAATAACCGCCTTATTGGCTTATTACACGCAACGTTTTCCAATGATTAGCTATTGTCTCACTGAAAATACCGGATTTACACAATGTCGACGATAAAAAAACTGTACATTAAAACTTGGGGCTGTCAGATGAATGAGTACGATTCATCCAAAATGGCAGACCTACTCGAAAGCACCCACGGTTATCAGTTAACCGATGTCGCCGAAGATGCGGACATTCTACTGCTAAATACCTGTTCTATCCGTGAGAAAGCACAAGAAAAAGTCTTTCATCAGTTAGGACGTTGGAAATATTTTAAAGATAATAAACCCGATATTATCATTGGCGTCGGCGGTTGTGTTGCTTCTCAAGAAGGTGAATACATCCGTCAACGTGCGCAGTGTGTCGATATTATCTTCGGGCCACAAACTTTACACCGTTTACCTGAAATGATTAATCAGGTTAAAGGGACTAAAAGCCCTGTTGTTGATATCAGCTTCCCTGAAATCGAAAAGTTTGACCGTTTACCAGAGCCACGTGCTGAAGGTCCTTCTGCTTTCGTCTCCATCATGGAAGGCTGTAACAAGTACTGCTCTTTCTGCGTAGTTCCTTACACTCGCGGTGAAGAAGTTAGCCGTCCTTGTGATGATGTGCTCTTTGAAATTGCTCAATTAGCTGCACAAGGTGTGCGCGAAGTAAACTTGTTAGGTCAAAATGTTAACGCCTATCGTGGCGCGACTTTTGATGGTCAAATCTGTAGCTTTGCTGAATTAATTCGCTTAGTCGCCGCAATTGACGGTATTGACCGCATTCGCTTTACTACCAGCCACCCTATCGAATTTACTGACGATATTGTGGCGGTTTATGAAGATACACCAGAATTAGTCAGCTATTTACATTTGCCAGTGCAAAGTGGTTCTGACCGCATTCTAACATTAATGAAGCGTAACCATACTGCACTTGAATATAAGAGCATCATTCGCAAACTACGCAAAGCACGTCCTGATATTCTGATAAGCTCAGACTTTATCATCGGTTTCCCGGGTGAAACCCAAGACGACTTTGAAAAAACGATGCAATTAATTGCAGATGTTAATTTCGATATGAGCTTTAGTTTCATCTATTCAGCACGTCCAGGTACACCAGCCGCTGATTTACCTGATGACGTCACTGAAGATGAGAAAAAACAACGTTTATATCTGCTACAACAGCGCATCAATCAACAAGCGATGAACTTTAGCCGTGCAATGTTAAACACCGTACAGCGTATTCTAGTTGAAGGACCTTCACGTAAAAATGTGATGGAGCTTTCAGGTCGTACTGAGAATAACCGTGTGGTTAACTTTGAAGGTACGCCAGATATGATTGGTAAATTTGTTGATGTTGAGATTGTTGACGTTTATGCCAACTCATTACGCGGTAAAGTTATCAGAACAGAAGATCAAATGGATTTACGTATTCACGAATCTCCAGAATCTGTAATCGCTCGTACTCGTAAAGAAGATGAATTAGGGGTAGGTGTTTACCAACCTTAATTGATCAGATTTAACAAAAGGATAATCAGTGACAGTAATAGCACATGCACAGGTAGCGACCCAAGAAATTTTCTTAGAGCCAGCTGACAATGCCCGTTTAATGAGCCTATGTGGTCCATTTGACGATAATATTAAGCAACTTGAGCGCCGTTTAGGTATCGAGATTAATCATCGTGATAACCGTTTTAAACTCACGGGAAAATCATTGTGTGTCAATGCAGCAGCAGGAATTTTACGTCGCCTGTATGTGGAAACCTCGCCAATTAAAGGCGTGATCCCCGATATCGATCCTGAACAAATTCACCTTGCAATCAAAGAAAGCCGTGTGCTTGAGCAAAGTGATGAGCATGTTCCTGAATTTGGAAAATCAACCAATATTCGAACTAAGCGAGGTGTGATAAAACCTCGAACACCGAATCAGGCACAATATATTGCCAATATCCAAACCCATGATATTACATTTGGTATTGGGCCTGCGGGTACAGGGAAAACGTATCTGGCTGTTGCTGCCGCTGTTGATGCTCTTGAGCGTCAAGAAGTGCGCCGTATTTTATTAACGCGTCCTGCGGTTGAAGCGGGTGAAAAACTGGGCTTTTTACCGGGCGATTTAAGTCAAAAAGTCGATCCCTATTTACGACCACTTTATGATGCGTTATTTGAGATGTTAGGTTTTGAAAAAGTTGAGAAACTAATAGAGCGTAATGTCATTGAAGTCGCGCCTCTCGCCTATATGCGTGGACGGACATTAAATGACGCCTTTATCATTCTTGATGAAAGCCAAAACACCACTATCGAACAGATGAAAATGTTCTTAACGCGTATTGGCTTTAACTCTAAAGCAGTTGTTACTGGGGATATCACCCAAATTGACCTGCCAAGAGGCAATAAATCAGGCTTACGTCATGCCATTGAAGTTTTATCTGATGTTAATGACTTAAGTTTTAACTTTTTCCACAGTGAGGACGTTGTTCGTCATCCCGTGGTTGCCAAAATTGTTATCGCTTATGAAGCTTGGGAAACGGAAGATCAAAAACGCCGCCAAGCTATCAAAGCAGAAAAAGAGAAGCTTCAGAGAGAAAATCATGAGTGAAGTTATCCTTGATTTACAAGTAGCAAGCGAAAATACCCAAGGGCTTCCGACTGAAGCCCAATTTATGACATGGTTAGAAGCGGTATTACCGCAATTTCAACCTGTAAGTGAAGTGACTATTCGTATTGTTGATGAAGCAGAAAGTCACGAACTGAATCTCACTTATCGTGGAAAAGACAAACCGACTAATGTGCTTTCTTTTCCCTTTGAGGCACCACCTGAAATTGAATTGCCGTTATTAGGTGATTTGATTATTTGCCGCCAAGTGGTAGAAAAAGAGGCGGTTGAGCAGAGTAAGACTGTTGAAGAGCATTGGGCACACATGGTTATTCATGGATGTCTGCATCTTTTAGGCTACGATCATATTGAAGATGATGAAGCCGAAGAAATGGAAGGTTTAGAGACAGAAATCTTACAAAATTTAGGTTATGCAGATCCCTATTTGATTGAAAAAGAGTAACAGTTCTCTTATTTTTATGATAAATACTATATCTAATTAACCATTCAATGAGGAAAAATAGTTAAAACGCCATGAGCGACGACCAATCTTCGAGTAACGATAACCCTGGTCCTAAGAAAGGGTTTCTCACACTGCTTAATCAGTGGTTCCACGGTGAACCTAAAAACCGTGATGATCTGATGGAGCTTATCCGCGATTCTGAACAGAAAGAATTAATTGATCCTGACACCCGCGACATGCTTGAAGGGGTAATGGATATTGCTGAACAACGCGTTCGGGACATCATGATCCCTCGGTCGCAAATTGTCACACTAAAACGCAATCAAACCCTTGATGAGTGTTTAGATGTGATTATTGATTCAGCACATTCCCGTTTCCCAGTCATTAGCGAAGACAAAGATCATATTGAAGGCTTATTAATGGCAAAAGATCTACTGCCGTTTATGCGTACTGACGCAGAGCCATTTAGTATGGATAAAGTCTTACGCTCTGCTGTTGTTGTGCCTGAAAGCAAACGGGTTGATCGCCTATTAAAAGAGTTCCGCTCCCAACGCTACCATATGGCGATTGTGATCGATGAATTCGGGGGCGTATCTGGACTCGTCACAATTGAGGATATTCTTGAACTTATCGTAGGCGAAATTGAAGATGAGTATGATGATGAGGATGATATTGATATCCGTCCGTTAAGTCGTCACGCTTACTCAGTTCGAGCTTTAACCCAGATAGAAGATTTCAATGAAGCGTTCGGTACACATTTCAGCGATGAAGAAGTTGATACGATTGGCGGTTTAGTTATGCAAGCCTTTGGTCACCTTCCTGCTCGTGGTGAAACTATTACCATTGATAATTACCAATTTAAAGTTGTTATGGCAGATAGCCGTAAAATCATTCAGGTTTATGTGCATATCCCCGATGATGCGCCAATCCCTGAACTAGGTAATGATGCATAGGATATCAATGAATAAGATCTCTTTCTTAAACCGCCAGTGGGTTCGCGCCCTTCTGGCGGTTTTTTTCGGTGCCATAGGCACATTAGCATTTTCGCCATTTGATTTTTGGCCTGCGGCGTTAATTTCACTACTTGGCTTATTACTGATAATCACTCATCGTACAACTCGTCAAGGCGCATTCCTTGGTTTTGCTTGGGGATTTGGGTTATTTGGTAGCGGTGTAAATTGGGTTTACGTCAGTATTGCTGATTTTGGTGGTATGCCGTTTGCGATAAATATCTTTTTAGTGATTTTATTAGCACTCTATTTATCACTCTACACGCTGTTATTTGCAGGATTGCTAAATAAATTTTTTCCAAAACCAACCCTGTGGCGGTTTGTATTTGCCGCCCCAGCACTATGGCAAATCACTGAGTTTTTAAGAGGTTGGGTATTATCAGGCTTTCCGTGGCTACAGTTTGGTTATAGCCAAATTGATGGTCCATTAAAAGGTATTGCACCTATTTTTGGTGTCACAATGATAACGCTGCTCTTAACCATGATTAGTGGTTTAATTGCCTTTACAATCTATCGTAAATCAATTTACAGCCTTGTCGTTGCACTGCTTTTATTAGTATTACCTATCAGCTTTAAGTCCTATCAATGGTATCAACCTTTGCCTGATGAAACGCAAGAAATTGCATTAATCCAAGGGAATATTGCACAATCTTTAAAATGGGAACCGGGTACATTAGAAAGCACCTTAAAAACCTATCTCACCTTAAGTCGCCCTTTTATTGGCAATGCAAATCTCATTATTTGGCCTGAATCTGCGATCCCAGATGTTGAAATTCAGCAACAACGCTTTTTAGCAGAATTGGATAAGCAATTAAGAGAACAAGATACCCATTTAATGACGGGAATTATTGATGCCCGACCCACATTAGAAGGTTATCGTTTCTACAATAGTGTCATCACATTAGGTGAACATTATGCTTATCAATATCCAGCAACCGATCGCTATAACAAACATCACCTTGTTCCTTTTGGTGAATATGTACCATTAGCATCACTATTACGCCCACTTGCACCTTTCTTTAATTTACCGATGTCATCATTAAGCCAAGGTGAATATGTGCAGCCTCAGCTTACTGTCAATGATGCCAAAATAACCGCAGCTATTTGCTACGAAATTATTTTAGGTGAACAAGTCCGTGCTAATTTTAAACCGGATACACGGTTCTTATTAACGATTTCTAATGATGCATGGTTTGGTAATTCAATTGGTCCTTGGCAACACTTTCAAATGGCGAGAATGCGTTCTCTTGAGTTAGGAAGACCGTTATTACGCTCAACGAATAACGGTATTACTGCATTTATTGCTGCCAATGGTGATGTCATTTCTCAACTTCCTCAGTTTGAAGAAGGTGCTTTAGCGGAAAAAATCACCCCAACAACGGGGTTAACCCCTTATTACAAATGGGGAAATACACCATTGTGGATAATCGTTGGATTCTTTTTTATCATCGCCTTTATTAAGCGCCGAATTGAGTAAAGCAAAATAAAATAACGGAATTCATAGAGTAATGAATTCCGTTATTTTTAAACGATTAAAGCTTAAAATGATTGCTTGTGTGCCGTTCAAAAACCCGCCCACCATAAACGTAGTTTTAATCCCCACGAAGATGACCAACCGCTCGTAAAGCCCACCATTTCCCCTTTATAAACAATAACAAATGAAGGTGTTGCACTAATTTCCCACTGCTGAGAAATATCGCCTCGACTATCATTTATTACAGGAAAGAGCAGTCCTTTAGACTGAATACCGCGCTCTAACTTTGCATTATCACCAGAACGGATCGCAACAGATGTCACGTTATAACCCTCTTGCGCTAACGAATTTACTGCGGGTGTTGTTAGCTTACAAACGCCACACCAAGTTGCCCAAAAATAGATTAATAAGGGCTTTTCAGCACTTAATTCAGCTAAAGAAACAACTTTATTATCAACAGTATAAAGCTCCGGTAAATTTGTTAAAGACGGTGGCGTAGGTTGTCGCCACCAATCCATAGCAAAAGAAGCTATAACGAAAATGACAACCAGAACAAGCAGTTCTTTACTCCACTTTCGTAAGCGACTACGCATTATTTTTTCACTTTAGCCAGTTGCTCTTTCACAATCACTTCTAGTTGAGCGTAATCAACAGCACCTGGGATAACCATATCGCCAACAACCGTTGCTGGTGTACCTTGAATGCCTAACTTACGAGAAAGATCTAAGTTATTTTGTAACGCCTTTAAGCTTTCATCTGTTAATTTCACTTTACTTGTATTGGTTGTTTTCATTGCATCATCAATACTTGCGTTATCTAGCATTGTTTTCTTCTGCATTAAACGTTGGTGTAATGCTAAGAATGCTTTTGGATCTTCTTTCCAAACTGAAAGCACAGCTTGAGAGGCTTTTGCTGAACTTTCACCTTTAAATGGCAGTGGTTTAATGACCACAGCAACTTCAGGATAATCTTTTGTAATTTGTTCTAATAATGGGTCGAAGCGTTTGCAATAAGGGCAGTTATAATCAGTAAAAGAAACCAACACTAACTTAGCGTCTTTTGCACCAATACGAGGACTTGCTGCATCATTATATAATGCATCATGCTCTGCATTTAATGCTGTACGGAATTGAGCTTGTTGCTCATCTGCTTTTTGAGCTTGTAATGCCGTGATAGCTTCTTCCAAAATTTCTGGATTTTTGATTAACGTATCACGAACCAGCGCGCGAACTTCTTTTTCCTGATCAGCACTTAACGCCGCAGCTTGCACATTTGCACCAAAAAGTAACGAAGAGATAACCAGTGCAGAAAGTGTTTTTTTCATTATTGGGCTCCTTTAGCCTCAGAAAGAACTGTCAATGTTGAATCTTTATTTAAAATAGGGGGTAAAACCACGCCATCTTTATGGCAAGGCCCATAAATTTGGTTAAAAGGTACTGCGACTTGACCACGTTGTTTTAAAAACTGAGTGATCTTCTCAGAGGGTTTAGTCCAATCCCCTCTTAATGCGACAACATCTGGCGCTGAAAGTGCCTCTTGGATCTCATCTCGCAATAATACATTGTATTTGTTTGCTTTGCAGGTTACACACCAATCTGCGGTTACATCAATAAATACGCGTTTATTGTCGGCTAATGCTTGGTGTATCGCTTCTTCTGATAAAGGTTGCCAATTTATCGTATCTTGACCTGCAAGTGTTTGGCTTGCTGGTTGCTTCACAAATAGATAGGTGCCTCCACCTAAAAAGAGAGCAATAACAGCCGAAATAAATACCGTTTTTTTGCCATAATGTCGTGCAATTGCTAACAATAAAAGCAAAGTAATGGCAATGAAAATAGCCATAACTATTGGCATTCCTAGGTGTGGAATAAGTAATGTAACTAACCAAATACTGGACAACAGCATCATAAAGCCTAAAACCACTCTTAGACGATTCATCCATTTACCTGGTTTTGGTAGTGCTTTGGCAATAGATGGAAATATTGCCACTAAGATCCAAGGTAAACTCATTCCAATCCCTAGAGCAGTAAAAATAAGCCATAGTTCATTAAGAGGGGCAATAAGTGCATAAGCGACGGCGGTTCCTAAAAACGGCGCTGAACAAGGTGTCGCAAGTAAAGTCGCAAATGCGCCTTCCCAAAAGTGTCGACTATATCCTTGTCCACCCGCTGTTGCCATCTTGGTATTCATATTGCTACTTAAACGCAATTCAAATAATCCAAATAGATTTGCAGTAAAAATAGCAGTCACTAATACCATAAAACCAATAAACCAAGGACTTTGGAATTGAATTCCCCAGCCTAAGGCTTCTTGGCTATAACGTAAGCCTGTCATAAACAGAGCTAACGCCCAAAATGAGACTAAAATCCCTAAAACAGAAACCGAGAACTGCTTGCGAATAACGCCTTTATCCCGATTTTCGAGATGTAAAATTGATCCCATTTTCATCGCAAGCACAGGTAATACACAAGGCATCAAATTTAAAATTAAGCCACCTAATAGTGCAAAAGCAAGAATACTCCAAAGCCCAACACCTGAACTGGACGGTGGAATAATGTCCTCTTTTCCATGCCCTATGGTGTCATTAACTTGACGAGAAAAATCTTGGTCAGTAATAACAAAGGAAAGCACCTTACCTGAGATATCACCGGTAGCATCACCCCAATCATCAGTCACATCAACGGTGACAAATAGGTTTTTATCTTGATGATTTAATTTTGGAATGCCATAAAGCATACCTTCAGGGGGATCAAGATAAATATTAGGCTTAACCCAAGCACCTTGCTCTCTTTGTAAGGAGATAGTGAGTTGACTATTGTGATACTCCGAAGAAACTGAAGAAATTAATCCTGTTCCAACAGGAATTTTGGCCATTGCCTGATTATATTGCCATTCAAAATCAGCAGGCACAGGTTCGGTAAGATCTAAATCTAAAGTGTAGTCAGTCAGAATGCAGACATTACTGCATGTTGATAAAGTTAAAACACCCGTTAAACGATCAGCATGAACCGCGGATAACTCAATGGGGAAAATAACTTGTTTATCATAACCTTGCGTGTGAATACCGGCCACATCAAAAGCTGAAGGCGAAGGCCAATGCCAATTCATTGTACTCACATCTTGCGACCAATTAATTTCAGGGGCTACACCACCTTCTCCAGGAGAACGCCAATACGTTTTCCATCCAGATTCAAGTTGTACCTCAAGTAAAACTTTTACGTTACCTGCTGGGGACTTTTGTGCTGTCGCCCTAACTTGTGCATGAGAATTATCAGGCGTAGTTAACCAGCCTGTATCTGCGGCTTGAGAAGTAGATAAAGTAAATAGCGTTAATATCAACGCCATAACAAAAGAACGAAACATAACAACTCCCTAAAAATTCCTACAACGCTACACATAGAGCCACGTCCAAAATAGACGCGCAGTCTTTTAGCTAAAAGGAAATTTCTAATCCCTCAAAATACAATAATGAAGGTGAAGTCTGATTGGAGGAGGTGGATGGTGGTGTTTTTTCTGATTACGCTGACGCGAAACATAGATGGCAGCCATGCTTAACAATAGCAATACAGCCCATGAATGAAAAAATGGTTCTATTGTTAATGGAGGAACAGATAATAATGATTTGGCGCTTAACTCACAGGTAGATAATGAATAAGTGTGCTCTGTTCCGCTCTTCTCATCGGCAATTGGTGTTGATAGTGGGTAATGTGTTTGAGCAACAGCCGTTGCTAAGCGCTCACTAATGATGTGGGCACCTAATGAACGCTGAACAATACAACACAAAATCAGCAAAACTGTTATTACCACTAGCCAGCGACCTGACCGCCAATTACTCATAGATGTTCCTCATCAATATGACCCGCTATCTTAGCGGTAATCTACAGACAAACAACTCCTTAAGACAAACTTTACAAATCCCTACTTAGTTTATTTTTCGCATTATCTCAAATTTCCATCTTTACCCTTTATTTCTATAAGGTTTCTACTACAATAATTTTAAATATTGAAAACAACTTCCAAAAAAATAATCAACTATATTTGATTTCATTCTTTTATTGAGAGATACCTCTCGTATTTCACAAATTGCACTTCCCAACGGTATGTTATTTGTTCTATCTATTAACATTATCAAAACAAATTAAAACAAAAAAGCAACACAAAGCAAAACACAAATATCACTTATCACCACGACAGGAGTTATTATGCGCATGCGTAAACTAGCATTATCATTAATGATTTTAGGGGCTGCAGGAGCTGTGCAGGCAGAAGAACTCACTGGCACCTTAAAGAAAATCAATGACAATGATATTATTATTGTTGGACACAGAGAATCCTCTGTTCCTTTCTCTTACTATGATAATCAACAGAAAGTGGTTGGCTATTCTCAAGACTATTCCAACCTAATTGTGCAAGCTGTAAAAGACAAAATAGGCAAACCAAACTTACAAGTTCGCCTCATTCCTATTACTTCTCAGAATCGCATTCCATTATTACAAAATGGTACATTTGATTTTGAATGTGGTTCAACAACCAACAATGAAGCTCGTCAGCAACAAGCTAGCTTCTCTAATACTATTTTCATTGTCGGTACACGTTTACTGGCGAAAAAAGACAGTGGAATTAAAGATTTTGCTGACTTGTCTGGTAAAAATGTTGTCGTAACATCAGGCACAACATCTGAGATGTTACTCAATAAATTAAATGATGAGAAAAAGATGAATATGCGCATTATCAGCGCAAAAGACCATGGAGACTCATTCCGTACACTTGAATCCGGTCGTGCTGTTGCCTTTATGATGGATGACGCATTACTGGCTGGTGAACGTGCTAAAGCGAAAAAACCGGGTGAGTGGGAAATTGTAGGAACCCCACAATCTGAAGAAGCTTATGGTTGTATGTTGCGTAAAGATGACACTCAATTCAAAGCGTTAATTGATGAAACTATCGCTAAAGCACAAAAATCGGGTGAAGCAGAAAAATCGTTCAATCGCTGGTTTAATGCACCAATCCCCCCTAAAAATCTTAACCTAGAATTCACCATCTCTGATGAAATGAAAGCATTATTTGCATCACCAAATGATAAGGCATTGAATTAAAAAACATAAGTAGTTGATGCAAAATACATAATTATAAAGTATCTGTTGGACAGACAGATCAGTGAAGTTTGGGGCAGCCGTTCCCTGCCCCTCTTTTTCACCGGAGGTGAAATCATGTCGATTGATTGGGATTGGGGGATATTCTTCCAAGAAGCCCCATTCGGAAACACCACATACTTAGGATGGCTGATTTCTGGCTTCCAAGTCACTATTGCCTTATCTCTATGCGCTTGGGTTATTGCCTTTCTTGTTGGTTCTTTATTCGGAATTTTACGCACCGTCCCTAATCGCTGGCTTTCAAGCTTAGGCACTGTTTATGTTGAGTTATTCCGTAACGTACCACTTATTGTTCAATTCTTTACGTGGTATCTCGTTATTCCTGAACTATTACCTCAATCTATTGGCGATTGGTTTAAAATGGACTTAGCGCCAAATGTGCAATTTTTTGTCTCATCAGCACTTTGCTTAGGTTTATTTACCGCAGCGCGTATGTGTGAACAAGTGAGAGCCGCAATAAACTCATTACCTCGAGGTCAAAAAGCCGCGGGCTTAGCATTGGGCTTAACTTTACCCCAAACTTATCGTTATGTTTTATTACCCAATGCATACCGAGTCATTATTCCACCAATGACATCCGAAATGCTCAATCTTGTGAAAAACTCAGCGATTGCCTCTACTATCGGGCTTATCGATATGGCGGCACAAGCGAATAAACTTCTCGACTATTCAGCCAAAGCGTATGAGTCATTCACAGCAATCACACTCGCCTATGTATTTATCAATGTCATCATTATGCTAATAATGCATTGGCTTGAAAAACGCGTTCGCTTACCTGGCACAACAGGGGGTCAATAATGTACGAATTTGACTGGAGTTCTGTTGTTCCAAGCCTACCATTTTTAGTTGATGGAATGGCTATCACACTAAAAATCACTATCACAGCGATTGTGGTCGGTATTTTATGGGGAACAGTGCTTGCTGTTATGCGTCTGTCTACCTTCAAGCCTATTAGCTGGTTTGCTGCCGCTTACGTGAATACCTTTCGTTCTATTCCATTAGTCATGGTATTGCTGTGGTTTTATTTAATTGTGCCTAACATATTACAAAATGTTCTAGGACTTTCACCGAAAAGTGATATCCGTTTAATTTCAGCAATGATAGCGTTCTCTTTATTTGAAGCAGCCTATTACTCTGAAATTATAAGAGCAGGTATTCAAAGTGTTAGCAAAGGACAATTTTCAGCCTCACTCGCATTAGGTATGACCAAATCACAAACAATGCGTTTAGTGATCCTACCTCAAGCTTTTCGAGCCATGATCCCGCTTTTACTAACTCAAGGCATTGTATTATTCCAAGATACATCCTTAGTTTATGTTTTAAGTCTTACTGACTTTTTCAGAACAGCGGCAAATATTGGAGAACGAGATGGTACACAAGTTGAAATGATCCTCTTTGCTGGTTTTGTTTATTTTGTCATTAGCTTCGCCGCTTCGATGTTAGTGAACTTTCTTAAAAAAAGGACTACCTAGATGATTTCCCTAAAAGACGTATCCAAATGGTATGGTCAGTTCCAAGTACTGACTGAATGTTCCACTGAAGTTAAAAAGGGGGAAGTTGTTGTTGTCTGTGGGCCTTCTGGATCAGGTAAATCAACACTGATCAAAACAGTGAATGGCTTAGAGCCTATACAACAAGGCGAAATCCTTGTTAATGAAATCAAAGTCAATGATAAACACACTGATCTTGCTAAATTACGAGCAAAAGTGGGTATGGTATTCCAACATTTTGAACTCTTCCCTCACCTCTCTATTATTGAGAATCTGACGCTGGCACAAGTTAAAGTGCTTAATAGAGAGAAAGAGGCAGCAAAAGAGAAAGGGTTAAAGCTATTAGAGCGCGTAGGATTAGCAAGCCATGCCAACAAATATCCCGCTCAACTTTCAGGTGGTCAGCAACAACGTGTCGCCATAGCTCGCGCATTATGTATGGACCCAATTGCAATGTTATTTGATGAACCGACATCAGCGCTTGATCCTGAAATGATTAATGAAGTCCTTGATGTAATGGTAGAGCTTGCAAATGAAGGTATGACGATGATGGTAGTGACCCATGAAATGGGTTTTGCTAAAAAAGTTGCTGACCGTATTATTTTTATGGATGAAGGTCGAATTGTGGAAGATAGACCTAAAAATGACTTTTTTGATAATCCAAAATCAGCGCGAGCAAAAGATTTTCTTGCTAAAATTCTACACTAAACCTCACATCCCCTCTGCTGGCGTGCTTTTTTAGCACGTCAGCCCAAAATAATAATTTCGATTAACCTCGCAACTAAATATCAAACAATCTTCTTTTTTCGCAATATCGCGATTATTTTTTCATAAAATACGCATTTATTATCTTTTTGCGTTAACTCTTTCCAAGATATCTCGCAATTGTATTGAAAAAGTTATGCAAACAGTGGCTTTCATTGAGATCAATAGTTGTGGCTATTAGACAAAATCAGCTATGCTATGCAAGTCTTAATTTCATAATAGCGGTTACCCTCCGGTAGCCATTAATTCACCATAGGATTATCGGTGCCATGCAAGAACAATATCGTCCTGAAGATATAGAGCAAACTATCCAGGAACACTGGGAAAAGAACAATACATTTAAAGTGACAGAAGATAGTAACAAAGAAAAATATTACTGCCTGTCAATGCTACCTTATCCTTCTGGCCGACTACACATGGGACACGTCCGTAACTACACCATTGGTGACGTGATTTCCCGTTATCAACGTATGCAAGGTAAAAATGTCTTACAACCTATCGGTTGGGATGCATTTGGCTTACCCGCAGAAGGTGCCGCTGTAAAAAATAATACCGCGCCAGCGCCGTGGACTTACGAAAATATCAATTATATGAAAAACCAGTTAAAGAAACTGGGTTTTGGTTATGATTGGGATCGGGAAGTCACAACCTGTACACCAGAATATTATCGCTGGGAGCAGTGGTTCTTTACTAAGTTATATGAAAAAGGCTTAGTTTATAAAAAGACCTCGGCTGTTAACTGGTGCCCACACGACTTAACGGTTTTAGCCAACGAACAAGTTATCGATGGCTGTTGCTGGCGTTGTGATACCCCTGTTGAGCGTAAAGAAATTCCACAGTGGTTTATCAAAATTACTGAGTATGCAGAAGAGCTATTAAACGATTTAGATACGTTAGATGAGTGGCCAGAACAAGTTAAGACCATGCAACGTAACTGGATTGGTCGCTCAGAAGGTGTCGAAATTAAATTTGATGTTGCTGACAGCAACGACACAATGACCGTTTATACAACACGTCCTGATACATTTATGGGCGTCACTTATGTTGCAGTTGCCGCGGGTCACCCATTAGCGCAAAAAGCAGCTCAAAATAATCCTGATGTTCAACACTTCATTGATGAATGCCGTAACATGAAAATGGCAGAAGCCGATATGGCAACAATGGAGAAAAAAGGGATTGCAACGGGTCTTTATGCTATTCATCCATTAACAAAAGAGAAAGTCGCTATTTGGGTTGCTAACTTTGTATTAATGGAATACGGCACAGGTGCTGTCATGGCTGTTCCAGGTCATGATGAACGTGACTGGGAATTTGCAACTAAATACAACTTACCAATTAAAGCTGTTATTGCAGATGCTGAAGGTAATCAACCTGACTTATCTGAAGGCGCATTAACCGAGAAAAATAGCCTGATTAACTCTGGTGAATTCTCTGGATTAGACAACCAAACTGGCTTTAATGCAATTGCAGATAAACTGGCACAAATGGGTGTTGGTGAGCGTAAAGTTAACTACCGTTTACGTGATTGGGGGGTTTCTCGTCAACGTTATTGGGGTGCGCCAATTCCAATGGCAACGTTAGAAGACGGTACTGTTGTTCCTGTTCCTGAAGATCAACTGCCCGTTATCCTGCCAGAAGATGTTAAAATGGACGGGATCACCAGCCCAATTAAAGCAGATCCTGAGTGGGCAAAAACCACAATTAATGGTCAGCCCGCATTACGTGAAACTGATACTTTTGACACCTTTATGGAATCTTCTTGGTATTACGCTCGTTATACCTGCCCTGATTACGATAAAGGCATGTTAGATCCGCAAGCGGCTAACTATTGGTTACCTGTTGACTGGTATATTGGTGGTATTGAACACGCTATCATGCACTTAATGTATTTCCGTTTCTTCCATAAACTGATGCGTGATGCTGGTTTAGTTAACTCAGATGAACCTGCAAAACGCTTACTGTGTCAAGGCATGGTATTAGCGGATGCGTTCTATTACACAGGTGAAGACGGTGCTCGTCATTGGGTATCTCCTGCAGAAGCTATTGTTGAACGTGATGAGAAAAATCGCATCATTAAAGCGACTGACAGCGAAGGTCATGAATTGACTTATGCTGGCATGAGCAAAATGTCTAAATCTAAAAATAACGGTATCGACCCACAAACTATGGTTGAACGTTATGGTGCCGATACAGTTCGTTTATTTATGATGTTTGCTGCTCCACCAGAATTAACACTGGAATGGCAAGAGTCTAGTGTTGAAGGTGCAAACCGTTTCTTACGTCGTTTATGGCGTCTAGTACACGAACACACTCAAAAAGGAGCGACACAGTCTCTTGATCTGTCTGCACTGACAGACGAACAAAAAGACTTACGTCGTGACTTACATAAAACAATTGCAAAAGTATCTGATGACGTAGGTCGTCGTTTAGCCTTTAACACTGCGATTGCTGCCATTATGGAGTTAATGAATAAATTAACTCGCGCAACACAAGAAACGGAACAAGATCGTGCTTTAATGCAAGAAGCCTTAGAAGCCATTGTTCGTATGCTTTCTCCAATCATCCCTCATGCTTGTTTTGTTATGTGGCAAGCATTAGGTGGAAAAGAGGACGTTGATGTTGCACCATGGCCAGTTGCTGATGAAGAAGCGATGATCGACGACACCAAGCTGATCATCGTTCAAGTGAATGGTAAAGTGCGTGGTCGAGTCACTGTTCCGGCTAATTCAGAAAAAGAATATGTTCAGGAAATGGCGACAAAAGAGTACAGTGTTGCTAAATACTTGGAAGATGTGACTGTTCGTAAAGTCATTTATGTGCCAGGAAAATTACTGAACATCGTTGTTGGCTGATAAGGAGGCCTAGTGCGATATCTACTTTCGCTATTTTTCGGTTTAGCGGTGTTAATCACCGCTGGCTGTGGTTTTCACCTTCAAGGTAAAACTCAGGTTCCAGCAGAATTAAAAACGCTTTATCTTAGCTCTAGTGACCCTTATGGCCCATTATCTCGTGTCATGCGTCAACAACTTAGACTTAGTGGTGTTCAGCTCGTTGAAAATCCAACAGCCAATATCCCTATTCTTAAAATTGTCGGTTCATCAGAAAGTAAAGAGACCGTTTCTGTGTATCAAGACGGTAAATCAGCAGAACGTCAGTTAACATTTTTGCTTGATGCACAAGTGATTATGCCTGATGGTACGATTTACCCAATTTCATCACAGGTTTCACGTCCATTCTTCGATAACCCATTAGAAGCATTAGCGAAAGATGCTGAAAATGACATTATCAAGCAAGAGATGCGTGAACAAGCGACAGCAATATTAGTGCGTAAATTATTGGTGGTTCACAACGCTGAACGCCAAAAAGCGGCACAAGCTGAGCAGGCAAAACAGATAATCTCACCAGCCAAATGATCCGCTTATATCCAGAACAACTGAATGCGCAGCTCCAAGAGGGGCTGCGCCAAAGTTACCTACTCTGGGGTAATGAACCACTGTTACTCCAAGAGTCTCAAGATGCTATTCAATCCGTGGCTAAATCCCAAGGATTTATCGAACATTATCAATTTACCCTTGATAATAATACGGACTGGAATGAAATTTACTCGCTTTGTCAATCGCTAAGCCTTTTTTCTCAAAGACAATCTCTTTTACTGCATTTACCTGAAAATGGTCCCAATGCAGCAATGTCAGAGAAACTCACTCGCCTATCTCAAGAATTACATCAAGATTTATTGTTGATTTTACGTGGCAATAAACTCACAAAAGCACAAGAAAATAGTGAATGGTTTAAAACACTAAGCCAACATGGAACCTATGTTTCTTGTCTGACTCCAGAACTTGATAAATTACCCAATTGGGTTGCGCGCCGAGCAAAACAAAAAGGGTTAGCGCTGGATGAACAAGGTAATCAGTTACTTTGCTACTGTTATGAAGGAAATTTACTGGCACTAGCACAAGCCATCGAACGCCTTTCTCTGTTGTATCCTGACGGTAAGTTAACGCTCCCAAGAGTGGAAGCAGCGGTCAATGATGCATCTCATTTTACCCCTTATCACTGGGTCGATGCATTACTTGCAGGGAAAACACAACGTGCATGGCATATCTTGCAACAACTCAAAAGAGAAGACGCTGAACCGGTTATTTTACTCAGAACTTTACAACGTGAATTGATGCAGCTGATTATGCTACATCGTGAATCTAAAACAGCGTCATTAAAAACGATATTTGATAAACATCGAATTTGGCAGAACCGGCGCCCAATATTCACAGCCGCACTACAACGTTTATCTGAACATCAATTGCTGACAGCAATACGATTACTTGCAACCATTGAAATTACGATTAAGCAAGATTATGGACAGACTGTTTGGCCCTCTCTTAGTGCCCTGGGCTTATTACTTTGTGGAAAAGCATTACCTGAAGGATTTGTAAGTCATGCCTAGAACCCATCACTCAACACCTTTAATTAACCAAGCCATCGCTTTATATGGTGGCACATTTGATCCTATTCATTATGGGCATTTGCGTCCAGTTGAAGCACTTTCAGGATTAATTGGTTTAAAAGAAGTGATTTGGCTACCTAACAATATTCCTCCTCATCGCCCTCAACCCGAGGCATCTTCTCAGCAACGTCTTGAAATGGTGCAACTTGCTCTTGAGCCATATTCTTCATTTAAAGTCGATACTCGAGAGCTTGAGAAACCAACACCTTCTTATACTATTGAGACATTAAGGGACTTCAGAAAAGAAATTGGTGATAAGCAACCCTTAGCTTTTATTATTGGTCAAGATTCATTGCTTTCAATTAATACGTGGCATCAGTGGGATAAACTTTTGGATGTATGCCATTTGCTAGTTTGCGCCCGTCCCGGTTATCAAACCCATTTTGAAAACACACAAATGCAAACTTGGCTAACCCAGCATCAGACAAAACAGCAAGAAGATATTCATTGCTTACCTTCAGGAAAAATTTTTCTGGCTGATACTCCTCTTTATAATATTTCAGCGACAGACATTCGCGCTCGTCACAAAGCCGGTCTAAATTGTCACGATTTACTCCCCAACTCCGTTGAAGACTATATTCGCCAGCAACAACTTTATAAATAAGGTATTAATTCTAAAGCTGAGATCTTAAGTAATTAAAAGCTGACGGATAAGGCGAAAAATAGCGTTGGTTAACCAAATAATCATCAGGATAAATAGTTAGCCAATATTGAAGTAAATCATAAGGCTTAGAAAAAGGCACAATACCTTGACGATATAGCAAAATTGTTTGTGACATTTCTTGTCTCTGTTGCGAATTCAGCACTCGCTTAAAATATCCCGCCATATGCATTAATGCATTCGTTTGCCCTTCTCGGTTTGGTGCAACACTTAATGCTTTCATTAGCTTTTGTTGATATTTCGATGCTACTTCGTCGAGGGGGATTTCGTCAGAAAGGTTCGCGATATAACGCCCTAATTCTCGATAAGCCACTTGCGAATAAGCCATAATTAAATATTTATATCGACTATGGAATTTAATCAAAGCCCCTTTACTTAATGATTGATTAACCTGTTGTTGGTAATCGAATAGTGTAAAAAATTGGGTAAGAAAATGATCAAGAAAAATAGGCTGTAAAATTTGCTCAAGACTTAATTGAGGTAAGGTAAAATTTGATGACGAAACAAGAGTGTCCCCTTCTTTTCCGATATAACCATAAATTGGTAACGGATGATCTCTGTTTTGGAGATCTATCTGCATAATGCCTATTTTTTCATCTTTCACCACATGACAAAGTAACGCTAACTTTTCTTGTAATTGGCGATCGCTGTTACTCATAATTTCTGAAGATATCCCGAGATAATTCACTTTTCTTTTCATTCTTTTTCTCTCTAACTAAAAAGTATGAGTATTAGTCTGTATAATCTGAACCCAACAAAATAAAAACACACCTATTTAGGTGGTTGATGAGCATTGACAGACGAGGTTTAGCTGTTATTCTCACCCTCTGTTCCCTTAAGGGAACTGTAAGGTAAAACTGTCGTCTAAACGGAAAAGTTCCTATCTGCCTTCTTTTTGTTATTTATTATGACGCAGTTAATGGGCATATATGAATTTTTCTAAATCAAACGTCGAAAAACAAGAAAATGAGGTTTATGTTCTTGTTATTGCTAACTGGAATTAATCATCCAGTAAAATAGATTTATTGGTATAAATTCCTTTAAAATAGCATTCATATTCTAAATAATTTGAAGCGCAGTGAGACAACAAGTGGAGCAAGTCGCTAGGAACATACTCAAGTATATAACTAGTGCTAAATAAGTGTAGTCAACAACACTGCAACTTGAAGTATCACGAATATGTTATTTTTCGATTGAATTAACTCATTAGATTAAAGGTGATCCTTTTGCAAGGTTCTGAATTACAGCAATTTATTATTGATAAACTTGAAGATTCTAAAGCTCAAGACATTATTGCATTAGATGTCCGCGGAAAATCAAGTGTCACTGATTACATGATTATTTGTACGGGCACATCAAGCAGACACCTAATGTCTGTTGCAGATAATCTCGTTGATGATTGTCGCGAAGCGGGGTTACAACCTTTAGGTGTTGAAGGTCAAGGCGTTTCTGACTGGATTGTCGTTGATCTTGGTGAAGCCATGGTACACGTCATGCAAGAAGATAGTCGCCGTATGTACGAACTTGAAAAACTCTGGAGCTGAGTTTGAAATTACAGCTCATTGCCGTTGGTACAAAAATGCCGGACTGGATACAGACCGGCTTTATGGATTATCTTAATCGATTCCCAAAAGACATGCCTTTAGAACTTATCGAGATCCCCGCTGGCAAGCGTGGAAAGAATGCGGATATAAAACGTATTCTCGAAAAAGAAGGTGAACAAATGTTAGCGGCTGTAGGTAAAGGATATCGTATCGTTACTCTCGATATTCCTGGCGCTCGCTGGGATACGCCAAAACTTGCAGAACAACTTGATCGATGGAAGCTTGATGGTAGGAATGTCAGCTTACTCATTGGTGGCCCTGAAGGATTAGCACCTGCTTGTAAGGCTGCGGCTGAACAAAGCTGGTCGTTATCTCCTTTAACAATGCCACATCCCCTTGTTCGCGTCGTGGTAGCAGAAAGCCTTTATCGGGCATGGAGCATTACCACAAACCATCCTTATCATCGTGAATAATCAATAAATTGGCGGGTCAGTAAGTGAAGTCAAATGGGATGAAAAGAAAAAAACGTACCCCGTTTCGAGATTATACTGCGGAATCAAAGCTATTTATCCGTCGTGTGATTGTCGCATTTTCAGTAATTATTATATTGAGTGGTATTTTGGTTTTTAACCTCAATCACTTACAGATCGATCGCCATGATGATTATCAAACACGTTCAAATGATAACCGAATAAAATTAGTACCAATCGCTCCCAGCAGAGGCATTATTTACGATCGCAAAGGTATCCCTCTTGCGCTCAATCGTACTATCTATCAATTAGAGATTGTGCCGGAAAAGGTAGCAAATTTACAGGAAACACTTGAAAGTTTAAGAGATGTTGTTGATTTAACTGACGAAGATATTGCTGCGTTTGAAAAAGAGCGCAAGCGCTCACGTCGATTTAGCTCTATTGCTTTAAAAACAACATTAAGCCAAGTACAAGTCGCGCGTTTCGCAATCAATCAATACCGCTATCCCGGTTTAGAAATTAAAGGCTATCAACGTCGTTATTACCCTTATGGCTCAGCATTAACACATGTGATTGGTTACGTCGCAAAAATTAACGATAAAGATGTTGAACGCCTTGAAAAAGAAGGTTTATCACCTAACTATGCGGCAACTCATGATATCGGCAAATTAGGCATTGAACGTTATTATGAGTCTGTTTTACACGGCACAACTGGCTATGAAGAAGTTGAAGTTAATAGCCGTGGTCGAGTTATTCGCCAATTACACGAACAGCCCCCACAGGCAGGTAAAGATATCTATCTTACCATCGACCTTGAACTGCAAACCTATATTGAAGAATTACTCACCACAAGCCGAGCGGCGGTTGTAGTAACCGATCCTCGCAATGGTGAAATTTTAGCGCTTGTATCAAACCCTAGTTATGATCCTAACTTATTTGTCGGTGGGATTTCGAACACCGACTATCAAGGGTTATTAAACAACCCAGATAGACCGCTGATCAACCGTACAACCCAAGGTCTTTATCCACCAGCATCAACCGTAAAACCGTTTATGTCTGTTGCTGCATTAAGTGAAGGTGTCATTACAGCCAATACAACAATTCATGATCCTGGCTGGTGGCAACTTCCAGGCTCTGAAAAACGTTATCGAGATTGGAAACGTTGGGGACATGGAAAGCTTAATGTGACAAAATCTATCGTAGAATCGGCGGATACCTTCTTCTACCAAGTTGCTTATGATATGGGTATTGATCGTATATCAACTTGGATGGGGCGCTTTGGTTATGGTGAATATACTGGTATTGATCTATCCGAAGAACGTAATGGCATCATGCCAACGCGTGAGTGGAAACAACAACGTTATAAAAAACCTTGGTATCAAGGTGACACGATCCCTGTAGGGATTGGACAAGGTTATTGGACAGCAACGCCAATTCAAATGGCGAAAGCGTTAATGACATTGATTAATGACGGCCAAGTTAAAACCCCTCACCTACTTTATGGTACAAAACTTGGCAATGAAATGTTGCCTTATGTGGATACTGAAACACGACAAATTGGTGATATCAACTCAGGTTATTGGGAATTAGCAAAACACGGCATGTATGGTGTGGCTAATTTTCCTAACGGTACAGGTCGCCGAAGTTTTGCAGATGCACCTTATAAAGTAGCCGCAAAATCAGGAACTGCGCAGGTGTTTAGTTACGAAACCTACAATGCGAGTCAATTGGCTGAACATCTTCGTGACCACAAATTGATGATTGCTTTTGCGCCTTATGATAAACCAACCGTAGCCATCTCTATTATCCTAGAGAATGGTGGCGCAGGTCCTTCTGTCGGTGATATTACAAGACAAATTCTAGACCACATTCTTCTTGGTGATAACAACACCGTATTGCCAGCTTCTCCACCCGCACCGCGTGGTTCAGAGGAATAATACTCATGACTGAAAATAATAAGAAAAAATCCTTCTGGACTCGGCTCCATATCGACCCTCTATTCTTACTTTGCATTATTGCTTTATTAGGATATAGCGCATTTATTATGTGGAGTGCCAGCGGGCAAGATCCAGAAATGATGCAACGTAAGTTAGGGCAGATTGCAATGGGTTTTATGGTCATGATAGTCATGGCACAAATCCCACCGAGAGTCTATGAAAGCTGGGCGCCTCACCTCTATTTTTTCTGTGTTATTTTACTTATTCTTGTTGATGTCTTTGGACAAATCAGTAAAGGTGCACAACGTTGGCTGGATTTAGGTATTGTGCGTTTTCAGCCTTCAGAAATCGCTAAAATAGCAGTGCCTTTAATGGTCGCTCGATTTATGAATCGCGATGTGTGTCCTCCTACATTGCGTAATACAGCCATTGCTCTGGTCCTTATTTTTGTCCCCACTTTATTAGTCGCAGCACAGCCTGACTTAGGGACATCTATTCTTGTCGCTACTTCTGGATTATTCGTTCTTTTCTTAGCGGGAATGAGTTGGCGCCTTATCACCGTGGCCATTATTCTTGTCGCCGCCTTTATCCCCATACTTTGGTTTTTCCTAATGCATGATTACCAGCAAGCACGGGTAATGATGCTCCTTGATCCTGAATCAGACCCCCTTGGAGCAGGATATCATATCATCCAATCTAAAATTGCCATTGGTTCGGGTGGATTACATGGAAAAGGATGGTTACAAGGCACTCAATCTCAATTAGAATTCTTACCAGAGCGCCATACAGACTTTATTTTTGCTGTATTGGCTGAAGAGCTCGGATTAATTGGTGTTTTGATACTACTAACGCTTTATATACTCTTAATTGCGCGAGGTCTTTACCTTGCAACGAAAGCACAAAATACATTTGGTAGAGTAATGATTGGCGGATTAATGCTAATTTTCTTTGTCTATGTCTTTGTCAACATAGGAATGGTGAGTGGCATCCTTCCTGTTGTGGGTGTTCCGTTACCGCTGATGAGTTACGGAGGCTCAGCCCTTATTGTGTTAATGGCTGGGTTTGGTATCGTGATGTCGATTCATACACACCGAAAACTACTATCGAAAAGTTTATAATGAGGTTTTTATGCGTCTGCAATGGGTTTTGATTGGTATCAGTGCATTGCTACTGTCAGGGTGTGTTATTGATAAACCAAATACCAATAAACAGCCAGCACCATTACCCAATGTGCCAGCTCAACGTGTTCTTGGTGCTGAGCCACGTTACGAGCCTTATCACCCTACGGCAAATCAAGATTACCGAAAAAACGGGGTGATTTACCGTATTGTGACTGATCCTGCCAATTTCAGTGAGAAAGGCGAAGCGATTGTCTATGATAGCTTAGCGATGAGTCGATTAACGACCATTGGTGAGCGCGTTAATCCCTATGAATTTGCCGTTGCGCATCCTACATTGCCAATCCCAAGCTATGCAAAAATCACGAACTTGCTCAATGGACGTACCATGGTTGTACGTATTAATGACCGTGGTCCTTATGTCAATGGAAAACAAATCCAGGTCACTCCAGCGGTTTCTGATAGCTTACGTTTAATGCCGACAACCCCATTGCTTATTGAAGGCATTGTTGTTGATCAATCTGGTCATATGAGTGGTATTGGTACACATGGTGCGCAAATAGAGAAGAAAACAACAGCATTACCTGAACGTCCTAATTTTAATGCTCAACCAGCAACGCCTGCGCCATTAACAACATCCGCGCCTACCAACAACAATATGCCAGTTAAGCCATCAGCTCCAGCTCCAGCTCCAGCTCCAGCTCCAGCTCCAGCTCCAGCTCCAGCTCCAGCTCCAGCTCCAGCTCCAAAACCAGTATTATCTTCAAATTCCATAACACAAGGCTTTTATGTCCAAGTTGGGGCTCTCAGTAACGAAAATAATGCACAGTTTTGGCTCAATGATTTATCGTCATTATTTAGCACTCAAGGCGTGATCAATAAAACAGATGGATTATATAAAGTACAACTCGGCCCCTATTCATCTAAAGATCAAGCCGAAACGATAAAAAACAAGCTAAAACAAGTTAAAGATATCACTGGGTTTATTATTACCCAATAAAGGATAATTTTACGTAAAATCCTTTTTATATCAGCAAATTCAAGCGTAGAATCGTCTGGATTTGCTGATATTTTATTTATCGCTCCCTATTTTTCCCTGAATTTTCGGATCAAACAAACAGAATGAAACAGATACTCCCAGCAAAATTACTAAGAACAAGTCTATTAAGCGCCACTTTTGCTTTACTCACAGTAAGTCATCAAGGTATTGCAGAAGATTCCCTAAAAACAATGATACCTGCTGTTCCTAGTATCGAAGCCGAATCTTATATTCTTATTGATTATCATTCTGGGAAAGTACTGGCTGAAATGAACGCTGACGTTCGCCGTGATCCTGCAAGTTTAACCAAGATGATGACTAGCTATGTTATTGGTCAATCTATTCGTGCAGGTAAAATCTCTAATAGCGATATCGTACCCATTGGTGAAGAAGCATGGGCAACGGGTAATCCTGTTTTTCGTGGCTCTTCTTTAATGTTCTTAAAACCGGGTGATCAAGTTACAGTTGCGCAGTTAACTCGTGGTATTAACTTACAATCAGGTAATGATGCTTGTGTTGCAATGGCCTCTTATGTTGCAGGAAGCCAAGATACATTTGTGACCATGATGAACGATTACGTTAAACGTCTAGGTTTACAAAATACACAATTCCAAACCGTTCATGGTCTTGATGCTCCAGGACAATATAGCTCAGCTCGCGATATGGCACTAATTGGTGCTGCATTAATTCGCGATGTACCGGATGAATATGCCATCTATAAAGAAAAAGAGTACACCTACAATAATATCCGCCAAACTAACCGCAATGGTTTGTTGTGGGATACCAGCTTAAACGTTGATGGCATTAAAACAGGTCATACGGCATCTGCTGGCTATAACCTTGTCGCGTCTGCAACTGAAGGCGATATGCGTTTAATTTCTGCGGTTATGGGAGGTCACTCATCTAAAGGCCGTGATGCTGAAAGTAAAAAACTACTCACTTGGGGTTTTCGTTTCTTTGAAACCGTAAAACCATTACAAGTGGGTAAAGAGTTCGCGGCTGAACCTATCTGGTATGGTGAAACAGATAAAGTACAATTAGGAGTAGATAAAGATGTTTATTTAACTATTCCTCGTGGTCGTTTAAAGGATTTAAAAGCAAGCTATGTTCTTGATAATGTAGAATTACATGCCCCAGTAACTAAAAACCAAGTTGTGGGAACAATTAATTTCCAACTTGACGGTCAAGTTATTGAACAGCGACCACTTGTTGTGATGAATGAAGTAAAAGAAGGTGGTTTCTTTAGCCGTATTATCGACTATATCAAATTATTATTCTCACACTGGTTTGGCTAAGACTTGAAAAAGGTAAATATGACCACATATAAATTCCATACAGATATTGGCAGAAATACATTTACCATTCCATATTTACCCTAATTACCAGTATCGCATTCCTTATTATGTAAGGAATGCGCTTTTTATTTGCTAAGATTAGGTGTAGAAATAAATTATTAAAACAACAGCACCTGTTGTCTTAAGGAATTACATTATGATGAAAACAAAATTAAATGAACTGTTAGAGTTCCCATGTTCTTTCACTTATAAAGTGATGGGTCATGCAAAACCTGAATTAGTAGATCAAGTCGTTGAAGTCATTCAACGCCATGCACCTGGTGATTACACACCTTCAGTGAAACCTAGTAGCAAAGGTAATTATCACTCGGTGTCTATTACCATCAATGCAACTCATATCGATCAAGTAGAAACGTTATATAAAGAATTAGGTGAACTTGAACTGGTACGTATGGTTCTATAATCTCTTCTTTTAATCGATGCCTTTTTAAAAGCGCCTTTCATCATTAAGGCGCTTTTTCTTATTCTACATTTCCTTATTTTTCCCCTTACCTCGGAAAAAAAACATCTCAATCTGGTAGTTCATTTACTGGAGCGTTATACTGCTCTTCACAATTACGCTACAAATGAAGATTTTCACGGTGCAAGACAAGACAATCATTATTCGCCAATTAGGTGTGAAACCCTATTTACCGGTTTCTGATTCTATGCATCAGTTTACGGAAAAACGGGAAAGTCACACTCCTGATGAAATATGGCTCGTTCAACATGAACAGGTTTTTACCCAAGGCCAAGCAGGTAAAGCTGAACACTTATTAAATACAGGAACTATCCCTGTTATTCAGTCTGATCGTGGCGGTCAAGTCACTTATCATGGCCCCGGTCAACAAGTGATGTATGTTTTAATTGATTTAAAACGCAATCATGTCGGTGTTCGTCAATTAGTCACCGCTCTTGAAAACACCGTTATTGATACGCTGGCAGAGTTTAATGTAGAGGCTTATGCTCGCGCTGATGCACCCGGCGTTTATGTAAAGGGTGATAAAATTTGCTCTTTAGGATTGCGTATTCGTAAAGGTTGCTCCTTTCATGGACTTGCACTCAATATCGATATGGATTTATCCCCTTTTACACGAATAAATCCTTGTGGTTATTCTGATCTCAAAATGACGCAGTTAATTGATTTTGCACCGAATACGACAACGACACAGGTAGCACCGTTATTAGTTAAGCATTTTTGTACACAACTAGGATTTCAACCACAGCAATAAAAATGCTATAATTTTTTTAACATTTGTCATATTTTTTTAAAACCCTGATTACCTCAGTCACATCGTGTTAATCACTCTAGATAACTGGAACTGGCACAATTATGAGTAAACCTATTCAGATGGAACGCGGAGTTAAATATCGCGACGCCGATAAAATGGCACTTATTCCTGTTAAAACAGTCGCTACAGAACGTGAACAACTGCTACGCAAACCTGATTGGATGAAAATAAAGTTACCCGCTGACTCAAGTAAAATACAGGGTATCAAAGCAGCGATGCGTAAAAATGGTCTTCATTCCGTCTGTGAAGAAGCCTCTTGCCCTAACCTTGCAGAGTGTTTTAACCACGGAACAGCAACCTTTATGATCTTAGGCGCAATCTGTACACGCCGTTGCCCATTCTGCGATGTTGCTCATGGTCGCCCAAATGCCCCCGATCCACAAGAGCCAGAAAAACTCGCTCAAACGATTAAAGATATGGGGTTACGCTACGTTGTCATTACTTCCGTAGACCGCGATGATTTACGTGATGGCGGTGCTCAACATTTTGCTGATTGTATTGCTGCCATTCGTGCAAAAAATCCAACGATCCGTATTGAAACATTAGTTCCTGACTTCCGTGGTCGTATGGATAAAGCACTTGAGATCCTCACAGAAACACCACCTGATGTCTTCAACCATAACTTAGAGAACGTTCCTCGCGTTTATCGTCAAGTACGTCCAGGTGCTAACTATCAATGGTCATTAACATTGTTAGAGCGTTTTAAGCAAGCTCACCCAGATATTCCGACTAAATCCGGTTTAATGGTTGGTCTTGGGGAAACCAATGAAGAAATTATTGACGTTATGCGTGATCTGCGTAAACATGGGGTAACGATGCTGACATTAGGGCAATATTTACAGCCAAGCCGTCACCATCTTCCTGTTCAACGCTACGTCAGTCCTGACGAGTTTGAATATATGAAAGAGCAAGCACTTGCGATGGGCTTTACCCACGCAGCTTGTGGGCCGTTTGTTCGCTCGTCTTATCATGCTGATCTTCAAGCTCAGGGGATTGAGGTTAAATAACAATTGATCTCTCATGCTTAATATTGCAATTGCTGTATTTATAGGTGGTGGTTTGGGTAGCGTATTACGCTGGCTGATTAGCTACCGCCTAAATTCTATTTTTCCTCATTTTGCCACAGGCACCTTTATTGCTAACTGTATAGGTGCTTTTATTATTGCCTTTGGTATCGCTTGGTTTAGCAAAGCACCACATATTGATCCTATTTGGAAAATTATGCTAACTACGGGCTTTTGTGGCGGTCTGACAACATTTTCAACCTTTTCTGTCGAAGTTGTCGCGCTCTTAACTGAAGGGAGGATAGGATGGGCATTAAGTACGATGGGGGCTAATCTGGCAGGTTCATTTTTAATGACCGCATTTGCATTTTGGTTACTTCGAGAGATGTAATACTCGGAATATAAAAATCAGTTGAATAATGAGTGTTGCTCTAGATACATAAAAACCCGTTAAAAACGGGTTTTTACTGTCTCAAAGAAGTCGTTAATTAGATAGCGACAACGTTTGCAGCAGATGGCCCTTTCGCGCCGTCAGTAACTTCAAACTCTACTTTTTGACCTTCAGCAAGGGTTTTAAAGCCTTCTGATGTAATAGCGGAAAAGTGTACAAATACATCTTTGCTGCCATCTTCTGGAGTGATAAAACCAAAACCTTTAGTTTCGTTAAACCACTTAACGTTACCTTTTAATTTAGACATCAAGTTTACCTTTAAAATAGAAAATAAACGCAAGCGTTTTGCGTTAGCTATAGTAAAACAAAAATGATGATTCCCTGTCCACAGTCTAGATCACGAAACTCACATTTTTTTTCTGCCAAATGATTAATATTCAGACAAATCCCATGCCTTAACGCATAGTTCACTTAAGAAACAATACTTAATACTTACAATCTGAACTATTCATCAATTTCTATTTTTTCATATTGAAGTAGCCAACGCTTAATGTCTAATCCACCAGTATAGCCGACTAACTTACCGTTATGACCAATAACGCGGTGGCAAGGAATAATTAAAGATATCGGATTACGTGAATTTGCCATTCCTACCGCTCTGCAATAATTGACCGAACCTAATGTAAGCGCCAATTTTTTATAACTCCAAATTTCACCATAAGGGATTGTCTGTAATGTCTTCCAAACACGACTTTGAAATTCCGTTCCTTCAGGTGCTAATGGCACTGAAAACGTCGTGCGTTTCCCCGCAAAATACTCTTTTAATTGTTGTATACATTGGTTAATCACAGGGCTTGTATTGACAGCAACCTCTTTGTCATTCACAAAATAGAGACTCGTGATCCCCTTTTCATTCGCGGTGATAGAAATATAGTGTTTGGGAAAGCCTTGAGGTGCATTGAGATAGTCTTGGTACATAATGTTTTCTCTGCTGATTTGTCTTTAGCAACAAGATTAAAGCATGCTTGATTGATAAAGCAATCATCTAATTACTGCTATATCTAATAAAAATTGATCAATCGAGCGATCTAAAAATAAAATTAGTTCACTAACTGTTTAATTTTAATGATAATCATTATCAAAAATGAAAACCACCATATATTGTGTGGTTGAAAATAAATAACTCTATATATAGTATTTAAATACTTCTCATTATGGATGTGAAAACAGACGCATCCATATTTTTATAAGGGTTATTTTTATGTCTGTTATCCTCTATACCAAACCAAATTGCGTTCAATGCAGTGCCACAGAACGCGCCTTAAAACAGAAAAATATTCCGTTTGTTGCAGTTGACCTCACCAAAGATACACAAGCCCTCGCTCACATTGTTTCTATGGGATATCGCCAAGTACCTGTTGTGGTTCATGGTGAACAACATTGGTCGGGTTTCTGCCCTGATAAAATCAGACAGATCACGCTCTAAAGGAGCCACTCATGCAAACTGCACCTTTGATCTATTTTTCAAGTCGCTCTGAAAACTGCCATCGTTTTATACAAAAACTCAATATAAAAGCGACCAGAATTATTGAAGATGAAACATTGCTTGCAACACAACCTTTTGTGTTGCTTTGTCCAACTTATGGTGGCGGTGGTACGAAAGGTGCGGTACCTAAAGCGGTTATTCAGTTTTTAAATATTCCTGAGAACCGCCAATTAATACGCGGAGTCATTGCTTCTGGAAATACTAACTTTGGTACAGCTTACGGATTAGCGGGGGATATTATTGCACAAAAATGCCACATCCCTTTCTTGTATCGATTTGAATTATTAGGTACGCCAGAAGATGTAAGCCGCGTCAAAACAGGTTTAAACACGTTTTGGTCAAGCCTTGCTGACCAATGCGTCACGAGATAATTAACATGATACCATCAGCCGAACAACTGGATTACCATGCATTAAATGCCATGCTAAATCTCTATGATGAGCAAGGTAATATTCAGTTTGATAAAGACAAATTAGCAACACACCATTTTTTTCGTCAGCATGTAAATCAAAACACCGTATTTTTTCATGATCTAAGAGAAAAATTAGAGTTCTTAGTCCAACAACACTATTACGAAGCCCAAGTGTTAGAACAGTATGAATTTGCTTTTATCAAACAGCTCTTCAAACATGCTTATAGCAAAAAGTTTCGCTTCCAATCTTTCCTTGGTGCTTTTAAGTATTACACCAGTTATACCTTAAAAACGTTTGATGGAGAGCGCTACCTTGAACGCTATGAAGATCGCGTTTGTATGGTGGCGCTCACTCTTGCACAAGGCAATACTGATCTTGCGATTCATCTTGTTGATGAAATCATTAATGGTCGTTTTCAACCCGCAACACCCACTTTTTTAAATTGTGGGAAACAACAACGCGGTGAATTGGTTTCCTGCTTTCTACTGCGTATAGAAGATAATATGGAGTCTATCGGTCGATCGGTCAATTCCGCATTACAACTTTCTAAACGTGGCGGTGGCGTTGCATTTTTGCTCACTAATTTACGTGAAGCAGGCGCGCCCATTAAACGGATAGAGAATCAATCTTCTGGCGTTGTTCCTGTTATGAAAATGCTTGAAGATGCATTTTCCTATGCCAATCAGTTAGGTGCAAGGCAAGGAGCGGGGGCTGTTTATCTTCATGCTCATCATCCGGATATTTACCATTTTCTTGATACAAAAAGAGAAAATGCGGATGAAAAAGTCCGAATAAAAACCCTCTCTTTAGGTGTTGTTATCCCTGACATCACTTTTGAATTAGCGAAACGCAATGAAGATATGTATCTCTTCTCACCTTATGATATCGCGCGTGTTTATGGCGTACCTATGTCAGAGATCAGTATTAGCGAAAAATACAGTGAAATGGTGAATAACGCGCAAATTCGTAAGAAGAAAATTAAAGCGAGGGCGTTTTTCCAAACACTTGCCGAAATTCAATTTGAATCTGGCTATCCTTATATCATGTTTGAAGATGCAGTAAATCGCGCCAATCCTATCGCTGGCAGAATTAACATGAGCAATCTTTGTTCTGAAATTTTACAAGTCAACAGCGCAAGTGAATATCACCCTGACTTAAGTTATCGCCATATTGGTCATGACATCAGTTGTAACTTAGGCTCTATGAATATTGCGATGGCAATGGACTCACCTAACTTTGCACATACCGTCAGTACGGCAATTAGAGCATTAAGCAATGTCTCTGAAATGACGAAAATCGAGTCCGTTCCTTCTATTGAAAAAGGTAATCTTGCGTCTCATGCCATTGGTTTAGGACAAATGAATTTACATGGTTACTTAGCACGTGAAGGGATTTATTACGGCTCTAAAGAAGCATTAGATTTTACTAACATCTATTTCTATACCGTCACTTACTATGCGTTATTAGCATCAAATCAATTAGCTATTGAAAAAAAACAGCACTTTAAAGGCTTTGAAAATTCAAAATACGCAACAGGTGAATATTTTAATAAATATATATCACAACAGTGGTTGCCTAAAACTCAAAAAGTCCACCAGCTATTCAATCAATCTAATATTCATATTCCAACACAGGAAGATTGGCAGACTCTCAAACAATCTATTATGGTGCATGGGATCTATAACCAAAACTTACAAGCAATACCACCGACAGGATCTATTTCCTATATCAACCACTCTACATCAAGCATTCACCCTATTGCCGCGCCAATAGAAATTAGAAAAGAAGGTAAGATTGGACGGGTTTATTACCCAGCCCCTTTTATGACCAATGAGAATCGTCAATATTATCAAGATGCTTATGAAATTGGGGCTGAGAAAATTATCGATACCTATGCCGAAGCTTCTCAACATATCGACCAAGGCTTATCGCTCACATTATTCTTTTCTGATGAAGCAACAACCCGAGATATTAACAAAGCACAAATATATGCATGGCGTAAAGGGATTAAAACCTTGTATTACATTCGCATCCGACAATCTGCATTAGCAGGAACTGAAATCAAAGGTTGTGTTTCGTGCGCACTTTAATAATAACAATAAGGAGAACATAGCATGTCATCACCTTTATTAAGCCACGTTAATGCGATTAATTGGAATCGTATTGAAGATGAAAAAGATTTAGAAGTTTGGAATCGTTTAACCATGAATTTTTGGTTACCTGAAAAAATTCCACTCTCTAATGATATCCCCTCATGGAACACGCTGACTCAAGCCGAAAAACAACTGACGATCCGTGTTTTCACCGGACTCACTTTGCTTGATACAATCCAAAACACCGTAGGCGCACCTACTTTAATGCCTGATGCACTCACGCCTCATGAAGAAGCGGTGTTATCTAATATCTGCTTTATGGAAGCCGTTCATGCTCGCTCTTACAGTTCGATATTTTCCACACTCTGCTTAATAAGCGATGTCGATGAAGCCTACCGTTGGAGTGAAGAAAATCCTTACTTACAAAAGAAAGCAGAAATTATTTTGCGTTATTATCAAGATGAAGATCCTTTAAAGAAAAAAATCGCCAGCGTCTTTTTAGAATCTTTTTTATTTTATTCTGGATTCTATTTACCAATGTATTGGTCAAGTCGTGGAAAACTAACCAATACCGCTGATTTAATTCGACTTATTATTAGGGATGAAGCCGTTCATGGTTATTATATTGGCTATAAATTTCAAAATCAGTTATTAAGCAAATCCGAATTAGAGAAACAAGATATTAAAGATTTTACTTTCTCATTATTATTAGATTTATATGATAATGAAGTGAAATATACCGAAGATCTTTACGACATTGTCGGTTGGACAGAAGATGTCAAAAAATTTCTTCATTATAATGCGAATAAAGCATTAATGAATTTAGGGTATGAAGCGTTATTCCCAGATGAAATAACCAATGTAAGTCCTGCAATTCTTTCTTCATTATCACCAGATGCAAATGAAAACCACGATTTCTTCTCTGGCTCCGGTTCATCTTATGTTATTGGAAAAACCATTAACACTGAAGACGATGATTGGGATTTTTAAATTCGCGCGCCTAGTTGAAGGTAATAGAAACAGCATAATACATTCAATTTAATTATGAGTCACAGATAAAACATAATACACTGAAAAATATAGATTATTTTTTAGTGTATTTTTATTTGTTTATTAAATAATCTAATTGATTGATTTTTGCCGTTCAATGTTGTCAAAAAATTAACTTTTTTCGAATGATTTTAGCTTATACCTCGTAGATAAACCTTATCACAACACATTAAACATTAATTAATCTAATGTATCTCGCTTTTTTTTCATTTAATTTCCCTCTCTTTTTTCGCTTTGTTTTAAAATTAAGTCTTCATTTTTATTGAGATCCTAATCAAAATAATAATATCTATAAAAATAAAGTTATTTCAGTTGGTTAGAGGAAAATACATCTTTTAATAAATTTTATTTATTTCACTTTATTTAATTATTAATCATATTAAAAACAAAGAAAATACAGATAAATTATTTAATTAATTATAATTAACATAGGGTTGTCAGACTCAATCATTGTGGTAGGGTATTTCCCTTACTAAAAATCTTATTTAGGAAAAACAACAACACTTATTAATTAATATTTAATTTATTCCTTTCAATATTTAAATAGGAAACTTTATATTGCATGGCAATTAAACTCGAAGTAAAAAATCTCTACAAGGTATTTGGCGAGCACCCGAAACGCGCTTTTGAATTATTAGAATCTGGTATGAATAAAGATCAGATTTTTGATAAGACGGGGCTGACAGTGGGCGTTCAAAATGCAAATCTGGCAATTGAAGAAGGCGAAATATTTGTCATTATGGGATTATCTGGTTCAGGTAAATCTACTCTAGTCCGCCTTCTCAATCGTCTGATCGCTCCGACAAAAGGAGAAGTGCTTATTGATGGTGAAAATATTGCCACCATGTCGGATGCCGAATTACGACAAGTACGCCGTAAAAAAATCAGTATGGTGTTTCAATCATTTGCATTGATGCCCCATATGAACGTGCTTGATAACACGGCATTTGGAATGGATCTCGCTGGATTAAGTAAAGACGAGCGTTATAAAAAAGCGATGGATGCCTTAGAGCAGGTCAACTTAGGGAGTTACGCAAACTCTTGGCCTGATGAGCTTTCTGGTGGGATGCGTCAACGTATCGGTCTTGCGCGTGCACTTGCCAATGATCCTGATATTTTGTTAATGGACGAAGCCTTTTCAGCACTTGATCCATTAATTCGTACAGAAATGCAAGATGAGTTATTAAGTTTACAAGGTGATAAACAGCGTACCATTGTGTTTATCTCTCATGATCTGGATGAAGCTATGCGTATTGGCGACCGAATTGCCATTATGCAAGGGGGGGTTGTTGTTCAAACGGGAACACCCGATGAAATACTCAACAATCCAGCAAATGATTATGTGCGTACGTTTTTCCGTGGTGTTGATATTAGCCACGTATTTAGTGCAAAAGATATTGCTAAACGTCGCCCAGAAACCTTGCTGCATATAGCCCCCGGTTTTGGCCCTCGCTCCGCCTTAAAAGTACTCGAAGATGAAGACAGAAACTTTGGCTACCTTATTGAACGAGGAAGAAAATTTATTGGCATCGTTTCCGTTACGTCTCTTGAAGAGGCGCTTAAAAATAAACAACCTATTGAGTCAGCTATTTTACCTGAGCCTTGCGCCATTAATGGTGATACTCCGTTAAACGAGCTGATTTCAACTGTTGCACAATCTCCCTGTGCCATTCCTGTTATTGATGAAAAAAATCGTTATATCGGGTTAATTTCTAAAGGAATGTTACTACAAGCACTGGATAAGGAGACGCCAAATGAGTAATACAACAGATCAAGATACAGCTTTGGACACAAATATCCAAGAAACCACAACAAGCGAGACGGCACAAGAGACAACCAATAACGTAAATGATGATCCTTGGGCAACAACAGATACAAGCACAACAGAAAGCGATCCTTGGAGTAGTGCTGACAGTTCTTCAACCGATGCCGACCCATGGGGTACAGGCAGTGGTACTGAAAATATTGACACCTCATCCGCAGGCAGTGATTGGCTAGATGCCACACCGACAGATATCGCACCCGATTCATTCAATCTAATGGACCCCTTTCACAACACACTGATCCCATTAGATTCTTGGGTTACTGACGCGATTGACTGGATTGTGTTGCACTTCCGCCCTGTTTTCCAAGGTATTCGTGTACCCGTTGATTTTGTATTAAGTGGTTTTGAAAATTTCTTAACTTCAATGCCAGCACCTATCGCCATTATTCTATTTTCTCTGATTGCATGGCAACTTTCAGGCAAAGTCATGGGTGTCGCTTCTTTTATCTCATTAATATTAATTGGTGCGATTGGAGCTTGGTCTGAAGCCATGGTTACCCTTGCACTGGTACTCACTTCATTACTGTTTTGTCTAATTATCGGGCTTCCATTAGGAATATGGTTAGCTAACAGTGATAGAGCATCCAAAATTGTTCGGCCTTTACTGGATGCGATGCAAACAACGCCGGCGTTTGTCTACTTAGTGCCTATCGTCATGTTGTTTGGGATTGGTAACGTCCCCGGCGTTGTGGTCACCATTATTTTTGCCTTACCTCCTATTGTGAGATTGACCATTTTAGGGATCAAACAAGTTCCTGAAGATTTAATTGAAGCAGCACAATCATTTGGTGCAAATCCTCGACAAATGCTGTTTAAAGTGCAATTACCGCTCGCCATGCCAACGATAATGGCGGGTGTAAACCAAACCTTGATGTTAGCACTTTCAATGGTTGTTATTGCATCCATGATAGCCGTTGGCGGATTAGGTCAAATGGTATTACGCGGTATAGGTCGTCTTGATATGGGACTTGCTGCCGTAGGAGGCGCAGGTATTGTTATCCTCGCTATTATTCTTGACCGATTAACACAATCTTTAGGTCAAAACAGCCGTCATAAAGGCAATCGATGCTGGTATATGACAGGGCCTATCGGCTTAATTTGCCGACTCTTTGGCAAAAAAGCATCGTAATAAATATTTTCACTATTTATTAAAAATCAGTATTAAAAACCAATAAAAAACATCACGTTCAATCAATATAAGAAGTAGAGGCGACAGTTCGCTGTCGCTTTTATCTCTTACCATCACAACAGAAGGAAAAACTATGCGTAATCCAGTTCTCTGGGCAACCGTATTGTCCGCCACACTGATAAGCACCCAGTTATCCGCTGCTGATTTACCCGGAAAAGGGATTTCGGTTCAACCTGTGCAAAGTACGATTTCTGAAGAAACCTTTCAAACGTTAATCGTTAATAAAGCACTAGAACAATTAGGTTACACCGTTCAGCCAATTAAAGAAGTTGACTATAACGTTGCTTACTCCTCTATCGCCAATGGTGATGCTACCTTTATGGCAGTCAGTTGGGTTCCTCTTCATAATTCACAATATGCAGCAGCAGGCGGTGATAATACCTTTTATCGTAAAGGGGATTATGTCGTTAATGCAGCTCAAGGTTATTTGATTGATAAAAAAACAGCTGAAAAATATAACATTACAAATATTGAGCAATTAAAAGATCCTAACATTGCCAAATTATTTGATGCCAATGGTGATGGCAAAGCCGATTTAACGGGTTGTAATCCAGGATGGGGTTGTGAAGAGGCGATCAACAACCACTTAAAAGCCTATGGATTAGAAAAATCTGTTACACATAACCAAGGCAATTACGCGGCAATGATGGCAGATACCATCACTCGCTATAAAGAAGGCAAACCCATTTTTTATTACACATGGACACCTTACTGGATAAGTGATGTCTTAAAACCGGGTAAAGATGTGGTGTGGTTACAAGTTCCCTTCTCTTCATTACCGGGTGATGATAAAACCGATACCACATTAGCTAATGGTAAAAACTATGGCTTTCCGCCAAGTACCATGCATATCGCAGCAAATAAAAAATGGGCTGAAGAAAATCCTGCTGCGGCAAAACTCTTTGAAGTCATGAAAGTGTCTGTTGCCGATATTAATGCGCAAAACTTACGTATGCATAATGGTCAAAAATCACAGGCAGACATTGAACGTCATGCTAATGCTTGGATCAAAGCCCATCAAAAAACTTTTGATGGTTGGATTGAACAAGCTCGAAGTGCCGCAAAGTAACATGATGAAATAAAAAATAATCTATAAAACAAAGATTATGACTCAGCAGACTACAATATTGTAGTCTGTTTTTCTTTATAAAAAATAAAATGAGACGTTATTAAACAAAATATATTTATACAATAAAACATAATCTCAATATGATTTTTTTATTAAGATTATTCTTCTTATTAAGTACTCACTTATCCCTTTCTTTCATTCTCTCTTTTCTTCAATTATGCTCCTCTCTTTCTCCAGTAAGTATTCTCATTTATATTTATTATTTTAGATAAGGAATAAATTGTGTCTTACACTAACAAACCAGTACCTGAAGAAATTAAACGTTGGAACTGGGGTGCTTTCATGTTTAATATTATTTGGGGTTTTGGTAATAAATCCTATCTTCCATTATTAGCGCTTGTTCCTTTACTTAATCTTGTGTGGATCTTTGTCTGCGGTATTAAAGGAAATGAATGGGCTTGGAAAAATGGCGATTATGATTCCGTTGAAACCTTTATGAAAGTGCAAGAAACATGGAACAGAGCCGGCTTTGTTTACTTTATTATTAGTATCATCATGGCTGTTTTGTTCTTTATTTTCTTCTTCACTACCATGATGGCAATGATTGCCACTTCTGCATCACAAGGTTATTAATTCAGTGTATTGAGTATTGAACTCTTAATGACAATAAACCCCATAATATCTATGGGGTTTATCTATTTTTATTTTCAGTAATATTAGAAACGTTTTACCACAGTAAACCGATAATCACGCCCTACACCTGAAACAGACTCTCCTAAATAAGGATAATAATCACGGTTAAATAAATTCGCGACTGTAAAACGAACCTCAGTATTATCTATAAAAGAAGGTTCCCAATTCGCAAATAAACCGTGAATTGCATAGCCTTTGCTTTTTGGTAATGACCAATAACCCGCATCAGGATCAGCATCCATTGGTGAACGGCGTTGGGCGCCAATAAAATCGCCAGTCCATCCCATATTGATATGAATACTGGGTACTTTTATACCAAGGGTGGCATGTAAAGCATCAGGCTGGATCTCCGCAATCCATGTTTTTTGACCAAACCACGGATCACGCGGTGATTGGTCACGTTTCCCTTTCATTGTCGAATACGCTAAACGACCGAATACATTAGCGCTATTATAAAAGGCTTCAATTTCCAACCCTTGAATATGGTAGCCCGGTAAATTACGGTAATTCCCCATTGAAGGCGGGCAATTTCCATTATGCCCATCCACCTTTTGGCTTTCACAATAGACACCGCGCCGGCGGAAAATTTCGTCTTTACCACGAGTATCAAACAGTGTTGTTCTTAATTGCAGTTGGTCTTCCTGTTGAATAACACTTTCAAAATCAGCAATTGCACCAATTCGTGCCGCTCTTACCGTTTCTTTATCTAGATGGCGACTTGTTCCCGTTAAACTAGAAATACGTCCTTGAACTTCATACTGCTCATCAATCAATGGGGCTCGCCATGTATAAGTTAGATCACCAAAGAATCTGAAATTCGGGTTCATTTTCCATAATAAACCTAAATGAGGTGTTGCCCCGCTATAAGTCACATCCGAATAATCATGACCATAATAGGGATCAGGATCTTGATAGGTTATAGCTCGGCTTCCCTTGCCTTGGTTTTTAACGATATCGTAGCGAACACCCGGTGTTATCGTCAGGTTTCTATAACTCATCGAATCTTGAAGATAGAAACTGGTGGTTGTTTGCGTACCCTCTGGCATATAAGGAGGCGCATAATATCCATAGTTATAATTTGGATTTTTCGCTTTATCGCGAGTAAACATTAAGACATCACGATCATTGCGATGCCAGCGTGTTCCTACTAATACCTGATGTTCTAAAGCACCTTGCATAACAGTGCTTTCATTCTTAATTTCAATTTGATGATTTCGATAGTCTACCCAACTTTGATTTCCCATACTGCCACTAAAATAGGAACTCGCTGTCTCTGGGCGACTATCGTTTTGTTTGGTTTTTGAATAACCGTAGGTAAGCGTTAAATTAATGAAATCAGAATCAACTGGCTGAATATTCCATTTCACACTAAAGGTGTCGTCTTTTTGATCGCGATAAACTAATTTACGTTTCATCGCCGCATCAAAACCATATTTATCCACTTCAGCTTGGCTAGGTTTAGCTAATTCATCACGTTTAGCCGCCCAAGGTGTCCAACCATCACTTTCTGAGCGTGAAGCTGATAACGTTAATGTTTGTGCTTCAGTGAAATAGAGATTCATTTTAATTAAAAAAGAATCTTGGTCTGACTGTGAATAGCCAAATTTAGTCCCATCAGGGCGTCGCAGATCGTCGCTTTCACGACGGTTAAAATAGAATAATCCGTCGGCTTGCCCATCAAGTAATTTACCGTATACCGCACCACTATAACGATTTTGTCTATCGTTGGTATGGTGACCATATTTTAAAAACATCCCAATATTCTGATCGGGTAATAATAAATCATCGGGATCTTTAGTTTCAATTCTCACTGAACCCCCAAACCCGCCATTCCCTTGAGTAATATTATGAGGACCTTTATCAACATCAATACGGCGTATTAATTCAGGATCAATAAAAATAGAACCTTGGCGATATTTCTCAAAGGTTTTAGGTGTGCCATCAAGAGTGATTTTAATATCTTCAGGATTACCCATCCCCCAGATATTTAATGTTTGACCACCAGGTCTTGGTGAGCCTGATGATGAGATCCCAGGTAATTTATCCACCAGCTCTGCGATATTATTAGGCTGAATTCTGTCGATATCTTTTAATGTCAGAACCGTACTTCCTGCATCAACGCTTGAATTGAGCTCACCTGATACATAGATAGGTTCAATAATAATCTTTTCACGCGATTTGGGTTGTCCAAGCGTTTCCAACCTTGTGGATGTCGTTATTTCTGGCTTTACACTTTCAATTGCATAGCTATTTAACGAAGTGAGTGAAGTCAATAATAATGTCATCGCTGATGACGAAAATGAAAATATCCCAAATCCCTGACGATGAGCATCATTTTTTGCTAAGAAATGGATCATAATAGTAGTATCTTTTTGTATGGTTATTAATTTGATAAATAATTAGAGCTGTTACTAACAGACTTAATTATGATAATGATAATAATTATCATTATCTAGTTTTTTTGCATTTATCACTCAATACAGATAACTACACTATTGATACATACTTGTTAGTTTTAAATTTTATATAAAACAATATTTATAATAAATTAACCTAATTTCGTTAGTTATTATAAGGTTTTTGATATTCCTTGTTTTCATTTCACTCATTTAATTCTCTAATTATAATTACGTAAATATTACTAAAGAAAAATTAATCTTTCTTAAAATAAAAAGAATAAAACAAACACGGAACTGTCTGATAATGACAATTTTGCGTATCTTATTTTTCCTTTATTGTGGGCGCTAAATAATTATTAACTCAAGTAAATTTCAGATATCCGTTTTATGTTTAAATCGTAAATAAATTAAACCATTGAAATAAAGATATTCAATGAGATAAAAATCAGCTAATAATAAAATAATAATTTTGAGGTAATATACGCACTTTTGAACACAAGGATGCGTCATGACAATTTATGACCTAAAACCCAAATTTCAATCTCTCTTGCGCCCTTATGTAGAACAGTTATTCACAAAAGGGATCACTGCAAATCAGGTCACACTTTTTGCCTTACTGTTATCCATTACCCTAGGTGGATTACTTTTGCTTTATCCGTCCCCTCGTTTATTTTTATTACTCCCTTTTGTCCTCTTTTTTCGTATGGCGCTTAATGCCATTGATGGCATGCTTGCACGAGAACATAATCAAAAAAGTGCGCTTGGCGCGATATTAAACGAAGCCAGCGATGTTATTTCAGACATTGCACTCTATCTACCTTTTATTTTTATTTTTCCACAGGCCTACTGGTGGATCATGCTGGCTCTTTTTTTAATGATAATGACTGAGTTCTTAGGCGTTCTTGCCCAAACTATTCATGCTTCTCGTCGTTATGATGGTCCGATGGGTAAAAGTGATAGAGCCTTTATTTTCGGTGCTATTGCATTTTTTATCGGATTATTCCCCTCACTGACATTATCAGAAAACACGCATTATCTTTTTATTATTATTAATTTATTACTTTTGTTGACTTGTTATCACCGAATTCATCGCGCACTAAAAGAAGCAACGATGACAGATAAAGATAAGGATACATCGTTATGAATCAACAACCGCAATATCAAACTCAAAGGAATATGATTGAGTCTGAATTTACCACCAGCGATAAGACACCACTGTATTATCGCCACTGGCCTGCTCAAATTACCACTGAGCCAAAAGCAATTATTTTATTTCACCGAGGACATGAACACTCAGGGCGTGTTGCTCATCTAGTTGATGAGTTAGATCTTCCTGATTTTTCAATGTTTGCTTGGGATGCGCGTGGACATGGTAAAAATGAAGGTGCTCGCGGTTATAGCCCATCAATGGGAACATCAATAAAAGATATCGACGAATTCGTTCATTACATTTCATCTAACTATCATATTCCAATGGAGAATATTCTGGTTGTTGGTCAAAGTGTGGGTGCCGTTTTAGTTACCGGTTGGGTACACGATTATGCGCCCAAAATTCGCGGTATGGTGTTAGCATCCCCGGCATTTAAAGTGAAATTATATGTTCCTTTTGCACGTACTGGTCTTGCCTTAATGCAAAAAGTTCGTGGCCTTTTTTACGTCAATTCGTATGTGAAAGCCAAATACTTAACCCATGACCAACGTCGTATCGACTCTTTTAATCAAGACTCACTGATCACTCGCCCTATTGCCGTCAATATTTTATTAGAACTTTATAAAACGGCAGATCGTGTTGTTGAAGATGCCAGTGCGATTACGTTACCTACACAGTTGTTTATTTCAGGCAATGACCATGTGGTCCATGCTAAGCCTCAACATCTTTTCTATGAACGTTTAAATACCTCTATTAAAGAAAAGCACGTCTTACCCGGCTTTTATCACGATACATTAGGTGAGAAAGACAGGGTCATTCCTATTAATAAAATGCGTAGTTTTATTGAAACCTTGTTTGCACAACCACTTTATCAACATGATTACCAACATGAAGATATTTGGAGCCATAGCGCTGATGTGTATCGCGCATTACAGACCCCTCTTCCTAAATTTTGTCCAAAAAGACTTTATTATAAAGTCCTTAGCCGTTCTATGAGCACTTTAGGTAAAGCGTCTGAAGGGGTTGCTCTGGGTTACGATAAGGGTTTTGATTCTGGCTCAACGCTGGATTATGTCTACCGCAATCAGCCACAAGGAAAAGGGTTATTTGGTCGTGTTGTTGATAGGCAATATTTAAATAGCATTGGTTGGCAAGGTATTCGCCAACGTAAAATCAATATTGAAAATACAATCCGCTATGCAATTCGCCAATTAATACAAAATAATATGCCGGTGCATATTATGGATATTGCGGCAGGACAAGGGCGCTATCTTTTTGATGCTGTTAATGATTATGGTAAGGTCGATTCAATTTTAATGCGTGATTATAGCGCCATTAACGTTGAACAAGGCAGAATGGCAATTAAAGAGCGTCACTTAGAAGATAAAGTGCGTTTTGAAGAAGGTAACGCTTTTGATGCAGAAAGCTTGAGTACTGTTTCACCGTCACCAACGTTAGGTATTGTCAGTGGACTCTATGAATTATTCCCTGAAAATCACCTGCTAAAAGCGTCTTTAAAAGGGCTATCGCAAGCCATACCTCGTGGCGGTTTATTGATTTATACCTGTCAACCTTGGCACCCTCAGCTTGAAATGATTGCGCGTGTATTACCAAGTCACCAAAATGGACAACCTTGGATCATGCGTTGCCGTAGTCAAGGTGAAATGGATGCTTTAGTCAATGAAGCAGGATTTGAAAAGTTAGATCAACAGATTGATCATTGGGGTATTTTTAGTGTATCGATAGCAAAACGTCGCTAACGGAATGCATCATCAATAACCGACCTATCGCTATATGGCAACCTATAGCGATAGTTTTAACTCATTGAAAAAAAAGAAATATAAATAAAGAAAGGAATTTTAGTATGGGTGGAACCCTACACACTCAAATAACATCATCAAGAAAAAGTATCTGGCTTGCTGGTATTGTATGGCTGTTGTTTCTTGCCCCATTTTTCTATTTAACTTATATGCAAGTGAACACTTATACATCCACTTTATCTGATGTTCCTTCTTTTGTTTATTCTTGGGAAAAATCTATCCCCTTTTTACCTTGGACAATTATTCCTTATTGGAGTGTGAATATTGCCTATGGTATTTCACTGATTATTTGTACAACGTTAAGAGAGCAATTTATACATGGATTACGTTTAATTGTCGCCTCATTGATTGCTTGTACTGGTTTTTTATTATTTCCTTTAAAATTTAGTTTTATTCGCCCAACAACTGAAGGATTTTCTGGTTGGTTGTTTACTCAATTAGAAGGTTTCGATTTACCTTATAACCAAGCCCCTTCTCTGCACATTATCTTATTGTGGATACTATGGTTACGTTTTCGCGCACATACGCCTAAATCATATCAATGGTTTTTAAATTTATGGTCATTACTTATTGCGGCTTCTGTACTAACAACATGGCAACACCACTTTATTGATATTATTACGGGCTTTGGTGTTGGCGTGTTTATTTGTTATTTATTACCCATAAACTCTCGTTGGAAATGGCATTTTACTGGCTGCAAACGCAGTTTACGTATTGGTAAAAATTATGCGTTATCAGCAATGGTGTTTTATCTGTTATCTTTTGGCTTGCAAGGTTTCTTTTGGATCTTTCTCTGGCCGGCAATCACATTAACTTTTGTAACTTTGGGTTATTTAGGGGCAGGATCTTCTATTTTTCAAAAAGATACACAGGGTGAAATTCCCCTTTCTGCACAGATAATCCTATTACCTTATCGCTTTTTTGCTTGGTGTACTTATCGCTATTATTTAACTCGTTGCCAAACCCCTAGTTTAGTGGCGGAAGGCGTTTTACTAGGTGGACGCCCTCTCTATCAATTAAACGCTAACGCCGTTTTTGATTTAACCTGTGAATGGCCAAGAAACAAATTTAGCCAAAATCAGCTTTATTTAGCTCAACCTCAAATCGATTTATTACCATTATCTCCTGATGATATCAGCAAAGCTATGTTGTCTATGGAACGTCTTAGCCAAGTAGGGACTGTTTATATTCATTGCAAATTAGGCTATTCGCGCAGTGCTACTATTGCGGTTGCATGGCTAGTTTATCATGGCACCGTAGATACCTTGGAGGACGCAATAAAACAGGTGTATCAAACACGCCCTCAAGTCATTTTAAATCCAGAAACGCAAGAGGCATTACAAATTTGGTATTCACGTTTCCAACAAAATAGATCACGAGGCAACTATGCTGACAACAAAAACTAGCGGTAAAGTCATTGTGTCTTTAACTCAAAGTTGGCGCTATTTACTGCTGTTATCACTGTTACCCTATATAAGCACATGGCCGGTGTTTAGCCTTCACTTTCACAATAAATTGGCTTTTTTTATTGCTTCTCTTTTATTTTTATTGACGCAATATCACCTTTTTCGTTTATGGCTCGATAGCCATTTTTTTCAGGCTCTTTATCGCTATCAAGACAATATGAGCTTTGATGAAAGCCTCTCTACGTTATTTCCTAAACGCCCCAAAAAGCAGACTATGGAAGCCCGCTGGCTAGGAACTAAACGTCTATTTTCTTTTGCCGTGATTGGCGTTTCAATTCAATGGATGTGGTGTTTATCCATGCTCCTTTTTACATTTTTTAGTTATTGATAAATGAAAGTCAATGTTTATTCATTATATAAAACAATATGTTATAACAACACTGTCTAAGCGTTTGTATCAAATTAATTGAACATCTCTATCACTGTAATTCTTTCCTTAAAAAAATGACTCATGTTACTATCATTTACCTTACAAATGACTTGTTATGAGTATTATGGAACACACCGCACCACAAACATCGCTAAACAAAGGTCTTATTTTACTGATGGCGGTTGCCACAGGTATGGTTGTTGCCAGTAACTACTACGCACAACCTCTACTTGATTCAATCGCAAACTATTTCCACATATCGGCTACATTGGCAGGGTTTATTGTCACCACCGCGCAATTAAGTTATGCCGTAGGGCTAATGTTATTAGTACCTCTTGGCGATATTTTTGAACGTCGCTCACTCATTATTACCATGACATTAATTTCAGCGAGTGGTCTATTAATTACCGCGATGTCATCTAATATTTGGGTAATGTTAATCGGAACTGCGCTCTCAGGTATGTTCTCCGTTGTGGCTCAAATTCTAGTTCCTTTTGCTGCAACGCTTGCTGCACCCCATCAACGAGGAAAGGCAGTCGGCACTATTATGAGTGGCCTTTTACTAGGGATTTTACTTGCGAGAACCGCATCTGGGTTAATGGCATCATTTACTAATTGGCAGGGAATTTTCTGGGTAGCGAGTGTTTTTCTAGCGATTTTAGCGATCACTTTATGGCGCTGTTTACCCACTTATAAAAGTGAAACAAACTTAAATTATTTCCAATTACTAGGTTCTATTTTCAAATTATTTGCAACAACCCCCGTATTGAGAACTCGCTCATTAGTTGGTGCACTTATTTTTGCTCACTTTGGCTTATTGTGGACCTCAATGGCCTTTTTATTGGCTTCTGATCCTTTTAATTACTCGGATGCTGTGATTGGTTTATTTGGTCTTGTGGGTGCTGCTGGTGCATTAATGGCGGGTAAAGCAGGCGTATTAGTTGATAAAGGGAAAGGTAAGAAAACCACCACAGTAGGATTAATCATCCTCTTTCTTTCTTGGGGTTTTATCATTATTGCACCTTATTATCACTGGATTGGGCTCATTAGCTTTATTATTGGCGTTGTCCTGCTAGACTTAGCTGTTCAGGGTGTCCATGTCACCAATCAAAGCACTATATACCGTATTTTACCTGATGCTAGAAATCGCCTGACTGCCGCTTATATGACAAGCTATTTTATAGGGGGTGCATTAGGATCTTTACTATCAGGCTATGCTTATCATCAATATGGATGGACAGGTGTTTCTATCGCCGGGTTAATCATTGGTGTTATCGGTCTTATTGTTTGGTTTTTAGGTTATAAAAATGATCCAATAATCCACGCCGAATAGTTTTTAGACCCAAGGATGGGCTATATTATTTCTTCAATCCCACGCTAATCAGAATAAAATGTGAATGTTTTAACAGCGTGATTACTATTAATGTATATCATCATCCCATTCTTTATTAAGAAAATTATATCAATCTTCCCAATAAAGCACTATACAAATAATTTCACTTAAACACTATCAACCTAACAACCATTGGTAGTAATAATAAATTTATTACGTGTTTTATCGTAAAAAATGATCCCTTTTTTCGCAAATAGACTACTATTCATTGTCAGATAAGTGATAAATTGATTTTATTAACTTATTGCAAAGAGATAAGTACCTATCCTTTTTTTTGTGTTATCATTCAGAAAATTTATGAATCAGGTAACATAATCAAAAAAACATAGTGACTATAAATAATAAAAATTGCTAAATTGTGTGTTTAATATACCATTTAACATGTTGATAACAGCATTATCCTAATTTTCGAAACTAACAAGGTGTCTAAAAATGGAAAGCTCATTTACGCCAACAGAAGAATTACTAAACACTCGCGCTACACAACAGAAATCGCTTAACAAAGATATTCCTTATCAAGAGATTTTGTTAACTCGCCTTTCTATGCATGTTCAAAGCAAACTTCTTGAAAGTCGTAATAATATGTTGAAGTCTCAAGGTATTAACGAGACATTATTTATGGCACTAATGATTTTAGATACGACAGAAAATCGGAGTATCCAACCATCGGAATTAAGTGCAGCTTTAGGTTCTTCAAGAACAAATGCAACGCGTATTGCTGATGAGCTTGAAAAACAAGGTTGGATTGAACGTCGTGAAAGTCATAATGACCGCCGTTGTTTGCATCTCCATTTAACTGATGCCGGTGAAGAGTTTTTAAATAGCTTATTACCACCACAACATCAGTGTTTAAAACAAATATGGTCTGTATTAGATCAATCTGAGCAAAGACAGCTTGAAACACTAATGCGTAAGTTGTTATTACAATTAGATACTTTGGCTGAAAAAGGTTGTGAATAAGTAACATAATAAATAGTTTTATTGATCTAATCCTATTTACGCCATAAATCGGCAAACATACTTACCCATTAGCATTTATAATTTACCTTCACGCTAATAATTATTCTAAGATTGACTTTATAATTATGTTTCCAGTTTTCATGCTGGAAACATATCTAATGATGTTTTTCTGGTTTTATGGAGATCTTCTAAATGAGTGTTAATGAGGAAAATACCCCCCCTCAGGCTCCCATTCGCAATAAAAAACGAACTCGCCGAAATGTTCTACTGTTACTCACTATCCTATTTATTGTTGCTGGTTTAGCTTACACGGCATATTGGTTTATGGTGTTAAGACATCATGAAACGACAGATAATGCTTATGTGACTGGCAATCAAATCATGGTGATGCCACAAATTTCTGGTTCTGTTACCACCGTTTATGTGGATAACACCGACTTTGTAAAAGCAGGTGACCCCTTAGTTTTATTAGATTCAAGTGATGAAAAACTGGCATTAGAAAAAGCAAAAACAGCATTAGCAAATAGTGTTCGCCAAATGCATCAGCAAATCATCAACAGTCGCCAATTAAAAGCAAACATCGTTTTACGCGAAACGGAACTCACTAAATTACAAAATGACCTTCGTCGTCGTGAAGTTTTAGGCGAACGCAATGTCATTGGTAAAGAAGAACTTCAACATGCCAGAGAAGCCGTTTCCACCGCGAGAGCGGCTTTAGAAGTTGCAAGAGAGCAATATAATGCTAATCAGGCAATTATTTTAAACACGCCAATAGCAAAACAACCCTCTGTTTTACAAGCATCGACGGATGTTCGTAATGCATGGCTGGCATTAGAACGCACTAAAATTTTAAGCCCAACAGAGGGTTATGTTTCGCGTCGTAGCGTTCAAGTAGGCGCTCAAGTCTCACCAGGTAAACCGTTAATGGCTGTTGTTCCGATAACAGGTATGTGGATTGATGCCAATTTTAAAGAAACACAGCTCGCCAATATGCGTATTGGTCAACCGGCAAAGATCACCACTGACTTTTACGGCAAAAAAGTCATTTATCACGGTACTGTATTAGGTCTAGATATGGGAACAGGCAGTGCTTTCTCATTATTACCTGCGCAAAATGCCAGTGGTAACTGGATAAAAGTTGTTCAACGCTTACCCGTTCGTATTTCATTAGATGAAAAAGAATTAGCAGAAAAACCACTGCGTATTGGTCTTTCTTCTGAAGTGACTGTTGATACGATTAACCTAGATGGAAAAGTATTATCACACAGCGAACGCCAAACACCTGCTTACCATACCGATGTTTTAAACATTGATATGTCAGAGATTAATAAATTGATCAATGAAATCATTGAACAAAATGCAGGACAATAAAGGCGGGGTGTAAAGGTGATCAAAGAGCCATTACAAGGAGGAAAACTTGCCTTAATGACCATCGCCCTTGCGTTGGCAACCTTTATGCAAGTTCTCGATTCTACAATCGCTAACGTAGCCATTCCAACTATTGCAGGGAACTTAGGTGCCTCTAACTCACAGGGGACTTGGGTTATTACCTCTTTTGGTGTGGCGAATGCTATTTCTATCCCCATTACAGGTTGGTTAGCAAAACGTATTGGTGAAGTTCGACTCTTTATGTGGTCAACGGCACTGTTTGCGTTAACCTCTTGGCTTTGTGGTATTTCACAAAGCCTTGAAATGCTGATTTTCTTTCGTGTACTTCAAGGTTTAGTTGCTGGACCGCTTATTCCTTTATCACAAAGCTTGTTATTAAATAACTATCCACCAGCAAAACGAAATATGGCACTTGCGTTGTGGTCAGTGACCATTGTTGTTGCGCCAATTTTAGGGCCTATTTTAGGTGGCTACATCAGCGATAACTATCATTGGGGATGGATATTCTTTATTAACGTTCCATTTGGTGTATTGATTATTATGTGTATATCGAACACCTTAGCAGGACGCGAAACAAAAACTGAAATTAAACCAATAGATACCATTGGTCTTGTTTTACTCGTCGTGGGTATAGGTGCTTTACAAATCATGCTCGATCAGGGTAAAGAGCTCGATTGGTTTAATTCGACAGAAATTATAGTCCTCACCATTGTGGCGGTGGTTGCACTTAGCTTCTTAATTGTTTGGGAGTTAACAGATGATCATCCAGTGATAGACCTTTCACTCTTTAAGAGTCGAAACTTTACCATTGGTTGTGTCACGCTCAGCCTCGCCTATATGATCTATTTTGGTACCATTGTTTTACTGCCACTGCTTCTACAAGAAGTTTTTGGCTATACCGCAACATGGGCTGGATTAGCATCAGCATCGGTAGGTTTATTGCCTTTAATTATCACACCAATTATTGGTAAGTTTGGTGGTAAAGTCGATTTACGCTATATCATTAGCTTTAGCTTTATTATGTTTTCTGTGTGTTTTTATTGGCGAGCTTATACCTTCGAACCCGGAATGGATTTTGCCACGGTAGCATGGCCTCAATTCTGGCAGGGTTTAGCCGTTGCGTGTTTCTTTATGCCATTAACGACAATGACATTATCTGGATTACCGCCAGAGAAAATGGCATCAGCGTCGAGTCTTTCGAACTTCTTAAGAACATTAGCAGGGGCAATTGGCGCATCGTTAACCACAACAATTTGGACACAAAGAGAATCTCTTCACCATGAAACCTTTGTAGAAAAAATTAATCCACTTGATCCTGATTCGCAAATGGCGTACCAACAAATGAATGATCTTGGTCTTTCAAATGAACAAGCGTCAGCATATTTAGCGAAGATGATCACTGAACAGGGATTAATTATTTCAGCCAATGAGATTTTTTGGTTAGCAGCAGGGATTTTTCTTATCATGATGATCGTGGTTTGGTTTGCTAAACCGCCATTCTCACCAGGAAAATAATGCAATTAGCATAGATCTAATAAATAAAAATCCCGCTTAAAAAATCATACAGATTTTAAGCGGGATTTTTTTATATTATTCTTAAAAGCCGTAAAGCAATTAGCCTTGGTGCTGACGCCACCATTCTGCTAATAATACACCCGAAGCCACAGAGACGTTTAAGCTTTCAACATGCCCAGTACCGCCGATGTAAATGCTCATATCACCTTGATTTAACGTACTTTCACTTAAGCCATCTTTCTCTTGACCTAAGATAAGCACCATTTTCGCTGGTAATTGTGCTTTTGATAATGGCACACTGCCTTTATGGCTTGATGTTGCCACCAGTGTATAACCCGCTTTTTTAAATTTATCTAACGTTTGAGCAAAGTTATCAGCATCAATACCTTGGATATATTCAGCGCCACCTTCTGCGGTACGAACAGCAGCCCCAGATTCCAAGACAGCAGAATCAGGAGAGATAACCCCTTTCACACCAAAGTGTGCACAACTACGCATAATTGCACCTACGTTATGTGGATTCCCCACATCTTCAAGTGCTAATACGCAATCATGTTCAGGTGCATCTTTCAGATAAGTTTCTGCATCATGACCAACACGTTTTTTAATTAAAAAGCATACGCCACCATGATGATCGGTACGAGCGGCTTTGACCATCTCTTCTTCTTCAACAACATGATAAGCTTTACGGTTTGCCGCCATCCATTTTAGTGCATCACGAAAACGTGGTGTCACATCTTGTAAAAACCAAGCGCGAACAATTGCATCAGGACGATTTTTAAACATTGCCTGACAGGCATTTTCACCATAAATGCGCGTTTCTTCTAAACGCTGGCGACGTAGCTGTTCTGGATCGATTTGGCTCTTACCAGTAATGCCATCGTGCTCTTTAATTGCCTCTTCACCAGCAGGGCGAGAAACCGTTTTCCATGGAGAAAAACTTCCGCCTTCGCTATCGCGAGAAGGTTTTGATTCATTACGTGATGCGCCACGCCCTGAAGGCTTACCTGCACCGCGGTCATCACGACGAGAAAATTTGTTATCACCACGTCTGTTATCGCGATTTTTATCGTCGCGGCTATCACCACGTCTATTATCACGATTTTTGTCGTTACGGTTATCACCACGACCATTTTCAGGACGGCGGGATGGTTTTTTAGGTTTATTATCGGCATTGTCCTCACTACGGACATACATCACTTTTACTTTGCCGTTTTTACCTTCATAAGAATCGTTCATTTGTCTCTCCAACTGCAATAGGGGCGCAGATTACATGATAGTTTAGCAACTGTCACCGAGAGAATCACGCAGAGTAAGAGATAAACCTATATCAAAAAACTCTCACTTTAAAAATAAGATTAGATTTAACTTTTTTTTAATAAAAAACAATCGGTATATCAATATGTAAGAGCGCTATTCATTACTAGATTTAACAAAATGAAAAAGTGCATCCATGATCAATTTTTTCCTAAAATGATGATTAAATACGGCTTGCTCGTCATCACTCTGGTTAAGAAAAATTTTCCCCGTATTTTGTAATACTGTTTCTATTGTGGATGTTAAATCTGCTACTTTTTCATTATTTAATTTATTCAATTTATTTTGTAAATTATCAATGTAATTAAGAGCAAAAAGACCACATCCATTAGGTACATTTTTTTGTAAGTTATCTTCTATATTAAAGGTATTAAATCCTTTTTCTTTTAGTCTAGTTAATAATTTATGACGTTCATCATTATCTTCTTTGTTTGAAGATAATGAATCACATAAAAAACAGCTATCTTTATAAGTAAATAAAGCAACCCAATGGTTATTGTTGACTAAAACTACGTAATTTTTTAACTCATCAGATTTTTTATCATTTTCTATTTTTTTAAGTATCGTTTCATAGTGACCAATATCACATTGATAAGGTTGAAATGAAACCCAAGATTGTAATTCTGATGAAGAGATATAACGATTACTGCTACTTACGCTATCCATACTATTAACTAACACGCTATCATTACATTTCATATTTAAATAATTATCAATCGCTGAGATAAAAACATTATTCCCTTTTCCCTGTTGCCCAGCAATCGCATCTCCACAAGCCATGGCGCTTAATAAAGGTCGCTCTTTGAAATATTCTTTATCGTCTCTTACTTTTATTTCATAGAGCGATTTAATTAACTCCTTAATATCTCTTCTTATCGAGTTATTTAATTTTGAATAAATTAAGTAGAGTTGATTAGTTGCATATAGGCTTATTTTTATATCATCATGAAACATGATATTGACTAAATAATCTAAATCTTTTGAACTTCCATTCCTTACTGAATCAGCCAGTTCATTTATTTGATTTTTAGCAATATCAAGATTGAAACTCAAACTATCATTATTAAAAAGCCGAATATCAAAGATATCAAATAGATTTTTAATTTCATTATCTTTAATACTTTGTTGATTCTCTATAAAAGAGATTGGCGTTATGTTCATATGTCACCACGACTTATTAAATAATAATAATCCTATTACCGTCCTATAAATTAACTTTCATAAAAAAAACAACTGATAGTAGACCTTTGGGTATCATGATAAAATTCGATTCTTTTTTATGAGTATTGGTCAATCTGTTATGCATGACAATGCAGTCTCTCGACTTCGTCAATATCGACTTTCGATTTCTACTCGCCCTTTTAAAGCGCGTGGTTTTCGTACAAAACGTTGTTCTTTTTGCTTATTACCCGAAAAACAGTGTCTTTGTGACACCATTGTCAATCAACCAGCAAAAAGCCAATTTTGTTTATTGATGTATGATACTGAAGTGATGAAGCCAAGTAATACCGGGAAATTAATTGCCGATGTATTACCAGACACGCAGGCTTTTTTATGGTCCCGAACAACACCAGAACAGGCATTGCTTGATCTCATCAATACACCAGATAGGCAAGCTTATGTTGTCTTCCCTGAAAGCTATGCATCAAGTGAACGTATTGTATATAACCAACTCCCTACAAATAGTAAATCCCCCTTGTTTATTCTTCTTGATGGTACTTGGAGTGAAGCTCGTAAAATGTTTCGCAAAAGCCCCTATCTTGATGCACTGCCCATTTTCTCTTTAAATGAAGCTAGCAAATGTGACTACATACTTCGCCAAGCAGCAAGAGAGGATCAACATTGTACCGCAGAGGTCGCTGCCTCTATTTTAGAGAATGTCGGCGATATTCAAGCTTCACAACAACTTTTTTCTCATTTTAGTTACTTTCGTCAACAATATTTACTTGGAAAACCAGACCGAAGTCAGGCAAAAGAAGAGCAAATCAGCTACATTGAATAGCAGTTGATAATGAAACTCTGGAGTGGATATGAGCCAACGAGGTCTTGAAGCACTATTACGTCCTAAATCTATCGCCGTGATTGGTGCCTCTGAAAAATTAGGTCGAGCAGGCACCACCATGATGAAAAATTTGCTCAGTGGTGGATTTAATGGTCCTGTGTTTCCGATTAATCCGTCTCGTGGCTCTGTCTCTGGTGTGTTCACTTATCCTTCTATTGATCAATTACCTCAAGTTCCTGATCTTGCGATTATTTGTACACATCATCGCCGTAACCTTGAGCTACTAAAACAATTAGGTGGGTCTGGTTGCAAAGCTGTAATTGTGCTTTCCGCACAACCTGAACAATTTCAGCCAATAAAATTACTTTGTCAGCAATATCATATCCGCTTGCTTGGCCCAAATAGTTTGGGGCTTTTAGCGCCGTGGCAAGGTTTAAATGCCAGCTTTTCACCGCTTCCCGTTAAAAAAGGAAAGTTAGCTTTTATTTCACAATCAGCGGCTGTTGCCAACACGATTTTAGACTGGGCTTATTATCGTAATATCGGCTTTTCCTATTTTATTGCGTTAGGTGATAATCAAGATATCCAAGTCGATGATTTATTAGATTTTCTGGCAAGAGACAGTAAAACCAGTGCTATTTTATTGCATCTCGAACATATAAAAGATGCACGACGATTTATGTCAGCATCTCGTAGTGCTTCGCGTAACAAACCGATTTTGGTGATAAAAAGTGGTCGTACTCAAAAAGCACAACTGTTATTGGGCGATACACCAAGTTATGACGTGGCTTATGATGCCGCTTTTCAACGTGCGGGTTTATTACGAGTACAAGATACCCATGAGATGTTTTCTGCCGTTGAAACACTGAGTTATATGACGCCGTTAAAAGGCGAAAGATTAATGATTATGAGTAATGGCTCTGCACCCGCGGCAATGGCAGTTGATGAACTATTTTTGCATTCAGGAAAGCTCGCACAACTTACAGACGAAACAAAACAAAAACTCCAACGTGTTATTCAAGAAGAAAATGCCATTCGCAACCCACTAAACTTAGGTGATGATACAACGGTTGAGCGTTATATTTTGGCATTGAATTGTTTGTTAGATAGCCATGATCATGATGCATTACTCCTAATTCACACACCAAGTGCCATTGCACCTAGCATTGAAACAGCACAACGAGTCATAGAAGCCATCAATAAACATCCTCGACGTAAATGGCTTACCGTTTTCACTAACTGGGGCGGAGAGTATTCCTCTCAGCAATCGCGTAAATTATTTAGTGAAGCGGGAATTCCAACCTATCGAACACCTGAAGGTGCCGTCACTGCATTTATGCATATGGTGGAATATCGTCGAAACCAAAAACAGTTAAAAGAAACACCCGCATTGCCTTTAGATGTCAAAATGAATACGCAACAAGCACATCGTTGCATTGAAGAAGCATTAAAAAATAAGCAATATCGATTAGACACACATCAAGTTCAGCCAATTATGGAAGCTTATGGCTTTAATACACTTCCAACTTGGATTGCCCATAATGCTCAAGAAGCGGTCAATATTGCGGAAAAGATTGGTTATCCTGTCGCACTGAAATTGCGTTCTCCTGATATCCCTCATAAGTCCGAAGTACAAGGTGTCATGCTTTATCTTCGAGACAGCACTGAAGTATCATCAGCAGCTCATGCCATTATAGAGCGTGTAACAGAACTCTATCCTCAAGCTCAAATTCAGGGTTTATTGGTGCAAAGTATGGCAAATCGCGCGGGCTCTCAAGAATTACGAGTCGCGATAGAGCAAGATCCTATTTTTGGTCCATTAATTGTATTGGGTGAAGGGGGAGTTGAGTGGCAAATAGAAACGAAAGCCGCAGTTGCTTTGCCACCTCTTAATATGGCGCTTGCTCGCTATCTAGTTATTAATGCGATAAAAAGCGGAAAGATACAGCCTAGAAGCGCTTTACAGCCTCTAAATATATTAAGTCTAAGTCATTTTTTGGTGCAGGTTTCTCACTTACTTCTAGATTGTCCACAAATTGTCAGATTGGATATTCATCCTCTCCTGGCTTCAGGCAATGATTTTACACTACTTGATGTCGCGATGGAGCTAGCACCTCTACAAGGCGATCCTCATCAAAGACTCTCTATTCGTCCTTATCCTAATGAATTAGAAGAAACCTTCTTTCTAAGAGATAACAATCCTTGCTTTATCCGCCCTATTTTGCCGGAAGATGAACCGTTACTAAAAACGTTTATAAACCAAGTCACAAAAGAAGATCTTTATTATCGCTATTTTAGTGAGATCAGTGAGTTTACACATGACGATCTCGCAAATATGACACAAATTGACTACGATCGCGAAATGGCTTTTGTCGCAATCCGAAATCCAGATGATCAGCCTGAAATCATTGGTGTTGCCCGCGCAATGGCAGATCCTGATAATCAGCATGCAGAATTTGCTATTCTTGTGCGTTCTGATTTAAAAGGAAATACTTTAGGCCATCAACTTATGACTAAACTGATCAACTATACTAGAGAACATGGCATTAAACGTTTAACCGCAATAACAATGCCTGAAAATCGCAACATGATAAGTTTAGCGAAAAAACTGGGATTTTCTGTTGAAGTACAACTTGATGAAGGGATAGTCAATCTTGATTTACAGCTTGGATAATCAAAAGATAGCCCAATGCTATACTCATAAGAGAAAATTTCTTTATGTGATTGTTCACGCATCCTTTGATAAATTAGCTATATATGATGATTTTATGCGTACATCCCATATAACTAATGTTATGATCAGAAGATCGGTTAAAGAAAATCCACATGGACGATGGCTCCATCTGCCATCATAAACAAGAGAATTAAGCACTGTGATGTTGTCTAAACTAAAACTTGCTAAGCATCAACAACACCTTGCACAACTGCCTAAATTAGCTCAGTCAGTTGCTGATGTTGAAACGCTTTATCAGACATCCGCGTTTCGCAGCACCTTATTGAAATACATTGCTCAAGCAAAGAAAGAGATCTTTATTACAGCTCTTTACTTAGAGCACGATGAGGCTGGTGAAGAGATCCTTGATGCGCTTTACACCGCAAAACAACAACGTCCTGAATTATCCATTACCGTTATTGTTGACTGGCACCGTGCTCAACGTGGGCGTATTGGTGTCTCTGCTGATGCAACAAATGCAGATTGGTACTACCAAGTTGCACAGCAACACCCTGATGTCGAAATCCCTATTTACGGTATTCCCGTAAATACTCGTGAAGCATTAGGTGTATTACACCTTAAAGGCTTTATCTTTGATGATACCGTTATCTATAGTGGCGCAAGTATTAATAATGTTTACTTGCACAAGTTGGATAAATATCGTTATGACAGATATCACATCATCCAAAATAGCGAATTAGCCTCCACAATGAAGCAATTTATTGTGACTGATCTTTTACAATCAGAAGCAATTCAACGATTGGATATCAAAGATAGAATTCGTTGTGCCGAAATTAAAAACTGTATTCGCCAATTTCGTTTTAATTTACGCACTCGCGATGGCTATGATATTAAAGCCAATGCTTCTAACAACGAACTCGCTGTAACACCTTTAATGGGTTTAGGTAAGAAAAATATCTTAAACAAGACAATTTCTCACCTTATGGCTTCTACTGAAGAAAAACTTGTTATTTGTACACCTTATTTTAATTTACCCGCGATCCTTGTACGCCAAATCAGTCATTTATTAAGAAATGGCAAGCAAGTCGAAATTATTATTGGTGATAAAACAGCAAATGACTTCTATATTCCACCGGAAGAACCATTTAAAATTATTGGTGCTCTACCTTATCTCTATGAGATCAATCTGCGTAAATTTACTCAACGTTTCCAACGATTTATTGATAATGACCAATTAACAATAAGACTTTGGAAAGATAACGATAATACCTATCACTTAAAGGGTATGTGGGTAGATGATAGCTGGCAATTAATTACAGGTAATAATCTTAATCCACGTGCATGGGGATTAGATTTAGAAAATGCCATATTAATTCATGATCCTAAACATGAATTACATGAGCAACGATATAATGAATTAGTCTGTATTCGCCAGCATACTATTGTCGTGAAACATTACCAAGAGCTAGAAAGCATTAAACTTTATCCTCTAAAAGTGAAGAAATTAATCAAACGATTACGACGTATTCGTGTTGATAGATTAATTAGTCGCATACTTTAAGCACTAACGCTTCCCGTCTTAAAGCCTTACTTAAATATCAGTAAGGCTTTTTTGTTTTCTAAAATTATCTTCTATACTTAATAAGCACTTATATTAAAATATATTTATCAGCGAAAAGGCTTTTATTTTTTATGAAACTAAGGCTTAAATGTGGTTCTCTGATTATTTTATTATCAGTAATGGTTTTAACAGGTTGTCAGTCATTTCATTTTGCCAATGATAATTGGAAAGGCAAAGATAAAGCTCAACATTTTTTATTTTCTATGGCTGCTTCAGCGGGCGCAAATGCGTATGCAGATCATCAAAATTATGGTCATAGAGAGGGATTATTAATTGGACTCTCGCTTTCGATAAGTTTAGGGGTAGCGAAAGAACTTTATGATAGTCGCCCAGAAGGTACTGGCTGGAGCTGGCATGATTTTACTTACGATGTTGCAGGAGCTGTTGCAGGTTCATTACTTTATCAGCAATTAAAATAGTGCTTTATTTCCCAAAAATAAAATAGAGATATAAAAACCTCAAACGCAAAAAAGCCAACCCATTGGGTTGGCTTTCTCGTCTTATTTAATGCCTGGCAGTTCCCTACTCTCACATGGGGAG